>NZ_JBUEBA010000002.1:1826913-1840381 GCF_058107045.1 Acinetobacter sp. AB03 | reverse complement strand
GTTAATTTCAGTTTTTACCCGATCAAATAAAGATCTTGTACTCGGTTTTAGTTTTTCCCGCTACCAAAGTGTTGCACCCAGTATGTTCGATGGGTTGTAGGATTTCGGCTACATGCGATCGCATAATCTTTAAATTGCGGTTTCATTAAGTTATCGCAATGTCCTGGGCTTAATGCCAGCCAATTTTCAAGAACTTGTTTAAGGTTGGTTTGACCTGTTGCTAGATTTTCACCCCCACCGCCTTTATACCCTGTTTTTTTAATACGGAATCTAAGATTTTCACCTCCACGCCCGACATGACTTAAAATCTGACGTTGTGAAATATCCTGTGCATGCGCAGTTGAGCTCATCTGTAATTGATTATTCCATTTTAATGAATGAGTTGCCGAGTAGGCAATTTTTCCACATTGTTGGGAGTGATTTCGAATTTCATTAATGGCATTTAAAACTGCTTGCTGAAACTGTGGATTTTGAATGTCATCACAAGAGATTTTGTCAAAAGAGGCTAAAGTCTGTTGAGGATTTTTTTGAGTGGGTATCGTTGTTGATTTTGCAATGGTTTTATTTGATTGATGCTGCAAAGGCTGTTGTGGTTGTGAATTTGAACATCCATGTAGTAAAAAGTATAGACTGCATATAAAAGAATGATAAGCAATATTTTTCATAGTGCACCTCTAGCAAATTTTTTTATTCATCAGATGTATTAGTTCAGACTTGATCGGACATAACTCTTGAAAAAGATAAAGTTACCCATTTTGATAAAGGTGTCGAAATCTTAATCAAACAAAGGTAACTTTCTTATGTTGCATACTAACAATCAAATCATTAAACACAAAGTAGGTCTGCTCAATTTAGCTGAAGTGCTTCAGAATGTATCTAGAGCGTGTAAAGTGATGGGTGTCTCTAGAGATACTTTTCATCGCTATCAGGAGCTAGTACAGTCTGGTGACATGGATGCATTGATCAATAAATCCCGTCGAGTACCTAATCTAAAAAATCGTGTAGATGATGCTACAGAACTAGCAGTCATTGATTTCGCAACTCAGTATCCAGCTTATGGGCAGCATCGTACTAGTAACGAATTACGCAAGAAGGGTGTATTTGTTTCAGGTAGCGGTGTTCGCTCTATTTGGTTACGTTATGATTTAGAGAACTTTAAGAAGCGTTTGAAAGCACTCGCAGCTAAAGTGGTAATCCCCCCTAAAAATAATAGGATCTAAAAGTAGAATTTTCTCTTAAGATACGAGCAGGAGATTCTGCATGAAAACATCTAAATTTACTGACAGTCAGATCATGTCCATCTTGAAACAGGCAGAATCTGGCACACCTGTAGCGACCCTTTGCCGTGAACACGGCATGAGTAATGCTACCTTTTATAAATGGCGTGCCAAATATGGTGGTATGGATACATCATTAATGGCTCGACTGAAAGAGCTAGAAGCCGAAAATACCAGACTTAAAAAGATGTATGCGGAAGGGCGATTAAAGGCCGAAATCATCCAGGAAGCGATGGCAATGAGCAGCACTGCTGCGCAAGGGTAAAGCCATCTTGCCGGCGTAAGATGGCACAACAGGCAGTTGCCCAGCATGCCATTAGTATTCGTTTGGCTTGTAAAGCATTTGGCATTAGTGAAACCTGCTACCGCTATCAAGCCAAACTCAGCGATGACAATGCACTCATTGCTGAACAGCTCATTGAACTCACTGAGGAAAATTCCGATTGGGGCTTTGGTTTGTGCTTCTCGTATTTACGGCATGTTGAGAGTTGCTGCTGGAATCACAAGCGGGTTTACCGCATTTACTGTGAGTTGGCACTGAATCTGCGTATTAAACCGAGAAGAAGACTAAAACGGCATGCGCCTGAACCATTGAAAGAACCAATCCGAGAAAATCAGGTTTGGTCATTAGATTTTATGCATGATCAGCTTTCCGATGGTCGCAAGTTTCGATTATTGAATGTGATTGATGATTACCGCCGCGAAGGCCTAGCCATTGAAGCAGGGTTCTCATTGCCCACAATCAGGGTTATTCGTACGTTGAATCAATTGCTGGAGTGGAGAGAAAAACCGTTAGTGATCCGATGCGATAATGGTCCCGAATTTATCAGTCACGAATTTGTGCGCTGGGCTACTGAGCACGGTATTCGTATTGAATATATTCAACCGGGTAAGCCACAGCAGAATGCGTATATTGAACGCTATAATCGGACCATACGTTATAGTTGGCTGAGCAAGCATTTATTTGATACTTTGGATGAAGTACAAGATTATGCAACAAACTGGTTGTGGCATTACAACCATGAAAGACCACATCAAGCTAACAAAGGAAAGCCACCTCTAATGGCTGCTTAACCTCTACTTTTAACTTCGGTTATTTATGGGAGGATTACCGTATCAGTCGAAATTTGTAGGTGATCGGTTACGCACCTTAGAGCTATCGGGTGATGAAGACGCTAGGTTTATTAAAGATACTGTTTTTGCTAAGAAAATATCGACTTATTCAGATTATTTAGACCATAAAGATGAAAAACCTAAGTATCCGAGGAATCTTCCTGGAAATTGGACGTATTCCGAGATTGAGCTGTTTGTTAGTGCCCAATTATTGGCAACTATGAAAAGTGGGAAAAGTATACGCCTAGCGAAATCTTGGCTTTGTGGGAAGAGACAAGAGGAATTGAGCTTGAGAACGCAAGCGCTTGATTGCTAAATTTTGATTTTTCAAATAGCGAGGTAAATTTTTTCATTCCAAGAAAATTACAGTTAACCCCTTATGGAGGACTTTAGCTAAGTTATTAGCATCCCAATTAGTCAATCGGATACAACCATGCGATGCTGTTTTAGAAATTAAGGCGGGATTTGGCGTGCCATGAATCCCAAAAGAAGGTCGAGATAAACCAATCCAAATATTTCCTACAGGGTTGTTGGGTCCTGGGGGGAGGCTTAAGGGCTTAAGATTTTTGCCTTGAATAAAATTCTTAGGGTTATAACTATAATGTGGATTGAACACGATACTGCCGATGGCATGCGTGCCAGTGGGTGAGGGATTATCTTCGCTCCCGATCGTTGCAGGAAAAGATGCAATGATCTTATTTTGTCGATTAAGCAAATATAATTGTTTAGAACCTTTGTGTGCAATAATGCTTTGCACATTATTTGGCAAAACATTTATTACATTTGCGACAATAATCTTTTCACCGACTTTATTAAAATTTGCGCCTGAATTAATTTTTTTTAAAAACAATTCATCCATATGGAATTTTTCACCGAGCATTTCGGTCACACGGGTGTAATACAAGCCCTTCATTTTTGACTGTTCGGCATAATCCACAGGGATCGATTGAGCATAAGGACCTTTCAAGTCTTGTGTGGTAATGGTGTACTCAATAAACGTCGGTTGAGTCGTAACTTCATTTAAAAGCCGCCAAGTATTTGCATCTAACACTCCGTCACCACTTAAACCCTTCATAATCTGAAAAGCTGAAATGGCTTTCACAGTATTTAGGCCCAATATGCCATCAATTGCACCTGAGGATGAGTAATGGCGACTCAACAGCACTTGTAACTTTGCGTAAACAGGAAGATAGCCTTTTTCAAGATTGTCCGACCACTCCGCTTTATTTAGATTATCTAAAGACCATGTGTCGGCTTGGTTTAACAGTGCTAAATTGTTTAGATTGTTGGTGGTAGGAGGAAGTGATTTTTGTGGTTCAGCTGCAAGAGTATAAGTCGAAAAAATATACATACTACTCAGGCAAATAACTAAAAAGCGACTCAACATAACGACTAACCCCCAAACTAATTTTATTGATCAAAATAACTGCACTCATATTTTAAATAAAGTTGATAATTTAAAAATGTATATAAAATGCGGCTTTGTAACAATTTTAACTCTGTACACGACAAATTTCATAGGGCCCTTGTCCTATCAGGCTTTTTCTTTCTTAAAATTGCTAGCACTTTCTTAAATTCTTCTTTTTTCCCAAAACCAATCAAACGTAGAATAGCCATTTGAACATGGTCCAAACCGTAGCGAAATAAACTTACTGAAAGTCGTCCATGCTTCTTTATTTTTATCGCTTTTTTTGCGTAGCAGGATCAAACCAAATGGCAATATTTCCGCGACTCATGAGTGCTCGGTTATATGCGGACCAATTGGTTGTGCGGTAGATTTTGTGTGTAGGCTTCTTCATTTGAAAATTATATCGCTAAAAAAGCCTTTACAGATAGGTTTGTGCAACAAAGCCCAATTTACAAAGATTAATTACCTTAACTTAAACTTTCCAACGGCAAAAATTTCGAATTCAAGTCACTTATTGGGGCAGGCCGTGCATAAAAATAGCCTTGAAATAAATCACAATCTTGTTGATAGAGCAGAATAGCTTGTTCTAGTGTTTCAACACCTTCCGCTACGACCTCTAAATTCAGCTGATGGGCTAGAAAAATTATCGACCGAACAATTGCAGCATTTTGAACACTAATTGTCAGATTCTCAATAAAACTTCGATCCAGTTTGATTTGAGTAATCGGTAGTAGTCGTAGATAGCTAAGGCTCGAATAACCAGTGCCGAAGTCATCAATGACCACATGCACTCCTAAAGCACGAATAGATTTTAGAATTTCAATTGCCCTGTCGGCACCACTAATAATAACGCCTTCGGTAATTTCAATTTTAAGCAGCTCAGCTGGTAATTGACTTATTTTTAGCGCTTTTTGAAGTTCCTCAAGAAACCCAGCACGTCCAAACTGCAAAGGAGAAATATTAACTGAAACCGTGAGCTGACTATCATGCGCCTTATTCCATTTAGCGATATCTAAACATGCTGTTTCTAAAACCCACTGTCCAATATTTACAATTTGTCCTGTTCTTTCAGCTAAAGGAATAAAAACATCTGGAAAAATATAACCCCGTTCGGGATGATACCAACGAATCAGCGCTTCTACTCCCTGAACCACGCCTGTTAATGGTTTGATTAACGGTTGATAGAATAGTGTAAACTGCTTCTTCTTTACTGCTTCCATAAGTTCTAAACGCAGATGAGCATAATCTAAATTGGGTGAAATTTTATTGCTTTCTTCATAACAATGCCAAGTATTACGGCCTTGTCTCTTTGCTTCTCTCATAGCCAAAGTAGACCGATATAAAAGTTCTGAAGCACATTGTATAAAACTGTTATTTATGACGATACCCATACTTGCGCTTAGATGGAGTGTATGGTCATCGACTTGAAACGGCTCTGAAATCAAATCAAGAATCTTTTCAGCTCTTGTGGTTATTTTTTTATGATCATGTTGGCCTTTGATTAATAATACAAATTCATCTTCGGCATACCGACTCAAAACCTCATCAGGTTTTAAAAAACCTTTTAGTCGGCTCGCTATATTTTTAATAACTTTATTACCAACGTAGTAACCTAAACTATCATTCATCGAACTAAAGTCATCAAGATCAATATAAAGTAAAGTTAGAAGCTTTTGTTTTTCGAAAGTTTGCTCTAAGACTTTTTCAAAAGTTATTTGATTTAGTAAGCCTGTTAATTGATCATGAGTATTTTGATATTCAATATATTCTTCATGGATACGTTGCTGAGTAATGTCTTCCTGAATTCCAAGAAAATGAGTACATTTGCCATCTTGATCCAAAATTGGCCCCAACATTAATCTATTCCAGAACCAGCTCCCATCCCTACAATAATTTTTTAACGTTATCTGAACATCTTTCTGCTCCTTTACCGCTTGCTTAAACAAAGCAAGCTGCTCTAGATTAGTATCTCGGCCCTGTAAAAAATTATAATTACGACCTATGACTTCCTCTTCTGTATAACCAACTTGTTTAAGAAAAGCAGGATTAACAAAGCTGATCACCATGTTTTCAGAGGCATCCGTGATAAACATCCCACTCGGACTTGCATCAACTCCACGCTTTAAAAGACGTAAGCTCTCCTTATTTTTCCGATTTACACTAATGTCACGTGCAATCGTAAATACACCTGTAACCTTTTGATTTTGAATTATTGGTAAATTGATAATATCAAGCCATATAATTTTTTCTAACGCATTATAAACGGGAATTTCGTAATGTTGAGACTTCCCCAGTAGGGCAGATTTAAATGCAGAATCAACTAATTCATGATATTCATCAGGTATTAATGTCCAATAGTGTTTCCCCTGTATTTGCTCTTACCCATTTTTCACCTATTAACCAATTAGAATTAAGTTTTAAGCAGCTAAGTAATTTTACAAATACTATATCCTCATTCTTTAAAGATCAAAAAAATTGCTTTTTTATCTAACTAAAAGGTGTCTACAAAATTGGTGGCTATTCACTATAAGTTATAGAAATTACTAGATGTTTCTTTAATTCTGTTCTTTTCTATTCATTCGACACATAAGCTCACGAATTACGTAAACCCTATATAAGTTTATTTTTTAAACACTCGGATGTCTTATTTCATACATTAATTTACAGCGATTTCTTGGCGCATAAGGCTCTAATAAAAGTGTTTTTTAATTCTTGGCAGCCTTGCTACGAGTCTGTTTAATGTTGAACTAGAAAGAGGAAATCCGCATGCGTGCTCTTACCTATCATGGTGCTCGGGATGTACGAGTTGAATCTGTTCCAGATCCAGTGATTCAGGAACCAGATGACGTTATTTTAAGGGTGACAGCCACCGCCATCTGTGGCTCAGATCTGCATTTATACCGGGGAAAAATCCCGGCCACTGAAGACGGTGATATTTTCGGCCATGAATTTATGGGAATTGTAGAAGAAGTCGGCCCACAAGTAACCGAAGTCAAAAAAGGTGATCGGGTAATTATTCCCTTTGTGATTGCATGCGGTCACTGTTTTTTCTGTGAACATGAACTAATGGCTGCCTGTGAAAATACCAATACCGGCCGTGGTGCAATTCTCAATAAAAAACAGATTCCACCAGGGGCAGCTTTATTTGGCTTTAGCCATCTGTATGGTGGTATACCGGGTGGTCAAGCTGAATATGTGCGGATCCCCAAGGGCAATGTCGGACCATTTAAAGTGCCAGGCTCCCTGCCTGATGAAAAAGTATTATTCCTGACCGATATTCTACCAACCGCCTGGCAAGCAGTGAACAATGCCCAAGTTGGTCGAGGTTCCAGTGTGGCGATTTATGGTGCTGGCCCAGTCGGTCTGCTGGCTGCTGCCTGTGCGCGGATGCTCGGTGCCGAGCAGATTTTTATGGTCGATCACCATCCTTATCGTCTGCGTTTCGCACATCAAACCTATGGAGTGATTCCGGTCAATTTTGATGAAGTCGATGCCGCTGAATTTATCATTCAAAATACCACGGGTTATCGTGGAGTCGATGCCGTCATTGATGCGGTCGGTTTTGAAGCTAAAGGCAGCATGCTGGAAACCGTAATGACCAACCTGAAATTAGAAGGTTCGAGTGGTTCAGCGTTAAGACAATGTATTGCAGCGGTCCGCCGCGGCGGTGTGGTGAGTGTACCTGGAGTTTATGCCGGTCCAATTCATGGCTTCCTGTTTGGTGATGCCTTTGACAAAGGTTTAACCTTTAAAATGGGACAAACCCATGTGCATAACTACTTGCCGCAGTTGCTAGAACATATTGAAAATGGAGATCTGTCTCCAGATCTGATTATTACCCATCGCATGAAACTGGAAGATGCTGCGGAAGGTTACCGTATTTTTGATAAAAAAGAAGAAGACTGTCGTAAAGTGATTCTGACGCCATAAATATGATTAAAGGAAAGCGCCATCAGGCGCTTTTTTATTTTTTATCATCATTTTATCAATCCTCTTTTTCTTGTTTTTAAGGGCTTTGTTGCACAAAGATTTGAAATGCAAAGCGCCCCTAATTGAGCCAAATTTAAGGCGTAACTTGGGTAAGTGGTCGACCTAATTCCGTAAATCTGTTAAGCACTGCTACACGTGCATGGATCTCATTCACTTGGCTATCAAAACTCCTTGCACTGAGTTTATCTCCTAATAATTTAATGCAGTGCATCTTAGTTTCAACCAAACTTCGCCGATGATAGCCTGACCATTTTTTCCATAGTGTCCTGCCTAAACGTTTAACTGTTCGAAGTAATTCATTTCGCTCTAGCGAGCTACTCTTTGTATCTTTCCATGGTTTCGCATTTTTTCTAGGTGGAATCACCGTATGCGCTTGCCGATCTGCAATGACCTGACGGCATTGCTTGGTGTCATAAGCTCCATCGGTATAAACAGAGTCAATCTGCTCATCTTGTGGAATCTGATCAAGTAAATCACCAAGCACCTGTGAATCACTGACATTATTGGTTGTAAGCTGAACTGCTCGTATTTGCAGGGTTTTGGCATCTATACTAATATGAAATTTACGCCATTGGCGACGATATTCAGGTCCATGTTTCTTGCGTTTCCATTCGCCCTCACCTAGAAACTTCATGCCTGTAGAGTCTATGAGTAGATGCAGCCCATCGCTACTTTTTTGGTAGCTGATTGCAATATCAATATGCTTTTGTCTTCTACAAAGCGTACTGTAATCTGGTGCTGTCCAATTTAATCCGCAAAGTTTAATCAGACTTTGCACAAAGCCAGTGACCATACGTAAAGACAGACGGAATAAGGATTTAATCATTAAGCAGCATTGGATGGCTGCGTCGGAGTAGGTTTGATTTCGCCCTTGTTTGCCTTTTGATGGCGCATACCATTGCGTAGCAGGATCAAACCAAATGGCAATATTTCCGCGACTCATGAGTGCTCGGTTATATGCGGGCCAATTGGTTGTGCGGTAGATTTTGTGTGTAGGCTTCTTCATTTGAAAATTATATCGCTGAAAAAGCCGTTACAGATAGGTTTGTGCAACAAAGCCCTTAGTTGAAAAAAACTTTTAGATTTCATGCTCACACACCACCTAAAACAAAAAAATATCTGATTGATTTTACAGGCTTTTAATTTAAGGTTTTATTCTACCCACTCGCAATATCAACGTTTAGTATCACGACTCACTAACTCATTAACTAAATATGGAGCAGTACGACTATCTTGATTTTCTGTTATTTGTTTTGGTGTTCCTGCCACAACAATATTCCCACCAGCATTTCCAGCACCTGGTCCCACATCAATCACCCAATCTGCTTGTGCAACGGCACGCATATCATGCTCAATCATAACCACGGTATTACCCGCATCGACTAATCGCTGCAATTGAACTAACAATCGATCTACATCTGATGGATGCAAACCTGTAGTTGGCTCATCAAGTATATACAGTGTATTTCCACGCTGATTGCGTTGCAGCTCGGTCGCCAATTTAATACGTTGCGCTTCTCCACCAGATAGTTCAGTCGCTGGTTGCCCTAAACGTAAATAACCAAGGCCAATTTCCTTTAATAATTGTAGTGAACGAGCAATCGAGACCTCTCCATCAAAAAAATCACGTGCTTCATTGACGGTCATTCCTAATACTTCAGCAATATTACGTCCATTCCAGCGAATTTTCAGAGTGTCATCATTATATCGAGCACCATGACATGTCGGACAAGGGGCATATACACTTGGCATAAACAATAATTCTACACTGACAAAGCCTTCACCTTCACAAGTTTCACATCGCCCTTTAGCCACATTAAACGAAAAACGTCCAGCATCATAATGAGCTTGGCGAGCTTCAGGAGTCCCAGCAAATAACTTTCTAACATGATCAAATAAACCCGTATAAGTTGCCAGATTAGAACGTGGAGTACGGCCAATTGGTTTTTGATCAACCTGTACCAGACGCTGTATAGCCTCCACATCACCAGCCAGAGAACCCTGTGTAACCTCGGTAACCAACATTCCTTCATTTAAAGGATTATTTTCATTATTGTTTTCAGTTTCAGATTCATTGCCTAAATATGAAAGTACTAACTCGGGTAAAGCTTGAGAAACGAGACTAGATTTACCTGAACCTGAAATACCTGTAACTGCTGTAAGTACACCAAGAGGTATACGAGCATCAATATTATGCAGGTTATGTCGGTAAATATTGTTAAGTTCAAGCCAACCAGAGGGTGTACGTCCATAACTTTGAGTAACTGGGATTTTATTAAATAAATAACTTGCAGTACGTGAAGCTGAAATCTCACTTAAACCCTGAGGTACTCCACTATATAAAATATTACCACCTTGCTCTCCTGCATCTGGTCCAACATCCACTAACCATTGAGCACGACGCATGAGCTCTAAATCATGCTCTACAACAAATACGGAGTTTCCAGCGTCTCTTAATTTATCGAGAGAATCATATAATGACTGACTATCTGAAGGATGTAATCCAGCAGACGGTTCATCCAGTACATAAACTACACCAAATAGCATAGAACTTAATTGTGTTGCTAAACGCAAACGTTGTAACTCTCCCGCTGAAAGAGTCGGTGTGGCTCTATCTAATGTTAGATAACCAAGACCTAACTGGCGTAATTGATTTAAACGCCCCACCACACCATTTGCTAAACGCTGCGCAGCAATTTTCTTTTCATCTGAAAGTGCTGACGTACGTCTTACATCTGGAGATACAGAATGCACTGCTCTACCTGTTGTTGCTCGTTCGGATCTATCAAGTTGGGTTACTTTATTATTAGTCTTTTCTCCAGCATCATGAGCGTCGAAATTGCCAAGAACAATGGGCTCAAGCAGGCAAGTTAACTTATCCAAAGAAAGTTGCATAAACTCACCAATATCTACTCCAGCAAAGGTAATAGATAAGGCTTCTGGTTTAAGGCGTTTACCATGACAGGAAGGGCATATTTTTCCTTCCATAAAACGTGAAACACGTTTTTTCATCAACGTACTTTGGGTATTAGCAAAAGTATGAAGGACATAGCGACGAGCACCAGTGAAAGTGCCCATATAGCTGGGTTCTAGTTTACGTTTAAGTGCAGATTGAGTCTCAGCGGGGCTTAAACCAGCATAGACAGGAACTGTTGGGGTTTCTTCAGTAAATAAAATCCAGTCTCTATCCGATTGCGGTAAATCTTTCCATGGTCGATCGACATCATACCCTAGGGTTACTAGGATATCGCGTAAGTTTTGCCCGTGCCAAGCAGGTGGCCATGATGCGATAGCTCTCTCACGAATACTGAGTGTTGGGTCAGGAACCATTGTCGATTCTGTAACTTCATAAATGTGACCTAAACCATGACAGGTAGGACAAGCACCTTGAGGAGTGTTCGGTGAAAAGTCCTCGGCATATAACATTGGCTGATCGGCAGGATATGCACCAGCACGCGAATAAATCATTCGCACGAGACTTGATAAAGTTGTTACACTTCCAACAGAAGAACGGGTATTACTTGCACCACGTTGTTGTTGCAATGCTACTGCTGGTGGTAGACCATCAATAGCATCAACATCTGGTACTCCGGCCTGATCTATTAAGCGTCTTGCATAAGGTGCAACAGATTCGAAATATCTTCTTTGTGCTTCAGCAAAAATAGTTCCAAAAGCAAGTGATGATTTTCCTGAACCCGATACACCTGAGAAAACAACAAGTGCATTTCTTGGGATAGAAACATCTACATCCTTAAGGTTATGCTCACGTGCACCTCGAACTTCAATACAATTATTAGATAAAGTAATGTTATTGTGTTCACCAAAAGAATGTATTTTCATGTTTCTACGAGCCTGTAAATTATTTTGTGTAAGTCTCATTTTTTATAAATGATCTTTTAATCGATCATCGAACTGAATCGTAAACCAATTCATTGCTAAACGCCAATTTTGAATTGGCATGGTCCATTTTTTAGCAGCATTTGAAGTTGCTAAATAAATGACCTTTTTCACTGAATCATCAGAAGAGAAGATCTTTCTCTTTTTAGTTGAATGGCGGATCACGCTATTCAATGATTCAATTGCATTTGTTGTATAAATCGCATGACGTATTTCAGCAGGATAGCTAAAGATCGTTCGGATATTTTCCCAATTTGCCCGCCAGGATTCTCCAATTTTTGAATACTGGTGATTCCATTGATCGCAGAAGATATCTAGGGGCTTTAAAGCATTTTCCTCTGTACTTGCCTGATAGATCGCCTTCAATCCTGCTGTTACAGCTTTGTAGTCCTTCCAGCTCACAAATCTCAGGCTATTGCGTACAACATGTACGATACACAGCTGGATATCAGTATGAGGGTAGACAGAGGCTATCGCATCAGGAAAGCCTTTTAGTCCTGAGAAGCGCTGCTTCGCAAGGCAGGCTACAAGAATATCTTGCACTCCTCGATTTTTAAGCTCTGTCATGACTGACAGCCAGAATTTGGAACCTTCTGTTTGAGCAAGCCACATGCCAAGAAGTTCTTTTTGGCCATCCAGGTTAATGCCTAATGCTAAATAAACTGATTTATTGATTACTGTTGAATGCTGACGAACCTTAACAACAATGCAATCTAAATAGACAACAGGATAAAGACTATCGAGTGTTCTATTTTGCCATTCTGTCACTTGTTCAATGACAGCATCCGTCACCTTACTAATAAGGGAGGCAGATACATCGGCATCGTACATTTCTTTAAAAAAGCAACAATTTCTCTATTTGTCATTCCTTTCGCATATAGCGAAAGAATTTGATCATCCATGCTAGTAATGCGTGTTTGATGCTTCTTAATAATCTGTGGTTCAAAAGAGCCATCACGATCACGAGGGATATCTAAAGCAAGCTGCCCATCTTGTGTTAGAACTGTTTTGGAGCTAAAACCATTACGTGCATTAGATCCTTTCTTAGGTTGATGCTTTTCATAGCCTAAATGTTCAGAAAGCTCAGTATTCAGAGCGGTTTCGATCATGAACTTTTTAAATATGGCTGTCATTTGGTTTAAATCTTCAGGAGTTTTTAAACCTTTAGCTAATTCAGCTGCCATACTTTTGATTGTAGCTTCATCCATGTGAAGTACCTCTTTTTATTATCCTCAGTAGGATAAATGAAAATTAAGTACTTACACAAAATTTAGAACAGTCCCACAACTCATTTTGTTGAACTATATCTGTACAACAACTCTACCTCGAATTTTTCCATCTAAAATTTCATTTGAAATATTTAAAGCATCTGTTAACTGAATTTCAGTCGTTACTGTTTCTAATTTTGTTTGATCTAATTCTGTAGCCAAACGTTCCCATGCTTCTTTTCTTAATTCGATTGGTGCCATCACGCTATCAATTCCATATAAGGTAATCCCTCTTAGAATAAATGGAGCAACTGTTGCTGGAAAATCCATTCCGCCTGCCAAACCACACGCAGCAACTGCACCACGATATTTTGTACTAGCACATGCATTGGCTAAAGTATGGCTTCCAACAGTATCAATTACGCCAGCCCAAACTTCTTTGTTTAATGGCTTTCCTGGGGAAGATAATTCAATACGATCAATAATTTCACTCGCCCCTAGATAGGTTAAATATTCTGACTCTTGAGGTCGACCAGTCGAAGCTGTAATCTCATAACCAAGATGATTCAAAATAA
>NZ_JBUEBA010000002.1:1745388-1826813 GCF_058107045.1 Acinetobacter sp. AB03 | reverse complement strand
AAGAGATTTATAGGAACTCCTGATCTAACGATTATTGATGGTGAAAACCCACAAGTGGATCAAACTACGTTTAATGAAGTTTGGAAAAAGATGTGCCAATGATTAACAACTAAAACCCACTTCGGTGGGTTTCTTTTTACCTGATTAATTAGTATCTTATCCTAAATCATAAATATTCGGGGTGGGTTGTGGCTATAAAGCAGTGTAAAGAATGCGGGAATCAGGTTAGCGATAAAGCGCAAAGCTGTCCAAGCTGCGGTGCGAAACAACCAAAGAAAATGGGTATATTCGCTTGGATTGCTATTATCTTTGTTGGGATGCTAGTGATAGGTGCCATTGCTGATGGCGGGGATGGTTCTTCAGTATCAGAGCCATCACCAAAAGAATTAGCATTGCAAAACCTAGGCTTTGATTTTGAGTGGGGTAAAGCTGGATTTGATAGCGTCATGGAAATCAATATGACAATCAAAAACAACGGGACCAAAGACGTTAAAGACCTTACAGTTGAATGTGTTCACTCATCAAATAGCGGAACTGTAGTGGATAGAAATAAACGTGAAGTTTATGAAGTCATTAAAGCTGGCGAAACCAAAAAAATTAATAACTTTAATATGGGTTTTATCCACTCACAAGCAACATCATCTAGTTGTAGCGTTGTGGATTTAGTCGTTATGTAAAGTTTAGAACTTTTTAATAGGCCTCGCGAAAGCGGGGTTTTTTATTGCCTAAATTTAGGAGTCTCTCATGACTGAAACATCACGCCTTGAAATTATCATCGATACAACCAAGGCAAAAAAAGGCACAGATGATGTCACCAAGTCATTAAGGGATGTGGAGACTCAAGGTGATAAAACAGAAAAATCAGTTAAAGATACTGCCAAGGTTATTTCTGATGCTGGGGATAAGTCTAAATCATCTGCCAAAAAAGTTGACGATTTATCTAAAAGCATCTCAACTGCTGGAAATGAAGCAAAAACCACATCGGGAAAAATGGGCGAGCTGAGAAGCACAATAGCTCAAGCCGCAAACGATGGGAAGTTTGGCTCACACATACAGGGTTTATCTACAAAACTATCTGGTTTGAGTGGCGGGGCGCTTCTTGTTGGTGCTTCACTTGCAGGTGCTTTTGTTGGTGGCGTTGCTGTAGCGAGTGGCTACCTTGCAAGCATGACCATGGAGGTTGCTAGAGGTAATGTTGAGCTTGCGCGTTTTTCAGCAATTGCAAATACATCTATTGCCAATTTTCAGGGTTTATCTGGTGCTGCTGCAACGTTCGGCGTGACACAAGAAAAGACAGCCGACATGTTGAAAGATTTCAATGAAAAAATCGGTGAATTTAATTCTATTGGTGCGGGTGGCGCTGTAGATTTCTTTGAGCAGATTGCAGTCAAGACAGAAGATGGCGCACAAGGAGCTAAAAAACTTGCTGAAGAAATGTCGAAGATGGACGGCATTGACGCACTTCAAACCTATGTTGATAAGCTAGAAGAAGCGGGCGTAAACCAAAAGGAGATGTCATTCTACCTTGAGTCTATGGGTTCTGACTTAACCGCACTAGCACCGCTGTTAATGGATGGCGGGAAGCTTTGGAAAGACTACCAGAAAGCAATGGAAGAGGCTGGAATTCTCACGGGTGAAGAAGCTATTCAGAAATCCATTGAATTGACCGCTCAAACAGAATCTCTTCAAATGCAGTTCGGTGCGTTAAAGAATGAATTAGCATCACAGGTAATGCCGATTCTAAGCACACTACTTTCATATTTTATGAATGGATCAACTGAAGGTGGGCGCTTTACTGGTGTAATTCAGGGTATCGGGGTTGCTGCTCAGGGTGTTGGTGTCTTAATTATTGGCCTTGCAACAGGTATGAAAAACCTTGTTGAAATCATGTCGATGGTTGTTAATCAATTCAAGACCATAGGCACAACAGCGGTGAATTTCGCCAATGCGGATGGCATCCAAGCAAAAGGCTCCGCATTGCTTTCGGGTGCGAAGGATTTTGTGTGGGGCAATGGCGCAAAGGCTGCAAAGAATATATACAGCAATTCCAAGCAAGGCATCTCGTCAATTAGTAATATTGCCTCATCACAAGCGGGTAAATACGACCCTTTAACTCAAGCTATGATTAACAATCAAAAAGCAATGCTTGAGCGGAATAAGCAGCAAGGCAAGGGTGTTGGTGGTGGCGCAGAGCAAAACAAAAATCTCTTTCCAACCGCTAAAGCACCAAAGTCTAGCAAGGCAGAAACCAACAAGGCAGTAAATGAAGCCAAGCGATTGGCCGAACAGCAAAAACGTGAAGCCGAACGGTTGCAAGCTGAAATCGAAAGAGCTAAAGAGGGAGTAATACGAGATTATGCAACTCGAGAGGAAAGACTTCTTATTGATTACAATAAATCAAAAGAAGAGATCGAGAAGGGGTTTGTTAATGACCCTGCAAATCGTGAACTTTATCTCAGGAAGGCTAAAGAGGCATATGGTCGGGATGTTGAGTCATACCGAGCTGCTCAAAAAGAGAAATTGGATTCATATAAAAACGATCTGCTCGACCAGATGGCAAATGCCGAAAATGCGATTTTATTATCTGGTATAGCTAAAAAGTTTGGTGGAGAGAGTCTTGAGTATAAAACAGCTAGTTTAAATATTGCCTCCGCCCGTAGCAAAAGCAGTGAATTTGATTCGTATACAAACAATGTGAGCCGCATTAATCAGGATTACGACACGCCAGAGCAAGCTCAACAGAGATATGAATTGTTAGAGCAAGCAAAAGCCACTCATATGGCCAATATGAAGGCGCTGGATGTTGAGTATAGCGATAATGCAAAGAGACTGATTGAGGATCAGCACTCCGCAACCCTAAGTATGTACGGCTCACTGTTATCTCAAGCTGGCTCGGTTTGGGGTGATATGACTCAGATGGTCAAGGAGAGCGCTGGCGAGCAGTCAGGTGCATACAAGGCTATGTTCTTAATGCAGCAAATGTTTGCAATTGGTTCAGCCTTAGTTTCTACGCACTTAGCAGCAACTCAGGCTATGGCGGCTCCAGATATGGTTTTATTTGGTCAGAAGATTTCTGCATCATCCGCAATTATGGCAATGGGTTACGCGAACGTCGGACTCATTGCAGCCCAAACCATTGCAGGCTTCGCCAACGGTGGCTACACAGGTCACGGTGGTAAATACGAGCCAGCAGGTGTTGTACACAAAGGTGAGGGTGTTTTAACCCAAGAGGAAGTTAAAGCTCTAGGTGGCCCGCAAGGCTTTGAGGATTTGCGAAAGTCTATTCGTCGGGGCTACTCGGCTGGCGGATTGGTTGCAGATACTCACCGAGTTGGTATGGGTGCCGTGAGTGCGATTAATTCGGGTGGGGCAACTGTCGTTCAACCTAAAGTGGTTATTAATAATTACTCTTCTGAAAAAGTTGAAACTTCGACAAATCAGGATGGTGAATTAATGGTCACTATTGGTAAGATGTTAGATCAGAAAATTGATACTGGGGTTGACCGAGGTATTCAGAGAAATCTGCGTCAAGGTTACCCATTAGCTAACGCAATAAAAGGGAGATAGGGTGTGCAAAAGAAAGTGACATTTAAAAGCAAAGATGGGGTGGCTAAAGAGTTTATTGCAAACATTACTGAGATTGATGCAACTCCGGTGGGCGCCACAACAAGTCAATATCTTTACGCGGTAAAAAGTGTGGAGATTAACGATCAAACAGTAGGGTTGGATATGAATGATGGTTTCACAGACCCGATTTCCGGTCAGTATTTCATTGCACCTGATTTAAATTAAAAAATAGATTAAACAAAACCTCCTTCGGGAGGTTTTTTATTGGACGTAATTTATGAGCAACGAAAAATTTACTTTCCCATGCGATCTAGAAGGCAGCTCGGATACTCAAAACTTCAATGTGTTATCTAGCAGATTCGGCGATGGGTATGAGCAAAGCATCTCGGTTGGCATCAACAATCGAAAAGGCGAATGGGCCTATCAAAGAACTGGCTACAAGGATGAGATTATCGCAATTAAAGCCTTCTTTGATCGCCACAAAGGTGCTGACTCATTTTTATGGGATTCTCCTTTGGATGGCGAGGTGAGAGTTAAGACTGGAACTTCATACCAACCACGACAGGTTGGTGGATTAGTCTGGTCCATCTCCACTACATTCACCCAAGACTTTAAACCTTAAATTCAATCAACTTTATGCCCTCAATCGAGGGCTTTTTTGTGGGCGTAAATTATGGCTAAGCAAAAAATTAACCAAGGCACAGCACCAACTGGCGTTGGTGGTGATACTTTCAGAACTGGATCAGCAAAACTTCAAGCAAATGATGATGAGATTTATGCATTTTTAGGGGGGACTGGAACAGGTAATGCGACATTACCAGCAGCTTTGCCAATTGCTAAAGGTGGTACTGGGGGAATAACTGAAGCAGAGGCACGTACAAATTTGGGATTGGGTACAGCAGCTACGGCTTCACTCACCACTTCACCCACGGATTTAACCTTGGGCAGAGTACTTCGGGTTGGTGATTTTGGACTAGGCGGAGCTTCAAGTGAATCCACAAATCCTGATAATTTGAAATACCGAGCAATGGCTGGGATTTTTATACCAGGCGATCCTGACCATGCCGTTATTCGAGGGTATATTAATGTTGCTTATACAAGAGATTGGGTGTGGCAGCTTCGATCCAATATTTCTGCAAATGCGGTACCAGAGTTTAGGTGCTTTACCAGCGGAACTACTTGGGGTGGATGGAAAAAATTCTATACAGAACAAAATGCCACCAAAGATAGTAATGGATTTTTAAAGGCTGCTTCACCAGTTGTTAAGCTTTTTGCTGACAAAGTTGAGCTTAATGATGAAGCTGAGCAGCAGGATATTTCTTTTGAAAAGATGGGTGTTGGCAACTATCTAATCAAAGGCTCATCGGGTTTTGCGCAAGAAGGCTGGTATGTCGAAACACCAAAAGATGCGAATGGCAATGTCCTATTCTCAGTGCTTTATGACACTTTAGAAAATGGTGATATTTCAGTTAAAACCTATAAGAAGAAGTTTGATCTAGAAACTGCATCTATTGTTGCTGATCTTGATAATCCGGTGGATATTACCGAAGGTCGTTGGATTGACTTGCGTTTGCAAGAATTACCACAAAGTGAAATTGAGGTAGTCGATGAGCCTGAACAGTGATTTTCAAAAGCTGTATGTTGATGGTCTGATTACGCTGTTTGAACTGGATGCTCGCGCTTTAGGCGCGGGCATTTTGCGTTTTCACGGCCATATTTCTTATAAAGATTGGGAGCGCATTTATACATCCATCGGCTCAAGTGAATTAATCGGCGCGGATACAGGTTTAATTGGCAAAGTCTATGATTTAAGCGATGAAAAGACATGGTATCGAAACATCATCTGGCAAGGTCAAACCTTTGAGCCGATGGCTTTGGAGGTGTCAGGTCTTGAGATGCGTTCAGATGGTAAAGCATCAGCACCCACTTTAAGCATGGAGAACAATATTGGCGGCATTCAAGGCGCTGTGTCTATTTACTGCTTACAGTTTGGCGACTTTGCAGGAGCAAAACTCAAAGTCATTACCACGCTGGCTAAATATCTTGATGCTGAAAACTTTAGTTCTGGCAATGCCACAGCGAATCCAAGTGAGAAGCGGGAGCAAATTTGGTTCATTGAGCAAAAGACTTCTGAAAATTCTCAGCAAGTGACGTTTGAACTTTCTAATCCAGTGGATTTTGAAGGGTTAAAAATACCAACACGACAAATCTCAAATTACTGCAACTGGGAATATCGAAGTGAAGAATGTGGCTACATTGGATCTGCAATGTTTACTGAAAAAGATGAACCGACAGATAATCCAGCTTTAGATCGATGTAACTACAGAACGTCAGGCTGTCGTTGTCGAGAGAATGAGCTTCATTTTGGTGGATTCCCTGCATCTTCAATGGTGTAAAAATGAAATTAAATAAAAAACTAAAAGCAGCAATTCTATCTCATGCTGAAGAGTGTTTCCCCGCAGAATGTTGCGGGGTTATTGTTTCTGGTGAGTATATTCCATGCCGTAATGTCGCTGAAAAAGGTCAGTTTCAAATTCATCATGAAGACTTGGCGCATGCTGAAGATCAAGGTGAGATTCAAGCCTATGTACATTCACATCCCAATGCTACAACACGTGCTTCGGATTTAGATTTACTGCAAATTGAACTTCATGAAAAGCCTTGGGTAATCTGTGCTTGGCCTGAAGTAGATTTCCAAGTCTATAAACCATGTGGTTATAAAGCACCACTCATTGGTCGTGATTACCACCATGGATACCAAGATTGCTATTCAATAATTCGTGATTTTTATAATCGTGAGTTAGGTATTCAGTTGATTGATTTCGAACGTAAAGATGATTGGTGGAGTGATAAAAACCACAAATCCCTTTATTTAGAAAATTTAGATGAAGCTGGATTTTATGAAGTCAAAGAACCTCAGTATGGTGACATGTTGGTGTGTAATGTTGGTCGCACAGAACACCCGAATCATGCTGTGATTTGGCTGGGTGATCAGTGGCAATTAAAGTCAGAAGAAAGCACAAGTTGTTTTGGTGGACCATTGATTCTACATCACCCGTATGGCCGAAAGTCTGTGCGTGAAATCTTTGGTCAGCAATGGCAAGAGCGCGTTGTCAAAATTGTGAGGCATAAGAATGCTTAAAACAATCAAGTTATATGGCGTACTGGGAAAGAAGTTTGGTAAAGAATTCCATCTAGCTGTTGAAAGCACCCGTGAAGCTGTAAAAGCGCTATCAGTCCAAGTGTCTGGCTTTGAGCAATTCATGCTAACAGCTCATGAGCAAGGTCTTACCTTTGCCGTCTTTCAAGATGATGAAAATATCAGTGAGGATCAGATCGACTTTGAGACTGGTGCCAAAGTTATCAAAATCGTGCCTAAAGTTATTGGCGCGGGTGGTAATGGAGTATTGCAAACAATTCTTGGCGCGGTGATGGTTGTTGTTGGTGTTGTGATGATGTACGTTCCAGGCTTGCAAGCATTCGCACCGTCTGTTATCGGCGCTGGTATCGGCCTTATGATTGGTGGTATAGCTCAAATGATGATGCCAAAGATGGACGAGGGAGATCAAAACCAAGACGGAAATAGGGCCAATAAGGGCTTTGGTGGTGCAGTCACTACAATCGCACAAGGCAATCCAGTTCCGATTCTGTATGGTCAGCGTGAAGTTGGTGGATTTATTGTGAATGCTGGTCAATTTGCAGTAGATACTTTTAGCTCTGCGGATGCTGGTTACACAGGCGGCGGCAGCAGTGGTGGAAAGAAATAATTTAAAAACACAGGCGCAATGAGCGCCTTTTTTATTGTCTAAGGATGAGTATGAACGCAGTAATTAAAGGCGCAAAAGGCGGTAGCAAAAGCCAAAGACAACCCAAAATTGCAAACGATACAACCGCTTCAAAAACCTATGCACGTTTACAGTATGGCATGAGTGAAGGGGAAGTTGAGGGTTTAGCAAATGGTCTTAAATCAATCTTTCTTGATGACACGCCAGTTGAAAGCGATAGCGGCGCAAGAAACTTTCAAGATGTCACCCTAGATTTTCGTTCAGGCACTAATGATCAGACATACATGGAAGGCTTTGAAAGCATTGCTTCTGAAGCCGCTGTTGGAGTTGAGCTTAAAAGTGATACGCCTTGGGTTAAAGGGATTACCAATCTTAATCTCGATGCCGTAATTGTAAGGGTGCGTTTTGGGGCTTTAAAAAAGCAAGACCCAAGCAATGGCGATGTCTCAGGTATTGTTATTGATTACTCGATTGAAGTACAAACTGACGGAGGTGCGTGGGAGTTAATGCTTGACACCAAAATGTCAGGAAAAACTTCAGCAAATTATGAACGCACCCACCGTATCGGCCTACCAAAAGCCAATAATAATTGGTTGATTCGCGTCACACGTAAAACACCAAATTCGAGCTCTGAATATGTCAGCGATAAGATGTATATTCAAGCAATTACTGAAGTTATCGATCTTAAACTTACATACCCAAATACCGCAGTGATTGGCGTGCAATATGATGCTGAGACATTCTCGAATATTGCCAAAATCGCAGTTGATTTAAAGGGTGTAAAGATCAGAGTGCCAAGCAACTATGATCCAGTAAGCCGAACTTACATCGGGATATGGGATGGCACATTTAAACGTGCTTATAGTAATAATCCAGCTTGGATTTACTATGACCTATGCACCAATAAGCGATATGCGCTTGGCAACCGTTTAACCGAGCAAATGATTGATAAATGGTCTTTATATCGTTTAGCTCAATATTGCGATCAGTTGGTGCCAGACGGAAAAGGCGGTCAGGAGCCGCGTTTTACTTGCAATGTGTATATTCAAAGTGCTGAATCTGCTTTTGATATTTTAAGCAAACTAGCGGGTGTATTCCGTGCAATCAGTTATTGGGATGGAACCTCTATTGTCTGCGATGCTGATTTACCACAAGATACTTATTTCACTTACACTCGCGCCAACGTCATTGATGGGCATTTTGAATATTCAGGCACTCGTGCGCGTGACCGTCACAATGCAGTCAAAGTCGCTTGGGATAATCCACAAAATCGCTATAAGACTGAATATGTCTTCGTACGGGATGAAGCAGCGATTGCACGCGATCGGGGCGCAGTCAAACTACTTGAGTTAGAGGCATGGGGCTGTACATCGGAAGGACAAGCACAACGCACAGGTCAGTGGGCGCTAAAAACAGAACAACTTGAAACTCGAACCGTCACATTTAAAGTCGGGTTAGATGGTTATATTCCATTACCAGGTAAAGTGATTGAGGTTGCAGACGAGTTGTTAGCTGGCCGTGCAAATGGTGGACGTATCTCTGCTGTCAGCACTGACCGTAAAATTATCACTTTAGATCGTGACGATGTTGTGTGCCGTGCAGGTGATCGACTGGTTGTAAACGGTGAAGATGGTAAAGCGCAAACTCGAATCGTGTCATCAAAAATTGGACGCAAAGTCACAGTTACATTGGCGTTTGATTCTGTGGCTGCGGAAAATGTTTGGGTCGTTGATGCTCAAGATTTAAAAACGATGAAGTTTCGCGTCATGAGTATTACTCAAGATGACAAACATCAGTTTTCAATCACTGCTTTGCAATATGAATCATCAAAATATGATGCTATTGATTTCGGCGCATTCATTGATGATCGTCCGATTTCCATTATTAATCCAACCGTTCAGGCGCCAGTCACCAATGTTTTGATTTCATCTGAAACAATGGTGCAGCAAGGATTGTCTATTGAAACAATGGTGATTGCTTGGGATCAAGCACAAGGTGCAACTAAGTACCAAGTGGAATGGCGCAAAGATGATGGCACATGGATTAAGTTGCCGATCTCTGGCAGTAATTCAGTTGAAGTTCAGGGGATTTATGCGGGTAATTATGAAGCGCGTGTCACTGCAATTTCTGCATTTGATATTGCTTCTTTGCCAACATATTCAAATCTGACAGCGTTGACTGGCAAGCAAGGATTACCGCCAGCGTTAGCAAATATTGCTGCGACAGGCATCTTGTTCGGTTATCGCTTGAATTGGAGCTTTCCTGCGGTTGGTGCGCTTGATACAGCCTATACTGAGATTGAGATTGCAAGCACTGCGAATGGTGCTAATGCAGCACAGCTTGGCTTGTTTGCATACCCAACAAACAGCCATGTCATTCAAGGAATGCAGCCAAATTTAAAGCGTTATTTCCGCGGACGATTGATTGATCGTATTGGGAATGTTGGGCCGTGGTCGCAATATGCGAACGCAACAACATCAGCCGATGCGTCTGCTGTACTTGATATTTTGTCGGGCAAATTAACCGAAACTCAGCTACATCAAGACTTGCAAACTAAGATTGATAAGATCGACACAATTGCGGGTCTTGATGGCGACATTGGTAATTTGATTGAAAATATTAGTGCTGTTCAAACTCAGACAGATCAAATTAGTGATGAACTTGCTTTGGAGCGTCAACAGCGAGTCACAGCAATTCAAGACTTAGATGATGGCCTAACGCAAGAAGTTTTAGATCGTCAAAATGGTGAAACTGCAATCTATGGCTATGTGAACACTTACAAGCTCAGCAATGACAATGCGCTCGCTAGTTTTCAAGATAGTCTTGAGATTGCATTAACTGACTCATCTTTGGCGATTGAAAGAACTCAAGCGTTAGATGGCCGGGTGAAAGTTGCAGAAGATGAAGCGGGAAATGCTTTGTTCAACTCATCAAGTGCTTTACAGAAGGCTGAAATTGCAGTTTATGACACAAAAGCACTATCAAGCCTTGTGACCGAAGTTAAAGCAGTTGCAGAGCAATCAGCAGATACAGCAGACATAGCAGCAGCAGGGGCAGCAAGTGCGCTCGAAAAAGCAACCGCTTCAGCATCAAAGTCGGATGCGAATGCACTCAAGATTGAGGAAATTACTGCTGAACTTGGAACCAAAGCCAGTACAGGAGCATTAACTCAAACCAACGCCAGTATTTCCGAAGTTGACGACAAGGTGAAGGCAAACACCACGCGGCTTGATGGTGTATATGCCCAAGTGTACCCCGACATGATTGGCTCGACAGAGGGGTTTATTGGCTCAACTGCTGGCAATGTCGGCACATGGACTTTGCAATCAGCAGTGATTGAAAATGACATGGCTTTAAGTCAGCGCATAGATAGCACTGTTGCTGAAATTGGCAATACTAAGGCTTTGGTTCAAACCGAAGCTTATGCAAGAGCACAGGAGGATGAGGCGCTATCATCGCGCATCAACACACTAAAAGTTGATGTTGAGGGGAATAGGGCCGCAATCGTAACACTGGAAACAGCGCGAGCGACTGACAATGAATCTTTTGCTGGTCGGTTCGATACACTTCAGGCGAGCACAAAGACTGCGAAAGACACAGCAGATCAAGCTATTTTAGATGCTCAATCTAAGTCAGCAGCAGCAGAGTCAGCAGCAAAAACCTATGCAGATGCCAAGGCAAAAGCTGAAGCCGATGCAGCAATTGCAGCAGCATCAGATGATGCAACCGCAAAAGCTAATGCTGCGGAATCAGCAGCAAAAGCCGAGGCTGCTTTAGATGCTAAAAACAAGGCCGACGCTGCAAAGCAAGCGGCTATTGATGTGGCAGCACTTGATGCAACTGCCAAAGCTAATGCGGCAGAAGCGGCAGCTAAGGAGGTCGCAAACACTGCGCAACAAGCAGCCAGTGCAGCAGCTACAGCAGCAGGGAATAAGGGTGAGGTTATTTTTGGCTCAACCACGCCAGCAGCAGAAAAGCGTCTGTCTCAAAACTTATGGATTGACACAACAGGAGGGCTAAACACACCGAAGCGTTGGAATGGGTCAGCATGGGTTGCTGTTACCGACAAAGCTGCAACCGATGCGGCAGCAGCAGCGCAAGCAGCTCAAGATACAGCAACAGAAGCTCTTGATAAGGCGGATGCTGCAACTGAGAACATCGCAACCATCAAGCTCGATCAGGGTGTCTTTACTGACAGGCTTGATGCAATCGGCGGTGAGATTAAGACGATTCAAGGTTATGTAGATGGTCAGCAGACAAGCATTGAAGTTGTAAGTGCTGTTGGCGACCTAAACAAGCTCAAGAATGAGATTGCAAAAGCTCGACTTGATGAAGACACAATTAAACTGCAAGGACAGGCTGCGGCACTCACTTCAGCAGTAAATAGTTATGACGCAAGAATTGCTGAAATAACTAGCAAGCGCACAGCAGAGCAAGCAAAGGCGGATAAAAATCAGGAGTTAATTGATCTTTATACAAGCCAAATCGCAGAGCTAAACGCTGCTAAAGTTGATGCAAATGCACAGAAAGACGCTATTTCTTCGCAAATTGCACAAATCACAGCAGACAAAGCAAGGCTAAACTCACTTGTTCTGACTGAAAGTAAGATTAAGGCGCAGCACACAATCAAGCTTGATAGTGATGGTGTGATTTCATCTTACGGCTTGGCGGTTGAAGAGAGTGGTGGTACGAATTACAGCAACTTTGTTATTCGTGCTAACTCGTTTGCTTTAGCAGGGCCAGCAAGCGAAGGAAGTACACCGTACTACCCTTTCAACTTCCGCAATACGCCTTACACCGACCCAAACACAGGCACGGTTTTCCCTGTGGGCGCTTATATGAAGTCGGCGTTTATGGATTATCAGTCTGTCAAAACTTCGCATATTGAAGATTTGGCGGTGAAGTCTGCACAGATTGATAACTTGGCTGTGACTTCAGGAAAAATTGCGCAACTTGCTGTGGACACTTTACACATCAAAGATCGAGCTGTAACGGTACCATTGGGCATTCAGCAACAAATATCTACTGCAAACTTCTCAGGGAGCGTAGCTGCTGGCTGGACAAAGGAAGTTGATGTTGCATTTCCAGGCGTTGAAACCATTACAGCAGGTAACTTTTGTACTTTATTTTTCCGTAGTGACATTCGATTCTACTCGCCAAACGTCCCTAACCCACTGACCCTTGAGATCTATTTAGGGGATGGTTTGATCGGTACTATTGGATCTCGTGTTGTCGTTGACGGGTCAGTTACTAGACGTGTTTGGGTGGTTACAGGTCTCTCAGGGGAATATATTACAATGGCTACAGGTGTAACCACAGGGGCTTATATTGATGAACAAGGTGCAATTCAAGTTGCATTTACAATGCCCTTTGGAATTAATGCATCAAGTGCCTTGAAGTTTAAGTTCATCAACAGCGCAGTAGCCCGTTCTGTGGTCATTTCAGGAAGCTACGTTAATCTATTTTTAGTGGAGTTTAAGAAGTGAGATTCATTGTTATTAATAAGAGCGACAAAAAAGTAAAGTCTATTGCAGATATTCCTTTTGACTATGATTATCCAATTGATGAGGAGTGTGATCTTGTAACTGGGTATGAGGATTACGCATTTAACTTAATGAGCCACGATTATATTTTCAGTGGTGATACATTTACAGAGGTGGCTAAATTATGAAGTTAATAGGTTGGGTTTTTGTACTTATAACACTGTCTGCATGTGCTTTTGATCTAGTTGCTTATGATGAGCTGAGAAAGCAAGAGCATGAAGACCACTTAAAACAAAATGGTTATTAAGTAGTTAATTTTTAGCACCTTCGGGTGCTTTTTTTATTACCAAAATTTAGGGGGCGCAATGCCAAATGACTACTCATCTGACCCACCAGTAGCGACAGCAGGGCAACTTCTTGCCATCTCAGACAAGATTAATGACATATCCAAAAACATGGATAAGTTAGCTGAAATGCCCCAAAAGCTCGACCGCATGAATATGCAGTTAGAGCAG
This sequence comes from Acinetobacter sp. AB03, assembly GCF_058107045.1. Lineage (NCBI taxonomy): Bacteria > Pseudomonadati > Pseudomonadota > Gammaproteobacteria > Moraxellales > Moraxellaceae > Acinetobacter > Acinetobacter sp. AB03. The sequence continues at coordinate 1,813,463 of NZ_JBUEBA010000002.1, read as the reverse complement.
CTCAATAAAGAGCATCAACAGACCCGTAATGACTTAACTCAAACTCGTGACAATCTGCAAGAAGATTTAGACCGAGCAAAGTCAAACTTCAAAAGTGAGATTAAGCAGCTCAGGAATGAAGTTGAGCCAAGATTTAAGGAGGTGGACTCACAGATCAGAGTGCTAAGTGAAAGCAAAACCAAGATTGATAACACCACAAGTCTTGTGCGCTTTGGCGGCATTTTCTTAGCGGGTCTATTCGTCGTCGCTTGGAATACTCAGACGAGCAAAACAGACACAGTAAATACTCAAGCCACAACCAACGCCCAGAGCATTCAGGTTCTTGAAAAACAATCTGATCAACTCTTAAGAACGGTTGAGGAAATCCGAAACAAACTTTATGAACGAAACATGAGAGAGGAAAAATGAAATTCATCCCCGAAAACGTCTGGAAATATTTATCTGTAAAGCTCCCAATTATCGGAGCTTTTTTATTGGGTGTTCTTCCTGTTTTAATTCAAGAAGGCATCAATACACAACTCATTCCTGCTGAATACCATGCTATTTTGCTTTCAGTTGTATTGCCTGCATTGGCGTACATTGGCCGTAAGATTGCACAGCCTAAAGTTAAGGGTAGTCCATAATGAAACACATATTTGATTTCCTGCGAAAGATCAGTGGTGGCAAACTCACCCAAAAGCAGGTTGATGCTGCAGATAAGCTGATTGCAACTGCTTATGATGACCTGAACGATGTGTTGGGTATCGCCACAGATGAAATGTATGTGAGTCCAAGTGGAGTCGATCTGATCTGCAATTTTGAAGGTCTGCGACTGAAAGCCTATGATGATGGCGTAGGTGTATGGACTATTGGTTTCGGTACCACAAAATACCCAAATGGTATTCGTGTCAAAAAAGGGGATACCTGCACACTGGATCAAGCCAAAGCTTATATGCAGAACGATCTGAAATCATTTGAGCAGACTGTAAATAATACGGTCAAAGTTCCACTCAATCAGAATCAGTTCGATGCTTTAGTTTCACTTGCCTACAACATTGGGACTAATGCATTTAGCAAATCGACGTTGGTTAAAAAGTTGAATTCCAATGATATTCGTGGTGCTGCAGATCAGTTTGATTTATGGGTGAATGCAGGCGGTGAACGTATGCAAGGCCTGGTGAATCGCCGGACTGTTGAAAAGGCTTTATTTTTGAAATGAAGTTATTTACTTTATTGCTGTGCATCCTCTTATCAGGTTGCACAGCGCATTCGATTTCAACAAAAGTGCATGTCACTGTTTGTGTTCAATGTGTGAATTGAAAAAGCTCTCTATTTAAATGAGGGCTTTGGTATAAGTTTTATCGTGAGCGAAATAAGCGTTCTTAATTAATATATTGATACGACTAAAAGTGTTTAAGCATCTGATTGATTTTGAATTTAATTACTTATCAATAGATGCAGTAATAAAGTTTGCAGGGTGGTAGGAGCTTTGTATATGGGAAAAAATCATCATTCCCGAAACTAAAAAAACTAGAATTGTTATTACAGAGTTATAAAATCGCATTCATTACTTATCAATATTGCTGAGCTTCAGAGTAACAACATCTTACTGTATTTACAATAAAGGTTTAATTTTATTGTAAAAATCAAAAAAATATAAGGCAAATAAATATATATATAAGAAAACTTGATTAAATTAATTTTTAGTGTATAGTTAACTTAACTAGAAAAAAGTCTTGTTTCGGTAAATCTTCTTTAAGCATCGCAGTTTTAGTCATAATCCTTCGTTTTTTCAGATTTTAAGTCTCAAAATTTATTATTTTCAAAGTTATAAACAGTCAATCAAATGACTCACAATTATTAAAAAATCAGTAGGATTTATTATGTCAAACTCGAATGTTGTTAAAGGTACTGTAAAATGGTTCAACGAAACTAAAGGTTTCGGTTTTATCCAGCAAGAATCAGGTCCAGATGTTTTTGCCCATTTTAGCGAAATTGCTAATTCAGGTTTCAAAACATTGTTTGAAGGCCAAATGGTTGAGTTTAGTGTAGCTCAAGGCCAAAAAGGACCAAATGCTGTAAATATTGTTGCTATCTAAGCAAGGAACTTTATAACTTTGCGAAATGCGCAGCCCATTTTTATAGTCTACTGCCTTGTGTACGGGACTTTTCAAATTGTTGTATTTCACTTCATATTGATAGCTAAACTTCGGGATGGAGACTTTAGGGTCATACCAAGAGGGTTCTTTTGAAGTCTTTTTACTAATGACTCGAATTTTAACCTGCTTGGGTGGAATTGGCGTTAAAGCTTTGAGTCGTTTTTTTATTTTTGCAATGTCACGGTCAAACTTTTGACTGTCTTGATCATAGTCAATTTTTTGAGTTTTTGGATTGATATATAAAGATTTTACTTCAATCAGTTTGGGGGGAGTTTTGCTGTTAAGTTGATAATAATACAATTGTGGCAAACGACCACGACCATCTAAATAATGTCGCATCACATAAATTTTTTGATCAGCTTGGTCGAGTCCTAAAACTTCAATATTTTGTGGTCCACCTACAGTTGCAAAACTGTGGCTTGAAAAAAATAAGGTGCTGAAAACTAGCGGATGGATTATTTTCATCATCACGAGGCGCTTCACATTTTTATTGATTATGGTTCAGTTTAAGGGTTCTAAATGTAGAAAAATCAAATTTAGTGTAAAGATTTAAGCATTTTGAACACGTTCAATGACCATTTGAGCGACATTTTTCGTAAGTTGATCAAGTCGCTCGAGTGCACTGCCTAGCAGTAAATAATGGTAAGTACTTAAACTGTTTTGATAATGAATGGCAATATAAAAGGTGCCTTCTGGTTTTTCAGGCGTCGCACTTCCACCAGGTTTGAGCAACCCTGTACAGGAGACAATAATATCGGCATGACGAAATAGTCGATGCCCATGAAGCGCCATAGCTTCAGTGACTTCAATTGACTCCGCTGTATATTGCTGAATAAGTGCAGGATCTATCTTTAAAATTTCACATTTGATACTGGGGTCATAACTCACCAGTCCACCGAGTAAAATGTCAGCTCCGCTATGTTTATAAATAGAAAATTGACTGGATAGATAACCTGAACTGGCACTTTCGATAAAGGCAATGGTCAACTTTTTTTGTTCTAGGAGGTTACAGCATTGCTTGAGTGCTTGCACGACTTTAGCCTCCCGATGTCCATTATTCTGATCTGTTTGGCAACTTAGTCATAAACACGATACACACCAACAAAACGATTACATGCTTTACTTTCACTTTTTACAGAAAGAATGGCTTTTTGAAAGTTAAACTGGTAGTGACAGTTGTTTTCATTATCCGTAATGTTTTGCTTTTGATCGGGTGTAGTGTAGGCCAAAAATGAAATGGTTTGGGTTTCTATGCGGTTATTGGGGCTACGATATGCAATACCTTCGATCTTAATTTTATCTTTGGATAGCTGATGAACTTGTAGGTGCACAGGTTGCTTGGCAATGGTCCCATGTTCAAACTTTAAATAGTGTTGCGTCAAACTTTGATTTAACGATGTATAGAAGTTGAGATCATCAATTCTAAAATCCATCTGCTGCTGATAGCAAGCTAAGGATTTACACTGATGTAGGCGGTTCAACCATAGCTCATGGGTATCGACCAATAAACGCTGCGGCGCATCACTGATTAAAAAAGCAGTCATGGATTGCGCGTCTAATTTTTGTCGAATATCTTTGAATTGATCGCTACAGATCTTTTTAAGGCTAGATGAGGTCGGATCATCACAGTCAATGACTTGAGCATAACTAAAGCTGGTACAAAGACAACTTAGACACACTAAAATACTAAATTTTTTCATAAGTTTTATGTCGGTTTTCAACAGCATGATCGCTTATACTTTCACTATGTTGCGCTGCTTGTAACTATAGCGAAAGAGAAAGCGTGAATACAAGATTTCAATCATTTATTTCTTAAAGGAAACTGAGCATGGTTGCACATATTCGAATTGGACAGGGACTTGATGTACATGCTTTTGAAGAGGGTGAATTTGTCACACTGGCAGGTATTCAAATTCCACATACACACGGCTTAAAAGCACATTCAGATGGTGATGTGGTTTTGCATGCTTTAACAGATGCATTATTGGGTGCGTTGGCTTTAGGGGATATTGGTCAGCATTTTCCCGATACCGATCCTCGCTTTAAAGGAGCAGACAGTCGTGTATTACTCAAACATGTCTATCAACTCATATTAGATCGTGGTTATCAGTTAAATAATGCAGACATTACTGTGGCATGTGAACGTCCGAAGTTGGCACCGCATAATTTAGCGATGCGCCAAAGCATTGCGGACGTTCTTGATGTTGAAATCACGCAGATTAGCATTAAAGCAACGACCACGGAAAAACTGGGCTTTACGGGTCGTCAGGAAGGTATTTTATCTACAGCAACAGTGCTGATTTCTCATGCAAAATGATCAGGATTGATCATAGCCAGCTTTAATTCTTGTGTTGCTTTACGACCTTGAAGTTGTAAGGCAACAGCATGCGCCAAACCTGTCCATGTATCATTCGGTTCCCAAATTTGATGCATGGCTTCATGTGCGGTTGGCATATCGATATTCATATAATATTGACGATATAAATACATCAAACTACTGACTCGATAATTTTCTGAACAATGGACCCAAATGGTTTGTTCTTGCACCAAATGATCAATCATATCTAAGACCAATAAACATTGATCATCAGACGGTGTATCCCATGAAATAGGCACTTGTATATAGTTCAAACCGAGTTCTAAACAGATGTGATCTTCATTGGCTAAATAGTTATTGCTATTACTGAGCGCAAGATTGATGACTGTGTTTACGCCATACTCTTTAATTTGCTGTAATTGCTCAGCAGTAGGTTGTCCAGAAGTCAGTAAATGTTCGTGGATGAATTGAAAATTCAGGGTTTGGCTTAAGTGAGTTTCAATAGCGTTCATAATTATTTCTTAATCTTAGAATGAAAAACGCCATCCGAAGATGGCGTTTTAAAAACTTAACGGTTCGGTAAAACGTCTTTGAGTGCTTCATGCATCTCTAGTAATACCTTTTCTGTGGTATCCCAGTCAATACAACCATCGGTTACAGACTTGCCGTATTCAAGATCGCATAGGTTTTCAGGAATTTCCTGACGACCACCTTTAAGGTGACTTTCAACCATAATGCCGATAATAGATTTATTTCCATCAATAATTTGTTCGGTAATATTTTTCAGAACAAGTGGTTGAAGGAACGGGTCTTTGTTCGAGTTTGCATGACTGGTGTCAATCATGATTTTGGTGCTGACTTTCGCTTTAGCCAATGCTGCTTCTGCTTCTGCTACAGAACCAGCATCGTAGTTTGGCTTACCGTTACCACCACGAAGTACCACGTGTGCATACGGGTTACCTGAAGTACGAATCACAGAGACTTGGCCTTGGTTGTTTAGACCCAAGAAGTGGTGACCATGTTTCACCGACTGCATTGCATTCGTTGCAACAGTTAAACCACCGTCTGTGCCATTTTTGAAACCTACGGGTGAAGAAAGACCAGAAGACATTTCACGGTGCGTTTGGCTTTCAGTGGTACGTGCACCAATCGCTGACCAAGAGATTAAGTCTTGGTAGTACTGTGGTGAGTTTGGATCGAGTGCTTCAGTCGCACATGGCAAGCCTTTCTCATTTAACTCAACCAAAAGCTTACGGCCAATGCGTAAACCTTTTTCAATGTTGAATGAGTCATTCATGTCAGGGTCATTGATCAAACCTTTCCAACCCACTGTGGTACGTGGTTTTTCAAAATAAACACGCATTACGACATAGATTGAGTCTTTAATTTTATCGCTTAAAACTTTTAAACGGTCTGCGTATTCGTGAGCAGCAACAGGGTCATGAATTGAACATGGGCCAATCACCACAAAAATGCGTTTGTCTTTACCATCTAAAATATTGCGAATTGTTTCACGACCGTGAAGTACAGTTTGATATGCAGACTCAGTGAGAGGCAATTCAGTTTTTAATTCCGCTGGGGTAACTAGCGGATGAATGCTTTGTAAATTCACGTCATCGATGTCGTTTTGGGTAATAGAGTTTGACTGTAGAGTATTCATTGCCGTCACTGGTTCGATCGTATTAAGTTGCTTTATAAGCTGAATATAACACGGTTTAGCTGATAAAAGGTTATAAAAAAGTCGAATGAATCTTTGAAAAAAAAGTGATGAATCTTAGGTTTATTTTAAATCAGAATGCCTATACTAAGGCATTCTTAACTGTTGAAATTTGAACAACTTGAGCAGTTTCGGCAGGTTTCACAGGTTTGGCTTTGATCGGATTTAACATGAAGTTGACACCCAGCGCAAACAGAGTAATACCCAACACTTTACGGATGATCTTTTCAGGAAGGCGTGAACTAATCAGTGTTCCAATAATAATTGCTGGAATAGACCCCACCAATAACCACATAAGGAGGTGGAAGTCCACGTTGCCTGAAGTCATGTGACCCATACCTGCAACGAACGTAAGTAACACCGCATGCACAACGTCAGAACCAATAATACGAATCATCGGTAGGTTGGGGAACATAATCACCAAAGCCATGATTCCGAAAGCACCTGCACCAACTGATGACAGTGTCACGAAGACCCCAAGAACCACACCCATCATCACAATGTACTTACGTTTATTGCTGGTTTGAAGCTGAACTTTTTCTAAGTCTTCAGTCATGTCTGGCAGTTCATCTTTACGTAATTTGTTGAAAAATTTTTCAATTTGATTACGGAAGACAATTGATAAACCTGTAATGGTCAACATGAAGCCTAAAACCATGGTGAGCAAGGCTTTGTAGTGGGTAGACTGGCTCAAATAGTTGTCGAGTACCCAGTGCGTTGCAAATGAAGCAGGAATACTGCCAATTGCAAGCCAAAGCACAATCGGCCACACAATATTTAGCTTTTTGGCATGTACAAATGAACCACAGAATTTTGAAATTGCGGCATAGAGCAAGTCTGTACCAATGGCAATGTGAGGTTCAATTCTGAAAAGGCTGATGAGGATCGGTGTCATTAATGAACCACCACCTACACCAGTAATTCCCACACAAAAACCGACTAAAACACCTGCGAGAATAAATTCGAGTGGACCAAACATTGTTATATGCCAAAATATCAAAAAACGTGCATATCTTATGACGTTTTCATATAAGTCGTTGTCTTGATTGTTGATTTACTTATTCTAAAAAGAGATATAGGGGTTATTGTTTGAGCTGTATCCATGCTTTTATTTTTAAGACTACAATTATCAGCAACCACCATAGATTAAGACTTATGAGTGTTCGTAGAACATAAAGAGGGGCTAGCTGATGCTTTTTCCATTGCTCAAAATTCGCTGCGGTCGAGCTATAGGTCATATCTAAGTGCTGCTGACGTGGATTAGCTAATGTGATCTGTTGAATAAACACCTCCTTTTTGGTGTTTTTTAGATTCCAAAAAGTGCGCTCCAAATAGTAAACCTCGACCTGCTTTGCCGTAAATTGGTGACGATGTGATGACTGGTCACATAGTGTTTCAATAGGTACTCCCATCAATGCACAGTTTGCGATCCATAAATGATGCTGTTGTTTAAATTTCAACGTGCTGATTCGTCCTTTACCAACTTCAACGGTGATTTCATCAAAGGTTTTACTCTGAATCTGAGTGGGGATCCAGCTGCTTGGGAAACAAATAAATACAAGCAAATTGAAAATGAGGGGAAATAAAAAGTGTCCAGCCAAAATGACGCTTCGACCAACTGCAGAGCTGTTGAAAGGGGGTGATGATTTCTTGTTGTAACCAATCTAAAGCTGAGCGCAATGTTTGTCCCGTGAAAAGAGGTTTAAAAGTGCTTATTATTGAGCGTGTTATAACTAAAAAATCACGATGCTTCAACTTAAATGATTTTGATTAGGCTCTAAAATTCTGTTGCAATGGTTCTGGTTCATATATTTACATACATCTTTATATTTGGCTCATGAACCAAATATAAAGGCATGTGAGTTGAAGTGTAAGTGATTATTTAGATTTAGTTTTTTTTGGTTTTAAGTCGTTGATGCTCAGAATCAGTATAAAAAGTATCGGGGTTGCAAATACAAATAAACTGACACTGCCCACACCGTGGCCCGTGTATTGAATCAATAAAATTAATGTCGCGGCCAGTACACCAAAAGCCAAATATCGGCAGATTTGATAATGTTCTGCACACTTAGCCAAACGTGACTTTTGAGTTTTAGGGCGCTGCTTATCGCTCACCAGAAATAACACATAGCATGCGAAAGTAATGAGAAGTCCTGAAATCAGGTAGATCATGAATTGGGCTCCTGAACCACAGTATTGGCATATTTTTTCTGAATTTTTTGTACAGCTTTTTGTTGAATGGGCTGGATTTTTTGATGTAAGAAAATAGCCAATATCGCAAGGCTGATGATCATAAGATCAACTCGCAAAAATAACCAATATTCATGTAAGTCATGCACATATTGATGGCTGATTAAATAGTAAAGGTTGAAAATAGGCAAAGATACAACCAGTAAAATGAAGACCTTCAATTGAGTTTTCCAAAGGTGTTGCTGCGGCGTGAGCAATGCAATGACTAAACTAAGTAACCAAGTGCCGAAAAATGCATAAATTTCGTAGTTGGGTTGACCAGCTTCTAACTGAAGTAAACGGTTTGCACAAAGATAACTGAGCATAGCAATCGACAAGCCAATGATGGCAGCCGTATTTAGGCGGTTAACCACATAATGTCCAAAGTGGAAACTTTGTTTCTTATTTTGTAACTGACGTTTTAAGCTCCAGAGTAAAAGCCCAGATGCAATCATGGCACAGCCTAAAAGCCCTGAGAAGAATAACGCAAAGCGTAATAAGGGTTGCGCAAAGTGTGCCATGTGTAAACCATAAACTCCATTATTGAGCGTGGCGATTGCACTATTATTTCGAGTGTCTCCGAGCAGGGCACCAGATTCGCCGTTAAAGCTGAGTTGGGCTTGGTTTCGCGTGATGCTTCGGTCAGTTGACTCAACCAAGTTCACCTGAGCGATATTGGTATTGGGGTGTTTGACCGTAATATTGCCAATTTCTGTTTTACCCCAACGCTGCTCAGATTGTTGTATGAAGTACTCAATCGGTCGCATCGTAGCAGGTGTCGGTTTAGCCTCAGAGCTGATGCTAATATTTCTAATTTCATCAAAATATTGGAACGGTTGCTCTGGGTAAAGTTTCTTCATGCCATTGGGAAGAATGAGATAAAAGAAAATGGCTAAACCAGTGAATGTAATGGTCAGGAAAAAGGGCAAAGCAATGACAGAGGTGACATTGTGAAAGTCTAGATACGAGCGTTGCCCTTTGAAGGCTCTTAGGGTAAAGAATTCGGTGAATATCTTTTTGTGTGTGATGATGCCTGAAATGAGGATGATCAACATTAAGAAGGCCGCAATCGTGACTAAAAGCCTACCGATAAAATAGGGCACACCATACAGCTGATAGTGAAAGCCATAGAAAAACTCACCGCCTTGAGTTGCAGATAAGGTGACTTCTTTACCTGTGTTCGCATCCAAAGTCTTATTTTCGTAGCCACCATCGGCCTTTTGCCAGTAGATTTTATTAACAGGTGAACTAGGACTAGCTACGCCGATATACCAACTTTGCGCATCTGCGGCATTTTTTTGTAAGTATTGATATGCCGACTCCATCGCTGTGTCTTGTTTGACTTGCATGGTGGCAAATTGCGGTTGCATCCATAAATTTATTTCATGACGGTAATAGGTCGCAGCACCTGTTAAAAAAATGGCAAATAATAGCCACCCCAGTGTTAGTCCAAGCCAAGAGTGTAGCCATGCCATTGATTGGCGAACAGATTTTTGCATGGTTTAACCTACGAACTTCAGCAATAGAAAAAAGCAAAGGGAAAGCGAAATGGTTGAAGCGCTTAACTTTTTCAGGGATTGAACACAAAAGCTTACAATGACAAAAATGGTAAAGAAAATAAGAGATAGAAAAGCCGCCAAATAAATGGATTCTGCTTTAGCTAAGTGAGGGTAAAAACTGAGTGTAAGCAGTTCTGATAACATGAATGTACATAAATAGCCTAAGCCAAATGCGATCAAAAACCGGAACATAACGGTTATAGGGTATTTAAGCTGACTTAGGGACATAAAGATCACATGAATGAAGTCATAAAGGGGGCTTAACGTTGTACTCACTCAGCATTGAACCTAAATTTAATTAAGCAAAACACAATCATCTCTATTATGCGTATGAGCAATCTACGTAGCCAAAATACTAGGATTGAGCAGCGTAAATAGAGCAACCAAGCACAGATGAAATTAACGATAATGATTCTCAGTAATTCTATGTTCTAATAGGTCTCTAGTGCAATAATTAAATGATCGAAAATTGAAATTAACTCGACTTTTTTGTGCTCTTCATATGAATCAACTAAGTCACTCATTTTATATCTGCAGCATAAATAGAAAGACTCGACCAATACCCATCCCAAAAGACGCTATGTTATGATGCATGGGTTGAAAAATAAGGAATAATGCTTTGCAAAATCGGAAACTTAAAATTGGAATCGTAGTGGGTGAAGTATCGGGTGATACTTTAGGTGCTAAACTTATTCGCAGTTTTCGTGAGCAAGGAATTGATGCAGAATTTGAGGGTATTGGCGGCCCGCAAATGATTGCAGAAGGTTTCAAGAGCTTTTATCCGATGGATATTTTGTCGGTCATGGGGCTGGTTGAGGTTCTTAAAGACATTAAAAAGCTTTTTGCTGTACGTGATGGACTGGTAGAGAAGTGGACAGCCCATCCTGTCGATGTGTTTATTGGGATTGATGCACCAGACTTTAATCTGCGCCTTTCAAAAAGTTTAAAACAAAAACAACTGCCAATAAAAACCGTGCAGTATGTTAGTCCTTCCGTTTGGGCATGGCGTCAGGGACGGGTTCATGGCATCAAAGCTTCTATTGATTTGGTACTGTGTTTATTTCCGTTTGAAAAAGCATTTTATAAAAAATGGAATGTTCCTGCTGCGTTTGTAGGACACCCCTTGGCCAGCCAATTGCCTTTGGAAAACCCAATTTTACAAGCCAAAGAAGAGCTGGGTTTAGATCTGACCCAAAAGCATATTGCCTTATTGCCGGGAAGTCGACGTGGTGAAATTGAAAAGCTCGGTCCACTGGTTTTAGATGCTGCAAAATTGCTCTACGCCAAATATCCAAACTATCGCTTTGTGATACCAGCAATCAATGATGCACGTAAGCAACAAATCGAAGCTTTGCTTACTCAGTATCCAAAAGCACTGGTCGATCAAATTGACTTGCTTGAAAACTCAGGCACCGAGTCGAAGATTGGGCGTCAAGTTATGAACGCCGCTAATATTGTAGCTTTGGCTTCAGGTACAGCAACTTTAGAAGCTATGCTGTTACACCGACCAATGGTAACCTTCTATAAGTTGAATTGGCTCACCTATCATGTGGTGAAATTCTTGATCAAGATTCAATATTATTCATTGCCGAATATTATTGCAGGCAAGAAAGTGATACAAGAATTAATTCAAAAAGATGCAACACCTGAGAAATTGGCGGCTGAAATTGAAAAATTAATGAATATAGAAACAGCACAGATTCAAGCTATGCAGCACATTACCATGCATAAACAGTTACTTGCAGGTAATAGTGAAAATCCTGTTGAGGCGATTTTAAATCTTTTAGATTAATTCTCTTTAAGACATCGTAATAGTACAGTGAGAAACAACCCAAACGTATTTGGGTTGTTTCTTTTTATTTTAAGGTTTTAGTCCAACAGCCTTGGCACGTGCAGCGTGTAACTTTTTATAACTGTCGATTAAACGTAAGTGACGGTCTAAACCTTCAAGCTTCATACTGGTTTCGGTTAAACCGTAGAAACGAATACGACCTTCAACTGTGCCTATTACTGCATCCATACGTTCATCACCGAACATACGGCGGAAGTTGGCTTCATATTCTTCCAGTTCCATGTCGTCATCCAACATCACTTCGAGCACGACATTCATGCACTGGTAGAACAGGCCACGTTCAACGGTATTGGTGTTGTATTGTAAGAATGCTTCAACCAAGTCTTTTGCTTCCTCAAACTGCTCTAATGCAAGATAGATGAGTAGTTTAAGTTCAAGTAGAGTCAATTGACCCCATTCGGTATTGTCATCAAACTCAATCCCGATCAAAGTCTTGATTTCAGTGTAGTCATCCAGTTCACATTCTTCTAAACGTTCAACCAGTGCTTCAAGCTGTTCGTCTTCTAAACGGTGTAAGTTGAGGATATCTTCACGGTAAACTAGCGCTTTGTTGGTGTTATCCCAAACCAAGTCTTCAACCAAGTAGATTTCTGAGTAACCCGGTACCAAGATACGGCAGGCTGTTGCACCCAAATGTTGGTAAATGGCCATATAGACTTCTTTACCCATATTTTCCAAAATACCGAACAGTGCATCAGCTTCATCAGCATTTGAGTTTTGGCCTTGATTGGTAAAGTCCCACTCGACAAAGTCATAGTCCGATTTGGTACTAAAGAAACGCCATGACACCACACCACTTGAGTCAATGAAGTGCTCAACAAAGTTATTGGGTTCAGTGACCGCATTTGAGCTAAATGTTGGGCGAGGTAAGTCGTTCAGACCTTCAAAGCTACGACCTTGTAATAGCTCGGTTAAGCTACGCTCAAGCGCAACTTCAAAGCTTGGGTGTGCACCGAAAGAGGCGAATACACCACCTGTACGTGGGTTCATTAACGTCACACACATTACAGGGTATTGACCGCCTAGAGAGGCATCTTTCACAAGTACAGGGAAACCTTGCTCTTCTAAACCTTGAATACCTGCTAAAATGCTAGGATATTTCGCTAAAACCTCTTGTGGTACATCTGGTAGGGTCAGTTCACCTTCCAAAATTTCACGTTTTACCGCACGCTCAAAAATTTCAGACAAACACTGTACTTGTGCTTCAGCTAAGGTGTTTCCTGCACTCATCCCGTTACTAAGGTATAAGTTTTCAATCAAGTTTGATGGGAAGTAAACTACCTCAGCATCAGACTGGCGAACAAAAGGTAAAGAGCAAATACCGCGCTCAGTTTTCCCCGAATTGGTGTCGTATAAATGCGTACCTAACAGTTCTTCTTCAGGGTCATAAATTTCAAGGGTGTACTCATCCAGTACACCTTCAGGCATTTCACCATTTGGACCTGGCATGAACCATTTTTCATCTGGATAGTGCACAAACTCAGCATTTGCAATGTCTTCACCCCAGAACTGGTCGTTATAGAAGAAGTTACAGTTCAGACGTTCAATGAACTCACCCAGCGCAGAAGCTAAAGCACTTTCTTTGCTTGACCCTTTACCGTTGGTAAAACACATTGGTGATTGAGCATCACGAATATGTAAAGACCACACATTTGGCACAATGTTACGCCAAGAGGCAATCTCAATTTTCATGCCTAGGCTAGCCAAAATACCTGACATATTGGCAATGGTTTCTTCTAAAGGCAGGTCTTTACCTGCAATGATGGTGCTGGTTTCAGAAGCAAGGCTTGGAATAAGTAGGGCTTGAGCGTCAGCATCAATGCTTTCCACTTCTTCAATAATAAACTCAGGGCCTGTTTGAATCACTTTCTTAACCGTACAACGGTCGATAGAGCGCAAAATGCCTTGGCGATCTTTTTCTGAAATGTCTGCTGGGAGCTCAACTTGAATTTTGAAGATTTGTTTATAGCGGTTTTCAGGGTCAACAATGTTGTTTTGTGACAAACGAATGTTGTCAGTTGGAATGTCACGTGCCAAACAATACACTTTGACAAAATAAGCTGCGCAAAGCGCAGAAGATGCTAAAAAATAGTCAAATGGACCGGGTGCAGAGCCATCACCTTTGTAGCGAATCGGTTGATCGGCAATGACTGTAAAATCATCGAACTTCGCTTCTTGGCGAAGATTATCGAGATAATTAACCTTGATTTCCATGCTGGCACCTAAATTTTCTTATATGTCAGCATGGACATACAAGAGATAAAATATTGAAAAATAAGCCGAATCACGGATGAAAACTGGACTTAAAAAAGTGTGGCTAGAGCGAAAAAGAACAAACAAGCAGTGGTTTGAAGCCATCTCTAGCAAGGATGCGGGATATTATAGTGTGATTTTCACAAGATGCTAATCTTTGTCTGCAAGTTCAGGGTATTTATCTCGACGGACAAAGACATAAGCTGAGAGAAGATTGCTATTAAACCATTAAGAACGAGCATTTTAAGTTGGGTTTGGATGATTTCTATATTGGCTTGGGCTCATTTGATACTGTCGTTTAAAGCTTTGGCTAAAAGCCGTTTCTGAGTTGTATCCGACCCGATGTGCAATTTGTTGAATGCTACCTTGTCCATTACGCAGGTATTGGGCGGCTAAACGCAGACGGTGTTGCTGCAAATAAGCCAAAGGGCTGGTGCCTAAAATTTGGCTAAACAATGTGGCGAATTTAGACCGTGACATACAACACTGTTCTGCAAGGGACTCAACCGTCCAAGGCTGTGCAGGTTCCGCATGAATTTTTGCAAGAGCATTGGATAGTTCAGGATGAGATAAAGCACTCAGCCAATTGTTCGAGTCTTGCAGCGCATCAATATAATCACGTACACATTCAATTAATAAAATACTCACCAAATGATCCAAAATTTTGTCACGACCCGGGCGTATGCGTTGGACTTCTAGAGCGAGAAACTGCAGCCCAATTTGTAACCATTCAGGTACTGTGCTGAGATCTTTATGTTGAAGGTGAATAAACGCGGGTAAGGCCTGTACTAAAGGACGCGCCATAATAGGGTCCATATGTGCATGTAAGGCCAAGATCACGTTTTTTTGTTGTGTCGCATCACTGCCAAAAGAGACTTCTTTGTGTTGGTTTTGGGCAAATAAGTCAGAAATATCGAATACTTCCAATAGTTGGTTGGTGGTTGAGGATCGACACTCATGACTTGGCCCCGAAGGGAGTAAGATCAAGTCGCCCACTTCAGCAACAATAATTTGCTTAGTATCTAAACAAATAGTGAGTTGTCCTTGAAGTACCGCATAGGCCATCATGGTTGATTGTTCGGTATAGCGAAAAGACCACTCACCATGAGGTTTAAGGTAGAGGTACTCAGATTGGTTGAGGTGTATATCTTCAAAAATTTTACTTAAAGCATCCATACTTTACGATTTCTAGTCTTTATATCTTAGGCTTAATATTTGATTTAGGGTCAATTTAAGTCATTTCAGGCCAAGGACGATTACGCTGTTTTCTTGGACGTTAGCAACTGTTCTTTATGTCCCATTTCTAGAAATATAAAGGCATAACAAGAAAATTGGAAGAATGGTAATGAATGCATCAGTGAAAATGACGAATGCTAGCGTGGTCGTCAAAAATGCAGCAGGGATCGATAAAAAGCGTTTTGGCTGGTTATTGAGTCCTGGGCTTCCTGTGATTGGCATGGGCATTTTAGCGGGCTATCATTTTGGCCCGAAACCCACCGAGAAAATCTTCGCTTTGGGTGGGCCGCTGTTACTGCATGTCATTATTCCTGCGGTAGATGGTCTGGTCGGTGCAGATGAAAATAATCCTTCGGATGATGAAATTAAGGTCTTGGTAAATGACCCGTACTATGACCGTATTGTGAAATTGTTCATTCCGCTACAAATGGCAGCCAATTTGTTTGCAGGTTATGTGGTGACTCGCCAAAATGTATCAATGCTCGACCAAATATTATTGGGCGTTTCCATGGGGGCAATTAATGGAGTAGCGGTAAATACAGCACATGAGCTGTGCCACCGTCCTAAAAAATCAGATCATTATTGGTCGCATATGACTTTAGCGCCGTTGGTCTACAACCATTTCCGCATTGAGCACCCTTATGGGCATCATAAACGTGCTGCAACACCAGAAGACCCTGCTTCATCGAAAATGGGGGAGACTTTTTATGAGTTTTGGCCGCGTACCGTTTTCGGCGGGTTGAAGTCGGCTGTTGAAATTGAACATAAACGCCTAAAACGAAAAGGTCTGTCTTTCTTCTCCAAAGAAAATGAACTGTTTCATGGATGGGCGATGAGTGCTGGTTTTCATGCAGTCATGTTGAAATTGTTTGGTAAAAAAGTGACGCCATATCTGGTGACACAAGCATTTTATGGCGTGAGTCTGTTTGAAATTATTAATTATATCGAACACTATGGTTTAAAGCGTAGCCAAAAAGAAGATGGCAGCTATGCGCGAACCATGCCAGAACACAGCTGGAATAATAACAACATTGTGACTAACTTATTCTTATACCAGTTACAACGCCATTCAGATCATCATGCCTATCCAACCCGCCCATTTCAGGCCTTAAGACATTTTGATGAAGCCCCTGAGCTACCGAGTGGTTATGCCACGATGTTAATTCCAGCGTTAATTCCAAAGCTGTGGTTTAAAATGATGGATCAACGAGTGTTTGATCATTACGAAGGTGATTTGACCAAAGCCAATATCTTGCCAAAGCGCCGTGCTCAAATCTTCAAAAAATTTGGATTAAGTGCTGACTAAACTGTGATATTTCAGCGATAACAAGCTGCATACATAGTTTACATCGAACTTACAGTCATTGATTGGTTGAGTGCCTGTAAGTTCGATGATCATGATAGGCGTACCGCTAAACTTTCTTTTTGAATAGGCATATAATGCTGAGTATGTAGTGAATATATTGAACAGAAATGACACCTGCAACCAAACTTTTAAAAGCCAATAAAATCGATTTTTCTATTCATGAATATGAACATGATGCCAATGCAAAAAGCTTTGGGCTTGAAGCCGCAGAAAAATTAAATCTACGTGTCGAAGAGGTGTTTAAAACACTGTTAGTGACCGATGAAAAAAACTATTTTGTTGCGATTCTTCCTGTACACCATCAGTTAAACTTGAAAAAAGTTGCACAGGCAGTGGGGGCAAAAAAACTAAAAATGTCCGACCCTAAAGATGCAGAACGACTGACAGGTTATTTGGTCGGTGGGATTAGTCCTGTTGGACAGAAAAAAAGGTTAAAAACCGTGATCGATCAAAGCGCACAACAGTTGGAGAAACTATATGTCAGTGGGGGGAAGCGCGGCTTAGATATCGGTTTAAAACCACAGGATTTAGCAAAAGTACTTTCAGCTACTTTTGCTGATGTACTGGATCAATAAAGAACATTGAAGTCTTCACTTCTTCGTCCCTATTTGATTTAAGCCTTGAGCTCTTTTGAGTATTAATTTGAGCACAAATGAAAGCCCATTCAGTCACCTGAATGGGCTTTTCCTTATGAAATATAGGGAAATTTTATAGTTCGAATCAATTATAAATTCATAAACTATCATTTAAAGCTATGGTGTAATTTCGTATAGGCTTTATTAGAAAAACTGATTAAATTTTTAAAATTATTAAAAAACAATAATATATGTTGGTGTAGTGCGTATATTTCCAAAAGTAAACAAAATTGCAAAGATAAATGATAATAATTACTATTAACATGATTTTTGCAGCGTTGGCCAACGTGAACACCTTTAAGAAACATAATTACATGAAATGAGCTTGGAATAAGCTTTAAAAAGAGGAAATGGTCAGATGAAAGAGCTAGCCAATCGCTTGGCGATGCAGCATCTTGTCAATGCATACTCACAAGAAACAGGCAAGGTAAGCTTGTTTGAGAAGTATCAACAAAATTCAACTCAACTCGCGTTTAGCCAAGGTTTGACGCTGTTATCTTTGCCGCTTAGTTTAATCCAAGCACAGCTTTTTGTTCCGTTGAGCTATGTCAGTCGTGTTGGGCGACATCGTATTGCGGATTTACCGCAAATTTTTCAAAAAGGCCAAAAGCTTAACTTTAGCGCAGCAGCCATGGTCAGTCTGTTACTAGAAGAGTTAGTGCAACAATCTGAAGGCCATGTCGATGCAGCATCGTTGGTTGAACGTTGGATTCAAAGTCGTGACGCATTACAACAGTTTTTAAATATTCGGGCAGAAGATTTTGATGCTCTCGTACAGGCTGAGCAAGGTTTCATAGAGTCTGAACAGGCTTTGGTTTTAGGTCATAGCATGCATCCTGCACCGAAAAGCCGAACAGGTTTTGTCCATGAGGACTGGCAAAAATATTCACCTGAAGCTTGTGGTCAGACCCAGCTGCATTATTGGTTGGTGGCACCTGAATATATTGCAGAAGGAACAGCGCTTGAGCAGGCTTTTTCAATACAACTTAAACAACAAATCAAATGGCATTTGTCTGAATCGGAACTTGAAACCTTAGCTGCATATGCACATTACAAATTGCTACCACTGCATCCATGGCAAGCCCGCTATTTACAAAGTAAAGCATGGTTTAAAAGTTTAAAGGCTAAACTGAAAATCATCGATTTAGGTGAAAAAGCATGGATATTTTCTCCAACCACTTCTGTACGTACTTTGGCGAGCTTTAACGCGCCGTGGATGTTAAAACCATCGCTTTCAGTGATGATTACCAATTCTATCCGCGTCAATTTAGCAAAAGAATGTCACCGTGGTGAAATGACGCATCGACTTTGGCACAGTGAATTGGGTCGAGATATTTTAAAACAATGTCCAACTCTAAAAGCGGTGAATGATCCGGCGTGGATTGCTCTTCAGTTGGATGGTGAAATCATCGATGAAACGATTTGTATTGTGCGTGATCAGCCTTTTATTCCCGAACAGCAAGTCACGTGTATTGCTTCATTGTGTCAGGATCATCCCGTAGAAGAACGTAATCGTTTTAATGCATTATTTGATCAAATTGCTTCTCAACAAAAGTTAAATGATAAAGCACAAATCGCTCATGATTGGTTTAAGACCTTTTTAAACATCAGTCTGAGGCCACTCATGTACGTCTACCATCGTTATGGTATGGCCTTTGAGTCACATCAGCAAAATGTCTTGGTTGAATTGAAAGATGGCTGGCCACAGTGGCTATGGCTACGGGACAATCAAGGTTTTTATTATATCGAAGAATTCGCAGATGAAATTTTACAACAATTTCCAGAACTGCATGATAAAGCCCATGCAGTAGGCTCCAAGACTTTTGTCGATGAGCGCTTTAGTTATTATTTCTTTGGCAATACCTTGTTTGGCATCATCAATGCCATCGGTGCAACAGGTTTTGTTAGTGAGCAAGATTTACTGTCTGTTTTACAGCAACACCTCTTTGACCTGTTGAAGCAATATCCAGAGAGTAGTTTGATTCAAAGTCTGTTGTATCAACCGACGCTGCCTTATAAGGGTAACTTACTGACCCGTTTATATGAACTGGATGAATTGATTGCACCCGTTGAAAATCAGTCTGTCTATATTCAGATAGCCAATCCGCTATATATCAAACAAGAGGATGCCCTCTATGCTTGATTTTATTGCGATTGGCCTTGGGCCATTTAACTTAAGCCTAGCCAGTTTGTTACATGAAAAGACTGATTTGCACTATCTATTTTTTGAAAAAAAAGCGCAGTTCGACTGGCATGCAGGTATGCAACTTCCCAATACGGTCTTGCAAGTTCCATTCATGGCGGATTTGGTGTCGATGGTCGATCCGACCAGTCCGTTAAGTTTTTTGAATTACCTAAAATCACAGCAGCGCTTATATAAGTTCTACTTCCTTGAGCAGCCTCATATTCCGCGCCGTGAATATAACCATTATTGCCAATGGGTGGCAGATCAACTGGGTCATATACAGTACCAATCGACGGTGAAGGCCATTTATGCCAAAAGCGAAGGTTTTGAGGTGGTGGTTGAGCAAGGTGGCCGTTTTATTCGTTACTTGTGTCGAAACTTGGTGATTGGTTCGGGCAACCAGCCTTATTTGCCTGAATGTCTGCGTAAGTTACAACAACAAGTCCCTGAAAAATGTATTCATTCAGCAGAGTACTTAACCCATAAAAAAAGCAAGCTCAAAGGCAATGTCATAGTTTTAGGCTCAGGACAGTCTTCTGCTGAAGTCTTTTTAGATTTGTTTGATCAGCAGTATCAACATGACTGTGTGCCAACGGCTGACTTTAAGCTGCATTGGCTGACACGTTCCAACGGTTTTTTCCCGATGGAATATGCACCATTGGGCTTGGAACATTTTAGTCCGAACTATACCCAACATTTTTATAGACTCTCAGAAACACAAAAAGCAGCGCAGTTAAAAGATCAGGCCTTGCTGTACAAAGGCATTAGTGCCAAAACCATACGTGAGATTTACCAAAAACTTTACCACCGTAGTATTGCCTCTGCTACACAAGCAACACATTTGCATGCACAAATTCAGTTGCTTGATGCTGAGTTACTGGAAAGTCAGCAGATTCGCTTGAGCCTTGAACATACCGTAACCGAGCAACGTTTTTATATGGATGTTGATTTTGTAGTGGCATCTACAGGTTATTACAGCCCTGAGTTTTCATTTTTAAAATACTTAAAGCCCTTGATTACAACAGATCAAGCCGGGCGTTGGAAAGTGAGCCAAGACTATCGCTTGCAGCATACAGCAATGGGTGAAATTTATGTGCAAAACCAAGAAATGCACAGTCATGGTGTAGGTACACCAGATTTAGGCCTAGGCGCATTTCGTGCTGCGACCATCGCCAATCAACTACTGGGTTATCAGCTTTATGAGCTGGACAGCAATGAACAGACGTTTCAGCATTTCAGTGCTGAGCAGAACCCTGAAATGTATGTGCAGCATGACACATCCACTACACGAATAGCTGTTTTAGCACCATCGATTCCTAAATCAAAAAATATTGAGCAGCGCAAAATACAAACAGGGTCACATCCCTCTATGCAGCCTTATACATTCGAGAAAATCATATGAGCTTTGCACAACTTCAAGTGAATCAGAAACAGTGGCGCTTGGCAGGACAGCGCTTAATTGAAATGGCGATTGCTGAATTTTTATATGAAGAAATTATTCAAGTGACCCATTTAAAGGATAATCGTTATCAGCTCATGTTGGATGATCAAATCTATACTTTTAAAGCACAAAACTATTTATTGGGACATTGGCAGATTGAGGAGGGTTCAGTACGTGAGTTGAGCGTGGCTGAAGACCTGCCTGCATGGAACTTACATACTTTTATTCGCGCGTTTTCAAATCAAACCGAAGTTAAGCCTTTTACCAAGGCATATTTGATCAAAGAAATGAACAATACATGGTTAGCCGAGGCACATTTATTTGATGAAAGTCGTTTAAGCAGTGAAGCAGCATTGACGGCATCGCATCATGAAATTGAAGGTATGCTCCGTGGTCATCCGTGGTTGATTATGAGCAAAGGCCGTATGGGTTTTGGTTATGACGATTACTTAAGTGCAGCTCCTGAACTTTCGCCAACGGTAAACGTGCTGTGGCTCGCGGTGCATCGTGATTTGGCAGAGTTCCGTTCTACCGAGGAGTGGCAAGCAGGAACACTCTACCAACATGAGTTGGATGCAGAAGAGTTAGAGAGCTTTGAACAACAGTTACATGAAAGAGGCTGCTCTTGTCGTGACTATTTCCTTATTCCAGTACATGCATGGCAGTGGCATCAATGGTTAGTACCAACCTATGCCAATGAAATCGTGGATCAGCGCATTATTGAATTAGGCGTTGGGCAAGATGATTATGTACCTATGCAGTCGATTCGTACGCTTTGCAACATCAGTCAGCCTGAGCGTCATTATGTCAAATTACCTGTCAGTATCTTCAATACTGCGGTGTATCGTGGGTTGCCGTCTAAACGAAACTTAGCAGCTCCAGCCGTCACAGCTTGGTTAAAGCAGATTCAATCTCAAGATTCAGACTTGAAACAGTCAGGCGTTGCATTCTTAGGTGAAGTGGCAA
Source organism: Acinetobacter sp. AB03 (assembly GCF_058107045.1). Classification (NCBI taxonomy): domain Bacteria; kingdom Pseudomonadati; phylum Pseudomonadota; class Gammaproteobacteria; order Moraxellales; family Moraxellaceae; genus Acinetobacter; species Acinetobacter sp. AB03. The sequence continues at coordinate 1,791,569 of NZ_JBUEBA010000002.1, read as the reverse complement.
CCTTGACCATTCATCAGCCATGTTTTGATCAGATTGAAGGTGCACCGTATCAGTTTAAAGAACTTTTTGGATGCTTATGGCGTGAAAGTGTAGATCCAGTGATTGGAACAGGTGAACAGGCACTTTCTCAAGCGGCTTTATTACATCGAGACATCAACGGACAGTCAATATTGGCTGTGTTGATTCAGGCGTCGGGTTTGAGTCCATTACAGTGGTTAAAACGCTTTACCGAGGTATCGGTCACTCCACTCTTAATCTGCTTGTACAAATATGGCTTGGCTTTTTCTCCACATGGGGAAAACACCATGCTCATTCATGCCAATGGCGTACCGCAGAAAATGGTGCTGAAAGACTTTATTGATGATGTCAATTTGGTTGATGAAGACTTCCCAGAATTAGCCAGTTTACCTATCGAAGGGCAAATTTTACTGCGTCATCCTGCACATGAACTCAGTCATTTTATTTTCACTGGGCTGTTTATGGTGCACTACCGTCATATCTGTAATGTATTTTTACAAGACTACCCTGAGCATAGCGAAGTTGAATTTTGGCAAACCATTTCATTGGTCATTGATACTTTCCATCAGGCGCATCCAGAGTTGGCAGAACGCATTGAAAAATTTGCCATGTTTAGAGCCGAATTTGAAAAAATTTGTTTAAACCGAGTGCGTCTATTTACCACCAGTTATAACGATGAAGCAGAACGTCCTGTCCCGGTATTTTTAGATCCAATTGCCAATCCTGTCAGCCCTGAAACCTTAAAACGATGGTCAGAGCAGGTATCTAAGTCAACTGGCGATACAACCACAAAGCGTATTGCATCATAAAAAACCAAAGAATTTAGCAGGCTACCATATGAAAACACTTTCACAGCAACTTCCCGATTTTTACGAATACTATGAGAATGAGACGCAATTTTACTTGCGCCAAGTACAGTATCCGCAGGACTTAGCACTGTTACATAAATGGATGCATGAGCCTCATGTTATTCCACAGTGGCAGCTGAATAAGTCTGAAGTCGACCTTGCTGTTTATTTTGAAAAAATGTTGTCCGATGACCATCACCGTTTGTTGATCGTTGGGGTGAATGGGCAGGATGTGGGCTATACCGAAATCTATGAAGGTAAGCGTGACCGTCTAGGACGTTATTACGATGGTCATGATTTAGACCTCGGTTGGCACTTACTGTTTGGTGAAAAGTCGGCTTTTGGCAAAGGCTATTTGCGTCCAGTAATGCGGCTATTAGGTTTCTATATTTTTGAAAATGCACCCTCCGACAAAATTGTCGGGGAGCCTGACCACACCGTTAAACCCTATGCAGCAGTGGTCGAAGAAATGTGCTATGAGGCACAGCGCTTGATCCCGATGCCTGAAAAAACGGCCATGTTGTATTACTGCTTTAAACAAAAATTCTATGAAAAATTTGGAGGGTATTTAACTGATTCAAATACATTTATACAAAATCATAACCCACTGAATAGGACTGAGGAACTTACATGAGCTATAGCTCAGAACATATACACATCATGGACATGCGCTTTTCGGCGCATGTCACTGTCGCCGAATTTGAACAATGGCTTAGCCAAGTCGAACGTTTTTTCTTAAAAAAACAGCACTTTGTTTTGGTCATGCAAACCGATATCGGTACGAAATTTCCTGAAGAATACCGTCAACTGCAAGCGGTTTGGTACAAAAAATACAAACAACTTTTTTTTCAATACTGCTTGGGTCTGGTTCGAATTGCACAAGACCCAACCGACCAACAACGACTGAATACACCTTCGCTGCATGCTGCATGGCGGGTGCCTTACTACGTCACACTTGATCATTCTGATGCACTGAAATGGGCAGTGCAGAGGTGGATATGCAAAACCTAAATACACAAAGAGCAACAAGCCAAATCTCAGCTTTGAGCTTAGCCGTTGTCATTGTTTTATATCTGGCACATGCCTTACCTTTGTATTTTTACAATGTGGCATTGCCCGCTATTTTGCGACATCAGGGGGTAGATTTACGTTGGATTGGAATGCTGTCGCTGCTTTATATTCCATGGGCGTTTAAGTTTTTATGGGCACCACTCATCGACCGGCTTTATATCAAAAAGTTAGGTAAACGAAAAACATGGTTGCTCTTTACACAAGTAGCACTGGTACTTGGAGTATTGGCCTTGGCCTTTACCCAGTTCTCTTACGGGCTGGTGGTGTTTGTTGTGATTGGTTTGTGGATTTCAAGCTTTGCGGCGACCCAAGACATTGCCATAGATGGTTATACCGTAGAAACTTTTTCAGCGTCTGATTACCGCCTAGGCAGTATGGCTCAGAGTATAGGGGTCGCTTTGGGGAGTATGTTGGGGGGTGCAGCTACACTTTGGCTCTACCAGTACTATGGCTGGGAAAGCGCATTGGTGTGTTTAGCGCTCATGACCGCTTTAACGATGTTTGCTGTTTTTTATATTCAAGAAAATGCAAACGAACAAACAAATATTGCCAAACAAGCGCCAAGCTTAGCCCGTGCTTTCAAACGTCCTGAAATTTTATCTGCTTTGGCACTGATCCTATGTTATCGCGTGGTGGAAGCACCAGCAATGGCGATGCTCAATCCAATGCTGATTGACCAAAAATGGACGCTTGCCCAAATTGGGGTGTTGATGTCTGTGATTGGAGCAGGTGTTGGTTTGTTGGCTGCTGTGAGTGCTGCATTTTTACTGAAAAAAATTCAGGCTACACAATTGCTCATTTGGGCTGGGTGGTGTCGAACAGCATTGTATGGGGTGATTGGCGCAGCCATTATTTTGGGGTGGTTAAACCAGTGGCATCTGCTCTTGGGGGGATTTGTCATTGTCATGCTTGCGATTCGTTATGTCGCGATGACTTCGTTATATGCCTATTTCATGCAAAGCAGTTCCAAAGAACAGGCAGGCACTGATTTCACCATTTTAGTGTGCTTTGAACTGTTGGTTTATTTCATCGGGGGAGCCGCATCGGGCTTTTTAGCCAAAGCACTTGGCTATGGCAATTTTTATGTGGTGTTGGCGGTTGCATCTGTAGTCAGTGTACTACTGAGCCAATACATCATTGCACGTCATCAAAAAACTCAACAAAAACTGTTGAATCAAGAACTTTAATAAAAGGAAAAAGAAATGAACCGTTTTATGTTACCTATGCAGTTGACTTGTTTAACACTGGCTGTATGTACACAGTTATATGCTCAAGATAACGTTGTAACAAATTCAGCAAGTCAGACGAGCAGTGTTGAAGCCCAACAAAAAGAAACCACACAACTTGCACCGATTGTGGTGACAGCAACCCGCTCTGCAAAGAGTATTGCGGACATTGCGGGCACCGTTTATAGCATTGATCAAGCTGAAATCGAAAAACAGGCCAATGCAGGTCGTTCAACTGCTGACATTATTGGCTTTTTAATTCCTTCATTAACACCAAGTTCAGGCACAACCAGTAACTACGGGATGACCATGCGTGGTCGTGCGGTGCAATACATGATTGATGGCGTGCCTCAGACAGGTTCTCGTGATAGTTCACGTCAGTTGAATAGTATCAGCCCAAATTCGATTGAACGTATCGAAGTGGTATCTGGTGCAAGTAGTATCTATGGTGCAGGTGCGACAGGCGGTATTATCAATATCATTACCAAAAAAGGTAGTGATGATGCACTGAGCTTTGAATCTAAACTCGGTGTGACGTCGGGTGATAATATCCGTAGCGATGCTATGGCATATGAAGCATTCCAATCGGTTGCCTTTAATCAAGGTGATGTGAGTGGTTATTTGGGTGCGAGTTATAACAAACGTGGCGAATTTCAAGATAGTCACGGTGAGCGTATAGGACCTGAAGTTGCACAGACTGATCGTCAAGACACAGAAACTGTCGATGTGAATGGTCGCCTAAGTTGGCAATTTACTGACAATCAAAAGCTAAGCTTTGGTGCGCAATATTATAATGATGAGCAAGATAGTGAGTATGGTCCTGATTATGGTACAGGCTTAGCCGTACTATTTGGTGCGGAGCCGACTTTAGATGCTGTAAAAGGTTTAGATCTTGATACTCAGCCAAGAACCAAACGTTCGAACTTCAATCTGCAATATGAGCATCAAGATTTATTAGGGCAGATATTAAATGCGGAAGCTTATTCTCGTTCAGAAACAGGGCGTTTTTATCCAAGTGCAAATTATTTAGCACATTCTGCAATTCCAAGTGGTGGTACATATATCGTAACGCAATCTGAAACTGATATTGATGTATGGGGCGCTCGACTTGCTTTACAAAAAGCCTTTGATCTGGGTAGCCGTAGTCTAAACCTAACTTATGGTGTGGATTATGATTTTGAGCAAGGTTCTCAGACTGCACAACAATATAATCTTGGAACCTTTATGGCGAGTAATGGTTTGACACTCGATCCACAAAATGAATATGCCTTTGGTCCAGATGTTGATACGTCGAAATTTGGTCTTTTCTTACAAACACAATTCGATGTTACGGATCACTTAAATCTACAAGCTGGCATTCGTCATGAGCGTATTGATAGTGAAGTTCAGGACTCGATTCCTTACAGTGAAGCGATGGTTGCAGATGCTATTCCAACATATACACCAGTTGCTTTAAATGGTGGTACGATCAAACATGATGCAACATTATTTAATCTTGGTGCTGTATATCATTTGACGGATGCTCAACAAGTTTTCGCAAACTTTTCTCAGGGCTCAAGTCTACCAGACATTCAACGTATGCTTCGTGATGTACCCGCAAGTTTTACTGTGAATAGTCAAACTATTGATCCAATTAAAGTCAATAATTATGAGCTGGGATGGCGTGTACAAGCTGAAAACGGTTTAAATGCAAGTGTCACCACTTTCTATAATGACTCAGATAAAAGTTTAAAGTTTGGCCGTCCCAACTACACGATTGAAGTACTAGATACCGATGAGCGCGTTTATGGTGTTGAAGGAAATCTGTCATATCGACTGCAGCCAAATTGGACAGTGGGTGGAACTATGGCTTACACCCGCGGACAGTTTAAAAATACCGCAGGAAAGTGGCAAGAGCTAGATGCAATCCGTGTTGCACCACTGAAAGGCACGGCATTTTCTGAGTGGCAGTTTAACAATGACATGAGCCTGCGCGTTCAAGCTCTTGCTATTGGTGGTACTGATAAAGCCAAAAAAGATGCTGTAAAGTACGGTTCAACGGTTCCTGCTGAAATCAAAGGTTTCGCAACAATGGACGTCATAGCCAATGCCAAAGCAGGTCCAGGTACGGTCGGATTTGGTGTATATAACGTTTGGAATACGGACTACAAATCAGTCTATAGTCAAGCGGTGGAGTCAGTTTATGGTGCTATTTCAAGCTTAGCTGCTCAAGGTCGAACCTATGGTTTGAGCTACACATTAAAATACTAATTGCACAACCAGAGGTAGCGTTCAGCTACCTCTTTGCTTTGTAATCTCGCCTTAAGAAATGGTTTAAATAATAAAATGAATAGCAATAACAAAATCTTTATTGCAGGCAGCCTTGCCAATGGCGCTTGTTTTTCGATGATTTTACCTTTACTGGCACCGTTTATTCGGCAACTGGGGCTGACGGAACTGCAAGGTGGAGCGTTGGTTTCGGCTGGTGCTTTGGTGATGGCCATTTCAGCTATTTATATTTCTAAACAAACTCAAAAATTCAGCATTTATCAATTGTTAAGTATCGGTTTTATCGGTATGGCGATCACTTGGGGCTTATTTGCGGCGGTACTCAGTTATGGGCTGAGTTATGCCATTTCATTTGCTGCTTTGTTTAGTTTATTGATATTGACCCGTGCCAGTACTGGCTTTTTTATGGCGATGCCACAAATTGCGCTGCAAAGTTATGTTATGACGGCTTTTCAAAGTGAGCAGGAACGTAGTCAGAATATGGCGAAGTTTGGCGCGCTGAACAGCTTAGGTGTGGTGATTGGCCCTTTAGCGACGACATTATTGCTGACATGGAGCATGTTGACACCGTTGTGGGGTGCAGTGGCTATTTTAACGGGTATGGCGGCTTGGATTGTACTGGGCTTTCAAGGGAAGCAAGCATCACAGACTCAAGAACGGGAGGATACCACGGCTAAATTACAAGACTATCCTACAGAAAAGCTGCAATGGTCAAAGTTAGGGATTTGGTTATTGCTGGGTTTTAGCTTATATGTCGCGATTGTCACCCTGAATTTAACTGCTGGTTTTTATATCCAAGATCGATTCCATTTCGACACGTATCAGAGTGCAGTGTATTTTTCTCAGTGTTCATTGATTGTGGGGATAGCGCTCGTTTTGATGCAATTGGCGATTTCAAAATGGTTTAAATGGTCAATTAAACAATTACTTTGGATCGGTCTTGTGACGATGGTTTTAGGTTTATTACTTTCACTGAGTGCTGGTCAGATTTGGACTTTCCAAGCGGCTTATGTTTTTTACGGCATCGCCGTGGCCTGTTTAATTCCAGCTTTTACCACAGGGGCAGCCCAAACCGCACCAACCACGCTACAAACTAAAATTGCCAGTTTATGCACAGCTACGCAAGCACTGAGTTTCGTTTTTGCACCGTTGTTAAGTACAGGCTTATATCAGTGGAATCAGCATTTACCCTATTATTTTTTATTGGCATTGATGATGGGGCTAATACTGTACTTTAGCTTTAAACACATACAAGCCAACAAGGATCTCAGTAGTGTGGCATGAGATCCTTATCGAGGATGTTTAACCAAGAAGATAAACGACAGCGTGAATTAAACTTGGGCCAAACAGCACCATGAAAATACCAGCTAAAACCATACTGAGACAGGCCGCGACACCTTCTTCTTTATGACGTCTGAAAGCGGTACTGGTACCAAAACCATGTGCGGCACTACCCAAGGACGCACCTTGAGCAAATTTAGAATCCAATTTTAGAACAAGCAATACTGTGTTGGCCAAGAGTCCACCAACGATACCCGTAATCACAGTAAATAAAATCACCAGCTCGACTGAGCCTCCGACGGCTTGTGTGACTTCCATGGCAAAAGGGGTAGAGATAGAGCGGCTCATCAAACTATAACTGGTTGCAGCATCGAAATGGAATAAACGTGCCAAGTAAAAAGAGCTGACTACGCCAACCAACATACCCACGATAATGCCCAAAGCAATCGAAAAAGCATGCTGTTGAATGACTTTGCGATATTCATAGATCGGGATGGCAAATGCGACCGTTGCAGGACCTAACATCCAGACTAACCATTTGCTGTAGTACATATAGTTGTCATACTGAATGTTGAAAAACACCAGACATAAAATAATCAGACAGGGAATAAAAACCGCTGGTGAGAGCAATACATACGGGTGTTTCTGATAAAACTTTTTACCCCAAAGATAGGCCAGTACCGTTCCGATAAAACAGATCAAGGCAACGAAATGAATATGCATGATCGTTCCTTAAATGTGACTTTTCAACTGATGTGACTGCTTGGGCTTTTTTTGAAACTTGGCTTCAAGCTTAAAGCCCAAGAAAACACAGTATGCAGTGCAGGTCATCACGCAAATGGTCCCAAGGACAATAGATAAAACCAGTTGCCAACCTTGGGTGAGAAAAAGATGTTTATATTTAATTAACCCAATAATACAGGGGATAAAAAACAACAACAGTTCAGCTAAAAGTAAATCCGAACCCGACTTAATCCAGTCCAGCTTAAATACGCCCGCTAACAGAGAAATAAGTAAAAGTGTTAGACCCACGACCCCACCTGATATCGGTAAAGACAGGGCGACTTGTATCAGCGTTCCGAGATACCAAATCCCAATCAACAAACCTACTTGAAGAGTAGAACGATAAGGCAATTTGAACGAACGCATTGGAAGACCACAGTGTATAAATTGTTGGTGTTATTTTAAGTTTGACCCGATCTTGTAATTATGAATAATAAAATAATAATTATGCTTAATTGGAATAATTTTGGATTTTAAAGCGCTAAAAATATTTGTGCAGCTGGTGAAAAGTCACAGTTTTAGTCTTGCTGCGGAGGAACTATCGGTGACTCAACCCACTATTAGTAAATCTTTAAAACAATTAGAAGACGAGATAGGACTGCCTCTATTTCATAAAGGTGAAGCAGGGCGCAAGCGAGAAGTCAAACTGACCTATATGGGAGAACAAGTTTATCTACATGCCGTGCAGATTTTGCAGCAGGAGCAACAGATCTTTGAAGCAGCAGATCAAATTCGTGGGCTGAAACAAGGTGTGCTGAGATTGGGTTTACCACCTTTAGGTTCAGTACTGCTGAGTTCCTTAATCGTTAAATTTCACAAATTGTATCCCAACATTGAATTGAACTTTTTAGAAGTCGGTGCAACAGGCATTGAAGAAGCCATTTTGGCCAAAAAAATTGACGTTGGGATTTTATTGGGCGAGTTAAAACCCAGCATTCAAGGCATTCAAATTATCGATTCACCGTTGTGTTTGCTTTCCAACTACGATTCACAGTGGAGAAAGCGCGATGTGGTGCAGTTTGCTGAACTTCAAGAAGAATCCTTTCTACTATATGCAGACACCTTTACTTTAAATCATGTGATTCTAGATGCGGCGATGGCGGCTGGTTTTGAACCCAAAGTATTATGCAAAAGTAGCCAGTGGGACTTTATTGCCAAAATGGTCGAGTCAGGTGTCGGTATTGCTTTATTGCCGCAAATTTATTGTGAGCAGTTAGATCGCGCGAAATTCAGTGTCAGTTTAGTGGAACAACCCAGCTTGCGTTGGAACTTAAATATGGCATGGAATTCAACCGTAGTGATGAATCCTGCAACTCGTGCATGGTTATCGATCATTGATGAATATAAAGATCAAATTCATTTTTAAAAGTTTCATCTTCAAACACGCTTTATTAAAAAAATGATCTACATGGTTACGTTTTGATTACTTAATATTACCTAGTGGTTACAAAAAAACGCCTAAATGCTAATTTATTGATCAATAAACAGACAAAAATGTTTCATAAAATCAGATCAAAGTCTCTGTGCCCGATTTTTGTATAGTCTAAGTGCAAACATAAAAACGGAGGCTAAATGTTTAAATTTAAGAATGATATTGTGCATGGTGCGCTTTTTGACATGGATGGAACAATGTTTGATACCGAGCGTTTACGGTTTCAAACCTTGAAACAGGCATCCAAAGAGCTGATTGGGGTTGAGTTTTCAGATGCCTACCTTATGGCATGTTTAGGTTTAAGTGCCCGAAGTGCGGAGGCCTTGGCGCAAAAGCAATATGGACAGGAAGTTCCCTATGCTGAGATTCGTAAGCGTGCAGATGAATTAGAATTAGAAACAGTGCGCCAATATGGTGTGCCGATTAAAAAAGGTTTGGTACAAGTTCTAGAACGCTTACGTAAAGCAGGATTACGTATGGCTGTGGCGACCTCGAGTCGAAGAGCGATTGCTGAAGAGTATTTAATCAATGCCAATGTTTATAAGTTTTTTGACGTCTTGGTGTGTGGTGATGAGGTTGAAAAGGGGAAACCACATCCTGAAATTTTCTTAAGTGCGGCACAAAAACTAAACCTTGAACCTGCGCAGTGTTTTATGTTTGAAGACTCTGAAAATGGTATCCGTTCGGCACATGATGCTGGGGGTATCTGTGTACTGTTCAAAGATATTAAGGAACCCAATGCAAGCATGTTGGCACATGCCAATTATTATTTTGAAAATATGTATGATTATCTAACGGAATTAGATATCTATAGCTCGCATCTGGAAATGCCTAATTTACAAGAAAGCTTTCCTCAAACTTTAAATCAACTAACTGTGGGGATTCATGGATTTGGCGCCATTGGCGGAGGCTATATTGCACAAATCCTGTCGCATTGGGATGGCTATACGCGTCCTAAAAAAATCTATGCATCTACACGCAACAGTTTATACCGTTCAGCTGTAAACGCTTTTGGGGCGTATTGTATTCGCTATGGGCAAGTGTCTTATGATGAGCGTATTGAAAATATGCATATTATTGATGCTGAAGACTTACAGCAGATGCATGCCATGTACGTCGAGTCGAGTTTAATTGCAATTTGTTTAGCTGAAAATGCATTAGCCAGTGAAGCTGCAACCATTGCACAGGGTCTCTACGCACGCTATCTGGCACAAGATGAGCAAGTTCAAACTCCTCTGACGCTGTTAATTATCTTAAATAAAATTGGTGCTAAGCAGTTGGTTCTAGAGCAAGTACGTAAAGCATTGGTGGAGTTAACAGACCATGCTGTTGCTGACTTTATTTTAGAACAACACTATTTCTGCGATACGGTAGTGAACCGTATGGTATCTAAGTTGAGCGATAAAAATCTATATCGTCAACTGTGCATTAAATACAATATTTTTAAGCAATATCAACTTGATGACGAGAGTAATCAAATTGAAGTTGAAGATGTTAGTAAGCTCAGTGCAGAACAAGAGCGCCGTGCCAGTGAATATGTAGAAGATTTAAGACAAAATTTCCAACCGAGTCATATTTTACAGCATATGGATTTAATCCTTTTCAATGCTGAAATGGATATGCCGATTTACGTGGAAAATAAAAGTCCCTTACTCAGTAAAATGCGTCAAATGATCTTGGTAGATCAAATTTCAGATATTCAGCTCATTAAAAACCGTTTATGGAATGGCGTACATGCCATGACTGCGTGGTATGCAAGCCTACTCGGGCATCAAACCATTGGCGTAGCAATGGGCGATCCGCGAGTGCAGTATTATGTTGAAAAACTGCTTGCAGAAGTGACGCAAGGTCTGGCGCATTATCTGCCAAAACGCAAAAATGATTTAACGCGTTTAGCCCGAAGTTTTGATCAATCTTGCCAGTATGCCTATAAAGACCCATGTAGTCGGGTTGGGCGTGATCCACTGCGTAAGTTGAGTGCATTTGAACGTGTATTTTCATCGGTAGCATATAATGTCTCGCATGGATTTTCTTTTGAAGCGCTATTAAGTGGTGCGATCTTTGGCTATTTGTATTTGATGGAAGAAGAGGAACAGCCCATAGATGTGTTGTTAGGGCATTTGAAGCAACAACTTCAACAGATGAACCTGTCAAAAACGCACAAAAAAGCGCTGTATTATGTTATTCAAAAACGTCTCAATGAATATCAAAAAGGTGAGCTGGGAATGGAAGATTTTATGATCCCTGACCAACCCCAAAATACTGAAATGAGCTGTGCTTAAGCCTTCATGACGTTCAGATGTCTTTGAGCCGACTAAAATGTGAAAACATCATAAGAAAAGCTGGGTAAAAAGAGCTTTTCTTATGGTCTTAAATCTTTTAACGTTAGACCTAAGAGAGACTTGGTTTTTTACAATGAAATGGGATGAGATCGGGGAACAACCGTGTTCAATTGCACGAACGCTGTCGGTGATTGGTGATCGGTGGACGATGTTGATTTTACGAAATGCATTCTTGGGTGCACGCCGTTTTGAAAGTTTTCAACAAAACTTAGGCGTCACTCGCCATGTGCTTTCTGAGCGTTTAAAGCGCTTGGTTGAACATGATATTTTGGAGAAAAGACCCTATACAGACCGCCAAGAGCGCTTTGAATATTGTCTGACTGAAAAAGGCCTAGCTTTATACCCAGTGCTGATGTCCATGGCAACATGGGCCGATCAATGGATGGACGAGGGCTTAGGTCGTCCCGTGCAATTTATTCATAAAACCTGCGGGCATAGCATTCAGCCACATTTGGTTTGTAACGAATGTGGTGATGCCATACATGCCAAAGACATCAAAGCGATACCGACACAGGTTTATGTCGATGCTTTAGCTGCTCAATCAGACGTTAAACAAGCTTAAGTTTATAAACAGTTTGCAGGTTTTGGCACGCCTGCCAAACGACTCAGATGGCGCGCTACAAGCCCAGTATTAAACTTTTCTTGCAGTATGGCATTATTGATGTCTGCACTGACTGTTTTCATTAAAAACTTAATCAGCGGACGTGTTGCAGGTGAGTGTCCAAACTGTTGATAAAATTGACGCACTGCCATGAGGATTTCAAAGTGCCAATCAGTCAATTCAAGCTCTAAAGATTTTGCTAACTCTTTTGCAACCTCTTGATTCCAAATGGTGTAATCCATTAAATGACCATCTTGGTCTAATTCTAAATTCATCTAACCACTCAAAATTATTTCAAACTGATACAACGACTATGGCTTAAGCATAGCTCAGCAAACCGAACATAGCTGATGGTTTCTAGGTTACTCGAATGGATAGCAGCAATATTTTCAGCATCCTGTTCAAGCACAAATACACAAGCTAGCTGCTGAATACAAGTATGCTGTATATACAGGGCTGCATCACCCATTAAAACCACATCATCCCCTGATTGATAGAGGTTTTGTAATTTACTCAGCGCTAGCTCCGTCGCGGAAAATGGAGACTGTACGAGATAAAGTGTTTTGCTCATAATTGTTTCCTTACCAATACAATACATGGTCAAACTGCTGTATTAAATTGGCATTGAGTTCAACACACTCAAGTTCTTGCTCGGTTTGTTGAACAAAAGCAGAAGCTTGATTCTTAGTTTCAATCCAAATCGGGCTTAAGTCATAAAACTCAAAGCTATCAACCATGTTTGAAGCCAGTTTAAAAGCATGCTTTAAGGGTTCAAATGATTGAGCATTGTTTAATAAGCTGAGTGCAGCATCTTGTAATAAGACTTTGACTTCACAGCCAAAAGTTGCAAGAACCATCGTTGCAGAGAGGCTTTCATGCACCTGCAAAGAGTTCAAATTGGCTTGGGTTAAAATAACCAGTACAGATTTCACACAATATACCTTTTAAAAGCAACAAATTCTTGAAAACTTAGCACTTAGAATTGAATTAAGCGCTTTGCAGACTGAACGGCATCGGCCAGTTCCCCTAGGCCTACCAAGTCAAAACCTGTAGCAAGATTATGCTGTGCTAACTGATGACGCTGTGCATTTTCGGCATCGGTAATTCCTCGGGCCAAAGCTGCACTTACACAAACGGGTAGGCGAATGGCGAGTTTTTGCCACTCAGAACATAGATTCCGTTGGTCGTCAGGTACCCATTGCAGGGCATTGGCAACTTGAACAGCATCTTGGTAGAAAAACACTCGAAAGGGTTCATTTTTCGCTTGCAATGCTTGTGCTAAACCTAAAGCATGCCATGCATGAATTGAACTCGGTGCGGAGGTAATTAGTAATAAAGTACTCATCAAACTTCACTAGAGGAATGTCCAAACTTTTCTTGGTACATTCGGACTTCATAATAAAAAGGTAGTATACAATGATTTTAGGTGATCTTTTCTAAAAATAAGACAAAAATTAAAAGTAAAAATAAAATTAAACTAATAAAAACAATAATTTAAAACCATGTATCAATCAAATACCATCACTAAACCTCTGACATATCTGCACAAAATCCCCTCTATTTCCTTTTATTTTTTTACTTTATAGATAGAATAAAAAGCAATCTGCACCAAATCTGCACCAAGAAATGAAACTACCCAAACCGATTCAGCGCGGCAACAGCTGGCGCATCACTGTGACTTATCAAAATAAGCGTTATTCGACTACCAAAGACTCTGCAAAAGAATGTGAGCTTTGGGCGATGGATAAATTGTCCGAGCTTCGATCTAACAAAAAAGCAATCGAACAAGGTGAAAAGCCTGCTTATCCATTTAGGGATCTATGCGCCAAATACTATCAAGAGCATGGTCGACACATGCGATCCGCACGAACAATCAATTTCAAAATAAAAAACCTTGATCGAATTGCACCAAATTTAGCAGACAAGTCTATTTATGACTTTAAGCCTGCCGATATTGCAGAATGGCGAAATAACCGTAAGAAAGAAGTAAAGGTGGCAACACTCAGGAATGAGCATGCGATTTATTCAGCCGTGTTCACTTATGCCATGAAAGAACTATTTCTGATTGATTCCAATGTGTGGCATTCAGTCACGATGCCAGGCAAAGAAAAATCAAGAAGTCAGCGTATCACTGAGGAAGATCAGGCTTTAATGCTCAAGGCGTTAAGTTGGGATGGAATCACCACACCTGAAACATCACGTCATTATGTAGCCTGGGCATTCCTATTTGCTTTGGAAACCGCAATGCGTCAGGGTGAAATCCTTGCCATGAAAAGACAGGATATTAAAGAAGGCTTTGTGCATTTACCGATGACTAAAAATGGTGAATCCCGAAACGTTCCATTATCTAAGGAAGCTAAACGACTTTTATCATTACTGCCTAAAACCAATAATCAACTTTTGCCAATTGATAAAGATCAATGTTGCGCCACATGGGTTCGAGCTAAGAAAAGAGCAGGGCTGCCGCATATCAACTTCCATGACTCGCGACATGAAGCTATTACAAGAATGGTGAAAGTAAGGAAATTACCGGTAGAAGTGTTGGCCAAGATTACAGGCCACAAGACGATTTCGATGCTGGTGAACACTTATTACAATCCAGATGCTCAAGACCTGGTGGAAATGTTTAATGACAGTGAGAGCTAATTAGCTCTCGGTCTGCCTCTTTTAACTTTCACGGTCAGCAAGTCATGTGCAAGGCGTGGATTGTATAGCGCCTTGCCTTGTGTGCCTTGATTAATCGGGGCTAACTTTTCCCGAATCGTGGTCACTGACAAGTTGTATTTCTGAGCTAGGTGAGAAGCTGAAACCAATTCGACATCAACCTCTTTAAGCTCCTTCACTGTTGCACCGCCAATAGTCTGACCTAACATGATTTGAGGCGGTCTTTCGGCTTCAACAGTGATGGTGTAACGAGCCATTCAAGACACCTCCTTTAAACTTTTTACTACCGTTTCAGGTAACCCAAACACATCTTTAAAAGCCTTATCAAATTCACCGCTTTGGATGAACTGATCGATCAGGTTTACTTGCTTATCGATCTCTAATTCTTTGTCGACATTTGTTTGTTGAATTTCAGTCATTGGTTGGCTCCTGCGCTTCATCCAATACTGCTGCAATATCTGCAAAACTCACATAATCGTCACCAAGTGCTTTTTTACCAAAACTGTCCATATTTGCCATAAGTTGAGCAAGTTGATGTTTATCAACCAAAACAAACCCTTCAGGCACTGCTTGAGGGTTTGCTAATTCAGCAAACATCCACCACGCAGCAGTTAGTAGTTCAGCTTCTTTATCGCGCCATTTTTCTGTAGCAATAAAACAATCTAATTCTTCATCGAAACGCAACAAGGTTGAGAAAAAACGTTTAAAAGTTTTTGTCTTTTCAAATTGCTCAAGCAAATGATTTTCTTTCTGAATTTCCATCACGCCACCTCATTAAATGGATCATGTTTCTTAAATTCTTCAAATAATTTGGCAGCTGGTCTGTTTAATCGACCGTTTTCCAAAATCATAACGCCACGTGGAAAGTTTCGATTGTTGATCTCGTGGTAAAAAGAGATAACACCAGCACGCGCCACACCTTTGTATCCAAGCTTCGCTAGCCAAATCAGAAATGCTTCACTCATGAGTGGGTGGACAAGAGTTGCTTTTTTCATAGAGTCACCAATGCTTTACGTAGGTAAGGATCTAAGTCAGGTTGTTTGAGTAGCCAAGAAACATATCCAGAATCCAAGTCTTTAATTGCTGTGCCTTTATGCTTTCCAAAAGTTATGTACTTCGGTATACGGGCAGTTTCTGACATGATGAAAAGTGAATTCATGTCTTTAATGCCTAGCTGCTCTACTAATGTTTTTAGAATTACACCAGTGAAATAGATGTCTGCTTTAGCGTTGTGGGCATGTCGAAGGTGTTTTCGTGCCAGCTCCAAATCATCCATAACGTGGTAGTACATAGCGCCTAATGTGTGTGGCAATTCAGGCCATACCATGCGACATAAAGCCAATGTGCAAATACCTTTGACAGAGAAGTCTGGCTGGCATTTCTGAATAGCTGTAATGTCATAATCAATATTGTGGCCAATTAGGTATTGGACATCTTGAGGCATCTTGAATGTGTCAAAGCTTGGCTTTTCAACAATATCAGTTTCGAGAATATGATGAGTTGCTAAAGCACCTAGGGCGATAGGCTCAGGGCACGAAAAGTACTCATCAAAAACTTCCCCTTGGTTGATTACCAACACCCCTTGCTCAAAAGAGCAAGGTGCGTAAGCAATTTCAATTGGGTAGCCATTTAGGTCGTGAGTTTCTGTGTCTAGGATTAATGCGCTCATTGGCTGATTCCTGATTTTGCTAATTCTTCAAGTTCTTTCATTACTTTCTGGACTTGGGTTGAATCAATTTCCATAAGAGAATCTATACCCAAGTGCTCACAAGCTGTTTTTACATCCAATCCACACTGGTCTATAAATGCCTGAAGTTCATCCCTTAGAGCTTCTGATATCCCATTAAATTCAGGAGGTTCTATCCATGTATCGCGGGGTATATCGAATGTGCAGCCGAGTACTTTCGCTCGAGCAAGCATTGCTTGACGCATGTTTTGATAATAAGTGTGTTCTTTGTCTAGCTTTAGGGTCTCGGTCAGGTGATTTAAGTCGCTTGCATAAACTGCTTCTTCGCAGCTTTGTTTCCAGTTATCCAAATCCTCAAGTGCTTTATTTAATGCAATTTGAGCAGGGGTAAGCGTGTTGATATGAGCCTTCGCATCTGCAATTAAGTCTGCAAGAAAAGTAGGGTGTAACTTAAGATCAGGTACCCAAACCTCACCAGTCTCGCCACCTAAAGCACCAGAATTTTTCGCATGGTGTGTTGGGGATGGCTTGAAGTTAATGACTCTCGCATTTTTACCTTCACCAGTAGTTACAGTGGTCAAATAACCCATGATGTCTGCAATACGATAAAGCTCATTACGATTCTTACCACCAAGCTCAGGACGGTAGATGATCTGATCACCGCTTTGGTCTTCTGAGGCATGGGCAATAAAGACGACATCCTTACCAAAGCTTAAAAGCGTATTGATGTACTGCTTAAATTTCATGTTTGCTAAGCCTTGGGCTTTTAATTTGAGTGCACCATCTTGCTGACGGTTATTTGCTGTTTTAAGCAAATGTGTCTTGATGGATTCAAGCATTGCGCCCACGGTATCAATAACAACCGTATTGAAAGGTGCTAAGTCTTGTTCAGTAATGTTTTCAATATCTGACCACTGCTGAACAGGAACAACAGCTCCGCGACGAAGTTCACCAGTACGGTGTGCACCACGGTCAAAGTCAAATGAAATAGCTTTATCTGCGGTGAATCCTAAAGACGTTTTACCAAGACCCGGATCTGCATAGATGTAAGTAATAATCGCGCTTACGTTTAATGCTTGGTCTGCTGGAATAATAGGTATAGCCATGAGTATTTCCCCTTATGCCCAGAACAGTGAGCCTTTAGCTCGTTTAAATGATTTTGTATAAGAACGTGTAAGTGACTTTTGAAGGCGAATAGCCATAGTTTTTCTTTGTTGGAAAGCTCGTTCACGTTCAAAGTTTTCACGGATCCAAGGTTTGGCTGCATGAACCTCCAGCGTGATTAACTGTTCGGTACCATCCTTATTGACCACATAGATATGGCGACCTTTTTCAAAGTAGGTTGAATGGCCTAGACGCATACGAATGTTGCCTTCGTCATCTTGGTTGATGAACTCAGAAAACTTTTGAGTAGAAGTAGTCATTAGCCTGCCTCCACTAAACGATGTTTTTCGATATAGCCTTTGATGAGGGCATTGAAGTTCTGATGGTCGATGTGGTTTGTGAAGTCGTTGTATGGATTGCCTAGGGCATCTGAAACGGTCACTTCATCAAGGCTGGTTACATCTACAGCGGTGAATTCACTACCTGGTACGCCGTAGCTGTCTTTAAATGCTTCAACTTCAAAACGTGCAGTAACGCGGAAACCATCTAAACGAATAATCGCTTCGCCGTGGTTATCACCAGTCATGCGTAATGCAAGAAGTTGATATTCAGAAGTGGCAACATTGGCAACTATTGGTTGAGCAGCCTGTGGTGCAGTTTTAAACCCACAGCTAAGCACGCCTATTGTTACAGCAGCTACACCAAGAGATATCTTGATGGTATTGAAAGGGGATAAGGTTTTGTTCATAATTGATCTCGCAGTTTCTGTAAAAGCACACATGATTTGACGGTCGGTGTGCTTTTTTGATGTCTGTGAGACAAAAGGTAAGCTAACTTACTTTTATTGTCAATACAAAAGGTAACTTAAATTACTATTTTATTTTAAACTTAGTCTTTATGTTTTAATAGACAAAAGAAAACCCACCGCTGGGGTGGGTGGAGTCATGGTTTAATTAAATTAACTTTAAAGCATGTTCTTGATGAATAAATTAAGTATCATAACCATGCCGATGGTATGGCAACACTGGGAAAATTAAATTGAACAATCTAGCTTTAAACCTTAATAACTTACAGGAATTCGATACTACTAGTTACTCAGAATTTATGAGCGGGTTTATTCAACCAGAATATAAGTTCAATTATGTAAGCCTATTCTCAAGTGCGGGAATTTCTGATTTTGGACTAAAGTTGTTAGGTGGTAAATGCATAGCAGCATGTGAGTTAGATGCGAATAGAAGATTAGTTCACGAAGCAAATATATCAGGCAAAGTGTTTAGCGACATTAGAGAAGACAAGAATAGATTAATCGAATATGTACTCAAACAAGGTGAAACTCTAGATCTGGTTTTTGCCACACCTCCATGTCAAAGTTTTAGTACAGCAAATTCTAGAAGGGGAAAACTTAAAGATACTATTAGTGCCAATTCAGATCCAAGAAATTTTCTGTTTTTCGATGCATTAGAAGTATGTTGTAATTTAAAGCCAAAATTTATCGTGATTGAAAATGTTCCTAATTTTGGTAGACGTTTGCTACGTAATGAACAAGGTGCAGAAGGGCATGTTGAAGAATTTATTGATGTTATTTTGAGTAATTATATTGGACAAACATTTGTTAAATGTGTGTCGGATTTTGGTGTTCCTCAATCAAGAAAAAGAAGCTTTAGCATTTATATACGTAAAGATATAGCCAAGGAAAATAATATTCATTCTAAAGATGTAAATAAATTAAAATACATTAAGCCTTTAGATGCACCCAAAAATATTGTTGATGCTATTGGACATTTACCTGAATTGGATAGCAGATCAAAAGATAGCAATAGTTATAAAAATGATATCTTTCATCACGTACCAGTTTTAAGTGATAAACATTATTCGTGGATAGCAAATATACCTGTAAATAGCGGTAAATCTGCATGGATGAATTCTTGTGAGCATTGTGGTAGTGCAGCCACGCCAATGTTTGAGATAAAATGTTCATCATGTGGTAAAGATATTAAAGTTAGACCGCATATTATAGAAAACAATGGCACAACTCGGAGTATTAAAGGCTTTAGAACGAGTTACAAGCGAATTCATCCTGATGGACTGTCGTCTGCAATCACAACTAATACTAACGCATTTAGTAGTGATAATAAATTACACCCAAGCCAAAATCGTGTGCTTAGTGTTAGAGAATGTATGTTAATTCAAAGCATTCCCGACACTTTTAAATGGCCAGAGCAAATATTTTATAAATCAATGCATTTGGTTAGAGAAATGGTGGGAGAGGCTCTACCACCATTAGTAAGCTATCAATTAGCCAAGGAGCTTTTCAGACTTTAATTTAGGTTCTAATTTACTGATGATCCTTGCTAAATCATCATTATTTTTAGCCATTTGTAATAAAAATTGCTGAACTGGTTCACCACCTAATTCACAAATTTGCTGAACTCTAGCATCGGATGGGTTGATATCGTTTCCAGCCATGATAGTTGCCAAGATTTGCATATGCTCTTTTCGAGACTCAATAAGAATATCAGACCACGATTTAAACTGGACGGTAGTAGGAGCCTGTTTCAAAACACTTTCTTCAATTCCTCTAGCGATTAAGTAACCAGTAACATTTGCATTAGGAAATCTGGATTGGAAGTATTGCATATATGATTGTAATTGATTGAATTCCAACCATGCTACAGTTGCATCAGGACCTTTCAATTCAACGACAATAATATTTTTATCTTCTGCATCTCCTAAAAAAACTACATCTGGTTGTTTGTAATCGTTAGGTGTAGCAACAGCAGCATCTCTGAATTGCCATCTTCCAGTTTCTTTTGCTTCATTAACAATTCTTTTCAACGAGGATCTAGCAGAAAATTTTTCATAATTTGTATGTAATATCCAAGGAAATTCTTCAATTAAATGCTGTAGTTGTGTCTCATTTCCTACCATTATTCTATGTTCTAATTGTGTTAAAGCGTAAATTCTTAAAGAGAACATAACACCTAATGACAACCCCTCAGGGACTAATTCCTGAACAAGTTTATCTACAATTAAAGGGAACTGATTTGGGTCAAATTGTGAAGTCTCATTCCATAGGTTTTTTATAAGTCTTCTTGCTGGCTCATGAACCCAAGCTTTTGCAGCAACTTCAATAAAATAAATTTTATCTTCTTCCGTTAAATCAACATTAGGTGTCACATCTGCAAGTAAGGATGTTAAGTGAGTTTGTTCGTTAGGTGTTAGGTGGTAATCAGTCTTATCTCTTAATGTTACTTCAACGAGTTTCTCAATTTCTTGTAGCGCATTTGATTTTCTGTAAACCAGGAACTGATTTATAAACTTTCTAGTTTCTGTCGCACCCCAATTAAGAAATGATTCAAAGCCAGGGTATTCCCAATTTAGCGTTGTACGATCAGTTGATATAATGTCATCTTTAAATTCATCGATCCAATCAGCCTCAATGACACCATACATATAACGTGTGAAAATCTCAGATCCTTTTAGCTTGAAAAAAAAGGGTCTATCTTGAGCTAATTTCCCATGAGCAAAAATCCCTATTCCTGCCTCTTCTTGTGACCATGTAGCAGAATCTACAAAACCAACCCAATACTTAATTTCTTTTAATTCAGTAACTTCTTCATTCTTGGCGTTTGTATATTTAAAAGGAATCTTTTCTGTAATTTTTCCAACTGGAGGAATACGAAGACCCCATTCAGGAAAACAATCCTGCTCTTCAAGTAAGTCATCATTAATAAAAACCTGGAATTCAGGATCATTTAGAGTGATAGTAAATCTTCTGCCAAGGGATTTTTTGAGAGTTTCAGTAGTCAATACTCTTGTTAGGCTTAAATCATGACCTATTATAATAGTACCCTTAGTGGCTTCTAAAAGATCAGCAATGCGTGTTTTGATTTTACTTCTGAACTCATCATGTTCAGTCACTTTTTGTAATGCAATTTCAGAATTTTCAATTGCAAAATTAGTGCAATCATCAAAATAAACAGTGGGTTCGTATATCTCAAAAGGTTTATCCTGATTAGTCTGAGCCGTTAAATGTTTATAATTTAAGCTTAACCAATTTAATTTTCCATTTTTTAAAGTAATTAGTTCTACTTGCTTAGCAACACCAAAAGGTGCCAACTTCCCAATTCCTTTTCGCCCCATTGGCTTACGTGAACTTTTATCAATTTTTTCTCTTGAGCCTTGCTTTGTCTTTGCAATAACTAGCCAATTATTAATAATTTCCTCGCTAGTCATTCCCAAACCATCATCTGAAACAAGAATACCAATAGGAGTACCTTGTTTGGAAATGAGGTCTATATTTACTGTATTAGCTAAAGCATCCCATGAATTAGATACTAATTCTGCGATTACATTTGTAGGCTTATTTTGATAAAGCTTTAAACCTAGATGTTCAATAATATTATGTGAATACTGCAATTTATATTTAGTCATTTTAAGCCCCTGAAAAATATTAATAATAAGAATTTAGTTAATTATAAAACATCCCTATA
This sequence comes from Acinetobacter sp. AB03, assembly GCF_058107045.1. Taxonomy (NCBI): domain Bacteria; kingdom Pseudomonadati; phylum Pseudomonadota; class Gammaproteobacteria; order Moraxellales; family Moraxellaceae; genus Acinetobacter; species Acinetobacter sp. AB03. Next base: position 1,769,751 of record NZ_JBUEBA010000002.1, on the reverse strand, counting down.
CAAACCAACAGCCCAACCCAAGCCGCATATAGCGGCTTTTTGTTAGCGTCGAATGCGCTTTACGACCTGTTTCCACCAGTACTGCCCTAATATGGTTATACCTTCTGATTCTATTCGGCTAGGGGAATAATATTCATCAGGAAATTGATTTTTATCAGGGTTTGCAGAGACAGCCTTAAAGCCACCCTTACCTTCATCACTCCAATTAAACAAGTATTTAATTTTTGTATCATCCCCAACCTGAAAAGCATAAATTTCCCCGTCGTAAATGGTTCTAGCAGACATATCAATTGATATGGCCTGTCCATCTTTTAATTTAGGAAACATACTCTCGCCGCGGACATGGATTACCTTGGTTGCGGATGGTTGAACATTACATTCTTTAATTAGATCAACAGGGAAAAGCATCTTATTGTTGCTTGGCTTTTCTAAATTTAAGTAGCCATTGCCAGCACTCACAAATACATCATCATAATAATCAATAGCTACGTATCCATCTGGAACGGGATCTCCAGCTTGATAAATACCAACTTCCATCTTAGCTATATCAGCATTGCTCTTTTCTGGAACTCCCACGCCACTCAAAAGCCATTCAGTTGTTGTACCTAAGGTTCTGGCTAATGCAATTAAACTCTCGTGTTTGGGTACATTCTCATCTTTTTCCCAATAAATCACAGAGGTTTTAGAGACACCAAGCGCATCAGCAATTTTTTGTTGAGTAAGATTTCGTTGTCTTCTTAATGCTTTAAGGCGACTACCAAGAGTTTCCATATTAATACAACCAAATGTTTGTAAGTTATCTTACCAATTGACGAGGTAAGTTTTATGTAGTTTAATTAGGTAAGTTAAATTACTTATAGGGTAAGCTAAATGACTAAGTCGGATGCTCTGCGATTACTTAATTGCTCAGTTACTCAATTGGCCGAAAAGCTAGGTATTTCTCACAACGCTGTCAGTCAATGGCCTGCTGAAAAAATTCCCTTAGCACGTGAATACCAAATTCGTGACTTAGCGAAAGGGAAAAAACCTCTTAATCGCAATGTTGCTTAACAAATTATCTCGCGATAGCCCCACCAAAGAAACGTGAAACAAATAAAGGATTTCACAAATGCAAGAAATAACACTAAGCCGTGAAGCGCAAACGGCAATTTTTAAAATGATTAACCAGACGCAGGGGATTTCACCTAAGGAAATTGCTCAGGTCACTGGTGACTCACATAACACGATTTGCAACTACGGCAACGTAGGGATGCCAAACCATTTACCGAGCTTAAAGAAGCTTGAAACCATAATGATGTATACGCAGAACCCTGAAATTTTAAAGGTATGGGCGCATCAGATGGGATACGCATTAGTACCAGTGGATTGTGACTCAAGCAAACATCATGAGCTATCGATCTTTGAAGCAATGATGCAGCACAACATTAAAAGCGGAAAGGCAAATCGAGTTGTGTATGAAGCTTACGAGGATGGGGTAATTACACCAGCGGAATATGAAGAGATCCACCAAATTACCCAGGGGTTGATCGAGTTGATTACCGCAGTGGATCAGGCAGCACTTAAGCAAATGCAGAAGTACACAGCAAATGCTCAAAAAGAAAAAGCCTGATCGCAGAAATCAGGCTTTTCAATTCATTAATTATCGGAACCAATGAATATGAAAACAAATTTAGCACAACAAGCAATTCAAGACAATGCAAATAACGATTTCTTACAAGGGGATACGGTGGTGCTAATCGCTCCAGTGACTCTTGTGAATCGTACTTTTGATACAGGTGATTTACTTTCCGTTGAGTACATAACCCCGTTGGGTGGTATTGGCGTTACAACGAATGGTGTGATCGTTGTTGTTGTAGATCCAACAGAGATCCGTCATGCATCAACCTTGGAGCTGAAATTAAAACGCCGACTATCTCTTGCAGAACAAGCCTTAGTGGAGGTTCCATGATTACTAACAAAGCTCTTCAGAAGAAGCCTGAGCATAAGCAGATGATGCAGCTTCAATCATGGTACGAGCCAGCACTACGCACATTAGATGGATTGCTGGAGATCCGTAGGGCAAATCTTCGCAAGATCAAGGGTGATGAAAAGAATGCTGCCGTCACCCGTGACGAGTTTATGGAAACGCTGATCAATGAACATCATGTTTCAGTTTGGTATGCAGGTGAAATTATTTCAAGCCTACATCGAGCAGGTCATATTTTTATGTTTGGCCGCTTTATTAAAAATATCGAAAAAGGGGGTGCTCAGTGAGATATTCAGCTAAACGTGGGCAGAAAGATGTTCAAGCTCCTGCACCTATCGAGGTGATGATCCCTTTGCTTGATCCAGTGAAGATATACACACCTAAAGAACTTGCCGCAATGCCTTTATCAGTCATGAACAAAGCTATTGAGGCGCAGGAAGCTTATTTCATTCTTGAGCATACAACCCAAATGGGGGGGCAAGCCATAGCGATACGTCGCCAAATGCAAGAAGGTACCCAACTTATCCAGGTGAAAGAAAAGTCACGCACCAGGTACAAGATCAACAATCAATTTGTCGAACCACGAATTATTCGTCAGTTGGAAAAGCGCGGCTTAGTCAAATTGGAGTGTGCTAAATGAGTTTATTCAGCACTGGCCATGATGTCGTGGATCAGGTTGGTAGTGTTCACCTTGAGGGTAACATCTTACCAACCAGTTGGTTTAGTACCTTCGTTTTAGAGAGTGGAAAACCCGATTTAAACGCTATCGTTGTGCTTTCAGAAATCGTTTATTGGCATCGACCTACAGTGGTGCGTGATGAATATTCTGGCCAAGTTGTGCGCGTTAAAAAGAAGTTTAAATCTGATCTTTTGCAGCGTTCTTACCAGAGTTTTTCTGATCAATATGGCTTCTCAAAACAGCAAGTCAAAGAGGCATTTGATCGTCTTGAGAAATGTGGGGTGCTAAAACGTCACTTCCGAACAATTGAAGCTAACAATCAGAAATACAACAATGTTTTGTTTATTGAGCTTATTACCCCTGTGCTTTTTGAAATGACCACCCTCCCTCTTTCAAAAGGGGGAGACTCCCCATTTGAAAAGGCAGACCCTCCCCATTTCAAAAAGGGGACAAATACAGAGACTACTACAGAGATTACTACAGATATAAACACACAACAGGAATTGCCTGAAAATTCAGCTCAGGATGATTCATGGAAACCTGATCAAAATTTCCTAAGCACAATTTTGCTTCAAACGAAATTCAGCCATCGCGTAAATGAAATTTTAACCATGCCTGATTTCCAGTTTCACTTGGGTAGTTTCAATGCGCACTGGGAAAACAAAACCTATCTCACCGAAAACCAAAAAACGAGAAAGTTCGCAGCTTGGTTGGTGCAGGAATTTGAGAAGCAAGTAACCAAGACAGAGCGTGAAGGAAGAAAACCAACACGCAAAAAATCTTCTGAAAAACCAAATAACCGCAACGTGAATGATCCTTGGGGTGAAGTTCAGAACTATGAACCAGCAACAGGTGATGTGGATACAAGGGGGCTCCTATGAGCGCAATCGCACCGCTTAGTTTTGATATTCAGCAATCAACAGAATTTTGCCAGTTGCACCAGGCACAAATGGTTTCTTTCCGTGGTAAATCGTTCTGCAAGCAATGCTCAACAGAAGCGCTTAACAAAGCTCAAGCAGAACATCACAACGCCGTGAATGCGATGGTTCGTGAAAAACACTTTCAAGGCGCAAAACTTCCAACCCGTCATGCGAACAGTGGGTTCAGAGAATACTTGGTAGCGAATAGCGGTCAGCAAAATGCAAAAACTCAATGCGTCACATTTGTGAAAGATTTCACGAAGGGGATCAAGCGCAACTTAATCATGATTGGTCGCACCGGTACTGGGAAAACACACTTAGCTTGCGCCGTGGCTCGAAACATCCTTGAGACCCAAAAGTATGCCCGCTATGTGACCTCTGAAGACATGGCCAATGAAATAGCGAATGCATGGACCAAGGCTGATGATAGTGAAGTAAACGCTGTTCATCGCTTCACTGAATACGATCTATTGATTCTTGATGAATATGGATTGCATGACCGCCATGAAAACCGTCTCCAGCTGGTGCACAAAGTTCTTTACTCACGTTATGACGCTGGCAAGCCAACCATGTTGATTTCAAACATGACAGCACATGAATTGGAACAAGACCTTGGTGATCGTCTCTGGTCTCGTTTTCAGCATGATGGTTTGGATGTGGTTGAGTGCAATTGGGCAGATGAACGTGTTGGGGGTAAAGCATGAAGCGTCTAAGTACTTCAGTGAATCAGATTGCAATATTTGAACGTGTAATTCATGCGCTCAAGGCGATTGAAACTGCCCCAATAGCAACGGTATCTGAGCTTCGCAAAACAGCATTAAGTGATCTCAGTTTAAGAACAGCACAGCGATACCTGAAGGGTTTAGAGCAAGCCGGGTATATCAAACGAAAAGATTCAGGTTTTACAGATGAATCACGATTCTTTTTAACGGATAAGGCAAAGCAGTTGTTTGAGGTGAAGGGATGAGCCGCATTCCATGTGAAGCCGACCTTATGAGTGCTGATGACAACACTTATGGAAATGCATTGGCACGTTGTAAAAGTGCTGCACAGGATTGCCCAGAGCTTGGCTTTTGTCGCTATGACGGTGAGTGCTTCAACAAGCTTACACATGAAGAGGCTGTTGAGCGTTTAGAAGTGCTTGAAAAGGAACTAGCTGAATATAAGACGAAATGCGCAAAACTGAATGCAAGGCATCTTCACTTAATTGCCAGCCTAAAAGCTTCCCTTGGTAGTGCAATAAAAGATGGGTCGGATGAGCGTGTATTTGCATACCGTTCATGCCTAGCAATGCTGGAGCGGGTACTTTGACTAGCAGCTACTCCATTGCTGAATACAAAAAGATGATCGGAGCGAATAAACCCAAAAGAGGATCTAAGCGCCCAAAAATAAAAGGTGAAAAAGTACAGAGTGAGGGTGAGGTGATATTGGCGAATGCTCTGAGAGCTTTAAAAATTGAGTTTGAACAGGAGTTTAAGTTTCACCCCTCACGTAAATGGAGAGCTGATTTTCATTTGAAGGACAAAAAGATATTGGTCGAAGTGGAAGGTGGGATCTGGAGTAATGGTAGGCATACAAGGGGTAAGGGGTATTTAGGGGACTTAGAGAAATATAACGCAGCAACAATGATGGGTTATCAGGTAATACGGTTTAGCACCGAGCAAGTGAAAAGCGGCAAAGCGATTGAGCAAATTTTAAAATTAATAGGGTGATGAAATGGCAATGGTTAAGGTTTGGAACAAAGAGATAAAAGGCAAGCTTTATGCAGTTGGTGATATTCATGGCTGCTACAACTTGCTTATGAGTCGTCTAGAAGAAATAAACTTTGATTTTGAAAATGACTTGCTTGTTGCTGTTGGGGATTTGGTGGATCGAGGTAACCAGAATGTTGAATGCGTAAGTCTAATTGATGAGCCTTGGTTTACATCCGTAAAGGGTAATCATGAAGATTTGGTCATTATGGGTGATGTTAATCGTTCCTATTTTAATTGCCATATTCAAAATGGCGGTGAGTGGTTTTATGACTTGGATTATCAGGTTCAGCGCGAAATCATTAAAAAATTAAAAACTCTACCGATTGCTTTGGAGATTAATCACAAAGCTAGAAAATTTGGCTTTGTTCATGGCCATATCGAACAGAACAATTGGGATGAGTTTAAAAGCATTCTAAATAATTTTGATCAAGCTCAGCACATTATCAAAAAGGAACGCTTCCCTACTGAATTAGCAATGTGGGGTCGTGATCGACTGGATGAAGAAAACCAACAATACACCCATGTTTCAGGAGTTGATGCGGTAATCATGGGGCATACGGTTACTCAGAAGCCATGCAAGCGCGATAACTGCTACTGGATTGATACTGGTGCGGTTCACTGGGGAGCCATGACAATTTTAGATTTGAGTTTGATTTGAGGGGATTTGGGATGAATGCAGTTATGGCAGATAAATTTGAACAATTTGAATGGTTGACTCATGGCATTACTGCAAAGTCGCCAAACTTTGAGCCACAAGCTCATGGCACTGGGGAGAAGCCTTTGAATTATGAAGACCGCTTGGGTGCGATTGCTACAATGGATACGCAACTGGCGAAGTCGGTTACTTCATTAATTGTCTTTGATGGTAAGTGTGAAAGTGATTATGAATATGTGCGTATGCACCTGGTAAATATCATGCTTCAAAATGCCGTGGCTGATAAGAAACGGGAGCCTGAGCAAATTACTATGAATCACTTGGCTTACTTAATTGCACGCATGGTTATAGATTTCTCTTTAGATCCCCAGCTTGAGGCTAATTTTACCCCACAAGGTCGATTGTATTATGCAGGTATAAGTTCAATTCAGATGCTAGCTGAGAATTACCGAAAAACATGGAAATCATATGAGAGCTTAATGTCATTGGCTATGGAGTCGGCAATTGATGAGGCGTCAAAGGCGGTTGAAAAGTATAAGAAAAATACTTACAAGGAATTAAAGGCCTAGGGGTTCCATTATTTCGGAATCTAGGCTATAGTTTCACTATACTGGTCGTATTACGGTTTATCCGAGACCAAACAAGTTTATATACCCGGCTCCTCTAGGCTGGGTATTTTTTTAATTACAAATTCTTACATGACAATTCACATAAAGCTGACTAGAATGCTCGGTATTAGCTTCTCCATGAATAGTTAATATCAGTTTATACCTGCACCTTCCCCAAGTTGCAGGTTTTTTTTGCTTCATTTTTTGTGAGATTAATGATTTAATTATTTTGTTGTGAATAAAAACAACGATTCCTTGAATCAGCGCACATGACCAAGGGGAAAAGCCTTACAGTGATGTAGGGCTTTTTTTATGGCGGCTTAACTTTAATCGTAGTGGTTTAAATTTTAATGCCGCCATCCAGATATTTAATTACATCAAAGCTCGGTCAAATGATTGGGCTTTTTTGTTGCCGAAATTTGGCAACCATATCCTGTGAGTGTGCCGACTTACAGAACATGCCTTGTGTAAACGCCTAGATGTTTTAGGCAATTTTAGCTAGGGCTTGGCAACCCGACCTTAAAGAGAATGAAAGCAAGTGAAGTTGACCGTGCATGTAAGGTTGATGTGATTGTGAGTAGCGGTAGTTCAGTTGCCGAGCTGATTAATATCGAACTATAGGCAGGGGTGTGGCAGATCACCACATCCTTATTTAGTTACATAGTGAACAATAATTCATCAAAATGAGATTGGATAGATACAATTTCGGGTGATATTTTTAATTAAATATTCTACATGGATGGAATTAAAGATGAAGCTACTAACTTTATTAGGTATTGGTGTTATGGCAAGTTGCTGCTATAGATCAAAGCGCATTGCTAGCAAACACGCTTCACACTCAAACTTCGATAAAATTGTTCAAAAAGCTGCTCTGCATGGCTTCTAAACAATTTAGTTAGTGTTGGGTTTTGTAATAAATATATGATTGTAGGAGAACGAAATGCTTCAATTGTTAATTTGTTTATTTGGCCTTCATGGTGCAACTGAGATTGACGGTGAAGTCAAAGAATGCCGTGATTGTTTGAAAGAAATATAAGGCCTTTCGCTACGTTTCCTTAGTCATTTGCCGAACGGATTACGGCACATAAAACCCCGCTCAATATGCATTATTGGCGGGGTTTTTCTTTTCTTATTTGGGGTTCTTATGACAGATAAAGTACAAGCAAAAAAAGACTTAGAATTTTGCAGTGCTGAGCTGTCTAAGTATCAGAACCTAAGCCGTTCTGGTTTGACTCGGGATGAGATGCTGGCAATAGATGGCATCATGATTAAGTTGAAACAGCGGGTTAAGAATCTAAGAACAACCCTATGCGATAATTAACTAAAATTAACTAATACATCGTCTTTGTATAATTTCTTACATATCTATCACTGTAAATTGTGAGAAATGTATTCTTTTAGTATTGATAATTTTTTTAATTGTGAGAGTATAAAAAAAGAACAATAAAGGGAGAAAAGTATGGCTTCACAAGATGTGCTTATAATCTCGGTTTCGGCCTTTGTCCTTGCATTAACGATTTATGAGTTTGGGCAGATGTCGATGTTGTTTTAAACTAAACCACCTTCGGGTGGTTTTTTAATGGGCGCAAAATATGAACGCAGACGACTATTTCTGGAAAACAAAAAAGCGCCCACCTAAAACCAAACCACGCTCTAAACCTCTTCCTAAAGCAAAAGAAAAATACCTAGAAGCTGAAGAGACTTTATTTCAGGAGTTAGAAGAACACCTGATTGGCTATGAGCGTAAATTTCAATTTGAATCCACTAAAAACTGGCGATTCGATTTTTATATTGTGAAGCTGAGACTTCTTATTGAAATAGCAGGTAGTCCTTGGGCTGTCGGGCGTGGTGGAAGAAAGATAGCAAACGCATTTAATAAGTATGATCTGGCTGAAGATATGGGTTACAAGATTCAGCGTTTTGAGCCACATGCAATTGAGTCGGGTGGTGTGATTCGGTGGATCAAGTCGCAGTTAGAGAGATTAGAAGATGGAACAGATCAGACCATTCCCACCGACGGATCTTATTGATCAGGCTGAGGAAGAAGAAGCAATTCGCCTTGCGCCCGCCGTGGAATTAAAAGAATGGGTGATTAAAAACTATTTGACCATTGGTGGCCACCTCCACAATCCAGATCATGACCATATCTCTGAGCTACTACACGACGATGAAACCTTCTTAGCTTTTGCTTGGGCATCATCTGCATGCCAGTCAAAGAAACGCATGGTACTCGGTCAATGTGAAAAAGTGATGTTTAACCAAGGTGGATGGAAGAAAGCCCGGCAGGAACAGCAGATGCGAGACTGGTTTGGTTGTGTGCCTGTTTATCTAATTACCATCGATGCCTCATTCTGTGAGCAAGCTTCAGATCATGACTTCTGTGCCTTGATCGAGCATGAGCTTTACCACATTGGCGTAGAACGTGATCAAGACGACGAAATCATGTACAGCGACAATACTGGCTTACCAAAGCATTACTTAGCGGGTCATGACGTTGAAGAGTTCTATGGCGTGGTCAAACGTTGGGGTGCAAACGAGAGTGTCAAGCGCTTAGTCGAAATCTCAAAGAATGCGCCGTTTGTATCTGATTTTAATGTGTCTGCGTGTTGTGGGAACTGTGTGATCAATTGAGCCTTTGGGCTCTTTTTTTTGCCTATTTACCCTTACGTAGTCTTACAAAGGGGTGTTTATGGCAACACTAAGAGAGCCTGTAAAAATCTTTATAGTTCAGTCTCTTGCTTGCTTTGAAACACCTCAACAAGTAGTGGATGCTGTAAGGGAAGAATTTGGCATTGAAATTGAGCGTCAGCAGGTTGCTTCATACGATCCAACAAAAGCAACCTGCAGGGGAATGAGTCAGAAATTAAAGGACTTGTTTTACAGGACACGGGAAGATTTCAAGAAGAACATCGAAGACATTCCGATTGCTAACAAAGCCTTTCACTTTAAAGAACTCCAAAAGATGTATGACGATTGGGGAAAGAACAAGGTCATGCGTCAGAACGTGCTTAAACAGGCGCAAGGATTGCTTCAATCAGGTAAAAGTGCTGGTCCAAGTGGCCTATCTGAAAAAGAACAGATTGAAATTGATATTAAGCGTTTAGAGCTTGAGAAACTTCAGAAAGAAGTAAGACCTCCTGCAACTCGACCTCCTGAGGAAGATTACAAAATCAGCCTGAAACCTGATGAGGAAATTCCAAATGAGCCAATTCTTTGAGCCACCAGAAGGTGCGGTACAACTTACACCAAAGCAGGCCAATATCTATTTATGGGGCTGGCAGAAAGAAGCGCGTTTTCGTGATGCTGTATGTGGTCGACGTTTTGGCAAGACATTCTTGGCTAAGGCTGAGATGCGTCGAGCTGCAAGATTGGCTGCAAAATGGAATGTATCGGTTGAAGATGAAATCTGGTATGCAGCGCCTACATTTAAGCAGGCCAAGCGTGTTTTCTGGAAACGATTAAAACAAGCAATTCCACCTTCATGGCGTGCAGGCAAACCCAACGAAACTGAATGCACGATCACTCTAAAAAGTGGTCATGTCATGCGTGTGGTTGGTCTGGATAACTATGATGACCTTCGTGGATCTGGCTTATTTTTCCTGATCATTGATGAATGGGCGGACTGTAAGTGGGCTGCATGGGAAGAAGTCCTACGCCCAATGTTGTCAACATGCAAATACATCGTGAATGGTGAGCAGCGTGTTGGTGGTCATGTTTTAAGGATTGGTACACCGAAAGGCTTCAACCATTGCTATGACACTTTCATGGATGGTCAGCCGGGTCATGAGCCAGATTGCCGAAGCTTTTCATATACATCACTGCAAGGCGGTAATATTCCTGAATCGGAAATCATTGTTGCCAAGCGCAAGATGGACCCGAAAACATTCAGTCAGGAATATGAAGCTAGTTTTGAGAGTTATCAGGGCGTTATTTATTACTGCTTTAACCGGGTACTCAATAGCTCAAGTGAAATGGTTCAGGATGGTGACACGCTTCATATCGGTATGGACTTTAACGTTACCAAAATGGCCGCTGTGGTTTATGTGCGTCGTGGTGACACCATGCATGCAGTAGATGAGTTTGTGAATCTATTTGATACGCCTGCAATGATTGAAGCGATTAGAGAGCGGTACCCAAAACACTCTATTGGTGTGTACCCAGATGCTTCAGGTGATAACCGCAAATCAAACAATGCGAGTGAAACCGATATTGCGATGCTGAAAAAGGCAGGCTTTAAGGTGTATGTGAACGCATCCAACCCGGCTGTGAAGGACCGCATCAACTCTATGAACTCATTGCTCTGTAATACGTTGGGTGAAAGACGCTTGTTTGTGAATACATCCAAGTGTCCACACTTTGCAAAATGCCAGGAGCGTCAGATTTATGACGAGAATGGACAACCAGATAAAAAAGCAGGCTTTGACCACATGAATGATGCTGGCACATATCCAGTTGCTTATCTATTTCCTGTTAATAAAAAGGCTATTGGGGTTCGAAGAATCCGTGGTATGGCTTAAACATTTTGCACCTTTCGGGGTGCTTTTTTATTGGTGTATTTATGGCAGTTACAGATCAACATCCGCAGTATATTGCTGCAAAGAAAAGCTGGCAGGTAATGCAGGATGCTGTAGCCGGTGAAGAAGCTATTAAGTTGGCAACGACCCAATATCTATCAAAATCAGCAGGGATGGTTGAAGCTGAAAAGCAGGGCGATCTAACCGGTGAAATCTATAAGGGCTATGTCTCTCGGGCGCAATATCCTTTATGGGTGCAAGATTCACTACGGACAATGATTGGGCTGGTATCTAAACTGAATCCTGAAATCAATTTGCCTAGTAATCTAATGGCTGGACTAAGCGAAAACGCCACCAATGATGGATTTGGCTTAAAACAGCTATTTATCCGGGTTGTTCTAGAGCTACTCGAATATGGTCGTTGTGGTCTTTTAGTTGATGTGGATGGTGATGGAAAGCCGTATTTTGCACTTTATAACGCTCTATCCATTATTAACTGGAAGGAAAACAATGTTGGTGGGCGTCGGGATTTAAATCTGGTGGTGCTCGAGGAACAATTCGAGAATAGTGAAGATGAATTTAGTCACAGTACTAAGACTGTTCACCGGGTTTTAGGTTTAAAAGATGGCTCTTTGAATGTCCGATTATTTGACGGTAGCATTGAGCAGGATAAAACTCCGACACTCGGCAGCAATAGTCTGAATTTCACCCCATTCGTATTTTGTGGCACGACAGACAATGCGCCAAGTGTGGGGACTGTACCGCTACTGACTATGGCTAAGGCCGCATTGAAGTATTACCAGTTATCGGCAGATTACTTCCAGTCTTTGCATCATACAGCTCATCCACAACCATGGATTAGTGGCCTGGATGATGACGATGATGTTTCTGTAACTGGTGTAATGGCGGCTTGGCTTCTTCCTAAAGAAGCGAAATGCGGATACTTAGAGATTCAAGGTGTTGGTATTGATAAAACCAAATCCGAAATGGATGCACAGAAAAATGCAGCTTTAGAAGCAGGTGCCAAAGTTATCGATACTAATACGCAAGAGTCAGGTGAAGCGCGTCGAGCTAGACAGGATGATCAGCATGCAAGCTTACATAGCATTGTCATGTGTGCAGCTGAAGCAATCGAGCAGGCAATAAAGTATGCGGCTCAGTGGTTAAAGCTGGACCCGTCAAAATATACATTCAGTGTTAAGCCAGAATTCAGCTCTACGGCATATGACATCGAATTGGCCAAACAGCTGTATGAAGGTGCGATTGCCGGTAAAAACTCATTCCAGACTTATTGGGAATACATTGCGACGGGTAATCTGCCAGAGCATGAGTATAAGGATGAGATGGAGCGTGTCGAGCAAGAGAATGCAGGTACTTTTACCAACATTCCTAAAGTAGATAATGTATAATTATTAGGCGGATAGGGTCGCTCCCGAAAGGCATTTAACCTGAATGCTTTCCGCCTTCGATTTCAGGTATTGCAGAGGTGTAATATGCTAGAAGAAATATATAAAAGAGTTGGTGAATATAAAGATAAGTACCGGTCGGATCCAAAGATTCTTTGCGCAGATCAAGAAACTCTTGAAAAGATAATAAAAGAGATCCCCCGACTGAAAAACTCAATCGACTTAACGGAAGTTTATCCAGATATTTTTAACATGAAAGTTATTGTCACGATTGATGATGGTTATGGGTATCAACTTTTTGATAAATCAGACCTGGACAAAGCAATTCAAAAATATGACAGCCTCCTTTACCCGGAAAAATTGGTAAGAATTCGTAAATTTATTTTTACGGCTAATCAAAAGGTAAATACAAACCCAAGTGCAAAGTGTCTGGGGGAGACGAAAAGTGAATGGCTGGACATTCCTCAGGGTGTGATTGGAGCCTACAAAAGGCTTCTGAAAAGTTAAAAACAAGCCTCTTTAAGGGGCTTTTTTAATGGGCGTAAATCATGAACGACCAAATAGCACAACAAGCAATACTTAATGCTTTAAGTCAACACTCTGCCTACAGCTATCGAGCATCAACCCAAGCTGTAAATGAGGCTTTAAGCCGATTTTACGGGCTGTCTAATAAGATGGTGTCAGAGCTAAGGGAATTGCTTGAAAACCTGTCTGAGGCTGAAAAAATCGCACTGGCGAGTGGTCAATATACAACTGATCAATTGAAAGAAATCCGAAGCTTGTTGAATGACCGATTTAAAGAGATTTCAGTTGAGGTGCCGGAAACCTTTCACCAGTCAGCGGTCAGCATGGCGGTGTATGAAGCATCTTATGTTAGTCAGTTGATGACAGGTGCAGCAGCTTCGGTCAGTGGTGAGCAGCTTTATAAAAAAGCAAAGTCTACTCCATTGGCAGGTGGTCAACTCATTAATGAAATGTTTGGCTTTGTGTTGGATAAGGCTAGAAAGCAGGTTGAATATGCGATCCGTGATGGAATCAACCAAGGCCAGACCAATCAGGAGATTATTACCCGCATTCGTGGCAAGCGAACCAAGGTAGGTAATCAGTACGCTTATGTTGGTGGCATTTGGGATGCAACCAAGATTGAGATTGAACGCACGGTTCGGACCGCACGAAGTCATGTGGCGAATATTTCATATGACGATACCTGGAAGGCACTTAGATTCACTCATGTGAAATTCGTCAGTACTTTGGATGGTCGCACCTCCAAGCAATGCGCCTCACTGGATGCCAATGTCTACGACATCAATAAGGCCTATCCAAAACCACCACTTCACTATAACTGTCGGTCTGTATTGGTCGGCTGTGATGCTGATGGTGATATTGCTGGAAAACGTCCTTTTGTGATGGATGAACGCAAGGTTAAAGATATTCCAAAAGATGAGCGTCAAGACCTGATTGGTCAGCTAGATGCAAATACATCATTTAAGAAGTTTTTCGACCAGACTGATGAGTTTTTCCAGAAAGAATGGCTCGGCCCAGCACGCTACAAGCTCTACAAAGAAGGTAAGTACAGCATTGATAAGTTTGTCGATCCGCAGGGTGCTATGTATACGCTGGATGAGTTGAAGGTGTTGGATGCTAAGACGTTTAAGGAGTTGGGATTGTGAGTAAAAAGGAACCAAAAGAAATAGGATTGAAGCGCACAGTTTGGCTATTTGAGCGTGAAGTATTGGAAAGGCTTGAAAATACAAATCTGGACGATCATCACAAAGTTCTTGAGTTCAACTTATTTTCTATGAAATATGAAATTAAACCTAAATTTAACAATGGTCGAGCGGATGCAATAGCAATGCGCAACACCGCAAATCATTGGTTCAATATATGGTTTGCTGCTTATGCTGCATGTACAGCAGACCTAAAGCAAGCCAGATAAACCAAATCCAAACCTAGACCCAAACGGGTCTTTTTTTATGCCTGCGCAAAGCTCAGGTATCTCAAATCCGCCAGGCGGTTATTCAAGGAATAAACAATGTCAGACCAAATTGATTTAGAAAACCCAGAAGTTAAAGCAGCCATTCAAAAAGCTGTCGATGAGCAGGTGCAAGGTTTGAAAACCAAAAACACCGAGCTGATTCAAGCCAATAAAGATCTTAAAACTGAACTAGGTGGGATTAAGTCTCAACTAGAAGGCGTGGATCTTACAGCCGTTAAAGAGTTGCTGAATAAAGCTGGTCAGGATGAAGAGTCAAAACTTATTGCCGAGGGCAAGATTGATGAAGTCATTCAGAAGCGTACCGAAAAAATGCGACAGGAACATGAGCGCTTAATTTCAACTGAAAAACAGCGTGCAGATAAAGCTGAAGCTTATGCAAATAAGTTCAAGCAATCCGTAGTCCAAGGTCAAATCGTACAAGCAGCAGTGGAGTTAGGGGCCTTAAATGAGGCTACAGCAGATATTGCCTTCTTGGCTCAATCTCAATTCTCTCTAGATGAAAACGGCAAGGCTGTGGCCATCGATGAAAATGGGGAAGTGATTATTGGGAAAGACGGCACCAATCCTCTGTCACCAAAAGAATGGGTTGAAGGCTTGCGTGAGAAGAAAGCTTATTTCTGGCCTAAAGCGAATGGTTCTGGTGCACCTGGTTCGGGTACTCCAAACAAAAAATGGTCTGACTATACAGAAGCAGAGCGAGCAACTTTAGCTCGTGAAAATCCAAATGCATTTCAGCAATTAGTCAAAACTAAGGAGGCATAACATATGCCAAGCACCACTACACAATTAACGGATATCTTTGTTGGGGATTATTACCAGACACTTGATCCAGTTAATTCCCCTGAAAAAACGGCAGTCTATCAATCTGGCATCGTTGTTAAAAACGAAGCATTAGATGCGATTGCCAATAACGGCCAAGGCTCTTCTACGATTGCATACTGGCAAGATCTAGATGCAGATGAAGCGCCTAACCTGTCCAATGATGATCCAGACGATCTGGGTGAAGTTGGTAAAGCAGCTCAAGGTTCAATGCAAGCCCGTACATTGTATCTAAACAAAGGATATGGTGTAGCGGATTTAACCGCTGAACTGGCTAACTCAGAGCCAATGCAGCACATCCGCAACCGCTTCGGTAAATACTGGGAGCGTCAATGGCAGCGTTACTTACTTGGATCTGCCCGAGGTGTGATTGCTTCCAATATCGCAAATGACGGTGGCGACATGGTCATTGATGCGGGTGCCACCATCTCAGCTGGTGCATTCCAGGATGCGGCATTTACAGCAGGTGATACTGCAGATCAGTTCTCAGCGATGGGTGTTCACTCAGTCGTAATGAACCAAATGGTGAAACAAGATCTTATTGAATACCTGCGAGATTCTGAGGGCCGCATTATCTTAGCCACTTACCTAGGCAAGCCAATCTTTATGGACGATGGTTTGACTTACGGCAATGGTCAGTACCTATCCTTAATCTTTGGTGCTGGTGCATTCGGTTATGGTGAAGGTACACCTAAAGTTCCTGTTGAGCTTGAACGTAAGCCGTCAGGTGGTAACGGTGGTGGTGCTGAAATCCTGTGGGAACGTAAGACCTATCTGCTGCAACCTGCAGGTTTCTCTTGGAAGGGTAATACCAGTCCAAACACCTCTCCGACTATTGCGCAGTATGCTAATGCTGCAAACTGGGAGCGTGTATTTGATCGTAAGCAGGTTCCATTTGCTGCGGTTATCTCCGGCACAGCAACACCTTAATAAACATGGCGACTTCGGTCGCCTTTGTTTTGGAGCATAAAGATGAAAGTAGTTTATACAGAAAACATTCCCAAGCATCCCGATCCTGATGTTTGTTATCGAAGCTCATTCTTGGGTGTAATTGGTGGTGCCACTTCGGTTGAAGTAGATGAAGACTTTCCAGATGCTGATCTAGTCGATCAGGCCTATGCATTTCTCGATAATCAGCCTAAAAGCCAGTCAGTTTCATTGAATGTAGGCATCGCTCCTGAGCTTCAGGCCAGCCTTGATGAAGCGAAAGCGGAATGTGAAAAGGTGGTAGCTGAAAATACCGAATTGACTGAGCAGCTTGATAAAGAGCGGGAAGCGGTTAAAAAGCTGACATCTGAAAATGATGAATTAAAGGCCAAAGTCAAAGAACTGGAAGCTAAGGCCAAAAAGCCTACTGCTGCAGAAGCTAAAGCCGCGAAAGCAGCCGAAGAAGCGGATCAACCGAAGGAATAGACTAATGAGCTTTGTCACTGAAACAGAAGTGCTGGAACACGTGCCTGAATTTGCTGGTCAAAGCGCTAGTGACAAGGCTCGCTTACTCTCCCAAGTGGATGCATATTTACGCTCGCGTAATGTGAAAGGGTATCTTGAGTCTAGTTTGGTGCCAGAGCCACTTAAATTAGCCTCCTACGAGATTATTAGGGGGATTTTGGCGGGTAAGCTTTATCAAGGTAAGGCTGCCACTGTCGTGAGTAAGACGGTGTCGGCTCAATCTGGCACCAGTGTTTCCAAGACCTTTGCAGCTGGTTCAGAAGACTTAAATACCTATGAGCAATACATTCTTGATTTGATCAAGCCATATACCAAGCGATCTTCAGTACAATTTCTTAAAAGGATTTAGCTATGGGCATGAGAGATGAGCTACAGGAAGAACTTGCAGAAGCATTTTCGACTGATCTAGCTGATGCAGTTGACACCTTCACCTGTGAAAAGCCGATTTATTCAGGCGAGTTTGATTTTGAAACTCAAACTTATCCAGTCGTAGGAAGTGAATCATATTCAGGGCGTGGCGTGCGAGGGAATTACCTCCGAGACATGGTTAAGCCTATCGACTACCAAGCTACTGATGCTAAGGCCATTGTCCTTCAAAATGAGCTGACGGGTATTCCTCAAATAGGGGATGTCTGGCAGTTTAGGGATGGTGGCTTTGAAGTGAAAAATATTGGCCAAGATCCAACATCAAGTATCTGGACCTGCCAACTTAGAAAGGTCTAAGTACTACATCGTTGACATGTACTTAGTTTGTGCTACAAAGAATGTTTTACTAGTAAGAGAAATAGAATGTTCATTAAGTGCAAAAGTATTTATAACAATGCTGACTTATATTTCAATAAAGAAAAAATTAGGCTGATTGAAGACCTATCAACAGCAACCAATTTAAATTTAAGAAATCCTTCTTTGAAAATCCACTACAACAAAGAAGACACAACTTCTGTAGAGTTTAAAACTCAAGAAGAGTTGCAAGCCTTTCTAAGAGAAGCACTTGGCTAAGAATGAACCCACCTCGGTGGGTTTTTTAATGGGTGGAATTTATGATCAGCAACAACTATGTGCCCGAATGGCATATCTCACCTTTTGAACATTCAAAATACACTTTAGTCCGCAACCAAGATCAATTCGACCTATTATTTGATGATGTAACTGACACACAAGAATTTATGCATTTAGGTGCGGGTGCTCAGGTTGATTATTACGATGGTGGCAAACACTGCATTGTTCAGTTGGGTGATTGCGGTGAAAGAACATTGATTGAAGTGCATGGGCTTTTATTACATGAAGCGGTGCACATTTGGCAACGAATAAGAAAACTGATGGGTGAGAAAAAGCCTAGCACCGAATTTGAAGCTTACTCAATACAGCGTATAGCTCAGGATCTTTTTGCGATGTTTCAGGAGAGTGAAGCTGATGATTTACATTGATGATTCAAACCTAATTCAACGTGCAGTTGATTCAGATCAGGCGTTTCATGTTGATGTTCGCGCTACTAACATTAAATCGGTGTTTTTAAATGGTGAGCAGATTCGAGGTGCCTTTTATGTGGATTTGGAAAAAGGCTTCTTAATTCGAATCAAGACTGATATTGAATGTCGGCCAGTTATGATTAGTGGTGAATTGGCGCATGAAATTTTATTTGGTGATGTGACTGTTGAATATCGAGAATAGCTATGGGATGGAAAAACAAACCGACTAATTTTGCGCTTGAGATAGAGAAGGTTGGCGATGAGCATTTGCGAAAGGTGAGTGCTGAGATGCTACGAGCTGTAATTATGGGTAGTCCGGTAATGGATGGCTCATTCCGCAATTCAAACCTAATCACAATCGACCATCCAACCTATCAATATATTGAGGGTGAGGGCAATACGGCACCTAAAGGCACTTTAGATCAGAAAGCTTTTGATCGAGGCGCTCAGAACATCCTTAAAGCAAAACTAGGCAACTGTGTGTATTTGACCAATGCTTTGCCTTATGCACTCAGGATTGAAAATGGTCATTCAGATCAAACCCCTCATGGTGTGTATGCGCTTGCATTCCAGTCTGTAGCGAGTAAATACAAATGATGACACTCACTCAAGCTGAAATAGAGATATACAAGCGTATCGGGCAGTTTGCGGATAGAAGCAAATATTTAATCGGCAGCACACTACTACTTATCGGCGACAACAGCAACAATCTAGGCACAGAACTAAATACAACACTAGAAAACATTGTGGTTCGTACTGAGAACCAAATGAATGAAGAAGGGAAGCCATTTAAAGCGCCAGCAAACAAACCTTGGTGTAAAGTTTTTGTACAGTACGCTGATAGTCAGGTGGCATCAATTGGCGACAGCCCATGTATTCGTGATTACGGCATTATTTCAATTCAGTGCTTCACACCAAAGAATAGAGGAACACTTGTCATGACTGCATTGTGTGATCAGTGGCGAGAATTGCTGCAATCATTCGGCGTGTCTCATCTTGAGGTCTATAAAGTTCATGCACCGCAAAGCATGGATGACCAAGACTTTTACGCAAAAATAATTAGAGCTGAGTTCCGAGTGAACTAGCTTAAACATTTAACCAAACCGTCCGAAAGGGCGGTTTTTTTATGCCTGTTTTCAGGCAAACCACTGGCTAGGCTGATCCCCGAAAAGAAGATGGTCGTTTCGACTATTCATTGCATCTTCTTGCCAGTGTTTCTTTTTTAATGAGTAGTCGGAGCAGATCAATGAATGCAATCGTAAAAATTGAAAATCAAACCCCATTTATCGAAGTCGAATTAAATGGAAAAGTTCAGCTCGGCGTGAATGCGCGGGATATGCATTACTGGCTTGAAAGTAAGCAGGACTTTTCAACATGGATAAAACGCCGAATTGCCAAGTATAAATTTCAGGAAAATATTGATTACCTGATCCATCAAGTGGTGGAGCAGGGTGTGAGTGGTGCAAAACATAAGACAGAATATTTGCTAACAGTGGATATGGCCAAAGAGCTATCCATGGTCGAGTGTACTAATCGTGGACGCGAGGTGCGTCTGTATTATATCGAGCAAGAAGAACTAGCTCGCCAACTTAAGGATGGGTTACAGGTACGCATTGGTAAGCTTTCAGCACAACTTGAGCTGATTACTCAATCTCTGTCAGGCGCAGCAAGCTTCTTATCAATCCATGGTAAGCAAACAAAACCAGCCATGCTTAAAGAATTGGATGAACTGATTAAAGAGGCGCAACCATCCTTAGATTTTGATGAGGATAAAGATAATGACAAATAATATTCCTGCTTACATTGTGGTGGAGTGCAGACCAAGCACAGAAGAAGATGGTTATGCTGATATTGTTATTCATAACGACACCTACATTTTTGAAAGTGTAGAGCCGGCAGAAAACCTGCGCGCAGCAATGCTAATAGCTATTAATATTGAGCGAACCAAGCCAAACCACAAGCACATCACGCTGCACACCGAAAGCGTCTCGAAATTATGCAGAGGTATGCAAGGTGAAACCATAGATTCCAATAAACATTAAACCCCGCCAAGTGCGGGGTTAATTATTTCCAAACCAATGCCACCGAAAGGTGGTTTTTTTATGCCTTGAATAGGAGAAAACCATGAGTTCGGGCGCAAAACAATTAGCGCAGATTGCAAAAGAAACTGTCATTGGAACAGTGCCTTCGCCATTTGCGCGTCAAACCTTGGCATTTACTGATATTTCATTAAACCAAAGTGTTGAAAAAACAGAGTCGGCTTCAATTACGGATAGCCGATTGCAGCAATCATCCATGATTACTTCGGCGGAGTATTCAGGCGAATTGAGCGCAGAAGCTCAGTATGGTGCGTATGATGATCTAATGGCAGCAGCAGCTTTTAATGCTTGGGCGACCAATGTTCTGACTTTTGGTGGCACAACTCGCCAGACATTCAGCGTATTGCTTGGTTATACCGACATTGCGAACTATCACACCTTTTCAGGCTTGCATGTAAATACATTTGGTATTGATATTCCTGAGTCTGGGCTGATCAGTCTAACCTTTGGCTTCATGGGTACAAAACGAACCACAGCAGCAGTCGCACCCACTGGAACAATTACGCCAGCATCAGCCAATCCGCGTATGTCTAATATCTCAGTAGGTGATTTACTTGTCGATGGTGCATCGGTTAAAGGTACAGCTTGTATTACCGCATTCTCATTCAATTGGGATAACTCGATGCAAGTGCAAAAATGCTTAGGTGCTGGCCTTGAAGTTGGTGCAATTCTTGAAATGTCAGCGAAAGGCACAGGCAGTTTTACAATGGCTTGGTCTACTAAAGCAGCTGAGCTTTATGAGAAGCAATTCACCAACGGGAATATCTCACTCTCTATTCCAATCACAGATACAGCAGGGAATAAATACGTTTTAAATATTCCTAAAGTTGAGCTTACAGCATCGCTTGCAACTGGTGGTAAAGATGACCTTCTGAATACAACATTTGAATACACGGTTGTGGATCAAGCACCAACACTTACACGCACACCTAAAGTTTAATCAATAGCCGCCTTCGGGCGGTAATAAGTAAAAACCACTTATCGAGAAAAAAAATGCAAATTACCATCTCAAAAGATTCATTAAGCACTGAAAAACATCCATCAGAGTGGGTGCCTCATCCAGATGGTGGCGAGTATCTTATAGCAGGAATTAATCGCCCCTCATTCCAGTACATGCAAGACAGTCATCAGCAAAAAGAGCGCATGGTGCGAGAAAGTGGCACCTTAATTACTGACGAGTTTGTTGAGCAATCTAATCGTGTATTCAGTGGCATTGTTGGCAAGTATTTAGTTTTAGATTGGCGTAATATTCCTGCGCAGATTGAATATTCAGCACAACTGGCTCACGACTTGCTTGCTTATGGGAAAACGGCTGATGATGACGAGTATGGGGTGAAACTAGGCATATGGGTGATTACTCAATCACAGCGAATCCAAATTGAAGCTGATAAAAAAAAGCGTGAAGCACTGGGAAAGTCCGAGAACTCTACGAATACATCCAATTCGCCAGTGAAGAAGAAGCGGGCGAGTACAACCAAAAGCAGCGAGCAATAGCTGAAGCATTAGGTAGACAACCACCCAAAGAGGTGAAAAAACCTGAGTATAGCTATACAGCTAATGCCTTAATTGAAGCCTACAACGTCATTTCACGCTCACGTCGATATGTGCAAGGCACACCACTAGCCTTAAGCATTGCCGACCTTAACGCCTATTGTGAGCAATACGAGTTACCAGTAGAGCGTTATATTTTTAATGCAGTCATCTTTGATCTGGACAATCGGTTTATTGATGAGGTGTATAAGAGAATGCAGAAGAAATCAGTCTAGGTTGGTTTCTTTTGTTGATAAACGGCAGATTGATGATGCATCGCGACAACAATTAACGCGCTGATAGGTATACAAATCTTGACAACAGTTAATCTATAGCGTATTGACCGATTATGCGTAATCGCATAATATTACCGCATAAACCCTTTTATCAAATGATAACAGGGTGTTTTTGTCTAAGGAGTTTCCTTATGAATTTCTCATTTGGGTTTGGAAATAAGAAACAACAAGAAAAACTTAATGAATCCGCAAAAGGGTTAGGCGAAGCAATAGAGTCCTTTCAAAAAGCTATGCAAGATGGCCTAACTCAGTATAATGACACAAGAAAAAAGGCTGAAGGGCAGATTAATAGTGGCGCAAGAATTACAAAGCATCGAATCAATCTTTGATTTCTTTTATTTAGACAATACAAAAATTAAATCATTCTATGCTCAGTTAACTGGCAATGGAGCTTTAGCTTCTTTTAAAAACACCAGCAATATCACAGATATTCGTAAGTTAGAAGCAGGGGCGGGAATACCCACAGTAGCTAATGGTAAGGTAGCCACAGATCATTCAGCGAGTCTTGGTGCTGAACATCAATATGATGCAACACATACAATGCCTCGGGAAATGATAAATCGCCTTGATGAGCTAGGATTCATTCACCGAGAATTGGATGCAGGTCAACTTGGAAGTCTTGTATTGCTAGAAGGGCGATTAAGTGTAGTTGATGTTTCTGTTATTAAAGAATTTATGGAGCCTGCAGCAGATTTCATGATTGGCACCATGCCAAGCATTACTGATTCGCACAAAAAAAAGAAAGCAGAGATGGCGAAAGCTCTTAAGCCAGCACTTAAATTCATCCAAGAAGTGCCCTATGCATTGGAGGGCAAGTTGCTGGTGGAAACGGGTGAGTTCCGTGAAGATGGCGTGCCTTTATGCACCGAGGTCTGGATGACCTTAAGCCGCAATGAAATGTCTAATGCTGGCTTGGATATAAATTTTAAACACGGGGAGTTTATGTCTGGAAAGTGGTATGTATTGGGCGTTTTAGATGCGATACCATTTGATGATTTTACATACTACACTGATCAGAATGAGATTAAGAGTCTTGTTACTCAGACAATGACAATGCTCAAAGAGCAATTTGGTAGACCAAGCGTTGCTTTTGGTATGACGCCTATTGCAATATTTAGAGTGTTAAGACCAGCATTGAAAATAGCTGACCAATAAAACAAAACCACTCCCCGGAGTGGTTTTTTAATGCTTGAAAAAGCAGCAATTTATAGTATAAGTTGAATATAAAATAAGTTGTGAGGTTACCACGCCTGATTGGTTAGATTTTAGATTAACTAAAATAGATTATGCTTTTAGAGAGTTTCCAAAACTGAAGTACTTGTCTTTGTTTTATTCCGCATTGGTAATTTTGTCAGCGATTTTCTATATGCCTATTTTAAAATCGGCACATAGTTTTAATTATTTCGGAAATTATCCGCTTCAAAGTTTTATTTCAGAAAATATAAGTTGGTTATTCTGGGGGAAATTTGTTGTCCCAGTAGTTCTTGCTCTATTGTTTTACTTTGATGTTTCAGGTCGCCATGATGAAATGTATTTAAAGAAATACAGGCAGTTGCCAAAATGGGTTAGGTAAAACGAAAACCTCCTTCGGGAGGTTTCTTTTTGTGCGGTAAATTAGTATCTTGTCTCTAATAATATGGGGGTGGGTATGGAATTACTTAGGTCGCCATTAAATGGTGATGAATTGTTGAAAATAAACGATTACATTGAAGAAAATAAGGATATTTTATTTCTCCTACCTTTAGAGAGCTATCGAGATTTAAGGTCATTCCAGCAGTCAAATATTGATTTTAATACATACCTCGCTAATCTTATGGTTAATGAAAAAACCAGAGCATGGAGCTACCTTTATTCTGAAGCCAAGAAGAAAAGGGGGCAGTATAAGCGCCCCCAAAGCGCAAAAGATATCGAGCCCAAATATACATCAGAAGTCTTAATTGAAAAAAAGAGCAAGTTGCTTCCTATTTTTCTTGCTGTAGCTGTAATAATTATTGCGCTTCTAATCTTATTCAGCTGTATATCAGGTGATGATAGTGTTTCGAACGATGACCTAAAGAGCAACAGGGAGGTCATCGCAATTACCTCAGTGAAAGGCCAATTAAAGGATGCCGATTCTGCAAAATTCAGAAATATGAATGGGATGTGCGGAGAGGTAAATTCTAAAAATTCATTTGGTGCTTATATTGGGTATAAGAGATTT
>NZ_JBUEBA010000002.1:1737141-1745288 GCF_058107045.1 Acinetobacter sp. AB03 | reverse complement strand
TGGTTCTTGTTGTGCTGTTGGTCGTGAAAAAATATTGACTGATTGCTCAAGCAGTTGATTTTTCCAATCGATGATTTGGTTTTGATGTAAATCGAATTGAGTAGAAAGTTCAGCGAGTGTGTGGTCGCCTTTAATTGCTGCGAGTGCAACTTTAACTTTAAACTCTGCTGAATGATTACGACGTTTTCTTCGTGTCATGGTTGACTACAAAAACAAGCATTTCCCATGCTTATTGGGGAGTAGATTATCACTTATAGGCGTGGTCTAAAATCCTAGAACCACATCAAAATATGCCCCAACATAGTCTAGATTTTGAAAAAAATGATAATAGTCTTAGTGAATTTATTATTTTCCATGATGCTGACCTTAGGCTCATAGAGTCTTTACACTTACCAACAATCATTCGATTTCATAGAGCTGATAAATTTGATAGCAAGTTCGTTCAAACATCTAACGATGTTTGGAATTTTTCTTATTCGGGGAGAAAACTTCACTTAAACTTTTCTAACTTCAGTACGTCAGAGAAAAAATTGGCTAAATTTTTTCTAGCTAATTACATTCAAATTAATACGCCATCTGGACTTGAAGCAAAATTACAGGCTTACACTTTCGTAATCAGGTCGCTAAAAACTAGAAGCCTAAAGCTTGATTATCATAATTCGAAATCTTTATTGGTTGATTTAGCAAAAGCCGACAATTCTACATACTATTACCATTTTAAGTTCTTAGTGAAACTACTATTTCTCGAGAACTTTTTATGCTTTGATCTTGATCAAGAATATGAGTTAGAATTTCTTGAACGTCCTAAAGCATTTAATTCAAGATTATATTACCAGCAATACGTAGATGCGATTGATTACCCTCTTATTTCAATGATTCAACAAGGCTTTATCAAGTTAAACCAAGCTATCAAAGATGATTTTCAGGGTATCGATAAACAAACACTACTTTACTCATCAATACTTGGTTTGGTGTATGTAACTGGTCTTAGACCTGTACAATTAGCAAAGCTATCTGCTGAAGACATAAAAATAGATACCACACGTACTACTGATCATTTTCATCGCTATAGCATACTGATGTGTGCTGAATTAGCAGGAGACTTTCACTTGGGAGATTCTAGGCAGCTAACCGATAAAAGTCTTCTGCCATTTGATTTGGTGTCTTAAAATCCAAGCCTTTTTGAATTCTTCGCTGATTATAAAATAACTCTATATATTTTGTAATATCCGCTTTGGCTTCTTCCCTTGTTTTGTAGTTGCGATGATGGACTAGTTCATTTTTGAGTATGCCCCAGAAACTCTCTATCGGTGCATTATCAAAGCAGTCGCCTTTTTTGCTCATTGAACCCTGAAAATCAAATTTCTCAAGTAAGTTTCGATATTCATTACTGCAATATTGGCTGCCTCTGTCTGAATGTACAATGAGATCTTTAGCAGGTTTCTGATTGCGAATAGCCATATTCAATGCATCACAAACAAGCTTGGCTGTCATGCGCTCATTTAAGCTATAGCCAACAACCTGTTTCGTGTAAAGATCTTTGACAGCTGCCAAGTACAACCAGCCCTCAGCCGTCCAAATGTAGGTAATGTCACTCGACCACGCAAGATTAGGCTTCGTCATTGAAAACTGTTGCTTGAGTAAATGGTCATAAATAGAACGGTTGTGATCACTGTTCGTGGTTCTTTTGAAACGCTTATGGCGCTTACAATACAACTGATTTGATTTTTTTATTTGGCGAACAGCATACATACTTATTTTGATACCTTGCGCTTGTAAATGCTTAGTTAATCGAACATAGCCATAGCTTTGTTTGGTTTCTTCATGGGCTATTTTGACCAAAATTGTCTGCTGATTTCGCTGAATTGATCTTTTACTCATGCCTCGCTTTAGCCAATCATAAAAGCGAGAAACGGATACACGAAGTAATCGAGCCATTAAAATAATCGGAAATAAGTGGCTTTGCGATTTCATATAGGCGTACCTCACTGACTTTCTTTGGCAAAGTACGCTGCTGCCTTTTTTAAAAATTCACGTTCCATTTCAGCTGTTTTGAGCTGTTGTTTAAGCTTCTTATTTTCTTCGAGTAAGGCGTTTAGATCGGGCGAATACTGTTTTGTGCCTGCTAAAGTTCCAGCCTTTGCTTTGTTATTCCAGTTCGAAAGGGTTTGCATTGAAATGCCAAGTTGTCTAGCGGATTCCGATACATTACCTTGGTTCTCTTCAATGGCTTTTATGGCTTCAGCTTTAAATTCTGCGGTGTAAGTCTTCTGTTTCTTGCTCATGGTAAACTCCTAATGAGTATGTATAGTTTACCAAGTTAAACTCTCCTGTTTTTTAAGCACACATCAATGAAGGACTATTCAAAAATACAGGTGTGATCATGTTAACTTACACAAGTTTGTTACAAAAAGAGTTTAATCAAGAGGAACTTACTCTTATGAAAAGACTTGATTTGAGCAATATTCCTATTACTATGCCTGAAAATCTTGCTCAAATTCTGATTTGGACATCTGAACTTGCACAGTATCATCATGCATTATTCATTCAATCGAGCCAAAAATTAGAGCTTATTTCGGAAAATGACAAAAATAAAAAACAAGAACTCAACGATTTAATTAAATTATACAGAAAAACTGCATTTGTAGAAAATCAGACCAAGGATTTCTATTTAAACAAGCTGTTAAATCAAGGGGAAGTTGTTGTTCAAGGCTACATCCAACATCCTTCAAAAGTACAGACAAAATATGCAATCATTCCCTATCATGGATATGATTTTATAACCCTCGCCACTCCTAAAATTGTTGCAAAATTTCCTTTACATTTTATTGAAATTAAAAAAGAAAGTATACCTCAAGCATTGACAGATATACATATGGATGAAGAGGAACTTTTATCTACAGTGAAAGATTTTGTGAGATCATTCAGAAAGCTATATAAAGAATGCGCGAGTAAGAATGAATTAATCAAAGAGCATAATACCACTGTACATAAAATTTATGTCAAAATTAAGAATGGAGAAGCTAAACTGATTAAGCAAGATATTCCAATTGCTATTCCCAAAGTTGTGAAAACAGCAACTACTCATCCAATTAATAGCAATAAAAAGCCATTTAAAGTGATTAAAAAGCGTAAATTCACCTTACTTAAATATAAATAAAGTTTATTCTCATTCAAATAATTAGAATAATTTTAAAATAGATAACCTTCTAATCAGCTATAAACTCCTAAGAAATAAAACTAATGCCTACATAATTTATTTTCATGAAAAAACTGACAAAAGACTTACTTTGTCTGTTGGAGAAGTCCTTTAGCTCATTTTTTCACAGTATTCTGCTTAGAAAGTTTTGCTGTAAGTTTTCTTAATGTTATTAGATTCTTTTCATAATGTTTATTTCGCCCCTTTAGTAAATTAGTTAATCGTTGCTGGAATAAGCATTCCTC
This sequence comes from Acinetobacter sp. AB03, assembly GCF_058107045.1. NCBI lineage: Bacteria > Pseudomonadati > Pseudomonadota > Gammaproteobacteria > Moraxellales > Moraxellaceae > Acinetobacter > Acinetobacter sp. AB03. Next base: position 1,741,844 of record NZ_JBUEBA010000002.1, on the reverse strand, counting down.
AAGCAGATTCTTCTGCTTATTGGCAATTTTACGTGCTTCTGAATACAACCATAATGCATTATCCAAAGGGTCTTTGCGTCTAACTCTTTCATCCTGAACAATCCACTTTTTCACATACAGCATCGCAGCAGATATGTCTTGATCCATCAGATTTTTAAGTACATCTAGATCATAACTTTCTGATTTGTCTGTTTCGTACATCTTGTGGTCTAATCGTAAGACTTGCTCATTTCGCTCTTTGGCGTATTGCCATCCTAGTGGCAAAGGTTCGGGTGGCACAAAATCTTGTTGCTCTGTTAATCGTACTGTTCCACGCTCAATGACCTTGGTAATTAAAGCAACCTTGGTCAGTTCTTTTTCATGAGGATAGTCAACAAAATATTGGTCAAAAACAATTTGGGCCTGTTCCTGTCTATCAGCAGCAACCAATGCTCGGACTGCTTTATCTAATAGTTGGATAGAACCCAGAGGGCGTAGAGCAAGAAGCTCGGCCAGTAAACCATTTTCAATAGTAGTGTTTGCAAATAATTTATGATACCTCAATGCTTCTATAAAAAAATCAGCCTTTTCATTCACCTCCTTCGCTAACTCAGCATCTAACTCAGCTTTCTTTAACTTGGACTCAATCTCATTTCGGTGACCCAAAGCTTCCATATTTAAGCTTCGACTCATATTTTGACGATTAACCAACTGATCGCCATATTTTGAAAACAGCTTTTCCTCTTCTTCTAATGCCTGGTTTTCCGATAATTGATCAATTACAATTCTGACGTTGTATTGATTATTTAGATATTTTTCAACATACAAATCCCAGTTCAAATCCCGGTCTTTACGCCATGCCCTATCATCACACCCCTTGCCAACATAAAATACCTCACCTGATAATGTTTCATGTACATAAACGTAATACTTATAATCCATTGCTTTCCCCATAGTTGATGCCAATTTTTATAACGAGTAAATTCAACTCACACCATATTTATTGATATTTTCCCACTATTCATTCAGCATTTTTAGTCTTTATCAACAGACAGAAATCATGCCTTAAATTAGTAAAAATTTTTAGATAATTTAATTTTTAGCAGACTTCTAAATATGTAAACTAAATAAATTCAATTTACTAACAAAAAAAGAGAGGTCAACTCTCTTTTTTTCACTTAATTCAAAGCCTGAACCGACTGCTGTAACCCTTTCTGAATATCTTGAACAAGGGTCAAAGCATGAAATTGACATAGAAAAATTGATTAATATGAACTTTTCAACTCATTTGCTAAAAATGATGCAGTACGACTATCAAGGTTCTGTACTACCTGTTTTGGTGTTCCTGTCACAACAATACGCCCACCAGCATTTCCAGCTCCTGGGCCCACATCTATCACCCAATCAGCTTGTGCAACGGCACGCATATCATGCTCAATCATAACCACGGTATTACCCGCATCGACTAATCGCTGCAATTGAACTAACAATCGATCTACATCTGATGGATGCAAACCTGTAGTTGGCTCATCAAGTATATACAGTGTATTTCCACGCTGATTGCGTTGCAGCTCGGTCGCCAATTTAATACGTTGCGCTTCTCCACCAGATAGTTCAGTCGCTGGTTGCCCTAAACGTAAATAACCAAGACCAATTTCCTTTAATAATTGTAGTGAACGAGCAATCGAGACCTCTCCATCAAAAAAATCACGTGCTTCATTGACGGTCATTTCTAATACTTCAGCAATATTACGTCCATTCCAGCGAATTTTCAGAGTGTCATCATTATATCGAGCACCATGACATGTCGGACAAGGGGCATATACACTTGGCATAAACAATAATTCTACACTGACAAAGCCTTCACCTTCACAAGTTTCACATCGCCCTTTAGCCACATTAAATGAAAAACGTCCAGCATCATAATGAGCTTGGAGAGCTTCAGGAGTCCCAGCAAATAACTTTCTAACATGATCAAATAAACCCGTATAAGTTGCCAGATTAGAACGTGGAGTACGGCCAATTGGTTTTTGATCAACCTGTACCAGACGCTTTATAGCCTCCACATCACCAGCTAGAGAACCTCGTGTAACCTCGGTAACCAACATTCCTTCATTTAAAGGATTATCTTCATTATTGTTTTCAGTTTCAGATTCATTGCCTAAATATGAAAGTACTAACTCATAATTTAGATTGGGTGAAAGATAAACAATTAAATTGGTTGAAAAATGATTTATGAAGGAAGTCTAATGTTTAAGGAAGTTGCTTTAATTGCAATTTGATTTCTTCCATTTTTTCGACCAATAAATTTACCATTATTTGTGAAAGACGAGATGTTTGACGTTTTGAAGCGACGCACAGTGCAATGGTTAAACGATGCATACCTTTTTCACGAATGGGCTTAAATACGATCTTTTTTGAGTTTAAAAGTGGTAATGCATCCATATATGACATTAAGCCAATGCCTAATTGTTGTTGAATTAATGATGTTATCATTCTAATGTCATTACATTCTATCTTTTGTATAGGATTAAATTTGTGATGTTTATAGAGTGTATGTACATAATCACTGATGACTAAGGGCTCACTTGGCATGATATGACGCTCATTTAAAGTGTCAGATAAATAGATTTTATCCATGCCGGCTAAGGTGTGATGTGGTGATAAAACATAGCCTAAAGGAATTTCAATAAAGGATAAGATTTCTAATTGATTGTGACTTTTAGGATTTAAGATAATGCCAAAATCTAATTCTGCATCAATGATTTTTCTCGATATTTCTTCACTGCTATTCATACTGATATTGAGATTAATCCATGGATAGCTTTCAGCCATGCGTTGAATACAATCCACGACAAAACCATCATTTAGGGCAGAAATAAAACCCATTTCAATATTGCCGCGACTTAATCCTTGAATTTCATCAAATCGAATTCGAGTCAGCTGATATTCTTTTTGCCATTTAAGCAAATCAGCATAAAGTAATTCACCTGCTAACGTTAGCTTCAGCCCCTGCGGTAAGCGCTCAAATAAAGCAACGCCTAACTCTTCTTCAGCAAGAACAATTTGCCGATGCACTGCAGAGACTGAAATAAAAAGCTGTTCTGCGGCTTTACGTAAACTGCCAGTACGGGCAACAGCCATAAAATATTCAGAAAATCGGGAAAAGGTAATCGACATACAGCTATTCAATCTCACGGGCAGTTTACAAAGTACTTATCCATGCTTAAGCGATTTTCATGCCATAACTTTTGATTTTTTCAATTCATTCTGCTTTTGTGTTCTAAAAAACAGAACATTGTATGCAAATCATTCTAATAGACAGAAATGCTATCCAAACGTATTTTTGACTTAGAAAAGAACGAATTAGCCCTAGTTACATGGCATAAAAGTTCTGCAAATAATGCGAATGTAGAGATTTAAAAATGAATGCGATTCCTGTACTGAATTTATTTACCCAACCACAATGCAGTTCATTTGATGCAAACGATTGGAATATTTTAGCGCAGCATTGGTACCCAGTTGCACGTACACAGGACGTTTCAGAACAACCGCAACAAGTACAATTACTTGATGTGAAAATGGCATTGTATAAAACTGAAAGTGGAAAAATTCATCTCGTGCGTGATATTTGCCCGCATCGTGGTGTGCCATTAACCAAAGGCTGGGTGAAAGGCGAAGAAATTATTTGCCCATACCACGGCCTACATTATAACGGTGAAGGAAAGTGTGTAAAAATTCCTGCACAGCCGGAACTTACACAAATTTCAGATCGTTTTTCACTGACCAAATTTCCAGTTGTAGAAAAATATGGACTTATTTGGACCAGTTTATTTAACCGCGATGTATCGAAAGCCAATTTTCCAGATTTAGACACGTGGGACAGTGAAGAACATCAGTCAATTCTCCCTCCATTTGTCGATATTGCTGGATCAAGTGGCCGTCAGCTTGAAGGCTTTATTGATGTTGCGCACTTTGCATGGGTACATAACCAAAGTTTTGCTGATCGTGAAAATCCTAAAGTACAAAAATATTCGACCGTTCGAACGGATTATGGCTTACATACAGAGTATGTGAGTGATGTCAGTAACTATCCGCATGGCTTACAACATTTAGCACCAGATGATTTTTTATGGAAACGTACTTTCGATGTCTATCCACCATTTTCAGCTATTTTGACTATCGACTTTCCTGAAAATGGCTTACTTAAAATTTTAAATGCGTGCTGTCCAGTTTCGCACAATAAAACGCGATTATTCGTTCCCTTAACTCGTAACTTTGATACTACAGGAGACTTACAGGCAGTTTATGATTTCAATGCACAAATCTTCGCTGAAGATCAGGACATGGTGGAAAGCCAAAAACCAGAAGAACTTCCTTTAGATATTTCAATGGAGGCACATTTTGAGGCAGATCGTTCATCAACCACTTACCGCCGAATTTTGGCAGAGTGGGGATTGAGCAAACGCTATACAGTTTAAAATATGAAATTTAATCATTATTGCTAAAAAAGCGACTCTTTTGAGTCGCTTTTTACTTACAGTATATGTTAAGTCTAGCGTTTAATATTAGTTCACACGAATCCATGTTTGGCTACGACCTAAAGCCGATACACCAATATAACCACGTCCATTTAAGGTACGGCCATCATTCGACATTTTGGCATTGAAGCTATAAGTCTTACCATTTTTAGGGTCAGTAATTTTACCGCCATCGTAGGTGTT
>NZ_JBUEBA010000002.1:1736322-1737041 GCF_058107045.1 Acinetobacter sp. AB03 | reverse complement strand
TAGGGTCTGTTGACATTTCAAGTATAGAATTTACCCGATAAAGGTAGCCAAATAAATATACAAGCTAATGCAACTGCCCCCTCATAGCTACACTTTAGCTTATCATATCGTGTTGCTATTCCTCTGAACTGCTTTAACCTACAAAATGCATTCTCAACTAAGTGTCTGATTTTATATAAATACCAATCCATATGATCATTATTTGACTGAGTATTTGATTTTCTTGGAATATTCGCTTTAGTTTTTTTCACAGATATTTGTTCTCTTAATGATTCAGAGTCATATCCTTTGTCTGCACAACATACTTCCGTTTCACTCAAATCAAGTTTTTCAATCATTTTGGGAGCAATCTTGACATCATGTATCGTTCCATCGGAGATAATAATTTCGATTGGATTGCCATCCGCATCAACAGCTAAGTGTATTTTAGAACTATTTCCACCAATGCTTTTAGAAATATCCTGATCTTTTATTCCAGCAGAATGTTGGTGTGCCCGAACATGACTAGCATCAATAAAAACCCATTCCATATCAGCATTTGAAGAAATTAATTTAAATATTTTCATTAACTTATCATTTTTACACCAACGATTATATTTTTTAAAGATTGAGTTATACGAACCAAATTCTTTAGGCAAATCACGCCATGGGCAGCCTGTTCTTATTCTATAAAGTATTGCTTCGACAAAATTTCTCAAATTAGATTTGAAATAGATATC
>NZ_JBUEBA010000002.1:1651843-1736222 GCF_058107045.1 Acinetobacter sp. AB03 | reverse complement strand
AGATTGGGTGAAAGATAAACAATTAAATTGATTGAAAAATGATTTATGAAGGAAGTCTAATAATTGACAGTAATAAAAAGCACTAAACAGTGCTTTTTATAAATTGAAAGTTAGTTTTAAAGTTTTTTCAAATCGAGAAAACCTTCAGAAATAGGATACAAGTTGTTAAAAATAAACGATTTAATTGCAAAATCAAAAAATGGTACAGAAATTATAGTGTCGCTCATCCCTTTAAATAAAATACAAAATACTCGTAATGGGTTAAAAACTATAGAAGTGGGTAAGCGAATACTTCTTCAATCAGGTAAAGAAGTTGATTTGAACCTAGATGGAAGAACTTTTTATACGTCTTTAAATCAGATGTTTAAGTTAAATTATAAAGTAATTTAATCAAGTTATATAATTTCTAAATAATTTAAATTAAGGATCCATCTATGTTAAAAAAAGAAGTCATCGTAAAAGATCAATTTGGTACTGAATATAATATTCAAGCAACAGTTGATAAGTCTATTGTAGACCTACAAGATCACTCAAATTTAAAATATATTACTTTTGAAGGTGAGGATATTCGCCCTAGTTTTGAAATGTTTTTTCAGAGCCTTGAAAGTAGTAAGATTTTTAAGTTAATTTAATGTCTATATATAAAGAAAATTTGAATTTTTTATTTGATTTAAAATATATTAAACCTGTTTTTTTTATTTTAAAATCATATATGTTAGTTTTTATTTTATTTGCATCTATTGTTTTAACTAGTATCATACACAATGATGTTGTTGATACTATTTTGACTATTTTAAATTTTTTTATTGTTTTTAGAATTATTTTTTTGCTGTATGTAAAAATTATAAAGTCCATCTTTGAAATTTGTAGCCCTTAAAAAGCTCTTATTTTCAAGAATCAATAGAATAATCAAACCATGACATATCACTCCCTCTGTCATGGTTTTTTGTTGCCTCTTCATAACTCATATACATATTTGTTATTATATTTCACTTCCCAATTTTTATAAGTTTGCACACATAGACTTATTCCTTTTTATACTTTATGATCACTGCTTAAATAACAACCAAACTAAGAATAAAAATGATTTCAAAACAATTTAGGATCGTCAATGGAATACTTGCAGTCATTGGTATAGCTGCCTTCATCTTTTTCCAGTATCAAATGAGACCTGACACGCTTGGTGGCTTCAAGGAAGGAACAGAAGAGTATTACGGCTATCAATACGCACGTGATAACAATCTAAATAATGCGGATCAATGTGATGATGAGAAGGATGATCCTGAAATGAACATTAATGAGGTATTTATTAAGGGCTGTATGGCGTACTTTAAGAAATGAGTATCAGACGCATTGTATTGATGAAAAGCCCTCAAGTGAGGGCTTATTTATGAGAGATATTGATTAATAATTGCACTTATACCAATCTTTCTTGTTATCCCATATTACACGTCCTGATTCCAAAGGGGTCTGATTGTAAACCACACCAGGACCTGAGCTTATGCCGCCATTATGATTTAACCATCCTTTAATATTAAGTTTAATATTTTGGTTACCATTACCCATACTTTCTAAATTAGCAATAACCCGAGCATTTTGAATTTCTCTATATTGTGGTTGACCTAATACAATCATTCCAGTGTATTCATTAACATTCGTGTCCTTACATACAGTAGCCCCAATATCACTAGCTTTAGGTGCATTCTTTAGCAAATGCTGTTGGTATTGCAGTTGAGCTGCAATTTCACGTGTTTTTTGTGCTTGAATTACTTTAAGTTTTTCTTTTTTATTATCTTCTTTAATCGATTTATATATACGTAATGTCGTGTTATCTAAAACATTTGATGATAAATATATTCCATCTGTAGTACGTGAAGTTTCCTCGATATTTACAGCCCATTGATTTTTATTATTTTGACATTCATAACTTCCAATATATGGAGAGTTCTTGATTAAAATTGGATAGAATCTTCCACCTTGCGCAATACATAATGACTGAAAATATTTATAAGGGATTATTACTTGATTTAAATTAGGTTTATATAATCGACCAACACCAGCCGAATCTCCATTAAGCCTTTCACCATTAATCAATTCTTGAGGTGAATTATATTTTTTTACACTTTCTGGGGTAATTGTTCTCTCAAGTGGCATTCCTAAAATTGCTTTATCTAATGTGGTGCATCCAGTCATTACAAGGCAAGTAGTTAGGCTTATTAAAGTAAATTTTATATTCATTCAGAAGCTCTTTAGTGTGTTGTCAAAGTCTTATAGAAAACGGTATTAGTGTACTAATTCTAACCAATTCTTTGTAGTTAATTTATAAACAAATTTTTTCGTCATTTATACTCAATATGCCAGTTCAGCTAAAATAATTCTGCGTTAAACTCATAGGGTCACCTGACATTCGATATTATTGAGTACACCATTACCAACAGTGAGCTACTCGAAGCTTGCACAGCAGAATATCGAAGCATGGCAGAAAAAGCAGATGGACACGCAATTGATGTCGAGCGATTGAGTGAGGCGTGGCCTGAATAAAGATGATATTGTCTAACTAGATCAGCAAAGAAAAATGCCAAGTAGCATACTTTGTTGGTCTACTGTTTACAGTGGCTTTGTTGCATAAATATGTAAGCATCTGATTTAAATAAATTTAATTTTGGATCAAAAAATAATCAAAACTTTTAAAATCATATAGTTATGAAATCTTTGTGCAACAAAGCCGTTTACAGTCATAAACAATATACAGTACATAGCTACAACTGTAACACATGCGATATTCCGAACCTTTAAAATGATGATATAGTGCTCTTGCAGATTGGCCGACTCAAGAGAATTTTGAGTCGGTTTTTTGCGTTTAATATCTGTGGATAAGTCATTTGAAACACCATAAATACACCAATAAAACGCAACTTGCTGATTATTATAAGGAGTATGTATACAATGATTTTAGTGACTGGTGGTTTAGGCTTTATAGGCTCTCATATTGCTTTGAGCTTTATGGCGCATGGGCAAGAGGTCATTATTATAGACAATTTATCCAATGCGAACTTACAAACTCTTGAACGATTAGAATTTATTAGTGGCATGTACGTGCCTTTTGTCAAAATTGATATACGAAATACCCCTGCCTTAAACAAAGTTTTTGAGCAGTATTCCATCGATGCGGTAGTGCATGCTGCAAGTTTCAAATCGCTTGAAGAATCTGTACTGAAGCCTTTGGAATACTATAATGACAATGTCAGTTGTATCATGAGTTTACTGCGTGCCATGCAGCGCACAGGTGTACGCACTTTGGTTCATCTTTCCAGTCTTGCGGTCTATGGTGAATCCAGCCTACATTTAGAAGAAGATTTGGAGCTGAATTTCGGCTATCCAAACCCGTATATCAAGTCGCAGCAAATGGTCGAAGAAATTATTCGAGATACAGCAAAAACGGATAATGAATGGAAAATTGCAATTTTAAGAATGGGCAATGTTGCTGGTGCATTTGAAAATACGATGCTCGGAGAATTGTTTCCGCCTTTACCGAAAAATATTATCCCACTGTTGATGCAAGTCGCTGCAAAACAGCGTGATCATATTGAACTTAGAAAAAGTGCACAAACCACAGATCATACCGTAGAGCGTAGTTTTTTACATATACTCGATGCCTGTGATGCGATTGCTGCTTCGTTACAATGGTTAAGTACTCAACAGTTTGCTTGTGATGCTTTTAATATTGCAGGTCAAAGTGTGTCGATACAGCAGTTGGTTGAAAAAGTTGAAAATGTGACGCAAAGTGATATTTCTACAGTCGATGTGGTGGATTCGCACATCGTGGAATTAGATCAGGTCGCAGCAGAGTGTAGTAAAGCGAAAAACGTTTTACACTGGCAAGCGAAACGCAGTTTAGAACAGACCCTTGAAGATGGGTGGCGTTTCTACCGACAAAGTCTAGATGGCCGTTAATTAATTTATGAATAACGATTATCATTTACATATTTTTGCTTAATCATTAAGATAAGGAAAACAAGCGCAAAATAATCATTTTGTAATTCACTTAAAAAGAAAGAGGTTAAAATGCAAACACGTATTGAACATGACACGATGGGCGAAGTTGAAGTACCGAGTGAAGCACTTTGGGGTGCTCAAACTCAGCGTAGTTTGCAAAACTTTAAAATTGGTAGTGAACGTCTACCACGTCCAATGATTCGTGCCATGGGCTTAGTGAAAAAAGCAGCAGCATTGACCAATGCTGAGCTCAACCAAATTCCACAAGAATTGGCACAATACATCATCGGTGCTGCGGATGAAGTGATTGCAGGGCAGTGGGATAGTCAGTTTCCTTTGGTGGTATGGCAAACTGGTTCAGGCACACAAAGCAACATGAACTGTAATGAAGTGATTGCCAATATCGCCAATCAGAAACTCGGCAATCCTTTAGGCGCGCAAAAACCTGTACACCCGAATGATCACGTGAACCGTGCTCAGTCAACCAATGACTCGTTCCCAACGGCGATTCATGTCGCAGCAAGTATTCAAATCAATGAATTACTGATTCCTGCGGTTACCCATCTTCGAGATACTTTAGAGGCAAAGTCTCAAGCATTTGCTGACATCGTCAAAATTGGGCGAACACATTTACAAGATGCGACACCCTTAACCTTAGGCCAAGAATTTAGCGGTTATGTTTCTCAGCTCGATCACGGCTTAAAGCGTTTACAACAAGCACTTTCAGGTTTGTATGAGCTGCCTTTAGGTGGAACGGCTGTAGGTACAGGGCTGAATGCTCATCCTGATTATGCAGAAAAATCAGCGGAGCAACTGGCACAGTTGACAGGGCTACCTTTTGTGACTGCACCAAATAAATTTGAAGCATTGGCTGGGCGTGATGCAGCAGTGTTTGCCTCAGGTGCATTAAAAACGCTTGCGGTAAGCTTGAACAAAATTGCCAATGACATTCGCTGGTTGGCAAGTGGTCCACGTTGTGGTTTTGGCGAGTTACGTATTCCTGAAAATGAACCAGGCTCAAGTATTATGCCGGGGAAAGTGAACCCGACTCAAAGTGAAGCGATGACCATGGTGGTGGCTCAAGTCTTAGGCAATGACACCACGATTAATGTTGCGGGCGCATCGGGTAATTTTGAGTTGAATGTGTTCATGCCTGTGATTGCGTTTAATTTGTTGCAGTCGATTCAGCTTTTGGGTGATGCATGTAATAGCTTTAATGATCACTGTGCAGTGGGTATTGAGCCAAACCGTGAAAAGATTGACCACTTCTTACATGACTCATTGATGTTAGTTACGGCTTTAAACCCAGTGATTGGCTATGAAAATGCAGCGAAAGTTGCCAAAACAGCGTATAAAGAAGGCAAAACCCTAAAACAAGTGGCTGTGGAGTTGAACTTGGTCACTGCTGAGCAGTTTGATGAAGTTGTACGTCCAGAGCAAATGATTTCCCCAAATGTAAAATAGCCCTTGGTCCAGATGCTCAACTAAAGAGCAAATGAACATCAGCGGTTTTTATCTTTGGGCGAAGTCGGTACAATGGTCGACTAAAGATAAACTGCTGATGAGTTACCATGCTTGATATTTATTTGACAGATGTTCAGAAAAACGTGCAATTTAACGATTATCCGGGTGAGCATCCTGTTAAATTTGTTTTAAATTTCAAAAAGATTTTTCCAAGTGTTATGGAGTTATTACTTCCTGTTCTACCTGAAAATGAAAATCTTGAAGAAATGACATGGGAATCAACCACGGCTGACTTTGAACTTTTTAAACTGTTATTGAGTGGTTGGGGCGTGATTGAATTACGCTTAAACGCGATCAAACAGTTTAAAGATAAAGATTTTGCAGATGCTCTAGTAAAACGTGCACAACAAAAGCGCAAAGACTTTGCAAAAGCACAGCAACAGTTGAAAACAGTTGAACTTGATTATTTATTTATGCATGAGATTCATGCATTGATCGATGCAGAATTGGTTGAACTGGGTGAAAAGTTCTATTTACCCGTTCTTCGTGACTTATGGAAAAATAAAATTCCAACTCAAGTCTTAGAAGCCAAATTTTAAGTCATTCAAAAATCCTCCAAATGGAGGATTTTTTATATCGATAGCAAAACTATGTATTTGCGAGAACAAGAAAGTATTTAAACTGCATCTAAAGCACTAAATTTTATTATTTGGTCAAATATTGGAATTAATATTGCTTGATACATTGGGTCATCATTCACAGTATAACCGTAAGGATTTTATAATATGTCAAATCAGTTCATCGACTTAATCACAAAGCGTCGTACCATTTATGCCATTGGTAAAAAGGTCGAGCACAGCCCTGAATTTTTAACTGATTTGATTCAAACTGCCATTAAACAAAGTCCATCATCGTTCAATTCGCAGTCATCTCGGGCGGTGATTTTGTTTAATGCGGAACATGAAAAGTTTTGGACTTTTGTGGCTGAAAAACTGAAGTCTTATGCTAAAGATGAAGAAAGCACGGCTAAAACAACGGCAAAAATGGCCAGTTTTGCAGCAGGTATAGGTACAGTTTTATTTTTTGAAGATTTAGATGTAATTCAGAACCTACAAGAGCAATTTCCATCTTATGCTGAAAATTTCCCAGTATGGGCAGAGCATTCAACTGCAATAGCACAGTTTGCAACTTGGACTGCATTACATACCTTAGGTTTAGGTGCATCTTTACAGCATTACAATCCAATTGTAGATGAAGAAGTCCATGCTGAGTGGAATGTGCCTGCAAGTTGGAAACTGCGTGCACAACTGGTCTTCGGCTCGGTTGAGGGGGAAGCTAAAGAAAAAGGCTTTGTGGATGATGCTGTACGCTTTAAAGTCTTCAAATAATTAATGAAAAAGCCGCTCTACACGATGGAGCGGCTTTTTTTAGGCTGAGTTTTTTACAGGTCGACTACTTCTTCATTTTGCGGTAGTCACTCGGGCGAATAGGGCGGGTGCCGCGCCATAAACCTTTCTTGTGCTTTTTCGCATGACTTTGTAAAGCATTCATATGTTTCAAATGCTTTTTATCCTTAATATAGTCCTCATAGACCCATGCTGCACCACGTTTGACCATCTCTTCATTCATACTTCTCCGAAAACGGTAGATTTCACCTACACAGCGACCATAACGGTCAATGTCTGTAATGCGAACACGAACCACTTTCCGATAAACCATTTTTTTGATTAAGCGTTTGGACTCAGGCCCATAGCTTTGAGTGGACTCAGGCGCATCAATATACGCAAAGCGTAATTTGGTTTCAGAGCGTCGAAAGTTAAAGCGATAACATGTTAGCGTATCACCATCACTTATAGCCGTAATTCGGCACCAATAGGTTTTACCTTTTTTAAAGGGATGGAGAAATTGGCTGAGAGCATTTTGTATTTTATAAAAAGTAAATACCAGCATCAGGAAAAGGGCGAAGCCAATACCGATGAGCCAGCTATTGGGCAGGTGATCAAACATAGAGGAGAGTAATGGAAAATAAAAATATCAAAAAGACATTGTATGGCAGATACACTATTTAAAATGTTTTAAGTGATCTCAAGTGTTTATTTTTCATAAGAAAATAGATGTTTAATTAAACAAGTAAACTGGAACAAATTTTTAACGAAGTAAAATAGCCATTAGTCAGTTTAATTGAGTGAATTTGTATTCCTTTAAATCATTTGAATGCTATTTAAGCTGATATTTTCATAAGACAAATAATCATTTATTTTTGATAACAAAAAATATACCGAATAGTTTTGAGAACAATACATTGTTTTGTTAGCATATTTTTGTAAAATTAAGGTCATAATAATGATAAATAATATTTCCACTATTTTGGATAAGCTTGGTTTTGGACTGCAAAAACGAGCAATTAGTATTCAACTTTCAAATGCAGCAGTTAATTCTCAAATCATGCTGCAACACCTCGAAGGTTATCATGGTATTAATGATGGGTTATCCTTAGAACTGATCTGCTTATCTACAAATCCATATATCGAATTAAAGCAATTTATTGGATGCCAAATTGCCGTTGATCAGGTGACAGATTCAGGTCAACTATATAGAACTACAGGAATTATTACAGGTGCAAGCCAAGGGCAAAGTGATGGTGCTTTGAGTCTCTATCGGCTCACCATGCAGGATACCACTAGTTTATTGCACAAACGGTGTAATAGCCGTGTCTTTATGAATAAAAGTGTGGTGGAAATTTGTGAAATTCTTTTCAAAGAATGGCAAAGTAAGAGCCCTTTGTTTGCTGCAAGTCTAAGATTAGATACCAGTGGTTTAAGCAGGAATTACGATATACGCCCTTTCTCCATGCAGTCGAACGAAAGCGATTATGCTTATTTAACTCGACTGTTACGTGAAGAGGCGATTAATTGGTTGGTTGATGAGTCTTATCTTTATGTTTCAAGTAACGGTGACAGTATTGAGCCACAAATACTTAAGTTAATAGATAATAATGCTCAATTTGAAGCAATTGAGCGAAGAAGCATTCGCTATCATCGTTCAAATGCCACAGAACAATCAGATAGCATTACAAGCTTTATTGCGCAACGTCAATTGCAACCGACAGCCATTCACGTACAACGTTGGCAAGCGAATCGTTTGAGGCAAGAAGACGCAAGTGGTTCAGTGATCAGTTCACATCAACACAGTGCCCAGCAAGATAATGAAAGCTTAACTTTGGAGCAAGCTTGGAATGTCTCACCTGCTTGGATTGGTGATCTAAAAGGGGAAGATCAGGCTACTGCTTCAGGAAATGGTCAATTAGATAAACTCAATAAACAGCTGAATCAATATCAGGCTTTGCAGGCAAAATATTTTATCGCAAATAGTAGTGTACGTGATACTCAAGTTGGCTATTGGTTTCAGTTGAATGATCATCCAGAGTTAGAGAAGAACCATAGCCCAAAGGATAAAGAATTTTTAATCTTAACGAAGCATTTTTATAATCAAAATAACCTTCCAAAAGATATCAAAGATCAAGTTGAAAAGTTGTTAAGTTTAAGTCATTGGGCAACGAGTAAAGACAGTGATCAAGAACGCCAAGCAAATGAGCTAACTGTCGTACGTCGTACGATTGAGGTTGTTCCTGAATATGATCCATTGACTCATCGTCCGGCTGCACATGTACAACGCGCTAAAGTTGTGAGTGATGGTGAAGAAATCCATGTTGATGAATGGGGGCGAATCAAGGTCCGTTTCTTATTCACACGTATAGAAGACCATGCACACGATGGTGGTGCTGGATCAAATGACACTGATACCGATTCGGCATGGGTGGATGTTCTCACCCCTTGGGCAGGCGAAGGTTATGGTGCACGTTTTTTACCACGTAAGGATGAAATGGTTGTTATCGACTTCTTTGATGGCAATATCGATCGTCCATTTGTGACTGGCCGTATTCACGAAGCGCAGCGTTCGCCAACCAAATTTGATATTAAAGGACAACTCCCTGATACCAAAAAACTCAGTGGAATCCGTTCAAAAGAAGTCGGTGGTGAGGGCTATAACCAACTGCGTTTTGATGATACCACAGGGCAAATCAGTGCCCAATTACATAGCAGTCACGGTGCAACCCAACTGAACTTAGGGAATTTAAGTCATCCAAAAGACAAAGCTGAAAGTGATGGTCGTGGAGAAGGCTTTGAACTTAGAACTGATTATGCAGGTGCTATTCGAAGTAAAGGACTATATCTTTCAACGTTTGTTCAGGATAAAGCAACCGATATACACTTAGAGACAAAAGAAGCCGTCCAAAACTTCACAGAAAGTTTGGAAAGTATGAAAGCACTATCTGAATATGCAGTTAAGCAAAAAGCTGAAGCTGCAGATATGCTCGAAAATATTGATCAATATATTAAAACGATTGAATCACAATGGTCTGACTTAAAAGCAACGAAAGATGCTCTGATGCTCTTGGCATCACCAGAAAGTATTTCTCTGGTTTCAGGGAAAGACATTCATATGAATGCTTTGGATAGTATTACCGTTGGCGGTGGTCAATCTATCAATGTTAGTACAGATGAACAGCTCATATTGAATGCCAAGAAAAAAGTCAGTGTTTTTGCAGGCGAAGACGATCTAAAAATTTATGCAGCAAAAGGCAAATTTGATCTGCAATCACAAGACAATGTCTTAGATGTTTCAGCACGACTAGACGTCAAAATAACCTCATCTGAAGGCAAAGTAGAAATTCACAGCCCGACCGAAATTGTATTTAAAGCAAAAAACAGTGCCTTAAAAATTAATGGTGATGGGGTTACCGTCATTACACCAAATAAATTTACTGCCAAAGCCAGTCAACATCTCTTTACAGCAGGTGCGAGTGAAAGTCCTACACTTCCTCTTTTCCCTAACAATATTTGTTGGGAATGTCTCGCTCGACGAGCAGCACAACGTGGTGCTTTTATTAACAAAGGAGATGGAATGTAAATGATAGGCAACCAAAGTCTCCAAATTTTCTTTAAAACATTTGAAAAGTATCCGCTTGATCAAGTTGGATTAAACGTTTATGCATTAGCCGATGCAGCCCAAGATAAAACATTCTTAAAAGTTTTAGAGCACTTAAGGCAAAAATGCCTCTTGACAGAAGCAGGTGGCGAAAAGGCTAGAGAAATCTCTCCACATTTACTGCAATTACCAAAAGACTTGACTGCACTCGAATGGGAGTGGATAGAAAAAAATATCGCTGGCACGACCAAAATGACGATTATTATTTCACCCTTGTCATTTGATTACTTATATAAACACTTACGCCAATTCTTAGATGTCGAATTCGATGGTGGTCTAGAAATGATGTTAGCATTTTGGGATCCTGCTATCTTAGCAACATTGGTTGGTCACAAAGCCGATAAAACATTATATGTACAAGGACCTGTATTCAATCCACAACAAATTGAAACCTTGCTTAAACCGATTCAAAGTTGGTGGTACTGGGATCGTTCAGGTAATTTGCAGGGCATATTTGGCTTGAATGAGCGTGTTGAATTACTTCCATCCATAGAAACACCATTACACTTTTCTAGTGAACAAGAAGAAATGATGGTCGAGGCAACCTTTCCCGATAATTTGATGTATTATCTTAAACTCAATAACTCATTTTTAGTCGATAAAATTGATGATGATACTCTGTATCAGTTGGTGGTTAAGAGTATCCCTAAAGCAAGAGCTTATGACTTGTCAGGTACACGTGATATTTTAAATTTCATCTGTTTAAAGCTGATTTACAAAGATCAATTTGAGTCAGATCATAATTTACAGTACCTGTTGATTCATTTGAAAGATAAAAAATTCACAATGGATCAAGTGATGAATAATGTAATGGCTAAAGCTGAATAATATAATTTTAGTTTTTTATATACCTTATTAAAATGAATCAACATACATTCTCAAGAAAGAGTAAATATGAATTACAAAGTATTATTTTTTTTACTTATCATTATACCAGTGACATTATCTGGCTGTATCGGAAACTGGGCATATGGACAGATTTAAGCAATGATATTGATTCATCCTAAAAAATTAATTTTAATATCAGTAATTATTTTTGAATTAATTGGATGTACCAGTATTGGACCAAATACAACATATTACATGGGAGAAGTATCCTTTAATTATAATCCAGCGTATGCAAGCTATATGGTGAAATTAAATGGTACAGAAATAGGTGGAGGATATGGAAGATCTATGAATACTTCTCCAGTAAAAGCTGGAACTTAAATTGTCACATGGATGGATGAAAAAACAGGGCAAGTTCATAATGCTACAAATGAAGTCAGCCTAACAAAAGAAGACATTAACGGAATGAAGTACTTGGCGGTACACTTATATCCAGATGATAGTATTGAAATTTCAACATCCAATAATTGGCCAAATCCGACTGTAAAAGGTAATGCTTGGTATGATAGGTTAACTAAATAGATCTAAATAATGTTTACGAAAACGATTAAAGCTATTTAATCTATATAAATTAGATATGTTTACATAGATTAAATATTTTAAAGAAAACAAGGAACTACTATGAATATAAAGAAGTTAATCCTACTACCTATCAGCTTAGTTTTTAGTGCTGCAGGTTGTGCAGGTATTGGACCAAATGCTACATATTATATGGGTACAACATCAGCTAATTATAATCCAACTTATAATACTTATGACGTCAAATTAAATAATCATATTATTGGCGGAGCCATTGGATCCATGAATACATCTGCCGTAAAAATTGGTTTACAAGACGTTACGTGGAAAGATGCAAAAACTGGTGAATTACATAAATCAAAGAATCAAGTTATTTTAAATAAAAATGATGTTAAGGATAAAAAATACCTTGTTGTTCATTTATATCCTGATGATACAATTGAAATTATAACTTCTCTTAATTGGCCAGTCCCAACGGAGAAAGGATTAAAGTGGCGAGAAAAAATTAAAAATAATGGAGCTAAATAATGTTTACAAAAACAATAATAAAACGAACAACAGAAACCAATAGTGATGTTTCCAATACACCGCCTACTGCAAAACAGGATTGTTCAGATGTAGTCCATATTTCAGTTTTTTTTGATGGTACAGGTAATAACAAAGATGCTGATGAAGAAAAAAAGAAATGGTCAAATCCAGCTAGGTTGTGGAAATCTGCTGATCAGCATGCACAAGAAAGTGAGAGTAATGGGTGTAAGTCAAATTATGCAATCTATGTATCAGGCGTAGGCACACGTTTTAATGGTGAGTTAAATATATTTCAACGTGCACTCGCTATGATGCAAGACCATAGTGGTTTTGGCCTTGGTGTGGGGACAGGTGGAACCCGACGCTTAGATTATGGCGAAGATCAACTTAATGATGCCTTAAAGCAAGTCATGATTTTAAATGCAAAAAAATCAGAAATAGACACAGGTAAGTATGCCAATGAAAAAAAAGTGTATAGTTTTGCAGAGGTCGATAATAGTTTAAAGCAACATCGCCTCATTAAAAAAATTAATATTTCTACATTCGGCTTCTCTCGTGGAGCAGCTCTAGCCCGTGCATTTACGAATCAATTTATGTGGCAATGCGAATCTGATTGTAACGGTTTAAGTTACGGCACTGGAAAATACCCTATTGAATTTAAATTTATGGGTATCTTTGATACCGTTGCCTCATTTGGCTTACCCGCGACCAACTTAAATAATAATTTAACCTTTGAAGGTCGGGATATGGTCATTGATGAACGCATTAAAATGTGTGTGCACCATGTTGCAGGAAATGAGCTGCGCTTTGCTTTCCCTGTCGATTTAATTCATAAAGGAAATGGTCAAATTGCCAATCCAAATTGGAAAGAACTTGTTTATCCAGGCATGCATTCCGATGTTGGTGGTGGCTATACACCTGGTAGTCAGAATGTAAATGATAACTTTGCCCGTATCCCATTGAAAGACATGTTGGAAGATGCTGTCAGTGCAGGTGTTCGAATGTTTGACTATAATCAATTAAAAGAAAAATATGGGGCATTATTTACTGAACAGTTTGAAATTCAAAATGAAACACAGCGTTTGTATGATGCGGTAAAAGCACAAATGTCGTCTACAGGAAAAGTTCAAGATCAAATTGCTGCTGCAATGAAAGTTTATTATAGTGCGTATGGGACATTGGCGAGAAGTAAGATAGCCTCTGTCAGTCAAAATGTGCGTAAAGAGAATAAATTTCGTGAATTATTACCGATCGGCCCATCAGATATGGCAACTGAAATTAGCCGCTTAGAAAAATTACAAAAGCTAACAGCACCTATTAAATCTGGTGGAATGAATATTTTTAGAATATTATCACCTGTTTCAAAAGCATATGAGTTTTTCTTAGGCGTAGATGATTGGGAGTTCGCGAGTTGGCATAAAGAATCAACACCAGAAATCATGAGCTTTTATCAAAACTATATTCATGACTCTAAGTACGGTTTTATGAGTAATGCTGAACCATTTAGTTATTTCCGTCAAAGGACGGTATATGAGTCCCGTCGTAGTGGAAAGGGAGAAGAGGTAGATCAAAAAACTGCAGAAGATAAAGCAGTATGCACTGTGGTAAATAGGGAAGTACAACAAGAAGAATTTTTTGATGCATTTGAACGAGCTAAGCAAGAGCAGTTGCCGCTAGCTATGTAAAAAGAATAAATTCTTAGTACCGTCGCTAAGTTTTAAACAGTTTTAACTCCTTATAAGTGCTATTAAGAAATTAATATTTACTCCATATTTTAAGCATCTTAAGATGAGATGCTTATTGTTTACTTTCATATTGAGTGCCCTACAAATGGTTATGGTGCAAATAACAAAGATACAGAATTAGAAAAACAAGGAGTAATTTGTAAGACTAGTGCGTTGGTTGTTTAGAGGTTCCAAATGACAGTCAAGATAAGAAGTTAAGTTCAAACTTCGAGTTTTTTAAAATTCTTATAAAATAGCCTAAGCAAAAATTTTATGAATTTCGCTCCTTAAAAAATGGTGTCTTTTATTTTCCATTAAATTTTTATGCCAAAAAATTCCAATATTCATTTGCGGCAGTTTTACAGGAACATCAAAAATATTGAGTAGAGGGGAAACATGCAAATGGCTCAAAATATTTTGAGGAATCGTTAAAATTGCATTTGGATATTGCTCTAAAATTTGTAGCGCAGTGGAATAGTGCTGACAACGCAAGAAAACCTGCCTAGACAGTTGCTTACGATTTAAATGAACATCTTCAACCAAAACACCAGTACGCCGCGAAGATACACCAATATGCGGTGCAGCCAAATACAATTCAGCATTGATTTGCTGGAGCTGAGTACAAGCCACAAACTGGTCTTTGACTAGGCTCTCAAATTGAATTTTATCGCCAAAATTTTGTTCCAAATCAATCACAAAATCAATTTGTTGAGAAACTAAATCGGCATCTACCGTTTTACGGTCCAGCTTACTACTCATGAACTGAATACTTAATCCAAGTTTCTGAAAGTGAGCGACTAACTTTGGGAAAACAATTGGTTCGATTTCATCATGAATCGCAATTTTTAGGCTTTGAACCATGTTCGGGTCGAAGCTTTGCTGCTGCATGGAAATACTTTGAATTGCAATTAAAGCATTTTTAATAATCAGGTAATTTTGTTCTGCAAAAGGTGTTGGAAGCATTTGGCTGCCAGAGCGAACAAATAAATCATCCTTTAAATGGCTACGTAGACGCTGCAAGGCATGACTGGCAGCAGACTGCGTAATCGACAAGATTTGAGCTGCTTTTGAAATACTTTTTTGCTCATAAATCGCAATAAAAAGTGGGTATAAATTGATATCGATGCGATGAAAAAGTCCCATATCAATGGGTAACTTACTATGAATACTGTTCATGCTGATCTATAAAATAAAATCATTTTGTTCATATTAGTTTTCAGGTTATGTTGATGTAAAGCGAAAATATCAAAATAGATCGAAGGAAGTAGCCATGTTTGAACTTTCAGCACGTGCTCAAGATTATGTAGAACGTACCAAACAATTTATTCAAAACGAAATTGAGCCGATCGAAACTGGCTTTTGGCATGAGGTACATGAACTGAACCAAGGTGGCGACTGGACCAAATGGCAGTGGCCCGCACAACTTGAAACGCTCAAAGCCAAAGCAAAAGCTGCGGGTTTATGGAATATGTTTTTGCCATGTCCTGAATTGGGCCAAGGTTTATCGGTTCAAGAGTATGCTCATATTGCAGAACTCACAGGTCGTAGTCTCCTTGCGCCGACCGTGTTTAACTGTAATGCGCCTGACAGTGGCAACATGGAGGTATTGTGGCGTTATGGTTCTGAAGCTCAAAAGCAAGAGTGGCTTACGCAGCTTTTAGATGGGAAAATTCGCTCTGTTTTCTGCATGACAGAACCAGCTGTTGCTTCATCCGATGCGACCAATATGCAAGCAACAGCCGTGATCGAAGGCGATGAAATTGTGCTAAATGGCCGTAAATGGTGGTCTTCAGGCTTAGGCGACCCCAATGCCAAAATTATTATTTTTATGGCACATACACCAGATGAAACCAAAGATCGTCATCATCAACACTCAATGGTTTTAGTACCTGTTGAAACGGCTGGAGTCAAAATAGAACGAATGTTACCAGTCTTTGGTGACTACGATGCACCCCATGGTCATGGCGAAATTAGCTTTAGTAATGTTCGTGTTCCTGTTTCCAACTTTATTGGTGGTGCAGGTCAAGGTTTTGAAATTGCTCAAGGTCGTTTAGGCCCGGGTCGTATTCATCACTGTATGCGCTGCATTGGTGCTGCGGAAAAATCTTTAGAGTTGATGATCGATCGTGGTATGAGTCGTACTGCATTTGGCAAAGAAATTTTAAAATTAGGTGGGAACCTAGAGCGCGTGGCTGATGCACGTGTTGCAATTGATCAAGCACGTTTATTAACCTTGTATGCTGCGTATAAAATGGATACTTTAGGGAATATGGCAGCGTTAACCGAAATCTCTGCCATTAAAGTCGTTGCGCCAAGTGTGCTTGAAAAAGTGGTTGATATGGCGATTCAAATTCACGGCGGAGCAGGTGTGTCGCGTGATACGCCTTTGACAGGTTTCTTCGCCCAAGCACGTTCACTGCGTTTGGCCGATGGGCCGGATGAAGTGCATAAAGGCATGATTGCAAAATTAGAACTGGCAAAACGCGGCTATAGTACGCGTCGTAAAAAATAATAGAGGAGAAGATTATCTCTTTAATTCATCGTGTTGAAATAAGAACAGATGATCTTCTAAGTTATAAAGAAAAGATTGATAGTTTGGGAAAAAAGAATGTCAGCGATTGATGTAGGTGGAACAGTTCGGGCGGGTGAAGAACTAGATGCTGTAGCCGTAGAAAACTGGCTCAAAGCACAAGGTGTCGATCTACAAGGGCAAGTTGAAGTCACGCAATACTCAGGCGGTGCATCTAACTGGACGTATAGATTGAAATACGACAATGCCGATCTGATTCTACGCCGCCCACCCAAAGGTACCAAAGCTAAATCTGCACACGACATGGCACGTGAATATCATGTGCAAAAGAATTTAACCCCTTTTTATCCTGTACTTCCCGAAATGGTTGCATTGTGTCAGGACGAATCTGTTCTTGGCTGTGACTTCTACGTGATGAAACGTGTAGAAGGCATTATTCCACGTGCCAATTTACCGAGAGAGCTAGATTTTAAAGAAGCCCAAGTTCGTGAGTTGTGTATCAATGTGATTGATAAACTAATCGAACTTCATCAAGTCCCTTACCAAGGCACAGGGCTTGAGAACCTTGGCAAAGGTGATGGTTACTGCCGTCGTCAAGTGGAAGGTTGGGACGCTCGTTTTGAAAAAGCCAAAACCATTAACGTCCCTTCATTTAAATATGTACGTAAGTGGCTGAAGGATAACATTCCAGCAGACTCAAAAACCTGCGTAATTCATAACGATTGGCGTTTTGATAATATTATTTTAGATCCGAATCATCCGACACAAATTATTGGTGTCTTGGATTGGGAAATGGCAACGCTCGGCGATCCTCTGATGGACTTAGGTTCGGCTTTGGCATATTGGGTTGAAGAGTCGGATAGTGCACTATTTAAAGCGACACGTCGTCAACCGACAAATCTTAAAGGCATGTTCACACGTAAAGAAGTGGTCGATTATTATTTAGAAAAAACAGGTTTAGAAGTAGAAAATTGGACCTTTTATGAAGTCTTTGGTGTTTTCCGTTTAGCTGTGATTGCTCAACAAATTTATTATCGTTATCACCACAAACAGACCAATAATCCTGCCTTCAAAGATTTTTGGATTTTAATTCATGCTCTCCATATTCGCGCACTTAAATTGATTGGTTTACAAAAAATTGAAGCCAATGAAGTCGCTCAAAAATACATTGTTAAAATGAAGGAAATATTAGGCAAATGACCACTATTTATTTCATTCGCCACGGGCAAGCATCTTTTGGTGCAGAAAGTTATGATCAACTCTCTCCCAATGGTGAACTCCAAGCCAAAATTTTAGGTCAATATTTTGATCAGATCTTAAAAGAAGCGCCTGTGGTGGTGTCAGGCTCCATGCAGCGACATCAGCAAACGGCATGTATTTCTTTGGCTGAGTGCTTTCCTGAAGTAGATGTCTTAACAGATCCTGCATGGAATGAGTTCAATCATCAGCAAGTCTTTGCCCATTACGAACCGCGTTTTAACGAGCCACATTTACTCAAAGCCGATGTGGCTAAAGAATCGAACCCACGTGCATATTTGGCCAAGATATTTGAAGGGGCAATTGAACGCTGGACAGGTGGCGACTATCACCATGAATACGATGAATCATGGCCTGAATTTAAAAGCCGAATTGAAAGTGCTTTACAAGATTTGTGTGATGAACTGGCTCAAAGCAAACCGCGCTATGCTGTGGTATTTACTTCAGGCGGTGTAATTTCAGTGGTTGCAGGTAAGCTCTTAGGTTTAAGTCCAAATAAAACCTTTGCGCTAAATTGGGCTATTGCCAACAGCAGCATGACCACATTGCGACTGGTGGGGAATGAACCTCAGCTTTTAAGTCTCAATGAACATCATTTTATTAAAGCCGAAAACTCAAACTTACTGACATGGATCTAAGGACAGGATTAAGACATGGCTAAAACAATTTTAATTACAGGGGCAAGTTCTGGCATTGGTGCAGGTATGGCACGTGAATTTGCACAAAAAGGCTATAACTTGGCAATTTGTGCACGACGCTTAGATCGCCTTGAAAGCCTAAAAGAGGAACTTGAGAGCAAGTACGGGATAAAAGTCATTCCTAAAGTTTTAGATGTGACCAATTACGATCAAGTGTTTGAAGTTTTTCGTGCATTTAAACAAGAGTTTGGTCATTTAGACCGCGTAATTGTGAATGCTGGAATTGGAGATGGGCGTCGAATTGGTAAAGGCAGTTTTGCGATTAATAAAGCCACGGTTGAAACCAACTTTATTTCAGCTCTAGCGCAGTGTGAAGCTGCAGTTGAAATTTTCCGTGAGCAAAATGCAGGGCATTTGGTTGTTATCTCGTCTATGAGTGCAGTCCGCGGTATGCCAAAACATTTGACAGCGTACGGTGCAAGTAAAGCGGGTGTTGCACATTTGGCCGAAGGTATTCGTGCAGAACTTCTCAATACCCCAATCAAAGTCACCACGATTTTCCCTGGCTATATTCGTACAGAAATCAATGAGGGTGCAAAACCACTACCTTTTGAAGTGGATGAAAAAACAGGTTCACGACTGTTGGCAGCAGAAATTGAAAAAGCCCCTGTAAAAGCCTATGTCCCTAAATGGCCGTGGTTACCACTAGGTTTAGCAATGAAAATTTTACCGCTGAAATTGGTCAATAAACTGGGCTAATGATTGAAATAAAAAGGCTATCAATCAGCCTTTTTATTTTTAACTATGTGAGTGCCTTCTAAACATACGTTGCTGTTTACAGATGATCATTTGAGTGCATTCATGAGTTGGTCATAAACCCGAGGTAGCATTGAAGAAAAAGGTGATTAAGATGTCCACACAATTCGACTTTGTTTCAGTTAGAAAAAAGCCCAATGTCCATTTTGGTGGGCGCTCAATTAGCCATGTTATTCAATGTGAAGATGGTTCACAAAAGACCCTTGGCGTTATTTTGCCTACAGATCAACCACTGACTTTTGAAACGCATGTCGCGGAGCATATTGAAATTGTTTCAGGTCAATGCCAAGTTAAAATTGGGCTACAGACTGAAATGAGGCTGTATCATGCAGGTGAAAGTTTTGATGTTCCTGCCAACAGCCGCTTTAGTATGATGGCAAGTGAAGTCGTAGATTATATTTGTCACTTGGAAAAATAGCCGAAGATAAAGATTCAAATTGTTAGAATAACATTAACTCTTGTAACTTTATGATTATATGTATTTTTTATCATTAACTTTGAAGCAATATTTCTGAAGACTATTTAAGTCAGTGTATAGACGCAATTCAACGTATACTATTTTCATCTCTCAGCTAGCTTAGACCCAGTCACTGAATATGCGATTAAAAATTTATACTTTGGCTTTGATTCCAGTCATTCTTTTTCAGGGCTATGCTGTCAAAAAAAATACACCAAGATTGGCTGAACCCGAAGGAGAGCGCATTGGACAAAAGGGCGTGGGTAAGTCGCTTGCTTTGCTCATTTTGGGGGATTCAGCAGCGGCAGGTGTCGGTGTAAATGTTCAGGATGATGCGTTATTGGGAGCAATTTTAAAAGAACTGTCATCTGAGTTTAGTATTCAATTTTATTTACACGCAATGACGGGATTCACCACAGATCAGGTCATTCAGTCCATCCAAACGCTTGAGACACAGCATTTTGATGTCATCATTACTTCTGTGGGCGTAAATGACATTACAAAATTCACTTCGCCGCAGGCTTGGATCGCAAAACAGAAGCAGCTTTATGACATACTCAAACATAAGTTTAGTCCACAACTAACACTTGCATCAGGTGTACCACCGATGGATCAGTTTCCTGCACTTCCAAACCCACTTGCATGGTTGTTCGGTCAATATGCCAAAGCGATGAACTTAAAATTAGGCCAATTTGTCGCACAGCAAAATCAGATGGAGTGGATAGAGTACGATCTCAAGAAGTTTTTGGCTTTAAACTTCGTTATGGCCGAAGACGGTTTCCACCCTAGCAAAGAAATTTATCAATTTTGGGGTAAACAAGTGGCTGAAAAAATACGCCAATCTTTTTAAAATGCAATAAAGACAAATTTTTTATAGCTTATGACACATTCAGTTGAAATCGAAAAACATCCACTTAAACCGTTCCTCCCAGCTAATGCCAAATTATTGATGCTGGGCAGCTTTCCGCCGCCCAAGACCCGCTGGAAAATGGACTTTTACTATCCAAATTTTCAAAATGATATGTGGAAAATATTTGGCCTGTGTTTTTTCCAAGATAAAAATTATTTTCTCAATATCGAGCAGAAGACATTTAAAGAACAACAGATCCGTACATTTTTAAATGAACGGGGCATTGCGATTTTTGATACGGCCTATGAAGTGATTCGCCAAAAAGGCAATGCTTCGGATAAGTTTTTGCACATTATTACCCCAACCAATGTGCAACATTTACTTGAAAAAATGCCCAAATGTCATAGTGTGATGACCACTGGCGATAAAGCTACTGATACGCTCATGCTGTCTATGTCCACAGGTACGTTAAAACCACAAATTGGCATGAAGTCCGAGACACATTTTGCTGGGCGAGACCTGAGGCTTTATCGGATGCCATCTTCTTCTCGTGCCTATCCTTTGGCTTTAGAGAAAAAAGCCGAGGCTTATTACAACTTATTTTCTGAAATAGGCTTACTTTAGGTAACTATTTGGATTATCCACATGACTGAATATTCCAGCCATTCGTAGATGGTTGGTCTGCTTTAGTCTTCGTACTCAACATAGTCCCAGAGATTAAGCCGCGCTTTAATCTGTTTACATAGTTGTGGCAGCATAGGAAATAATGTTCCATCAATCCATAGGCTGAGTGCACCTGCCGAAAGTGGCTGTTGCGATTCATCGATCAATTGTGCACCTTTCACCAAAACAAAAGTCTCTTCGCTTGCAGCTGTTTCGATCCCTTTAAACTGAACCAAAAGTTCATGGCCTGTATCTTGGATTAGCCACTCCAGTTCAATTTGGATATTTTGATTGGATTTTAAAACGACTTGCCCTTCAACCATGTCATTGTCACTCAAGCAGTCATGCTCAACACGCACTTTACTTAGAAACCATTCTTGTCGAGCAAGATCTTCTAGTGTTTTGTAAGGGGTTAAAATATTACTGAGATTAAACTGACGACTTAAATCAAAAAATTGCATTACTAAACTTTGTAAAGGGGAGATAAAAAAGATGGGCTGCATGTTAAATCAAAGTGTGTACTGAGTAAAACCTTTCAAGCCCTTGAATGAATTTAGGTATCAGATCCAATTATTCTGTACGAGTCTTATATTCAAAGTTGTTTATTTAAAATAGCAATATAGAAAGTATTTTTAAGCTGAGCCTAAAAAACAAAGCACTCAGCCTAAACAGAAAGCTATCGTATATTAGAGAATATGGATAACGTCATTCACTTGTAATTACATCATCCATTCAATGGGTAGGTATGACACGGCTTTCATCATAAAACGCTGAAATTTTGTGGTTTCGGGTTCTTTTTGATGTTCAATGACAGTTCCATTTTTTTGATGTTCAAGCCAAATGATATCGCCTTGAGAGTTGAGTTTTAACTCATAAGCAATATGCGGGAGAAATTCATCTAACTTATGTGAGATTGCATTTTGCAATTGATCTGACTCTACCACTAAGCCCACTTCTGTATTTAAATGGGCTGAGCGCGGGTCAAAGTTAAACGAACCGACAAAGACTTTTCCATCTATATCAAAAAATTTGGCATGGAGCCGTGAGGAACTTCGACCTTTAGCTGGAATCACATGACCAGTTGCCACTTCATACCATGTGTATTTTTCTCGTTCGATATAGGGTTTAAATTCATATAATTTGACGCCATTTTCGAGCAAGCCACGGCGATATTTTTTATAAAATGCATGCACAATGGCAACATCATTAGCCAATAACGAATTGGTTAAGACCCGAACTCGAGTTCCATTTTTTGCCAAATTGGAGAGATAGTCGGCACCTGCTGTGGTTGGAACAAAATATGCGGAGACCAACTCCATATGCTTTTCAGGCTTACCCATCAAATCGAACATTTGTTTGACAATGATTTCATCAGGCTTTGCTTCACCACGAATTTTATTGGGAGAATCGGCAATGAAATGAGCCTTTGCCCAGTTAACAGGATGTTTAGTCAGCTCTGAATCGACTTGTATCCGAGCCAAATCAATTTTCTGTTCAATCACATTTTTATCTAAGGCATCCGCTTCATAGTGCTGTTTTAATTGAGCCAGTTCTTCTTTTGTTCCACGACCCACTAATTGGGGAATGGTATAACTGAGATCATCATTCCAGAAATTTAGAAATACACTGTTAGCATGTTCTACAGCTTGCCCATAAAACAAAATGTCCAAATCTGTAAATTGGAACTTTTCACTGGCATCAAAGTATTCACTGCTGATGTTACGACCACCAGTTACCGCAATTGCCCCATCAGCAATGATCAGCTTGTTATGCATACGATGGTTAATGTGATTGAAGCGGAAAGCATAATCAATCACACGTAAATGGCGGTATTTGTAAGGGTTAAATAATTTGATTTCAAAGTTGGGATGAGCGGCCAACTTTTTGAAGGTTTCATCAAGTGCTGTGCCGTTTTGGTCATCAATTAATAAACGTACTTTCACCCCACGATCCGCAGCATTTAGCAGTTCGTGCAACATCATATGGCCTATAAAGTTATCTCCCCAGATATAGTATTGGACATCTAGACTGTGCTTGGCTTCTCGTATCAAGTGTAAGCGTGAGGCAATGCTCATAAATGCCTCATCCAACGCCAAATAAGCCGTAAGTCCCTGTTTTTGCTGTGCGGATGCATCTTGACCATTGAGCCAATGCTCTGCATATACCTCTACAGGGGCTGAAGGCTTAGCCTGATTGGGGGCGAGCTGGCATCCCGCGAGTGTTAAAACGGTGCTCAGCAAAATCAGCGGTCGACAATGAGTCGGTATCGCCATATTTCTTTTAAATACCTAATTTTTATACGTTATACATTTCACATGTTATAGGTTTAAACAGAGAATAAAAAGCGGTTACTGTAGCGCATCTGTTAAAGACCTGTTAAGGATAGCGAAAATGAAATCACGTGCAGCTGTTGCCTTTGGACCTGGACAACCTCTGGAAATTGTAGAAATTGATGTTGCTCCACCGCAAAAAGGTGAAGTTTTAGTCAAGATTACCCATACAGGTGTATGCCATACCGACGCATTTACTTTATCTGGTGATGATCCTGAAGGTGTTTTTCCAGCAGTTTTAGGCCATGAAGGTGCGGGTATCGTAGTTCAGGTCGGTGAAGGTGTAACCAGCGTTCAGCCGGGTGATCATGTTATTCCACTGTATACGGCTGAGTGTGGCGAGTGCTTATTCTGTCAGTCAGGCAAGACCAATCTATGTGTTGCAGTCCGTGCGACGCAGGGCAAAGGTTTGATGCCAGATGGTACAACGCGTTTTTCTTATAATGGGCAACCGATTTATCACTATATGGGCTGTTCAACCTTTTCTGAATATACCGTTGTCGCAGAAGTATCTTTGGCTAAAATCAATCCAGATGCTAACCCTGAACATGTCTGTCTATTGGGTTGCGGTGTGACCACTGGTTTAGGTGCAGTCAAAAATACAGCCAAAGTACAAGAGGGTGATACCGTTGCAGTCTTTGGTTTAGGTGGTATTGGTCTAGCAGTTGTACAAGGTGCAAAAAAAGCCAAAGCCAGCCGTATTATTGCGGTTGATACGAACCCTGACAAATATAAATTAGCAGCAGAATTCGGAGCAACTGATTTTGTAAACCCAAAAGATCATGAGCGACCTGTACAAGAAGTCATTGTTGAAATGACGGGTTGGGGGGTTGATCACTCATTTGAATGTATTGGTAATACTAATGTCATGCGCTCAGCACTTGAATGTGCACACCGTGGTTGGGGACAGTCGGTGATTATTGGTGTGGCAGGTGCAGACCAAGAGATTTCAACACGTCCATTCCAACTGGTCACTGGCCGTACCTGGAAAGGGACAGCTTTTGGTGGTGTAAAAGGTCGTTCACAACTGCCAGGTATGGTTGAAGAAGCCAGGACTGGCGACATTCGTTTAGCTCCATTTGTTACGCATACCATGGGTCTCGACAAAATCAATGAAGCCTTTGACTTAATGCATGATGGAAAATCAATCCGTACGGTGATTCATTTTGAAGACTAATTCGCTGTAATGTGTTTAAAAACCAAGCTGCGGCTTGGTTTTTTGTTTTTTGCTTGAAGAAAAGTAAATTGGCAGAACTGCTCATATTGTTAGACAAAAATGATAAAAAATGTCAATTCGTTAGATTTTGTCCTTTTATGACATAGTCGAAAATAGGTTCTCACCTTATCTTGATGTCTCAATAATGCACACTTGTATAAAAATAAACTAAAGCAGAGGGTGACTATGGGAAAGCATGTTGAATACCGTCCTGAATGGGTACGTGAAGATTTCATCGATTTTCTGGCTGAAAAAGTAAATCCGCTATGGGCATGGAAAAAAGCCAAAGCGCGGATTGTTGCAAAGCATCACTTGTCAGATGACTTTGTGTACATGCAGTTACAGCCAAATCATCATTTTAAAGCAACCGACTATCAAGCTGGGCAAAGTATCTTAGTGACAGTACTCATTGCTGGTGTACGTTGGCAGCGCAGCTATTCAATTGTCGAGATTATAGAAAATGGCAATCTTGTGATTGCTGTTAAACAACAGGGCAAAGTCTCAAATGCACTTACTCAACAGCCTGTAAAAAGTGTAGTTGAAATTTCCAAACCGCAGGGCGAATTTGTTTTAAAAAGTCAGCCTCACTCTGCACTGATGATTGCCTCGGGAAGTGGTATTACTGCAATTTACGCATTGATCAATGCAGCATTAAAACGCCCACAAACAGTTTCCAATATTGATCTCATTTACTTTACGCGGGATGATAGCTTTCATGCAGAACTGCAACAACTTACTGAACATTATCCGCAGTTTAAATATCATCATGTCAATACACGGACCCATAAACAACATCTGAGCCAAGACTTGCTTAGCCAAAAGATTGAAGGTTTTGAACAACGTGAATGCTATGCCTGCGGTGCTGCCAATATGATGCAAAGCCTGACAGAAATCTATCAAGCTTTAGACTTAGTGGACCATCTGCATACCGAATACTTTCAAATTGTTGTCGACCACACCCAAAGTGCTCAAGTGGTCACGTTTCAACGTTCGCAGCAACAGTTTCAAGCCCAAAGCAATTTATTAGACAGTGCAGAACAAGCGGGTTTACGTCCCGCACATGGCTGTCGTATGGGCATTTGTAATACTTGTTCATGTACAAAAGTTCAGGGTGTGGTGCGGAATCTGCTCACAGGCGAGCTTGATCAAAACAATAACACACAAATTAAATTATGCATTTCACAGGCGGTTAGTCCTGTTGTGATCAACCTATAAGAAGGCATAGATATGAATCTTCCCGTTTATTTTAGTGAAAGCAGTAAATCCAAATATTTAAGTCCTGCACAAATCGAAGAGTTTGGTGCGAAAGTTGAAGCAATCCGTCGTGAAGTGATGGAAAGTCTCAATGAAAAAGATGCTCAATATATTTACAAAATTCGAAATTTTGTGCGCTATAGTGAAATAAGCGCACGTGCAATACTCATGTTTGCAGGATGGCTGCCTCCAGTATGGATTTTGGGCACAGGTTTATTGGGTGTATCTAAAATCATAGAAAATATGGAGCTTGGGCATAATGTCATGCATGGTCAGTTTGATTGGTTAAATGACCCGAGTCTCAATGGGACAAATTATGACTGGGACACTATGGCCACAGGCCCCGACTGGAAACATACGCATAATTATATCCACCATACCTACACCAATATTGTTGGTATGGACCATGATGTCGGCTATGGCTTAGTCCGTGTGAGCGATGCACAGGTCTGGGAACCTCGCTTTTTACTGAATCTACCTTTAGCTGCACAGTTAATGGTGTTTTTTGAGTGGTATGTTGGTATACAAAATCTTCATATAGAAGATGTGGTGGCCTATAAAACAAAAACTTGGCGCGAAGTCTGGGTAGAGTCATATGATTTTAGGCAGAAAATGAAACGCCAAGTGATTAAGGACTATATATTTTTTCCCATCATTGCTGGGCCAAATGCACTACCAGTCTTTGCAGGAAATGC
This sequence comes from Acinetobacter sp. AB03, assembly GCF_058107045.1. Lineage (NCBI taxonomy): Bacteria > Pseudomonadati > Pseudomonadota > Gammaproteobacteria > Moraxellales > Moraxellaceae > Acinetobacter > Acinetobacter sp. AB03. The sequence continues at coordinate 1,709,348 of NZ_JBUEBA010000002.1, read as the reverse complement.
AGTAGCCAATGTTATTCGTAGTTTATGGGCATCCGCGGTGATTTTTAATGGTCACTTTACCGAAGACGCTGAAAACTTTGAAATGGACAATATCGACAATGAAACACGGGCTGAGTGGTATCTGCGCCAAATTCGAGGCTCAAGTAATTTTAGTGGGACACAGGGCTTGCATATTTTAAGCGGGAACTTGAGTCATCAAATCGAACATCATCTTTTCCCTGACATGCCAGCCAATCGCTACGCACAAGTCGCGCCCAAAATTAAAGCACTGTGCGCAGAGTATGGAATTCATTACAATGAAGCGAGTTTTATCAAACAGTTTTCATCTGTTTGGGTGAAATTGGCTAAATACTCACTGCCAAATGAGTGTTATGAAAAAAGTGACCCTACACAGTCTTTTCTGAAACACAATCTGAGTTTATTGAAGAAAAAAATCTTTAAATCATAGCTCACAAGCATGTACCAGAGCAGAAACTTTATTGGATAATATTGACCCATTAGTTTTCTGCTTTTTTTGCACAAAAGTAGGGCGTAAAATCCCTCTATATGATGTCTTTGTGTAAGTCGGATTAAATTTAATCATTATGTGAATAGTCGGCATTTACTTAAAATAAATTATTGTTAATATTGGTTTTTCAGTGAAAGTTGTTTAGCTTTGCTATGTCGCTCAAATACATGCTCATTTGCTATTGAAAACGGCTCTCAGTTATTTGTCTAATTTGTGTAATAGTTGCAATTTTTCATTGGTATACGCTTATATAAGTTGTATATGATGCATATTGTGATGGTAATCACGCAGCGTCATTATACTTATACTTATATTTACTTTTTTGTTTTTTCATTGTTTTTCATGACTTTGCTTGATTTCTTTTTTAAACAATATGTCTGGTTATGGACTAAACTAGCAAGTTTAAGTTGCAGATAATTATTATGTCTCGAACCCATTCACAGCCTAAGAATAAATCTAAAAATATTGCTTATGATCAACAGGCAGGAAAGAGTTCTACTTCAAAAAAAGACCACCATCTGATTGATATTATTCCTCAGCTTTTTTGGATTCATAATGACCTCTGCAAATATATAAATTTACCCTTACGTCAGTATGTGGGAGGAATGGATTTATCCGCAGATAGCTTCAATTTGGTCGAATATATTCATCTAGAAGATGCGCCAGCATTAGATGAATTTTTGCATCAACCGATAATTGCCGAGCTCACATTTGAAAAAACCTGCCGTATTCGTAATCATCAGGGCCAGTATCATTGATTCTTAGTCCAAGGTGAAATGGATCGCTCTACCGCTGGATTTCAGCTGAGTTGCACTGATATTCATCAGGGCATGAAAATTTATATCGAGTCTTTGGCGCTGTTACGTGCGCATTCGGATATGTTAAATGCCAGCGTAGACTGCATTATTGTGGTTGAGCCAGATGGCACGGTCACACATATGAATAAGTCGGCATGTGTCATGTTATTGGGAAGTGCAGATGTTAAGGACTTTGGTATGTCTTGGGTCGAACTTTTGCCTCCTGCGGTGCGTAAAAAAGCCAAAAAAGCATTATATGATGCAGGCCAAGGCCAAATTTCCCGTTTTAATGGCATGAGTTTATCGGTCGGAAAAGTTTATTATTGGGAAAATGTTCTGACACCTGTACTTGATGTTGACGGAGAGACCCAGAGTATTTTATGTGTTTCACGTGATATCACGCTGCAATATCTCACCGAACAAAAATTAAAACAAGGCAGTGAACGTGATGAGTTAACCGGTTTAAATAACCGACGTGCGTTTAAAGAAAAAATCAGAAAACTGTATAGTAGTGCACGTGATAAAAACAAAAGTTAGCCGTCATGTTGATGGATTTAGATCACTTTAAAACCATTAATGACACACTCGGTTATGCCGCAGGTGACCACCTTTTAAGAATTTTATCGAAACGTTTAAAACAAATTTTAGAAGGGCGTGCTTTCTTGGCACGTCTTGGTGGGGATGAGTTTGGTGTGATTATTCCGAATGTGCAGGATATAGGTGAGCTCAATCAAATTGCCCAGCAGATTTTGCAACAACTCGAGATTCCCATCACATTTTCGGGGAACTACATCAATGGTGGCATGAGTATTGGATGTGGCCTCTATCCAGATGATGCCAATGACCTCAGTGAGCTACTCAAGTGTGCCGATACAGCACTGAATGATGTTAAAGCACAGGGCCGCGGTGGTATGCGCATGTTTGATCAGGATATGTTTAATGCGGTACGGGAGCAATCTGAACAACTTAATTGTGCGCATCAAATTATTCGTAATGTTGCCATCGAGGCTTTCTTTCAACCGAAAGTGTGTTTAGATTCAGAAAGAATTATCGGTTATGAAGCGCTCTTACGTTGGCGTGATGATCAGAATAACATTCAAAGTCCTGCACGAATTGCAGCAGCCTTTAATGATTATGAGTTATCCAGCCGTATTGGTGAGATTATGCAGCATCAGGTTTTTAAAAAAATTACTGAATGGCGGGCAAAAGGCTTACAAGTTGTACCTATTTCAATTAATGCAGCACCTGTTGAGTTTATGCGTGATAATTTTGCAGAGATCTTTTTAAAACGTCTCAAAGCCTACCGCATCCCCTCGAAATTTGTTGAAATTGAGGTTACTGAATATCATTTGGCTGAACGCGGCTATGAATACGTGGTTCGAGCCTTAAAAAAACTCAAAGCAAATGGTGTGCGAATAGCACTGGATGATTTTGGTACAGGGCATTCCTCTCTTACTCATTTACGTGACTATCCCGTTGATATTATTAAAGTTGACTGCTCTTTTGTACAGCGTTTAAGTGATGATAAATCGATTTATGCCATTGTCGAAGGGTTAGCCAAACTTGGCCCGATTTTATCAATGGATATCGTAGCTGAAGGGATTGAAACTGAAACGCAATTGCAGCTTTTAAGAGATATGGGCTGTCATATTGGGCAAGGTTATCTGTTTAGTCCGCCTGTTTGTGCTCAGCAGGCAGAAATGCAGTTGCTAAAACTACACTAGGCTTCATAGCGACTGTTCTCATGAACTCAAACATGATTATGCCATTGAATTAAAGGCGAAGGCAGTGGCTTAAACGGGATAGAACTGACTTTTTGCATAAAAAAGTGTTGTCAAAGCCAAAAAATCAGCGTATTTTAAATTTCAGATAACATATTTTTGAAGATATAAAAATGTTAAAGCAACCTGTAACCTCTAACGCAAATTATTACTTTTGGCAATTTAGATAATTGCCTGAACGCGTTCGGGCATCAAAAGGTTGCCCACCTAGTTAATACCTGATCGGCAACCCTGATCAGGTTTTTTTATATCTGCTGTTTTAATAAATTTTGGAGTACTTCATGAAAACAACTAATTATTCATACTTTAGCAACTTTTATTGGTTTTACTTTAGTCAATTTATGACTTTAGCCCAGCAATCCATTAGACCCATAACGCTCAAATAAAAGATCGGACTGAAGACCACAGTCCAAAGGATACAAACCAATGAATGCTCTAAATACTGCACTACAAAGTACTCAAACGACAGTTCAAGAAACACTTTTAAGTTTGCCGCAGCAACTCAAAGCGCAGTTGCCACTTTCAACGCCATTAAAACTACAAATTGCTGAACAGCGTCAAACCATTCAAAATATATTAGAAGGCAAAGATCATCGTTTAATGGTCATTACTGGCCCGTGTTCCATTCACGACCCTATTGCGGTTTTAGAATACGCTGAAAAGTTAAAACAATTACAAACCAAAGTTTCAGATCAGATTTTCTTCGTGATGCGTGCTTATATTGAAAAACCACGGACTACGGTGGGCTGGAAAGGTTTTTTATACGATCCTTTACTTGATGGATCTTCCAATATGCAGTTGGGATTAGAGCAGTCTCGAGCATTGTATTTAGCGATTATTGAAATGGGTTTGCCGATTGCTACAGAAATTTTAAGCCCGATGGCGACTGCTTATTTCGATGATTTGTTGGCGTGGGGAGCCATTGGTGCGCGTACTAGCGAGTCGCAGATTCACCGTGAAATTTCGAGTCATATGCCGTTCAGCATTGGTTTCAAAAATGGCACAGATGGTTCAATTCAAATTGCACTGGATGCGATTCAGTCTGCATCAAACCCTCACCAGTTCATGGGAATTGGGCAGCAAGGCATGGCATGTATGCTTCAGTCCCAAGGAAATCCGAAGCCACACTTGATTTTACGTGGTGCAAACTCGGGGCCTAACTATGCTTTAGCCGATATTCGTCATATGCAAGATAAAGTCAAAGGTAAATTACCTGCTTTGGTGATTGACTGTAGTCATGGTAACAGTAGTAAAAATCCACTCAATCAACCTAATGTATTGCGTAGCATTGTTGCAGAACGCACGCAAAGCAATGTGTGTGGTGTCATGCTTGAAAGTCACTTGGCTGATGGTAATCAGAAAATTTCAGATGACATGGTCTATGGTCAGTCTGTTACCGATGGCTGTTTAGGCTGGGAAAAAACCGAGCAAGTCCTTTTAGAGGTTGCCGACACATTACGCAGCCACGCTGTTCAGCGTAGTGCTTAATCAACGCAGCCAAAAAGACCTTTTATTGAAAGGTCTTTTTTTGTGATGTAGTTCAATAAATGAAGATAATAAATTGAAAAATAAGCTAAAAGTTATTTATCAAACGATAAATTAGGTTGAGCTAGAGCAGAAACTTATGCAAAATCAGAAGCCTGAAAGAACACGATAAAAAATTGTATTTTGAATAAAAGAAATGCTTTTTAAAGTCAGCTATTTGCACTAGTTTTTAGAGAACACTATGTATTCTGCAGAACTTTTAGAAGAAGCCCGTCGGATGATGTTTCACATGCTCAGCAAAGTGGTTGAGTATGGTGGTTCAGACTTATTTATATCTGCAGACTTTCCGCCAAGTATTAAGCATCAGGGCCTTATGAAGCCATTGGGTCAACAAAATTTGCCATCTGATCAGACCAAACTCTTTGCTTATAGTTTAATGAACGAAAAGCAACGATTGGAGTTCGAAACCGAGCTTGAGTGTAATTTTGCAATTAGCGTTCCCAATGTTTCGCGTTTTCGTGTCAATGTTTTTCAGCAGCAACTGCATGTGGGGATGGTGATTCGTACGATTACAGCGGAAATTCCTAACTTTACTAAGTTACAACTTCCAACGTCTTTAAAAGACGTGATTATGGAAAAACGTGGTTTAGTATTGGTAGTTGGGGGTACAGGGTCGGGTAAATCGACGTCTTTGGCAGCCATGATTGATCATCGAAATGAAAACTCGGCAGGGCACATTATTACGGTTGAAGACCCTGTGGAGTATGTACATAAACATAAGAAATCGATGATTACTCATCGGGAAGTGGGTGTGGACTGTCATTCTTGGCATAATGCTTTGAAAAATAATTTGCGCCAAGCACCCGATGTCATTTTAATTGGTGAGATTCGTGACACGGAGACTATGGAGCATGCCATAGCTTTTGCAGAAACAGGTCACTTATGCCTAGGAACATTGCATGCCAATAATGCAAATCAGGCTTTAGATCGTATTATTAACTTTTTCCCAGACGAACGTCGTAATCAACTTTTGATGGACTTATCTTCTAATATGAAGGCGATTATTTCACAGCGCTTGGTACGAACTGAAGATGGCTGTGGCCGCCGAGTAGCAGTGGAAATCATGCTCAATACGCCGTTGATGTCAGACTTGATACTTAAAGGGAATTTCCACGAACTCAAAGAAGTGATGTCGAAGTCGCGAGAGTTAGGCATGCAAACTTTTGATCAGGCTTTGTTTGATTTATACAATCAAGGTGCAATCGCTTATGAAGAGGCGCTACGAAATGCAGACTCGGTCAATGAATTACGTCTACAGATTAAATTAAAGAGTAGTCGTGCCAACCCGCAGTTAAACTCAAATAGTGCTTTGTCTTTTGATCAAGCGGTTGCTGAAAAAGCCAAAGACGCTGAAGAAGAGAAGGCCGATGCCTAATTTTCTGAGTCCGTATGTTCATTGCTATGCGCATACGGACTGATGTTTTAAGCGATTTTCTTTCTATTTGCGATAACGGCATAGAACAATAAACTTAAAATGGTAGTCAGTGCACAGAATAAATAGGTGAAGCTATAACCTTGCTTAGAAATGAGTAGACCCAACAATACAGAGCCAAGAGCAATACCTAAGTCATACATGGTAAAGAACGTGGAGGTCGCATGGCCAATCCGATGCTTTTCCGCACCTTGAATAGCTAAAGTTTGTAGACAAGGCTGTGCAGAACCAAAGCCCATGCCAACGCATACTGCCGCAACCAATAAACCCGTCAGAGATTGAATCTGACTGAGAATCATAAGCCCCAAGCTAAATAATATAATCGCTGGGTAAATCACATAGCTCGCTCCGCGACGGTCATAAATTTTGCCTGTAATTGGGCGTAGACTCATCATGGAAATCGCAAAGACAATAAAAAACAAGCTCGCGTAGTTCAGTAGATGTTTAGACTCTGCATAAGTTGAAATGAACGACATGATACTGGCATAGGAAAAAGAAACGATCATGCCCATAATTGAAATATTCAAGGCTTTAGTTTCAACAAAGTCATGGATACTGAGCTTGCGCTTCACGGCGGGTGTCAATTTTTGAGTGGTCTGCTGAATTGGGATAAAGAAGCAAAACAAGAAACCGAGACAGACACTAAACGCTAAAATCCCTGCGACCATTGGATAGGATACAGACTGGATCAGGGTTAAACCGAGGAATGGCCCAAGTACAATCCCCAGATTAATCGACATGACAAAATAGCCCATGCCTTCGCCTTTACGTTTTTCTGGAATAAACTCATTGACGATAGGTACGGCAACTGTAGTGACTATACTGAACCAAATGCCATGTAGAAAACGAATCAGTAACAACAGTTGTAAATTATCAGCAAATAAATAGGCCAAGGAAAACAAACAAAATAGGGCTTCCGCGATAAAAAGCGTTTTCTTATTGCCAAATTTTTCAATAATGAGTCCGCTAAAAGGACGAACTGCGATAGACGATGCCATGAACAAAGTCATGGCTAAGCCTGCTTGTGCAAGGCTTCCACCCAAATCATTCAAAATATAGATTGGGAGGATTGAGGTCTGTGCAAAGTAAAAGATGAACAAAAACAGATTGTTCGCTAAGCAAAGAATAAAAGACTTATTCCATAGTGATGATGTATTGAGAGCAGACATGCAGAACCCTTGGCTCGAAGATGAGGCTACAGGACGTAAACTGTTGTTATTATTTTATGCAGAAGCTAGGTCACGGCTGTGAAATTAGAACAATCAAATTATAAGATAATGCACGTGAAAAGTATAATTATAGTAATAAATACTGGTGTTTAAGCGAGATAAATTTATAAATATTGATTTAATTTATCAAAATAAGAGGATAGATGTAAAAAACCAGTCCGTAGACTGATTTTTTGAGCCGTAAATATGAATACTAGGCTTATAGACCCGCTTCATAGGCTGTGCTTGAAAGGAGTTGTTCTACATCTGCGATATTGTCTGGTTTGATTTTATAAATCCAACCTTTGCCGTAGGGGTCATCATTGACGAAGTCAGGATCATCTTCCAGATTGGCATTGATTTCTACCACGGTGCCAGAAACTGGTGCATGAATATCAGAAGCTGTTTTTACAGATTCAACCACACCCGCTTGTTCGCCCGCAGTGATTTGTTGACCAATTTCTGGTGTTTCAACATAGACTAAATCGCCTAAAGCATCCTGTGCATGGTCTGAAATACCAGTTACAACAAGATCACCTTCAATACGCACCCATTCATGTGTACTCGCATACTTCAATTCTGAAGGATGATTCATGAATAACTCCTTAAAATACAAAAATAATTTTTCGCATGATTTATACATGATTTTTTATCAAAACAAAAGATCTATAAATACGGATCTTTACGCCAATTACTCGGGCTGCGTCCACTCCAACGCTTAAATGCTCGGCTGAAATTTGCCACATCACTATATCCCAGTTCATCCGCGATTTGCTCTAAGCTATAGTCTGTACGTGACAAAAGTGACGTGGCATGACGGTAACGCACTTCATCCACAATGGTTGAAAAAGACGTGCTTTCAGCAGCCAATTGGCGCTTCAGTGTTCGATCAGACATGTGTAAGAGGTCAGCCACATGCTCGATGCTTAAATAGTGTTGTTCTGAGCGCGTCAAAATGTCACGTACACGCATCGATAATCTTCGGCGTTCGCCCATGGCTGAGAGCTCAGCTTCACATTGATTAATGGCTATTTGGCTTGCAAGTGGGTCAGCATTGACCATTTTAAAGCCGAGATAATGCTTATCAAAACTCAAAAGTAAATGTGGTTGATCAAAGCGAACACTATGATTAGGCAGCTTTGCACGATAGCGATCAAAGCCTTCAGGTTCTGGAAAATCGAAATCAATTTCCCCAGCCAGATTTTCAATGCCAGTGAGCGCCTTACTCATAGAAACAATGCCAAAAATAATACTGATCGCAATATCGGTACGCAACGGTTCTATATCGACATCACAGCGTAATTGTAAAGTCGCTTTTTCGCCAAAGGTGGAAAAGAAAAGCTGCAAAAAAGGCATGCGCAGTTGAATAAAACGGTTAGCAAGTACCAAAGCTTCGCCAATATCATGAGTTGTCATAATGGCATAGCCAATGAAGCCATGAATTGAAATACGCATTTGCGTGCCTAGATGGTAGCCAAGCGTGGGCTCACCAGTGAGACGGCTGGCCAACTTCACAAGTTCATTGGCAGTATGAACAGGTATGCGAAAGTCAGGCTCTGCGAGTTGTTCGCTCGTGAGTTGAAAAGGGGAAAATAGGGTCTCTGCGTTATAGCCCCAACGAGACACAACATCTAACAACAATAAGCCATAAACACCAGGAATTCCTTGATCTTGGCGAAGTGAAACTGTTTTCATGCGCGATCCATTGCATTTTTCTTTCTTTTCTGACTGAAGTTATATTGGCATGAATATTTCAAATTCATGGAGCATATTGTTGGACAATATACTCCGAGCCTATATCAATTCAGTATCCTTTTCATTTCTGATTTAGTGGAACGATATTATAAATATCATAAATTTCTGAGCAAAAATATAAGACTCTCGATAAAAATAAAGGCTCAGCAAATGATGCTAAAAGTTAAGTAAAATCTTTTCAAAATCAGCACGGTTAAATCATTGAGATGATGATCTAAGCGTGCTGAGGATGGAAAGTAAAATTAGGCTTCTTTCTTTTTAATCGGATGTTGTTCCGTTAAAAATCCACCTGTTTGACGCTGCCAAAGGTGCGCATAGATACCATTTTTCTGAATCAGTTCTTCATGTGTCCCTTGTTCTGCAATACGACCTTCATCAAGCACGATCAAACGATCCATTTGAGCAATGGTTGAAAGACGGTGTGCAATCGCAATCACCGTTTTATCTTGCATTAAGTCATCAAGACTAGATTGAATTGCAGCTTCAACTTCTGAGTCTAGGGCACTGGTGGCTTCATCTAAAATTAAGATTGGTGCATCTTTCAAGAACACACGAGCAATCGCGATACGCTGGCGTTGGCCACCTGAAAGTTTCACTCCACGCTCACCAACATAGGCTTCATAACCTGATTTACCACGTAAGTCAGTCAGCTGAGGAATAAACTCTTCGGCTTTGGCTTTACGTACTGCAGCATACATTTCTTCATCACTGGCATTTGGACGGCCATATTTAATATTTTCTGCAACACTGCGGTGTAGCAAGGAGGTGTCTTGAGTCACTAAGGCAATATTACGACGTAAGCTGTCTTGGGTGACATCTTCGATATTCTGTCCATCAATTAAAATTTCACCCTGTTTCAATTGATAAAAATGCAGTAATAGTTGAATCAGTGTTGATTTCCCTGCACCAGAGCGACCCACGATCCCAATTTTTTCACCAGCTCGGATGCGTAGGTTTAAATTGTCGATGACATTTTTACTGTTGTACGCAAAAGTTACGTCTTTAAATTCAATCACACCTTGTTTAACCTCAAGGTCTTTGGCATTAGGTTTGTCTTGAATCGTGATCGAACGACCTAAAGTTTTCATGCCATCTTGAATGGTACCGACACTTTCAAAAAGTGCTGAGGTTTGCCACATGATAAATTCAGCGATACTGCTCAGTTTTAAAATCATAGCCGTTGCAGCAGCAATAACACCAAGTTCAACTCGCCCATTCATCCATAACCAAACCGCAGTGCCCAGTACACCCGCGTAAAGCACTATGTTTAAAAACAGGATGCTGATTTCATATTTAGCACCTAAACGCATTTGTTTATAGACGGTGACCATGAACTCTTGCATCGAGGCTTTGGCATATAAACTTTCACGTCCTGCATGGGCAAAAAGTTTCACTGTTTGAATATTGGTATAGGCATCGGTAACACGGCCAGTCATCACAGCTCTGGCATCAGCCTGTTCATTTGAAACTTTGCTCAAACGTGGGATGAAGTAATATGCTGCGCAGATAAACAACGCCAACCAGACCAGTAAAGGCAATATTAGGAGTGGGGAAATAGCGGCAAGTACCAAATTGACCGTGACAAAATAAATTAGCACATAAGCCAACATGTCACCCAAAATAACCCAGAACTCACGGATTGCCAGTGCAGTTTGCATGACTTTTGCGGAGAGTCGTCCTGCAAAATCATTGTGAAAAAAGTCGAGACTTTGCTTCAACAGCAAATTATGAAAGCGCCAGCGCAGGCGCATAGGAAAAGTGCTAAATAATATTTGGTGTTTAATAATCGACTGTAAACTGGCAAATAAAATATTGGCCAATAAAATACAGAATAGAAGGACTAAGTTTGAACCATGTTCCGCTAAAAATGTTTCTGGCTGGCTTTTACTGAGCCAATTCACTAAGTCACCAATTTTGGCGTAGAACAAAGCTTCAAAGCTGGCAGCCCCAGCCGTGAATAAAACCAAGATCAGCAAATAGCCACGCACACCTTTAGCGGCTTGCCATACAAACGGAAAGAACGTAGTCGGTAAAGGTTGGTTTAAACCTTCTTCTGGATAGGGATCAACACGTTTTTCAAACCATTTGAACATGAATAAAACCTTCTAAAAATAAGCCATTTATGAGGTAACGACTTGTTTTATAAATAAGCAGAATTTGAAAATTTTAGCATGAAAAGACCTCAGTGGTCTGTGTAAATTGCGAGAGACTAAACGATGTTGTAGCAGTATTGATAGCAAGAAATGTAGATGAATAGATATAAAAGTCTGATATAGAGAAGAGTGATAAAAGGGAATTCAACCAAATGAATCCCCCAGGATGCTTAAAGCATTAGTTTGCTTGAGCTTCTGATGTCGCAACCGCATCAGCTGCAGCAGCTTCTGAAGCAGGTGCTGCATTTTCAGTTGCAACAGCAGCTTGAGTGGTTTCTACAGCTTGAGTTTCTGCTGCAAAAGAAGATGTCGCTGCGACAGCTAAAAGGGCAGCACATAAAGATTTATTTAAAGTATTCATTTTAGAAAGTCTTATAAAGAGAGGTGGAGTGGCTAATTTAATGAAAGAAAAGGTTGGTATTGTGATATTGAAGTATATTTCACATAATTAACTTACATAATACACATCATAAATAACTTATTTACTTCAGAACTAATAAACCTCTTGCGAAAGTATCGTTTTACCTAATTTTTGAATTGGCTAAAACCTTATAAAATGTAGCTTTGGGCTGTTTAAATTTTGACTAACGCAAGAAGTCTAATGCTATGTATTTTCATAATTGTTATTATTAATTAGGTGGTTTTGAATATATATTAAAATGCTTATTTTGCATTTTTAAGACTTTGGATATGCCAAAACTGCAGTAGTTTTAGCATACCAAAGTGAAAAAAATTACGAGTTTGATAGTGCGATTTGCATGTCATATCCCGATGGTGCTTGGTAAACTTTGAGACCAAATTCGGGAAGAATGGCAATTAAATGATCGAAAATATCCGACTGAATTGCTTCATAATCTTTCCATGCAATTTGAGTGCTAAATGCATAAATTTCCAGTGGCAAGCCTTTTTCAGTCGGTTGTAACTGACGTACGATTAAAGATTGGTGTTTTGAAATGTTCGGATGCTGATTAAGGTACAGCTCAACATACGCACGGAAGGTCCCAATATTGGTTAAACGTCGCTGATTACAAGGAGATGTATTGCTCAATTTCTGATTAAACTCAATCAGCTCTGTACTCTTGTGATCTAGATATTGGTCTAATAATAAAAACTCTTTAAGTTTGCTTTGTTCTGCTTCAGACATAAAGTGAACGCTACTTTGGTCAATATAAAGTGAGCGTTTGATACGACGTACGCCTGCCTGTGACATACCCCGCCAGTTTTTAAAAGTATCAGTGACCAATTTGTTGGTTGGAATTGTGGTAAAGGTTTTATCAAAGTTCTGTACCGTAATGGTGTGTAATGACATATCAATGACATCACCGTCTGCATTCAGGGATGGCATTTCAATCCAATCTCCAATGCGGACCATGTCATAGGATGAAATCTGAACAGAAGCCACCAAAGACAAAATGGTGTTTTGGAAGACCAACATCAGCACTGCCGCCATTGCACCAAAGCCCGCTAGCAAGGTGAAGACATCTTTCTTCAAGAAAGTCCCTAAGATCATCAGGCCACAAACGATGAAAATAATGAGTTTGATCAGCTGTAAATAGCCTTTGATGGGCTTATTTCTAGACTTTGGATTACGTTGATAAACCAAATTGAAGATATTCAGTAATTCACCAATCGCCAGCGCAATGGTTAAGAAAATAAAGGCCTGTGCCGCCATTTGGACAAAGGTGACCATTTTCGTAGATAGGTGAGGAACGGTAACGATACCATTCATAATGACGATTGCTGGGACAATGTTCGCAATTCGACGAATCACACTATGCTGCGACATGATGTCGTGATTGGCAAATTTTAGCTTAGTGATGAGATGCCGAATACCACGAACGACAACATGCTTGGCAATAATATACGCCAGTATAGCCACTAGAATGAGTATGCAGAATCCTGTCAACATTTCGATCCAAGGATACTGATCCGACCAGTCTTTTAAACTCTGTATGAAATGAAAATTATCCAAAATGCGATCTTCTTTTGATTAAAACACTGCAAATAGTGTAATCAGCTATATGAATTAAGCAAATTGTGTCACTAAGTTTATACATGTTATCAACGACTTGTTTATTTACTCTCTTAGATTCCGCTTTTAAGTCATTATTTGGATGTCGTGAAGTATAAATTGTTGATGGTCGCGGGATATGTCAGGCCAATGAAATGGTAAATTAGTTTTATAATGAACTAGGAAAAAAGAAGCTTCCTATATGGAAGCTTCTGATGGTTCAAATTACCACATGAGATCATCAGGGATCACGTACGCAGCGTATGGATCTTCCTCATCGGTGACTGCCTCATTTTTCTCTGAGGTATTTACGATAATAAAGCCTTCAAGTTTGGCATTAATGCGATCAGCTAAAGCTTTAGGTAAGAAGGCATAACTTTCATGATCACGTGCAATCACGAGGCTACCAGCAACCAAGGCATTATAAATTTGTTGATTGATATATTGTTTTTTGATTTTGCCATCATCAATAAACTGATAGGCCACGTCACCATCGGTATCCCGGATTTTATGCTGCGTGATCATTTGAATGATCGTCGCTTTGAGCTCTTTTTCTTGCAATATCGCTTTCTTCTCAAGTTCGATGGCTTGATCTTTGGCCTGTTTTTGCTGTTTGTCTTGTGCAATTTTTGCCTTGATCTCAGCTTCACTGCTTTGACCTGTTCTTTGCTCATGCACTGCTTGTTTAGAAAGTTTTTTGGCCTTTTTGTTGTCAACTAAACCGGCTTTGAGTAACTGAGCCTGTAATGCATTTTTTACCATAGCGAATTCCACAACTGCGTTTAAAAACGACGATAACGAAAGTAAATGATCCAATATACAACACTAAGGATCAAGCTTAATGCTGTTGGAACTAAAAAAGAATTGAGTTTTAAATAGGGATACATCCAACTTGCACAGAGTCCGCCGATCAAAAAGCCACTTAAAATCAAAAGATGTAAAACTACACGCCGACGCTCAACCACGAGTCCGCGCACACGATAACCAAGCGCTAAGCCGAGGTCGGTAAGAACACCCGATAAATGTGTGGTGCGGATGATAGTGCCTTTATAATGGCTCACCATGGCATTTTGCACACCCATTGCGACGCAGGCCCAGAGTAAAGCATAGCGCGGAAAATAAGGCAGAAAGAACCAACATAGGAAAATAAAAAAAGCCACTAACGTGAGTGGTACGCCATAGCGGCGTCCCAATCGAAAGTGACTATTTCCCAGAATTACACCGCTATAAAATGAACCGATGACATAGCAGACAGTTACTAATAGCAAATATAAAATGCTTTCGGGTTGCCAATGTACAAGCGACATCGCCAAAACACTTACATTACCAGTCATATGGGAAACAGACTGGTGTAAAACAGTCACCAGTCCTAAGACATTAATCATTCCTGCATTGACTGCAAGAAAGAATGCCCCCAGTTGAATCCAAAGTGGTAAGTGTTGAAATGGCATAACTTCAAAAAAGAAATAATATACTGATTCTACAATATATTATTTTGAAGCGCGGTCAACTGCTGCAGTAAATAATACGTCAGTTGATGAGTTCAATGCGGTTTCAGTAGAGTCTTGTAGTACGCTAATCACCATACCAATTGCAACCACTTGCATTGAAATATCAGATGAAATACCAAACAGTCCACACGCAACAGGGATCAACAACAAAGAACCACCTGCAACACCAGAAGCACCACAAGCTGAAACTGTTGCAAGCACAGATAAAATCATCATGGTGGTAAAGTCAACATTAAGACCTAGCGTATTGACTGCTGCCAGTGTAAGCACAGTAATAGTCACTGAGGCGCCGGCCATGTTAATGGTCGCACCCAGTGGAATGGCAACGCTCGCTGTAGATTCAGCCACACCCAAACGTTTTGCAAGATCTAAGTTCACAGGAATGTTCGCAGCAGAACTACGCGTGAAGAAAGCAGTGATACCACTTTCACGTAAACACTGAAATACCAAAGGATATGGATTGCTACGTGTTACCACTGCAACCATAAGCGGGTTGATGACTAAGGCAACGAAAGCCATTGTGCCGAGTAAGATCGCCAATAAGTGTGCATAGCTTGCTAATGTGCTTAAACCTGTTTCTGCAAAGGTTACCGCCACTAGACCGAAAATACCGATAGGCGCAAAGTTAATCACCAAACGAATCACGCTATTTACTGCGTGTGCGGTATCATTGAGTAAGTCTTTGGTTGAGTCTTTGGCATGACGGAATGCAGTACCCAAGGCTACAGCCCACGCCAAAATACCAATGAAGTTTGCTTCACTAATGGCAGTTACAGGGTTAGCAATAAAGCTCAGCAGCAGGTTCTTAAAGATTTCAATCAAGCTACTTGGTGGTTGTAAGTCAGTATTTGCAGGTAAATTTAAGAACAACGTACTTGGGAAAGCGATGCTGACAGCAACTGCTGAAAAAGCAGCCAGTAGCATACCCACGGCATACATGATGATGATAGGACGTAGATTCGCACTATGACCTACTTTAAAATTTGCAATAGAAGCAAGAACCAAGACAAATACAAGTACAGGCGCGACAGATTTTAACGCTTTAATAAATAAGTCGCCTAGCAGGCTCAAATAAGGTGCAACGCCTGGGAAAACAAGGGCTACACCAATACCCAAAATAATGGCAATAATAATTCGAGTAACTAGACTCATTCGCGCTAAAACAGAAAACATAGAGGCGCCTTGTTGAAATTACGAGGACAAAATACGGATTTTAAGTGCGCCATTTTATACCTAATTTGCTAACTGACTGAAAAATATTTAAATATAAAAATTAAGTTATTGTAATTCCAGTTTTTATTATTCATTTTAATTCATAAAAACGACATATTTAATGGATTTTTATCATAAATGCCTGCTTGATATTTCTCACTAAATTGAAAAAGTACAAGCATGCATTCAGTCTCTTATGAAGTTTTAAGCAGCTGAGGTGAAAGGGTCTGAATGGCTTGATAGTGAGTTAAAAAGACATTCCCACTCAAATGTTTCAATAGCTTTGAGCTTTGCAGTCTATCCATCACAGGGCCTTTAACTTCGGACAAATGCAGCTGAATGTTTTGCTTGGCCAATTCTAGATTAATATCTTCCAGCATTTCTAAAGCACTCAAGTCGATACTGCTCACACTGGAACAATTAATCACGACATGAGCTAACTCAGGTTGTTGGCTCACGGCATTGATCAGTTCACCTTTCAATATGTTGGCATTTAAGAAGGTTAGGCTTTCATCTATACGCATTGACAGTACTTGTGCCGTTGTTTGAACTTGATGGCGTTCAACATTGCGAAAATGTTGCGTCCCTTCGACCAAGCCAATCACAGCAATATGTGGCCGGCTAATCCGCCAAAGCAACAAAATAAAGGTTGAGATCATGCCAATGATCAGGCCGGCTGAAATATCGATACAGACAACACCAAAAAAGGTAATCCACATCGCGATACCATCTGCTTTGGAATACTTCCATGCTTCGATGAAGGGTTTAAAGTCCACAAGTTTCCATATCGAAACGATAATCGTTGCAGCCAAAATAGCTAAAGGAAGGTCCTGAAAGAAACCTGTAAAGTATAAGCTCACTACAATAATCAACAGCGAAGAGAGCACACCAGCCATAGGGGTCTGAGCGCCTGCATCTGCATTAACGACAGTACGAGAAAGGCTGCCTGTTACAGGAAATGCCGAACTGAAACCTGCACTGATATTGGCTAACCCCAAAGCGATAAGTTCTTGGTTGCTATTGAGTTGACTTCGGTTTTGTAAAGCAGTGGCTTGAGCAATGGAAAGTGATTCAACAAAACTGATCATCGCGATCATAGTTGCACCTGGCAAAAGTTGCAGAACTAAAGTCCAGTTCCAATACGGCATATCGAGTGGAGGCATACCAGATGGAATGATTCCGACGGTTTTGATTCCAAGCGTTTGCAGTTGGAAAAAATAGACCAAGGCAATCGAGGCAACCACTAAAAATAAAGGAATAGTACGCGAAAGTAATACAGTCGATCCGAACCAACCTTTTAAGGCATTAGTATTCAGCAGCTTTGGTACATAAATTAAAAATGCGATTGCACACAGTCCAAACAGCAGCGTACCTATGTGAGTTAAACTGATGTATTGCCAAACACTTACCACAAACTCGGGGATATTATTGGCTTTTAAAGGCAGATCGACAATAAACTTCAACTGACCCAAAGCAATCAGCAAAGCAGACGCAATAATGAAACTTTGGATGACGGGGTGGCTAATCAGCTGGATGAGGAAACCAAAGCGAAATAAACCTAACAGCAGGGAAATGATACCGACCATTAGTGCTAATAAACATGCCGCTTGTATATAAACTGGTGAACCAACTTCAAACATCGAGTTCAAAGTCGCAAAGGTCATCATCGAAATGATTGCAACAGGGCCAATAGAAAGCGTCGGACTGCCACCACTGATGGCATAAATAATCATTGGGATAATGCTGGCATATAACCCAGTGATTGGCGGTAAGCCTGCCAACATGGCATAGGCCATGCCTTGAGGAACCAACATGGCAATGACAATAAAAGATGCAAGTAAATCTGACTTAAACGTAGGCGTGTCATAGTGCTTGAGCCATTGCCATGCGGGTAGATAATGGCTTAGATGACGATTCCAATCAGACATAAAAAAATCTAAATCACAAATATAGATATATTATGCATAAAAAATGCTAAGAAGTCTTAGCATTCGTTTTCATAGCACAGAAAATATAGCAGTGATTGGTTTAGAGAAGTGGTTTTGGGCAGTACAAGCTATACAAAGTATTTAAAACTTCAATCATGCGTTCATCTTTAATGGAGTAATAAATTTGTTTACCATCACGGCGCGTATTTACCACATCACTTTTACGTAACATCATTAATTGTTGAGAAAGAGTCGGCTGTTTGATGTCGGTAATTTCTTCAATTTGAGAAACATTAAGTTCTTGTTGCGACAAATGACACAAAATTAATAAACGATCAGTATTGGCTAGAGATTTTAAAATACTCACAACAACTTCAGCAGAGTCGCGCATAGACGTTATTTCAAGTCCTGTGTTCATTTAAAACCTACTCATAAAACAAAACAACTGTGCGCTTAGTATAAAACCAAGCCGTTCATAATGCTGTCTTTTCAAGTCCAATATGCATGGCTTTTAGTGAAATAAAATATTAGCTAAAGTTATATATACTTAATATTTACATCAAAATTAGTTATTCAAAATGTTACTTAAGTTCTCGATATTTATATAATTTAAGCCGATTTTTTAAATCAAACTCTCATTCTTTATGATTATTTATAATAAGCTTTGAATATTTTATCATATAGAGAGCATTAAAATCATAATTACAGAGCTTTTTTAAAAATATCATTCTAAATTTAAAAAATACAAACATTTATTAAAAGGCATAATTATTGCTAGATAATATTTTTGACCAAAAAGTAAACTTTGAGATGAATGTACAAATTTTTCCATCCCATATAGAAGATGCTGAATATGTGGTTTTGTCGTCGGGTTTAGGTGGACATGCGCAGTTTTGGCAGCCACAAATTCAAGACCTACAAACCAAATTTCATGTCCTAACTTACGATCAAGAAGGTTGCCATGAAAACAGTACATTATTAAAACCAGATTATTGCATACGCGATTTGGGGCAGCAGCTTTTGCTGATTTTAAAGCAACAACATATTCAACGCTTTCATTTTATCGGTCATGCACTAGGTGGTTTTATTGGTGCGGAGTTGGCAACCTTATGCAAATCGACTGAGTATCAGATGTTATCAATCACGATTTTAAATGGGTGGGACACGTTAGATGCGCATACCTATAAATGCTTTGAAACCCGAATTAATCTTTTAACATGTGCAGGCACTGAGGCTTATGTCAAAGCACAGGCTTTGTTTTTATATCCACCAGCTTGGATTTCAGCAAATATAGAAAGTATTCAAAAACAAGAACAGTTGCAAATTCAAAACTTTCCACCGCATGAAAATGTATTACGACGGCTAAGTGCATTAATGAACTTTCAACTGAGCGAGGAGATACGAGCCGCTTTGCAGAATATACCGATGCATTTGATTGCAAACCAAGATGATTTCCTTGTGCCTTACCAACGCTCACAAAAATTTAAAACGGTTGTTTCCGCATGCACAGTTGACTCTTTTAAAGCAGGGCGCTCATGCAGCGACTGTAACCGAAACAGTCGTGATGAATAAGGAAATATTGGGCTTTTTAACAGGGCAGGAAAGTTTAGTTTAGTTTATTGATTGTTTAATTTGGCTTTATAAAGTGAAGGTGTATAGGTTTTGAAATCTATACACCTTTTTTATTTAGGCTAAAAATATAAAAATTCTAGTTTGGATCATTTACCGCACAATCATTGATCACTCCTCACAGAGATAGTGCATAAAATAAAAACTAATTTTACTTTTTGGTAAAAAATAAAATTAAGTAAAATTATTTAATACATTAAAAAATAACAATAAATAATAATTGGCATGGCTTGTGCAAATATATTTTTATCAAACTAAAGGTCAAAAGTCTTGCTGTATTTAGCCTTTGATGTTCTGCAAATAATGAAATAAGTGTAGAGGATGAACGAGATGAAAATAGGTATATTTTGTCCAATTGGAAATAATGGCTGGCTGCTTTCGGAAACCGCGCCACAGTACATGCCTTCATTTGAACTAAACAAAAAAATTGTTCAACGTGCTGAGCATTATGGTTTTGACTTTGCTTTGTCGATGATCAAACTGCGTGGCTTTGGCGGGAAAACAGAGTTTTGGGATCATAACCTAGAAACATTTACCTTGATGGCTGGACTCGCTGCGGTGACCAGTAAAATCCAAATCTATGCAACAGCAGCGACGTTGGTGATGCCGCCTGCAATTGTGGCACGTATGGCGTCAACCATTGATTCTATTTCAAATGGTCGTTTTGGTTTAAATGTCGTGACAGGCTGGCAAGCACCCGAATATACGCAAATGGGGATGTGGCCAGGAGATGAGTATTTTGCACAGCGCTATGAATATCTTTCTGAATATGTAGAAATTTTGCGTGAACTCTGGGCGACAGGTCGTTCAGATTTTAAAGGAGAGCATTTTACTATGCAGGACTGCCGTGTGAGCCCCCGTCCGCAAGCAGACATGAAAATTATTTGTGCGGGTCAGTCTGATACAGGGCTTGAGTTTTCTGCCAAATATGCCGATTACAACTTTGTTTTTGGTAAAGGGCTGAATACACCGACAGCCTATGCAGAGATCAATGAGCGTTTAAAACAGCAAACCGATAAAACAGGTCGTGATGTACAAACCTATGTGTTGTTTATGGTGATTGCTGCAGAAACAGATGAAGAGGCGCATGCGAAATGGCAAACATATAATGCTGGTGCGGATATGGAGGCGATTAATTGGCTAATGAACCAAGGTGGTAAAGATACCAAATCTGGAACAGATACCAATATTCGCCAAATGGCATCTTCGGTTTCGCCTGTGAATATCAATATGGGAACGTTAGTCGGTTCGTTTAAACATGTTGCACACATGTTGGATGAAATTGGTGAAATTCAGGGGACTGAAGGTATTTTGCTTACCTTTGATGACTTTGTACAAGGGGTCGAAGACTTTGGTCAGCGTATACAACCTTTGATGAAATGCCGTGAACATATCGTGGTTGAAGCGGATGCACCACGCGTTGTTTTGGAGAAAAGCGCATGAATGACTCTATAGTCTGTACAGAATTTACTAAACAAAGTCTGCAAGCAAAAACATTAAAAGCAGAACCTGAACATATTGCTTTAGCACCTGAACACACTGCATTGATTGTGATTGATATGCAAAATGCCTATACCTCAGAAGGTGGTTATTTGGACTTGGCTGGGTTTGATGTATCTAAAACCAAACCTGTGGTTGAAAACATTCAAAAAACCATTACTGCTGCACATGCAGCTGGTATTCAGGTGATTTACTTTAAAAATGGTTGGGATGACCAGTACCGTGAAGCAGGAGGGAGTGATTCACCAAACTTCTATAAGTCGAATGCTTTAAAAACCATGCGCAAAAATCCAGAGCTGCAGGGAAAACTACTGGCAAAAGGTGGTTGGGATTTTGAGTTGATTGATGCACTCAAGCCTGAACCACAAGATTTAGTCATAGAAAAGCCTCGCTATAGTGGATTCTTTAATACTGCGTTGGACAGTATGTTGCGGGTGCGAGGAATCCGAAATTTAGTTTTTGTCGGTATTGCGACCAATGTCTGTGTCGAGTCGACGTTAAGGGATGGTTTTTTCTTGGAGTATTTTGGGGTCGCTCTTAAGGATGCGTGCTACCAAGCTGGGCCTATCGAGGTGCAAGAAGCAAGTCTCTATAACATCAAAACCTTTTTTGGTTGGGTGTCTGATACACAAAGTTTTGTGAACACCTTTCAAACTTCAAGCAGTCAAACACTGGCAAAAACAGCATAAGTCATACATACGAAAGCTAGAGGAAACCTCATGCCTAAAGAAATTATTGTGCCTGAAGGCACATCGAAACCACTTGCACCATTTGTACCTGCAACTAAGGCTGACAATATCGTCTATGTATCAGGCACCTTGGCCTTTGATGAACATAACAACGTCGTTCACGTTGGTGATGCAGCAGCACAGACTCGACATATTTTAGAAACCATTAAACGAGTCCTTGCAACCGCAGGTGGCACAATGGATGACGTCACTTTTAATCATGTCTTTGTGAAAGATTGGGTCGATTATGGCGCGATTAATGCTGTATATGCCGAGTATTTTCCAAACGATAAACCTGCACGCTATTGCGTACAGACTGGACTGGTCAAGCCAGAGGCTTTGGTTGAAATCGCTTCGGTTGCACATGTGGCTTAAGTGGAATAATCAAATTTTAATGCCCTGATATACGATTTTTTTAGGGCATGGAGAATACGATGAATGCAAAACTGATAAATCAAGATCAAGTTGAAACCATGCTGAATCATAAAGCACCGGAGGCAATGGATGAGGCGATGTTGGATCAACACACATTTCGTCAAAGTATGGCGAATCTAGGGGCTGCGGTCAATGTGATTACAACAGATGGGGGGCGGGTCAGGCAGGCTTTACTGCATCGGCAGTATGCAGTGTGACCGATACACCGCCAACGTTGTTGGTGTGTTTAAACCGCTCAGCCTCTGTGTTTGAGACATTTAAAACCAATCAAGTGTTATGTGTAAACACGTTGTCGAGTCAGCAACAACATTTATCTAATCTGTTTGGAGGTAAAACTCCAATGCCTGAACGTTTTGCTCAAGGCACATGGTCCACACTGTTGACCAATGCACCGGTCTTGGAGGATGCATTGGTGAGTTTTGATTGTGAAGTGGTACAGACTATGTCTGTAGGTAGCCATGATGTGCTGTTTTGCCAAGTCAAAGCCATGAAGCAAAGTTATGGACTAAATGCGCTGATGTATTTTAACCGTGGTTACTGTGAGCCATTACCAATGTGCTAATTCAAAAATTCCTACTTTTACAAGGAGGGGAAACCCATGCAAACAAAAGAATCGTGGTTTCCAAAATTTAAGCCTTATCAAGGCGATTTAGATACAACGCCTGTGCAAACAGATGAATACTTACCCGCAGGAAAAAGCATTATTTTGGGGTTGCAACATGCTTTTGCCATGTTCGGCGCAACCGTACTTGCCCCATTGCTGATGGGCTTTGATCCGAATCTAACGATCTTCATTACAGGCATTGGTACGATACTCTTCTTCCTCATGACTGGTGGACGTATGCCAAGTTATTTGGGGTCAAGCTTTGCCTTCATTGGTGCAGTGGTTGCAGTTACGGGTTATACAGGTGTTGGAGCAAACCCAAATCTTTCTTTAGCACTGGGTGGAACCATTGCGTGTGGAGTGTTGTACGCGTTAATTGGCTTAGTTGTGATACGCACTGGTACGGCATGGATTGAAAAGTTGATGCCACCTATTGTGACAGGCGCCATCGTAATGATTATTGGCCTACACCTCGCACCAGTTGCGATCAAAAGTGTGTCAGCCAATCAGTTTGACTCTTGGATGGCGTTAATCACGATTATTTGTATTAGTGTCATTGCGGTATTTACCAAAGGTATGGTGCGCCGTTTACTGCTACTTTTAGGTTTAGTTGCATCTTATTTTATTTACTTCTTACTCACCAATGTCATGGGTTTTGGCACTGCAATTGACTTTGCAAAAGTCGGTCAAGCAGCATGGTTTGGTTTGCCAACTTTCCACAGCCCAACCTTTGATATAAACGCCATGATGTTGATTGCACCCGTTGCGATTATTTTGGTGGCTGAAAACTTAGGACATTTCAAAGCTGTGTCGGCGATGACGGGGAAAAATTTGTCTCCTTATATGGGACGCGGTTTCTTTGCAGATGGGGTATGTACAACACTGTCTGCTTCAGTTGGGGGCACAGGGATGACCACCTATGCTGAAAACATTGGGGTGATGGCAGTCACTAAAGTTTATTCAACCACAATCTTTGTTTTTGCAGGTGTATTTGCGATTTTACTGGGGCTTTCGCCTAAGTTTGGCGCAGTGATTAGCACAATTCCCGTTGCACTCTTGGGTGGTGCATCCATTGTGGTTTTTGGTTTGATTACCGTTGCTGGCGCAAAAATTTGGGTCGATAACAAAATTGATTTCACCAAGAATAGTACTTTAATGATTGGGGCCGTGTGTCTGATTATGGGAACTGGTAATTACAGCTTACAAATAGGGAGTTTTGACCTAGGTGGTATTGGCACTGCAACACTAGCAGCCATTCTGCTTAATCTTTTCTTGAACCGAGGCCGTGAAAAAGAGCAAGTCGTAGAAAAGTCGGAAGATCAAATCAATAGCACTATTGCACACAGTTAGGAGTACATTTTGAGTCTGAATATTGCATTTATAGGACTTGGGGCAATGGGTTGGCACATGGCCTCCCATTTGCCAAAACTGGGTCATACTGTTTGGGTCTGGAATCGCACAGCGGAAAAAGCGTCTTCACATGCGCAAACCTTTGGTACTTTGCAGGTTGAACTTCAACAAGCGATGCAAGCCGATGTTATATTTTCATGCTTACCGACCAGTGCAGATGTTGAAGCGTTAATTGCGTTACATCCACCCAAATCTGAAAGTTTATGGGTGGATTGTACCAGTGGCGTGCCTGAGTCTGCACAGCGAATTTCCACTGATTTGGCAGCACGTGGTGTGACTTACTTAGATGCACCTGTTTCGGGTCAAACCATCGGTGCCGAACACGGTACTTTGACGGTTATGGTAGGTGGCAATATCGCTGGATTTGAAAGGGCAAAACCTATTATTCAGGCATTTTCTGGGCTGATTAAATACGTCGGGAAAAGTGGTGCAGGCTTTGCGGTTAAGGCGGTGAACAATACGCTCATGGCAACACACTTATGGGCACTGTCTGAAGGTTTGTCGATTTTGAAGCATCGAGGCGTTGACTTGGCTGGAGCGTTGAGTTGTATCAATCACTCTAGCGGTAAAAGTACGATGTCTGAAACGGTGATGGCGCAAAAAGTCTTGAGCCGTACTTTTCAAAAAACATTTGCTTTAAACCTGTTGCAAAAAGACATTGGTATTGCGATGGATCTGGTCAAAGAAGGACAGATGAAAACACCTGTTTTTCAAGTGACACAAGAACTGTTCTTAAAAACAGATCGAGAACAGGCTGCACAAGTAGATTTTAGCGCGGCCGTTACACAGTTAGAAAAGTGGAATAGTGTAAGGCTCGTTTAAGCTGGTCGCGCGGGAGAAAAGCATGGGAAAACTCATGCTTTTTCTGTTTAAGTGATTTATTTATCAAATAAAAACATAAGCCCGACCAAATGTCAGTTTGCATTTAAAAATCAGGGTATGATAATGAGTGGATCATTAAAAACAACATAGGAAACATTGGTATGAGTACTGACTCAGCTTTTCCAACGCCTAATAATTTAGGGATAGCGGTTTATAGTAATAATGCAGAAGCGATTGGTAACACACCATTGGTTCGTATTAACCGAATTATACAAAGTCCAGCCACCGTTTTAGCCAAAGTTGAAAGCCGTAACCCTGCATTTTCAGTAAAATGTCGTATTGGGGCTGCGCTGATTGCGGATGCGGAAGCACGCGGTGTGCTGAAAGCGGGAATGCACATTGTTGAACCAACCAGTGGCAATACAGGCATTGCTTTGGCATTTGTTGCTGCTGCAAAAGGTTATGCGTTAACCCTGACTATGCCATCAAGCATGAGTATCGAACGTCGTAAAGTGATGAAAGCTTTGGGTGCGAACTTGGTTCTCACCGACCCTGCAAAAGGGATGCGCGGTGCGGTAGAAGAAGCACAGCGTTTGTTGGATGAAAATCCAGACACTTATTTTTTACCACAACAGTTTGAAAACCCAGCAAACCCAGCTATTCATGAAGCAACGACTGGCCCAGAAATTTGGGAAGCAACAGGTGGTAAAGTTGATATTTTAGTTGCAGGTGTCGGGACGGGCGGTACGATTTCAGGGATTTCAAGTTATTTTGAAAAAGTAAAAAAACAAGCCCTGTACTCAGTTGCGGTAGAACCTGCTGAGTCGCCGATTATTGGTCAAACCAAACGTGGTGAAACTTTGACGCCTGGACCACATAAGATTCAGGGCATTGGCGCTAACTTTATTCCTAAAAACTTAGACCTCGACTTGGTCGATGAAGTGATGCCAATTGATGCTGCAACAGCAATTGATTGGGCGCGAAAAACAGCAAGTCAAGAGGGTATTTTGGTGGGTATTTCAAGTGGTGCCGCGATGGCAGCAGCAGCTGAACTTTCAGCACGCCCTGAAAATGCAGGTAAAACTATTGTGGTGATTTTACCTGACGGTGGTGAACGTTATTTATCTTCAGTTTTGTTTGAAGATATTTCTGCAGACTAATTTACTGTATGAAAAAAAGCTAAACATTTCATGTTTAGCTTTTTTTATGCCGTTTAGAAACTTAAAGTGCTGCGTGTGAAATTTTATCGGGTGTCATGAGGGCTTGGTTGACATACAGTTTAATCAGACGCTCACGTGAACCGATTGATTTTTGATAATGCGTTGAATTGAGTAACAATGACGCACCGTAGGTCACTGTCCATACATAAGATAAATAATCACGAATGGACATTGCGCTGTCTAAAGACTTTAAGTAGTCAGAAGTCATGTCTTTAATTTCGATAATACGTTGCTCACGTATTTGATAGAGCTTCTCAAAAAGTTCTTTGAGTTTACGTTCGTTATTGGTTAAACGTTCTTCAATAACGTGCAGTAAAATCGTACGGTTCGAGTTCAACATATTATAAAGCATGTATTCGGAAACATACGTTTTAATATCGTTGTTATGCTTTTGAGAAATCTCTAGCAGGCGAGTTTCATTCAAGATAATCAGCTCTAAATAAAGTTGATTTTTACTTTTGAAATGCTTGTAGATCGTACCCTTCGCAATATCGAGTTCCGTTGCTAATTCGCTTAAGGTGATGTCTTGATTATTGTCTAATAATAAAGTCTCAGCCATGGCTAAAATTTTCTCTTTGCGTAATAGAAAATTTTGTTGGCGTACTGAAGTCATTGGCTTATTCCAGTGTATTCCATGAGAACTATAGAGAGGCTATTGAACTTGGTTGAAAATGAAAATGCAACTAAGGTCTTGGATATTACTACAATCGTTTTAAAAATATCCACTTGTTCAACAATAGAAATAAATACAGGTGCATTTTCGCATTTTGTTGTCAACAAATTTGATCTCTAGAGATCAAATTTGGGCCATTGCATTCCTTTTTCGTGATTTTTACACTATTGTCAGTATAGCCACTGTGTTCTTAGAGACAAGAACCTTTAGTGCTAAAGCCTCAAATGCAGTGCGGGTTGATAAATGGATCATCTGTCGTATGGATCGATGTCTTATTCACGTGTGTTTATTTTAATGTCTTTATAGATGACTCGCTTTGAGACGGTAGCACTATGAAAAACATTAAAATAAGATCTGAAACGATTAACCCCTTTGTAATATGAAAAAATAGATAGGGAATGTTTTTAAGTCTCTTAATTGGGCTAAAAGCAAATAAACTGCAAAAAAGGATGAAATAGAAAATGATTGTTATTGTAGACGGTGTACGTACAGCAATGGGTGGTTTTCAAGGTTCACTGTCGAGCTGTACCGCGCCTGAACTTGGTGCGGTGACAATTAAAGAAGTGTTAAACCGTTCTGGCTTACAGCCGACCGATGTGGATGAAGTGATCTTTGGTTGTGTACTTCCAGCAGGTTTAAAACAAGGCCCTGCACGTCAAGCAATGCGTATGGCGGGTCTACCAGACTCAACGGGTGCAACAACCATCAATAAAATTTGTGGCTCTGGTATGAAAGCCGTCATGCAAGCGGCTGATGCGATTAAAGCGGGTTCAGCTGAGATTGTGGTGGCCGGTGGTATGGAGTCGATGTCAAATGCGCCGTACTTACTTGAAAAAGCACGCGCGGGCTACCGTATGGGACATGGCAAAACCACTGATCACATGTTCCAAGAAGGTTTAGAAGATGCTGAAACAGGTCTGTCGATGGGTGTACTTGCTCAAGAAATGGCAGATAAAAAAGGCTATACCCGTGAGCAGCAAGATCAGTATGCCATTGGTTCTTTAAATAAAGCCGTTGCTGCGATTCAAGGTGGTTTCTTTAAAGATGAAATCGTGCCTGTGACGGTGAGTAGCCGTAAAGGCGATGTTGTGGTTGATCAGGATGAACAGCCGCTCAATGCCAAAGTGGATAAAATTCCAACTTTACGTCCGGCATTTAAAAAAGACGGTACGATTACCGCAGCAAATTCGAGTTCTATTTCGGATGGTGCTTCGGCACTGGTTGTAACTTCATCCGAAGTGGCTGACGCACGTGGACTCAAACCATTGGCAAAAGTTGTGGCTTATGCAAGCAACTCTCAGCATCCATCTGAGTTCACCATTGCCCCTGTAGGTGCTATTGAGAAAGTTTTAGCCAAAGCAGGCTGGTCTGCGGGTGATGTAGATCTGTGGGAAGTCAATGAAGCATTTGCGATGGTCACAATGCTTACAATTGACGGTTTTCATTTAGACCCTGCAAAAGTCAATGTGAATGGTGGCGCTTGTGCACTTGGTCATCCATTGGGTTCATCTGGTTCGCGTATTATCGTGACTTTACTGCATGCTTTGAAACGTACTGGTGGGAAAAAGGGCGTAGCTGCTTTATGTATTGGTGGTGGTGAGGCGACTGCTATTGCCGTCGAGCTGCTGGACTAAAACTATAATATTCTTAGCTATGCCTGTGAAGAAAATATTTTAAATAGCTATAATTCGGCATGGTTGATTTCATCAAAGGTTCGATTGATTCGAGCCTTTTTTGTTATGTAAAATACATGCAGATTAAGCGACATAAATTTTCAGGAAAAGCATCCATTGTTCAGTACAGCTAAAGGTATAATTAATGTACTTATATTGCTGAAATGTCTGATATTAACCCAGATACTTATAAAAGTAAGTTTTGAGCATTGGATCATCGCTATAATGGGTAGATGATGGATCGTCTACCATCACATACATATAAGGAACATTTTTTTCGTGTTTGAACTGGACTGTAAATTACTCAGTATCTTTTTTTACGTTTATAAGTTTAAAAGTGTGTCACTGGCGGCTGATCATTTAGAAATGAGTCAACCGACGGTGAGTAATATTCTGAATAAAATTCGCCAACATTATAATGATCCGCTATTTTTGCGGATTGGCAATGAAATGGTGCCAACTGAGCTGTCGAAACAGTTATTTCCATTGGTCAGTGAGGCTTTAAACAAGGTTGAAATCATCAATAACTTTACGATTGATTTTGACCAAGCCACTTCACAGCAACAGTTTAGTTTGGCCATGACCGATGTTTCGCATTTGGTGCTGTTGCCGAAAATTTCGCAATACTTAAAAAAACATGCGCCGCATATTCGTTTGAATATCCGTCCGATTACCTCTGAAACCAGTTATCAAATGGCAAACGGCGAGATTGATTTGGCGCTGGGTTTTTTACCACAATTGGAAAATGGCTTTTATCAACAGCAACTATTCGAGCAGTATTATGTGGTGATTGCGGCCAAAGATCATCCGCGTTTGACAGGTGACAGTATCAGCACAGTGCAGTACTTGGCTGAGTCACATATCGATATTGATGCGGGCATGGGACATTACCATATTGAAAACGAACTGCTTAATTTAGAACTAAAACGTGACATTTTAATGCGTTTACCGAGCTATTTAGGGGTAGGCTTGGTGGTACAAGAAACCGACGCGATTGCGACAGTCCCGTATTATTTAAGTGAAGTGCTGCTTTCACGTGGCAATTTAAAGATCTTCAATGCTCCAATTGCCTTCCCAAGTTATGGGGTGAAACAGTATTGGCATATGTCTTGTCATCACAAAACCAGTCATCAGTGGCTGCGTCACATGTTCCATGAAATTTTAATGAAGTAATTCTTAAAATTTGATGCTTTTTAGTGCGCATAGTGAAAATATGTGTGCTTGAAATCTAAAGTGCCCATTTATTGCTCATAAATAGTATTACGAAGTTTAAAAATCGTAATACTAAATTGGCACAGCCTTTGCATCGTCTAATCTGAAAGAGTGATCTAGGGTTCCGATACATATCTATTTTATGTATGTCTGCGACCGAGAGTTCACGGTTCGAAAGAGCTACACGGAGGGATAAAAGCCCGGGAGGTAAACAGTTACGATTTAGGCAGAGGCGCATGAGCACAATAACTTATCACGACGATAACGCACTATGGACTGAACTTTTACCGGGTGGGCATCACTGGTCTGGGCGTATTCAACGCGGCACAGTGTTACAGTTCAAAGCATTGGGAGGACAAGCCAACGTTTCACTTTTCTGTGTCAACAGCGAAGACAAGCTCGAGCGCTTTAATATGCCTGATAGCCTAAAGGCACAGCATACGGCATTTCTAAGTACAGGGCATGTGTTGTATTCGGACTTAGGTCGGGTTATGGCCTCAATTGTTCACGATGATCATGGTTGGAATGATGCCTTATGTGGTCCAAGTCGCACAGAACAAATTCAGAGACAATTCGGCACTCAAACTTTCCAAGATGCACGAAATGAGATGTATCGGAGTGGACGCGACAGTCTGTTACTTGAAATGACCAAGTTCTCATTAGGTCAAGCTGACCTGTCAGCTACGGTCAATTTATTCTCTAAAGTTCGCCCTGATGATGCAGGCAACTTATCTTATATCGATGTCGATAATACCCATCAAACTATTGAACTGCGTTTTGAGATGGACTGTCTGGTGTTCTTATCTGCTGCGCCACATGGTTTGAGCCAAGCAGCAAAGTATCAGCCTGCCGATATTCAAATGGGCTTATTCAAAGCTTCAGCTTTAACAGCACATGATGTCTGTCGTGACTCATGCCCACAAAACCAACGCGGTTTTCAAAACAACGCGCGTTATTACGCATTCGATGCTGTTTAAGCCCGAGGAGAATACGCATGACCAGTTTACAAGCATTTGATCAAACCGTTTTAAATGAAGTCTGTCCAGCGGGTGAGGCATGGATGTGTGAAGTCCAGAAAGGGCAATGTTTCCGGATTATTGACCTCGAAGGCAACCAAGCAGTCGATACTTTATTAATTTCTGCGAACAATCCTGAAGAACGTTACAGCGCAACCGATACTCTAGCCATTAATCAGCAGATTTATCTCGAAAAAGGCACAGCTCTATATACCAACTATGGTAACAAAATCGCCACGATCCATGATGATAACTGTGGTCGCCATGACACCTTGGGCGGTGCTTGTTCATGCGAAAGTAACACCGTACGTTATGCACACGACACATTTCCGATGCACAGTTGCCGTAATAACTTTATGACAGCTTTAGCTTTGCACCCCATCGCGAAAAAGCATGGACTAAATGTTCGTCATATTGGGCCGAATATTAACTTCTTTATGAATGTACCCGTGAGCAGTGATGGGCATCTCAAGTTTGACGATGGAATATCGGCGCCGGGTAAATATGTTGAAATTCAAGCAGAGATGGATCTCATCGTGCTGATTTCTAACTGCCCACAACTGAACAACCCCTGTAATGCCTACAACCCGACTAAAATTCAACTGATTGTACGTGACGGCAAGGAGTAATCAGCATGTTTAAAAAAGTTCTCATTGCCAACCGTGGTGCAATTGCCTGCCGAGTAATTCGTACATTAAAGAATTTAGGCATTCAGTCTGTTGCGGTGTATTCAGAAGCAGATCGTGATTCCTTACATGTGACTTTGGCTGATGAAGCGGTATTTATTGGTGATAGCCCAGCCAGTCAAAGTTATTTAAATATTGAAAAAATTTTACAGGTCGCGAAAGAAGCAGGTGCTGAAGCCATTCATCCAGGCTATGGTTTCCTGTCTGAAAATGCGGAGTTTTGTGATTTGTGTGAGTCACAGGGCATCGTGTTTCTAGGGCCGAAATCTGCACAAATGCGTAGTTTTGGCTTAAAGCATACTGCGCGTGAACTTGCCATTCAGGCGAATGTGCCATTGTTACCGGGTAGCCAACTTTTAGCAGACGAAGCGGAAGCACTGATCGAAGCAAAGCGTATCGGTTATCCCGTGATGCTGAAAAGTACCGCAGGTGGCGGTGGTATTGGTATGCGTTTGGTGTGGAACGAAACAGAGCTTAAAGATGCTTATGCAACGGTATCTTATTTGGCACAAGCGAACTTTAAAGATGCAGGCTTGTATTTAGAAAAGTTTGTGGAAAATGCGCGTCATATTGAAGTCCAAATTTTTGGTGATGGCCAAGGTTTGGTTTTGGCTTTGGGAGAGCGGGACTGTTCAGTACAGCGCCGTAACCAGAAAGTAATCGAGGAGACCCCAGCACCGCATTTAAATGATGGACAACGTGATTATATTCAGGGTATTGCGATTCAATTGATGCAGTCAGTGGATTACCGTTCGGCAGGTACGGTTGAGTTTGTGATGGATACAGACACCCAGCAATTCTATTTCTTAGAGGTGAATACACGGTTGCAAGTTGAACATGGCGTGACCGAGCAAGTATTTGCTGTAGACCTTGTGGAATGGATGGTTACTTTAGGTAGCGGTGACTGGACTGCGCCAACAGATACACTTGCACCTAAAGGCCATTCGATCCAAGTCCGTTTATATGCTGAAGATCCAATTAAGAATTTTCAACCCAGTGCTGGGTTATTGACTTATGTCGAGTTTGATCCGCAAGCGCGTAATGAAACATGGGTAGAAACAGGTTCAAACGTGTCTTCCTTTTATGATCCAATGATTGCCAAAATCATTGTGACTCACGAAAATCGTGAAAGTGCAATTCAAGCCATGAGCGATACTTTGGCAAAAACCTCAGTGGCAGGAATTGAAACTAATCTTGAGTATTTACAAAACATTATTGACTGTGAAGTGTTTAAAGCAGGGACACAGACTACACGTTTCTTAAATACTTTTGAGTGGAAAACTCAAAAAGTTGAGGTGTTACAATCAGGTATTCAAACGTCAATACAAGACGTCAATGGTCGTTTGGGGTACTGGGATGTTGGAGTGCCACCATCAGGTGCGATTGATCCTTTGTCTTTAAATGTCGCTAATCAATTATTGGGGAATCCATTTAATACCGCAGGGCTAGAATGTACATTACAAGGCCCAACTTTAAAATTCCATTGTGACAGCCAAATCGTGATTACGGGTGGCGACATGCTTGCGACATTGGATGGTGTCGACGTTGCCATGTGGCAGACCCTTAATGTTAAAAAAGGGCAAATTCTTAAGACAGGTAAAATCACCACAGGTTGTCGCAGTTATATTGGCATTAAAGGCGGACTTAATGTACCTAGATACTTAGGCTCACAAGCAACTTTTACTTTAGGTCAGTTTGGTGGTCATGCAGGACGCAATTTACTCATTGGAGATATGTTGCCTATTACGGCTTATAGCTCGGTAGAAACTGTTGCACTCAGTGCAGCACAGGTGCCGAGCTTTAGCCAGACTTGGGACATTGCCGTGATGTACGGACCGCATGGAGCGCCTGACTTTTTCACCAAACGCGATATTGAGCGCTTCTTTGAGCAAGAATTTGAAATTCACTTTAACTCAAGTCGTACAGGCATTCGTTTAGTCGGTGAAAAACCTGAATGGGCGCGTACCGATGGTGGTGAGGCAGGACTACATCCTTCGAATATTCATGATAATGCTTATGCCATTGGCGCGATTGACTTCACTGGAGATATGCCAATTATTTTAGGACCCGATGGTCCGAGCTTGGGCGGTTTCGTTTGCCCAGCGGTGGTGGTTAGCTCAGAACTATGGAAAATTGGTCAGCTTAAAGCGGGCGATAAAGTTAAATTTATCCCAATTTCTTATGATCAAGCACAAGTATTAAATCAAAAATATAGCGCAGCGTTAACAGCGGATACGACTGAAAATGTAGAATTTTCTCCAAGCTTTCATGCTGAAATGGAGACCTTATCAGATGCCGTTTTAGCGAGATTAAAAGGTGAGGACGCTAGACCTGATGTAAGCTATCGTCCCGCAGGTAATAGTTATCTGTTGGTTGAATATGGAGAGTTGGTTTTAGATCTCAATTTACGCTTCCGTATTCATGCTTTAATGCAATGGGTTAAAGACCAAAGTATCGAAGGGATTATAGACTTAACACCGGGTATTCGTTCACTGCAAATTCATTTTGATTCATTGGTGCTAGATCAAAAACATTTATTGTGCCTTTTACAGCAAGCAGAAAATGAATTGCCTGATGTGACCGCAATGGAAGTCCCATCGCGCACAGTCTATTTGCCTTTGGCTTGGGAAGATTCGCAAACTCAGTTGGCGACTGAACGTTATATGCAAACAGTACGTCCAGATGCGCCGTGGTGTCCTGACAATGTAGAGTTTATTCGTCGTATCAATGGTTTAGACTCAAAGCAAGCAGTGAAGGATATCGTATTCAGCACCAATTATTTGGTGATGGGTTTGGGGGATGTGTACTTGGGTGCACCTGTGGCAACGCCGCTGGACCCACGTCATCGTTTAGTAACTACCAAATATAATCCTGCACGTACATGGACGCCTGAAAATGCAGTCGGCATTGGTGGCGCGTATATGTGTGTCTATGGCATGGAAGGCCCAGGCGGTTATCAGTTTGTTGGGCGTACAACCCAAATGTGGAGTCGTTACCGCAAAAATCCCGACTTTGAACAGGATAAGCCATGGCTACTGCGCTTCTTTGATCAAATTAAATTTTATGAAGTGTCTGAAACAGAACTGATGCAAATGCGGGAAGACTTTAAAGCGGGGCGCTTAAAGCTTCACGTAGAAGATGGGGTTTTAAACCTAAAAGAATATAATGACTTCCTCATTGAAAATGCGGCATCCATTTCGAGTTTTAAAGCGGTACAGCAAACGAACTTTGAAGAGGAACGCCGTCGCTGGCATGAGGCTGGTTTGGCTGAATATGTTTCTGAAAGCCTAGATGCTGTGTTAGATGACAGTGAAATTCAAATTCCTGAAGGTGGCTGTGCAGTCGAGTCGCACATGCCGGGTTCTATTTGGAAAATTGAATGTACCTCTGGAGACATTGTGGAAGAAGGGGCAACTTTGGCCGTGATTGAAGCCATGAAAATTGAAATTCCCATTATTGCACCTGAGCGGATGAAGGTTGAAACCATTACCATTGAAAAAGGGCAAACGGTAAAAACAGGTCAGGTGCTGTTTACACTGGCACCTGTAGCCTAAACTCAAATATCAAGAAATACAAAAAAGACTGCTTAAGCGGTCTTTTTTCGATTCTGAAAGGAGAATTTATCTAGTGCTGACAATAAATCGTTTTGTTAAATTAAGATTGCAACCCATAACAAAAAATAGATTGTTATGAAATGGTTATAAAATGATGTTTTGAATCAAAATATGCTAATTTAGTGAGACGCTTAAAAACATTATGGCTTGTATGAAAAAAACATTACTCGGCATGTTATTCATGTTAACTTCATCAGTGCTTATGGCAAATACGCCAAGTCAGGCTGAAGATACTCAAGCATCAAATCAAAATAATATTCGTGTAACGACTCGCCCTGAAATTGTGGGCTTATGGGGAATGGAAATTCCAAATAATCGTAAATGCGTTGAATACTATAATTTTAAAAGTAATAGTGATGTTGTGATTAAAAGTGGGGAAGAATGGTCTACGGGAATTTATGATTACCAGCCATCAACCGACAAAAATGTGCAATTACCTGCTTTGATTTTACAAGTCAAATTTGATAATAACCAAGTGGATTGCTCTGGATCTCAAGAAGACCAGACTGGTGAAATGTCTCAGTATTTTGTGAAATGGCAAAGTCCATCGACTATTAATTTTTGTGCCAATGATAAAGCACAACAATGCTTTGCAACGCTACGTCGTGTGCTGCCTTAATTAATTGTTTTATAAATAAAAAACCGCGATTTATCGCGGTTTTTTATTTGAGGATCAAGACAATTATTTATCTTGATTGCCTTCAATTTGCTTTAACAAGTGCTTTTCAAGGTAGTGAATATCCATCGCTTGTTCACAGAATTTTTCATCTTGAAGAATCAAATCTTTATGCAATGGAATATTGGTTTTAATACCGGTCAAAATCATTTCATCAAGCGCTTGACGCATACGAGCAAGTGATGTTTTACGATCCTTACCGTGTGCAATCAGCTTTGCAATCATCGAGTCATAGTATGGCGGAATGCTATAGCCTTGATAGATATGTGAATCAAGACGAATACCTGCACCACCTGGCACATAAAAATTCTCAATTTTACCCGGTGAAGGTAAGAAGGTCGTTGGATCTTCAGCATTGATACGGCATTCAATCGCATGGCCCTTGACTTCAACTTGATCTTGTTCAATTTCAAGACCTAAGCCACCAGCAATGCGGAGCTGTTGTTCAATAATGTCGATACCTGTCACCATTTCAGTTACAGGGTGCTCAACTTGAACACGTGTATTCATCTCAATAAAGAAGAATTCACCATCTTCAAACAAGAACTCGAATGTACCTGCACCACGGTACTGCATTAATTTACAAGCATTTACGCAAGCTTCTAAAATGTCAGCACGTGCTTGTTCAGGTAAGTTTGGCGCTGGCGCTTCTTCTAACACTTTCTGATGGCGACGCTGTAAAGAGCAGTCGCGGTCATACAGGTGAATCGCGTGGCCATTACCGTCGGCAAGAACTTGAACTTCAACGTGACGAGGTGTTTGTAGGAAACGTTCCATATACACCGTGTCATCGCCAAACCACATTTCAGCATCACGCTGTGCGGCTTGAACGGATTCAAGCAGGGTGTCGACACGTTCTACAATACGCATACCACGACCACCACCACCAGAAGCAGCTTTCACGATCAATGGGAAACCAATTTCTTTAGCTTCAGCCAGCGCATTTTGCGGTGTAACTGCATTTGCAGAACCGGGTACAGTTGGAACACCTGCTTTACGCATTGCAGTAATTGCAGAAACTTTGTTACCCATCAAACGAATATGTTCAGGGCGTGGTCCAATAAAAATGAAACCTGAGTTTTCTACAATTTCAGCAAATTCAGCATTTTCTGATAAGAAGCCATAACCTGGGTGAATGGCATCTGCACCTGATATTTCAGCTGCTGTAATAATGGCAGGAATATTCAAGTAGCTTTCACTGCTCGCACCCGGTCCAATACATACAGCTTCGTCTACAAAACGTAGGTGCATTAAGTCTTTGTCGGCATCTGAATAGATCCCTACAGTCTTAATCCCTAAAGTTTTGCAGGCACGGGTGATGCGCAGGGCAATTTCACCACGGTTTGCAATTAAAACTTTTTGCAACATTATAAGTCCCCGTCTATTACGCGCGGTAGCGGAATAATGGTTGACCGAATTGGATCACTTCGCCGTTTTTCACTAAAATTTCTTCAACCACGCCGCTTTGCGTTGCTTCAATCGGGTTCATGATTTTCATTGCTTCGATAATACCAAGTGTTTCACCAGCAGTGATGGTTTGACCGACTTTAACAAATGGCGCTTCACCTGGGCTTGGAGCAGCGTAGAACACACCAACCATTGGAGAAGTTTCTACAGCACCACGTGGTGTTTTAGCCGCTGGAGCCTGAGCAACAGGAGCTGCCATAGCAACAGGAGCACCAGCTGCAACAACTGGACTACGACGAGTTAGAGCAATCGATTGATCGCCTTCTTTAACTTCAATCGCTTGTAAGTCAGACTCAATCATCAGGTCGATGAGTTTCTTGATTTTACGAATATCCATGTGACAGTATTCCTAATTATGATTGCGTAGAGGATTGAATTTTAGTGAGAGCGTAATTGAGTGCAGCGCTATAACCTTGAGCACCTAAGCCACAAATAACGCCAACGGCTTTATCTGATAAATATGAATGATGTCTAAACGCTTCGCGCGCATGAACATTTGATAAATGAACTTCAATAAATGGGATGGCTACACCAAGCAGGGCATCACGTAGAGCAACAGAGGTATGCGTGAGTGCAGCAGGGTTAATAATAATAAATTGGACACCATCCGCTTGGGCTTGATGAATACGGTCGACAATGGCACCTTCCCAATTACTTTGGAAAGTATCGAGAGAAATTGAAGCATTTTCAGCTTGTACAATGAGTTGCTGATTGATGTCGTTCAGCGTTAGAGAACCATAGACCTCTGGTTCGCGCATTCCTAGCAAATTTAGATTCGGTCCATGAATAACCAAAATGGTCGAACTCATTTAGCTTGCTCCATTTATAAATTGCAATAAATCTTTGCAAGATGGCTGCAAAGTTTGCGTATTATGGCATAAAGTTCTACATTTTTTTTATAGTTTGTTTGAATTGACGTAGATGCTTAGTGCCAAACTTCGGCAATATAATGTAAATTTTGCAAGGAATTGACAATGTTAAAAGATTACAAATTTTCGGATTATTACTCTTTTTTACATTGTAAGCCAAATTGACCAAAAGCAGCATATTTGTTTCCGTTTTATGCCACAGGTACAACTCGAGTCCTGAAAAGAGGTCAACTTAGACTTCTTAGTCGGTAGCTCACTCTACATCAGATCTAGATCATTTCTTATGTAACTAAACTGTATATCAAAATAAAGCTGAAGTTTGATATGGTTTGTATCTGTACATGATCTGATCAATTTATTCTATCTATTTTGGTTGGCTTGACGACCATGATCAATTCAGTTGCTAAGCTTTATTGGATCAATATTGAACTTGAAAAATATCACTTTCATCAATTAAAACATTAACTTGTTACATTAAAGTGTAGATGGACGCTTTTGTCTGTTGTTAAGGTCTATTTAGCTGATGCCATGATCTTTTAGAAAAAAACTGAAAAACTTGAAACAGTAAAAGGAAAATTCAGGTTTCTAACGGTGTTTTTCAGCATCCTCTTCACTGAAAAATTTTGCCGTTAAATAAGCAAAAAACTGTAGAAAAATTGCTGAGTAGCAGAATGTACTGAAAAAATATCCTCTTGTTGAGTATTGGCTTTTGCTGTGCGAGAAAATTTATAAAACAAAACGATTGGCTATTTTGCTCATTTTAACTGGGTAGATGTGGCTATACATGATGGGATCTAGTGAGTTTAGGATTGGCAATAAGTGAAATTCCGAAGATATGATTTTGAAATCATAATAATTTCAGTTTGTTTTATATACAATTTTTTGAGTTTTGATGATTTTAAGAGGAGAAATAGAATGAGCCAAAGCCAACATCTTTATAATAACTATTTTTACGCACTCCTATCATTTTTTTTAATAGGAAAAAAACAGCCCATGTTGGGCTGTTTTGCGTTCAGATCTAGATCATTAAGCAATAAAGTCTAAGATGGCCTGATTGAAGGCTTTGGGCTGTTCGATATTTGAAATATGAGAGGCATCGATTTCAAATAGGGCACTACTTCGGATGTGATTCACCATGTACTGTGCATCTGAGACTGTTGTTACGGGGTCTTTACGCCCTGCAATCACAAGTAAAGGCACTTGAATACTTTCGAGTTTTTCACGTAAATCCGCTTTAGCCAAAGCTTCACAGCAACTCGCATAACCTTCTGGGCTGCCAGCACCTAAGTCGTTTGAAAGCGCTGCTACAGTTGCTGCGTTGCTTTGGATAAAGGGTTCGGTAAACCAACGGCTCGCAGCCGTCGATGCAATGGGTTCTAAACCTTGGGTACGTACTAATGACGCGCGATCATTCCATGCTTGTTCATTGCCAATTTTGGCTGAGGTATTGCATACAATGGCACGGTGAAAACGTTCAGGTTTATGAATGACTAACCACTGTCCTGTAAGTCCGCCCATTGAAATGCCACAAAAAATGGCTTTCTCAATGTTTAAATGGTCCAATAAATGTATCAGGTCTAGACCAAGTTGTTCAATATCATAAGGCCCTTGAGGCGAAGAAGACTGACCATGCCCGCGAGTGTCATAGCAAATCACAAAATAGTTTTTCTGGAAAAAAGTAATTTGTGGTTTCCACATGTTGAAGTTTGTGCCTAGCGAGTTTGAAAAAACGATCGCGGGATTTTGGGGGGCACCAAAGGTCTGATAGTGAATTTCGGCATTATTTGAAGTAAAACTTGGCATATGCTTTTCCTTAATTCATTAAAAATTTTGAGTGTTTCCACTGTTGTTATCAGCAAAAGTGTTATGAGCAGAAACACCACGTCAGATCATAAGAAGGGTTAAACGCGCTGAATAATCATTGCAATGCCTTGACCGACACCAATACACATTGAACACAAGGCATAAGTGCCACCAGTTTGTTCTAATTGGTTTAAGGCTGTGGTGACTAAACGCGCACCCGATGCACCCAGTGGATGACCAATTGCAATCGCACCACCGTTCGGATTTACCTGAGTCGTATCATCCGCTAGACCAAGGTCACGCGTTACCGCCAGTGCTTGTGCAGCAAAGGCTTCATTCAGCTCAATCACATCCATCTGCTCTAATGTCAAATTGGCTTGTTTGAGTAACTTTTTGATGGCAGGTGCTGGCGCAAAGCCCATGATGCGCGGTTCTACACCCACTGCTGTTGAAGCAATAATTTTGGCACGCGGTTTAAGCTGGTACTCTTGAATCGCTTGTTCTGAAGCAATCAGTACAGCAGCCGCACCGTCATTGATGCCTGAAGCATTCCCCGCAGTAACGGTGCCTTCTGCTGTCACAACTGGCTTGAGTTTAGCCAAACCTTCCAAGGTGGTCGATGCACGTGGATGTTCATCCGTGTCGATCACCATCGGATCACCCTTACGCTGTGGAATATTCACAGGGATGATCTCATGTTTAAAAAAGCCTTGAGCTTGCGCGGTTGCGGTGCGCTGTTGACTCGCCAAGGCAAACTGGTCTTGATCTAGGCGATCAATATTAAATTGTTGTGCTACGTTCTCCGCGGTTTGCGGCATGGTGTCTACACCATACATTGCTTTGAGCTTAGGATTAATAAAACGCCAGCCCATGGTGGTGTCTTCAATCTTCTGGCTACGGCCATACGCGGTTTCTGATTTACCCATGACAAAAGGTGCACGAGACATACTTTCCACACCACCTGCAATGATCAGATCGGCTTCACCTGCTTTAATCGCACGGGCTGCCATGGCAATCGCATCGAGTGATGAACCACATAAGCGATTCACAGTCGTGGCAGGAACTTCAACAGGTAAACCTGCAAGGAGTGCCGACATACGACCAACATTACGGTTATCTTCTCCCGCTTGGTTGGCACAGCCGTAGATCACGTCATCCACCTGTTTCCAATCTACACTTGGATTACGTTGCATCAAGGCTTGAATTGGCACCGCACCCAAGTCATCGGCACGCACTGGAGCGAGTCCACCTGCATAACGTCCGAATGGGGTGCGAATAGCGTCAATAATGTAAGCGTTTTTCATATTTCATTTTCCCTTTGAATCCCCCTTGATCCCCCTTTACTAAAGGGGGAAAATCCTCCCTTTTTCAAAGGGTGAGAAGCACTGCTTCGCAAGAGGGATTAATTATCCCTGCGTCGCATCCACTAAAGCTGCACCGGTCATTGCCTGTAATTCTGCAAAGCTTAGACCGTCGACTTTTTCAATCACTTTTAAACCTTCAGCAGTGACATCAATCACACACAGGTCAGTGTAGATACGATCGACACATTTCAAACCTGTCGCTGGATAAGTCAGTTCAGCCACGATCTTTGGTTCACCTTGTTTGGTCACATGGTCGGTCGTAATAAAGACTTTCTTGGCACCAACGGCTAAGTCCATCGCACCACCGACAGCTGGAATCGCATCCGGCGCGCCGGTATGCCAATTAGCCAAGTCACCATTGGCTGCCACTTGAAAGGCACCTAATACTGCAATATCTAAGTGACCACCACGCATCATGGCAAAAGAATCCCCGTGATGGAAAAAGCTACCGCCTTGCAGCATGGTCACATATTCTTTACCTGCATTAATCAACTCAGGATCTTCTTGACCTTTTTCAGGCGGTGGACCAAAAGCCAATAAACCATTTTCAGAATGCAAGAAAACGTCTTTGTCTGAAGGGAGGTAGCTGGCAATCTTGGTCGGTAAACCAATCCCAA
This sequence comes from Acinetobacter sp. AB03, assembly GCF_058107045.1. Lineage (NCBI taxonomy): Bacteria > Pseudomonadati > Pseudomonadota > Gammaproteobacteria > Moraxellales > Moraxellaceae > Acinetobacter > Acinetobacter sp. AB03. The sequence continues at coordinate 1,667,489 of NZ_JBUEBA010000002.1, read as the reverse complement.
GATTGACATACGCACCATCGGGAATATCTTGTGCCACACGTTCTGCAATTTGGTTGCGGTTGAGTTTTTGATAGCTCATGATGTTCTCCCGATTACACAGCAACTGGTTCAGGTTGAACCTGCACCACGTGTTGAACAAAAATACCTGGGGTGATGATGTGTTCAGGGTCTAATTCACCCAGTTCTACCACTTCAGAAACTTGCGCAATGGTTACACCTGCGGCCATGGCCATAATCGGGCCAAAGTTACGTGCCGATTTGCGGTAGACCAGATTGCCCCAACGATCGCCTTGCTGGGCTTTAATCAGGGCAAAGTCGGCTTTGATTGGATATTCCAACACATAATCTTTCCCGTCGATGTGACGGGTTTCTTTTCCTTCGGCCAATAAGGTGCCATAACCTGTTGGGGTAAAGACTGCGCCCAACCCCATGCCTGCGGCTTGAATACGACAGGCCAAGTTGCCTTGTGGTACCAGTTCCAATTCGATTTTGCCTGCACGATAGAGTTCATCGAAGACCCAAGAGTCGGACTGACGCGGAAACGAACATATGACTTTTTTCACAGCACCCGCTTTGAGGAGCTTGGCTAAACCATAGTCGCCATTACCAGCATTGTTGCTGACAATGGTGAGGTCTTTGATACCGAGTTGAATTAAGCCATCGATCAGTTCAGCAGGTTGTCCTGCGGTGCCAAAACCACCGATCATGATGGTTGAGCCGTCCTTTATTTGCGAAAGTGCTTCTGTTAAAGAAGCTGAACTTTTATCAATCATAATATTGTCCTAGGCATAGCGTACCAATTAACTTTTGGAACTTGAATTGGAGCTTGGAGTTGAAGCTAAAGCTGAAACGTCAGGGCTGCGTTTGGTTAAAATTAGATGCGCAGTTAAACCAATAACGATGCCCCAAAAAACGGAACTTAGACCCAAAAAGTGTATACCTGAAGCTGTAGCTAAAAAAGTAATGAGGGCAGAATCTCGTTGAGATTCATCTTTCATGGCGACAGCTATATTGGTTGAAATCGCACCCAATAAGGCCAAGCCAGCCAATGCGGCAACAAGCTCTTTTGGTAGCAAGCTGAAGAGCAGAACGATACTGCCTGCAAACAAACCACCTAAAATATAGAAAATGCCGTTAGCAACGCCTGCGATATAACGCTTTTCTTTTAACTCATGCGCATCTTTGCCCATACACAGTGCAGCCGTAATTGACGCCAAAACGATGGTAATGCCACCTACACATGCAACAGCTAAAGACGCAATACTGGTGGTGGTGATAATCGGCTTGGCAGGCATGTCATAACCACTCAGTTTCATGATGGCCATGCCCGGTAAAAACTGTCCCGTCAGACTGACTAAAATCAAAGGCAGGGCAAGGTTTAAGGTTGAGTGCCAAGTCCATTCAGGGCTGATGAACTGAGGAATAGCAAGTTGGACATCTAAGCTCACCGCATTCATTTCACCAAGCCCAAAGCTCAAGGCCACACCTGAAAGCAGTACCCAAAGCATGCTATAACGTGGTGAAATTCGTTTTGCGACTAAAAAGACAAACAGCATGCTAAACACAATAATCGGCATACTGTTAGTTGCGCTAAACAGACCTAAACCAAACTGAAATAGAATACCTGCCATCATCCCAGCAGCCACCGACTGCGGAATCCATTTCAACAATTTATCGAAGTAACCACTGATCCCAATCAGAAGAATCACCACAGCTGAGGTGATATAAGCGGCTACAGCTTCATTCAGGCTAATATTCGGAAACAGCGTGACCAACAAAGCCGTACCCGGCGCAGACCATGCGGTAATTACAGGGACTTTAAACTTAATGGATAGAAAGATCCCTGCCACAGCTGCTCCAATAGAAATACCCCAAATCCATGAAATCATCATGGTCGGGGAAACCTGAGCTTGTTGCGCAGCCTGAAAGAAGATAATGAGTGGTCCTGAATAGGAAATCAGCACCGCCAAAAATCCTGCGACAGTGGCTGAAATAGACCAATCTTCTTTCAAAGTTTTAAACAGGGTAGCCATTCATTTGCCTCCATGCAGACATGATCCTGTATATAAAAGTAATGTAACGATCAATTAGCCTTGATCGCCACCGCCGACAGGAACAACTGTACCTGTCATATATGACGAATCATCTGAAGCAAGGAATACAATCGCATTCACTTGTTCCTGAATCGTGCCATAACGGTTCATAAAACTACGATCAATGGTTTGATCGACCACTTGTTGCATCCACAGTTTTTCATTTTCAGACAGTGGATTTGCATTACGTGGCACTTTACGCGGCGGTGCTTCGGTTCCACCTGTCGCAACTGCATTCACTCGGACCCCATCTTTGGCATGCTCAAAAGCAAGTGATGCAGTAAGGGCATTAACCCCACCTTTGGAGGCCGAATAGGGCACACGGTTAATGCCACGAGTCGCTATAGAAGACACATTTACAATCGTACCTTTCTGATTTTTAATCATTTCAGGTAAAACAGCACGACAACACCACAGCGTTGGAAATAATGAGCGATTCACTTCTTTGATGATTTCTTCTTCAGAAAACTCTTCAAAAGGTTTCATCCAAATTGCACCGCCGACGTTGTTGATGAGCACATCGACACGGCCATAGACTTCAAGTGCTTTGTCTACAACACTTTGAGCACCTGCGAAGGTTTCAAGGTTGGCTTTGACTGTTATTGCATCGCCTTGATGTGCTTCAATTTCTGCTAATGTTTCATCGACATAGTCAGATAAGTCGGCTAAGACAACTTGCGCACCTTCATCAGCCACTTGGAGTGCAACACCGCGACCAATGCCTTGAGCGGCACCAGTCACAATCACTACTTTGTTTAAAAATCTTTGACGATCAGACATGATAAGTGGCCCCAATCAGTTTGCAGAGAATTTTTCAAACAGGAAGTTTGCAGGTTTTACACCTTCGCTATCTAACCAACCACGAACGGCATCAACCATAGGGACAGGACCACAAAGGTAGACATCAACATCACCGCCATTGAGCCATTCATTGTCAATATGACCAGTCACATAGCCTTTACGCTCATGTGCAGAGTCTGGACTTGCAACCACAGTACGGTATTCAAACCATGGCAGTTTAGCTTGGAGGGCATTGAGTTGTTCTAAAGCAACTAAGTCGAAGTCATTGGTAACACCAAACACCAAACGAACAGGGTGTTCAGCCCCTTTTTCTTCTAAAATCTGCAGCATAGACATAAAAGGGGCAATCCCTGTACCGCCTGCAAGCATGACGACAGGACGAACCACATTACGCAGGTAAAAGCTACCAAATGGACCAGTAAAAGTCATTTTGTCACCGGCTTTGGCAGCACCACTTAAAAAGCTACTCATTTTGCCATTCGGCACATTACGTACCACAAAGCCCGTTAAACGGTTGCCTGGTTTTGAGCTAAATGAATAGGAACGAGTTTCTGCTGTCTCTGGAATTCCGACGTTGACATATTGACCAGCAAGGAAGTGAATATCAGGTTGACCTTCATCAAGCTGAATATCAAAAGTAATGGTCGATTCTGATAAGTTTTCAACAGCGACTAAAGTACCTTGGTACTGATGAATTTCGGTTTTGCAGACTTCAGATGAAGCTTGAATTTGAAATACGGCATCCGAGCTTGGGCGGCATTGGCAAGCCAAAATATAACCTTGCTCGGCTTCCTCTGGTGTTAACGCATCTTCAATATACGTCTCTTCAGGCATGTCATAACTACCAGATTCGCAAAAAGCGCGGCAAGTCCCACATGCACCATCACGGCAGTCTAGCGGAATGTTAATTTTTTGGCGGTAAGCGGCATCTGATAAAGACTCACCTTGAGTCACGGTAATAAAACGCGTTACGCCATCTTCAAATTGAAGTGCAACATTGTGGTTTGACATGGCTGAATATCCTTTAAAAACGTTGAAACTTGGAACTCTCAGCCAAAACTCCATTTGGCTGAAAGCATACTAAGGATGTGTGGCTAAAACTTAGAGGTGATAAACATCAATCACTTGGTTGATGTAATCGTTTTTCAGTACTACGTATTTGCTTAAAATTTGTGGTTTTTCACCTGAAAAATCGATTTCATAGCGTGACATACCAAAGTAGCTATAACTGGTTTTGTAGCGGAAGCTCAGCGTATTCCAGTTAAAACGGACGGTAACTTTATCGCCATCACGCTCAATCACTTCGATATTGTTCACATTGTGACAAGTACGTGTGTCTGGCATGGTCGCAGAAGAGCGTTCAGTTTTAATGCGGAACACACGGTCTTCTAAACCTTGGCGGTCTGGGTAGTAAATCAGGGAAATTTCAGACTGCGGATCTGTAGTCAAGGTATCGTCGTCATCCCATGCAGGCATCCAAAACGATGCAGAAGGGGCATAACATGCAAGCCAATCGTCCCATTGTTCATCATCTAAAAAGCGTGCTTCTTGATACAGAAACTGACTGATTTGTTCGATGCTCACGGTGTTGAGTGTTGTAGGAGCATTCATGCCACTTCTCCTTGTTCATTTGCAGTTTCAACAGCCAGTGCTTTTTCATTGGCTATTGCAATTTTCATCATGTCTAACCAGTGTTGGTGCTGTGCAAGGTAAAGGCCTTCATCTTCAGTTTTTACACCTGAAAGTTTTGGTTTTAGACCAATTTCATTGGCAGCATCATCTGGGCCATGAATCCAATGTTTTGAACCGCGGCACATATCATTCCATTCCAGCTCAATGCCTGCGTAGCCCGCTTGGCATGCACGGAATTCTTCTAAATCATCGGGTGTAGCCATACCTGAGGCATTGAAGAAGTCTTCATATTGGCGAATACGGCGTGTACGTGCTTCCGCGTTTTCGCCTACAGGGGCAATACAGTAAATCGTGACTTCAGTTTTATTGACTGAAATTGGGCGAAGTACGCGAATTTGTGAACCGAACTGATCCATCAAATAGACGTTTGGATAAAGACAAAGGTTACGTGAGCGCTCAATCATCCACTTCGACATTGCTTCGCCAAATTTTTCAGAGTATTCGTCGGCTTTCGGGAAGTTTGGACGGTCTTCTGGATTCGCCCACTGTGTCCAAAGCAGCATGTGACCATTGTCAAAACCGTATGAACCACCGCCTTGTTTGCCCCAAGCGCCTGCGCTCATGGCACGGATGTTGTCACCCGCTTGTTTTTCTTTACGTTGTTGAGTGGTCGCTGCATAGTTCCAGTGCACTGCAGAAACGTGATAACCATCTGCGCCATTTTCTGCAGTGAGTTTCCAGTTGCCTTCATAAGTGTAGGTAGACGCGCCACGTAAAACTTCAAGACCTTGTTCAGACTGATCCACAATCATGTCAATGATTTTGCTGGTTTCGCCTAAGTATTCCTCTAAAGAGGGAACATCCGGATTTAAGCTACCGAACAAGAAACCTTTATAGTTGCCAAAACGTGCAACTTTTTTCAGATCATGTGAACCCTCATGGTTAAAACAGTCTGAATAACCTGCATCTGCTGGATCTTTAACTTTTAAAAGTTTGCCAGAGTTGTTAAATGTCCAACCGTGGAAAGGGCATGTATAGGTTGCTTTATTGCCACGTTTATTACGACAAAGCTGTGCACCACGGTGTGAACAGGCATTGATCATGGCATTGAGTTCACCATTACGGTTACGTGCAATCAGAATAGGCTGACGGCCAATATACGTCGTGTAATAGTCATTGTTATTTGGAATTTGGCTTTCATGTGCCAAGTAAACCCAGTTACCCTCGAAGATATACTTCATTTCTAGGTCAAAAAGGGCTTGATCAGTAAACACTGAACGATGAAGTTTGAATTCGCCTGTTTCAAAGTTGTCGACAAGTAATTCATCGATACGATCGAGATGGCTAGTATTAATAACTGGGATACGTGGCATGTCCGTTCTCCGACTTTCCAAAAGTGAGGAAGTCCCCGAAATGCGACTTTGCAGTGGCTATTTCGGTTCCAAGGGTAATTAAGCGCTAGCGCGACGACGTTCAATTTCAGTTGATGGTGCAGCCGCTTGGTCTTTCACCAGTTCAACATTGAATTGAATGTGTTTGAATGGACCAGTTAAACCACGGCGCGCAATTTCAGCTTCATCGGTAATATCGACAGCGGTAGCCACTAAGCCTTCACGTGTTGCAAATGCAAAGTCATCCCACAGGTATTGGTCACCCTCAATGTTAAATTGCGTAGTTAACTTACGGTAGCCTGGTGCAGATACGAAGTAATGTACGTGCGAAGGGCGGTTACCGTGACGGCCTAACTTGTTCAATACAAATTGAGTTGTCCCTTCTGGTGGGCAACCATAACCAACAGGCATCGTGGTGAGAGCAACGTATTTGCCATCTTGGTCGCTAATGATTGAACGACGTAGATTGAAGTCTGATTGTGACTTATCGAAGAAAGAGTAGTTGCCTAAGCTATTGGCATGCCACACTTCAACTTTTGCACCTTCAATAATCTGACCATCAGTGTCAGTCACTGTCCCTTCAATAATTAAAGTCGGAATTTTGCCTTCTTCAGAACCATCATCCATACGCGCAAAACCAACCGATTCAGGTGCACCAGCTACGTATAAAGGACCTTCGATGGTACGTGGTGTTCCGCCTGTAATGCCTGCTTTGGCATCGGCTTCATCTGCACGTAAGTCGAGGTAGTGTTCAAGACCAAGACCAGCCGCAAGTAAACCAAGTTCGTTGGCTTGACCCGCATCCGTAAAGTATTCAAGACCTTTCCAAACTTCAGTTTGGCTCAAATCTAAGTCTTCAATCGCTTGGAATAAATCACCCAATAAACGAACCACAATTTGTTGAGTACGTGCGTCTACAGAACCTGTTGCTGTATCCACATTCATTGTTTTGACTAATGCATCAATCTGTTGACGATTCATACTATTGCTCCTTAAGTATGTTTGCTGTGTGGTGGCTAGCTTTATTGATTTCTTTAAAAGCTTAGCTGCCACGTTCCTTGTTAATATCCTTCACTGGATCGTAGATTAGATGTCAGTGATTCAGCTGTTTCTATTCGACCATTTAATTAACGATCATCTTCGCGAATAGAAGATGGATGTCGGTTTAAAGGCATCACTTCAATATTCATATACGGGTACAGAGGTAAACCTTGCAAAATGTTGTGTAGCTCTTCATTGCTGTCTACATCAAAAATGCTGATGTTTGAGTACTGACCTGTAATACGCCAAATATGTCGCCATTTGCCTTGAGCTTGTAGCTCTTGCGAATATGCTTTTTCGACTGCTTTAATTTCACTGGCAGTTTCAGCAGGCATATCCAGTGGAATGTTTACATCCATACGTACGTGAAAAAGCATGTGTAACTCCTAAAGGGTTAAGACGTCGCTTAAGCGCGGCGCAACTGGTCAATCTTGTTTTCGTCCAATTCAATACCGAGTCCTTTTCCTTGGGGTAGATGCAAAGCGAAGTCAGTATATTGAAGTGGGGTTTTTAAAATATCTTGGGTTAAAAGCAGTGGGCCGAATAGCTCGGTGCCATAAGCTAAATTTTCAAAAGTCGAGAACAAATGTGCCGAAGCAATCGTGCCGACTGCACCTTCAAGCATGGTTCCGCCATACAAATCTATGCCTGCTAAGTTGGCAATCTTCGCCACTTCATGACCTTCGATTAGTCCACCAGACTGAGCCACTTTGACTGCAAAAACAGAGGCAGCATTGGTTTTGGCTAAACGGTAGGCTGAGCTTGGTCCCATGAGCGATTCATCCGCCATGATGGCAAGATCAAAACGTCGTGTTAAACGCTGCATCGCATCAATGTTGTCGATCGCACACGGCTGTTCAATCAGGTCAACACCACCATTTTGTAGGAGTTGAATACCCTTAATCGCATCTAGCTCAGACCATGCACGGTTCACATCGACACGGATGGAAATGTTTGAACCCAGTGCTTGTTTAATCGCAAGAACATGTTCAACATCTTCTTCTACACGGCGTGAACCGATTTTAAGTTTGAAAATATTGTGGCGTTTTGCCTCAATCATTTTTCGGCCTTCAGCAATATCTTTTTCAGTGTCGCCAGATGCCAACACCCAAAGTACAGGTAAGCTGTCACGTAAACGGCCACCCAATACTTCAGAAAGGGGTAAATCTAAACGTTGTGCTTGGATATCGAGTAGAGCCGTTTGAATTGCACATTTAGCAAAACGGTTACCATTAATATTCTTTTTTAAAGCACGCATAGTTTGTGCGATGTTTTGAGCTTTAAGGGATTTCAATAAAGGTGCAAAATAAGTTTCAATATTGGTCTTAATGCTTTCTGGACTTTCTTCACCGTAGCCCAGTCCACCAATTGTTGTCGCTTCACCCCAACCGACAAAGCCATCTTCAGTGCTGATTTTCACCAAGACAAGCGTTTGCGTTTGCATAGTCGCTACCGCCATTTTGTGTGGGCGAATAGTGGGGATTTCGACGAGTAAGGTTTCTATAGATTTATACATCTTAACTCTGCGCAGCCTTGCGTTGTGTACCTGATTTGATATACCTTAAAAGAATAAATATGAACTGTCGAAGATCAAATTAGCATTTTAATATATCTTAAAGGTATAAATAGTCATGGAATTGAGACACCTCCGCTACTACGTAGCTGTTGTAGAAGAGCAGAGTTTTACCAAAGCTGCTGAAAAATTATTCATTGCACAGCCTCCTTTAAGCCGCCAGATACAAAATCTAGAGGCTGAATTGGGGGTGCAATTATTTGAACGTGGCAGCCGCCCACTCAAGACCACGGAAGCAGGACAATTCTTCTATCAACATGCGGTTAAACTTTTGTCTAATGCCGAAGAAGTCAAAGCCATGACACAGCGTGTAGGCTTGGTTGAAAAAACGGTGACCATGGGCTTTGTGGGATCGTTGTTATATGGGTTATTGCCTAAAATTGTGTATTTATTTCGCCAACAGCAACCGCATTTAAAAATAGAATTGATTGAAATGAGTACCAAAGACCAAATTCAGGCCTTAAAAGAAGGGCGGATTGATGTTGGTTTTGGACGCTTACGTATTTCAGATCCTGCTGTGCGTCGGGTTTTACTGCGTGAAGAACCGTTGATGTTGGCGGCACATTCGAGTCATCCTTTAACGGCACAAAAACAAGGCGTGTACTTGTCGGACTTGGTCGATCAGAACTTATTTCTTTATCCAAGTCATCCCAAGCCAAACTTTTCTACTCAAGTCCAAGGGCTGTTTTCCGAATATGGGCTGGAACCCAAACACTTAAAAGAAGTCCGTGAAATACAGTTGGCATTGGGGTTGGTTGCTGCTGGAGAAGGAATCTGTGTAGTTCCAGAAAGTGCACGAACCATTCAACTCCCGCATTTGAACTATATTCCAATCTTAGATGATGCAGCGACTAGCCCCATTTTCCTGGCTATTCGTTCCATGGATGAAAGTGAGGACATTCGTTCATTATTTGATTGTATTTATCAGGTCTATGACCTTGAAGCAATCAAATATGACCGTGCATTTATCTAAACTTGGGGATTTAAATTCCACGATACTTTGAAAGTCTACATTTTAAAACGAGCCATTTCAGCCATCCTTGGAGATGGCTTTTTTTATAGTCATAATCGCTTGGTTTTGCTTATTTTCTGTCTCTCACTGCAATCATGGGTTATATAAGCTATTTATTTAAAACAATAAAAACCTTAACCGACCTTAAAGGTATAAATATAGAGTTATTCGGTTTTGGACAAGAAAGCTACTTTTGCTGCAATGTGCACAGCAACAAACATTCGCAAGCAGGAGGCTTAAAGTGAATACAAATCCAGTTAACATCAACACGGTGGTCGATGAAGCCAAATTTACGCCCTTTCATTGGAGTGTACTCATTTGGTGTCTACTGATTATTATTTTTGACGGTTATGATTTAGTCATCTATGGCGTGGCATTGCCACTTCTGATGCAAGAGTGGGGACTCAGTGCAGTACAAGCAGGTTTACTTGCGAGTACAGCCTTGTTTGGCATGATGTTCGGTGCGATGAGTTTTGGTACGTTGTCTGACAAATTGGGCCGTAAAAAGACCATTATGATTTGTGTGGCTATTTTTAGTGGCTTCACCTTTCTAGGCGCATTTGCAAGTAATCCTATTGAGTTTGGTATTTTACGTTTTCTTGCGGGACTTGGCATTGGTGGGGTGATGCCAAACGTGGTCGCACTCATGACTGAATATGCTCCGAAGCGTATTCGTAGCACACTCGTTGCGGTTATGTTCAGTGGCTATGCTATTGGCGGCATGACGTCAGCTTTACTGGGTGCATGGTTGGTAACAGACTATGGTTGGAAAATCATGTTCTATATCGCCATCATTCCATTTCTGGCTTTGCCGATTCTTTGGAAGTTTCTACCTGAGTCTTTAATGTTCCTGACTAAAAAGGGTGAAACTGAAAAAGTCCGTGAAATTGTGCAAAAAATTGCACCGGAGCAAGCGATTCAGCCAGAAACGACATTTAAGCTCAACGAACCTGTTGCTGGTGATGACGCTCCATTAAAGGCATTGTTCCAACAAGGCCGTACCTTTAGCACCATGATGTTTTGGGTGGCATTCTTTATGTGCTTACTCATGGTCTATGCGCTTGGAAGCTGGTTACCAAAACTAATGATTCAAGCAGGCTATTCGCTTGGTGCAAGTATGATTTTCTTATTTGCTTTAAATATTGGCGGTATGGTTGGAGCGATTGGCGGTGGTGCGCTCGCAGACCGTTTCCACTTAAAACCAGTTTTGACAACCATGTTCACCGTGGGTGCTATTGCGCTGATTCTACTCGGTTTCAACAGTCCACAAATGGTGCTGTACGGTTTAATTGCGATTGCAGGCGCAGCAACCATTGGTTCACAAATTCTACTGTATACCTTTGTCGCACAGTTCTATCCAACTGCTGTGCGCTCTACAGGTATGGGCTGGGCTTCAGGCATAGGACGCATTGGCGCAATTGTTGGACCAGTATTAACAGGTGCATTGTTAACTTTTGAGTTGCCACATCAAATGAATTTTCTCGTGATTGCGATACCTGGTGTAATTGCGGCTTTGGCAGTGTTTATGGTCAACTTGAAAGTGTCTGTAGATGGTGAAAAAACCAAATCAAAACAAGTGTTTGATGCAGTTAAATCGACAGCCAATTAAATAATATTGAACCCATGAGTCTAGTGCATTAGTAGTAGGCTCATTTCAAAAACTGTATGAACTGTTAAAATCAATTTGCTTTTTAGAAGTTGTTTTTTAACGCGATTTTTAATGCGATAAAAAGTTTCATTTTAAAGTATTAAAAGAAATGCATTGCGTTAGAAAACAGCGATGAAAAAGAGAGCTAAATATTAAAGAGTAAAAGTCAGGACAGACTTAAATACACAGGACCCGTGTTAAATGAAACAATTTAAGAAGAACGTTTTAGTTGTCACTTTATCTATGTTAACTAGTGCAGCATTACATGCACAAAGCAATACGACGGCAGAGATTGAGCAACTTAGAAATGAAATTAATGCGTTAAAACAAATGCTTCAACAGAATACGCAGCAACAACAGCAGCAAGCTGTTCAATTGAGCACTGTTGAACGTCAAGTGTTGACGACGCCAAAAACGGTTGAAAAAACGGGTTTAGGTTTGACCAAAGGTGGGGCAGAGTTCAACTTATACGGTAATGTTCGAATGGACGCATCGTACCAAGCTGAAGGCGGTAGCAAAGACATGCCTTATAACCAAATCAATAGCGTACCTTTAGAAGGAAATGCTGAAAATAGCGATCGTTTAAGATCAACCCTTTCAGCAACGCGATTAGGTTTGGACTTTAAAGCACCAGTCGCCGATCAGAACTTAAATGCCAAAATTGAGGTCGACTTTTTAGGCGGTTCAAACCTTGATAATTTACGTATTCGTCATGCGTATTTAAACTATGGTAACTGGCTAATTGGTCAAACGTGGTCAAACTTTGCGACTCCAGATTATATCCCTGAAACGATTGATGCTTTGGCTTATGTGGGTGCTTCAATTAAACGTACCCCTCAAGTGCGTTATACCCATAAATTCACGCCAAATACTAACTTAGTCGCAGCTGTGGAAGACCCGAAAGATGCCAGCATGAGCCAACGTATGCCTGCATTTACAGGACGACTGAATCATAAGTTTAATGATGCACTTTCAGTTAGTGGACGTGCAATGGCGCATGAAAAACGAATTCAAAATCAGGAAGAGTGGGCGTATGGCGTAGGTGTTGGTGCCAAATTTGACATCACCCCTGTGACTTCTGTGAAAGCGGATTACTACCATGTCAAAGGTGATAGCAGCTTTGTATCCTTTACAAACCCTGGTGTAGTTGCAACAGGCACAAGTATTGAACAAAGTGAATTTGACTCAATTACTGTCGGTTTAACACAAAAGTTTAACGACAAATTACGCGGCACATTGGCTTATGGTTATATGACTTTTGATAAAAATCAGGACTACCTTGATGCTGTAGCGGATGATACCAAAATCAATAAAAACTTATGGCAAGCATGGGGCAATTTATTCTATAGCCCAGTTCAGCCTGTTAGCCTTGGCGTCGAGTATGTTTACGGTGAGCGTGAAGCATTTGCACCTGCGGCAAATGGCAGTAAGAAAGGTGAAGACAACCGTGTGAACTTGGTTGCGATTTATAACTTCTAATACTTGAAGTGATAACCGGTTTTCGCTTTGATATGTATAGAATGAAGTGAAATTTCGCATAGAAGCCGAAGGATAACCCCTTCGGCTTCTTATGTTTTGCCGTTTAATTTAATCCATACTCAGTTTTGAGCAAAAGCTGCGAATGTAATGCAATAATAGAAGTCTCATCAGAACTTAAGTTATTTGTCACATAAGAATAAATCATGAAAATAAAGCACATGTGCTGCCATCAACGGGTTACATTAGGTGAGGTAAGTAACTGTATATAGAGTACTTGATGACAATAACATGGATTCTTTTTACGCTTATGGCCGCTTTTATGCAGGCTTGGCGCAACGCTTTTCAAAAGCAACTCAGTACTACTGTAGATGTTTATGGCGTGACTCTAGCGCGGTTCATCTTTGCTCTACCTTTAGCACTGATTTACATCAGTTGTCTTTACCATTTCCAACCTGTGACAGAGTCCATCCAGTTCAATCTCCGTTTTGCTATTTATGTGCTTATTGCAGCGTTGAGCCAAATTGCAGCAACAGCATTGATGGTTCAGCTTTTTAAGCAAAAAAATTATGCGATTGGGGTGGGGCTTGCTAAAAGTGAGGCGGTACTTGCTGCGATTATTGCTGTAGTCTTTTTATCCGACCATTTAAGCCTTTTAGGCTGGTTTGGGGTTGCCGTGGGAGGCTTCGCAGTTTTTTTAATGTCTAAAGGGCGGGACTTTTCTGATTTTTCAGTACAAACCTTATGTATCGGTATTGGTAGTGGTTTATGTTTTGCCATTACCTCGCTCTTGGTACGTGAGGCCAGTTTAGAACTAACAAATTTACCGTTTATTCACCGTGCAGCTTGGGTGCTCTTAATGGTGATTGGAACACAGTGCTTTTTACTTTTAATGTATTTGGGTATATTTCGCCGTGCAACATTATGGGCCATGTGGCAGCGTATAGGACTTACATTTCGTGTCAGCTTATGTAGTTTTTTGGCGTCACTGGGTTGGTTTAGTGCCATGAGTATGCAGTCCGTGCCCATTGTAAAAACTTTGGGGCAGGTTGAGATTATTTTTAGTATGTTGATTTCAGCCTACTTCTTTAAAGAAAAGCTAGCACGTGCTGAACATCTCGGTATTGTATTGGTAGTGATTGCGGCATTTTTAGTAATTTGGGCCTAAAGTCTGATCTTTATACAGCCCCTGTCATTCAACTGTAATGACATTAACCATTCAAAATATAATGTTAGTGCCATTTTATTGGGATTCAACTCAAAAAATAGAGATTAAACCCATGTCTAGGTTTAATCTCCAAAATGTGTTCTTCTCGTGGAATTCAATTCTGAGGCTAAAATTTAGATGTCTATATCAGTGCAACAAACTTCGGATTTTTATTTGAGTAGGTAGTTTTGATCGGCACCGACAAAGAAAATCACTCCTATGCAAAAAAGCCCACAGTAAATCGCAAACCAGATAATCATGTTTTTAAATGCTTTATCTGAAATTGAACTATCCGCATATTTCGCTGGTTTTTTTGAGTCTAGATCTTTCATGGTTACTGCACTCAACTGAGGTGATGAGTACATTATGCAAAGCAAAAGAACGATGAAACAGATACAAAAACAAGATTAAAAAAATATAACAGATGAAGCAGAATTGCTCAGGGCTGTTATAGTCTAAAGCCTGTGTGACACACTATGTAGATATCAGTAACTTGTTTTCAGAGTCCTATCACTTGAAAATAAAAATCATCTTATATTTAAAATACCACTCATGAATTTTATACATACTGAATCATTAGAAATAATCCAACTCTTGGGATAAAATAGGCCAACTTTGTAAGCTAAAACTTACATGAATTTAAGATTTTTGAGGATTGGTAATCCAAAGCATTAGCCCTATGATGAATACATAAGGGAACTGGATGTTTCCAGAAAACAAGAATAAGAAAATAGCGCAAGGAATGGGCAGCACGAGATCAGTAAGACGAGCACCCCGATATGAAAAAGCCCGACAGGATGTCGGGCTTTTTTATTGCCTTATGATTTTAATTTCACTTTGACTTTACAAGATTTAATGTTAAGATATATATCAATGATATATATCTTGGTTTCGGGAGGTAATTATGGAAATTGCAAAAGTATTTCAAACTGGTCGCAGTCAGGCTGTTCGCTTGCCTAAAGCCTTTCGCTTTAATGGCACGGAAGTGGCCATCAAAAGCTTCGGTCGTGGTGTATTACTCATGCCCATCGACAATCCTTGGGATGTCATGTTAGAAGCAATAAATGAGTTTGAGGTTGGATTCCAATTGGAGCGAGCTGATCAAGGCGAACAGCTCCGTGAGGAGTTCAGATGATTTACCTCTTAGACACAAATATTTGTATCTATGTCATCAACAATAAGCCTCAACAAGTTTTTGAGCGCTTTAAGCAATATCAACTCGGCCAGCTTGCGATTTCGAGTATCACGGCATCTGAGCTGGCTTTTGGTGTAGAGAAGTCTGGATCTGAACGCAATAAACAGGCGTTAAACAAGTTTTTGTCACCTTTAGAGATTCTTCCTTACGATGAACAGGCGATTTGGCATTACGCCAAATTACGCCAGAATCTTCAATCTACAGGTAAACCGATTGGCAGCTTAGATATGCTGATCGCTGCTCATGCTTTGGCATTGGATGTTGTATTAGTTACGAACAATACAAAAGAATTTGAACGAATTGATGGTCTGAAGCTAGAGAATTGGGTCTAATCGCTATATCTAGCCCGCCCTATGCAGGGCTAGAATTCGTATAAGAGATTTATGTTAAATGGATACAGCTTTTGAAAATTTTAACTTTGAATCAGAGATTTCATTTTTAATATGATAAAAAGGCTTTGTTGCACAAACCTAGCCTATAAGGTTTATTCCGTCCTATAATTTCAAAATGAATAAACCTACTCCTAAAACTTATCGTACAACCAACTGGTCTTCCTATAATCGCGCTCTCATTAATC
>NZ_JBUEBA010000002.1:1623793-1651743 GCF_058107045.1 Acinetobacter sp. AB03 | reverse complement strand
TTTAATCTTGTGAAAAATGCACATACCGATCCCTTCAAACTGTCAAAGTTATGTATACATGACAGTTAAAGAAAATTATCTAATCAATTTTTTTAGGTAAAATTCTTAAGAAAAAATTTATTATTATTCATAACACCACTAACAGCCACATAAAAACAAGAATTTAATAAATTATTCTTCCAATTTTTTTAGATTTAGTGTTATTAAAGTCTGCATCACACCAAACATGATCCGCAGACTGAATATTTTAGGTCTTAAAAAGATAATCTTTAAAATAAAAAATAACGCTGAGCCATTGGTAATACCTCTGCTGGCTCACAAGTTAAATGCACGCCATCTGCCCGTACTTCGTAAATTTCTGGATCAACTTCCATCACTGGTGTATAGGTATTGTGCTTCATGTCAGCTTTGGAAATATTACGCGTGTTTTTACATGCAGAAATGATTTTCTTCAGACCTAATTTTTCCGCTACGCCATTGTTAATTCCTGCCTGAGACAAGAAGGTAATACAGGTGTTATGTGCACCGCGCGCATTTGCGCCAAACATTGGACGGTAATGCACAGGCTGTGGTGTTGGAATGGACGCATTGATGTCACCCATTGGTGCTGCTGCAATCATACCGCCTTTAATAATCATGGCAGGTTTAACACCAAAAAATGCAGGTTTCCACAGCACCAAGTCTGCCAGCTTGCCTTCTTCGATCGAGCCGACTTCATGACTTAAACCATGGGTAATCGCTGGATTAATTGTATATTTCGCAATATAACGTTTAACCCGCTGATTATCGGTATGTGGCGTATCACCTTCTAGCGGTCCACGCTGCACTTTCATTTTATGTGCGGTTTGCCATGTACGAATAATCACTTCGCCCACACGCCCCATTGCCTGTGAATCAGACGACATCATGGAAATTGCGCCCAAATCTTGCAAAATATCTTCCGCGGCAATGGTTTCACGACGAATTCGACTTTCGGCAAATGCAACATCTTCTGAAATCGCAGGATCTAAATGATGACATACCATCAGCATGTCCAAATGCTCATCAATGGTATTAACCGTATATGGGCGCGTCGGATTGGTTGAAGATGGCAACACGTTGGCCTGACCAATAGCTTTTAAAATATCAGGCGCATGACCACCACCTGCACCTTCAGTATGATAGGTGTGAATGGTACGCTGTTTAAATGCCGCCAACGTTTCTTCTAAAAAGCCGCTCTCGTTTAAAGTATCAGTATGAATTGCGACTTGCACATCATATTCATCCGCGACAGTCAAACAGTTATCAATGGCAGCAGGGGTTGAACCCCAATCTTCATGCAGTTTTAAACCCACCACACCTGCTTCAATCTGCTCGCGGACAGGATCGGGCAAACTCAAATTTCCTTTGCCCAATAGCCCAATATTCATAGGTAAATCATCGATGGCTTGCAACATGGTCGCAATATGCCATGGTCCCGGTGTCACTGTGGTTGCGGATGTCCCTGCTGCTGGACCTGTTCCGCCACCAATCATAGTGGTTGTACCTGACATGAGTGCAGTTTCTACCTGTTGCGGGCAAATCCAGTGAATATGCGTATCGATGCCACCTGCAGTGAGAATTTGACCTTCCCCTGCAATCACTTCCGTGGCAGCTCCCAACGGAATGGTAATATTGGGTTGTATATCTGGATTCCCTGCCTTGCCAATTTTCCAGATACGACCATTCTTTATAGCGACATCAGCTTTCACAATGCCCCACCAATCGACAATAAGTGCATTGGTAATAACGGTATCAGCAACATCATCTGCCAACAATTGGGACTGTCCCATGCCATCTCGAATGACTTTACCACCACCGAATTTAACTTCTTCACCATAAGTGGTCAGGTCTTGTTCGACTTCAATAAACAGTTCCGTGTCCGCCAAGCGAACACGATCTCCTACTGTTGGTCCGAACATTTCCGCATATGCACGACGTGACATTTTCATCATAGATTACTCTAAATTCTTAAAAGATTTTGATGGCCCGACTTAGTCAAGTTTCCCCATCACTCGACCCGCAAAGCCATACACTTCACGCTTTCCAGCTAGTGCCACCAACTCGACATCTCGGTTCTGACCTGGCTCAAAACGTACTGCGGTGCCTGCTGCAATATTCAAACGGTAGCCTTTGGCACGCTCGCGCTCAAATTGCAAAGCATCATTGGCTTCATAAAAGTGAAAATGTGAACCAATTTGAATCGGTCGATCCCCAGTATTCGCAACCGTTATTTTTAGGGTTTCACGTCCAACATTTAACTCAATATCGCGATCTGGCGTAATTACTTCACCTGGAATCATCTTTATTCCTTATTGTTCTTTACATAATCGGTTGATGTACAGTCACCAGTTTTGAGCCATCTGGAAAGGTTGCTTCAACTTGGACTTCAACAATCATTTCTGCAATGCCATCCATCACATCATTGCGGCTCAGTAAAGTCGTGCCGTAGTGCATCAACTCGCTTACGCTCATGCCATCGCGTGCACCTTCAAGCAAGGCAGCAGAAATATACGCAATCGCTTCAGGATAATTCAGCTTTAAACCACGTGCTTTACGGCGCTCTGCAACCAAGCCCGCGGTAAAAATTAAAAGTTTGTCTTTTTCTGTTGGATTTAATTCCATATCTTTTACCTATTTAAACGTGGAGATGCTTCGCTCATGAGCTATACATTACCAAAAATCGTTGTGTCATTTGGTCTTGAAATTACAGGCTAAAATGACTTTATGTTCTCCAAATACGAGGAAATTCTTCATCCAGATCGTACCAATAGCGTCTTAATCTAGCTCTGATAGCAGCAAAAGCATCATGACATTGCCGAACATCATTCCCCAAATAGCGCGCACAAACTACATCATCCAAAACCGTTAAGGTGACGGGTACATCCATACGCATCATCAGTTCACGGATTAAATCCAGATGCTCTTCTAAATCTAGACTGGCACGATATTGCACGGGAGGCACGGCCCAGAAACTTCCCATCACAGATTGACCATGCATGCCTAGGCATGAACTTAACCAACGGTCATTTCCCTTAAAACTTAAGGTATCGGCAACCAACAAAGTCTGATTACGAAACAGTTTGAACATGTTGATATAGGCACCATCACTAAATTGCTCTTCACGTGCTTGGCGACCAATCACCAACATGTCCCAACCAATAAAACTGGCTGCCTGATCCAAATGGATGATGGTTTCTGAATGCGCATTCGCACCATTAAACAGCATGGTTTCTTGCGGCAGCCATTCAAAAATAGCATCAGCATTCAAACAAATATTGATATGCTGATAGGCCTTTTTACCATTGGTTTTGTACCATTTACCTGCGCCCGGGGTGGTCACTAAGGCATGAGCCTGCGCATCGACAGACATATCAAAAGTCAGGTGATCCCCACCCGCAATGCCCGCAGGTGGATGCACAATAATGGCATGGCAAACCCCTGTTTTTTCAGGCCAAAGCATTTTTTGTACCCGAACAGGACCATAATGTTTGCGGTGATGTAACACCGTGCATTCAGGCTCTTTTTGAGCCTGAAAGCCGAGTTCCAACTTGGCAAACCATAATTGGGCATCATGCGTTCGACTGACGGTTAAATCCTGCATGCTTCCTCTGCGTGATGAATACCAATAATCTGGTGTGCTGAAACTTGTTCATCAAAATGACCTGAATATCATTAAGCCAAACCAATCAATGCAACAACTGCAGCAATTCCACCGACAATTTTCTTACCATGTGGCACATATTTTTGTACCAAAGCGCCTAAACCCAATCCACCTGCGTAGATGCAAGACATTGCAACAACCATGCCGAAGACTAAACCGATCACATGACCTGAATGACTCAATTCGGCACCATGCGCCATGCCATGAAAACTTGCTAAAACCATGGTCGCAACTGCAAACAGTCGATTGGCTTTGGTCCATAGGGCAATGGCAAGAACAGATAAGGAGAAAACAATGCCGTATTCAGCAATATTCGCAGAAACCATATGCAATTGTCCAAGGCTAAAACCTGCAATCATGGCAATAACTAAACCCAACAATCCACCTACTTTCCAACGATTAGCCGCTGACCACAGCAGCACACCAAAAGCGATCGCCATCGTGAGGTGATCAATTCCAGTAAAGGGATGAATAAAGCCCGTTAAAAAACTATTCTGTTGTTCATGACCAGGATGTGCCATTGCCCACATTGGAAAAGCTGCGGCGAAAGTGGCTAAAGTTCTTTTTAAATAAGTCATTGTGTTTCCCCGAATTACGCTTTGAATAGACCTTGTTTTTCAATGAACGAAATAATAATTTCCAGACCTTCTTTGGTTTTCATATTGCTAAACAAGAACGGCTTATCCCCACGCATGCGTTTAGCATCTTGGTCCATTACACTTAAATTTGCTCCGACCATAGGTGCCAAGTCTGTTTTATTGATAATCAACAAATCAGATTTGGTAATGCCCGGACCACCTTTACGTGGAATCTTTTCTCCCCCTGCCACATCAATCACATACAAGGTTAGATCTGAAAGCTCAGGACTAAACGTCGCCGCCAAATTATCCCCACCACTTTCAATAATAATCAGCTCAAGTCCATCAAACTTTTCACATAAATCATCAATTGCCGCGAGGTTAATAGACGCATCTTCACGAATGGCGGTATGCGGGCAACCACCCGTTTCTACCCCGACAATACGCTCTGGAGACATGGCTTCATTGCGGGTTAAAAAGTTTGAATCTTCTTTGGTATAAATGTCATTGGTGACGACCGCCATATTATATTTTTCACGTAAGGCCTGACATAAATTCAAGGTAAGTGCCGTTTTACCTGACCCGACTGGTCCACCAATTCCTACACGTAATGGGCTACGTTGTGACATGTTTTTTCCTCTTAAGATTATGATCTGAATAGTCTTGAATATTGGGTCTCGTGGTGCATACTCAGCATGGCATATTGCGGTAAGGCACTACTGATTTCAGTGTCTTGCAACGCCAGTGCACGCGTAATTGCTGCGGGAATAAGCGCATGTAAATACCACAAAATACGCTGACCACTCATTTGCCCAAGCGGTACGGTTTTGACTGCCGCCAAGACCTGATTTTCTAAAACGGTAAAGGTATAAGCCGTGAGTACTTCTGTTTGATTTAGCCCCAAGGTGCCACACAGGCTGCCATACGCAGGAACAAAGCCCAACTGTTTTTTCACTTTGACGGGTTGCTTTAATACGTCTCTAATCCATGCATTTAAAGAAAATGCCAACTGTTTCGATTCCGCCAGTAACTCCTTACTCTCACGACTGGCGCGATAAAAGTTTGCCCAGTAAGTAAAATTTTCTTCGTCATCACTGTATTGCATTAAACGTTTCAGCACAGGCAACTCAAAACGAACCAAGAGCATTTCCAGCACTTCTTCAAAATAAGCAATGCTGGAGGCTTCATCATGAATCAGCCCTCGATCAATGGCACTTTCCACGCCTTGCGAATAGCAATATGCCCCTATCGGCAATGCTGTTGATGACAAAGTCAACAAGCTGAGCAGTTGAGATGGATTAGTGATGGACATGATGTAAAGTCTTGATTGGGCTTAAGCGATGGTCATGTTGATGTTGTGCATAGGCACCGCTTTCAGGTTCAAAAGGATGATCTACCTCTGCAACGTTTAATCCCAAACCCAGCACCATTTCAGCCAGTACATGATCTGGTTCGAAATATAATGCTGTTGGCGTCAACATTAAGGGAACGTGACGATTACCGAGATGATATGCCGCTTTTAATAAATCAAATTCTTGCTGAGCCAAAACTTTCATCAGTTTTTCTGGTTTCGCTTCAACTTTAAGAATATTTCCACTCTCCGTCGCAATATATGACCCACTGCGTAAAATGCCTGTACGCGGCAAATCTGCACCAATATCTACCCCATTTTTTAAAGTTGCACGAAAACGGCTCTTTTGGCGCGTATCGAAAGTCAGCTCAATGACATCAAAGTCACAATATTCTGTAACTACTTCTAATCGTTGAGTATAAATTTCCATTTTTTCTCCATGCTTGACTTTGTTTTAGGACTGCTTTTGATCCAAATTGATTCAAAATATAAATCGCTTTCACAAAATGCACCACCCCAACGTTCAAAGCAATTATTGCGCCAATTTTTCTACATACACCACATTTAAGCGTATATATTGCTCAGAAACTCCAAATGAAAACTTCAAGAAAATATGATTTCTCATTTAAATGATGTCAGGACATTTAAGACAAAAATAGCAGCTGTCGGATTATTCGAGATGGATGTTGTATCCACTCTTTGGATTAGAATAGATTTTCCCGCACTTTTTCTAGAGTTTTCCCCAATAAATATTAAAAAACCCTGATGCAAAATCATCAGGGTTATTGATTTGATCGAAATTCAGCTTATTAAAAAGCAGATATCTGAAAAATCATTTATTTTTCCAAAGTCTTACATAGAGAACAAATAACACCTTTGTGCTTATGTGAATACATAATATCAGGTCTTTCATAATCTTCATCACATGACACACAATGATAAACTGTTGCTATAGGTAGCCCAGTAGCATCATAACGTGGTTCTTTTACCCCATCATCTGTAGCTTTAATATAATATTTTCCTTTCGTAATTAAACCCATGATTGGGGTCAAAACAAAGCCCAAAATCAGAGCAATTAAAGGTGAATATGGCATTAGAAATTCACCCAACATGCCAAAAAAGGTTGCAATGGAGACTCCTGCAGCGACAAGAAATGACACCATACCTACTGGGTTTATATTATAAAGCATATCACGGCGATATTCTGGTTCTTTTGGAGAGAGTTTCAGTAAGTATTTATTCACTGTGATATCAGTCGCTACAACCACAACCCATGCAATGGCAAAATTAGAATAAAAACCTAAAATCTTACCAAGCACTGCGAACATATTACCTTCCATCAACGCAAGAGCAATTGCAAGGTTAACCAATACAAATACAATACGACCTGGATAATGCTTGCTGATACGTGTATAAGCACTGGTCCATGCCAATGAACCCGAATATGCATTTGTTACATTAATCTTGATTTGTGAAATAACAACCAAAATTACCGCTAAAGTAAGTGCAAACCAACCTGGAAGCATATCATGGAAAGCTGCGTTAAACTGTTGTACAGGTTCCGTGCTATCCACCCCAGGAATTTTAGTCAGCAAATAAAAACCAAGGAAAGCACCAATAATTTGTTTGATTGCGCCTAGAATTACCCAACCTGGACCCGCTGAAATAACAGCTATCCACCACGATTTGCTATTTTCTTTAGTTTTTGCAGGCATAAAACGTAGGTAATCAATTTGTTCACCAATTTGCATAATTAAAGATAGACAAATTCCAGCACCCAACATAATTGCAGCCACATCTATTGCTGCAAAACCACCATTTCCAGCATAAGCAGCGAATTGACTTACAAGCTCAGGTTCTTGATAAATCAAATAAGCAACAGGGCCAATCATTAAGATCAACCAGATAGGTGTGGTCCAAACTTGTAAAGTACTTAAGGCTTTCATCCCATAAATAACCAATGGAATAACCATAATAGTAGAAATGAGATAGCCCATCCATAAAGGAATTCCGAGCCCAAGCAATAAGCCTTGAGCCATGATAGAACCTTCGAGAGCGAAGAAAATAAAAGTAAAACTTGCAAAAATAATACTCGTCAGTACCGATCCAAAATATCCAAAACCAGCACCACGCGTAATCAGATCTAAATCGATATTATAGCGAGCTGCATAATAAGCTAATGGAAGACCTGTTAAAAAGATAATAAGTGCAGCAAATAAAATAGAAAAAATGGCATTCGTTGTCCCATATGTCATACCAATGCTAGCACCAATCGAAAAGTCTGCCAGATATGCAATACCTCCTAATGCCGTAATTGCGACGACTTTAGGACTCCAACGACGGAAACTATATGGAGCATAACGTAAAGTATAGTCTTCAAGTGTTTCGTTTGCAGCAGAAGATGGCTTTTCAATAAAAGTATCTTGCATAGGTTGATTTTGCATACCAAAAAATATCTCTGAGTTTCATACTTCTCACCAAAAAGCAAAATTAATGCCAACTTTTAATTTTTCTATCAAATTTTTAGGATTTAGCCCAACATGCTACAATCATATTGTTTTATAAGCATAATCTATTCAACATATATATCGTGTCGTACATACCTAGCTGATCACGACTGACTGTACTAAAACTTTGCAACCGCCAAAACTTTTCTGCCGCAGGTAAAAATGGATCCGTATGCAAATATAAATGCTGAATATTTTGTTGCTGTGCATATGCAAATAACAACTGGCAAAGCTCTGTCGCGATTCCCTGTCTACGATACTCAGGCAATACAAAAATCAATTGCTTGGTTTCCTGTTTATACTCTTCCACAGGAACTAACCAAATTCTCTTTAACGCTTGTAGCTCTTCCGATGTTTCATGATCCATTTCACAAAGGCCTTTAACTGCTTCTTTTTCTAAAATCATGCGCAAATCAAACAGCTCATTATAAAATTTAAAATCCAAGGGTTTGACTTCCCACCCCCTACGGAAATGTACATTAACGTAGTCTTCTTATTCTAAGCGATACAAGGCCTGACGAATGGGGGTACGGCTAATTTCCTATTTTTCTGAAATATCTGATTCAGTAAAACGTTGTGCAAGTTTAAGCTGAAAACGGCTTTGTTGCACAAACCTACCGATAAGGTCTTATTCCGCAGTATAATTCCTAGATGAATAAACCTACACCCAAAATCTTTCGTACAACTAATTGGTCCACATATAAGCGCGCCTTAATTAATCGAGGCAATATTTCCATTTGGTTTGATCCTTTGACTCAATGGTATGCTCATCCATAAGCAAAACATGGACGAAATCAAACTTATTCCGATACGGCTATTCAATGCTGCTTAATGATCAAATCTTTATTTAAATTGTCTTTGCGTATGGTCACAGGCTTTG
This sequence comes from Acinetobacter sp. AB03, assembly GCF_058107045.1. Classification (NCBI taxonomy): domain Bacteria; kingdom Pseudomonadati; phylum Pseudomonadota; class Gammaproteobacteria; order Moraxellales; family Moraxellaceae; genus Acinetobacter; species Acinetobacter sp. AB03. Next base: position 1,642,745 of record NZ_JBUEBA010000002.1, on the reverse strand, counting down.
TCCAAAGTCTGATTAAGCATTGTGGCTGAGCTGCCCCGAATATCAGTGATATTCGTACTTCACACTGTGCAGAAGACAAATGCATATCGATGTTGCAATTGGCTATGAAAAAAGTAGTGGAGGTCTCCGTCTACTCGTAGACTCTACTGGCCTAAAGTTTTTAGGTGAAGGTGAATGGAAGCGTAAGAAACATGGATCTGAATATCGCCGCCAATGGCGTAAGCTTCATAATAGTATCGATGCTAAAACCCTTCAAATACGTGTTGTACAACTCACCGCAAATAATGTCAGTGATTCACAGGTACTGGAAGACTTACTTGCTCAAATCCCTTTAGATGAACAAATCGATTCTGTCTATACAGAGATGGTGCTTATGACACAAAACGATGCCGTCAGGTCATTGCAGATCGGCAAGCGTATGCAGTGATTCCACCTAGAAAAAATGCAAAGCCCTGGAAAGATATAAAAGCTCATTCACGAGAGCGAAATGGACTCCTTCGAACGGTTAAACGTTTGGGCAGGACACTCTGTAAAAAATGGTCAGGCTATCATCGGCGAAGTCTGGTTGAAACCAAGATGCATTGCATTAAATTATTAGGCGATAAACTCTGCTCAAGGAATTTTGATAGTCAAGTGAATGAGATTCATGCACGCGTAGCTGTCTTTAATAAATTCACAGAATTAGGTCGCCCTCATACCCAAGTTGTCACTTAAATATGAGTAGGTATGGGAGATTTTATTTTTAAATATTTGTGCAACAAAGCCGTTTTTAACCAAACCTAGTACACTGGTTTCCTGACCTTGTACATATTTTCCGGTACGCTTGGCATAGCCATTTAAAATTAGAGTGTGATCATGATCTGCAGTTATCACAATCAAGGTATTTTTTAATTCAGGGTCACTTTGTTGAAGTTTTTTAATGGTTGCATCCAAAGCCTCATTTAGGGCAATCGTATCCTGTAATGCACGCTTAGCATTAGTGTCATGTAAAGCATGGTCTATACGCCCACCTTCAACCATCAGGAAAAAACCATTTTTATTTTGGGTTAGAATGTCCAAAGCGGCCAACGTCATTTGCTTTAAGCTAGGTTCAGGCAAGTTTTTTTTGGTTCGATTTAAGTCATAACTTAAATTGCTAGTATTAAACAAACCCAATAATTTTTCGTTCTTTCCTAACTTCATCTGGAAGAGTTGAGTTTGATCATAGACTATTCGATAGCCTGCTTGTTGCATTTCTGCGATCGAATTACGTTAGTCTATCCGTTCTCCCCCTTGATCTTTCGGCAGAAATTGACGCTTACCCCCGCCTAGAATCACATCAACCCCATCTTTTAATTTGACGTTATAACGCTGATAAATATCGCCTTGCGAACTTGGTACTAATGGGGATGCTATGTCATTTTCAGCATCACGATGACAAATATGGGCATAAGTCGATGCTGGTGTAGCATGCGTAATACGAGTTGTTGTGACTACCCCGGTACCCCAACCTCGTGCTTTGGCCAATTCGAGTAAAGTTTGGGTGTCTTGCTTATTCTGATTCTGAGGATTGGTTCCACATTGATGATTTCCACCCTGATTTAGTTCTACTGCAATTGTTCCAGTCTGTATGGATATCACTTCATTTTTCATTTTTACACCTGTCATATAGGCCCCCATCGATGGTGCGCTATCTGTAACCTGTGCATCTTTTGAGAAAGTACGAACAAATGCTGACCCTGGCAGTTGATCTATCGGCAGTTGGCCATCTTCACCAACAGTATAAATTCGTGCAGCTGTTAGTGTCGTGATACCCATTCCATCTCCCAAGAAAAAAACCACACGTTAAGGCTGTTTTGATGGTTGTACTGAAGTAGAAGTTGATTGAACTAAAGCAGGACTTTGACAGCCCGTCAAAATAACTGTGCCCAAACTACAGCATGCCAAACTTATTAATTTTTTATTAAATTTTTTCTTATGCCAAAGCATTGCATCGACTCATCTTAGGATGGTCGAAAAATACGCTTTAAATATTCAATTTACATAACAAATTTATGAAAATATTATTATGACTACTTATATAAATTTTCCTAATTGCAAAAAATAGTGTAGCAACTTGCTACACTATTTTTTTTACTTTATTTTTCTAACATTCGTTTTAGGAAAGCTTCTAATTCTTGTAAATTTTGATCATCAAATTGTCCGATTTTTAAAGATACCTTTAATGTATTATGGTCAAATTTGATATTACCAGCAACTTTCCCATCATATTCAATTTTATGTACAATTGAAGTTTGAATTACTTCTTTCGTTTCTCTTGACTTAAAGATTTTTTCAGCTAGTGATGCGAGTTTTGTCTGTTCAACTTCTTTTTTAAGCAATTTTGACCATGCTTCGAATAATGCTTCTTTAGCATTTTCATGGTTTTCATCATGATCTGATAGAAACTTTTTCACTGCTGTAGCAGCGGTCCGTGCTAATAATGAGGGCTGTTTTTCCAAATCTTCAATCAACTCTTCAGGTAATTTTTCAAAAGATAAATATTTATACATATCTTCACGATTCATACCTAATGACTTTGCTAACTTCTGCTTATTTTTTTTTAATTTTTCATCCAAAGAAGTTAATCCAACATATATTTCATAATCTGTCAGATCTTCTCGCTTTAAATTTTCAGCTAATGTTAATAAAGCAACTTCTTCATCCGATGCATCAATAATGATTACTTCAATGGTGTTCTTATTGAGAAATTGGTGGGCTTTCATTCGTCTTTCACCAGCAATCAACTCATATTTATCATTTATTCTACGAACTGCAATTGGTTGTAATAGCCCAATTTCCTCAATTGATGCTGCTAAATCTTCAATATCTTGTTGATTAAAGAGTTTTCGAGGCTGGTTAGGGCTAGCCTGAATATCTGTAATTTGTACATTACGTCTTAGCTCTTTGACATCATTAATATGCTCTTTTTGGGCATGTTGGTGCTTTTGAGTATTTTGCTGAAGACGTTTAGCCAATATCTCTTTATTACTTACCATAGTATTTCCAGAATTATATTATTTGACACGCTGAACAATTTCTTGTGCTAAAGTTTCAAAAGCTTTTCGAACTTTTGAATTTTTATCAACAGATAATAAAGGTTGTTGCAAAATTGCAGCTTGATTAACTTTAGTGCTCATTGGAATTGTGGTATGCAATAATTCTCCAACTTGATTAAATGCTTCATCTTTTATTAATTTACATACATTCTGACGCTCATCATGTTTAATTAATAAAGCACCTAAGAGTTCTAATTCAGGGTTAACTCTTCTAATTTTACTTAAATGATTAATTAAATCAGTAACACCATAGAGACCGTATTGTGAACCAGATTCGATTGGAACAATAACATGTGTCGAAGCCGCTAAAGCATTGCTGGTTAATAATTTTAAGCTCGGAGGGCAATCAATAAGAATGTAGTCATATAATCCTTCTAGAATTTCCAATTTATTTGAAAGTTCCTCGGTTGGTCTTGGTGCATCATCTTTCAATTGATCTTCAGTTTTACCAAGAGTTAATGAGCCATATATTAATGAAACATTTTTAAATTTTGTTTCTTCTTCTAATGCTTCCGATAATAGACTTATATCACCAATAAGTAATTCAGCTGATGTAGTTTCAACTTCGCTAGGATGTCTTAATCCTATATGTAAACTTGCATTTGCTTGTGGATCCAGATCAATTACTAAGACCTTATTTCCTAATTCAGCAAGTTCTGAAGCAAGATGTACTACAGTAGTTGTTTTCCCGCAACCACCTTTATGATTAGCTACAGCAATGATTTTAGTTGACATATTTGTCTTAAGGAATTTACTTTGATTTCATTTAATATAAAGATATTTGTAGCAACTTGCTACAGTTCCTTTGTCATATTTTTATCTTTTGAATTCAAAAGATGTAGCAAAAACATTTCTTAACTTTTTTTAAAAATATAGCTAGCTAATTTTAATTAGTATTAATTAGTATTAATTAGTTAATTATAATTAGACAAATTTTATTTGTTTAAAAACAAATAGATAGAATTTTAAAAGTGGAAGGCGTGTCACTAATAAGTGGAAGGCCTGTCATTGATAAGTGGAAGGACTGTCACCGATAAGTGGAAGGTTTGTCACTAATGAGTGGAAGGTATGTCACCAATAAGTGGAAGGTATGTCACTATGGTGGAAGACTTGTCATTGTGATTTATTTTAAGGTGGTTTTTTTAATTTAAAACAATACAATTCAACTGCTTGTGATGTTGATAAGTTTGTTTTTATTGAAATAAAGGTGGAAGACTTGTCATTAGATGTTTTTTATTCTGTGGATAAACTATTTGTATAAAATTTAATTGATAATATGATGTTTGATAGTCAAGAATATCGGAATGGTGGAAGGCTTGTCACTTTAATAGTGGAAAATTTGTTTATTAATTCCACTTTAGTGGTGCTGTAGGGTATTCCTACTTTCAAATTGATTGCTTTAGCGACACGAATGAATTATCAAAGGTGGAAGAATCGTCACTTAAAAGTGTTTAATTTTATATTTATTCCACCATAAGGCTGAATAGTATCAAAATTGCACTTTAGTAGTGACACTTCTTCCACTCTTAAGGTGTTTGATGGGCATAAACTGAGTTAATTTAATGTAAGGAAGAGAAAATAGTGAGCGGTTTGCATCTTCTTCCACTTTTGTGTATAACATGTAGAAAATATTTTAATCTTTCCACTCATGAGCAATCACAACGAACCAGAAGAATTAGAACATCTACCTTATTGTATTGGTAATATTCGACATAATGGAGTAGTCAGCACTAGTAACCGTCTGATTAGACCAATTGAATTATCATCTAATGAGTATAAAGCTCTACTTTATGCAATGGCTGTTGCGAATTATGGTGAGAAGAATAATCAAGATCGTGAAATTACAGAGCAAACTTATATTTATTTGCATAAAGATGATTTAGGCGAACTATTAGGATTAGATAAGAAGAATTCCATTAATGTTGCTATTGATCGTATTTATAAAGAATTATCATCACGAGTAGCTCATTTTGTAATTGAAGAGTCCGTGGATGATAATAAGCGTAAAGTTAAAAAAGTACACTCAGTAGTACCAATTATTCGTGAACTCCGTTGGGAAGATGATGCTAAAAATGCTTTGCAGATACGTTTCACCAGTGAAGTACTTCCATATTTTACTCGTTTAGCAAATGGAAATTTTACAACCTATCAATTGAAAGATTTATTTGCTTTGGACTCTGTAACCAGTATGAGTTTGTATTCATACTTTATCAAAAATGAATTTAAGTATGCTAATCAAGATTCTTATGAGGTTGAACTTTCACTTGAGAATATCAAAGCATTAATTGATATTGGGGAGAAAAAATACGATCGTTGGGTTGATTTTAGACGATACGTTTTAGACAAAATTATTGAAGAAATTAATGAAAGGACTAGTCTTCAATTAGAATACGATACCATCAAGAAAGGTCGACCTATTGTCGGAGTTCGATTTAAAATTCTTAATAGGCATGCCACTGAAGTTGTTGTATCTAATACTAATGATAAGACTCAAATCTATTTAGATGTCAATTTTGATGATAATGCGCTTGTTAAAGAATTAGGTGCGAAGTTCGATATGACTGTAAGGTCTTGGTATATATATGCAAACGACCCAAATTATAAACAGTTTAGTAAGTGGTTTAAGACAGAAGGGTGCTTAACTGAATCTCAAGCAAATGTGATAGTTAATGATATTATGTTCCAAATGGATTTTGCTGTAGCTGGCAGTTCAATGAGTGAATTTAAGAAAGAAATGAAATATAAATTAAAAAATAATCCAAATTTTGTAAAAGAAAATAGAAAACGATTGAATGAAATATTTGGAAAAGACGTTATATGACTGTGTAGCAACTTGCTACACTTTTTACTATAAGGTGTAAAATAAGCTTGATATCAGTTTAGGTTATATTTTGATAGCTAATTAATAGACCTATGAACTCATAATCCGTTGGTCGACAGTTCAAGTCTGTCTGGGCCCACCATATAAAACAACCACTTACGTGTACTAATCGTAAGTGGTTTTTTTGTTTTTGGATTTTAGTAAGCACATGGTAAGCAAAATAGATCAACTATTACATCTCGAGGGTTTTGTTTCGAAAATATATGAAAGACAAGCCTTTATTGCATTCATAGCAGTTAGGGCATAACTTTTACATGATGTACATCTCATTCGGTAAATCTTAGACTACTAAAAGCCTTTTGGTATTAACTAAGAATTGGCAAGGGTATCTGAGACATCGACTTACTAGAGTATGGAGCGACGTTTCGGTGTGGTTTCTCATCAGTTGCACACAGTGGAGTAGCTTACAGATAATGGCAGTTGTTTATTGTTCGTCCAACAGTACGTGTGCTTAGTCACAGGGATTTCATATTTGTACAACACCGATTCGCAGTCCACAAAGTTGATGGAATAGCTGAAGCTTTTGTTAAAAAGTTTAAACGCGATTATATGTATATTTGAATGATGTGCCTAATGCACAAGCTGAAATAATCATTTCATTCATGGTTGTAATTTTTGTACATTAACTAAAATAGCACCTTGGCTGCGTAGAACTAGAGTACTTGAACCTTCAGCATGACGTTTAAGTGTAAAACGATATTTAGAACACTATATTTAGAGAGCATTATGAAAAGTTTTGAAAATAAAGTGGCAGCGATCACAGGCGCAGGTTCAGGCATTGGGCAGCAGTTGGCGATTCAACTGGCAAAACAAGGTACACATTTGGCACTCAGTGATCTCAATGAACAAGGTTTGGCTGAAACCTTAAACCACGTCAAAGATTATCCTGTTTCAGTCACGCTCACAAAACTAGATGTTTCAGACCGTAAGGCAGTAGAGGATTGGGCAAAGCAGTGTGAGCAGGATTTTGGGCAGATCAATTTAGTTTTTAATAATGCAGGGGTCGCGTTAGCGAGTACTGTTGAAGGCTTGAGCTATGAAGATGCCGAGTGGATTGTCAACATCAACTTTTGGGGTGTTGTGTATGGAACCAAAGCTTTTTTACCCTACTTAAAACAAAGTGGCTCTGGGCATATTGTGAATATTTCAAGTTTATTTGGGCTCACTGCTCAGCCTACTCAAAGTGCCTATAATGCGACAAAGTTTGCTGTCCGTGGTTTTACCGAGGCACTACGTCAAGAGTTAGATTTGCAAAACTGTGGCGTCAGCGCAACTTGTGTTCATCCGGGCGGTATACGTACCAATATTGCCAATAGTGCTCGAATGAGTGACAGTATTCGTGCATTGGGTATGAACCCTGAGCGTGCTAGCCGTTCTTTCAATAAAATGCTTAAAACCCCGCCAGATGTAGCAGCACAGGCCATTTTAAAGGCTGTAAAAAAAGATGAGCGCCGTGTCTTAATTGGAAAAGATGCCAAAATTATCGATCTCGTACAGCGTATTACACCAACAGGCTATACGCAGGCCATGAGCTTTTTGACAGGGAAAAAACGCCGTAAATAAAGACGTATTCACATGAAAGATGATTTTATTGTTTTAACCGAGTATACTAAATCGAGTAATTTTTAAATTAAAAAAAGCTTCGATTTCAATGCTAAAGCATTCCGTTAAATAAAATGATAAGGAGTCCTACATGAGTGGTTCTCATAACCATGATCACAGTCATGTTGAAGTGACTGCAAAAAATGCCAAGAAATTAACCATCGCACTTGCCCTGACGTTTACCTTCTTAATTGTAGAAGTGGTCGCAGGATTTATCACGCAAAGCTTGGCCTTACTGTCCGATGCAGCGCATATGTTTACCGATGCCGCTGCTTTAGCGATTGCTTTAGCAGCCATCAAAATTGGGCAAAAACCTGCCGATGATAAACGTACTTTTGGCTATCAACGGTTTGAAATCTTGGCAGCTTTGTTTAATGCCATGATGTTGTTTGTGGTAGCCATTTACATTTTATATGAAGCCTATCAGCGTTTTAGTCAGCCACCTGAAATTCAAAGCTTGGGTATGTTGGTTGTTGCGGTTCTGGGTTTAATCATTAACCTGATTTCAATGAAGATTTTGGTGTCGAGCAGTCAAGACAGCTTAAATGTGAAAGGGGCTTATCTTGAAGTGCTCAGTGATGCCTTGGGCTCTGTGGGTGTGATCATTGGCGCACTGGTGATTTATTTCACAGGTTGGATGTGGGTAGATACCGTTATTGCGGTGTTGATTGGCTTTTGGGTCTTACCTAGAACTTGGGTGCTACTGAAACAAAGTATCAATATTTTGCTCGAAGGTGTACCAAGTGAAATTGATATCGAATCTTTACGCAATGATTTGCTGGCTTTAGAGGGTGTACAAGGTATTCACCAGCTTAAAGTTTGGGCCATTACCTCTAAGAATGTGCATTTAACAGCGCATTTGATTGCACCTGATGTAGATCAGAGAGCTTTATACCACCAAGCTGTGGAGTTATTGGGGCATGAGCATGGGATTACGCAAGTGACTTTGCAGATTGAAGAAGATGAATGCCATCCACACCAACATGAACATAGTCATTAAAAAAGACTTGACCTTAGACTTAGTCTAGGCTTTACAATAGCGTCACTTTATTTCAGTACGACATTATGCGTTCTACCACGTGGATTAGCGTCTTAGTTGCTTTATTCATGTTCCAAAGTCTTTGGAACGTGGCGGCAGCTTTTTGCGTCCATGAAGAACAAAAAACTCAAGTCGTGACGCAACAAAATTTTCATTTTGGGCATCATCAAACCACCTTGTGTGTGTCTGATGATAAGGCACACCAGCAAAGCAGTGCCGATAGCCATACTCAAACGGCAAATGATCAGTTTGAATTGGGTGAAGACCATCAAGACCATCAAGATCATTTGCCTTCAATGGCACATTTGATTATTCCGAAAGAAATAAACTATCAAATGCCGCTCGCGTTTGAAGTTCGTGAGCGTCCGCAGTTTTTTTGGCACAATGCCTATCAAGCCCCTGATTTATTGGGGCAACATCCTCCTCCTGAACTTTCCCCGCTAATGGTGGGGTAGCCTAAAACATTTCCCACCACTTCTTCTAAAAATTAGTGGGAAAAAACATGTCGAATCAATTTAAGGCGTTTATACGCCAAGCCCTTGCTGTGGGCATAACAACAGCCGCGATGCAATGGAGTTTTGCCGAACCGATCAAGACTTTGGATGAAGCTTTAGCAAAAGTAGAGCGCTATCAAAACCAAAGCGACATTGGGCAACAGCGTCAAAGCATTTCAGAGCTGAACATCAAAAACAGTGGCCTATGGCAAAATCCTAGCTTAAATATCAATCAAGATGGTTTGGGTTCAAATACCAATCAAGAGCTCAGTATTGCCATCAGTCAGCCCTTAGATGTTTTTGGACAGCGTAAGCTTAATCAAAAACTCGCAGAAACAGCGCAGCAACAAGGACAGTTACAACAACAACTGTGGACAGCACAAAGCCAATTGGTGGTGAAATTTGCATGGTCTCAGTTGGCTTTGGCACAAGTTGAAAAATCGCTGTACGCAGCACAACTCAAAGTGAGTCAAAACAATTTAGACAGTGCCAAAAAACGTTATCAGGCGGGCAGTATTGCTTTGGTTGACTATGAACGTGCGCAAATCGAAAGTTTGGATATGCAGCGCTTATACCAACAAGCGGTACTGTCAGAACAAGTAGCACAGCGTCAACTCTCAAACCTTTGGGGCGAAACCAAAGCCGATATTCAACTCAATGCGACCTCAATGCCATGGCCAGATCAAAGCGATGCCACAGTACAGCGCTATATTGCTGAAGGTTGGTTGGAAAAGCTATATGCACTGAACATTCAACAGTCCAATTTAAACATTGAAAGTTTAAAAGTGCAGGCACGTCCCAATCCGACCTTAAATGTCGGCATGAAACGGAGCCAAGCACCGAATGAAAGTAGCGATACCACATTAGGTGTCGGCGTGGATATTCCGCTGAATATTTTTAACCGTCAGCAATACAGCATTCCGATGGCCCAGCGTCAGCAAAGCCTGTTGAATCAGCAGCAACAGCGTGAGTTAAAACAGCAGATTTTAGATATCGCCAATGCCATGCATGAACTCAAAGGACTAAATAAACAGTTTAGTTCGATGAGTCAACAAACGTCTTTGGCAGAACAAGTGCAAGTCCGCACGCTGCAAGGTTTTAAAGCGGGAAAGCTGTCCATTACCGACATTCAACAAGCCAACTTACAGCTGCAAAGCATACGCCTTGGGCAGTTGCAGTTATTACGTCAAGCTTGGCAGACTGCATTGAGCGCAGAAGCACTCAGCCTCGGTACCAGCTATGAACAGATCAGTAGTTCAGATGCTTATAGCCAAATCAATAAAAATTCAATCGCACAAATACAAGACCTCATCCTTGGCGGAGCACAATAATATGCAACTAAAAAACCAATTTGGAAAAATATCACAGCCATTGATGATTGGGCTTTTGCTCCTCATTACATTTCTCATCGCTGTTGGAATTTGGTTTAGCTCGAAAGATACAACCACTGATGAACATGCGCATGAAGAATCTGAACATTCGGATGAGCCCGAGGCCGAAAAAGGACATGCTGAAGAAGGCGAAATTCAACTAACAGCGCAGCAACTGACAGAGCAAGGCATTCAAATCGCTTCAGCTCAACAAGGTGTGGTGTCTCAAGTTACCGTTCTACCCGGAAAGCTTGTGGTCAATACCGATCAGCAAGCACACATTTCGCCAAACTTTGGTGGGCATGTGGAACAGGTGAATGTTGAACTTGGTCAAAACGTACAAAAAGGACAAACCTTAGCTGTACTGTCTGTCCCTGAACTGATTGATCAACAAGCCAATTTGCGGATGGCTCAAGCCAGTTTGGATTTGGCACGTCAAGATTATCAACGTGAACAGCAGTTATGGTCACAGGGCATTTCTGCCAAGCAAGACTACCAACGGGCAGAAAATGCTTACCGACAAGCGCAGATTACTGTGCAATCGGTGCAAAGCCGTTTAAACGCCCTAGGGGCAACAGGTGGAGTAAATGGTCGTTTTGCCATCAAAGCCCCCATTTCAGGTGTGATTAGCCAAAAAGATATCGTGGTGGGTGAAAACGTACAATTGGCCGATCAGCTTTTTGTGATTGAACAATTTAAAGAGTTATGGCTTGAGTTTAATCTGCCTGCTCAGTACTCAGGTCAGTTACAAGCCAATCAGAGTCTGACATTTAAGCCGAATGCTTCTGAGCAAAAATATGAAGCCGTCATTCAAAGCTTAACTTCTCAAGCCGATGCACAAACAGGACGTTTGGTGGTACGTGCTAAATTAAAAAGCCAAGCGGCTGAACTACGTCCAAATGTTTTGGTGAATATCTTTTTAGACAATACCAGTTCCAAAACAGCACTTCGCGTCCATAAAAGTGCTATTCAAAACATAGAAGGTCAAACTTCGGTATTTGTGGTCGACGCTGAACAAAAAGGACAAGTGCATTTGAAAGCGCAGCCCGTTCAACTTGGGCAAGCTTCAAATGACGCTCAATGGGTAGAAGTGATTTCAGGCCTAACAGCAGGACAACGCTATGTCAGTCAAGGCAGCTTTGTCCTTAAGTCTGAACTAGAAAAAGGCGAGGCTGATCATGCACACTAATCATGATTTACCCAAGCCTGAGGGTTTGTTTGAACGAATTATTCAGTTCTCTATTCAAAATGCAATTTGGGTCATGCTCTTTGTATGCACGTGGATCGCGGTCGGGGTTTATAGCTATCAAAAACTGCCGATCGATGCAGTGCCCGATATTACCAATACGCAAGTACAAATTAATACCCAAGCCAATGGTTTTACCGCACTGGAGGTTGAGCAGCGGATTACCTATCCAATTGAAACTGCAATGGCGGGTATTCCAGATTTACAGTTGACTCGTTCGATTTCACGTTATGGTTTGTCGCAAGTCACCATCGTATTTGAGGATGGCACAGACATCTATTGGGCACGTCAGCAGATTAATCAACGAGTACAAGAGGTCAAAGCAGATTTACCCAGTGATGTTTCTCCAACCATGTCGCCAGTTTCGACGGGTTTAGGTGAAATTTATCAATGGGTCATTAAAGCCGAATCGAATGCCAAAAAAGCGGATGGTACGGCTTATAGCGCGATGGACTTGCGGGAGATCCAAGATTGGATCGTTCGTCCACAATTGCAACGTGTTGCGGGGGTTGCCGAGGTCAACAGTATTGGCGGGTTTAATAAAACCTATGTCGTTGCTCCTGACTTAAACCGTATGCAACAGTTAAATATTTCATTAAGTCAACTGCAAACCGCTTTACAGGAAAATAATGAAAACCGTGGCGCAGGCTATATTGAGGAAAATGGTCAGCAGCTCACAGTGCGTGTTCCAGGGACACTCAACAGTCTTGCAGATATTGAAAATACAACGGTTGCCAGCCCAAATGGGAACCCCATTCGTGTCGCGGATATTGCGCAGGTTTCAATTGATCATGACCTCCGAACAGGAGGCGCAACCTATAACGGCGAAGAAACTGTACTCGGCATCGCTATGATGATGATGGGGGAAAACAGCCGAACGGTGTCTAAAGCTGTAGATGCCAAAATTCAGGAGGTGCAAAGCAGTTTACCGCAAGGTGTCACAATAGAAACGGTTTATGACCGTACCACTTTGGTGGAAAAAGCCATTAAAACGGTACAAAAGAACTTGGTCGAAGGCGCAATCTTGGTGATTGTGATCCTCTTTTTATTCTTGGGTAATATTCGTGCGGCGTTAATTACGGCCTGCGTAATTCCGCTGTCTATGCTGTTTACTTTAACAGGTATGGCACAGCAGAACATCAGTGCCAACCTGATGAGTTTAGGGGCATTGGATTTCGGGATTATTGTCGACGGTGCAGTGGTAATTGTTGAAAACTGTATTCGCCGTTTAGCCCATGCCCAGCAGTTACTCAAACGTCCGTTAACTCAGTCGGAACGTTTTAAAGAAGTGTTTTTGGCAGCGCGTCAAGCCCGCCGTCCACTCATTTTTGGTCAGCTGATTATTTTAGTGGTGTATTTACCGATTTTTGCACTGACCGGTGTAGAAGCAAAAATGTTCCACCCAATGGCTTTGACTGTTGTACTTGCGCTCGTTGCAGCCATTATTTTGTCGATCAGCTTTGTACCTGCGGCTGTCGCACTTTTTGTTAAAGGTGACATCAAAGAAACTGAAAGCCGTTGGATGCTGTGGCTAAAAAATCGTTATCAGCGGGTATTGGACTGTGCCTATCAGTATAAAGCGGTGGTTTTAACCTTTGCACTGTGCTTGTTGATGTTGACAGGATTACTTGCAACGCGTATCGGCAGTGAGTTTGCACCGCAACTGAGTGAAGGTGACTTTGCTGTACAGCAACTGCGCTCTCCAAGCACTGGTTTAGAAGAATCACTTCGTATTCAGGAAAATACGGAAAAGCTACTTCTGAAGAAATTCCCTGAAATACATGCTATTTTTGCGCGAACAGGCACAGCTGAAGTGGCGACCGATGTAATGCCTCCAAATATTTCAGATGGTTATGTCATGCTGAAACCCCGTGATGCATGGCCAAATCCAAAAGAATCACTCGATGAACTGCGTAGCCGTATGCAGGCCTATTTAGCAACATTGCCCGGTAACAACAGTGAGTTTTCTCAGCCAATTGAACTGCGTTTCAATGAGTTAATATCGGGTGTGCGTAGTGATGTCGGTGTCAAAATCTTTGGCGATGACATGCAAGTATTAAATGTGGAAGCTGAAAAAATCAGTAAATTGATTCAACAAGTTTCAGGCAGCACTGCAGTCAAAGTTGAACAAACATCGGGTTTACCTTTGCTCAATGTGGAAATTGATAAAAGCTTGGCAGCGCAATATGGCCTAAGTGTCAAAACTATACAAGACTATGTATCAGCAAGCATTGGCGGACAAAATGTCGGTGAAATTTTACAGGGTGACCGCCGTTTTGACTTTGTCATTCGACTCAGTGAGCAAGATCGTAGTGTCAATGGGATTGCGCAACTGCCCATACAGCTTCCAAATGGTGGAAGTATTTTACTCACTGATATTGCCACTGTAAAAATGATGGATGGCATCAACCAAGTCAGCCGCGAAAATGGCAAACGTCGTGTAATTGTCACGGCGAATGTCGAAGGGCGTGATTTGGGCTCTTTTGTCACAGAAGTACAAAGTCAGCTTAAGCAATATCCGTTACCAAGTGGCTACTGGATTGAGTATGGTGGTCAATTTGAAAACTTGGCTTCGGCACAGGCTCGAATGCAGATTGTGATTCCACTGGCGTTACTGACGATCTTTATTTTGTTGATGGCCGTTTTCCATAACATCAAAGAAAGCTTGCTTGTGTTCACTGGCGTTCCATTTGCCCTAACTGGTGGTGTGCTTTTCTTGTGGTTAAGAGACATTCCCTTGTCGATGTCGGCGGGCATTGGTTTCATTGCCTTGTCTGGGGTTGCCGTTTTAAATGGGTTGGTCATGCTGACCTTCATTAAAGAGTTAAGAGGGCAATACCGCTTACATGAAGCCGTTTGGCAAGGAGCAATATTGCGCTTAAGACCTGTTTTAATGACCGCTTGTGTGGCGTCCTTAGGTTTTGTTCCCATGGCGCTTGCCACGGGCACAGGAGCAGAGGTTCAACGTCCACTAGCGACCGTGGTGATTGGTGGAATTATTTCTTCGACGTTATTGACCTTGGTGCTATTGCCAGTGTTGTATCGTTGGATGAATGCAAAAAAAGAAACGAAAGTTTAATCCCTTAATCAGTTGAAGCATGAGGAGGCAAAATAGTCTCCTCATACTTTTTTATACTACTTGATATCAGCCTGACCGCTTTGGGGAGTTAAAAATGGCAAATCTGTTATAGTCTGTTATATTTTTTTCACAAAGAACTGTATCTGTCCTTTCGTATAGGAAACCTTAGAATAATGAATATAGATAGAGCGTTGAGGTATTGAAAATGAACTTTTTACTGAAGAAAAATAGAGCTTGGTTTGTATTCTTTATCATTACTTTATATTCGTTTCTTGGATTTTTTCTTGGATTTATCATTTGGGAATACTTTTTGAAGTAAGTACATAGTAACGCTAAAGAAAACTATGGCGGCTAGCTAATACTTCAGAAACTAATCAGAATCTTATTTTTCTAACACCAGACTCGACTCATAACGAGACAAGTCTGGTTTTTATAACCTTAAAACTTCCATTGCACCGAGATAGATGCATTTAAAGGATCACCCGGTTGAATCCACATATCGCTATAGCTTGCAACATAGTACGTTTCATCTAAGAGATTGTGCACATTGAACTGATAACGTAGCTGATCTGTTGGCGCATAATAAGCATTTAGATTTAACAACGTGTACTCAGGTAAGTTGAAGCCGTTATCTGTACTGTGTCCACTACGTTTGCCCACATAGATCGCCATTGCACCGAGTCCAACTCTGTCCGCATTGGCAAGGGTCCATTCATAGTTGCTACTGATAGAGCCGCTGTGCTTCGGCACATTGCTGAGTCGTGAACCTTTAGCAAGAATTTGGTCTTTTTCAACTTGGGCGTCTGTGTAGCTATAATTGGCACGTATAGAGAATTGATCATTGAGTTGTGTCTCTAGATCCAACTCTAGCCCCTTACTTGAGACTTCTCCAGCGGTGATTTGATAGTTACTATCTGCTGGATCTGTGGTTAAGACATTCTCTTTATCCATTTTAAAGAGGGCTAAACTCAGCAAACTCTGTGGGGTAATCTGATATTTCCCACCAATCTCATAGCTTTTTCCTTTTTCAGGGTTAAACATATCGCCATTTCGGTCCATGCCACTGTTGAGCGCAAAGGATTCTCCATAGTTGGCATACCATGACCAACGATCATTCAGTCGATAGTTTAAACCCAAGCGTGGACTGGTTTGTTGTAAATCCTTTTTACTGGATGTACCTGCAAGTTTATTTTGAAAGTCTTGGGTGACGTGATCAAAGCGCGCACCAAACAGCACACTCCATTGATCATTGAGGAAAATTTGATCTTGTAGATTCAGTGAAAAATAGCGTTGCTGTTCTTCGGTGTTAATGAAAAGTGGCAGCTCGGGTAAGTATTGTCCATAAATAGGATCATAGATATCAATGCTATTTGGCACGCTACTGCTGTGGTTTCGACGCAGTTGTAATTGACGGTACTTCATCTGCCCAAGTTCAGTGCTCAAAAGTACTTCATGACGAGCCCAGTCTTGTTGGATCGTCCCAAGAACTTCAGTTTGAAAAAGAATGTCATCACTTTTATTGTCACGGTAGCGACGCTGGCGCTCTAATGTCTGTCCATCACTTTGAATACGACGAGGTTCACTGGAAAAGCCTTTGAGCTGAGTATCTTTCACGCTAAGAGCATTATTCATTTTCCAGTCATCATTAAACTGATGTGCAAGTCGAAGCTGATAGAAATGATCTTTTTGAATATGATTACCATCATCAGGTTCGCCTGTAAATGTTTTAGGGTCCATCACGAATTGTTTTTGATAACTACTTACACCACGGTCGAAGGTTCCATCTTGTCGGGTAAATTCGCTGTCAAAATCTAACTGAGTCGAATCTGAAATTTTCCATGTGAGTTGAGGAGAGAAAAACCAACGCTCACTCTGCACATGATCACGAAAACTTTGGTTATCTTCATGTGCGACCGCAATACGATAAGCCACAGCATCACTGATTGGGGCAGTATGTTCAAAACTAGCACGGTATTTTTCTAAACTATTGGCACGTAAATTAACTTCTGAAGAACTTTCCCATTCAGGCTTTTTAGTGTTGATATTCAGTAGACCGCCAGCTTCCCCGCGGCCATAGAGCGCAGCCATTGGGCCTTTTAAAAAGTCGAGAGATTCAATATTCACCATGTCTCGGGGAGCGCTGAGTCCACGGTTGACACTCAGACCATTTCTGATGATTTGTGCTCCAATATTGGGGTCTGTACTAAAACCTCTAAATGAAAAGTTATCCCAAAAGCCGCCACCATAATTGGTTTGACTATAGACCCCGCTCACTTGCGTGAGTGCATCGTCAATACGTTGCACATCTTGTTGCTGAATTAACGTTTTAGATAACACACTTCGACTAAATGGCACGTCTAAAATGTCATGGGAAAACTTAGTCATTGCGGTGCTTTGTTGAAGGTTTTCACCCTCAGTTTCGGCTTGTGATTGGATGGTCTGGAGTACTTCTGTTGAAGTTTCGGCCCAAGTGAAAGAACTCAGCAGGCTTAAATATATGCTTGAGGAAAAAAGAGAGAATTTATTCATCATTAAGGAGAGTAGTCTAGACTTATCATTGTTATGTTATAACATTTTAATAGGTTTGTAGTTAAAAAATCACTCTAAAGTTGAAAAATGTCTTAAAAAAATGAAATAAATCAACCTAAGCTTTTAAGTTCCAATCCACAATACACTGTTTCAAGTCAGCTAAAGTCCCAATACCATATGCTGTATCAAATACGACTGAAGATATGGAACGCAGATCAACGTTATAATTTAAAAGCAAGTGGTTAAACTATAAACCCAATTTCTAAATCTTCACACTTAAAGCTATCGCCAGACAATTTAAAAAAAAGCTGAGATATGTTGAATAATGTGCTTGTTCATTCTACAAAAATTGTGAATACTCATGCCGCAAAATTCAGGCTGTAAATTTATCTTTTGGGGTTAGCAACGACAGTGAAAACGTATCCATTTTCTCGTTTACAAAAAGCATTATTGGCGGTTGGTTCATTTTCATGTCTAGGGCTGAACTCGGTATGGGTACATGCGGCAGAAGAGAGTGATGTGGAACAACTCGCAACCATTACAACCACTGCTCAAACTGAACAATTGGCTTATTATCAACCTAAGGTTAATTTGTCTGGGTTTGGTCAGCAAAACCTTGCAGCCATTCCTGCATCTATTCACACCGTTACTGCTGAACTGATCGCAGATCAACATGCGAAAACACTGGGCGATGTGGTAAAGAACGATGCGTCCGTTGGGGATGGCTATGCACCCATTGGTTACTATGCCAACTTTGTGATGCGTGGATTTAGCTTAAATGCGGGATCAAGTTATTTACTGAACGGTAATTTGCTACGCGGTGAGCAAAATGTAGCGCTTGAAAATAAAGAACAAGTTGAAATCCTAAAAGGCATGAGTGCGATTCAAAGTGGGATGTCAACGCCGGGCGGAGTAGTGAACTATGTGAGCAAACGCCCCAAAGATGTCCAATCTTTGACCCTTGATGCAGATAGTCATGGCGGTAGTCGTGTGGCGACTGACCTTGGTGGATGGTTTGGGGACAATCAACAGTTTGGTTATCGTGTGAATGCAGCTTATGAAGATATTCACCCCTATGTTGAACATGCTGATGGAAAACGTTTGTTTGGTTCCTTGGCTTTAGACTGGAAAATTTCAGATCGTTCAAAACTTGAATTTGATCTTGAATCACAGCGTCAAAAACAGCGTTCAGTACCGGGCTATCAGCTACTTGATGGTAAAACTGTACCGACAGGAGTGAAATGGGATCGTTTACTGGGCTATCAAAGCTGGAGCAAACCTATCACCAATGAAAGTCTAAATACGAGTTTAAAATACAGCTATCAAATCAATGATAACTGGAGCGGCAATCTGTCTGCTTCACAAAGTCGTGTGGTTGTAGATGATTACTCAGCCTTTGTTTGGGGGTGTTACAGCAGTGTGTGTCAAACTTCTGGTCTAGGTAATAGTTTTGACCAAAATGGGAACTATGACATTTATGACTTCCGCAGCCCAGATGATAGCTATTTAACCAATCAATTTAAAACAGGCTTAAACGGAAAGTTTAACACTGGAGCATGGCAACATAACCTGAGTTTAGAGCTATCCCATGCTTATAAACGCCATACTCAATATGATGCTATATACTTACCAGTA
>NZ_JBUEBA010000002.1:1618215-1623693 GCF_058107045.1 Acinetobacter sp. AB03 | reverse complement strand
TTGTACATTCCATGGATCGTTTTGCACGAAGTCTAAAAGATTTGGTCACTGAAGTAGATAAACTGGTCAAAAGAGGGATCGCCATCCAGTTTGTAAAAGAGAATATTACTTTTACTGCCCAATCCACGCCGATGGATAATTTGATGCTGCAACTGATGGGTGCTTTTGCTCAATTCGAGCGGGAAATTATCTTAGAACGTCAGAAAGAAGGGATTAAGATCGCAGCAGCTCAGGGCAAATATAAAGGTCGTGTCCATAAATTGAATCCAGATCAAGCTAAAGCATTACTGCAAGCCTGGAAAGAAGGGAAGTATTCATCAAAAGTTGATCTGGCAAAAGCGTTTGGTATCAGTAGACAGGCTGTCTATCGGTATTTAAAACAAATTAATTAGTCACTAGATGGACTGAAAGGTGCCTACAAAATCAGTGGCTATTCAGATATTACAATTAGCTACCAAAAAAGTAGAGATGGTCTGCATCTACTCGTGGACTCTACTGGCTTGAAGTTTCTAGGTGAAGGTGAATGGAAATGCAAGAAACATGGATCTGAATATCGTCGCCAATGGCGTAAGCTCCATATTGCTATAGAAGCTGAAACCCTTCAAATACGTGCAGTACAACTCACGACAAATAATGTCAGCGATTCACAAGTGCTCGAAGATTTACTTTCTCAAGTTCCCTTGGATGAACGAATTGATTCAGTCTATACAGATGGTGCTTATGACACAAAGCACTGCCGACAAGTCATTTTAAATCGTGATGCACATGCGGTCATTCCACCCAGGAAGAATGCAAAGCCTTGGAAAGATCAGCAAGTCAGGTCTATAGAACGAAATGAGTTATTGAAAACAGTCAAACTGCTAGGAAGGTCACTTTGGAAAAAGTGGTCTGGTTATCATCGTCGAAGTTTGGTGGAAACCAAGATGCATTGCATCAAATTATTAGGCGATAAATTAACAGCAAGGAGTTTTCCTAGTCAGGTGAATGAGATTCATGCACGCGTAGCCGTCTTGAACAAATTCACAGAATTGGGGCGCCCTCACACCCAAGTTGTCACTTGAATTTGGCTCAATTAGGATCGCTCTATCTTTCAAACCTTTATGCAACAAAGCCAGTCCCTATGTTAATTTGAAGAATGCTTCAATCTGACGGCTGCGAACCGCCAGGGACAGGCGCAATGTCAGATTCTGTCGCGGCCTTGGCGCGTGCCTGGAAGCGTTCATAGCAATCCAGCCCGCAGAAATGTTCGACGTATTCCGCGCCTTCCGGGGTGAAGGCGGCATCGAGCGGAATTTCTTTGCAGCATACGCAGCAGGTGGTGCAACTGGCAGTGTTCGGGGCGTTTGCGTTCATGGTGGTACTCCTCCAGATTGGTAGCGAAGCTCAAAGCTGCCCACTCTCGGCTGGCTGGGAAGCGGTCATGATCTTCCCTTGAAGGCCCGCAGCAGCCGCGTCACAGACAGGACAAACAAGCCGGTCAGCGTGAGGGCTGCAATACCCCAGTGCTCCCCGATGAACGCGCCGGCCGTCGTGCCGGCTAGCACAATGGCGAGAATCGGCAAATGGCAGGGACAGGTGAGCACGGCCAGCGCGCCCCACAAGTAGCCGGTGATCGGTTTGTGCGTCTCAGACGGCAAGTGCTCTGGGCTGTTCATGGCAGACTCTCCGCGTGCTGTGCCGGTTCGGTTGGCATGGCGGCCAGTTGCATTTCGAGGCTGGCCAGGGCCTCGCGCCGACGCTCGACGAGTTGCCGCAACACGGCAAGCTGCGCAGACGCACCGTCACCGTCCGCAGCATCCAGCGCCCGGCACAGCCGCGCCAGTGCGTCCAGGCCGATACCCGCTTCGAAGGCAGCCCGTACAAAGCGCAGCCGTTGCAACGCGGTGTCATCGAACAAGCCGTAGCCGCCCGTGGTGCACGCGACCGGCCGTAGCAATCCGCGCAGCAGGTAGTCGCGCACGATATGCACGCTCACCCCGGCATCAAGGGCCAGCCGGGACACTGTGTAGGCGCTCATTGAACACCTCCTTTTCCTCATCCGGCGCAGCACGAAAGCTGCTTCACGTCCTTGCTGAAGGTCTGCGCCGCGAGCTTCAGCCCTTCGACCATGGTCAGGTAGGGGAACAATTGGTCGGCCAGTTCCTGCACGGTCATACGGTTGCGAATGGCGAGCACCGCCGTCTGGATCAGTTCACCCGCTTCCGGGGCCACCGCTTGCACGCCGATGAGCCGTCCGCTACCTTCCTCGATGACCAGCTTGATGAAGCCGCGTGTGTCGAAGTTGGCAAGCGCACGCGGCACGTTGTCCAAGGTCAAGGTGCGACTGTCGGTCTCGATCCCGTCGTGATGTGCTTCCGCCTCGCTGTAGCCCACGGTGGCGACCTGCGGGTCGGTGAATACCACGGCCGGCATTGCGGTCAGGTCCAGGGCCGCATCGCCGCCAGTCATGTTGATCGCAGCACGGGTGCCGGCCGCTGCCGCCACATAGACGAACTGAGGCTGGTCGGTGCAGTCGCCAGCCGCATAAATGTGTGGCGTACTGGTGCGCATGCCCTTGTCGATGACGATGGCCCCCTGCGCATTGGCAGCGACTCCCGCCGCTTCCAATGCCAGGCTGCGCGTGTTCGGTGCCCTGCCAGTGGCGACCAGCAGCTGGTCGGCGCGTATTTCACCGTACCCGGTGGTCAGCACGAATTCGCCGTCCACATGCGCGACCTGGCTGGCTTGCGTGTGTTCCAATACCTTGATCCCTTCGGCACGGAACGCGGCTGTAACGGCCTCGCCGATGGCCGGGTCGTCGCGGAAGAACAGCGTGTTGCGAGCTAGGATCGTGACCTGGCTGCCCAGCCGGGCGAAGGCTTGCGCCAGTTCCAGCGCGACCACCGACGAGCCGATCACGGCTAGGCGTTCGGGAAGGGTGTCGCTGACCAGGGCCTCGGTCGAAGTCCAGTAGGGTGACTCTTTCAGGCCCGGAATCGGCGGCACGGCCGGGCTGGCACCCGTGGCGACTAAGCAGCGGTCGAAAGCTACCACGCGCTCGCCACCATCGTTTAAACGGACGACCAGGCTCTGCTCATCCTTGAAACGCGCCTCACCATGTACAACGGTGATGGCCGGGTTGCCGTCCAGAATGCCTTCGTACTTGGCATGGCGCAGTTCTTCGACGCGCGCCTGCTGCTGGGCCAGTAGTTTGCTGCGGTCAATCGCAGGCACAGTCGCCGCGATACCGCCGTCGAACGGACTTTCCCGACGTAAATGGGCGATGTGGGCGGCGCGAATCATGATCTTGGACGGCACGCAGCCGACGTTGACGCAGGTGCCGCCGATGGTGCCGCGCTCGATCAGCGAGACGTGCGCGCCTTGCTCGACGGCCTTCAGTGCTGCCGCCATTGCCGCGCCACCGCTACCAATGACGACGACCTGCAACGGGCGTTCGTTGCCACTGGGCTTATCAGCGGCCCCTATCCAGCCGCGCATCTTGTCGAGCAGGCCGGCGCGGTTGTCCGTCGGTGGCGCATCGGCAAGCGTTGCCTCGTAGCCCAGTCCGGCCACGGCGGTAGTCAGCGCATCCGATGACGTGCCCGCCTCAATGGCGAGTTGCGCTGTGCCCTTCGGATAGGACACCAGCGCCGATTGCACGCCGGGCACTTTCTCCAAGGCTTCCTTGACGTGAGCCGCGCACGAGTCGCAGGTCATCCCGGTGATTTTCAGGGTGGTCATGTATTTTTCCTTTTCTGTGGTGGCTACGGCTGTTGCCGTCAGCCACGTTGTTCTGGCAATTCACAGCTGTCCGGCCCGCAGCGGCGATGTGCTGGCGAGATGAAATCCCAGACCGACACCCCAACCATCAAGGCCAGGCCGACATAGAGCAGTCCACCGCTCTGCCAGCCGTAAGCCCGCATTAAAAACACCGCTGCCAGCACCAAGATCGGGCCTATCGTGCCGAGCGCCGTGCGTCGCCACTGTCGATGATTGAGCCAAGCGATAGCATTGGCGAGTAACGTGATGCCGGCGAACATCGGCAGCAGGATGCCAATGAATAGCCCCTCGTACTGGCTCAAGAAGCCCAGTCCGATGGCCGCGCCAAAGCTGGCGATGGCAGGAAAACAGGCGGCGCAGCCCATCGCGGAAACGACGCTGCCGAGCGCGCCGGTTTTGCCAGCGATGCGCGTGATGAGTCCCATGTGTCGCTCCCGAGTTCGGTTAACGGATCAGCGTTTGAGGCTGGACGGATAGCCCGCGTCCTCGGTCGCCTTGGTCAACTTCTGGACGTTGGTCTTGGCATCGTCGAAGGTGACGACGGCCTGGCGCTTGTCGAAACTTACGTCGGTCTTGCTCACGCCCTCAACCTTGGAAAGCGCGTGCTTGACAGTGATCGGGCAAGAGGCGCAGGTCATGCCAGGCACGGACAGCGTGACGGTCTGAGTGGCGGCGAACACGGGGGCAACGAAAGCGGCGAGAGCGAGGGAGGCAAACAGCTTTTTCATGATGAACTCCTGATTAGTAGAAAAATGGCATGACGTAGGGAAAACCAAGCGCGACCAAGACCAACACGGCGACGAACCAGAAAATGAGCTTGTAGGTGGTGCGCACTTGCGGAATCGCGCACACCTCGCCCGGCTTGCAGGCTGCGGTCGGTCGGACGATGCGCCGCCAGGCAAAGAACAGTGCAACCAGCGCCGCGCCGATGAAGATCGGCCGATACGGCTCCAATACCGTCAGGTTGCCGATCCATGCCCCGCTGAACCCCAAGGCGATCAAAACCAGCGGCCCCAGGCAGCAGGCCGACGCAAGAATGGCGGCCAGCCCACCGGCGAAGAGCGCGCCGCGCCCGTTTTGTGGTTCAGACATACGCTTGTCCTTTCAAATTTGGTTTGGATAGCTTAAGCTTACTTCCGTAGTTATGTACGGAGTCAAGCGATATGCAAATTAATTTTGAGAATCTGACCATTGGCGTTTTTGCCAAGGCGGCCGGGGTCAATGTGGAGACCATCCGGTTCTACCAGCGCAAGGGCCTGCTGCCGGAGCCAGACAAGCCCTATGGCAGCATTCGCCGCTATGGCGAGGCGGATGTAACACGAGTGCGGTTCGTGAAATCGGCCCAGCGGCTGGGCTTTAGCCTGGACGAAATCGCCGAGCTACTGCGGCTGGAGGATGGCACCCATTGCGAGGAAGCCAGCGGCCTGGCCGAGCACAAGCTCAAGGATGTGCGCGAGAAGATGGCCGACTTGGCACGCATGGAGGCCGTGCTGTCTGAACTGGTGTGCGCCTGCCATGCGCGGAAAGGGAACGTTTCCTGCCCGCTGATTGCGTCACTGCAAGACGGAACGAAGCTCGCTGCATCGGCGCGGGGGAGTCACGGGGTGACTACGCCTTAGCGTGCTTTATTTTCCGAATTCTGAGACGACCCCTAGATGCCTGGTCAAGACTGCATACTTGCAGTTTTGACGGCACTGTTGCAAATAGGGATCTGAGTCA
>NZ_JBUEBA010000002.1:1607535-1618115 GCF_058107045.1 Acinetobacter sp. AB03 | reverse complement strand
AACTACCAATGCAAAGACTGCAAACGTCAGTTTATTGGTGACCATGCTCTGAGCTATCTAGGATGTAATTCTGGCATTACTCGTAAAATATTACAGTTAATGGTCAGAGGCAGCGGTATACGAGATATCGCTGAAGTTGAGCGCATTAGTATCGGTAAAGTCTTACGGACTTTAACTGAATCGGCCTATCAAATTCAGCCTAAACAAAGTCATTATGAATCTCTCGAAGTAGATGAATTCTGGACTTTTGTTGGAAATAAAAATAATAAACAATGGCTTATTTACGCCTACCATCGAGAAACAGGTGAGATTGTTGCTTATGTTTGGGGTAAGAGAGATTTAGCTACAGTCCAAAGGTTGAAGACAAAGCTTAAACAATTAGGTATTCACTACACCCGAATTGCAAGTGATCATTGGGACAGTTTCATCACTGCTTTTAAAAACTGCAAGCAAAGTATTGGTAAGTTTTAAGTTTTATATATATTTCAGGCTGTGCAGATGAACAGCATTTGATTACTATTCAGAAACAATTGCAGGATGCCATTGAGCTTGGTACAGATCTGAATTGTTTTCGGTTATACCATTCTGATTATCAAAAGATCACTAATCCATTGTTACTACATTATCGTGTTGAAAACTCTCAATATGGCAACGATGTAGAACAGGGAAAGTTGTACAAATGGAAACATGTTTTTTTTAACCCATATGCGCAGTTCATTTTACAATATTTAAAAAAGTTGAAAGCCACTCAGAAAGAATTTCGTCTGCAACATTCAGTTGAAGATTGTATTTTAGAAAGCTTGAGTAAGATAGGCAGGAAAAAAAGTCTTGGGGATCTGCAATATCAAATTAAACGCCGTGGATTTCGTGCATTTAATGATGTGCAAATGGTACTCGAATTTAATCCAAACCTTAGCCTTGATATATTTTTGAGTAATGTGCTTCAGCAAGAGATTAATACTGTCGCTTTAAGGCCATCCGAATTTAGATTGCTGTGGAATAATGATTACAATCAAGTCACAGAACAAGAGAGTCGCCCTATTCATTTTGAACAAGAGCAGTTACATCCGGAAGTTCCGACTGCTCAAAGCAAATTACAAACGATTCCGTATGAGTTGATGTTGTTTGATCAAAAGAAACGTAAAGGTCAAAAAGTTGAGCGTTTAGATAAAAAGAGGAATAAAGAAGAACGCACGCTACGTTTTTGGCAAGAAACCAGAAGGGTGTTAGAGGAGAAGATAGTTGATGCTAATACGGAGGAAAAGTCTTTAATTGATGCTCAACTACGCTTAATTGAATGGTTAATGCATTTAAAAAAACGAGGGCTTCAATTATCAACTATTGAAAGCTACTTAGGATCGTTTGGCAAAGAATTTATATTTGAGATTTGGCTCAATAAATTAGATTTAAAGCAACAATCCATAGATGACTATGAGGATTTATATCGGCAGCTATTGAAATACAGCAGTGAACGTGATGAAAAAGCAGTTCAACGAGATTCGGTGAAAGGAAAAACCTCTCGTAAGATGCACCAAAGCGCAGAATACCGTTTTGGTCGCCTAAAAGATTTTCATCAATTCTGTATAGAGAATTATGATGCTCCAGGGGTATTGGTGTTACAGAATTCAAGTTTTAAGCATTTACAAATTTGCAATGCACGGCTAGTGAGTCCTTTGCTATTTGGCAAATTATTGGAAAAACTAGAAAATTTAAGTCAAGAGCCAACGGCATCAGAGTGGGTCGATCATCTGAGTTGTTTAAAGCTGATGTATTTACTAAGTTATAGAACTGGACTTCGATTAAATGAAGTTCGTTGTCTTAAAATACAAGATATTATTTGCCCAGAGCTACTTTATAAAGAAAAAGAAAATACAGTTTTTAATAATATCACGCTTCATATCCAAGACAATTCATATCGCCGTCTGAAAACGCGAAGTGCGAATCGTCAAATACCATTGAAAATTGCATTGTCAGAACATGAGTTTTTAGTAGTACAACGTTACATACAACATCGTTATGAGCAATATTTGGTTAATCAGCAGGATGATCTACTTTTTAGTGTGAATCATCGTGTATTAACTGATCAATGTATCAGCAAAATTACAGTAGATTTGTTTAGTCAAATATTAGGTATGCATCATGGCTTTAGTTTTCATACATTACGCCACAGTGCTGCTAACTATCTAGCAATAACTTTGCTCGGTTCAAAAGAAATGATCAAGACCTACACAGATTGTCCTTGGGTAAAAGCAAAAAAGATGAGGGATTTATTGTTTGGTATGAAAGCACGTGCTCAAGAAGAGATTATTCAACATAAATGGCAGGTGCTCGCCTCTTGGATGGGGCATAGCAGTATTGAGCAAACGGCTTCAAATTACCTTCATGTTTTGGATTTATTAGCAGTCGATCGAATTTATAATTCGCCGTGTATCATTTCAAAAAAAGTATTAGAACAGTGTTTTAGTCCAGTGAAGTCAAGTACAGACTACATAAACCTAAATCGTTATACTCAGCAGCAGAAATGGTTTAATTCTTATCAGCAAACACAGCCAGTTACGATGGCTGGCCGACAAGAAAAGAAGTTTAGTATAGAGAAGAGTACTCTGACACCTTTTCAACGTTTGATAAGTTTTAGAGAAGGTCGTTTAAGCGAAGATACCCAAGCTCAAGAATGGATGCAACGATGTCAATGGATGAGCACTAAATGGATGGATCGCCAAAAATTTAATTTAAAAACGAATTATGTTTATAGTAAGAATTTAGAAGAGAGTTGGTTTGATGAACTTTACGAAAAGGCTAAAAAACTGACTCGTCCAGATGAAATAATTCCTCTCCTTGATTTTCATTATAAAGATGATAGGCAGCAAGATGCACTGAAAGAAAAGAACATGGTTAAGGCGCTTAAAATATTATTATTATTTGGAAAACTGCGTAAGAATTTTCTACATTTTCAATGCCGAATGAAAGGTGATGAGCAACAAATTGTTAATTTTATTACTGGTATAGAGCCAATGTTAGGAGATCATCTGTATTTAGAAAAACAAAACTACCCAGTTAATTTGGATGCTCCTGAGCGAACCGTTAAATTTAGTTTTCAAAGAGTTGTCGGCTCTAACAAAAAAAATGTTACTCCGCTGGTTATATTTAATTTAATGTTAAAAATGATGCAAAAAGATGAACTCTGGATCAAATAGCCTAAGCATGTTAAAGGGGAATTGTTTAGAAATTTCCCTGTTTATAAGTAAACTGCCTTTATGAAAAGCACCATGCTGACTTGGATTAATAAGCGGAATGTAGTATCACAGTTTGATCGCTGGATTTACGAAAATGGTGTGAAGATTAGCGGTATGGTAAATCGATGAGCTAAAGTGTTGTAGTCCAAACTCGATCTGACAATTACCCATTTTTTAGTGTGCCCGTCAGGTTAAATTTGAACTGAATTTTTCTCAGCCCAAATTCATTTCCAATCAAGTTATGTTTCAAGTGGCGTGCGAACACTGCACAATTTAATTCACGGTGCCTAAGACAGGTATCAACTTCGGACCAGCCATTCTAGCTTTGCTAATGATTTCCACCAGCTCATCATAAGTCAGTTCAAACTTATCCTCACTATCAAATACATAGACCATATTCTTGCCTTCATGTTCAGGTGGAGTAGGTGGTACAAATCGTTTCGGGATAAGAATTTGTGCGAGTTGTTCGTCAGTTAATTTAAATAAGTGCATGTTTTTATCCTACTCTTGGTAAGTCAGACCATTTGGTTAAATACGAAGGTGATCTAAGGTTTTGATTCATGTGCCATGTGGCTTCTTTATTGTTGGCAATGCCTAGCGTGACGAGATTCTTCCCAAACCGTTCACTGATGGCTTCGATGGCATCTGAAAGCCTTTCTCGCTCTTGCTTATGTGAATAGTCCGTGAATAGATCGGGCACAAACTTGGATTGATCTGTAATTTCGAGCAGCACGATTCCCGCCTTTTTATACTTAAAGCCTTTCTTAAATATCTGATCGATGCCTTTCATCGCGGCCTTGGTGATGAGCAGTAGATCATCCGTATGCTCATGCATTTGAACGACGATGTAAGGCGAGTAGCGCTCTGTATTATCAAAGCGACTGGTTTGGATATACACGCCGATCATCTTGCAGATTGAGCCATCTTCCCGCATTCGTTTCACGGCTCTGGCCACATAAAGCCGAACCGAAGCTTTAATGTCATCCATTTCATACACTGGGTTGCCATATGAACGGCTGCTGATGATTTGCTTCTTCGCTACAGTATCATCACTAAGGTCAATACAAGAAAGGCCCTGTAGCTCAAGCACCGTCTTTTCCATCACGATACTAAACTGCTTTTTGATTTCTTTAGGATTGGCATTGATCAGATCCAGCACAGATTGAACACCCATAGTATTGAGCTTCTTACAGTTCTGTCTGCCTACGCCCCAAACCTCAGACACATCAACCTGCGCGAGTAGCGTTTCTGTAGAGCATGGGTCCATATGGGCCAGATTACAGACCCCATTGAAGAACTTGTTTTTCTTGGCGAGATGATTGGCAATCTTGGCTTCGGTTTTAGAGCGACCAATTCCAATACAGCAGGGTAGGCCTAACCAACGCCAAGCCTTAGCCCTCATGTCTTGAGCATATACAGTCAGGTCAAATAGATGCTCGTAAGCTGTGAGCTTCAGAAAGCATTCATCAATGGAATAGACCTCTTGATCTCCTGGTGCAACATAGTCCCCAAGCAGCTCCATAAAGCGCTTGGACATTTCGCCATATAAGGAGAAATTACTGGATAGCACCTGAATGTTATGTTGTTTGATCAGCTCTTTAATTTGGAATACAGGAACACCCATCTTGATGCCTAAGTCTTTCGCTTCCTGGCTTCTGGCCACGGCACAGCCGTCATTGTTGCTGAGCACAATGGTTGGGCGATCATTCAAGGCAGGATTAAACACACGCTCACACGAGACGTAGCAATTATTCACGTCGACTAACGCGAATATTTCATTTTCACTTTGCATGGTTATTCTTCTTTTTATGAGCGGTGATAAATACGCTTTAAATTAAAAGTCACCACACCCCAGATTGATATGGTCTGACTATCATCAGGAATGATGTGATTGTAATTCGAATTTTCAGCCTTCAACCAAAGTTCTGGAAGCGGATAATCTTCATCTCCAAATATTTCTTTGATTTCAGACTTGGACATCTTATTGGTGATCATCAGCCGCTTAATGGTCGAGGCATTGTCATCAATCAGGGCAACCACGATATCGTAATGCTTGGCTTCAATACTGCGATCAATAATGATTGGATCATTAATCTCTAGGCCAGCATCGAGCATGGATTCACTGTCTACATAGGCAATAAAAGTAGAAATAGGGTTGTGAATCAGGAACTCATTCAGATCGAGTGCTTTGTCTTGCTCATCCTTGGTGCTGAAGGCCGGACCTGCAGGAATACGCTCTAAAGAGACGGGAATAGATACTTTGGATTTGGGTAGGACAGCAGTAAGCCCTAATTTTTCAACAAGCTCATTTTGAACAGCGATTTGTTCAAGCACGGTGTTGATGGTAGGACTTGGTTTACCCTCTGGACCCATGAGCTCTTGTAAAGATGACCATGCGTCGTCAGAGAAGTAAATAGGCAACTTCTTAGACATGAGATACTCCTACGCTACGAGGCGTGTTTGGAAGTAGAATTTGTTTAAATAGGATATTACTAACAGCGTTTAAAATTCAAATTTAAAAAGTTGTGGATAAACAAGGATGCGTCAGAATAAGACGTTTTGTTTCTGCTCATCGCGTGGAAATGTGACGAATTCATCGGGCATTTGAAAGAAATATTCATGCGCATGTTCATGATCGGCTGTTAGCCAGTCTTTTCTGTACTGTTCTGGAATAACGATGATGGATCGCTTCTCATCCTTCGGTGCATGGAATTGTTTCATAAAAGGGTGATGGTCCGAATTGATGGTCAACATTGAAAAGGAACGTACCTTATTGCCATTAATCACTGCATCATCATAGATCCCTGCAACAGTAAAAGGCTGATCATCTTTACGCTTGATGGTGTACCAGTGTGGCTTGCCATTGATGTATTTCGGCTCATAAAATTCTTGTACTGGGACTAGGCAGAACTTGCTGTACTTCCAAGCATGTCGAAAGCTAGGCTTATCTGCTACAGACTCAGTTCTGGCGTTATAAGTATGACTGCTGAACTTCAATTCTTTCGCCCAGCTCGGTAGTAATCCAAACTTTGCAATATCAAGCTCTAAGTGATCTGAGCCGTTCAGAATGATTGGAGCATGATAGGAAGGGAATACATGATCCTTAAGCTCAAGATCAAACTGGCTTGTATCGACACCTAAGAGTGTCAAATTTCTTTTATTTGGAAATAGGTAATTTGAGCACATAGCCTGATCACATAACTAAAGAATTTATCTGAAATTGTATACGATGCTTTATGGAACACATGGGATTTATGGTGTCAGTTCAAGTAGGTTATATGAAAAAAGTCATGATGGGGCAAGTTACATTTTCAGTTAAAGTATGACTTATGGGATGCAAAACTACGTTGGGCGTGAAGTCATAAAAAAATTAATCAGGATTTTGCATAAATAGTGCGCCGTAAGGCGCATTATTTTTAAGGAAGGTTTGTATTACTCGACAATATATAACTTATGTTTTTTCTTCGGGGGCTCAACTTTAGCTAAAGCATCAAATGTTAATTGATTAAAATCTTCTTCAGAGATTCCAATTTCATCAAGCATTTTATTTTTATCAAAAGATGGTTGTGAGGCTAAAACAGAGATAATTTTGGGCAACATCAAACTCTCATCTCGATGAGTTTCTTCAGGTTCATTAATGTTGTAGCCCAACGAATTGATCTTTATAGAGTTACTACGATTAACCCAATCACTAACTAATCCCAGCTTGTGAGCTTTATAGTTAATAGCCTTCAGGGATGTTCGCCAAATCTTTTTATACTCAATCATATTTTCTAGTGAAAAATAGCGTGGAGCAGTAGAAAGAAATGCATCTGTTGGCATTAAAAATTCAGATGAAAATTGATCCGCTTCAGTTTCGAGAACACGATTATCTTTCTCGACACGAATTTTTTTGTTATGCGTATGCATAACGATATGACCAAGTTCGTGTGCACAATCGAAGCGGGCTCTTTCGGCAGACTTAAATGTATTTAGAAATATGAAAGGGCTACCACTTTCATCATCAAAAAAAGATAGTGCATCAATTTCTCGAATTTCAGTCGGTAATCTAAAGACACGGATTCCCTTTAGCTCACACAACGAAACAATGTTATTAATAGGTTGATTACCTAAAGCCCATAAACCTCTCAACTCTGACGCTAGGTGATCGGCATACTTAGATTCACCCAAAAACTCAGTAATATCTAAATCAGGACGGTGAAAAGTAGGTAACTTTACTTTCTGATTTAAGTACTTGTTAATATTTATTGCTAAAAGAGTATATGCCTCATTAGCTTTTCTATGCTGTGCTTTAATACGAGCAACCGATCTATAGAAGATTTGGTCTGTTTCATGTGGTTGTGTGTCATTACCTGCAAAGAATGACTTGGGTAAATTTAATACACGGCATATATCATCTTGATCATTTTCATTGATTTCTTTATCCACGTCTAAAAGTTGCTTTACCTTAGAGATAGAGCAACTCAATTTTTCTGCGAAATCGGTATTGCTAAGTCCTCGTAATTCTTTAGCAATACGTAAACGATCTTTATTAAACACATTAACCTCAGATTAAACTACAAGCTGAATATCAAAATCATCTGGTTTAATTTCATTAGATGGTTCCAATACTGGCTTAGGATCAGTTTTTACAGGAACTGTATTATCTATTTCAAATGCAATTCTGCAAGTATGGTCACTTGGTAAAATTGAAATTTTTTTCGCTTTTAAGTCCTGTACGAAGCTAGTTGGGTATGCAAATTCAAAAGGAATATTTGGGATATCAATGTCTTTATAGGCTGGATGTGATGCTGAAGGAAAGTATAAAATCCATGTTCTCAATTTTGTCTCATCATCATAAGCAGACTGATTCTCCTTAATATTATTTAATGTCATTAATCCTTTTTCACAGTGTGCTGATACAACTTGATCAGCTAACCCCAATGCAATATTCCCGCTCATAAAGATAATTTGTATTTTCTTTACTGTATTCTCAATTCTTGGCTGGCTGTCATTGTGGAATATCCAAGCAGGATCAGATTGTCGAAGCAGTAAAGCAATCTGTTCTCCAATTTTTCCCCATCGTGCAATAAAGCGTGCACGGTTATAGTGAGTATTTGTTCTATAGTCAGCATCACCGATCATAATTGCGTTTCTGACTAACTCGAGATCAGGTAATCCTAACTGTTTAGCTTTTTTGATAGCATTTTCACCTTTGAAAAAATCACATGGCGTGGGTTCAGAAGGTTGGATTGATTCTTCATCAAGGAGATTTAAATTCATCTTAAAAGTTATCCTAAAGTAGCGAATGTCTTTTTTATAACATCTTTTGATGTTTTAAAAAAGACATTTTTATAAATGTGTGCTATCTTCACTTACAACTTGATAATAAGAATTTTGGAGAAGAGACGTTGAGTAACTTATTCATTAATCATAAAAATTGTCCTGAATGCGGTGGCCGTATCAAAGGCTATTATTACTACTGTGGGCAGTGTGGTAGTCAAAATGTTGTAAACTGGAAGCACACGGGGATATTTTTGTTGATTGCTGGAAAGATTTTTCTGGTTGCTATGCTTTTTTTGCTAAAAAATTTTGTTCAAATCCATTTTTTTCACAAGTTTCATTGTGCTAATTTTTTAAATAATTCATAGAGGTTGATAGTAAAATGAAAGTTAAAGATTTAATTAAATAATTAGAAGAGTTTGATCTGGAATTAGATGTTTTAATTGCTAATGAAGAGAACAAAATCATTGGCATAAAAACCCTAGCCCGATTCTTTGAAATAAGCTATGTTTCTTTTGTTCATCCAGAGACACAAAGAAATGATATGGAAAGAAATGTTGAATTTACCTTTTTAGGAATGTCGACTAAAGACTCTAGAGTTATTGTTTTTATTGACGTTGTTCCATAATTTTCAAGTAGTCAAAATGAGTATACAATATTCATGTGATGCAAGAAGATACAACTGGATAGGATGGGCCCATAAGTATTTGAAGCTGCCTCGTGTATGATCATGGGGACTGTCCAAACAAACGGCTTTTGAGAGTGCTGCCTGATACGAAAAATAATATCCAAGAGATGCTAGCGGTAAATTTAGTGTAAAATTTAATGCTAGCCATCATTAAAACTTATTTAAAAATATGAAGTTATATCGCACAGATTGGAATATGTTTCCTAAAACGGTTATTGACCGTGGTCTTGGAGATGCAACCTCTCATTACATGTATGAAGCTGCTAAAGCAGGGGATGTTGAAAGTGCGTATATTTTAGCTAAAGATTTAGTTTCGGATGAGGCGATTGCTGAACTAGAAAGAATTATCGATGGTCGGGAAACTATTATAGTACCTGTACATGCTGAGGAAGCAGTCGGTCGTAATATGATTCCTTTAGCTACTTCAGCAGTTATAGCAAAGAAACTTGGGCTTGAAGTTGATACGAATATAGTTCAAGCTATAAAAGTATCAAGAACTGGCGGTGATGGGTGGCATAGATTAGCCAACCCACCAGCATTTGATGGGACAATAAACAATGATAAATGTGTTATTATTGTTGATGATACCCAGACCCAAGGTGGTACTTTTGCAGCATTAAAAGGTCATATTGAAACAACTGGGACGAATAAAGTTATTGGAGCATATGCACTGACGGGTAAACAATACTCATCACAATTAGCTCTAAGTAAAGAAACTCTTCAGCAATTGAGGGATGTATATGGTAATCTTGAAGCATGGTGGAAATCGATTTACGGGTACGATTTCGAAAGGCTCACAGAGTGGGAAGCAAAGTATATCCTCAACTCTCGTAAAACAGCTGACGAAGTCCGAGATAGAATCATTGCGTCAAAACAAACGTGATGCTTATGCACTTATGATGAAAATGAATTAATTATTATTTAATTAAGTTAAAAGACTGCTATATAGCGGTCTTTTTTGTTTTTGAGCTCTACAAATTTTAATGAGTACATATAGTTACTTTTATAAAAATGATGGCTTTGTTGCATAAAGGTTTGAAAGGCTGAGTTCCCTTAAGCTACTCAAATTTAAGAGACAACTTGGGTATGAGGGCGACCTAATTCTGTGAATTTATTCAAGACTGCCATGCGTGCATGGATCTCATTCACCTGACTTGGAAAACTCCGCGCTGTTAATTTATCGCCTAATAATTTGATGCAATGCATCTTGGTTTCAACCAAACTTCGACGGTGATAACCAGACCACTTTTTCCAAAGCGATCTGCCTAGCCGTTTGACTGTCTTTAATAATTCGTTCCGCTCTATAGACCTCGCTTGCTGATCCTTCCAAGGCTTTGCATTCTTTCTAGGTGGAATGATCGCATGTGCATCTCGATCTAAAATGACTTGTCGGCAGT
>NZ_JBUEBA010000002.1:1585099-1607435 GCF_058107045.1 Acinetobacter sp. AB03 | reverse complement strand
CAATTTTTTATAAAGTTAGATCATCACATTGATAGGTTGCGTGCGTAGATTTCGGCATAACGTATATTATGTTCATTAGCGTACTCGGCATTGTGAATATAATTTTACTGAGATTCACAATGTCGAGCTGTAGCACCAACTGAGGTTGCGTAGGCTACAGTCTTGGATATGCTATTTAACATAATATACATTATACGTAATATAAATGTAAGCCCCAAGTAGAAATGTCCGGTTTCTCCAAAGTAAAAATGTCCGCTTTTAGAATATGCACTTTTGCAATTTTCTTAGCGGACGGTTTGATATGTTGGTGTCTATGTCGGATAAAGAACTTAAACGATTGTCGGTCTTGCAAGAAATCTGTGATCAACGCATAACCCAGTCCCAAGCTGCTCAGCTACTTCATATTTCAGAACGTCAGATCAGACGTTTATTGCAAAAATACAAAGCTCAAGGCCCAGCTGCATTAGCACATGCTGCACGTGGCCAAATCAGCAATTCCAGGCTTCCTGAAGAGCTCAGACTCAAGTGCCTCAATATTGTTTCGGATCAACTGCATGGTTTCGGACCCACTTTAGCGCATGAAAAGCTCACCACTGTTCATGGATTCGATATTTCAGTGGAAACACTGCGTTCCTGGATGATTGCAGCCGATCTGTGGATTCCTCGCGCCAAGCGCCTGAAACGCCCGTATCAGCCTCGTTATAACCGAGATTGTTATGGTGAACTGATTCAAATCGATGGCTCACACCATGACTGGTTTGAAGGACGCGCTGCTAAGTGCTGTCTGCTGGTATTTATCGATGATGCCACAGGAAAATTACAGCATTTACGCTTCTGTGAGTCGGAATCAGCATTTGACTATATGATTTCAACACGTTTGTATGTTGAGCAGCATGGTAAGCCGTTGGCGTTTTACAGTGATAAACATTCAGTCTTCAGGGTGAATCAAAGCAGCAAGAAAGACACCAAGATTACCCAGTTTGGACGCGTACTCAGTACCCTCAATATCGATATCATCTTCGCCAATTCACCACAAGCCAAAGGCCGTGTAGAACGGGCGAATAGAACGCTTCAGGACCGTCTGATTAAAGAAATGCGCCTGGAAGGCATCTGTTCGATTGAGCAAGCGAATGCCTGGCTGCCCTGCTTTATCGAGCAATTTAATCGTAAATTTGCCAATATGGCCTTTAATCCCAAGGATCTACACCGGACTGTCACTGAAACAGCCGAAGAGTTAGATGATGTTTTTACCTGGCGTGAACCCCGCAGAGTCACGAACAGCCTGACGATTACTTATGATAAATGCGTATATTTACTGGAAAATACCGAAGAAAATAAAAGGTTGATCGGCAAGTATCTTGAGTTTCTGGAATACCCGGATGGCACGGTAGCCATTGAACATCAAGGAAGAAAAATCAATTACAGCATCTTCGATAAATTAAGTCAGCTCAACCAGCGAGAGGTTGTTGAGAATAAACGTTTAGGTGCTGTTCTCAATCATATTCAACAACAGCACGAAGAATTAGAACATCAAATTCAATTCGACGGTTTTTCTTACGGCCATCTGCAGTCGCATTATCAGCAACAGGTTTGTTTGAGCCCAATCCTTCAACACTTAAGCGTTCTGCTGCAATACTTTTATTGATCAAATAATTTTTCACAGCTACAGCACGTTCTTTACTTAAAGCAAGATTCTTTGCGACGTCACCTGAACTATCTGTATGTCCGATAATTTTGACCTTTTTCCCTCCAACCTTATTTAGCGCCACCGCCATTTCATCTAAGATCTGAGTCCCACTCACAGCCAAAACTGCACTGCCAGATTCAAATTCTATAATTCTGTTTTTAAGCGCTTCATCTATGATTTGCTGTTCAGCCTGATTGACAGAAAGCTGCGCATTCAAGCGATATGGTGGCGTTACTAAACTTTGGAATAAGTTTGTTGTTGGCTGAACTTCATTTGAACTCGATATTTTTCCATTAAGTTCCATTTGCGTACCACGTACAGAAAGTTTACCTTGGTAAACTTTTTTTAACTCTGGAACCACCATATTCGCAACAGATTCACTCCAACCATTTGGAGCGCTAACTGCTTTAACCTTTATTTTATCAATCACTTGGTCAGCGCCATAAACACTATACATCTTGTTTAAAATGATTTGCTTACTGGCATCATTTGGAACAACACCTTCAACAATAATCGGTTCAGCCCAGACATTCACGCTCAAAACCAACATTAAAGTCAGCAGCCATTTATTCGACTTAAATCTATGATTTATTTTCATATTTTACTAATCTATAAAAGTTTTTTTAAAAAGTTTCACAGCTTGTATTAAGCTCAATTGCCGCTCACACAAAGCTTGCTCCAGAGTTGCCAAACCGGCATTTTGCTCTAAATATGCATCAATCCAATTGGCTTGAACCAATGAAACCCAGTGATCTGAATCTAACTTTTGCGTGAAAATTTCACTTAAGGTCATAATATCTGCCCCTTGAAAGCCAAAAAGCAGTACAGGTTTTTCGCTATGTAAAATCCCTATCAGAAGCTCAGCATTTTGATTTTGAATAAAAAAACTAATTAGATTGACCCAAAAAGCCGCAATTTCATAGCAGTAGCTAGAGTTATTAATAGGTAAAATCAACACCTTAGTTAAGCGACTAGTACCATATTGAATAACGGGTTGTAACAATAACCCGAGTCCAATCATGCTTTGTGCAAGCTCGTAACTGGTCATTCTTAGTAATTGAGCAAATGAATGTATCGTATGGTGTTCATAAAATGCCGAAACTTCGCTGTTATTAAAAACTTGTATCTCATTATTTAATTTAGATAATTTATCAAGCACGATATTGGGGTCACGTATCGAACGTACCACACGATTCTTTT
Organism: Acinetobacter sp. AB03; assembly: GCF_058107045.1. Taxonomy (NCBI): domain Bacteria; kingdom Pseudomonadati; phylum Pseudomonadota; class Gammaproteobacteria; order Moraxellales; family Moraxellaceae; genus Acinetobacter; species Acinetobacter sp. AB03. The sequence goes on along the minus strand of NZ_JBUEBA010000002.1, from coordinate 1,604,548 downwards.
GAAATAAATCGATTAAAGTTTGCTTATAGCGATATGGTGCATAAATAAGATTATCAAAACTATTTTCAACCTCTAATAAATGACTCAAAACCATTGGAAATTGACGGCCAGAACTATCGTGACTGGCTATCAAATTTGCCACAAGAAAATTATTTTCTTGTGGATTTGCAATAAAAAAGTCTAATGAAGGTAGCTTTTCATATGCTTGACTAAATCCCTCTGAGTGCATGGCATGCTCTAATGCCTCAGTAATCCACCGATCAATCAGTTGAATTAAGGCATACTGGCCGCGTGTTTTTAAGAAATCACCACGTGCAGGACATTTTCCATAATATAAAGCTAAGGTACGCAGTTCATCCATCGCAATACTCCTTACAACCTAGCCACTTTCGAGAAATCATAAACGACGCTCCTGTATACCTGGTGTTGGAGCTTTAGGACTTGCAGCTGTTGCTGAAGGTGTGGTTTGCGCTGCCACCACACGTACGGATTTATTGGTGACAATTTGATCGACCAGTTGCATGCCATTGTAACTGCGCTGCCCGCCTACTCCACCATTTGCGTCTCCACTGATTAAACGGAAATTGACTTTTACTGCAAGCTCTGGATTTTGCTGATTTCTCCAAATCATTTCATAGCTTCCGCCACGTTGCGTTCGCTCAGCACCGTCAATTAAACGATTAATACCATATTCACCAGGCGCCTCAAAAATCGTATGCGTTTTCCCATCTAAATCAATGGCTGTAATACGTGCACCTGGAATTGCTCCGGCATTTGGCCATACAAAATTCACCCATTGTTGAATGCCGTTTTCATAAAGCATTCTTTGTCCATCAATATCAATGGTATAGGATAAAAACTTAGGATTTTCAATTGGGTAAAATTGAAAATTGGATTGTGCTGTAGCAGCAGGTGCAGATGAAGCTTGATTTAAAGCCCCTGTTGCCATGCCATTACTTGGCGCAACATAGCTTTGAAAATTCATTACAAATTGTGGATTCAAGCTAATCCCTAAATCTTTCCACGTCTTAGAAGTCAAGGTATAACCACGACGAATAACCAGTGGATCAAGATACTCTTTGACATAACGCGCAATACTGCCATTTTCGCCAAGAATCTGGCTAATTTCATTGCTGGTTGCTTGCAGTGTCGCTGAAGAGTTAAATGGATATTTTTTACTGAGATTTGTGTTGAAAGGTTGATGGACTTGCATAACCCACAGCTTATTCATCTCATCTTGTGCTGGTAGAATTAAACTTTCAAATGATTGCGTCAATGGCGACATCAACAGCTTTTGGAGCAGTTTCTGATCAACCTCAGACAGGCCCACGGACATTTTTTCATCGACCAGCTTCTGCGTTGTATTAAAAACAGAGTTTTGCTCATTAATGGTCGACTTAACCAAATTCATCGCAGATGGCCCAATATCACCTGAGCTTTTCAAGTCATTGAATTTACTTCGGACTTGAGCTAAAGATTGCATGTATTCATCAAGCAAAGACTTATTTTGTTGGTCGTCACGCTTACGCACCAATTGATAAAACATCTGGAATTCTTTAGAAATCGGGCCTTGCGCTTGATTCATGACTTTGGCATCAAGCTGAGTTTCATCTCGTCTTAATACTTTGCGTTTAAACCAAGCCACAAAACCTGTTTGTGGCGCTGCCAGCTCCGCCATTACGACTGGGTTATCCCAACTGGTTTCTTTGGCAACGCGATCAAAAACACTTCGAATGGGTGAGTTTTCAGGCTCGCCTAAAACTTGAACGAAACCCGCCTGCTGTCCATAATCCTTAGTTTTGGCATAATGTATCGCACCTAAGAATTTCCGCCACTCCGCAATATATTCTTTTTTATAGAGTTCTGTGAGTTGTTTACGGATTTGATCTGGACTACCACTAAATGATAAGTCATCCGACTGTGTGCTGTTGAGTACCCAGTCTTTGGTATCGGTAGGACGTTTTGCAACTTCATCGATGGCTTGTTCAACATATTCTGACCATGCAGCATGTGTAAACATACCCGGTAAGGCATAACTGCCTAAGATTGCATTTTGATTGGCATCGCCAAGCATTTGCTTTATGGTTAATGCTGGATAACGGACAGCCGCACGCATTTTTAATTCATTATAAACACGGTCTCGTGCAGGCATTCCACGAACAACAGACAAGAGAACTTGACGCGTTTGATCCACCACCAAGCTGTCTGAGCTGAGTACAGGAAATTTAGGATCGCCAGCTAAAGTCATGCTATACGACAAAATTTGCTCTGCCTTTTGGATCATTTCTCCACGTGGCATTTGACCACGATTATTATCCAACCATGAACGCCAGAAACGTGTGACTTGATCACTTAAATGGCTTGCATCCATATATTGAGTATTACCCATCATTAAATAGGCTTTTAAAGCATTGTATGCATCTTGTGGATTTGCATCATTAGGCTCTAAATATTGCTGTGTTTTTGCAACAGGTGTCAGCTCTACATTTGCATGGTTTGTGCGCAATTTTTCTTCATTGCTTTTCACCCGCTGTAGATATTGGGCAATATTTTGTTGTGTTGGAATCAAGACGATTTGCTCAACACCTTTTAAATATTCTGTTTTTAACTTCTCCCGCAGCTCATCTCCCTGATACAAACCAAAACCCAGCTTTAAAGGACGATCTTCTTCAAATTGGTCCAACTGCTGCATACGTTCCTGTAAAATCAAGAGTGCACTCAGTTGTGTAGACAACTCTTGGCCCGATTGCTTTTCAAGTAAAACAACTTTGTCTAAATCGGCTTGTACGTCTGCAATCAATTGCTGATTATTCCGATAAGACCACACCCATAGACTTAGAATAATAGCCACACCAAATAAAGCGGCAACAAAGGCAATATAACGCTGACGCTTTCGGCTAGGGTTAATATGTTGTTTAACGAGGTTCTTGTCTTTCAGAATAATGTCAGAAAATAAACCTTTTAAAAAATAGCCATGGTTTTGCGAAACTGAGCGCGTTGGAATGCCATTTTCATTGTCTAAACCTTTTTGCAATAAAAAGTCTTGAGCAATTTGCTCGGTCATTGGACTTTCAATAATGCCTTCTTGCAGTGCACTGGTGAAATAAAAGCCACGGAAAACAGGTTTAAATTGATAAGGGTTATCTTCAAACAGCGTGCCGATAAATGTCTTTAACGCAGGCTTTAAGCTCTTAAACTCTAAAGGAAATGTCATGACACTTGGAGAAATATTCTGCGAGTGTCGACGGCTGAGATGTGTCGTACTGACGCCTTTTAAACCGTCATATAAGATGGAATAATGTTTTTCAAACAATTCAACAGCATTATTAGCCCCATCGGTTGTATAAGGCAGTGTCGCCCCCCAAACCTGATCAAACTCACCGACTTCATAGCATTCAAAAAACTCAGTAAAGCCTGCTATCAGATCCATTTTAGAGAAGACCAAATAAACAGGTGAAAAAACCTCTAAGCGCTCAGTAAGATCTTGAATTCGTGCACGTAAATTCTTTGCCAGTTTGATTGACTTTTCTGGACTGTTACTGACCAACTCAGCAATACTAACAATCACGATCAAGCCATTGATTGGTGCTTTTGAGCGGTTTTTTTTCAAAATATTTAAAAAACCTAGCCACTCAAAATGATCTTCCGCATAAACGGAATAACGACCTGCAGTATCTAATAACACGCCTCCTGTTGAAAAAAACCAGTCGCAATGACGCGTTCCGCTGAGTCCAGCAGAAACTGATTTTTGATGGGTTTCTTCAAAAGGAAACTTTAAACCTGAGTTATAAATGGCCGAACTTTTACCTGCAGCAGGATTACCAATTACCATATACCATGGCAACTCGTAGAGTGCAGCATTGCCCTTTTTATCTCCCAATTTTGATTTTCGAATCAACTGAATAGATTCTTTCATTTGTTGCTGAATCAAATGAAGTTCATCTTTGTTTTTTTGTTTGCCATATTCTGCATTGGTGTCATGTGCAATGGCATCGGCAAGAGCTTCACCTTGTGCTGCATGTCGACGACGTACAATGAGTAAATAAATTCCCCACAGCATCAACCCGAATACATAACAAATCATTAAAGGCCAAAAGATTTTGGCTGGAATGACGTTATACATGGCCATTAGTGCGACAAAACCCGATATAGCCATAATAGCTTTAGGGTTGCTCACATACTGCCAAACATAACCTAAGACGTTATAAAATAAAGAATTCACAATGCTCTCTTATTCTTTTTTAATTTAAATGGTTGGTTCTACAGGGATATTACTGTCTTCGTACGCATGTAGAAAACAATGTGTAGACAATTGATCAGTGCTATAAATCATCGACATCAGCTCATCAGGCAAATGCATACTCAACATAAATCCAAAAACTTTGGCCAAATGCTGAGTATGTCCAAAGCTTTGTTTGGTATGAATGAAGTGATGCGATTCAATCCCACTTCGATCGAAAATTTGGTTAAGTTTTTTCATGGTTTGAATGTCTGTAATATCATCGAGCATCAGTACAAAAGGTTGAATATCCTTAAATTGTTCTAATTGCTTCATCGCTGGGGATGCAAACTGATTGGCAAGATTGGCCTCGTTTAGCGCAATCTTGAGTTGTTTTAAGGGTTTGATATCAAGTAATGGTAAAGAAGATGATGCTAAGCACCAACTAGAGGCATATTCAGCAGGCAAGTAATGGTCGGTTAACCATGTTTTTTCATCGAGCAGTTCTTGGTCAATTTCAGAGTCTACATTCAGGATGAACGTAATTTCCTCTGACTGCTGAGAAATTTGCTCCAATAACAGCATCCAATCTTTATAGGCTGTTTCTTGACTGAAATAATGGTGCTCAAGATGAATTTGCTGCGTAATCACGCCCAGTGAACTTAAATAATCCTGTACGACACCACTGCTTTGTTCTTCATTCCAAACATGTAACATCGATTCAGGCAGCAGCATATGTATATTGATACGGTTTAATTTAGCAACCTGCTGCACATCAGGTTGTTCCTCTGGTTCATTGCTATCATATTCACTCGTAGGATCAATCCATGCCGGATGCATACGATATTCATAGGCCAATTCACTGTCATAAAATAAAGCCGATTGCTTTAAATGCTGTGAGATTTGCCACAATGTTTCTGCATGTTGTTCTAGTTGATGCTCGATCAGGGCCTGAATTCGCATATGGCGCGGATGATCAACGACTTCATCATCGTCCTGATTTGTAATGACATGGTCTAGTGCATGTATGCGATAAGACAGCATCGGTAAGCCATAGGCATTTTGTAATTGCGTATCGAGCTCCGGGCTTTTAAATTTTTTAATCTCGTCAAGAATCTCGTCATTTTGCACAGCATATAAATCATGCTGCTGCGCCCGAGCAATTGCAATCGCATTGGCATATTCAACAGTGGTGGATATTGGTTGCGGGTCTATTTTTATTTGCTAGCATCTTAATGTTTGCTTTTACCAGCCCCGTCACGCCCACTAAAATCGAAGCCGATTATTTAAGACAATCGGATCCACAAATTTATGCCCTACTTGATGGACAAATTTTGTCTCCACCACCAGAGGTCGAAGAATCCTTAGTTGCTGCGGCCATAGTTGAAGCAAGTTTGCTGGAGCAAGTGGATCTTAATAATAATTCTATTCAAGCCAGTGCTTTGAATTACGATCCGAGTATTCAGGATGTACATTCAACTCATTCACACGACAATTTAGCAACGGCTGATCGTAAGTGGCACAAAATGAACCCACGCTATAAACAACGTTTACTGATGGTATTTAAAATAATGCGTGAGCAGCATGGATATGAACTGGTTTTACTGGAAGGCTATCGTAGCCCGCAGCGTCAGAATTCTTTAGCCAGCAATAAAAATACGACTTTGGCGCGTGGTTATCAGAGTTACCACCAATTTGGATTGGCGGCGGATGTCGCATTTAAGCGGGATGGAAAAGTCGTTATTTCTGAACGAGATCCATGGGCGATGCGTGGCTATCAGCTCTATGGTGAAGTTGCAGAATCTGTAGGTTTAACTTGGGGCGGACGTTGGAAGTCGATCCAAGACTATGGCCATACTGAATATCGAATGCCGAATTTAAAGAAAACTGCGGAAATGGCTGAAAAGCTGACCTCTGAAGGACAACTTTCAGCTGCGAATTTGAGTTAATCAGGTTGAAGGCTGACTCAAATATTGGGTAATGATTTGCAGAACTTGCGCAGTTTTCTCTGCATGTAACCAGTGTCCAGCATCTGCCACCGTCTGAATCTGGGCTTGAGAAAACTGCGATTGGATAGCTTCTATATATTCTGGCTTTTCTACATAAGGTGAGTTTCCACCACGTATAAACAATGCAGTCTTATGCCATGTCTCTATATTTTCCCATGACAGAATTTGGGCATAGTTCTGATATAGTGCGTCTACATTAAACAACCACTTTCCTTTGCTAAAAGATTTTAATAGAAACTGAATAACCATTTCTTCTTTGAGATATTCACGCATGATTTCTATGGCTTGCTGACGTGTTTCAATATGTGCTTTTTGTACGGCAAAGAGCGCTTTAAAAATCTGCTCATGATGATTTTCTTTATAAGCAATAGGCGTAATATCCAACACCACCAGTTGATCTAGTCGATCTCCTGCGAGTTCGGTCACTTTCATCACCAGCTTTCCACCCATCGAATGCCCGATCAAAGAAAAGTATTCGATGTTGAGTTCATCTAAAGTTTCAATTAGATCAGCTGCCATAACCTCATAATTCATCACATTTGAATGTGACGATAACCCATGATTACGTACATCTACCTGTAATACATGGTGGCTTGAATAAAACTCCCGTGCCAACATCCCTAAATTGCTTAAACTGCCAAATAAACCATGGACAAAGACCAATGTTTTTGTAGGCGGCTGCTCATTTTGATGAAATTGATGATTTAGGATCATATGAAACTTACTTTATTTGATTGCTATAGATATTGAATTTTTAATGGAAATAAATCAAATGACTTTTTATATTGAGCTCAATTTTGCTTAGGCTATTTTGAGTAAAATATTTGCTTAGGCTAAATTTAAAGGCATGATGTACATATCTGTTTAATATCAGATTAGATTTTTGAATCAGATTTTATGCAAGTGAAAAGATGCCGAATGCCTTAAGTCTTGCTACTTTTCTATTTTAAAAATAATTCAGCGGAATTTTTAAGTAAGAAATACCATTGTCTTCTGGTTGAGGGAACTTGCCTGCAAACATATTGATTTGAATCGCTGGCAATATCAGTTTTGGCATGCTTAACGTTGCATCACGGCGATTTCGCATCTCGACAAAATCGCCCCTTTGCGTTGTAGTATTGATATGAATGTTTTCATGCTTTTGCGAATAAACCGATGTTTCATATTGGTATTGATCACGACTTTCGGGTAAATAGTCATGGCATAAGAACATCCGCATTTGATCTGGCAATGAGTACAAGGTCTTCACTGAGTCAAATAAAGTTGCCGCACTCCCCTTTGGGAAATCACAACGTGCTGTTCCATAGTCAGGCATAAACAAAGTATCCCCCACGAAAACAGCATCACCAATGACATAACTGAGACACGCAGGCGTATGCCCAGGTGTCGGAATATTATATGCTTTTATGTTACCTATCAAAAATGTCTCATGATCTGCAAAAAGATAATCAAATGACTGCGTAGCGTTTAAACTTTTAATATCTAAATGATAAATCTCACCAAAAGTTTGTTGTACGATCTCGATCTTATAACTAATCGCAATTTTTCCGCCAAGTTTTTGCTTTAAGTACTGCGCAGCACTTAAATGATCTGCATGTACGTGTGTTTCTAAAATCCAGTCTACGCTTAGGCTATTTTCCTGAATATAAGCAATGATTAAATCGGCCTGCTCTGTTTTGGTCGTTGCCGATGCTGCATCATAGTCCAACACACTATCAATCACGGCGCAGCGCTGAGTGTCGGGATCACTCACCACATAACTAAACGTGTTGCTCGCTGTATCAAAAAATGCTTTTACTTGAGCAATTTGCTTCATGGCATTCTCTCCATCACTTTACGATGTAGCAGTACACCGACGAACATCGCAATTATAAAATAGATCGCTTGATTATAGCCCAGTCCAATCAAAGTAAAGCTCGGCGCAGGACAAATTCCCGCAATTCCCCAGCCTATACCAAATAGCAGACTTCCCAAGATCAGTTTTCTGTCGATTTTCGTATTTTTAGGAAGTTGTATGGCTTCACCATAAACCGTTTTTGGATGTGGCTGACGTACAGCTTTTTGAAAAGGAATAAATGCAACCGCAATTGCACCCATCATCACAAAAGCTAAACTGGCATCCCACTGCCCAAAAATATCTAAAAAGCCAATCACCTTCGCAGGATTCGACATTCCTGAAAGCATGAGACCAATTGAAAATAATCCACCACAAATGAATGCCCAAACATTTTTCATTTTAGATTGCTCCAAGCATATGACGGACAACATACACAGTAATAAAGCCTGCGAACATAAAACTCATTGTAGCGATGATTGAACGTTTGGATAAGCGACTGATACCACAAATACCATGCCCGCTGGTACAACCAGAGCCTAAGCGAGTTCCAAAACCTACCAATACGCCCGCAATAATTAACATGAAAGGTGTAGCTTCAATATAGATCTCTGGCTGAACAAAAGCGGCATATATAAACGGAACAATGAACAGGCCCAATAAAAACCACAGTGCAGGCGTATTTATAATCCCTTTTAAATTTAAAACTTGTGAGACCAGACCACTGATTCCCGCAATCCGCCCATTGGTATATAAATATCCAACGGCGGAGATGCCGAGTAATATTCCACCTATAAAAGACCACGCAAAATCATGCATTGGTAAGCACCCTAAAACAATATATATTATTATAATATATTTAATTAAAAAATAATCAAGCGTCCTTTGTATCTATCTATGCTATGCACGTCTATGACCACTGTTTACGGGCCCTTGCATCTAGATTTAGATATTTGAATGGTTACTATCTGTTCGTTCTTGAAGCTTTTAGTCTTTTAGATAACACCTTAAAGCATTTCTTTTACATAGTTATTCTTCACAATCATGCAAAAATCTTGAATATATCCCCGAGAGATTTTGTATTCAGGCCTTTTTTAGATTAGAAATACTTAACTTATCTCATTTTATTTCATTATAGTTTTCATTTAAAGAAACTGAATAGAGTTAGGGGGACATCTCTACATCATGAGTATTATTATAGGTTTATAAAACACATTCACGACTTTTGAATATGTTTTTATGCAGGTAGACACATGAAAAAGGATAAAATAATCTGCTCTTTTTCTGAGCAGATTATTGAAATTCTGATAATACCCGTTCTGCAAACCATATTGGGAGCTTAGACACGGCGGCATTCATTTTTAAGGTTTCAGCTTCTTCAATTTCAGCAAGAAAAGACGCTTGTATACCATCGGAGGAGTTATCAAACAAGTAGGCTCGATCACAGCACTCTATGGCTTGCATGAGCAGATCCATACTACGGTAGTAACGTTCAATAATTTTCTGCTCAGGAACAGGATGACCACCCACACTGACGCGATACTTGACTCGGGCAATATTGATTTGTGGGTCTACTGTTGAGACATAATATAGATAGGTTTTATAACCCTGACGTTTCGCTTCTCGGAGAAACTCAACTTTAGAGATATGTGACATTACCGTCTCAAAAGTAAAACTGACTTTTAAGCGCAGAAACTCAAGCCGGATATAGTCAATAATGCGTGCACAGAGATAAGAATCAATTTCTTCGGTTTTAAACTCGATCTTCCATTCATCTAGTACAATTGGTTCATGCGCAAGTAAAGCCACGAACTGTTCCGCTTGAGGACGCTTCTTACTTTTTAGAAAAGTTACCAACTCTAAAGCTTTTAAGGAAGGATGATAATGCAATAAATCAATGCGTTGACTCTGTCTTAAGTTTTGTTCCAGTTCATCTGCATTTAAATATGCCCCAATATGTTGGGGCAAGAGGTAATCTTTAACAGTGCTTTTACCAGAACCATTCGGCCCTGCAAACATTCTTATTCTAGGTTGTCGAGGTGGCATATCAATCTATATGGTTGCGTGTTTCTTTTTACGTGTCAGTGTCGGTAAAACGCCTACATCGACATAAGCATGACTTAAGTCTTGTAAAACAGTTTCATTGCCATGAATATCGCGTTCAACCAACTGTTCAGCTTTTGCATAAACTACAGACGCACGAGTGGTTGCTTTTTGAAAAGCATCATGAAAAGCATGAATGGCAAGTTTAGGAATCATATCATCCTCATATTTGCCTACTTTAATGTCGGTATAAGCTGCCATACACCAACTCCTACTCAAACGATGGTTGATTTTTATTTATCTTAACACAATCGAGGACATTGTCTATTTATACAGCATCCTGAAACAATAAATTAGATCTTAATGTCTAACCTAATTTCATGTTGTCTTATTCGGTTACTTTACTTTTTAATCGTTTCGTATGTTCAACTTTTAAAGCTTTAGCCGTTGGGCAGAAGGCACTTTCATTCATCCCTGCATCGGTCAGGCTTTTTTCTTGCTGATCAAGATAACGGTTGGCCACCATCAGCATCACTGAAGCGGTACTTAACTCAATATTGGCTTTAGATAGCGCAGCAATTTGATGATATGCAGCCATACGCTGACAAAATGCGGTTTTCATTTCTGTTGCTGTCGCTGGACTATCTTTTGCATCTAAAACGGTTTTAGTTGAATTCACAGTTGCTGTATATTCAGCCATCTTCTGATCATACTGCGCCTGAGTTAGCTTCGTTGTTTCTGCATAACTCAGGGTTGATAGAAACGATGATAAAAATAATGACAGGCTAAGCAACGTCCATGTTTGTTTTTTCATGTATTAAGACTCATCGCCTTCTTTCCATACGTCTTCATAGTCATCGCCATCAATCATAAAACGATAACCTTCACTTAAAGCCAAGTATGGAAGTACGTCAGGCAAGATATCTTGTAACTCACGTACAGTCATGGTTGTAAAAAAATCTTGGCCTTCGCCCAACTCACCACCATAGATAAACCAAGCGACATTCTCTTCAGTTTCTGGCTTTTTACGTAAACCGACAATGGGTTCTTGATTCAAAGTATGCACAGCAACAGCAACGACATCATCACCTTTTACTTCAACATAGGCGGAGTCAAATTCTTCACACAGTAGTTTTTGTTCTGCAATCAATTCATTCAATGCAGATTGTTGTGACTTTTGTGCCATGCGATGCTGCCCCTTTTGAGCTTCAATCTATCGATAGCGCATTTTAAAACATATTTAGGTCAAAGGCTGTTTTTATTTAAACAATTAGCACACAGGTGAACACTCAATATCACTACAAATTTGGCATTCATTTTGCTTAACAGTATTACGTTTTATAAAAAAAGTAATATCGGGGCTAAGCAACTATGGGTTATGTCGCACGAGAACTCAGTCCTCAAAGCAAAATATTGCTGGGCTTTGGATCATTTCTAATACCAATCCTCATTTGGTGTGCTGTGAGTTATTTGCCCTTTATTTGGCATCCTCAAGTACAAATTACCAACTCTGGCAGTGTCTCTTTTTTACAAGTCGGTAGCCGTGTAGACAAAAATGTGTTCTATGCCGAAGCGCAAAATGCCGTCAATAAAGGCACTGAACCGCCACAAGGTAATTTGGTCAATCCCATTTATTTACCAGCACCTCATCAAGTTGCGACAGCCTTAGTGACAGCATTTACTACACCACCAGCTCAAGCCGATGCACCATGGTTTCATCAAAGTCTTTGGCACAGTATCAAAATTGTATTCAGTGCTTTCTTTATTGCATCACTCGTTGGTATTCCATTGGGAATTTTATGTGGTTTTTCCAACAAAATTTCCCAGCTCACTGAACCCTTTGTTGAGTTCTTTCGCTACTTACCTGCGCCTGCCTTTGGTGCACTGGCTGTTGCCATATTAGGCATTAATGATGCACCAAAAATTGCCATCATCGTGATTGGAACACTGTTTCAGCAAATTCTGATTATTGCCAATACTACGCGTATGGTTGACCGCGGGCTGATTGAAGCGGGTTATACCCTAGGGACGAATAAAGCAAAAAGTCTGTTTCACGTGGTCATTCCAGCGGCGTTACCCGATATTTACCGTGATTTACGTGTCTTGCTGGGCTGGGCGTGGACCTACTTGATTGTCTCTGAGTTGATTGGCACCACCACAGGGATCACTTGGTTTATTACCCAGCAAGCACGCTACCAGAACTTTGACAATGTCTATGCTGCGATTTTGATTATTGGCGTGATTGGCTTGGTCTGTGATGTGATTTTAATGAAGCTCGGACAACATCTGTTTAAATGGAAAGCGGGAGCAAAATAATGAAAACCACAGATATAAGAATGACGGAATTCAATGCTCGTCAGTATTTTGATCACATTTATCAACGTCCTGTCATTTTAGAGGCCAAACAACTTAGTCAAGTTTTTCAGCATGGTAAAAACTCACGCACGATTTTAAATCAGCTCGATTTGAAAATTCATAAGCGGGAGTTTATTTGTGTGATTGGGCCATCTGGTTGTGGAAAATCGACCTTTAGTCGGGTTGTTGCGGGTCTAGACCCATATAGCTCTGGTGAATTGCTAGTAGATGGACAGCCCATTTCAGGCCCTAGTCCAGAGCGAGGCATGGTGTTTCAAGGCTATACCTTATTTCCTTGGAAATCGGTTAAAGAAAATGTGATGTTTGGTCCACTCATGAAAGGTGCAAGTCATGCCTCAGCCGAAGCGGCTGCAAGAGAATGGATCAATATTATTGGCTTAGAGAAATATGAAAACCAATATCCACATCAACTATCTGGCGGGATGAAGCAACGTGTTGCGATTGCCCGTGCTTTAGTCAATGAACCGAAAATTTTACTGATGGATGAACCTTTCGGTGCGCTTGACCCGCATACCCGTCAGAAAATGCAAAAACACCTAATGGACCTATGGCAAAACATTGATATCACCATTATTTTTGTAACCCATGATATGGATGAGGCTATTTTACTGGCTGATCGTATCGTAGCGCTTAAAGCCAATCCTGGGGAAATTAAAGAAATTATTGAAGTAGATTTACCCCGTCCACGAAACACTGAACTGATGTCCAGCCCTGCCTTTAAGCAACTTCGAGAGCGAGTCGATTTCTTAGTACATACACAAGAAGAAGAACTTGATCCAGCACTGGAAGATTTACCCAAAATTCCACGTATGACCCAAGTTAGTACGCACAAGTAACTCATTGATCTAGCCTGAGGGACGACCCTTAGGTTTTATGCACTGTTGGACGGCCAACGCGAGGATTTTACCATGCAAGATAAATATGTCCTTCCACTGGTGGATATCAGCCTTTTAAATAGCCCAAATCTAGATGACCATATGCAAGTTGCTCAAGCGCTTGATCAGGCCTGCAAAGAAGTTGGTTTTCTCTACCTCAAAGGTGATCAATTTCAACCTGCATTATTTGCACAGTTATGTGACATCGCAGAACACTATTTTGCCCAAGATGACGCACTCAAAATGCAAAACTATATTGGAAAATCGGTAAATCATAGTGGCTATGTGCCTATAGGTGAGGAACAGTTTTCGAGTAACAGCTACGATTTAAAAGAATCTTATGATGTGAATTATGACTATCAAGGGTCTGCATTAAATTATCCCTTACTAGGCCCAACACAATGGCCAGATGATCCCGCATTTAAACGTCATGTCTCGCAGTACTATCAGCACTTAAAAGCAATTGGTCATCAGCTGTTTCGCTGTTTTGCGCTGGCTTTAGAGCAGAAAGAAGACTTTTTTGATGTGCATATTCAACATGCACCAAGCCAGTTACGCCTCATTCACTATCCATATAATCCTCAAGCGACAGATGCAGAAGGCATCGGGGCACATACCGACTATGAGTGCTTTACTTTATTATTGCCGACAGCACCCGGTTTACAAGTTCTCACTAAGCAAGGTGAATGGATTGATATTCCTCTGCTTGAAAATACCTTGGTGATGAACATTGGTGACATGATGGAAATATTGTCCAATGGCAAATATTTAGCCACCAAACATCGGGTCAAAAAAGTCCAACAAGAACGCTACTCCTTCCCTTTATTTTTTTCTTGTGACTATGACTATCTCATCCAACCGATTAATACAAATGAACCACCTAAATATGCGCCACTGGCAGGTGGAGAACATTTGTTTAATCAAACGGCTCAAACCTTTCATTATTTAAAACAACGTGTAGCCAATGGTGAGTTGGTCTTAAAGAATGCCGTTCCGCTTTATTCTTTTGGTCTGACTGAGTCAAACATGGAGTACACCCCATGAATTTATTCGAAACTTTAAGTCAACTAAAACCCATCACAGCTGCTTCAGGTAGTGTGCCAACCTATTTAATGGGCGCATTTCGACGTAAAAGTATTAGCTTTTACAATGGCCTGACAGATGAAAATACGATTGTGTATTGGTTTCAGTCCAAGAGCTTCACCATTGACCTACGTCTCAAATCAGTAACAGATACACCTATCGTAGAGCGTCAAGCATGGGTCGGTTATACGCATTGGGATGCACAAACTGCATCATTGTCATGGGTGCTAAGTAGCAATTATCAGAACCATACCCAATGGCCTGAGCCAGCAACTCTACATACTATTGGCAATTGTATTTTGGAGTTTTCACCAAGTAATGCCTATGTTGAAGACTGGCGTCAACAAGCCAGTACGGGTTTATTTTTAGGACTACGCTTAGTCAAAGCCGTACATGTTGCCACGCAGCAAGAAATTTCGCTTGATGGCGGTCTCATCATCTGCGGTGAGTATATGGCATATGCACAGTCACGTTTACCCCATATTCAACAGAATATAGACGCGTTAGGGGTTCTTTCTTATGTGGAGCAAAGTCCTTCTGACTTAAATCAAATTGAAAGCTATGAAGTATCAGTTTCAACTCAGGATCAGCTCATTCAATATTCAAGCTGCACCCAAATGACTCAACAACAACTCATTCTAGATGGTTTTGAAGTCGTTGATACTGAAACGCTCATACAGCATAAATTGATCGCTGGCGAAGCATATCAGTTGAAGTTTGTCGTGGATGTGTATGAACCTGAATACACTTTCCACAATGTAACATCTACCACGGCGGACAGTCAGCATTGGCTGAAACAAGAACAACATCACCTCATGCATCATGCAGCCGTGGTTACGTAAGGGAGCTTAAAATAAGCTATGGCTTTTCTCTATTTATTGATCGCCGTGATTGCAGAAGTCCTCGCGACTTCTGCACTAAAAGCGAGCAATGGTTTCACTGCACCGTTACCTATTGTTTTAACTATTATTGGTTATGCAATTGCGCTCTTTTTCTTAGGTCTAACGTTTAAATCCATCCCTATGGGGCTAGCTTACGCACTGTGGTCAGGTGCAGGCATTATCCTGATCTCTACAGTCGGTTGGATTTACTTTAAGCAGCAGCTCGACTTTGCGGCGGTTGTTGGTTTAAGTTTTATGATTATCGGCATCGTGATTATTCATATGTTTTCTAAAAGTACGCATTTATAAATACATGCCTTAAAATCTACTCTTTATTTCACATTAGATCTTTCTTTGCTTTTTAAACACATTCATACAAAAAAAGCCCAAGTTAACTTGGGCTTTTAGTTTCTACGGAGTTTTACTTTAACTCTTCAACCAAAGCTGGATAAATTGCACCATCAACATCCATTTCTGTTTTATAAATGCCATTTTCAACGTTGAATTTGTTTACGTGGTAGCTTGAGCCATAAATCGAGTCAAAACCTGAACCTTTCTTAAAGACGGTTTTATTGGCTGCCAAATCGAGTAAATGCGTCCCGCCAATAAATTGTTCATATTGTTTCGGATCAACACCAACACGGTTAGACATAATTTTCACGGCGTCTTCATGTGTTGCAGGGTCATTAATATATTTGACTGTTTTATCCCACACTTGGATCATCTTTTTCCAATCTTCTTTATTGGCAGAAAGATGGCTCATATTTACAGTCAGCGTGTCATAAATTAAACCTGGCTTATCTTTAGAACTATAAATAATTTTAGACCCTGCAACAGACTTCAACGCTTGATTGGCTACAGGTTGCCAGACCGCAATTGCAGCAATGTCTGGACTTGCAAAAACTTGTGGAAGCTCATTGGTCATAGAATTGACCAATTTAATGTCACTGGTCTTAATTTTTGCATCTGTCAGTGCTGTACTTAGCAATAGATGGTCAACCAAGCCTTTTTCAGTAGCAATACTTTTGCCTTTTAAATCGGCAATGCTGTTAATTCCATCTTTTGCAATGATCACATCATTACCTGCGGAGTAGTCCGTCGCCATAATCATGACACCTTGAGTGCCCCCAGAGGCTGTGACTAGATTATCTCCATTGGTCACCAGTACTGCATCTAGCTGATTGGCTGCAAAAGCAGAAAGCGATGATGAATAATCAAACCATTTAAACTCAACATTCAACCCTGCTTCTTTGAGCCAACCTTTTTCAATTGCCACTTGCCATGCAACAAAACCCGGCCAATCACTGTAGCCAATCGTGATGGTTTTTGTGGCTGTGCTCTCAGATGCACTGTTCTTTGTTTCAGGAATTTTGGCGGTGTTATCACAACCTGCCAATAAAATAGTCGAAACAATAGAGACTGATAAGAACGCTTTTTTAATCATGATGCAGTTTTCCCGATGCTGTAAATGTTTAAACTTGCTATGTATGGAGTGAGTCATTGAGGGCCGTGAACATGGTCACGATTTCAACGCTCTCTGTTTTTCATTTTGTGGAATCGGCGGCATCACCGCATCCATTAGTTCCAAATGCCCTTTGATCACACCTTTCAAAGCAATGAATTGTTGGCTTAATGCTTTCAATTCAGCACTTAAACCCTGCAAAATCATCACTTCTAGAATTTTTTGCTCATCTAACTGAATATGCAGTGAACTGACCACTTGCTCTAAAAATTGTTGCTGCAAGTCCAGCAATTGGACTCTAAGTGGCGTGACACTGGCGTCATAGAGCAAGGTAAATGTCCCCACCATCACGGCGTTACGTTGCTCCTGATCCGCAATTAAATGTTTATTGATCATGTCGACAATCGCTTGAGAACGGCTTTCATAGTGCTGATCAACAATTTTCTGATTCAATGCATCGACAGTTAATTCAGGCACAGTGATGCTGATCCGTGCCAATTTATGTTTCGGCACGCGCTTATCCTTTTTCGGATGGATCTTGTTTGATATAAATGCCCGCTCTAGCGCTTAAGATGGCGACCACGAACTGTTTAAATACAGTGAAGAATGCATTTAAGTCATCTTTGAATTGTTTAGACATTTGCTGCTCCTTTCGGTATTACCAAAAAAGGTTTTTGTAATACCTAGAACTAAGCAGAATACATGCCAATTTTTTTGATTAGACTGACGGCAATAGCACATTAAAAAGTTTATTTTTTGTGCAAAAAATATTTATATTTTTAAAATTGATACATCAAAGTGCATTTCGGGCTATTCAGCTTGACTTTTCATCCGTCAAAGGCCCAATGTTTACGTCCCTATAGACAGAATATCTTCTGAAAATGAGATCTTATGTCCTCACAACTTTTAGTTTTCTCTCACTTATAAGCAAAAAAAAATCGCCTGATGGCGATTTTTTTTATTGATAAACTTTTTGGAACTCACCCAAAATTGGAGCTGAGACGCCATCTTTATACACATATCGAGAGATAATACCTTGATCTGTATAAATATTCATTTTGATCGAATTTGTACCTTTTAAGCTACTCATCAAATTTACAGGCGCTAAAATATAATTGATCGAACGGTTTGTGCCTAACACATGATCATGCTCGGTTGGCCCAGTGACAGCAAAAGTTTGGCTTTTTTGTCCATTGGTAAACACGACCTTTTGAATGTCGTATTTATTGTAAGTACTACTCAAATGCATTTTTAACTTAAGCAACTCTTTGTTCGATTCATTCCAGCTCACAGTAACCACTGGACAAAGCTCATTCTGTGCACAAATGAGTAAACCTGTGGCACCCACATTTTGATGACTTGGGTCTGTAGAGGTTGTCGCACAACCTGAAAGCAACATCGCCCCCAAACTCATGAGTAGCCATTTTTTTGGCGATACGTTCGTTATCATTATATTTACTCCCAGAAACTTAAAAGGCTTTGAAATTCTAAAATGAAGCTTTGATTTTTCCCAGTCCCTATTTTTGACGAATCTGCACCTAAATCAAGCTTTTTCGTTCATTCAGGTTATAAATTTTAAAATTTATAAAATTTATATTTCTTTATACAAATATGAAAGAAAAGAACCTGCTGAAAAGCTCGCTACTAACCAAGCACATGTATTCTTTCTAATATGCTCTCAATGAATACTCAACTTTACAAGCCTATCAAAACAGATGACAGAACATGACGAAGGGAACCGACATCCTTTATACTGGTTCTAAAAGCTCACCAAAGACACAGCCGCCGATGAAATTCTTTAGTTGCGCATCCTGTCAAAACCAAGTCTTTTTTGCCAACTCACAATGTGTGAGCTGCCAAACTACACTCGGTTATATTGCATCGGAAAAAGATATGGGGAGCTTTGAACAGCATAGCCCTGTTCTTTGGTTAGCGCTAAATGAAAAATACCAGACGAAGCGCTATAAGCCTTGTTATAACTATCAGCATCATCAAGTCTGTAATTGGGTTATTCCCGCAGAGAGCAACGACATCTACTGTGAGTCTTGTGTACTCACATATACCATTCCTACTCTCGATAACCCTGATCATATCGTCTATTGGTCACGGCTCGAACATGCTAAACGGCGTTTTCTGTATTTAATGCAACGCCTGAATATTATGCCAAGGCCCAAATATAACGATGATGATCGCTACGGACTCCGTTTTAATTTTCTCATGCCTGAAGCAGAGCACCCTGTGCTGACAGGACATGCTAATGGTGTCATTACACTCAATGCCAGTGAAGCAGATGTCATCTATAGAGAAACGACCCGTATTAAAATGGGTGAAAACTACCGTACGCTTTTGGGGCATTTTCGTCATGAAAGTGGTCATTATTATTTTGACCTCATTAAATCGCTACATCCTGAGCTGGTCGACGAGTTCCGTCAGTATTTTGGAGATGAGCGTCAAGATTATAACGCAGCACTACAACGCCACTATGAAGATGGCGCACCGCAAAACTGGGACAAGTTTTATGTCAGCTCTTATGCCAGCACACACCCTTGGGAAGACTGGGCAGAAACGTGGGCACACTATTTACACATGATGGACACATTGGAAACCGCTTACTATGCAGGTTTAATCGTGCGCAATAATCGAAAAGATATGCATGACTTAAGCTTT
>NZ_JBUEBA010000002.1:1579569-1584999 GCF_058107045.1 Acinetobacter sp. AB03 | reverse complement strand
CTTTTATGAAAATCCAATCGGCGCTCAAAATTTTGATTTACTCCTCAAACAATGGATGACACTGACTTTTAACTTAAATGCGTTAAATCGCAGTATGGGTTTAGAAGATGCTTATCCATTTACGCTCTCAGGACCAGTCCTCGATAAATTACGATTTATACATAAACATGTTTTGGGCAAAGCCTTTGCTCGCCAAATTGCTTGAGCTGAATATAAGCGTTGTTAAGTTATGTCTAGGGACACCAAAGATCGGACCGAATTTGGATGTAACTCGTTAGAAATTATTTTAAAATGAAAGACATCTTTAGCCTATATAGATAACGTCCGTGCTAAAAACTATGCTTTTAACGAGACATCATACTTTCACTCGACCAATCATTTTAGGGCTAACGATTGTTTTCTTGCCGGCCTGCCAGTTGGTCAAAGTCAAAGAAAATAATATCCATCAAGCTATTCGTAGCAAGTCTGAAAATATCTTAATCCACGACCAATTGAGTGCGGAAACCACTAGCTTACTCAAATTACTCAGCCTGACGCCACAGCAATGCACCGCTGAATTTGAAACATGCTTGAAGCGCTTAAACACACAGACGGATATTGCAGCAGATGAGCGCTATGCCGCCTTAAGTGAACTGTATTTGGCTCAAGCTTTCGAGTTTTCAAAACAACGCAACTGTACCCAAGAACAGCCACACAGTAAAAATAATTACTGCTTAGAACAAAGCCTTGAGCCCTTCGACCAGAGTTTACGTTATAGCTATGTGTATTTATTTAAAATGCAAGAAAGCCCAAGTACCCGTGTTTTTGATCAAAGACAAATGCATGTCCGCACTTTTTACAATGTCGCTTTGTCACGTTTAATTACCACGGCGTACCGTACGCAGCCTTTTCATCAAATTCCTGCGCAACTCAACGTCCAACAACGTCAATATATTGTAAATTTAGAACACTATCCTGAACTGAAAAGTAAAACCATTGACCGAGTTCAATCCAGTTATAATTTAAACTTCTCGGGTTTTTATCAAGTCAACCGTCAAGATGGTCTGGGCGCAGAGTTTGTGGTTGTAGCTGAAGCGGATCCTATTCATAAAAATGATTTTATCCTTGACCCGACATCGTTTTATCAAAATAAAACCAATCCCAATATCCATCCTGCACGCTATTTGTCCGTAACCGCAGCGGCACAGCCATTAAACCCTGAAAGCAGCATTGAAGATGTGCTTAATGGCAAAGCCATTTTTGAGATTGAGCTATTTAATCCTTATACGCAAAAGTATGTAGAGATTCATCAACAAAAATATATCCTCACGGCGAATTATTCTGTGCCTTTTGCCTACTGGCTGGCAGAAAATAAACTGGGCTCTACAGGCTACTTAACTTTGCTCGATAAAACGGAGCGATTACGTATGCCACAGCTCTATATGCTTGAACCTTACCAGCCGAATAAAAAAGTGATTGTACTTATTCATGGTCTCGCCAGCAGCCCTGAAACTTGGGTCAATCTGACCAATAACATTTTGGGGGATAAAGTTTTACGAGAAAACTTTCAGGTATGGCAGGTGTTCTATTCAACCAATATGCCGATTGTTGAAAGCCGCTTTCAGATTCATGCACTACTTAAACAAGCCTTTGCACAAGTTCAACCCAACTCTCGCTCGGCCAGTGACGCCGTGCTGATTGGACATAGTATGGGCGGCGTCATAAGTCGCTTACTGATTAGTGAGCACGATATTTCTGAACAAGTGATTCCACTATTAAACTATGAGCAATACACCCGATTACAACAATATCCTGTAATCAAAGAACGTTTTCAATTTCATTCTGATTTACCCATTGGACGTGCAATTTTTATTGCCGCGCCTCACCGTGGCAGTGAACTGTCTGACCGCTGGTACATAGAATTGGTGAAGAAAATGGTCAAGTTACCGATCACTTTCTTTAACCAAGTGGATATACAACTCAATGGTAGCTCTAGTACCAAAGGCATGGTGCAATCTGGCCCTGACGACTTAAGTCCAAAGTCACGCTTTATGGTCTTGACCAGTAACATCATGCCGGTATCCACAGTTCCTTATCATTCTATTATTGGTAATCACCGCAAGACCCATGACACACATGACATGAGCGATGGTATTGTGCCCTATTCAAGTTCACATTTAGAACAAGCAGTCTCTGAAAAAATTATTAAAGGCAATCATTCGGTACATGAGGAAGCAGAAACATTATTAGAGTTGCGCCGTATTTTAAGGCTACACCTTCAGCAAACTCAGGCTCAATGATCAATAGTTCTAAAAATGTTCTAATACTTGGCGATTTTTATCCGAATACTCTAACTCAGCTAAATGAGCATCGAAAACTTGAAAAGTAGCAGTTTTAAGACCTAGCGCATGAAAAGGTTTTGATATACTTGCTTTATCTAAAAAATACATACATTTATCTGTTCGGAAATATCATGCACATTAAAAATCAAGTTGTACTGGTCACAGGTGGCGCACGCGGTTTAGGTCTTGCGATTACACACGCCTTAATCAATGAAGGTGCTCGTGTAGTCGTGAACTATTTGAACAGCCACGTTGCAGCGCAAGCCTTAGTCCAGCAGTATCCAAAGCAGGTTTTTATCTACCAAGCTGATGTTACAGACAGTGCACAAGTCAAAAGTATGTTTGATGCAAGCTTTCAGCATTTTGGACAGCATATCAACGCCGTGATTAATAATGCGCTGATTCAGTTCGAGTTTAATGGTGAGGCCCGCCCGAAAGTTCATGAGCTACGCTGGAAAACTATGCAACAACAATTTGAAGGTGCAGTTAAAGCTACTTTGAATACCACCCAAGTGGCGCTTGAAGGTATGAAACAAAACCAGTTTGGGCGCATTGTAAACATCGGAACCAATCTGGTGCAAAACCCAGTGGTACCTTATCATGACTACACCACAGCGAAGGCAGCACTGTTGGCATTTTACCCGTACCTCAGCGCATGAACTTGGCCAATATGGCATTAATATCAATATGCTCTCTGGCGGTTTACTGCAAACCACTGATGCTAGCAAAAGCACGCCCAATGAAATTTTTGATTACATCGCAAGTGTAACACCACTGCGTCGTGTAGTTACACCTGAAGAATTTGCCTCAGCCATTTTAATGTTCTTATCGCCATATTCTTGTGCTGTGACAGGTCAAAACTTGATTGTAGATGGTGGTTTAGTCAAAGGCTAATCCCTGAACTCTGAATAAGCATGATTAAACCATCCATTTTTAAAATTCTCGAAGCTTCATCGACTTGAAGCTTTATTTAGATTCAAGTCTTCTTCAAAATCTGCCTATCCAACCAAGGAATACAGTACGATGCTTTCTTTCCCCATTCGGCACCGACTGGCTGGTTTTTACTTTTTTTATTATTCCATTGTGGGCACCTTCATGCCGTTTTGGAGCCTGTATCTTGAAGACCAAGGCTTTAACTACAGTGAAATCGGTATCCTTTCCTCAATTGCGATCATTACCCGTTTTTTTGCTCCTTTTATTTGGGGCTGGATTGCAGATAAATCAGGGAAACGGATGCTCTTGGTCAGAGTCGCAACGTGGATGGAAGCTTGTATTTGGTTCATGATTTTTATCATTCCAAACTCCTTTCAGGCGATCGCCCTGTTCATGCTGATCTTTAGCTTCTTCCAAAACGCCATTCTGGCTCAATTTGAAGGCGTTACGCTATTTTGGCTCGCGGAACAGCGCAGTGCTTTGTATGGAAAAGTTCGAAAGTGGGGCTCGGTCGGTTTTATTGTCGGGGTTTTTGGTATCGGAGCCTTATTAGAAATTTTACCCATCTCTATGCTGCCAGTTTTATTGCTGTGTATTTCTTTTTTGGCCTTTATTTGGTCATTTAGCATCAAAGAACCGACCACTGTCCCCAATTCACAAGGGCAGCTCGAGCCATTGTTACCTATTTTAAAAAACCCCGTTGTCGCTGCATTTTTCGGTATCGAGTTTATTCTGCTTTTTTCACATGCACCCTTTTATAGTTTTTATAGCAACTTCTTAAAACAAGCCGGTTACTCAACCACAGAAATTGGTTTTTTGTGGGCTATCGGTGTCATGGCCGAAATTATTATGTTTGCCATTGCTCACGTTTTTTTCAAACGTTTTTCATGGCGACTCATGGTGTCTATTTGTCTGATCCTCACGGCGCTACGCTGGTTTATGGTCGGTTCTTTTCCACAAATCTTCGCGATCCAGTTCTTCGCACAAACCATTCATGCTTTCAGCTTTGGTTTATTTCATCTCATCGCGATGCGTATCATTTTCCAAAACTTTAGTTTAGGACAACAAGGGCGCGGTCAAGCACTGTATAGCACCATGTGGGGACTGGGTGTAGCATCTGGAAGTATTCTTGCAGGACATTATTGGCACAGCCTGTCAGGCGAACTTATTTTTATTTTGGCAGGCTGTGCGGTTCTACTCGGTTTGGGTTTTATTCGCTACTTACCCAAAGAAGTCCAAGCTTAAATGCTCTCTTCTGTCTGCGGGTATAAATTGCAGCAGTTTCATTAATCAGCTTTCTAAACTTTGATTTCACTGTATTTATGAAACCATGGCTGGGCCTGTTCAAGCTGACTAGCCAGCTGTAAGAGCCGATCTTCACGGGCAAAAGGCGCAATGAACTGTGAACCAAGCGGAAGATTATCAGCATTCCAATACAAAGGTACAGACATCGCGGGTAAACCTGTGATGTTGGCTAACTGAGTGAAAGGCACCCAACGCAAATTATCTTTCACAATTTTATCGACCAGTTTTCCTTGTGCCAACAGATGTGCTTTGCCGACTTTTAATAAACTTTTTAAAATTGGTTTTTGCCATGATGGGGTAGAAATTTGCCCATTTTTGGGTGCGACTGAGGCTGTAGCAGGAGTCAGATAAAGATCATAATGATCAAAGAATTGGTTCATTTTGGTGACATATACTCCCCAATTATTCAGATTATGAATATATTCTAACGCAGTCGTTTTGGCACCAAAGGCAGCCAAAGCTAAAGAATCCAGCTCAAAATCTCCTGCTGTGGTCGGAACGTGTTGCTTGATCTGCTCTAACATATAAGAAAATTGACTAAACCACGTCGTGATAAAGTCTCTGGCCAAAGACATACCATCTATCTCAGGTTGTGCTTCGACCACTGTATGCCCTAAAGACTCCAACAAACGTGCGGTATGGTGTACAGCATCAATTGCATCTTTAGACACTGTGGTTCCGATAGGCGACTGAGTACTAAATGCAATTTTAAGTTTTTTTACAGGCTGCTGTAGACAGGCCAAATAGCTTTGGCTGGGTAGTTCAATTTTAAACAATGAGCTATGCTCTGCACCCTGCGTTGCATCTAACATCGCTGCACTGTCTCTTACACTTTTACTCAATACATGCTGTATCGCAGCCCCATGCATTG
>NZ_JBUEBA010000002.1:1562356-1579469 GCF_058107045.1 Acinetobacter sp. AB03 | reverse complement strand
TTCACTCATATCTGGGCCCCACGGCGTACGTCCACGACTTGGTTTTAAACCAAATAAACCACAATACGATGCAGGAATTCGAATCGATCCACCGCCATCTCCCGCACCCGCAATGGGAACAATTCCTGCGGCCACCGCAGAAGCGGAACCACCCGATGAACCACCACTGTTATGTTTTAAATTCCAAGGATTATGACAGGCTCCCCAAGCATCTGATTCTGTAATGCCTTTGATACCAAACTCAGGGGTATTGGTACGCCCAAAAGTTAAAATGCCTGTGTTTTCCCAACGGTTTACAATTTCTGCATTATGTTCTGCAATATGGCCCGTACGTTTAAATGCTTGGCATCCATAAGATGTTGGATAACCTGCATATTCTTGAAATAAATCCTTTACTAAAAATGGCACCCCAGCAAATGGGCCAGACAATGCATTTTGCGCTCTGTTCTTGGCATAATCATGCATCGGAATAATAATCGCATTTAAAGCAGGATTGGTTTGTTGGCTACGCTCAATTGCAATTTGTAATAATTCAGCGGGATGGATTTGTTTTTGTGCAACCAACTCAGCTAAACCCAGCCCATCATAACGAAGGTATTCAGAAAAATTCATTTTTATCCAAGTATCTATAGTTTTTATTGTTTTATACTTTTACTAAATTTTAACCTATGAGGCAAGTTGTACTTGATTGCGTCCTAAAGTTTTGGCTTGATATAACGCCCGATCAGCGCGATTTAACAAGCTCTGTAGGCTATTTTTCGTTGGTAGAACTTGGTGCACCACACCAAGACTCACCGTCATACTCAAAACCGCATGCGCCACTTGCGTTTTTGAAGTAGCGACAGCACGGCAGATACGTTCTGCAATGATTTGCGATTCAATTTCAGTGGTATTATTTAGCACCACCACAAATTCTTCACCGCCCATACGTGCAAATAAATCCTGCTCACGTAAATTACTTTTTACCGTCGTGGCAAAACTTTGTAGCAATACATCACCAATATAGTGACCATATTGATCGTTCATTTTCTTGAAATGATCAATATCTAATACAATAATAGTCATCGACTTAACCAGATTTTCCTTCAATAATTTTTCAGTTTGAGTGAAGAAAAAACGGCGATTTCCCACATGAGTTAAGGGATCGTGGTTGGCTAGATAGAGCACTTCTTTATATAGATCATGACGATTACGGCTCACAATACATAAAAGTAAAGGTGCAATCATCAACATGCACAGCCCTATACTCACCGAAATAGAAGTGGCCAAGAAGTTATCTGCTGTACGTGAAATATAATAGGTCGTTAAACTATGATACGTCACAAAACAAACCAAACTGTTAATGATACTCACATAAAATAAGTTGTAACTCAAAGCCGCCCAAATCAGC
The DNA here is from genome assembly GCF_058107045.1 of Acinetobacter sp. AB03. Lineage (NCBI taxonomy): Bacteria > Pseudomonadati > Pseudomonadota > Gammaproteobacteria > Moraxellales > Moraxellaceae > Acinetobacter > Acinetobacter sp. AB03. Next base: position 1,578,079 of record NZ_JBUEBA010000002.1, on the reverse strand, counting down.
CCTGCTAAAGGGAAAAGTAAAGCACCAGGGCCAAAGAACAGATGAGTACATGCCACAGAAATTAAAACTGAGAGTAAGGGTAAAACATCGACAAACTGAGTTTCGCACTGTCTACGGTTATTCCAAAGATACTTTAATTTCTTCGCTGCAGGAAAGGTCAACATGAGGGGTAAAAGTGAAATACAATTTAGCACTTCCCCTGTCCACCAAATATAAAACTCAGCCCACAGGTCTTGCGTGCTCATAAAGGTGTGTGGCATATACGGAACGACCGCAACGGCAAATATCGCGCTGGAAAAACACCCAAGAAAAACACAAACCAAGAAAAGATAAAGAAAATTTAAGCCTTTGTTATATGCACGATAGTCAATTTGTAAATAATGGATAAAGAATAAAGACACGCCTACCGTCATAAAATTGGCGATTGTTAAAGCCAACGTCAGCTCAAGATGATTCCCTGTGACTAAGTCTGCCGACATATAACCAATAAATGCGCCCAACCAACCACCGACATTTCTGAGTGGCTTAACCGTAAAAATAAGCCGATCAATACTGCATTAGCTGGCCAAAAATAAGCGAAATATGCAATCGGTCGAGTGAATATCCCAAGCAAACAGCAGACAAAAATCACCGTAGCAACAATCAAAAATGCTCGGCCATGCTGTTTAAAATTCAACGAGACTTTTGTGAGCTTAACTGCGTACAAAATATTTCCTTATTTTTACATGAGTTATGATTAAACATCATGTTTTCTACTGTCTATTTGCTTGCGAAGGATGCATTAATGAAAAGTATTACAGATTGACAATATTTACTAAATAAACTCTATCGATTGTTCGTTATGGTTTCAATATAATTTTTTGATTTATATCCTGAATCTAGATATTTACGATTAAATGCTGATATCACTCTCACCCATTAAAAAAAGCCTCCACATCGGAAGGCTTTTTTTATCTCTGGACTTATTTTGCTTCAGACGCTGCCGCTGGTGCTGATGCATCTGCTTCTTCAGACTCTAAAGGTGCAGCATCAATCATCTCTGGACTAACTTCAATATTGGTCACTGGTGTCTCAGTTGCTGAACTTTCCACTGACGTTTGTTCAGTCTCTTGTTTTTTGTCACTACACGCAGCAAGCGACAGCATCGTTGCAGAAGCTAAAACCACCAAAGCCATTTTCATGTTAATCATTATCCACCTTCACATTAGTCATCAATTGCTTGAAACCATACTACTTATTTTTGCTCAAGTTTAAAGTATTCGTTTGTGAGCAATCTTTTGAAATTAAGGCAGAATTATAACATCATTGCACAAAAATGATAAAAACAAGCTCAAAGCAAGCTTGTTTTTATCCCTCCAAGGGTGCACTCGAATTAAACAGGATACGCTGTCGCGACTTCCTGACTAATCATTGCCGCAGTTGCCGCTGATAGCGTCCAACCTAAGTGCCCATGTCCTGTATTAAAGAACACACGTTCTAGCTTTCCACGGCGAACTACAGGCATCATATTCGGCATCATAGGGCGAAGACCCGCCCAAGGGACTGCATGCTCTGTCGAAACTTTAAAGTTCCGATTGGTCCAGTCAACCAGAGGTTGTATCCGATCTGCACGGATATCACGGTTATAGCCATTAAACTCAGCAGTACCCGCAACACGGAAACGATCTTTACCTAAACGTGAAGTTACAATCTTCGCGCTTTCATCCAGCAAACTCACCCACGGCGCATTTTGCTGACTCTCTTCGTCATTTAACATCACCGTAATCGAATATCCCTTTACAGGATAAACATTGACGCGTTCTTGGACCAATTCAGCCAATTGATAGCTACCCACCCCAGCACAAACCACAACAGCATCGGCAGCCAACATTTCCACTTCATTTGGAAGCAGTTCAACATTTTCTGAACTGGGTTGTAACTTCACTTCAACACCTGAAGTTAAATGTTCGATATCTGTCACATCCATACCAAAACGATACTTCACACCTAACTTTTTGGTGACTTCAGCCAAACCCGTCGTGTACTTATGAATATCACCGGTCGCATCACCTTCACAATAAAATCCAGCATAATAATCGCCGGTCAATGTCGGCTCAATTTGCTTAATTTCTTCATTGCTTACGCCGCAACGTTCAAGTCCACCTTTATTGAGTAAATCATTGACTCGGATGGCAACGTCATAATCTTGTTTATTATGATAAAAATGCAAAATACCACGTTTTTCTAAATTGAAGTCGATTGACTCTTTATCCGCAATTTCGAACAAGCGTTGACGAGCCAATAAAGCCAAACGTACTGTTTCGTGGGTATTGGCCTCATAATGTTTAATATTGCCCAAAAATTCCATCAGCCATGCATATTTATGTACACTAAACGCAGGATTGAGCAATAAAGGAGCAGATTTTTGAGACATCCATTTCATGCCTTTCAGCACTGTCGATTTTTGGTTCCAAACTTCCGCATTGCATGCAGACAGTTGTCCACCATTTGCAAAAGAAGTTTCCATGGCTGGAAATAAATGCCGATCCACAACTGTCACTTGATAACCCAGTTGACTTAATTCATACGCAGTTGTGACGCCTGTAATTCCAGCACCAATGACAACGACATGACACATAGACACCTCCTTTTTATTGTTTGATGTCAACCCCATCTGTCATGTGTACCTGAGAGCTTCGATCTAAAACATCCCATGACGTTTTAAACCATCCCCTTCGGTGAGTGATTGAACACTTCTCTCCAGAGTTTTTTCATTATTACAGTCCTTTTGCCTGAGAGTTTCCGGGGTCGTTGCTCCTTCGGCGAATGCAGAACATTTCTCTCCTGCAATAATGCTTATTATTCTATGAGCAATTTATATACCATGTAATCACCCAATTGGAAACTGCTCTTAAAGTATTATCTTTCGTTTATTTTTATAGAGTACAACCTCAGCTTAGGACAAGCGTTGCACTATACTGGCTAACATGACTATCTTTTGCTTCAAAAGAGGACGCATGCTGTCGGACATTAGCGCTATCTAAGATCATCTAAACATTTTTAATAGTGATGATTTATACATCTTAAGATGCTTCATTCTATTTCTCTCCTGTATTAAAAGAATGAATGAGTTGTTCTGCATCTTGATAAATTTCTTGCCAATGTGGCAGTAGCTCACTGTGAAAGTCTATAGTGATATAACTCGTATTAAATCCATAATTGGGCTGATGTGTATTAAATTCACAACTTGTTGCCCCATCCTTAAAATAAAGACACTTAATGGTTAGGCTTACCCCTTTACCTTTACGCTCCTGCCAATACACCTTTTTTCCAACACCGTCATCACTTTTTACGTCTATTTCGTAGAGTCCCAAATCTGAGTTAAATGTTTTTGTTTCATCTATCCATATTTCACTCACTTCTTCTCCACCAGAAGAAAACATTCCTTTTCTTAATTTGATTTTTAAATAACCAAAATAATTAAAGAAGTCTTTATTACCCCATTTCTCTTTCCAAGCGGAACGTTGGTTTAATGCGATTGTGATATCATTTTTAAACTCAGAACCTAGTCTAAAGCCTTCTCTAGATGCTGTCATTTCGGGCCATTTCACTGTCAAATCAATACTTTGGATTTGATCATCACAGCCTTTGGCCTCGTGTTCTTCTTCGATATTTTTTCCCCAATAATTCACACCTTGATAAGTCACTCTGCCATAATATAAATACTACTTATCAATGAGCATGTGCTGATCACCAAATTTTCCACAAGCATATAAGCGTGCTTTGACTTTTTCAGGGTCATGCATACTGTCATAGCCGTATATCCACAATGAAATAACCAAAACTGTGAGTAATGATAAAAATATAATGGTGCCTCTTCTGACTGTGCTTATTTTTTATTCATCCCCATTCCTTCTTATTTAAAAAAATCAAATATCTAAATGACTTAACCCGAATCGCGGATAAAAAGTTGACTTGAACAAGAGAAGGTCTAGAGCCATTCGTTGAGTTAACACACTAAACTTACGACGCTAGCCCTTATGTTCCTTGTGCCATATACGGCTCATACCCAATTATTCTGTGTTATTGATGATTTCTTTCAGAAATGAGAAAGACTCGAACTCTAAATTTGTTTACTCAGTAAGAGCAAATGAAGATGAATCAAAGGTTGTCCTACATTGGCACTTAATAGGTAAGATGCCGTTTTCTGAGTATCGTGATAACCATAACGTGCATAATATGCCAACAACTCTTTTCTTACATTTAAGATTAGCTTTCATACGCAAATAAAAAAAGTCAGACCGAAGTCTGACTTTAATGTCTATTCTCTTAAATATAAAGAGAATTTTCTAGTATTCAATCGGTACAAATGGTGCAACGACGTCTGCATTTTGAGCACGATGACGCAGAAAGTGATCCATTAAAACAATCGCAAGCATTGCTTCTGCAATCGGAGCCGCACGCACACCCACACAAGGGTCATGACGACCTTTAGTTAATACGTCAGTATCTTCACGATTAATATTGATGGTTTTACCCGGTGTGGTAATAGATGCTGTTGGTTTAAGAGCAATGGCCACACGAATGGTTTGACCACTCGAAATACCGCCCAAGATACCCCCTGCATGGTTCGCAAGGAAGCCATCAGTGGTTAACTCATCACGGCTCTCATGTCCAAACTGACCAGCAACGGCAAAACCATCACCAATCTCAACCCCTTTGACCGCGTTAATAGACATCATGGCATGGGCAATGTCAGCATCTAGACGGTCAAAAACAGGCTCACCCCAACCTACAGGCACTTTTTCAGCCAAAATTTCAAGCTTTGCGCCGCAACTGGTACCTTGTTCACGCAATGAAGTCACCAGTGCTTCAAAACGCGGTACGGCATCGACATCGCCACAGAAAAATGGATTATTAGGTACTTCATTCCAATCCAATTTTTCCGCAATTTCAGTCCCAATTTGGGTCACATGACCACGAATTAAAATACCAAACTTTTCAGCCAAGTATTTTTTCGCAATTGCACCCGCAGCCACACGCATAGCTGTTTCACGCGCACTTGAACGACCACCGCCACGGTAATCACGGAAACCGTACTTTTGTGTATAAGTATAGTCTGCATGTCCCGGACGGAAGCTTTGTGCAATATTGCCGTAATCTTTGGATTTTTGATCGGTGTTACGGATCAATAAACCAATTGGTGTGCCTGTTGTTTTACCTTCAAACACACCTGAAATGATTTCAACTTCATCAGGTTCTTTGCGCTGCGTCGCAAATTTAGAAGTGCCCGGCTTACGACGGTCTAAATCTTTTTGTAAATCGTCTGCTGTAAGCTCAAGGCCCGGTGGAATACCATCCACAATCGCCATTAAGCCTACACCATGAGATTCACCACAAGTCGTTACACGGAAGAGTTGCCCTATACTATTACCTGCCATGTCTAACGACTCCTTTTATGCTTGAACAGATTGAATGAATAAATCACGGAATTGACGGCATTGAGCAGCGGTCAATGCAAAGATTCCTGTACCGCCTTTTTGGAACTGTAACCAGTAAAAATCAACAGTATTAAAGTTTTGGCGCATTGCCCATTCAGAATTACCCACTTCAATCACGATGAGACCATCTTCAGTTAAGTAATCTGGCGCTTGAGCTAACATTTTACGAACCAAATCTAAGCCATCTTGACCTGCTGCCAGAGCCAATTCTGGTTCATGGTGGAATTCTTCAGGTAAATCTGCCATGTCTTCAGCGTCCACATAAGGTGGGTTCGACACGATAAGATCATATTGATTTTCAGCAGGAATTTTGGAGAACAGGTCAGACTCAAGTAAAGCCACTTGATACTGTTTGTCGTGGTGTTCCGAGTTAATTTGAGCCACTTCTAAAGCTTCTTTAGAAATATCCGTTGCATCTACTTCGGCATCTGGGTAGGCATAAGCCAAAGCAATCGCGATACAACCTGAGCCCGTACACATATCTAAAATACGTTGTGGCGTTTTTGGATTCGGGTTTTCTGGCAAGTTATTGACTGCCTCACCCATTTGTCCATTTTCACCTAAGCAATAAGGCGCAAAACGGTTTTGAATCAATTCTGCAATCGGTGAACGTGGAATCAGTACTCGTTCATCGACATAATATGGTTTGCCATCAAAATAGGCCAAATTAAGCAAATACGAAGTCGGTACTTTTTCATTAATACGACGTTCTAATAAGCTTAAAACTTCTGTCTTTTCGCTTGGTAGTAGCTTCGACTCTAAGATTTCAGCATCCGCATTCCAATCTAAAGATAAAGTTTGTAAAACCAATGCTGAGCTTTCAGCAAAATAGTCTTCTGTACCTTGACCTAAATGTGCATCGTATTGACGTAATGCTGTCACTCCAAAACGGATAAAATCACGAATTGTGCTTAAGTTTTCAGCGGCTTCCTGTATATGTTCAGGGCTAATAGTCGGGCGATCCACTAAAGGCGTCTCCAAGGTCATAATAAAAACGCCTTATGATACCCTGTTTTTCTATGATTTATAATGTTTTGATGCACAGCAAACACATTTTCATACGCTTTGCTCTTATTTGCTTATACGGCCTGTACGTGCTTCATACATATCTGCACGGGTTTGCGTCATTTGCATCAGACACGAAATACGCTGTAATTCAGTCTTTTCATTTTTCACGATAGGTTTGTTATTACAAATCTGATCACGCTGCGCCAGCCATTGCTGATGAGACTGTTTAACCAGTCCTTGCTCTTCTGCAGGAGCCTTCGCTAAATACGGCTTAAATACTTTCTTTAAGCGTTTCTTTTGTGCTTTATATTCTTTACTCATGCATGCATCAATTTCACTCAACACATTGCCAGTTTGCTTCATGCATCCTTCATATTTTTTAGTTGGGCCCATTGCATAGGCTGAACCACTTAATAATCCCACAACAAGCAACGCACTAAATATTTGTTTCAATTCCTTTCCCCAAAGCAAATTTTCTTCATTCATTTTTTAATCTAGTCATTCACAACATCTACGTGCTGCAGCGCTTTAATATAACATCCTATTTTGTATGAACATACTAGCCCTCTATAAAATTTCCACCACACAGCTTTTTACATGAACTCACAGGCTTTGCATTGAAACCTGATCAAACAGCCTTATTATAAAGTGAGTTCTTCTGCCAATATTCCCCAAACTTATGAGTTATAAACACAACAACTTAATGGCGATGCGTGAACGCTATTGGAATGACACTGAAAACAATCATGTCGACACTGAAAAAGCTTTCTTTCAGAAACTGTTACAGCAGCAAGGGATCTATGAATGTGCAACCATTGAAGATGCTCGATACTTCTTTTTTAGTCTACCAAGCATCATCATTGTTAAAGGTTATGCACATGGATTTATGCACCAACCGGTACAAGAGATGATCCTGCAACACATACAAACGCATAAAGATGAATTGATTCAGAAAAACACACTTAAAGTAAAATTTCGTATGTAACAATCCCGATTAGGCTGTATTTAGATGGTTGCTTAACACTTATGGCCTTTTTTAACTCGAGATTCAGCAAGTTGAACTTTTTTAATACGTGAATACACGATATTATCCGTTACAATCTAAAATGCTGCCCTTGCTGATGAAAGGATTTTACTGAATTATGTCAGATCACAACGATAAGCTTAAACAACTGAAAACCTCCTCTATGGATCGTCGTTTATCGATTGCCAAAGCTTCGTTGCTTGCTGGAACACGTTGGGCTGCTTCTAATGCGACAACTATGTTTTCTAGCGAAGAAGAAAAAGAAAAGAAACGCAAAAAAGCAATGAAAGAACAGGCCGATTATCTTGTTTCTGAAATAGGCAAACTTAAAGGTTCTATCGTCAAAATTGGCCAAATGATGGCGCTTTATGGTGAACACTTTCTACCTGAAGAAATCACGCAAGCCTTAAATACTTTAAATAATCAAACGGTCGCTTTAGCGTGGCCTGCGATTAAACAGCAACTGCACAGCCAGTTGGGTTCTAAACTAGATGATTTAACCATCGATCATGAGCCACTGGGCACTGCATCACTGGCACAAGTCCACCGTGCAACGCGTAAGTCTGATGGTTTAGAGATGGTATTGAAAATTCAATATCCTGGCGTTGCTGAAGCCATTGACTCAGACATGAGTCTGTTCAAAAACATGCTTAAACTGACACGAATGGTTCCGCAAACACGCGAGTTCGACCAATGGTTCGATGAAGTTCGTGAGATGATGCACCGTGAAGTGAATTATAAAATTGAGGCTGCAACTACACGCCGTTTTGCCGCTCGCTTAAAAGAAGACCCACGCTACATCGTTCCGCAAATTATAGATGGCTACTGCACAGACCAAGTATTGTGTATGACATTTGAACGTGGCGTGCCGATTAACAGCCCTGTCATGCTGTCTCTGCCGCAAGAACGTCGCAACAAACTTGGCGAAGCATCACTTGAAATTGCGGTACGCGAGATTTTTGAATGGGGTGAAATGCAGACCGACCCGAACTTTGGTAATTACCTCGTTCGCTTAGGCAATGGCAATGACATCTTGGATAAAATCGTTCTGCTTGATTTTGGCGCAATCCGACAGTTTGATGAACACTTACTTGGCGTTGCACGTAAGCTCATTCATGCTGGGTTTAATCATAGTAGTGAAGAAATGGTTCAAGCAATGACAGGCTATGAGTTTTTCGACTCTATCCCTCAAAGCATTAAACCGGATATGGCTAAAGTCTTCTTACTTGCAACTGAAGCATTCAGCAGCCCAAGCAACAACCCAGACTTACCTGCTGGTGTTATGGATGAACACTTTGCTTATGACTGGAAAGCAAGCCAACTTCATAGCCGTGTAATGCAACAAGCTTCTAAGTCTATGGCATCTCGTTATTTCAGTGTTCCACCCAAAGAGTTTATGTTTATCAGCCGTAAATTCATTGGTGCTTATACCTTTATGACTGTGATTGAAGCGAAAACCAATGTTCGTGCAATGGTCAAAAAATTTATCTAAAGGCTCATTGACCAAAATGACATTGCGTCATTTTGGTCAATTGATCCATCATTTCAATTCCAAACGATTCAATAAAAAATCTAAAAAACAAAATATTAGAATAATTTAAAATACACCACATACCGTTTATCTTTGACAATACATCATGTCAGTCATGACATAGTTATTCGTATGCCGCTATGTCAGCATAAAACCACAGAATAATTCTGCTGGATGAAAATAATGACAAATATGGTAAATAAGGCGCAGGGATTTGGCTTATCACTGATCACAAAAATGGCAAGTAGCGACGTACTTGACCAATTAAAGCTTAGAAAATTTGTGGAGAAATCGCTATATCAAGGCTCAAAAGCGGCCTATAAGACTTTATCAAAAACACAAAAAGCCTTTAAAGCCAATAAGGATCTGCATAAACAGCGACTCAACAATCAAGAAAAATCATTATTTGATCTGAGCTATTCAGAAGATCAGCAAATGGCCATCGACACCATGTCACAGTTTGCCGCCGATATACTTTACCCGTTAGCCGCAAGTGCCGATCAAAATGAAACTTTTCCAACAGAACTTTGGCAATATATTGAAGAGCTAGGTCTGAACTTTTATGCTTTGCCTGAGGCGCTTGGTGGTGTCGCTGCTGAGAAAAATATTTTGAGCAATATACTTATTGCAGAGCATCTGGCCAAAGGTGATTTTAGTTTAGCCGCGGGTATGCTCTCTACCTTTAGTGTAATTAATGCCATTACACAATGGGGTTCTGAGCAAGTACAAGCTTTATATTTAAATAGTTTTGTGCAAGACAGTAGCATTCGCGCTAGCTTTGCAATTCAAGAAGTTACGCCTGCTTTTAATCCTTACCTGTTAAAAACCAAAGCCATTTCATGTGATGGTCAATATTTTATTCAAGGTGAAAAGACACTGGTACTATTGGCTGAAAGTGCAGATATTTTCCTTGTCAGTGCTGAACTTAATGGCCAAGCTGAAGTTTTTATTCTCAGACGGGATGAAAGTATTCAGTTTAAAAAATCTCCCGCTATGGGACTCAAAGCAACGGAAACAGCAACTTTAATTTTTAATCAAACCCCTGCTTTACGCTTAGGTGATGAAGATTTCAACTACACGGCATTTTTAGACCTCGGCAATTTAATGTGGTGTGCAATGGCGGTCGGCACATGTGAAGCGGTCAAAAAATATTGTATTGAATATGCCAATGAACGTACCGCCTTTGGTGAACCAATTTCTCACCGTCAAAGTGTTGCATTTATGATTGCCGATATGTCCATCGAAATTGATGCCATGCGTATGCTCATTCTAAATGCCGCAAGTCTAGCTGAATCTGGGCAGACATTTCACCGTGAAGCCTATTTAGCACGCTTACTTTGTGCCGAAAAAGCCATGAAAATTGGCACCGATGGTGTACAGATTTTAGGTGGGCACGGATTCACCAAAGAACACCCTGTTGAGCGTTGGTATCGTGATTTACGTGCAACAGCGATTGTTCACTCTGGTCTACATGCATAATAAAAAGGAAAACTGGCATGAATTTACAAAACCCTAAAAAATTTAAATTACTGATTGATCAAGCCCACCAAGTGGCCATCAATGTACTTCGCCCTATCTCCCGAAAATACGACAAAGCTGAACACAGCTATCCTAAAGAACTGGATATGTTGGCATCTTTGGTCGATGGTATGAATGAAGGCGGTGAAGGTATGAACGTGGGTGCTGCTATCGGTAAGCGGGGCACCAATGAACAAGGCAATAAAAATGGAGTGAATCTCTCTACCGCTTTAAGTGTAATTGAAATGTGTTATGGAGACACCGCTTTACTTCTATCAATGCCCCGCCAAGGGTTGGGAAACTCAGCAATTGCAGCTGTTGCCAATGAAGAGCAGTTAGAGCTTTTCAAAAACACATGGGCAGCCATGGCAATCACTGAACCAAACTGTGGTTCGGACTCAGCCGCGATTCGCACCACAGCAATAAAAGATGGTGAAGATTACATCTTAAATGGTGAAAAGATTTTCGTGACTTCAGGAGAGCGTGCTGACGCTATCGTCGTTTGGGCAACGCTGGATAAAAAATTAGGCCGTTCAGCGATCAAATCTTTTGTGATTCCTAAAAGGACTCCTGGCATGACAGTAGAACGTTTAGAACATAAACTAGGAATCAGAGCCTCTGATACCGCAGTTATTCGTTTCATCGACTGCCGAGTGCCAGCAAATAACCTACTGGGAAATGCGGAAATTGACATTGCTAAAGGCTTTGCTGGCGTGATGGAAACTTTTGATAATACCCGTCCGCTCGTTGCAGCCATGGCTATAGGCTGTGCCAAGGCCTCGCTAGAACGGATTAAAGAGATCTTCAGCGATTGTTTAGATCCTCAATATATGGCCCCATACTTACAGACGACTTATATTGCGAGCCAAATTTATCGCATGGAAGCCGAATGGGAAGCGGCTCGTTTACTGACCTTAAAAGCCGCCTGGATGGCAGATAACAAAAAGCCAAACTCAAAAGAAGCCTCTATCTCCAAAGCCAAAGCTGGTCGAATTTGTAATGAAATCACCCTTAAGTGCGTCGAACTTGCATCAACAGTCGGTTACAACGAAGATGAGCTTTTAGAAAAATGGGCAAGAGATTCTAAAATTCTAGATATTTTTGAAGGTACGCAACAAATTCAGCAACTCATCATCGCGCGCCGTGAACTCGGAAAGTCATCAAGCGAATTGAAATAAATTAAAACATCCCTTTCGGACATGTTGAAGCCATGGTTTCTCTAAATAAAGAATCATGGCTTCACATTGAAAGTAATGTAAATAAGAAAGCGTTGGACTTAGATTCATGCTATCTAACAACGGCTGAACTTATTTGTTGGGCTTCAAAAAACGTATCGCTATCACAGAATTTAGATTTATTGAGTAAATTTAATATTAGATAAATGTTTTTAATTTTTTATGGCTTTGTTGCATAAACATTCAAAAGCTGAGTTTTCCCCAATCCATTCAAATTTAAGTGACAACTTGGGTGTGAGGTCTACCTAATTCCGTAAATCTATTCAGAACTGCCACACGCGCATGAATTTCATTGACCTGACTTTGAAAATGTCTTGCAGTCAGCTTATCTCCTAATAATTTGATGCAATGCATCTTGGTTTCCACCAAACTGCGACGGTGATAGCCCGACCATTTTTTCCATAGGGTTCTGCCTAAATGTTTAACCGTTTGAAGTAACTCATTTCGTTCTATTGAACTGATTTTAGAATCTTTCCAGGGCTTGGCATTCTTTCTGGTGGAATTACTGCATGTGCTTGACGATCTGCAATCAATTGTCTGCAGCACTTCGTGTCGTACGCCCCATCGGTATAGACAGAATCTATTCGCTCATCTAGTGGGATTTGATCCAGTAAATCACCTAGTACTTGTGAATCACTGACATTATTTGTCGTAAGCTGAACGGCACGTATTTGCAGTGTTTCAGCATCTATAGCAATATGCAGTTTACGCCATTGCCGACGGTATTCAGGCTGATGTTTCTTACGCTTCCATTCGCCTTCACCTAAAAATTTTAAACCTGTAGAGTCGACGAGTAGGTGTAACCCATCACGACTTTTCTGATAGCTTATCGCAATATCAATATGCTTTTGTCGTCTGCAGAGGGTGGAGTAATCTGGTGCTGTCCAATTCAAGCCACTGAGTTTAATCAGGTAATCAGGCTTTGAGCAAAGCCAGTGACCATACGTAAAGAAAGACGGAATAGAGATTTGATCATTAAACAGCATTGAATCGCTGTATCGGAATAAGTTTGATTTCGTCCGTGCTTGCCTTGTGGTTGTGCATACCATTGGGTCTTCGGATCAAACCAGATTGAAATATTCCCACGCTTGATTAAAGCTTGGTTATACGAGGACCAATTGGTTGTACGGTAGATTTTAGGTGCAGGCTTCTTCATCTGGAAATTATATTGCTGAAGAAGCCTTCAAGAATAGCTTTGTGCAACAAAGCCATTTTTTATGTATCTCCACTCTATTTTTAAACATTATCGATGAGCATCATAAAACAAATATTCAATACTGTTTTCCATATGTGAGAAATACCCTTTTTTGAAATTTGAAACTTTTTATAAGTCCTCAGTCATGTCTTTACATTAGGCCTTATATCCTCATAATTTCAAACTTAATATTTGGAGAATAGCAAGTCTTACCAATGTAGATACTGCTTAGGCTATTTGCTATAAGCAAGAGGAATTTCTTTGACTTGTCCATGCAATCACCTATAAAGAAGCTAAATACGATGGGTTTATATGACAAAACTATCTTTGCAAGCGGGTCTACTCACAGCATAAAATCTAGGATTTCGATTAATCACCTCTATTTAGCTTAAATAAAGTACGGATTTAACAAAACCATAAAATAGTCCCTTCTGTCTCAACTTGACTGTAATTGCACAGCTCAATATGATCTTCTCAGACATTATACCAATGGATATACAGTTTGCTGAATTATCAACGATACTTGCCAACATCTCATATTAAAGCTAAATCTGTTTTAGTTTTAACAACAACTTTTTTAATATTTACTGGTTGTGCATCACTTGGTGGCGGTTCCGTTGAAAAGCGTTCAGCAAAATTAGCCAATGGCATTCAAAAGGCATATGCTGTTGAACCAACTACAGCACTACGTATTGCACCCATGATTGTACAAAGTGCCGATCGCTATAATGTCGATCCATTACTAGTTGCGGCGGTCATAAGACAAGAGTCCAGCTATAGAAATTATGCTGTTTCCCCTGCTGGTGCTATTGGACTTACCCAAGTTATCCCGCGCTATTGGCAACAAACCTGCCCTGGCGATTTATTTGAAGAAATTAATAATATTAATTGTGGCACTTATATTCTCGCTAACTATAACCAAAAAGCAGAAAGTTGGCCCAAAGCTTTGGCTTATTATAATGTTGGTCCAACAGGCTACCATTCGAGCTGGAAAATGAAACGTCAAGGAAAGAAATATGCCAAACAGGTTAAAGCACATCAAGAAAACTTAAAAGGTGCTCTATAACCTCTTATAAATAAGACATAAAAGCCAGAAATGCTGGCTTTTTTGCCATTTAAGCCCTTATAGATAGCTTATTTCCGGCTCTTTTCATCTGATTACTTCTTCTTATTTTTCCTTATTAAATTTTAGAGGCTATGTTTTAGCCAATCTTCTTATTTCCCTAATTTTTAATATTTTCAGCATAAAAAATCCCCCTCTGCTTATCTAGCTTTATAACTAAATCAAGTTGTTTGCAGTGATTTGAACCACAACACCAACTGTTTGGGTGTTGTATAGTCAAGCCTCACGAGCAATTAGTATTGGTCAGCTTCACATATCACTATGCTTCCACATCCAACCTATCAACGTCGTAGTCTTCAACGGCTCTTTAGAGGACATAAAGTCCTAGGGAAATCTTATCTTGAGGTAGGCTTCCCGCTTAGATGCTTTCAGCGGTTATCCCTTCCGAACATAGCTACCCGGCGATGCGACTGGCGTCACAACCGGTACACCAGAGGTTCGTCCACTCTGGTCCTCTCGTACTAGGAGCAGATCCTCTCAAATTTCCAACGCCCACGGTAGATAGGGACCGAACTGTCTCACGACGTTCTAAACCCAGCTCGCGTACCTCTTTAAATGGCGAACAGCCATACCCTTGGGACCTGCTTCAGCCCCAGGATGAGATGAGCCGACATCGAGGTGCCAAACACCGCCGTCGATATGAACTCTTGGGCGGTATCAGCCTGTTATCCCCAGAGTACCTTTTATCCGTTGAGCGATGGCCCTTCCATACAGAACCACCGGATCACTAAGACCTACTTTCGTACCTGCTCGACTTGTGGGTCTCGCAGTTAAGCGCGCTTTTGCCTTTATACTCTACGCGTGATTTCCGACCACGCTGAGCGCACCTTCGTACTCCTCCGTTACTCTTTAGGAGGAGACCGCCCCAGTCAAACTACCCACCAGACATGGTCCTCGTCCCGGATAACGGGACAGAGTTAGAACCTCAATATTACCAGGGTGGTATTTCAAGATTGGCTCCACCGAAACTAGCGTCTCGGTTTCAAAGCCTCCCACCTATCCTACACAAGTAAGATCAAAGTTCAATGTCAAGCTGCAGTAAAGGTTCACGGGGTCTTTCCGTCTAGCCGCGGGTACACCGCATCTTCACGGCGAATTCGATTTCACTGAGTCTCTGCTGGAGACAGCGCCCCCATCATTATGCCATTCGTGCAGGTCGGAACTTACCCGACAAGGAATTTCGCTACCTTAGGACCGTTATAGTTACGGCCGCCGTTTACTGGGGCTTCGATCAAGAGCTTCGCTTACGCTAACCCCATCAATTAACCTTCCAGCACCGGGCAGGCATCACACCCTATACGTCCACTTTCGTGTTTGCAGAGTGCTATGTTTTTAATAAACAGTTGCAGGGGCCTGGTTTCTGTGGCTGCCAATAGCTCAAGGAGTAAATCCTATCACCGTCGGCAGCGTACCTTCTCCCGAAGTTACGGTACCATTTTGCCTAGTTCCTTCAGCAGAGTTCTCTCAAGCGCTTTGGTCTACTCGACCTGACCACCTGTGTCGGTTTCGGGTACGATTCCTATGTAACTGAAGCTTAGAGACTTTTCCTGGAAGCATGGTATCAGCCACTTCACTGTACAAGTACAGCTTGCTATCAGTTCTCAGCATA
>NZ_JBUEBA010000002.1:1559774-1562256 GCF_058107045.1 Acinetobacter sp. AB03 | reverse complement strand
ACCTTCGCTTTAAGTTATTCACTACATTGCGTTGGTGTGCTGCGTATTCTATACAATTTTATTTGCAGCGCAAGTGCATTTAAATAAATAATTCAAAAAATCCACTCGACTGGTTATTTTTAAAGCAAAACATACGTTTTAGATTAAATTATAGTCAAGTTATCTACAATATAAATACGCTATCTAAATAAAAAAAACAGCTAACGCTGTTTTTTTAGAATGTACCAACTACTGTGCTTGTTCAGCCAGCCAAGCCATAAACGCTTGGCGTTCAGATTTAGATGCACTTTTCCAAGTATTAATTAATTGTTGAGCATTGCCAGAACTTGTTAAATCTTTTTGTTTATCTGTCCCAACTTTCGCAACAACAGCTTGTGACGTATAGACCGGTGCAGGTTGTACTACTGTCGTTGCTTTTTGAGTTAGATCGGTTGGTGCATCAGTAAATAGATTTTGAAGAATACCTGCATTTTGAGTTTTACTACCCTTTTGCTCAACCAGTAACTGATTTTTGGCATTGTATAGACCAAAGATCGGCTGCTTGGCATAAGCCTTGGCATCATCATGGTTTTGCGGAGGATTGATCAGTGCCAAACGGTAAGACTGTTGGTCTTGTAAAATTGGGGTCTTAATATTTACAATCCCTGAGCGAACGATATCGTGGGAGCCAATACCTGGATGCTCTTCAAAAAACTGAGTGTAGCGAACACTGATAATATTTTCACCAGCATCAATATTATATTTATTGTCAGAACTGAATAAACGACTCTTAACCTCTTGCCCATTTAAGCCTTCAATTTTTATTTCCTCTGGAGCAGTAATAGTCACTGCTGAAAATACTGAAGTACTCAACATCAATGCTGCTGTTGCAAGGGTTATGCGTAAGGTCATTTTTACACTCTATCGATGGTTTATTAAAGTTTAGTTGCACTATGCAGTTTATAAATGACAATTTTATGACAATTTCTGAGCTTAGAACCAACTCAAAACTACAATATATATTGCTAAGCTTTGATATTTTAAAGATAAATCCTTAAACAAAAAAAGAGCAAATCTTCTCTGCTCTTTTTCATTTTAATGACTAACTATTAATTAAATGTTTTAAAGCGATCCGCTTCAGCCATAAATGTTTTCTCACCCGCAGGTGCTTCAATCGAACCAAAAACAAGTTGCGCACGAAGTTTCCAATTCGCAGGGATATCGAAGATCTCTGCAATCTCAGCATCTACGATTGGATTGTAATGCTGTAATGACGCACCAATATTTTGTTCAGATAACGCAGTCCATACGGAAAATTGAGCAATTGCAGAAGAATGTTCAGACCAAACTGGGAAATTATCTGCATAAAGCGCAAATTGTTCCTGCAATGATTTTACAACATCCTGGTCTTCATAAAATAAAACCGTACCATAGCCTGCAGCAAAGCTATTAATTTTTGCATTTGTGCCTTCAAAAGCAGCTTCTGGAACAATTTTACGTAAAGTTTCACGTACGATATTCCAAAACTGTAAATGCGAGTCACCAAACAAAGTTACAATACGAGAAGTCTGTGAGTTAAATGCAGAAGGACTGTGATTTACCGCTTCTTTAATTACAGATTCAATTTGTTCTGGTGTTAATGCTACACTTTTACCAACAGCATAAATGGTACGACGTTGTTTGATGTGGCCTAAAAATGACATGTTATTTTCCTCAGCGATCTCACGATCTTGTTATATACAGATTCATATTCATCATAGCTAATATTTTGAATTTGAACATGCTTAGTTCAGCGACATAGTGTCTTAAAAATAGAACAATATGCCATAACATTACAAAACTTGATCTAGAAATCACTAAAGATTATTCCGTGTCATTATGCATAGATCATAAAGCGCTCTTCATCTTTATAATGTTCTTTTTCAGCGGCTTTTTCCTCTATCGAACCAAAGACCAATTGCGCACGTAACAGCCAATGTTTTGGAATCTCAAAAACCTTGGAGATATCAGCATCAATACTCGGGTTATAATGTTGTAATGACGCACCCAAACCTGCATCTGCTAAACAAGTCCATACAGCATATTGGGCCATACCTGAAACTTGCTCTGACCAAACTGGAAACTCTGCCGCATCAAAAGGAATTTTCTTTTGTAATTTTTGAATGATCTGCTGATCTTCATAGAATAGAACTGTACCAAATCCTGCCGAGCATTGATCAACCTTCAGTTCTGCACCAGCAAAAATATGCGCGGGGACTAACTTGCGCTGCACTTCTTTTACGACATTCCAAAAGTGATGATGCGCGCCACCCATTAAAATCACAATACAAGTACTTTGTGAATTATGTGCCGAAGGACAACTTCGCACAGCCTCTTGGATCAATTCAGCTAAATACACCTGACTTAAATGTACACGCTTCCCTAAAACATAAATACTACGTCACTTTTTTAGTTGATCGATACAATGTGGTTTGTTTTAGGTCTTCTTCGTGATTTTTTTTTA
>NZ_JBUEBA010000002.1:1547011-1559674 GCF_058107045.1 Acinetobacter sp. AB03 | reverse complement strand
TTAAATTTTAAATCTTTGGTTAAATCCGTTGTTAGAACTTGTCCAATTTTATGTAATAAAGCCATACCGTGTTCCCCAAAATGTACAGTGATGCCTATTGTATTAGGTGCTAGTGTAATCTCAGGAGAATCACTTATATTCATTACGTGATTTCTAAATGCTTGTTTTTAAAACAAACAAATTGAATCAAAAAATAAACTCCGCATTTAGCGGAGTTTATGTGACTGATCTAACACTTTAAAATTGTGCTGTTCAATCTTATTTCTCTGTTTCGAACAAAGCAGCAACAAAGGATTTTGCAGAGAAAGGACGTAAGTCGTCAATTTTCTCACCGACACCAATGAAGCGAATTGGAACATGCGTACGACTGGCAATATTAAATAGTACACCACCTTTCGCAGTACCATCGAGCTTGGTAATCGTCAGGCCTGTCAAACCAACTGCCTCATCAAACATTTCTACTTGATTAATCGCATTTTGACCTGTTCCTGCATCGACCACCAACATAACTTCGTGTGGCGCAGTCGCATCGATTTTTTGCATGACACGTTTTACTTTGGTCAACTCTTGCATAAGATGACCTTTGTTATGTAAACGACCTGCGGTATCTGCGATCAAAACATCGACACCTTTCGCACGCGCACTTTCAAACGCATCGAAAATGACAGAAGCGCTGTCAGCGCCATGGCCTTGTGCGACTACGGCAATATTATTACGCTCACCCCAAATTTGAAGCTGCTCAGTCGCTGCCGCACGGAAAGTATCCCCCGCAGCAAGCATCACTTTCTTGCCTTCACCTTGTAAGCGTTTTGCCAATTTACCAATGGTTGTGGTTTTACCCACACCGTTTACACCCACCACCAAAATCACATAAGGCGTTTTGTTCGGATCGATGTGTAAAGGTTTCACACGTGGTGCAAGTAAAGCGACCAACTCTTCTTGAAGCGCTTTATATAGCGAGTGCGAGTAAATTAAATCGCCACGTGCAGTACGTTCAGTTAAGTTGGTAATGATGGTTTTCGTTGCATCAACGCCAATGTCGGCCACGAGAAGCTGCTCTTCAACTTCTTCAAGCAGTTCGTCATCAATTTCCTTACCACCGATCAAAATATTGACCATACCATCGGCAAGGTTTTTACGGGTTTTGGTTAACCCTTCTTTCATGCGGCTAAAGAAACCGCCTTTTGCAGATGTCTCTGCTTCTTCTGCGCTTGTTTCAGCAACCACAACTGGACTAACAACTGTTTGCTCTTTTGTTTCAACGATTGGCACATTGACCACAGGTAAACTTGGTAGTGTGACATCGTCATCCCCGATATCAGCATCAATCAAAAATTTGTTCTGCTCATTAGATTGCTGTTGCATGCCGAATCCTTGAAAAGCACTGCGTTAAAAAAGACGGATTCTACCATAAAAGATAGGCTTTCGCTTAGCAACAATACTTTATGTAAACACTTAACAAATCAATACTTCTGGCGCTTGATCTACTTCGTATTTTTCTTAAGAATGGTTATTTATTGAAATGCTTTCACTTCAACCTGAGCCCAAATTTTATATGCATCACTTATTAGTCACGCATTCTTATAAAAAAAGTTTAGTTGCACTGGGTTTAACTCTACTTTGTTTACCTATAACTACCCATGCACAAATACGCAGTGAACTTACCCGCAGTAGTTTTGAAACCACTTTAAGCAATGGCTTGCAGGTGATTATCCGTGAAGATCACCGCTCCCCAATGGTCATGACCCAAATTTGGTACAAAGTCGGTAGCACCGATGAGTCTGGAAATATAACGGGTATTTCGCACGTACTGGAACATATGATGTTTAAAGGCACATCCAAAGTTCCCAATGACGAATTCAGTCGTTTAAGTCGAATCTATGGCGGTACAGTAAATGCCGCAACATTTACCAATTACACCAATTACTATCAGCTTTATCCTAAAACTTACCTCCCAATGGCTTTAGAGCTTGAAGCAGATCGTATGCGCAATCTCTTACTACGGAAACAAGACTTTGACCCTGAAATTAAAGTCGTGATGGAGGAGCGACGCCTACGTACCGATGACAACCCCCGCTCACTCGCTTTCGAACGCTTCAAATGGATTTCTTATCCCACGAGTCACTATCGTCAACCCGTCATTGGGCACATGAAACACTTGCAAAATATAAGTCTAGATGACGTGAAGCAGTGGTATCAAAAATGGTATAGCCCAAACAATGCGATCTTGGTGATTGTGGGTGATGTCAATGCAGAATCTGCCTTAAGACAAGTTCAAAAATATTTTGGCGACATCAAAAGCCATCCAACACCTGTACGCAATGATGTGACTGAGTTTGAGAACATTGGCTACCGTCACATGGAGCAAAATACCAATGTTGAGGTGCCAAATTTATATATGGCTTGGAATGTGAAATCACTTGCAACAGCAAGCAATCCAGAAGATGTTTATGCACTCACACTTATTCGAAGCTTATTAGATAGCGGGATCAGCTCTCGATTACAACAGCGCCTTGTACGCGACAAAAAATTAGCAACCGCACTGAGTGTGAGTTATGACCCTTATAACCGTGGAGACAGTTTATTTAGTATCTCCGCACTTCCAGTCACTGGCGTGGAACTTCCGGAGCTACAAAAAGCCATTGAACATGAAATTGAGCGACTCCAAACAGAACTTGTTCAACCTCAAGAGCTAGAACGGATTAGCACACGCTTTGTTGCAAACTTAATTTATGGTCAAGATGACATTGTCGGGCAAGCAAAGATGATTGGAAACTTAGCTGTGAATGGCTTGAATTATCGACTAATGGATCAGCTTCCACAGCATTTTGAAGCGGTTACACCTGAAGATATTCAGCACGTTGCTCAAACTGCTTTTATCAGAAATAACTTAAGTACGTTGTACCTTCAACCAGAAAAGAAGGCCACAAAATAATGAAAAATCAAAAGACCATCTTTAACCTATTATTTATTACCATGTCTACCTTTTGCACTACCAATGTAATTGCAGATGTAAGTACAAGCAGTGTAAGCAATGATGACCCACGTACATTACAGTCTATTGCTTCTCTACAAAGCTTAAAACAAGTTCAAACCAGCGACCTTTATACAGCACCACATGTACACGAACTTAAAAACAGATACAAAGTTCGAAGTCTATTCGTTGAGTCACCAGCCTTACCTATGGTGGATATTCAACTTACCTTTAATGCAGGCTCTGCAAGAGATGTAGAAGTAGAAAAAGGCCTATATGGTGTTGCCAATATGGCAGCACAACTCATCGATGAAGGCACCACGCAACATGATGCAGTTGAAATCGCGAATGCCTTTGAACAAGTCGGGGCTCGTTTTAGTGTAGCTGCACACCGTGACATGTTTGTGGTTCGACTGCGTTCCCTGTCTGACCCTAAAAAATTAGATGCTGCGGTAAGTACGATGCTTAAAGTATTAAAAGACTCTACTTTTAAAAATAACAGTATTAGTTTGATGGTGAGCAATACCCAAGTGGGCCAGAAGCAGTTGAAAGAAAGCCCGAGTCGATTGATGAGCATTCGTTTTTATCGTGCGCTCTACGGTTCACATCCTTATGCGGAACCGATTACGGGAACCAATGGCAGTATTAAAAAAATTACGACTCAGCACTTAAAAAAATTCAGAGATGAATTTTTGGTTAGTCAAAATATGAATATTGCACTGACAGGCCAACTCAGTGTTAAACAAGCGCAAAAACTGGCTGAACGAATAAGTGCAGCCCTCTCACAAGGTGAAGCGGCAAAGCCACTTGCTGTACCACAAGATAAACCCAACTTTGATATTCAACATATTCTGTTTAATTCAACTCAAGCCCACGTCACCATGGGACATCTATCAACCACACGGGATGATCCTGATCGTTTAGCCCTCGAACTAGCTAACCGTATGTTGGGTGGGGGTGGATTTAGCTCCATTTTAATGAAAGAACTACGCGTTAAACGTGGATACACCTATGGAGCAAACAGTGCTTTTACATTTAGCCAAGCGGCTGGAAGTTTTATTCTAAGTTATTCAACCCAACAAGATCAGCTCATGGACAGCATACAAGTGGCGCATAAAGCCCTAGTTGACTTTGTCCATCAACCAATTGATGCACAGCAGTTAGAAGAAACTAAAGCCGGTATGTTACGCAGCCTACCTAACAGCTATAGCAGCAATGCAAACATCAACGCACAACTGGGCTCTATAGGGTTTTACCAACAAGATGCGAATTATTTAGCAGACTACCCAAAACGTTTAGCTGAGATCACGCCTTTAGATGTCCAAAATGCAATACGTAAACACATTCACCCTGAAAGTCTTACCCTTGTGATTGTCAGTAATGCTTTAGATAAAGAGCAACTTCGACATATTCTAGAATTGAATCTTGACCCGAATATTAAGCAAAGCATCCCGCATCCTGATCAAATTCCTGCGATTATTGAACCTCCGGAGCCAATGCCGGAAGCTGCTTCGCCCGATTCTGCTCAAACTGATGAGCCTGCATTAATCTAAAGTAATCAATATAGGAAATCTGGTTTTCCAAAACCAGATCTTGAGCCATCTCTTGTGTTTCTGGAAAAGTCGCTTGATGAGATAAGCGACTTACATTTTCAAATTGGCTTGGAGAAATGGGTCGAGATAAAGCAATACTCGATAAAACGACAATGAGCATAATGATCGACGCCATCAAACCATTATAAATTTGTACAAGTGTAATCTGTGATTTTAATTTAAGAATTTTTTGGATCGCAATGTGCATAACCTACCTCTAGTGAAACTAGTGTAAGTAGCGAATTGCATAATCACAAGTTGAAATGCTGAAAAATGCCCCCATTAATGCTAAAGAGGACATAATTTCAGCAAGTCAGATTGTTTGTAAAGCAGAAGTCTAACCAACAATGCTACGAATAACTGCAAAATAGAGCACCAAGGCAATTACCCCCAATGCAATCATAATGGCGAAAGCCCCAACACCATTTTCTGCATCTGCAGGGTGTGCAGGATCGTCATCTGCAATACGTCTTAGCTCCCCATTGTATGTTTCATAAAAATCAGCCCGTTGATTTTCATCAAGCTGACGTGTGAAATCATAAACTCGTTTACGTTGTGCCAAACAAAAATCCCCAAGATGAATTTCTTGATGGAAAACTGCTTCATCTAATAGTGTTCGGTGATATTGCGCCAACGCTACAATTTGAGAAATAGTTGGAGGCATATCAAAATCAAAACCGTCTAATGTATTTGTCATGTTATTCTCCTTATAAAATACAGTTTCCTGTTTTATTATCATATTCAATATTTTGATTGTTCATTGTTTAATCATGTAAACAAAATAAGATGAAGAATACTCGACAATATATTTGACAATTCCAGCAATTTGTAATAAATATTTAACATTAGCGTGATATTTATATCTAAAGGTAAAATTACCTTTAAGTGATCATAATTAGAATAAGGAGCTTAATATGATTCAACAAATCTCTCATCATGACTTAGAACATGCGTATGCGGATGCAGTAAACACCATTCAATCACAAATGAACTTTGTAGAAGCAGTACAACAGTTAGAAAGCGTTGCACGCGCAGGCCACGGTAAAGCAGCACTGTTTTTGGCAGAACTTTATTATCAAGGTTTCCGCGTAGAACGTGACTCACTGAAAGCACAATACTGGCAACAGCTTGCCACCATGAAAGCATAATAAAACGTCACCTAGGTGGCGTTTTTTTTTGAGCCTAACATTTTGATATGACATATTTATTTACATAGTTATGCAAAGCTTACACTGAACTTTCATCTTAATTATTTAAAATAGCGTCATGTTCCTTAACGACATAACGCTATGTACAAAATTTTGAAACTACAACCGATTTCAAATCATTTATATTTAAAAATCAATATTCTAAGAGGCATGATGTACTGCGGTATTCTTTGGGGGCTTTACAACGCTGAACAGCAAGGCTGGGCTATGACCTCTGATCACGATGACTATGTTTTCCCTTTTTGGCTCAATGGTTTACACGCACACCAATATGCTCAATTGCACTGGCCAAACTATATTCCTAAAAAAATCACGCCACATGATTTCCAAAGCGCATTACTGCCTACTCTGTCACGCTTAAAAGTCACCCCTGCGCTATGTAATGGCACAAAGCGTATGAAGCTCAGTACGTCTCAAATGCGTCACTTTTTCTTCAATGACCGTATTCTGTCGCCAGCTTAAGGCTCATTAAGAACAATAAGACGTAATTAACTTGTTATTTTATTGAGAGCTATGACTGTAAAGTATTTGCTTTTTTTTTAAATCGCGCTAATTTAAATATAAAACAATAACCACAACCGAGGATATGCCCTATGACCAATGTTGCTCAAGTATTAAAAGATAAAGTACATCAAGCAATCTACACCATCAGCCCTGAAGCCACGGTTCTTGAAGCAATTTCACTTATGGCAGATAAAGGCATTGGTGCACTTGTGGTCACACAAGAAGAACGCGTTGTAGGTATATTGTCCGAACGTGACTATATGCGCAAAGTCATGTTGATGGAACGTACTTCAAAGCAAACCACAGTCAATGAAATTATGACAGCAAAAGTACTGACGGTCACAACAGCAGTTACGGTTGAAGAATGTTTAGACCTCATGACAGATCGCCACCTACGTCACTTGCCTGTGGTTGAACAAGATAAATTATTGGGACTCATTTCTATTGGTGACTTGGTGAAAGCGGCAATGGATGATCAAAAGAAACTGATTGAGCAACTACAACAGTATATTTCAGGTTAAGTTTTAATGGTGAGGTATTCAATAATGAACGTATACTCAGCATTGGCTACTAATGATAAAAAATAAAGTTGAAACCATATAAAAATCCCTGCACTAAGCAGGGATTTTTATATGTAAATATGAAAGGCTTAAAACTTAGTTCAGACCTAATTTTGCAGCGACATAATCTGCATCTTTGTCGCCACGACCAGATACATTCACCACAATTTTAATATCTTTGGCCAACTTTGGAGCTTCACGAAGTACCCACGCCACGGCATGTGAACTTTCAAGCGCAGGTACAATTCCTTCAACTCGCGACAACCGCATAAACGCATCCAAGCACTCTTGATCAGTCGCAGTGGTGTATTCGACACGACCCAAGTCTTTCAGTAGACTGTGCTGTGGCCCGACACCAGGATAATCTAAACCTGAAGCAATCGAATGCACTGGTAACGGTTCACCTTGATCATTTTCAAGTAAATAACACGCCATACCATGAATCTGACTTGGTTTACCTAAAGTTAAGGTTGCCGAGTGCATGTCGGTATCAAGACCATGACCAGCAGGCTCTACACCAATTAGTTTCACATCTGCATCGTTTAAAAATGCGGTGAAAGCACCCATAGCATTTGAACCACCACCCACACATGCAACCACATAATCTGGGTTCGCACCAAAGCGCTCATGGGTTTGTTCTTTAATTTCTTTACCAATAATTGACTGAAAGTCACGGACCATCATTGGAAATGGATGTGGCCCAACAACCGAACCAATAGCATAGATATAATTGGTTGGATCTTTTAAATACTCTTCAAAAGCACTGTCCACAGCATCTTTCAGCGTTGCAGTACCACGTGTCACTGAAATGAGTGTTGCTCCAAGGATTTTCATTTTGACGACATTGGGATGTTCTTTTTCAATATCGACCTGCCCCATATGAATTTCACACGGAATCCCCACCAAAGCACAGGCTGTTGCGAGTGCAACGCCGTGTTGGCCTGCACCGGTTTCTGCAATGACTTTGGTTTTACCCATATATTTTGCAAGCAGCGCTTCACCCAAACAGTGATTAATTTTATGTGCACCTGTGTGGTTTAAGTCTTCACGCTTTAGATAGATCTGTGCCCCACCCAACTGTTCAGATAACCGTTTTGCATAAAACAACGGACTTGGACGACCAACATAGTGCGCAAACAGTTCAGCAAGTTCAGTTTGAAATTCTTCTGTTACACGAATTTGCTCGTAAGCGACTTTAATGTCATCCATTGCCGCTTTTAAGTGAGGCGGGATAAACTGACCACCATAGTTCCCAAAAAAGCCCGCGTCATTAGGCAAAGCAATACCATTAATTTGATGATCCATTTTTTTATGATCCTTATTCTTTAAATGTGCTTTCTTTCCAGCTTTATCGTGCTAAATACTTGGTCATATCCTCAACGCCTTTGAGGGTCATTGGGTACATATGGTCTTCAAAAATTTGCTTAATCAAACCAATCGTATGGGTGTAATGCCAATAACGATCTTCTTCTGGGTTCAACCATGCTGTTTTTTCAAAATGATTGCGTAAGCGCTGTAGCCAGACATTGCCTGCTTCATCATTCATATATTCAACCGAACCACCCACAGAATTGAGTTCATAAGGTGCCATAGAGGCATCTCCAACCACAATTACACGATAGTCGCTTCCATAGGTATTGAATAAATCCCACGTATTCATACGGGTGCTTGAGCGACGTACATTGTCCTTCCAAACATAGTCATATACACAGTTATGGAAATAGAAATACTCTAAGGTTTTAAACTCAGTTTTCGCCGCACTAAACAGTTTTTCGCATTGTGCAATATGTGAATCCATCGATCCACCCACATCGAACAACATCAGCACCTTAATACGATTACGACGTTCAGGCACGAGCTGCACATCGAGTATGCCTTGCTTCGCGGTTTCGCGAATTGTACCATCGATGTCTAACTCTTCAGCCGCACCTTGTCTGGCAAATTTACGTAAACGACGCAATGCCATCTGCATTTGGCGCGTTCCGAGAATTTGATCATCATCCAAATTCTGATATTTACGTTGTTCCCAAACTTTTACAGCAGAACGTTTACGTCCTGGCCCACCAATACGCACCCCTTCAGGATGATCACCATAAGCACCAAATGGAGACGTTCCTCCAGTGCCGATCATCTTGTTTCCACCCTGATGTTTCTTATGCTGCTCGCGTAAACGTTCTTCCAGCATTTTCATGAGTTCTTCTAATGAACCTGCTTTCTTTAATTCTTCACGCTGCTCAGGGCTTAGATGCTTTTCTAAGAGTTCTAAATCGAACCAGTCTTTCGGTAACTTTTGAACTTTATTGAGTAAATCATCTAAATCAAAAGTTGAAATCCCATCAAAATAGTCCTTCATGCCTCGGTCAAATTTGTCAAAGAAGCGTTCATCTTTCACCATAATCGTTTTGGCGAGTTGATAGAACTCTTCTTGATCGGCAAAGACCAGACCTGAAGCAACAGCCTCATTCAGATCGATCAGTTCACGCGTCGAGACGGGAACACCGTATTTGCGTAAGGTATAAAACAAGCGCACAAACATGCGTGTTTCTCCTTTAGCGACGAGACATGAAGGCTAAACGTTCAAGCAACTGTACATCTTGTTCGTTTTTAATGAGTGCGCCATATAAAGGTGGAATGGCTTTAGACTTATCATGATTACGCAGTACATCTTCTGGCATATCATCGGCCATCAGCAAGCTTAACCAGTCAATCAATTCAGAAGTTGATGGTGGTTTTTTTAGACCCGGAACTTGACGTAATTTGAAGAAAACTTGTAATGCTTCATTGACCAATGCAGTTGAAATTTGCGGAAAATGAACATCAATAATTTCACGCATGGTTGCGTCGTCTGGAAATTCAATATAGTGGAAGAAACAACGACGTAAGAATGCATCTGGAAGTTCTTTTTCATTATTTGAAGTAATAATCACAATAGGACGTTGTGATGCAGTAATGGTTTCGCCAGTCTCATATACATAGAAAGACATCTTATCCAATTCATGCAACAAGTCATTTGGAAACTCAATGTCTGCCTTATCAATTTCATCAATCAATAAAACACAACGCTCTTCACTGGTGAACGCTTCCCACAATTTACCCGGTTTAATATAGTTTTTAATGTCATAAACACGGTCGTCACCCAGTTGGCTGTCACGTAGACGTGAAACCGCGTCATACTCATATAAACCTTGCTGGGCTTTTGTGGTTGACTTAATGTGCCAAATCAACAATTTTAAGCCTAAGCTTTCAGCCACTTGTTCAGCCAGTAAAGTTTTACCCGTACCTGGCTCACCTTTGACCAATAAAGGCTTTTGTAAGCTACGTGCAGCTTTAACAGCAAGTTTTAAACTATCGGTAGCGATGTACTGATCTGTACCCGTAAATTGTTGTGTTTCAACAGACATGATTAAACCTTATTTTTATTAATTACAGCGGTGAATGATTGTTATTGACAACTACTTTGGTTTTATTAGCCACATATTTTGACCAAAAGAAACCGATCACAAGCCCCACACCCATGACAAAGAGAATCAGTGACAAATTTGACCAAATGAGTGCTGATTCTTTCGTTAACACACCAAAAAGCAAGCCAAAAATAGCCGGTGCAATCGATGAATTTGGCCCTTCGGAAACCGTTGGCGTCAATAAAATGGCAAAGATCATCATCCATGTGATACCACCCAACAGCTTTGGCAGGCGTGTAGCAATGGAATACCAACACCACAAAATCAGCAAACTGCCCAAAAGGTAAACTGTGACAGCAATACTGTCTTCAGGAATTGAATCGAGCATTGAAAGAAAACTATCCACGGTGCAACTCCTGAATTATGCTTTATGCGCCACGAAGGCCTTCTGGTGCCGCAGCATTCGGATTGATTAATCCTTCTGGCGGCATTTGTAGGAAGAAGCCTTGAGTTTGAATCGAATCCATGACATGCAATACATTTACACGGGCCAATTTACGCGCTTCACTCAGCTCTAATGACATCACAAAAGTCGCTCGACCAAATGCAACACGAACAGCTTCAGGTAAAACATTCAATGGGCTAAAATCTTCAGCGGCTTGATCAGCTTCAGTTGGACAAGCAATATAAAGATACATTTCATCTTTTTTGCTTGATTTATAAATAGAACATTGCATATCTAAAACAGCACTCAAATAACTCAAGCCACAGGATACATCAAATAAAAGCAGCTGACATTAGTCATGATTAACGCATCAGTCGTGATTTTGTATAAATATTCAAACTTCAGACCAATTGACTAATTATTAATCCATGACTTTCATTTGCGTCGAAAGATAGCTTTCATCACGGCGTAGGAGTTGAATTAAAGGTTGGGTTAACAAATCATAGCGCCAACCTAATAAATAATCAGGCAAGTCTTGCTCATCATTATGAAAAACCACATGTTGATGCAGCGCGTTCATCCACTTTTTGCGCATCAATACTTCTTTAGGAATACTGGTTTCATTGACCACATTTTGAATTAAGTGATCAATCTTCTCTCCCACATCTTTTGAAGAATGACGGATCGGACGTGCCATACGTAGTGGCCAATCTGCTTGCTCAGGCAAGAACTTCACCAAATCTAAAATGGTTTTGCCGTGCTCACGGACAACATTTTGACGTATGTCTTTTACACCCGATAACTGAAACGCATTTTTCGGATTTTTCTCAACCAAATCAATCATGCTTGAGTTTTTCAAAATGAAACTACGTGGTGTATTTAAAGCTTTCACCATGTGTTCACGCCATACAGCCAACTGCTGTAACTGCATTAACTGACGACGTGAATGTCGATAGTTACCAATATCTTGATAGAGTAAATGCAAAGGCGTTTCTGTCGCGATTTCTTGCGTCAGATGCTGACAGTCCTCAAGTGCAAAGTTTAAGAGTGACTTTGAATCTAGTTCTTGTTTAACTTTTTCTGAGAGATTCATTAAGTACAGCACATCGTTTGCCGCATAGCTCAATTGTGCAGGGCTTAATGGACGTGCCAACCAGTTTGAGCGCGTTTCCCCTTTATCGATATCGACATCCAACATTTGTTTCAGGGCATTTTGATAGCTGACTTGTAGACCATGTCCTAAAAATGACATGCCCACTTGGGTATCAAATACATTGTTTAAGGTTTTATGCTGTGCATAGTGATAAATCAGGTCGATATCTTCACTACATGCATGAAAGACATTTTGCTGTGCACGAAAAAGTTTATTCCAAAATTCAGATAAATCGAGTGTCGTACCATCGAGTAAATAGACATTGTTTTCGACATTGATTTGAAATACGCCTAACTTCGGCCATAAGGTGTCGACTTTGATGAATTCTGTATCGAGTCCATAGACTTCGTTACGATCCATTTTTTCCAAGACTGGTGTTAAGTCTTGTTGCTGCTGAATAAACTGAAACATATCCTACTGCGTCTAATGCTAGATGCTCTTTGGGCTATCTTACCTGAATAAGATCATTTAGCTATCAAGATTTCTAAGGGTTTTTTAATTATTTGCCGTTTTTTGTGCGCTCTTTCGTATCTGAATTTCCACGTTTATTAAGCAATGTCCAAAGGATAGGTATCGCTATTCCACGATAAACGATTGCGAGCATCAGGATATTAATATTTCGTTTTCCCCATTTCCAATTGGTTCTATCTAAAGTCAGTTGCACTTGGTCGAATGAAAACATATTGAAAATCAACTGAGAAATTTGACGATAATCAAAATACTGACCTGCAAAGAAGCGCTGCATACGTCGATAAAATGATTGTGGTAAGCACTTGATGGGCAAGGCTTTAGATGCAGAAGAAAGATTACATGTTTGCTTTAAAAT
>NZ_JBUEBA010000002.1:1546109-1546911 GCF_058107045.1 Acinetobacter sp. AB03 | reverse complement strand
GATATAACTCATTGAGATGCATCATAGTATTCGTCGTTAGAAAACAATTATTGTGACATTATTTCAATGAGTTATCTATTTTTGTCGTGTACAGAGGAATTTTTTGATGTATGCAGAAGAAAAAGAAGAAAAAAAAGAAGAAAAAACTGCTTTAGCATTCCATTTAATACAGGCTCTTTATGGTCATGACCAACGTGACCGAGAGGCTTTTCATCCGCATTCTTCACTTATTCCGAATGTCTATGTACAGCAAGCCCGCCAGCAATTGCAAGATAATGTCAAATTTTTATCGATTAAACACTTAGAGCGAAAATAGTTGTATGCAAAAAATCAAAGAACTAATAAAACCGCAACTAGATGATCTATTTGTTGATATTCATAAATTGGTGAAAAAGTCGCTAGATAGACAGCCTTCTTCACCTGAAGTATTGACGAAAGACATGCAGCAAAAACTTGATCAGCAGATCGCTGAAAAATGGCATGACATTAAAGATAGTGTTGATTATTTGAGTCAAAAGTTGAGCCGAGACGAACAATCAAAACTGATGCAATTTACTGAAGATGAATTTAATAAAAGAAGGAGGCAATTCAACCAGAATGTAGATAAAAAATCATACAGAATTAAGCTAAATCCACATACGAAACGGATAGTACTGCCTAGAAAAATTGAGAGTACAGAGTCACGATTAAAACACGGGCATCTACATATTCTGGTAGTCAAGGAATTAAGGCAGTATTGGCAAGATTCATTTGAATATTGGGATGAACCGAAGTACTTATGGGGAAATTTATGCTTAAGTTT
>NZ_JBUEBA010000002.1:1471524-1546009 GCF_058107045.1 Acinetobacter sp. AB03 | reverse complement strand
GATTTTTTTATACAACTAGATTCAAATTAATATTTTTTTATCTTACTCAAGATTTCAATCTTGTAGCTCAACTAAAAAATGAAACAAGTATCGAAATACTTATTTCATTCGCATTCTATTATGTACAGCTTGGCTTAAGGTATGACTATCGACATATTCAAGTTCACCACCCTGTGGTACGCCTTGTGCAATGCGCGTCATTTGGATCGGTAAATGTTTCGTTGCCTCGACCAAATAGTGCGCTGTGGCCTGACCTTCTACCGTTGCATTGGTCGCCAAAATCACTTCTGTTACTTTACCATCGCCTAAACGCTGGATTAGATAAGGAATGCCGATCTCTTCAGGCCCAATACCATCAAGTGGAGATAAATGCCCACCTAATACATGGTATTTACCGCGGAAACTACCACTTTGCTCAATCGCCATCACATCTGCGGGTGACTCAACCACACAAAGAAGTTGATCGTCACGTTCATGCGAGACGCAAATGTCACAAACTTCGTTTTCGGTCAGTGAGTGACACAAACTGCATTCGTGAATATAGCTGGTGGCTTCGTTCAAAGCATGTGCAAGACCCACAGCCCCTTCACGATTTTTCATAATCAGATGAAGCGCCATGCGCTGAGCCGATTTCGGCCCAACACTTGGCAAAATACGTAAAGCTTGTACCAATTGATCAAAACGATCGCTAAACACTATACGTATTCCTTAATTAGAATAAACCAGCAAGACCCGGTGGTAAGCCTGCACCTGAGTTCGCAGCTTTCATACGCTCTTCAGTGATTACTTCGGCCTGACGTGCAGCATCATTCATTGCCGCAGCAATTAAGTCTTCAATCATATCTGCATCATCTTGCAATAATTCAGGATTGATTTCGATACGTTTTACCACATTGCGGCAAGTCATCGTCACTTTAACCAAACCACCACCAGCTTCAGCATGCACTTCAGTTTGCGCAAGCTCTTCTTTGGCTTTTTTAATGTTGCTTTCCATGTCTTTTTGCATGCGTTGAGCTTGCTGCATTAACATATTAATGTTCATTAAAATCTCCGAACATAAAATTAAAAAATTAGATTAAGTCTAAACCACGTGTGATATCGCGAATAATATCATCAATATCTTCTAAACCAACAGAAACACGAATTAAACCTTCACGAATTCCTGCGGCTTGTTTCGCTTCTGGTGAAAGTTTGCCATGGGTAGTCGTTGCAGGATGGGTAATGGTCGATTTAGCATCGCCCAAGTTGCCTGTAATTGAAATAAATTGGGTATTATCAATAACAGTCCAAGCCCCTTCGCGCTCGCCTTTCACTTCAAAAGAAACGATCCCACCAAAGCCTGTTTGTTGCTTCGCTGCAAGTTCATGCCCAATATGCTCTGGTAAACCTGCGTAATACACTTTTTCGACTTTCGCGTGTGTATTTAAGAATTCTGCTAGCTTTTGCGCACTTGCTGAATGCTCACGCATACGTAGACGTAAAGTCTCTAAGCCTTTTAAGAATACCCATGCATTGAAAGGACTCATTGAAGGCCCTGTAGTACGCACATAACGAAACACTTCTTCGAGTAGTTTATGACTACCCACTACTGCACCACCAAGAGCACGACCTTGACCGTCCAAATACTTCGTCGCTGAATAAATCACCAAGTCCGCACCAAACTCAATTGGACGCTGTAATACTGGCGTACAGAAACTATTATCAATTGCTAAAAGTGCGCCATTGGCATGTGCGATATCAGCAAGTGCTTGAATGTCTGCCACTTCAGCCAAAGGATTTGACGGAGACTCAACAAAAAGTAATTTAGTTTCAGGCTTAACGGCCTTTTTCCATGCATCTAAATCTGTTAAATCGACAAAGTCGACAGTTACACCAAACTTAGCCACATATTTTTCAAACAAAGATACGGTCGAACCGAATACCGCACGTGAACAAATCACATGATCGCCTAGTTTTAAAAATGACATTGCCACGGCCATAATTGCGGCCATACCCGAACTGGTTGCCACTGCACGTTCAGCACCTTCTAAAGCTGCAAGGCGTTTTTCAAACATCGCAACAGTTGGGTTGGTAAAACGCGAGTAGATGTTCCCTGGCTCTTGACCTGAAAATTTTGCTGCGGCCTCTGCTGCATTTTCATAGACAAATGATGAAGTTAGAAAGATAGGTTCGCCATGTTCTCCCTCGAAACTACGCGTATGCCCAGTACGAATGGCTAAGGTATCTAATTGGTATTCAAATTCGTCTTGTAGGCTCATGGCTCTGGTTCAGTCGACGGACTGCCTTTGTAAAGAATTGCCAACATTTTGAGCGTCTAGGCTATTTAAGGTCAAGGTAAAATACGCGAATATTGATTAGACTTCGATCAAACTTTCTGCTTATTTGAGATCTAAGACCTATATGCACTCTTTAAAAACTAAAATTTCAACGCATCAAAATAAATTAAAGAATCTTTCTACGCGCATTTTTACTGGAAAGTCACTCATTTTGTCACAAAGCACACCTTATGAAGTGATTGAAACATTTGACCTGACCCAAATTCGCTATTACGCACCTGAAGTGCGTAAGTATAAAGAACCCTTAGTTTTTGTGGTCCCGCTAGCCATCAATATGTCTATTTACGACCTTTATCCTTATCGCTCACTGGTGAAGTACTTCCAACAGCAAGGCTTTGCCGTATATGTGATTGATTGGGGGAAATTAAATATTCATAACCGTCATTTTAACTTTCTGACGTTTATTGATCATTATATTCCACTCTGTATACAAAGCATTTTAAAACATAGTGATAGCGAACAAATTTCTCTGCATGGTTGGAGTATGGCCGGCATTTTCGTGACCTTGTATACCGCCCTGCATCAACCCAATTTTGTGAAAAATTTAATGGTTTTAGGTAGCCCAATTGACAGTTATAAATCTGGGCGAAATGGCCAGTTCTTTGCATATCTCAATCGAATCATTTCAAAAAGCAAAGCAATACAACAGCAAATTTATCAGGGCAAAATACCAAAGCGTTTGCTTCATACCTCTGGAGGGTTAAATACTTTTGGTTTTAAAATCATCGATCCTATCGGCTGGTTTCAAAGTCATAAGAATCTACTGCTTAATTTAGATGACCATGAAGCCTTGTATGAGCATGCCACCATCGGCGGTTTTCTCAATCGTATGATTGATTATCCTGGCGGCATCAACCAAGACATGCTTTTTAATGTTTGGCTGCGTAATCCACTCAAAACTGGACTAATCACATTAAATGAGAAAAGCATAGCTTTAAAAAATATACGGTGCTCATTGCTTGTGGCTGCGGGCACAACAGACCAACTTGTTACAGCAGAGGCAGCTCAACCATTAACCCAATTGACAAGTAGCACCGATGTCACGTTTACTCTTATCCCAGGGGGACATTTAGGACTGATGTCGAGTAAGCGTAGTGCCGATGAATTTTGGCCACAACTGGCTCAGTGGTTAAGTGAACGTTCAAGTAAAATTTAAATACTAAGGTTTGACATGATTCAGTCAGTTGCATTTATCGGTCTAGGCGCCATGGGTTATCGCATGGCATCACACTTACCTAAACACTTTGAACACGTGTGGGTATGGAATCGCAATTTTGATAAAGCAAAACAACATGCAGAAGCCTATGGCACGCAGGCGGTGGAACTTGCGCAAGCCGTTCAGGCCGATGTAGTCTTCTCTTGCCTTCCAACCAGTCAAGATATTGAAGACTTACTTGCACAAGTTGAACTTAAAGCAGGCAGTATTTGGGTCGATTGCACCAGCGGTGTACCCTCTTCTGCAAAAAAAGTAGCTGAACAGCTTAAACAACACGGTGTGGACTTTTTAGATGCACCTGTGAGTGGTCAAACTATTGGTGCTGATAATGCAACCCTTACGGTTATGATCGGTGGTGATGCCGCAGCTTTTGAACGCGCACTACCAGCGATTCAAGCATTTGGTAAACTGATTAAACACGTGGGCGAATCAGGTGCTGGTTTTGCAGTTAAAGCCGTAAACAATATGCTTTTGGCTGTGAACCTCTGTGCTGTTGCCGAAGGGTTTACCACCCTAAAAGCCCATGGCGTAAACTTAAACGAAGCATTAGATTGCATTAATGCGTCTAGTGGTAAAAGTGGCGTCACTGAAACTGTTTTACCACAGCGCATTCTCAACCGCAGCTTCCCGCTTACTTTTGCACTCCCTCTATTAGCAAAAGATACGGGCATTGCAGTGGATTTAGTCCGCGAAGCAAAACTATCCGCACCTGTGATTGGACTGGCTCAAAGTTTAATTCAAACTGCTAGTGATTTATCTGAAGCAGACAGCGATTTTTCTTCCGCAGTTAAACTATATGAGTCATGGAGCAAAATCACTTTAGAGTAATGCTTATCATAGTCAGTCATACTTTAATCATAAGTTAAGCTATTCCGATGGCCGAACAAAAAGCCTCATAAAGAGGCTTTTTGTATATTTCTAATTTTATCGACGTTTTGATTCATTAAGTGTCTGACTAAATACTTAAAAGCCATACGCTGTATCGGACTAAGTTCTTGTTGATGTATATTATAAAAATCATCTGGGCTATCAAATAAACCGAAATCTTGGTTAATCCCCTTGTCTTGGATAAAAGTATCATTCAAATTCCAATCAATAGGTGGATTTTCAAAGTTCTCGGTAAATACCCCAAAACCACAAAAGGTTGTTGTTTGATGCTTATTTATACTTTGTAATTTTTCTAGATAGAGTCGATCAAGAATTACACCCTCCTGAATATACCATTGTCCATTCACATGAACTTCGACCCAACTATGTAAAATATTCTTGGGCGATAACTTATACCAAATGCCTTTGATTGCGCCTTTTTGTAGGGCTTTATCGATGGTAAACCCATGTATCCGCGTGGCTACACCCACTGCTCGGAGTAACGCCATCAATAACGTTGCTTTGGTATTACACTGACCATAACCGTCGCTTAAGACTTGAGATGCCTGTATCGTATCTCCCGTGTTATAGCCAAATTGAACTTCATCACGAACAAAGTTATAAATATTTCTCACCTTATTAACTTCATCAAGATCTCTCCATTTGCGTTGTTCAATCAAATTTTGAATCGATGGATGGTAATAATCTAAAATCGGTGTCTGTTCTAATAGCCTTAGCATACTCAGCTCTCCAGTCTAGTCATTTGATTTAAAACTATGGAGTTAGTCCAAGGTCAATATTTTTACTGCCACTTTTATAATGAATTAAGACTAAAGATTGTTTTGAGCTTGATTAATTTTATAGTAGAGCTCTGTATACTCAATTAATTCAGCACATATACTTGTGTATAAAAAACCGAATTAAATTTAGGATAAACAATTTATGCTCAAAGTCATTGCTCAGGATTTTATTAAATTAGAACATATTGATAGAGTCATGCCTTTATATCGTGAACTTGTAGAAAAAACAAAAGCTGAACCGAGATGTATATCCTACGACCTATTTATTGATCAGAAAGATACTGGGCATTTTATATTTATTGAAGCATGGCCTGATCGCGCAGCGCTAGATGCGCATTGCGAAACGGAGCATTTTAAAAGACTAGTGCCGTTGATTGACCAATACCAAAGAGCTGCAGGAACCTATATATTAATGGATGAGTTTTCACACCAAAGTAGCTTCACCTAGATCGAATATGGTATCGAAAAATAAAACTATCCGATAAATACGTCCCTGTATAATTGCAACCAAACATCTTGATTTAAATATTTTCATCTTTCATTGCAGGCATAAGAATTTCTTTAACACAAGATGCATTACTGGTGGAGATGATAAATTTTATGGCTAGAATGACATCAGATAAAGGAATTAAAGCATGATTGGTCTCTGCCAATACAGTTGCGGTTGGAACATCTGCTTCATATTCTGTCGCCAAATACCCTAGATTTAAAACACTCACCCCAATCAGGTCGTTACGCAAAATCTCACGCAATGATTGAGCAATTCCACGCAAAGCATATTTCGTTGCAGAAAAGACCAACTCTTTGCCATTATGATTATCTACACCCCATGTAGAACCAATCAATATGACTTTAGCGTTATCCGATAACTTTAAATTTTCTATCAAGGACTGAAGAGACTGAATCCAGGTATTAATATTTGTATTTAGAATGGTATTTAACTCAGTAGATGAAACCTCTTCAAAGTTATAATTCTCTGTAAAAGCATTATTTTCCCAAATTCCAACATTATAAATAAGAACATCTATTTTCTCATCTTTGACTGTTTCTTTTACCTTATCCACCGCATCGTTAGGAGTAGATAAATCTGCACAAATCCAATTCAATTGAGCATTATTTTTAGGAATAGAACGAGAGACACCATAAACTTTATCCTGAGCTTCAGGCACTAAGTTTACAATCGCTTTGCCTAAGCCTCTACTTGCGCCATAAATTAGAAATGTTCGACCTAAACCATTCATATTTTAATTCATCCCTTCATAACCAACTGCATAATGATTTAAACTTAAGTTAAGTTTAAATCAAGTTTTATTCATCATTTTATATTTAGCCATTAAAGATTATAATTACCTAAGTCACAGACAATAATTTATATTTCCATAATTTATTTTCCACCCACTTATTTCAAGTAAATCCCCAGCACAAGGCATTCAATAATAAATAAAGCTTTTAGACTGTCTAAAATAAGCATGCAAAAGAGTCCATTTAAGACAAAAAAATAACATTAAGCGATAATGATACATAAGTACTTAATTCAGAAAGAAATGAATAACTTAATAAAATTCATTGCTAATCGTATAGAAAGAAATGCCTGAAATAGCATTTGAGATGAGGCGAACATTAAAGGTTAAAATGCAGAAGTACCGAAGCACTGTGACCCTCTCAATGAAATTTAAAAATGTTAGAGCCTAAAAAAAGTTGCAAAAATAGGCTAAATTACATAAAAAACATGAATATCCAGTTGTATCTGGTATTTTAAAAGCTCTTGATATATATAAATTTTATGTATTATATGCAGAAATTATGAAGTAAAATTACAATTGAGTAAGAACTCACCATTGAATAAACAGAACAAACCCCTATAAAGTAATAGCGTGACTACATACAATGTTACAAACTGAGGAAATTCTCATGAAAAAGTTGACTGTAGCGGTTTTTGCCAGTCTTGCAACATTCATCGGGGCGCAAAGTTTTGCGGCATCACCTGAGCAAGAGTGTCAAAAATTAAAAGATGATCATGATGTCATTTATGCATCTAAAGGTTTCTGTTTTAAGGACCCTGAAGCGAAAGCAAAATTTGGCAATGATAATTGCTACACCACTAAACCGAAATTCTCTGAAAAAGAGCAACAACGTCTTGACGCGATTAAAGAACGTCAAAAAGAATTAAACTGTAAGTAAATCAGTTTAAGCGAAACTTAAGGAATAGACATGGCTTACGATGAGCAAAACATTTTTGCACGAATTTTACGTGGTGAACTTCCAGCCATTAAAGTATATGAAGATGACCAAGTTCTTGCATTCATGGATATTATGCCTCAAGCAGACGGTCATACTTTAGTCATACCCAAGACACCTGCGGTGACTTTACTCGACCTCCCTGCCGATGCTGCTGCCTACACCATTCAAGTGGTACAAAAAGTAGCAAAAGCCATTGAAGTCGGTTTGGATGCCAAAGGCATTGTGCTCATGCAATTGTCTGGAGCGGCTGCTGGGCAAACCGTTCCCCATGTACATTTCCATTTAATTCCAACCTCGGTTCATCAACTTGGGAAACATGCTGCACAAATGGGCGATCAAGAAAAAATTAAAGCCCAAGCGGAAAAAATTAAAGCAGCACTTTAAATATTTCAAAAGTGTCATACAAAATGAATGGAGCAGCTGCTCCATTTTTTATTTAAATAAAATTCAAATACTTAAAAATAAATCACAATTATTAGACCTCTTGCGAAAATATAGTTTTATCTAATTTTTGAATTGGCTAAAAGCTCATAAAATATAGCTTTCGGGTGATTAAAATGTCACTAACGCAAGAAGTCTATTTATTACATTTTATTACCTGTCATCAAATTGTAATTTTTTCTTCACTTCAATGTCACAAAGTTTACAGATACTGCTTAGCAAGTTGGTGAGCTTGTGTAACTTTTTGTACACAAGCTAACTAAATAAGAAAGCAAGGCGAATGCCATTTTTAAAAGTGTTTTGGAGAAATCTTGATGAAAAAATTGCTTCTAGCAGCTACTGTTGCAGCAATGGGTGTAAGCGCAGCACAAGCAGCACCAACTTTGTATGGTAAGATCAGTGTATCGGTTGACCAAATTCAAAATGATGATTTTGAAAAAGATCAAGATGCCACTGAATTAAATTCTAACGCTTCTCGTATTGGGGTTAAAGGCGAAGAAAAATTAACTGAAAATGTATCAGCAGTTTATGTGGCTGAATGGGAAATCAGTGCTGATGGTGATGAAAATGATGCTCAAACTTTCAAAAAACGTAATCTTTTTGGTGGTTTAAAGTTTGAAAATGTAGGTACTTTAAAAGCTGGTTTTTTTGATTCTTATTTCAAAAATGCTGCTGGAAAATACCAAGATATCTTTAATGATCACACCCTTGATATCACAAACATGATGTATGGTGAAGATCGTCTTAAAAACTCTATCGGGTTTGAAACAGACAAAAAAATGCTAGGTGGCTTACAATTTAATATCCTAGCGCAACAAGGTGAAGATGCAACTAACGACTATGCCACATCTGGTCAAAAAGGAAAACGCGATGGTTTTGGTGATTCTATCTCTACTTCTTTGACCTATGATAATAAAGATGTTGGTATTGCTCTTGCACTAGCAGGTAACTTTGGCGTTGAAGGTAAATACGCTGGATTAGATGGTAAAAAACTATATTCAGATGCTGTACGCGTAACTGGTTCTTACGATTTTAGTAAAATCGGCGCAAATGGTCTAGTGTTAGGTGCTCTTTATCAACAAGCTGAACCTACTGATGATATTAATGGCTTAGAAGGTCTTGAAGAGAAAGCTTGGTTACTTAGCTCAACATATAAAGTTGGCAACACACCATGGGTTGTTAAAGCTCAATACCAAACTGCTGAAACAACAGCTGATGCATTTAATGATATCACCATTGACCAATATGGTATCGGTGTTGACTACAACTTAAATAAACAAACTCGTCTCTACGGTTTGCTTGCACAACAGAAACTTGATATTACTGGTGTAGATCTTGAAGAAGATAACAAAACAGTATTTGGTTTAGGAATGGAATATAACTTCTAATCTTAAGATTAAAGTGAATTCTAAAAATAAAAGGGCTTATGCCCTTTTATTTTTTCTTAAATTTAACGCTTTAAAAACCCTGACACTAAGTTCAATACCTGTTGAATATCCGCGTTGGCTTCTTGAGGATTAGTTTGTCCTGCTTGCGGGGTGAGTGAATCAATAATTTGCGGTAATACTTCTGAAATAGCACTATATACATCTTGTTTAGGCGCATTGGCTTGCTCTGCAACTTGCTCCACCGCGGCATCATCAAACAAGTTTTGCACTTGTTCTGGATTTACACTGGCATTCTCCCCTGGTCCTGTTGAAACCCAGTCTTCAACCTGACTGCTTAAACCTTGCCCTTTGAGTTTATCTAAAGCTGCCTGCAAACCACCTTGCTGTTGAATCCATGCCAAAATCAAAGGCAATACCGCAATCAATAAACTTTTTCCACCGCCTGCGAATCCTGAGTTCTGCGAGTTTGGCGCCTGCTGCGACTGCCCACCAGTCAAACCACCCAACACCGAGCCTAAAATATCACCCAGACCACCCTGTTGTGTTTGGCTCGTACCACCCGCTCCGAGTTGTCCAAGCACCGAACCCAAAATTCCACCCAAACCACTTTGTTGGTTTGACTGTTGCTGACCGCCCATGGCCTGCTTTGCTAAAATTTCTATAATATTATTCAGGTTCGTCATCACTTTATCCCGTCTAGGTTTTTAAACAGCATACGATGTTTAAAAAAACCCTATAGAGATAAATTGTTAATTTTTGCTATGAATGGAAAAATACAGTCGCAGTCGAATCACCAACGGAATTTATTCCAGTTTTCAGGATTCGCCCAAAACTTTGAATTAAACCAGTCAGGCACATGCTTATAGGTCAAAATATTAAATTGCCATAAAGCAAAGTCTTTACCATGCGTCGTTTTATCGATTAGTTGAGTAAAACCTAAAGCACGAAGCAGTTGTTCATCCTGCAATTGACTCACCACCACAATACGCTTTGCCATCAAATCTCTTAAACGCACCAATAGTTGTGATTTTTGTTGTGAGCTTATATTTTGCATTTCTGCCGTGTCAAAAAGCACAAAACCTAAATCATAGCGCTGGGTAAAAGGCAGACTTAAAAAGTCAGATACGCTAAAATATTGCCATTGAATAGATTGATGATGATTTGGGCTGAGATCCTGCCCAATGCACAATGCAGTTGAAATAGGCTGTTCTTGAGATAAATCGTCTAGCATAGAAGTAATGACGTTCAGTTCAGCCATAACCGCATCCTTAATATTGAGTGAGTAATTCTGTATGGAACTTCAAGGCATTTGCCATAAAATGCATGCAGGTCTTAAGGACCTTAGTGTAACTGATCAACATACACACAAGGCAAATGTTGAATATAAATTTATCCTAGATCGTTCAGAAGTTGACCTTCCTTTTAACTTGGGTCAAGAAATCGAGATTGAATGGACTGGTAAAATCTTCTGTGTTTCATGTGGTACGAAGACTTCTAAATCATTTTCACAAGGCCATTGCTTCAAGTGCTTTAAAACCAAAGCCTCTTGTGACATGTGTATTATGAAACCTGAAACCTGTCACTACCACCTAGGCACCTGCCGAGAAGACAGCTTCGCACATGAAGTTTGTTTCCAGCCACATATTGTTTATTTAGCCAACTCAAGTGCCCTAAAAGTTGGGATTACACGGATTAGCCAAATGCCAACCCGTTGGCTCGATCAAGGTGCAACCCAAGCCCTTCCAATTATGAAAGTCGGTTCGCGTCGTCTTTCAGGCCAGCTCGAAATTATGTTTGGCACACAAGTGGCAGACAAAACCGATTGGCGCAAATTACTCAAAGGCGAAGCTGAACCACTCGACTTGATTGAAGTTCGCGAACAACTCATCGAAGAATTTGCACCTAAAATCCAAACCATTCGTGAGGAATTTAGTCAAAATCTTGAATTCAATGAAACGGTTGAGCTTTTGGAAACTGAACTGCCACGCGAGTTTGTTTATCCTGTTGAACAATACCCAGAAAAAGTTAAATCTCACAATTTGGATAAAACTCCCGTGATTCGCGGTACGTTACAAGGAATTAAAGGTCAGTACCTGATTTTAGATACAGGCGTGATTAATATTCGTAAATACTCAGGTTATGAGCTCAAAATTCGTGCCTAAGCTTGTTTATCCTTAAATAAAATTTGCTTATCTACACACATAAAAAAACCTGCACGAATGCAGGTTTTTTTATGGCATGCGATTATTTAATTTTCGCATGTGCTTTTAAGTATTGCACATAATCTTCAGCTTCTTGCTGACCACGAAGTTGTTGATATAACTTCGAAAGCTCAGCCAATTGCTCATCCGTCAACGCACTAGACGTCGTCTTGTTTACGTTTGATACCGCGACCACCACCATTTCTGTTGGCAATAATGCTGTTGTTACAGACCACTGTCCTGCTTTTGGTGCCGCTTGGCTAAACGCCGCACGCTCAACTGCACGTGGCAAGCCTTGTGAACGAATAAACACTTGCGGTGCAGTAAAGGTCAAACCACTCTTGGCAACTACTGATGCCGCTGGTTGAGTTTTAAAGTCTTTTAAACTTTGAGCAATTTTAGCTTTAGCAGCATCATAAGCTTTTTGTTCAACGAATTTTGCTTTCACACGTGGTGTTGCTTCTTGAAGCGTTTGTACACCTGCGGCGTGATAATCACGTACTTTTGCCCAAACCACATCCCCATTTGGAAGTTGAATGCTGCTGGTCGCGTTACGATCACCGTTTTTAACGTCATCATTAAACAGTTTCACTTTCACCGCAGCATTACTTAATACAGGATGCTGTGTAGATAAGGTCATACCTTTCACAGTTTGAACTTGTACACCTTTAACTTCTTGAGACACCACATCTAAAGCATCTGAGTCTACAACCAGTTCATTTAAGCTGTTTACAGTATCAGAGAATGCATTGGCTGTTTTATTCTTCTGAACTTCCGCAGTCAAACGGGCTTTTTCATTTTCAAAAGATGGCAACTTCACAGCTGGCGCAT
This sequence comes from Acinetobacter sp. AB03, assembly GCF_058107045.1. Lineage (NCBI taxonomy): Bacteria > Pseudomonadati > Pseudomonadota > Gammaproteobacteria > Moraxellales > Moraxellaceae > Acinetobacter > Acinetobacter sp. AB03. The sequence goes on along the minus strand of NZ_JBUEBA010000002.1, from coordinate 1,533,688 downwards.
CAGTTTCAATGACATGGTAACCAAATTCAGTTTTTACAGGCGCTGACACTTGACCCGATTTAAGTGATGCTACAGCTTGATCAAAAGCATCACCAAAAGTGCCTTTGTTATAAACTGCTAAAGCACCACCATTCGCTTTAGATGCAGTATCTTCAGAGTATTGAGCCGCGGCTGCTGCAAAGCTTGTTCCTGCTTTAATTTTCGCAACAACTTCTTCTGCACGTTTTTTCGCTTCAGCATCTGTACGTGCATCCGTCGTAATCAGAATATGTTTAACCAAAGGCGCAACATTATCTTTTTGTGCTTCAACAAACTGTGTATAGGCTTGCTGCAACTCCGCATCTGTAACAGGTGAAGCAGCAGCAGGAACATTGGCTGGTGTTAATAACACATAGTCAACATCCACACTTGCCACTTGTTTAAACATAGCTGGGTGTTGCTTGTAATAGTTTTCAATCTCTTGTGCTGAAACCTTGACATTCTTTTTATATTCATCAAGATTTACATTGGCAAACTGCACAGTACGCTGTTCTGTTTGTAAGTTAGCAATTTGTTGAATATCTAGTTTACTCACCAATGCATAATCAACAAAAGTCGAACGCATCATTTTTAATGCATGGTCTTGACGTAAGTTTGCAACGAGCGCATCACTACTCATACCCACAGACTGCAAATAGCTTGAATAACGCGTTTTTGAAAATTTTCCATTTTCTAGAAAACTTGGCTGTTGAGCAATCATCTGTTCAATTTGAGTATCACTGAGTGAAATGCCCAGCTTTTCAGCCTGTTGCAATAACAAAGTATTAGCAATCAGTTGATCCATCGCTTTATCTTTAATAAAGCTTTGATTGAGTAAAGTTTCATCACCATTGGCATAAGCTAAGAATTGTTCTTTAAAGGAAGCGGTTAAGGTCTCTAATTCCTTTTCAGAAATGTCTTGGCCATTGACTGATTTCACAGCGTCTTTTGATCCGCTACTAAAATATCCTTCAATACCTACAAGTGCTAAAGGGGTCAAAAACAAAATGAGCAAAGCCTTGCCCAACCAACCCTTAATAACTTTACGAAAAGATTCCATAAGTATTCCAATATTTTATTTGCCCGAGATTTTAACTGAAAAGCAGCAATGAATGAATGTGTTATCGACACATTTTCTAATGTTTAATAAAAAACGCGCCGAAAAGGCGCGTTTAGTATTTATTTAAAAGATTAAGCAACAGAATCTTTTAAACCTTTACCAGCTTTGAAGCTTGGTACTTTGCTTGCTTTAATTTCTAAAGTAGCACCAGTTTGTGGGTTACGGCCAGTACGTGCAGCACGTTCTTTCACGTTGAAAGTACCAAAACCAACAAGTGTAACTGTATCACCAGACTTAAGCGCTTCAGTGATTGAAGCAATTGTAGCGTCTAAGGCCTTACCAGCATCAGTCTTAGACAATCCCCCTTTCTCTGCAATTGCATCAATTAATTCTGATTTATTCATGTGGATCGCGTCCTCTTAATATCGTTTATTTAAGGTCCAAAAATTTAGTATAAATTACCGTAACGCCTTTATAGCAATGCTTTAGGTGAAAACGCAATACTCTGTATATGCTTTTTTGGAAAATAAATCACAAAAAAACGTTGAAAAAGGTACAAAAGCACAACCAGATCACTTTTTATTCACTTTTTCGTTTAACTTCTTATTTTCTTCAATCAAAACATCGATTTTATCATTCAGTTGAAGAATCAGGTTTTCTAAGTGCTGAATATCTTTAACCGTGACCAATCCAATCCGGTTTAAAGAGTGATTTACCCCGCGATCCACGATCTTCTCAACCTTGTCTTTAGTATCCGTCACCGATTCACGCGCTTTTTCAGATACCTTTTCAACCGTTTGGTCAGCAATCTCAGTGGTTTTAGACTCTAACTCTTCGCCGACTTGGACCAATGAGTCAAATAATTTATTCCCCTCTTCCTCTGCACGTGAAAAAGCACCCAAACCGGCTAACCAGATTTGCTTAGTATACTTTCTAAAATCCAAACTATTTTTACGGTGAAAATGATGCTTAGTTTTTGTTTTTTTTAGTGTTTCATCTTCTTGCGAAATATCATCTAACTCTATATCTGCTTTTTCCATTAGCACCATCTCCTGCATGATCAATGTGCAAAAACATCCAAAAAATCTTATAGATTGCACTATACTAGCAAATATTAGACTTGATCGATTTGTAAAACTGTTCTACAAAGCATCTTTATTACATTTTTATTTTTAAGTCTGAAGTTTTTGCGAGCAGGATGCTCATTTCAGGTCAGGATTTAGGTTACAACTTATGAGTGATTCTCAAAAAGAACACAATCAAACACATATGCTACTCACTATGGTGATGATTGTTCTTGAGACGATCTTTTCTCTTATTTTAAAACACGACCGCGTGGTTGCACTTCACTGTAAAAAGTTTGTTGAGCAAAATATTGCGATTAAAATAAATAGCTACCTGCCTTATTTCGATTTCTATATCACCTTTACCGCTCAAGGTGTTTTATTTGACGCCAAAGCCCCCGAAAAACCAGTCGACTTAGATGTACGCACCACATTGATGGATTTAATTAAAATTTTCGTCTTTGGAAACCGTCGTAGTATTAAAACCATGCGTATTGATGGTGACATCACCTTAAAAGATGAGTTCCGAGATTTAATTTTACATTTTAGTGCACCTAAAGTTTTTGCCGATTGGAAAAACTGGTTAACTGAACCAACTGATCCGCAAAATGTAGTTGCATCTAAAAAGCGCATTGCACCACTTTTAGAGAAAATTGAAGAACAACGTTCTAAAATCAACACTCTACAGGTTGAAGTGAAACAATACAAAAATCGTATTCGCCGTATCGAGCAACGTCAAAAACGTATAAATGTCACATTTTTTGTGTTTTCTATACTTTTGATTAGCTTATTGGTATATAATATTTGGCTTGCATAACTACATAATATTTCAAGCAAATTAAATACGCACAATCCCTATTAAAAAAACTTGACTATTTTAGTCAGGATTCTTAAAATCGGCACATCTAGTCTAATCATGTGTATCGAATCATGCGCTTAACAACTCGCGGACGCTACGCAGTGACTGCTCTACTTGATTTAGCTTTGCAGCCAACTGAACAAACGATCACGCTTGCAGAAATTGCAGCTCGTCAAACTATCTCTGTTGCTTATCTTGAGCAGTTATTTGCGAAATTAAAGCGCCACGGCTTAGTTTCTAGTATTCGTGGTGCCAACGGTGGTTACCATTTAGCTCGTCGCGCTGATGAAATCACAGTATTAGCAGTTATTGAAGCTGTAAACGAAACAGTTGATGCCACTCGCTGTGACCATAAAGGCAACTGCCAAAATGGCGCAATGTGCTTAACTCACGATTTATGGCAAGAACTCTCCCATCACATTGCCGACTATCTCGCTAAAATCACTCTTGCTGACCTTGTAGCACGTGACAACGTTCAAAAAGTTGCCATTCGCCAAAACACAGCACCTTCAGATTCAGCCCTTTTATCGATAACAGGTATTTGACATGAAACGTCCAATTTATCTTGATTATGCAGCAACAACTCCTGTAGACCCGCAAGTCGCTGAACGCATGATGGAATGTCTGACATTTGACGGCACATTTGGCAACCCAGCATCTCGTTCTCATGCTTACGGTTGGCAAGCAGAAGAAAAAGTAGAATATGCACGTGAACAAGTTGCGAACTTGATCAAAGCTGATCCACGCGAAATCGTTTGGACTTCTGGTGCAACTGAATCAGATAACTTAGCTCTTAAAGGCGTAGCACAATTCTATGCATCTAAAGGCAAGCACATTATTACAAGTAAAATTGAACACAAAGCTATTTTAGACACTTGCCGTGAGCTTGAGTCTGAAGGTTTTGAAATCACTTACCTTGAGCCACTTCCAAACACGGGTCTAATTACCCCTGAAATGGTTGAAGCAGCTATTCGTCCAGACACTATTCTTGTTTCACTTATGATGGTAAACAACGAAATTGGTTCTGTGACTGATGTTGCGGCAATTGGTGAAATTACTCGTGCACACAAGATCTTCTTCCATGTCGATGCGGCGCAAGCTGCAGGTAAAGTTGAAATTGACCTTTCAACCATGAAGATTGACCTTATGAGCTTCTCTGCTCATAAAATTTATGGCCCTAAAGGTATTGGCGCACTCTATGTACGTCGTACACCACGTGTTCGTTTAAAAGCGCAAATGCATGGTGGCGGTCATGAACGCGGTATGCGTTCTGGTACACTTGCAACACACCAAATCGTTGGTATGGGTGAAGCATTTGAACTTGCAGGTAAAAACTTAGCTTCTGAACAAGCACGCATTCGCGTACTTCGTGACAAGCTTTGGAATGGCTTACAAGACTTAGAACAAATTTTCTTAAACGGCCACCCAACACAAAACGTTGCAAACTACTTAAACGTAAGTTTCAACTTCGTTGAGGGTGAATCGTTGATGATGTCGCTGAAAGACGCCGCTGTATCTTCGGGTTCAGCTTGTACTTCAGCAACATTAGAACCTTCTTATGTATTACGTGCACTAGGTTTGTCTGACGAACTTGCGCACAGCTCAATTCGTTTCAGTTTTGGTAAATACACCACTGAAGCAGACATTGACCATGTACTTACAGTGACGCGTTCTGCGGTCGAGAAACTTCGTGAACTTTCTCCACTTTGGGACATGTACAAAGACGGTATCGACCTTTCTACAGTTGAGTGGGCTGAACACTAATTTTTCCCTTTGAAGTCATTCACATACTGGATGGCTTCATTGAAAAATCAAGTTTTGACCCCATATTTAATATTAACGCTGACCCCGAGGTTTGGAGACGCATCATGGCTTATAGCGAAAAAGTAATTGACCATTACGAAAACCCTCGTAATGTAGGTGTATTAGACAAAAATGCTGAAAACGTAGGTACAGGTATGGTCGGAGCACCTGCATGTGGCGACGTTATGCGTTTACAGATTCAAGTAGATGACAACGGTGTGATTGAAGAAGCACGTTTCAAAACTTATGGTTGTGGCTCTGCTATTGCATCAAGCTCTTTAGTGACTGAATGGCTAAAAGGCAAAACTTTAGATCAAGCTCAAGCGATCAAAAACATTGATATCGCAACTGAACTTGCTCTTCCTCCAGTAAAAGTACACTGTTCTGTACTGGCTGAAGATGCTATTAAAGCTGCTGTTGAAGACTACCGCAGCAAAAAATCTAAAGCTTAATTGCTTCGCATTTTAAAGAAAGATTAGGGAGTTTTCATGATCAACTTAACTGAAAATGCTGCAACTCATATCAGCAATTATTTAAAAAATCGCGGTAAGGGTGAAGGTATTCGCGTTGGCGTGAAAACTTCAGGCTGTTCTGGTTTGGCTTATGTGCTTGAATTTGTCGATTCAATTGATGCACATGACACCACCTTTGAGCAGTTTGGGGTGAAAGTATTTGTAGACCCAAAAAGCTTGGTTTATCTCGATGGTATGGAGATGGACTACGTAAAAAATGGTTTAAACGAAGGCTTTGAGTTTAACAACCCAAACAAAAAAGGCGAATGTGGCTGTGGTGAATCTTTCACCGTATAACAGTTCATTAACTTGCTTTTCAACATTAAAACAGTGTGTATCACACTGTTTTAATTGCATTTACATAGAGTGTTTTTGCTTTCGCAATGACCCCCAATTTAGCGCGGAATCCCTCTCCTATGAATCATTTTGAGTTGTTTAACCTCCCAGTAGCACTCGATATTGATTTAGCAACCTTAAAATCAGAATTTTTAAAGTTGCAGCAACAATATCACCCAGATAAAGCTCTCGATAAAGATCAAGCCCTCATAAAATCAAGTGAGATCAATCAAGCATTTAAAGTTTTATCTCAGGTTGATAGCCGTGCAGGATATTTATTAGGATTAAAAAAACAAGATTATCATCTTGATCAATCCATCAATGATTTTGAATTTCTCCAGTCTGCCTTAGAAATCCGTGAACAACTTGATGATGCACGTTCAGCAGATGAATTACAATCACTCAAATTAGACGTTCAACAATGGATTGATGGTTTAGTCCGCGAATTCAAAATTGATTTTGAAGAGGAAGATTGGGCTGAGGCACGTGATGATGTCCGCAAACTTCGCTTCTTTGTAAAAGTCATGCATGACATAGATAAAGCTGAAGATCGTTTTGAAGATGACGATAGCTTTGATTTAGATGATGAATTTTAACTTATTTTTAATTTTTGACGCTCAAAGGATGTAACACATGGCTCTCTTGCAAATTGCAGAACCTGGTCAATCAAGTGCGCCACATGAACACCGTATTGCCATTGGTATCGACTTAGGTACAACTCACTCTCTAGTTGCAACCGTACTTTCAGGCAAGGCAAAAGTTTTGCATGATGAACAAGGTCGTGTCTTACTCCCATCGATCGCGCATTATGGTGTAAACCAAACCCAATATGGCGACGAAGCAAAACCATTTTTGACTGCCGATCCTAAAAACACCATCGTTTCAGTCAAACGTTTTATGGGACGCTCTAAAGCCGACATTAAGTTTCAACACCCCTACACTTTGGTGGGTGAAGATAATCAAATGCCTGCTTTTGAAACCGCTCAGGGCCGTAAAACCCCTGTCGAAGTGTCCGCTGAAATTTTAAAGCAACTGAAAGATCGTGCTGAAGCGAGCTTAAAAAATGAAGTCAATGGTGCAGTGATTACTGTTCCTGCATACTTCGATGAGGCTCAGCGTCAAGCGACACGTGATGCCGCACAACTTGCGGGTTTAAACGTATTGCGTCTTTTAAATGAGCCTACTGCTGCTGCGGTTGCATATGGTCTCGACCAAGAAACCAATCTTGCGCATGATCACAACTATGTGATTTATGACTTGGGTGGCGGTACCTTTGACGTTTCAATTTTACGCTTTTCACAAGGCGTGTTTGAAGTGCTAGCGACGGGTGGCCATACCGCATTAGGTGGCGATGATCTCGACCGCTTAATCGTAAAATGGTCAAAAAAAGAACTCAACATTGAGCAGTTTGATGACACTGAATATGCACACGTTTTAGTTGCTGCACGTAAAGCCAAAGAAGCTTTAACCGACGCAGAAAGCGTTCATTTACAAGTCCTAGAGCAGAGCTTAACGCTTGATCGTGCAACATTTGAAAGCATTATCAAAGTTGCTTTAGATAAAACGATTAGTGTGTGCAAACGCGTCCTCCGCGATGCGAAGCTTGAACTCAGCGACATTCAAAACGTGGTTTTGGTCGGTGGTTCAACTCGCTCTTATGCTGTACAAAACGCTGTACGCGATGTATTTGCTCAAGAGCCATTGTGTACCATTAACCCAGACGAAGTTGTTGCTATTGGTGCATCAATTACAGCCAATCAGTTGATTGGAAACACAGCCGATGGCGCATTACTGCTTGATGTAACTCCGCTTTCCCTAGGTCTAGAAACCATGGGCGGCTTGGTTGAGCGTCTTATTTCACGTAATACCGCAATTCCAGTCGCACGTCGTCAAGAGTTCACCACCTACCAAGATGGCCAAACAGCGATGTTGATTCATGTGGTTCAAGGTGAGCGTGATTTGGTTGAGCATTGCCGTAGCTTAGGTCGTTTTGTCCTTCGCGGTATTCCACCAATGACTGCGGGTCAAGCGCGTATTGAAGTGACCTTCCAAGTGGATGCCGATGGCCTACTGACGGTTTCAGCTAAAGAAACAACCTCTGGCGTACATGCACAAATTGACATCAAACCATCATATGGTTTGGCTGATAGCGACATGGAACGCTTACTGCTTGATGGTTATAAGTTTGCTGAAGAAGATAAAAATCTTCGTCACTTACAAGAAACCAAAGTTGAAGCAAAACGTGAACTCGAAGCTTTAGAGCAAGCCTTGAAAGTGGATGCTCACCTGCTCACGAATGAACAACAAGTTGCATTAAATGCGGCCAAAACGTCATTAGAAGCAACACTTGAAACAACAGAAATCAAAGCAATTGAATCTGCTGTTGAACAGCTTAAAATACACAGTGATGCTTTTGCAGCAGCACGTATGAATCAGCATATCGATGCAGCGCTGAAAGGCACAAAACTCGACGACTGGTCAAACTCAAACTAATTTATAGGTAAAGACTATGCCACGTATTAAAGTTCTCCCACATGCGCAAATCTGCCCAGAAGGTGCTGAGTTTGAAGTTGAACAGAATGCGAATCTATGTGAAAGCTTACTGAAAAATGGGATCAAGATTGAACATGCGTGCGATATGTCCGCTGCATGTACAACCTGTCACGTTGTAGTACGTAAAGGCTTCGACAGCTTAGAAGAAATGAATGATGTTGAAGCCGATCTACTGGATCGTGCTTGGGGCTTAGAACCCGACTCTCGCTTGTCTTGCCAAGTGAAGTTAGTGGATGAAGACTTAGAGGTTGAAATTCCTAAATACACAATTAACCACGCATCTGAAAATCACTAATTTTCAAAGTGTAAAAAAAGCCACTCATTGTAGTGGCTTTTTTACGCCTCTCGCTTTGTATCTCACGCCATCAAGTTAATGATATTCATTTTTTTGAACAGGCTCTATTACTTCATCTTCAAGATTGAGTTTGACGATACCTTGCGAGTTGGTCATCTTCTGTTGGGTTTGAATGCGTTGAATCATTTTTTCTAAGACTTGAATTAGCTGCGGATATTCAAAATTCTGTACTTCATCTAAGTTCAGCAGTAAATGAAATCCTTTATATTCATAATCAAACCAGCGTTGATAATCTGATTTTTGCGAAGTATATTTTTCAACGACTTGCCACGTCTTCACAGCACCTTTAATCCCCTTAAGGAAAATTGGCGCTTTCGGTGCACAAAGATAATCATTTTTTACTAAATTATGTGTATCGTCCGAAATTAAGATTTCATCCACTTGTGCTGCACTTTGTAAACGTGCAGCAAGGTTTGCATCACGACCAACAATGGTATAAGCCATACGGTGCGATGCACCATAATTCCCTACGTGGCAATACCCTGTAGAAATCCCCATACGAATATGCAATGGCGGATAACCCATTTTCACCCAACGCTCGCGCAGAATTTTCATTTGCTGACGCATCGCCATGGCCATTTCCAAACAGTTTTGAGCATCTCGCTCTACACCTTCAGAATTAGGGTCACCAAAGAACACTAAAATTGCATCCCCCATGAATTTATCAACAGTACCTTCATATTGCTTCGCAATCTCGGTCATGTGTTTTAAATAATCATTGAGTAGGAATGCTAAATCATCCGGAATTAAGCTTTCAGAAAGCTCTGTAAAGCCCTGAATATCTGAAAAGAAAACTGTCAGTTTCTTACGCTTGTATTCAATTTTCGCTTCAGACTCACCCTTCATAATCGATTGCCACAACTGAACTGGTGCATAGCGACTCAGTTGATTGGCAAACTCCATATAACGGTTCATCTGATCAAAATAGTGATTTTTGCGGCGGTATATGTCTTGCATTTGGTTGCGCTGATAATAGCTACCCACGCCAAAATAAGTGGTGAGGCACAAAAAACCCAATACGATCAGTTCGGTACTGGTAGCCTCGAAATACTCACCAAAACCGAAGACAAAGATAATTGAGATATAAAAGACAACCACCCCAATCAGGCTGGCCAAAGACACCATCAAAAAAGAAATTTTATTGCTAATAGCCGTGTAAAGCATAGCAAAAATGGTTAAAAATGTGAGTACGATACTGAGATGTACAGCGGCTAAAATGATCGCAGTAATGACAATATCAATAACAAACATTACACCGCGTCGCATCTTATTATTGAAGCGATAACCTAACCACCTTGAAAATGGGGGGGTGATCAATAATACAATGAGCAACAGCAGCGGCACGTAAATCTGATATTGAGTATCTGCCATCGTATAATGATAGACGATGGTTATTAAAGACAGCATGCCATATCCCATCGCACGATGGAAATACTCAAATTGTTTGGGCTCTTTAGATAACCAATCGTCTAATGGCACTGCTCGTTCCCCATTATGCTCACGATCAAATCATCCCTGATTTGATTTCTCACGTGTATTAGTCCATACGCCAATCGAATGGCATATCACCTTGACCACGTAGTGCAAGCATTAAAGTTTGACGCATATGCGCAAGCACTTCATTGCTATAAGGAACAGCGGGTGTACCCCAAACTGGTTTTGGCCATGCGACGTCGTTTTGATAACGTACAACATGGTGAAAATGGAGCTGCGGAACCATGTTACCTAAAGCAGCAACATTCATTTTGTCAGCACGGAATACACGAGCCAATTGGCTTGATAACCAGCTTGACTCACGTAAAAACTGTTCTTGGTCGGCTTGACTGAGCTCATATAACTCAGTGATGCCTGGCACGCGTGGAATTAAAATTAGCCACGGAAATTGCATATCATTCATTAAGCGACATGTTGAAAGTGGAAAGTCGCCTACAAAAAACGTATCTTGAGCAAGTTGTGGATGCAAACTAAACATATCTTTATAAATGATGCAAATTAGAATAATGGCTAATACTATCACATCCAATCAGAGGTGAATATTGCAAGCAATGTGTTTCAACACAAATAAACTACGTTTTACTTTGAACCACATCACATTTATTACTTTAATAAATTTCATCAAAAAATCAAGTCTTTCTTTTTATAGCGCAAGTCCGCAAAAAAGACCTGATATCTGTATGAAATCACAGCAAATTAGAGCTAAATTTTAATGCAATTCTTTCAATAAACTTTCCAATAAGTCATTGATAAATTGAATTCGTTTTTCATAGTCCTCTAGCATCACCATGACCTTTAAGCGCTGGCCACCCTCCATCCTAAAAAAGGTCGGGTGTTTTTGCATCATCTGAATAATACTAATCGCCTGAACAGGAGTATCAGGTGAGAATTCAATCACCCCCCCATTAGCAGCAATATCCACTTTGGTAATGCCCAGTGTTTCTGCTTTCAAACGCATCTGATGCACAGCAAAAAGCTGCTTCACAGGTTGTGGCGGTATCCCAAAACGGTCAATCAACTCCATACGAATGTTATCGAGCTTTTCCTGACTGTCCGTATTACTAATGCGCTTATAGAACAATAAACGCTGATGGACATCTCCTAGATATTCATCTGGAATCAAGGCTGGCATATGTAAATTGATTTCTGCGGTCAGTGAGAGTGGCGCATCGAAGTTTGGGGTTTTGCCCTTTTGAATGGCTTTGGTCGCCTTTTCAAGCATCTCCATATACAAGCTATAGCCAATGGCTTGCATGGATCCACTTTGTTGCTCGCCGAGTAACTCACCCGCTCCTCGAATTTCTAAGTCCTCCGTCGCTAACATAAAGCCCGCGCCTAATGTCGATGCCCGCTGAATCGCATCCAGACGTTTTTCGGCATCGCCTTTCAACCCTTTGATGGATGGCACTAACAGATAGGCATAGGCTTGGTGATGCGAGCGCCCTACACGCCCACGCAGTTGATGCAACTGCGCTAAACCCAGCTTATCTGCCCGTTCAATTAAAATGGTATTAGCATTCGGAACATCAATCCCTGTTTCAATAATAGTTGAACAGACCAGCACGTTATATTCTTTATGGTAGAACTGCTGCATGACTTGTTCTAACTCGCGTTCACGCATTTGACCATGTGCAACAGCCACACGCGCCTCAGGGACCAACTCTCGAAGACTCTCCGCTGCACGCTCAATGGTTTCTACTTCATTATGCAGGAAATAAACTTGTCCACCACGCAGTAACTCACGCAAGATGGCTTCTTTAACTGAATCACCCGTATGTTCTTGCACAAACGTTTTTACCGCTAAACGTCGTGCAGGTGGTGTGGCAATAATGGATAGATCGCGCATGCCACTAAAGGCCATATTTAAAGTCCGTGGAATTGGAGTTGCAGTCAGAGTCAACATGTCCACATCTGCACGCATCGCTTTAATCCGCTCTTTATCACGTACACCGAAGCGGTGTTCTTCATCCACAATCATCAGGCCCAAGTCTTTAAACTGAACACTTTCTTGTAGAATTTTATGCGTACCAATCACAATATCAACTTTACCCTCGGCTAAGTCTTCAATCGTTTTGGTATGTGATTTACTGCTGCCAAAACGTGATAAAACTTCGATGCGAATAGGCCAGTCTGCAAAACGGTCTTTAAACGACTCATAATGCTGTTGAGCCAGCAAAGTCGTCGGCACCAAAACAGCCACTTGTTTGTTGTTCTGTACCGCTAAAAATGCTGCGCGCATCGCAACTTCGGTTTTACCAAAGCCCACATCTCCACAGACCAAGCGATCCATCGGTTTAGCCAGTTGCATATCATACAAAGTTGCCTCAATCGCATTAGCTTGATCGAGTGTTTCTTCATAGGCAAAGCCACTAGCAAACTGCATATATTGACCTTGATCTAACTCAAAACCAAAACCTGGTTTGGCTTGACGACGGGCTTGGATATGCAATAACTCCGCTGCTACATCATGGATCTGCTCCAATGCTTTACGCTTTGCTTTGCTCCAAGCATCAGTACCCAGCTTATGCAAGGGTGCCAAGTCTGGGTCACCACCACTATAACGGCTGATCAAATGTAAATTGGTGACAGGAACATAAACTTTGGCTGCATCGGCGTAATCGAGCTGCAAGAACTCGTAGTCTTGATCGTCAATGCTTAAAGTAACTAAGCCCGCATAACGCCCCACACCATAGTCGATGTGCACCACTGGCGCGCCCATACTCAGTTCAGTCAAACTGCGGATCAGAAACTCTTCGGAAACCTCTTGCTGACGTTTACGACGACGCTGTACAACGCGATGCTCATACAACTGATTTTCAGAAATGATGCTAATGCTGTCTTTTAATACCAAGCCACGCTCTAATGGCGCACTGGTAATTGCAATGGCATGTAAGGATTTTTGAAATTCAGCAAAATTCTCGACATTAGGAATCTCCCCCAATGTGGCACGCAATGCATCTTTTAAAGTTTCACGACGCCCCGCGCTTTCAGCAACCAGTAATACCGGATGGCTAGCAGCATCAATATACTGTTTAACCGCATGAAAGGGCTTTTCATTTTTAGGATCGACCGCTAAACGTGGTGGAAGTTCAGTGTTTAAATTGATCACACCTGCTTTTAGATCAAAAGCCTCGACTGAGGCAATAATGCGGGGAAAGGTATTGAGTTGTTCTAAAACTTGATTGGTCGAAATAAAAAGATGGTTAGGGGCTAAAATTGGCTGGTCAACATTATGGCGGCGGTCTTCATAACGGCGATCGATTTCTTTCCAAAAACTATCTAAACCATCATCAACCTGCTTATCTGTAATGACAATTGAATGACTTGGTAAATACGAAAGCAGTGTACTTTGGGTTTCCATCTGCGCTGCACTGAAAAATAGTGGGAAATAGAACTCAATCCCTGGTGATGCAATCCCTTCTAACACATCCTGATAAATTGGATTTTTCTTTGGATTTGCCGTCGGAAACATTTCTGCATAGCGATCACGAAATATGCTGCGTGCCTCTTTCAGCGGAAACTCTTTAGCCGGTAATACGGAAAATTGTTGTAAGTTTTGCGTAGTGCGCTGTGTTTCAGGATCAAAAAATTTAAGGGTTTCAATTTCATCATCAAATAAGTCTATGCGAATTGGTGCGGCTTGACCTGAGGCATAGATATCCATAATGCTACCCCGAACCGCAAATTCACCATGGTCATATACTGTGTCGACCAAATGATAGCCTGCTTGAATCAAACGCTTCTTTTGCTGTTCCAATTCAAACTTTTGACCAACGTGAATATCAAAGTGTTCTCCCAACACCCACGAAGTCGGCGCTACACGCTGCGCCAAGGTCGAAGCCGAAATCAGTAAGACACCTGTTTGCGGCATATTGGATAAAATTGCGAGACGCTCAGATACAATATCTTGATGAGGAGATAAACGATCATAAGGCAGAATTTCCCAGTCTGGAAAAATGGTCGGTCGAATACCGTAAAATTCAAATTCACTTTCGAGTTGTGCTAAGTGTTGATTATTTTTTGCCACAACCACAAAGAGCTTTTTATTTTGTGTACTTAACGTTTGAATGAATAATGCAGCTGAAGAGCCGAGCAAATTTCCCAGCCAACGTTTTTCGCCTGCTTTTAGTTGTTGCACATTCAGTTGGGAGATTTTTTCTTGGAACATGGACATGGCTTTAGCGTTTAAAAACATGCGTCATATACTAGCATGATGTCCTCTCATTGCATGTTATTTTTCACGACAAGAACAACATCAATCTAGCGCTAAGTCCTTTTTAAAACTCAAATTTATGGTTTTTAAAAGACTTATTTTTTATCACGTATAAACTGGTAATAATAGTCATTGAGTAGCTTAATCATTCGCTTTAACTCGGTTAAGTTTTCTAGATTATTGCCTAAACGTACAACAAATCGCTCATTGGCAATTTCCAAGTCGATCTTTTCATTGATTAACATAGCACTATAAAAAAGTGCATTAAGGTCATCAAACTGACTAATTCTACGATTTGAAAAATAGACCAAACGTTCAGCATGTATGGCATTTAGCACAATACCTTCAATGATAAAGCCTTTTTCATCATCATATTCAATCTGATGCTGCTGCAAAAAAAGTTGTTCTGGCGCATCTTTCTTTAATTTAAATAATTGGCTTAATTTACTCAGCATAGACATCTAATCATGGTTCTTCACTCAAGCTTATTGTAGTTCTAACTGCTACCTTTTGTTAGCACGGATTGGCTTAAAAGTATAAAAGCAGCGCATTGACTACTTTTATACCTATATATAGTTATAAATGTCTTAGCTCTTAGGCTAAAGGTACAACCGTCGGCGTCACCTCAGTAACCAAATTTTCAAATAAAAAAAAATGTGACCTAACGGTTCCCGAGTAAGTAACCCTTGCCCCAATACCGCTTACTGATTTTTTTATTTTCCGCAATACACTGTTTACCCAGTTCATCACATTTCGCGACCTAAAATTCGATCAAACAAGGTCACAATACTAATACTAGCCATGACTACATCCAAGCATACTTGTTCATTGGCTTGAATATATTTGGTATTTAAGGCTGCAATACCATTAATAAATTGCTAAACGCAGCGGCGTTGGATAAACATCATTGGTCGATTGAGATTTATTAACAAGGTCATTTGGATGAATAACCTCGTATTTACCTTAAGAATGGAATAGATGCTTTAATGCAAGATTGGCCAGCACTTCGTTGCTATCCATTTAATTGAAGTGCCCACTCCACCTTGATAGGCATCTATGGTTAGATGCAAGGGAAAAGCGTATAACCAACTTTCAGGTGGTTGGATCAATTACTCATATGCCACCGCAATGGCCTGCACAATTTCAGGAGAGATTTTTGCCAAATGTGCAGTTAATTTATGCTGACTCTATTTTTACTTACGCCAAAGCATGCAGAAAATGCCATTGAATTCCTATTTTCTAATTAGAAATTTAAAAGTTTTCCAATGCACTCAAAGTATGAATGCCCTAAGAAAGTTAGTTAAATAGTGAAATATTCGTCTTTTTCACCTATTTCATGACTGTAAATACATTTCATAAATGAAACACCTTATATGTAAATTTGCCTATTTTGTAGGTAATGTAATTTTTCGTAAGCAATAAAAAATCAAAAATTATAACTAGCCTGCTGATTTTACGAAATAAAAGCTTAGAATTTCATCCACCCTATAAAAAAGAATAATAAATGATCAATAAACAGCATATTTTCAACAACTTATTGTTTAATTTTAAAAAACAATTAATAATTACACAAAATATACAGAAACACCTCACAACTGTTACAGAGTGTAATTTTATTTTTATGCTTGAATCGCCGTCTCAAACAAAGCGATTAAAAAATCTCCCAAGTCGGATTTTGCCAAGGAATGCCTATGAGTCAAATTAACCCCACCCTCGTCACATTTTTAGTTTATATCATTGCCATGGTTGGCATCGGTTTGTATGCATACAAGTCCACAAACAACTTTGATGATTACATCTTAGGTGGTCGTAGTTTAGGAAGTGTGGTTACTGCACTTTCTGCAGGTGCATCAGACATGAGTGGCTGGTTACTGATGGGCTTACCGGGCGCAATTTATTTGTCTGGTTTGTCTGAAGCGTGGATTGCTGTAGGCCTGATCATTGGTGCATGGCTCAACTGGTTATTGGTTGCAGGACGTTTACGTGTACATACTGAAGTCCAAAACAATGCCCTCACCCTGCCTGATTATTTCACAGGTCGTTTCGCAGATCGCAAACGTATCTTACGTATGATCTCAGCTGTCGTTATTTTAGTATTCTTCGCCATTTACTGTGCTTCAGGTATGGTCGCAGGCGCACGTCTATTTGAAAGTATCTTTGGTTGGAACTACACCACTGCACTGTGGATTAGCGCAATTGCAACCATCAGTTATGTGTGTATCGGCGGCTTCCTTGCAATTAGCTGGACAGACACCTTCCAAGCAGGTCTAATGATTTTTGCTCTGCTGCTTACCCCAATCATGACTTACCTTGCGATTGATGGTAATGCTGCACAGTTCACAGTCTTACTTGAAACGGCTCGCCCACAAGCGATGCATATTGTTTCTGAACTCAGCACTGTTGCCATCCTGTCATCATTGGCATGGGGCTTAGGCTATTTTGGTCAGCCACACATTTTAGTGCGCTTCATGGCTGCGGATTCTGTGAAAACGATTCCTGCTGCGCGTCGCATTGGTATGACATGGATGATTTTATGTCTAGGTGGTGCGGTAGGTGCTGGTTTTATTGCCATCGCGTACTTCCAACAACACCCTGAACTGGCGGCTGTGGTTTCTCAAAACCCTGAAACTGTGTTCATGGAACTGACTAAACTCTTATTCAACCCTTGGATTGCGGGTATCATTTTAGCTGCAATTTTAGCTGCGGTGATGAGTACATTAAGCTGTCAGCTATTGGTTTGCTCTACAACATTGACAGAAGACATGTACAAAGCCTTCATCCGTAAAACCGCTTCTCAAAAAGAATTGGTTTGGGTGGGTCGCTTCATGGTTATTGCTGTTGCTGTTCTTGCAATTTGTTTAGCAAGCAACCCTGACAGTAAAGTTCTAGGCCTTGTAGCTTATGCATGGGCAGGTTTTGGTGCGGCATTTGGTCCACTGATTATCTTGTCTTTGTTCTGGAAGCGCATGACTTTGAATGGTGCTATTGCAGGTATTATTGTTGGTGCGGTAACCGTGATTGTGTGGAAAAATGCATTAGGACACTTAGGTCTATATGAAATTATTCCAGGCTTCATCTTCTCTTGGATCAGCATTGTAGTTGTGAGCTTAATGGGTAAAGCCCCTGAAGCTGAAGTAGTACAACGCTTTGAACAAGCAGACAGCATGTACAAACAAGCAATGGCTGAAATGAAAGAAGAATCTACACAACGTTAATTGAACGTGTAGACCAACAAAAAAGGGGCTTTTAAGCCCCTTTTTTGTATCTCATGCACTCAATTATTTCGACAATGGTTTGTATTTAAGTTGAATACGTGAGCTTTCTTTGATGACTTCCATCACGGGATAACTGCGCGTTTCTTTAACGCCCGGCAGTTGCCACAAGACTTGACCTGAGATTTTTCGGAACTCATCCATACTGGCACAGCGAATTTTCACCACAAAATCAAAACCCCCACTGGTCATATGACATTCCACAATTTCATCATGCTGTAGCACGGCATGGCGAAAATCTTCCAAGACATGTGGCGTGGTTTTATCCAAAAGGATCTCCACAAAAACCACAAAACTGGCATTGAGCATGTTTGGATTTAAGCGTGCTTCATAACTCAGAATAAAACCTTCCTTGGTTAATTTCTGTACTCGAGCCAAAGCAGCCGTCGCTGATAAGTTCACTTCTTCGGCAAGTTTAATATTCGATATTTTTCCATCTCTTTGAAGAATATCTAATATTTTGATATCTGTTCGGTCCAAGCTAAAAATTGGGCTCGTCATCTGAATTAATCTCTAAATAGCATACAAATTATAGTGAGTTATTCGGCATTCTTTCTGTAATCATAAATTAATTACTATAGATCTCTCAACACATTATTGTATGCACAGGATGTAGGCATGAATATGATGGAAAGCAATACGCATTTCAACGACGCTCAAACTCAATTTGAATATATTACCGAATTCAAAGAAAAAAGTGAGCTTGAAGTTGAAATCAATACCGCTTGGCGACGTGCCGAAACTGACTGTGTTCAAAACTTATTAGACCACAGCAAAATCTCTGACGAGATGAATCAACGCATTCATGAACTTGCGTTTGATTTGGCTCATACTTTACGTGAACGTAAAAGCGGCAGCGGTAAAGCAGGCATTGTACAGGGTCTCTTACAAGAATTTGCACTGTCTTCTCAAGAAGGCATTGCGCTGATGTGTTTAGCTGAAGCATTGCTTCGTATTCCAGACATGGCGACACGTGACCTATTGATTAAAGACAAAATCAACCAAGGCAACTGGAAAGAACACGTTGGTCAAAGTAACCTGATGTTTGTCAATGCGGCTGCATGGGGCCTCATGTTGACTGGCAAACTGATGGAAACGCCAAAGCAAAATAGCTTATCAGGCACTTTAACAGGCTTATTGGCACGTAGTGGTCGTGGCATCATCCGTAAAGCAGTTGATGTAGCTATGCGTATGATGGGCGAACAGTTTGTGACTGGCGAGACCATTGCTGAAGCATTACAACACGCTGAACGTCTTGAAGAAAAAGGCTTCCGCTATTCATACGACATGCTGGGTGAAGCAGCACTGACCGATCATGATGCTGATCGTTATATGAAAGACTATACCGATGCCATTCATGCCATTGGTCAGGCGTCAAAAGACAAAGATGTTTATGACGGCCCAGGTATTTCAATTAAATTATCTGCTCTACACCCTCGTTACCAACGCGCACAAGTTGCACGTATGCATGAAGAGTTGTACGGCAAAGTCTTTACGCTTGCTAAATTAGCGCGCGGTTACAACATCGGTTTAAATATCGATGCAGAAGAATCTGAGCGTTTAGAGATTTCTTTAGAAATGCTTGAACGCCTATGCTTTGAACCAGAACTCAAAGACTGGAAAGGCATTGGTTTCGTTATCCAAGCGTATCAAAAACGTTGTTTCTACGTGGTTGACTACATCGTAGACTTGGCTAAACGTAGCGAAAAACGCTTAATGATCCGTTTAGTGAAAGGCGCGTACTGGGACAGCGAAATTAAGAAAGCACAAATTGAAGGGATGACTGACTACCCTGTATTTACCCGTAAAGTACATACAGACTTGTCGTATATCGCTTGTGCGAAGAAATTATTGGCTGCACCAGAACAAATCTACCCACAGTTTGCAACACACAATGCGCAAACCTTGGCAACTATTTATGAAATGGCTAACCCAGAGAAATACTATGTGGGTCAGTATGAGTTCCAATGCTTACACGGCATGGGCGAGCCACTGTATGAACAAGTAGTCGGCGAAAAACTAGATAAAAAACTAGGTGTACCGTGCCGTATTTATGCGCCTGTCGGTAACCATGAAACACTATTGGCTTATCTTGTACGTCGTTTACTTGAAAATGGTGCAAACACCTCTTTTGTAAACCGTATTGCAGACAAGTCACTCGCGATTGATGATTTGATTGAAAATCCAACTCAAACCATTTTAAGCAGTGCAAAACGTGAAAATATCGTGGGTCAAAAACACCTTTCGATTCCACTTCCTGCTGAGCTTTATGGCCAACTGCGTGCAAACTCTAAAGGTTTAGATCTTGCAAATGACTCTGAATTAGCTCAGTTGAACCAAACAGCTCAACAGTTTGCTAAGCATCAATGGTCTGCTGCACCAATGGGTGAGCACATTCAGACCAATGACGCCGTTGCTCCGCAAAGCATTATCAACCCAGCACGTCACACAGATGTTGTGGGTTATGTACAAGAAGCAACAACCGAACAAGTTGAGCAAGCATTAAACAATGCGCAGGCTGTTCAAGATATTTGGGCACGTACGGCTAAAGACACCCGTGCGAGTTACCTACTTCGCGCTGCTGACTTAATGGAAGCTCGCTTAGAAGAACTGATGGTTTTACTTTGTCGTGAAAGTGGTAAAACGTATGCCAATGCCATTGCAGAAGTTCGTGAAGCTGTAGATTTCTTACGCTACTACGCAACGCAAATGATTGATCTAGATGCAAACGCAGAAGTTGAGCCTTTAGGCACTATGCTATGCATTAGCCCATGGAACTTCCCATTGGCCATCTTCACAGGTCAGGTTGCTGCTGCGTTGGTTGCGGGTAATACAGTGATTGCTAAACCAGCTGAACAAACGCCATTGATCGCAGCGCAAGCAATTCAAATCTTATGGCAAGCGGGTGTGCCTCAAGCTGCTGTACAGCTGATGCCGGGTCGCGGTGAAACTGTGGGTGCACAACTCAGTGCAGCCGAGCAAGTTCAAGGCATCATGTTCACAGGTTCAACTGAAGTTGCCAAGATTTTGCAAAAAACTGTGGCGAAGCGTCTAAGCAAAAATGGTGAAAGCATTCCACTGATTGCTGAAACAGGCGGTCAAAATGCCATGATCGTTGACTCATCAGCACTGACTGAGCAAGTTGTACTTGATGTCGTCAGCTCAGCTTATGACAGCGCAGGTCAACGTTGTTCTGCTCTTCGCGTACTGTGTGTACAAGAAGACAATGCCGATGCTGTGATTCAAATGCTTAAAGGTGCAATGCAGCAACTTCAAGTGGGCAACCCATATCTACTTAAAACAGATATTGGTCCTGTGATTGATGCTGAAGCGCAAGAAAATATTCAAAAGCACATCGACAAGATGCGCCAAAAAGGTCATCGCGTACATCAGTTGATGCGTAATGATGCTCAAGACACTGAGATAAATGCAGGCACGTTCATTACACCAACACTAATTGAGTTGCCAAATCTCAATGATTTAGAGCGCGAAGTGTTTGGTCCTGTGCTTCACGTGATTCGCTTTAACCAAGGTTCACTCAAACAATTACTTGAGCACATCAATAGCAAAGGCTATGGCCTGACGATGGGTCTACATACCCGTATTGATGAAACCATTCAAACTGTAATGACCCATGCTGAAGTAGGTAACCTCTACATCAACCGTAACATCGTGGGTGCAGTAGTCGGTGTACAACCTTTTGGTGGCGAAGGTTTATCAGGTACAGGCCCTAAAGCGGGTGGTCCAATTTATCTATATCGCCTAATGCAAAACTGTTCTGCGAAAAAGTTGAATAAGCCATTTGCAACAGGTGCTGATTTAAACCCTCAAGTTGAGTTCAGCAACTCCACATTGTTCATTGAATGGGCAGCTAAAACCTTCCCAGCTGTAAAATTGGCAAAAATTGAGAACTTCTGTTCAGGCCATCATTACGAGCTGCAAGGTCCGACAGGTGAAAGCAACCAATACATGGTGATTCCGCGTCATGCAGTGTTGTCATTAGCAGAACAAGAAGCGGATCAACTACAACAGTTGAATGCGATTTTTGCAGTTGGTAGCCGTCCAGCAGTGCTTGCAGATAACAGCTTTGTGTTAAAACACATGCCAAGTATGCCTAAAGCATTGGCTCAAGCCTTCCATGTTATCAAAGACATCAAAACTGATGTTTTTGATGCGGTATTGCACCATGGTACAACGGCGCAGCTTTTAGCGTTGCAACAGCAGATTGCTGAGCGTCAAGGTGCGATTGTGGGTATTACTCATCTTAGCCCATCACAAACAGCCATTCCTTTAGAACGTTTTGTGATTGAGCGCGCTATTAGTGTTAACACTGCAGCTGCTGGTGGTAATGCAAGTCTCATGACTTTGAACTAAGCCCAATTTAAACCTGTAGTCCTCATCGGGACTGCAGGTTTATTACTATGTTTCCTCTATTGCCAAGTCAACATCTCCTGGTCTGTTTACTTGGCATTTTTTATGCGACTCGGTTTGACTTAATCTACTCAAAAATTTCCGATGTAGCACAGCATCAAACCATCTGTAGCATGAATAAACCCCACGCTTTTGCTGAATATCTTTAGGCTAATTCGGCAAACTTTGTTACCATCTCTTTTTTCAATATGTTTGCGATTTTTACTGCATATGACTTCTTCTTATCAACAACAACTTGACGCCAAAATTGAACGAATTACAGCTCAATTTGCTGAATTCACTCCACCTTCGCTTGAAGTTTTTCAATCTCCTGAAAAAAACTTTCGCATGCGTGCAGAATTCCGTATTTGGCATACCGAAGATGATATGTTTTATGCCATGTTTGAACGCGATGAAGACAATCAAAAAAAAGTCATTCGTATTGATGACTTCCCAATCGCTGATGCCAGTATTAATCAGCTCATGCCTATTTTATTGGCAGAATTAAAAAGCAATGATCTCCTCTCAAAACGCTTATTTGAAGTGCATTTCTTAGCGACCTTAAAAGGTGAAATGCTAGTTTCGCTGATTTATCGCTGCCCACTCGATGAACAATGGCAGGTTTTAGCCAAACAACTTTCAGAAAAATTAAATATTAAGTTGATTGGTCGTAGCCGTGGTCAAAAAGTGGTACTCACCGATGAATTTGTGGTGGAAGAACTTCAAGTTTTTGAGC
Organism: Acinetobacter sp. AB03; assembly: GCF_058107045.1. Classification (NCBI taxonomy): domain Bacteria; kingdom Pseudomonadati; phylum Pseudomonadota; class Gammaproteobacteria; order Moraxellales; family Moraxellaceae; genus Acinetobacter; species Acinetobacter sp. AB03. Next base: position 1,511,003 of record NZ_JBUEBA010000002.1, on the reverse strand, counting down.
GTAAATATCAGTACAAACAAATTGAAAGCAGCTTTACGCAGCCCAATGCGCAAGTCTGCCAAAAAATGCTCGAATGGGCCTGCAATGCTGCACAGCAATCAAATAAAGATTTGTTAGAACTTTACTGTGGTAATGGTAACTTCACCCTACCGCTTTCCACCCGCTTCAACCGTGTTTTAGCCACTGAACTGGCTAAGTCTTCAGTGTATGCAGCACAGTGGAATATCGAACAAAACCACATCGATAATATTCAAGTCGCGCGTTTATCGGCAGAAGACTTCACAGAAGCCTATAACGGCGAGCGCAAATTCCGTCGCTTACAAGAAGCAAATATCGATATGAGCAGCTATGAGTTCAATACGGTGTTTGTTGACCCACCGCGTGCGGGTATTGACGATGAAACCTTAAAATTGATTCAGCGTTTTGAACGGATTATCTATATTTCATGTAATCCTGACACCTTGCATGACAACTTAAAAACACTCAGCCAAACCCATAAAATTTCACAGTTTGCTCTGTTTGACCAATTCCCCTATACCCACCATGTCGAGTCTGGAATTTTGCTGGAAAAAATTTAAACAATTTGTTGCAACTTAAACGGTATAAAAAAGAAGCTTGAATGAGCTTCTTTTTTAATTTTCATGAAAAAAGATAAGCTTATATAAAATGCAAGCATTTCAACTGTCATAATAACGTTAATACCTTGCGCTATAATCGGAATTTTTCGACATCGATCGCTGCTTTTATCTCTCACGCTGACTTGCATTATTTTACAGATTGGTTATATTTCACCCTATGTTAGGTTGTAAATGAAGTCTATATGAGTTTTTGGCAAAAGCTGTTTTCAAATGAACAGCAAAACGAGCATAAAAATCAAATTGCTTGTGTTGAAAATGACTGCTCTTGTAAAACCAATGAACAGCTCATCGAAAAGCTTAAAACAGCGACCGATGAAGACGTGATTGTTGGGATTAAAAAAGTATTAGCTTCTCGTGGCTATGGCCGTAAGGAGTTAAATGAACTTCAGCATCGACCTCTACAGTAGTAGAGTCACTGAATATTCATCAAAAAGGCACTTAGATTGATCTAAGTGCCTTTTTTAAATGCCTGTACGTCACTCTGCTTATAAAAAAACCACGGCATGTGAAACACAGTACACTTTGAACGTTTAAATATTATACAAAGCCTTAAATTTTTGTTACCTTACAGGCTCAATATAAAAATCAATAATGTTTGAAAATTAGAGGTTTAAGCAATGAAAAAATTACTTATGGTCAGCACATGTATTACCCTTTTATCTTTAACAGCATGTAGCAAAATGCCAAAAGCCTGTGTGGAGTCTTGGGAAAAAATGGAAAAACTTGCCGAGCAGATGGGTTTGCCGGAAGAACAACTCAAAGAACAAAAAAAGAAATTTGAAGAAGATGTGAAAGCGATGAACACTGAAGAAGCAACACGCATGTGCAGTACCCAAAACTCACTTTTAGGTCTAGTGGATCAATAAACATCGCCTTATCTTTAAAAGGGATGCTTGCATCCTTTTTTAATGTAAAGACGTAAGCTAGATACTCCTTTCCAATCGGTCTCTTTTATTTCTATCATCGTAAACTCAAATAACCGAAACCTACTAAACAGTCGATTATTCCCAGCAGAAGCTTTAAAATACGGATAAAAGACAACTGTAATGAATTAGCACGTATTAGGCATGCAACAACAAAAAGTCCACTACCCCTTGGGGGCTCATCTTATAGTCAAACATTTTGGCTATACGCATCACGGCATATATGCGGGGCGTGGACGTGTGATTCATTATTCAGGTTTTGCGCATCTTTTTAAAAAGCACCCGATTGAAATCACCTCCATCGAGAACTTTAGCCACGGACGCAAAATTACAGTCAATCAGTACCAAGACCCCAAATATAAAGGACGTAAAGTAGTTCGCCGTATGCGCTCACGCATGCATGAAAACAATTACCATCTTATTATCAATAACTGTGAACACTTGTGTACGTGGGCCATAACGGGTGTTGAAAGTAGCCCACAAGTCATCAAAATGATGAACCGACTCACTACCATTGGTTATGTCAGCTCTATGATGAGTTTCATGAACAGCCTGATATTAACGCTGACCACGACCTGTTTTGCCTTGGTGCTCTATATCAAAAAGAAATTACGTGATAAGGCCAAACAACAGCTTGGGAACTATTTTGAGTTTAAAGAAGAACGCTCTAAAAAAGATCACTGATGTGAACGTAATTGAAAAGGCGGGAATTTATCTTCCACCAAGTTGAGCTGGATATCGTATTCAAGCCATGCCTTGGCACCATCTAGCACTGTAGTAAAGCCACCTGTTGCATCCATCACATAATGAATCAGCTCATTACCTTGTAACTCAATGTCATAATTTCGAATGATCACATAGGTATTCATGCTGTCGATTTTTTCAAATACAAAATCCACTTTAGTTTTAGGCGTGCCCCATTCGATGCAGATCAACTCATTTTCAACGACTTGTAGGACATGAGTCGAGTGTGTAATTTGGTATTTATCCCAGGTCCAATCGACCATTGCGCCTTTTTCTAAATAGCCCGAAGACTGACTAAACCAAAACTTGGTGGTTATAAGTGGATCAACAAAAGCGTTAAACACAATATTGACAGAACGCCGAATCAACATCTGAGTTTCGATCACGGTAGTCATTGTTATATCCCCTATCACTTTTAAACTTAGTGATAGCACATCTCAACAAACCAATCATATCGAAAATTTGTTATGGCTCAGGCAATCCACTCATTTTCTGTTATGGATTTGTTCACGGCTTTAACTTAAATTGGCTTTATGCGCACTTACTGGTTCTGGCAAGGATTCATTTAAAGAACTCAGCATTTCACGCTCTATGCCCCGCACAATAGCATCTAAAGGCAAGTCATTTTCCTGAAGCCCGAAAGGTTCTTCTAACTCTGCACTTAGTGCATCTAAACCCAATAAGAGATAGGCAATTAAGGCCACGATCACCGGTGACCAAAAACCGAGACTGGAACTTAAACTAAAAGGTAAAATGAGACAGAAAGAATACACGGCACGGTGTAATAAAACCGAATAAGAAAATGGCAGAGGTGTAGATGAAATACGGTCACAACCAGCGTGAATATCGCCCATTGCCACTGTATGCTTGGTCAACATACTGTAAATAATATCGCTAATCTCACCACGCTTATACAACGCCGCCAGATCTTTCTGCGTAAGCTCTAATAGATATTGCGGTGGATTAATATGCGTAGCCAATGCCTGCCACTGCTCTGCTGTCAGTTGAACTTTGGCTTGATAGTGGTCATAGGTATGACTTTGCTGCCGTAAACGATCTCGAAGCAAATGGCTGAATAACATGACGCGATACATCAAAACTGTACGCTCTGTATCATTTAAGACATAACTATCACGAATTATATGCCGTGCGTTGGCAATCATTGCGCCCCATAGCTTACGCCCTTCCCACCAGCGGTAATAACACGCCGTATTTCGAAAGCTTAAGAAAATCGAAAGAATCACACCAAATACAGTAAATCCAATGACAGGCACTGCAGGAGCAGTCACGTAATGTTGAGTCGCTAGATAAACCAACAGAGTGGAAATTAAAACACCGACCATCAGTGCCGGAAACACTTTCGGTAAAATAGTGCCGCGCCAAGCAAAAAGTAATGCAAAGCTATTGGTTTTATCTCGAACGATCACAGTGTATTCCTATTGGTTTCGCTACGAAAAGGCTCAACCGAAGTTGAGCCTTATATCTATCCACATCAAGTAAACAGCGCTTATTTAGGCTTAAAGCTGTCTTTTAAGTCTAAAATACGGTTAAACACAGGTTTTTCTGCTGTATGGTCGTATTGATCTGCAACAAAATAACCTTCACGTTCAAATTGGAAACGGTCTTCAGGCTGTGCTTGCGCCAATGCAGGCTCAATCACCGCGTGTACAATTTTCAACGAATCAGGGTTCAAGTTCGCTAAGAAATCTTCACCCACTTCAGGGTCCGACTCTGTAAACAGGCGATCATAAATACGCACTTCAGCAGGAATACCTTTGGTCGCAGATACCCAATGAATTACCCCTTTAACTTTACGACCTTCTGGATTTTTGCCCAAAGTTTCAGGGTCGATTGAACACTTCAACTCAACCACTTCACCGTTTTCGTCTTTAATTACTTCATCACACTTAATGACATAAGCATGACGCAAACGCACTTCACCACCCGGAATTAAACGCTTGAAGCCTTTTGGTGGTTCTTCTTCAAAGTCTTTACGGTCAATGTAAATTTCAGAGGTTAACGGAATCACACGCTCACCCATGTCTACATTTGGATGACGTGAATGAGTTAAATCCATATCGTTAGGCAAGTTGGTGAGGGTAACTTTAAGTGGGTTCAACACCGCCATACCACGCGCCGCAACATTTTCCAAAGACTGACGAATACAGTATTCAAGCATTGCAACATCAACAATACCATCTGACTTCGAAACACCAACACGCTTACAGAAGTCACGTAGGCCTTCAGGGGTAAAACCACGACGACGCATACCTACAACGGTTGGCATACGTGGGTCATCCCATCCATTGACATAACCACCTTCAACCAATTTACGCAATTTACGCTTAGAGGTAATGGTGTAGTCGATATTTAAACGGCTAGATTCATACTGACGTGGTACTGCTTCAGAATGAACTTTTTCAACCACCCAGTCATAAAACGGACGGTGATCTTGAAATTCCAAAGTACATAATGAGTGAGTAATGCCTTCAATTGCATCGGATAATGGATGCGCATAATCGTACATTGGGTACATTTTCCATTTATCACCTGTTTGGTGATGCTCTGAATGGAGTACACGATACAAAATAGGATCACGCATATGCACATTTGGAGATGCCATATCGATCTTGGCACGCAGAACAGCTTCACCTTCTGCAAACTCGCCATTGTTCATTTTTTCAAAACGCGCAAGGTTTTCTTCAACTGAAGTATCGCGGTAAGGCGAGTTTTTACCTGGCTCAATAAAGTTACCACGGTTCAAACGAATTTCTTCAGGTGACTGCAAATCCACATAAGCATCACCCTGTTTAATCAGTTGAATCGCCCATGCATGGAGTTGATCGAAATAGCTTGATGCATAGCGCGGTTCGCCATTCCACTCAAATCCTAACCATTTAACGTCGTTGGCGATCCCATCTACATATTCTTGTTCTTCTGCATCTGGGTTAGTGTCATCAAAACGTAGGTTACAAAAACCATCAAACTCGTTGGCAATACCAAAGTTTAAGCAAATCGCTTTCACGTGGCCAATATGTAAATAACCATTCGGCTCTGGCGGGAAACGCGTGACTACTTTTTGCGTACGACCTTCAGCCAAATCTTCGGTAATCACTTGGCGAACAAAATCTAAGCCTGGCTGTTGTTCTTGCTGCGCTGCGACAGAGGCATTGTTACTTGGTGTCGGGTTATTTGGCAGTGTTGAAACAACATCATTCGGCTTCATAGTTTAAAAATCACTTTGATGAAAAAAATTAAGGAAAAATAGGGTCCTGCTATACGAGCATAATTCTAACTGATCTATCAGTCGATTTATGAATATTTTACAGCCCCTTAAACGATATTTGATCTATTTTACAAAGAAAATAACGTTTTTACTTGCCTTGTAGTTTACAGTTTGCTTATGCTTCTCACAACCAAAAAACCCATGGCTTTGATGTCCATGATTAGGAGATTACACAATGAGTTTTCCTCAAGTCGAATTAAACACCAATAAAGGTCGTATTGTTCTTGAACTTAACAACGAAAAAGCACCAATCACTGTTGCTAACTTCTTAGAATACGTACGTGACGGTTTCTATGACGGCGTAATTTTCCACCGCGTGATCGATGGCTTCATGATCCAAGGTGGTGGTATGGATGAAAACTTCAAAGAAAAAGCAACACGTGATGCAATTGAAAACGAAGCTGATAACGGCTTAACCAATGACCTTGGTACAATTGCAATGGCGCGTACACAAGCACCTCACTCTGCATCTGCTCAGTTCTTTATTAACGTGGGTAATAACTCTTTCCTTAACCACTCTGGCAAAAATGCACAAGGTTGGGGTTATGCAGTTTTCGGTAAAGTAACTGAAGGCCTAGACGTAGTAAACGAAATTAAAGGTGTTCGTACTGGTAACCGTGGCTACCACGCTGACGTTCCGCTTGAGAACGTTGTGATTGAATCTGCTAAGATCATTTCTGAATAAGAATCCCTCCTAACCTCCCTTTAATAAAGGGAGGAAATCCCTCTTTTAAAAGAGGGATTTAGGAAGATTAAATTAAAATGGAAACTTCCGTGACCTATTTGTTTATCGCTGATTTACACTTGTCACCAGATCACCCTCGACTCGTTCGGGGGTTTTTAGATTTATTAGATGCTTATAAAAACCAGAATACCCAACTGTATATTTTAGGCGACTGGTTCAATGCATGGATCGGCGACGACTACACAGCCCCTTGGCTAGATGAAATCATTCGCGCCTTAAAACAATTTTCAAATGCAGGCAATCACATCTATTTCTTAACAGGTAACCGTGATTTTGCCCTAGGACAGCAGTTCCTCGACCAATTTAATGGTCAACTGTTAGCCGAAGTATGCACACTCAAACTTTCAGATCACACCATTCGTATTGAACATGGTGATTTGCTCTGCACGGATGACGTATCCTATCAGCGTTTTCGTAAAATTATCCGCAATCCACTTCTGCTGAAGTTTTTAAAAAGTACACCTCTTGGTTTTAGACAAAAACTGGCCAATGGGTTCCGTAAAAAAAGCCGTCAAGCACAACAGTTTAAAAGCTATGAAGTCATGGATGTGAATCAAGATGCTGTTCAAGCAGCATTAAGCAATGCGGATTTACTGATTCACGGACACACCCATCGTGCCAATATTCATGATATCGATGGGAAAAAGAGAATTGTACTCGGTGACTGGAAAGAAGATTCCGCTCAGATTTTAGAAATTAATGCGAATGGTCATCTACAAAATTTGGCATTAAAAAAATGGCAGTATTAATGCCATTTTTTTACTATACCAATCAATATTATACATAATGCTAACTCAAGTACTTACCCGCCTTAATTCAACTCATTTAGACGGTACAATTGATTAACACCGGTATAAAAACTCAAACCATCTAAGTTCATTGGAAGAGTTTCTCCAGATTCAAGTTGAATCATATGCCCCACTTCAACCCAAATTAAACCGTGATTTGTATTCTGTTGACGTTTAAGTGGCACCAATTTTACATTGATTTCACTACCATTTACGGCTGTAGCAACACGCCATGTATCTAAAGTTGTCAAAATTTTAACTCACTAAGTGAGCTTTTTGTGATGGAACAAAGAGATTAATAAAACGGGTTTTGAATAATAATTCTGTAGTTACAACGATGATATTCAAGCCAAATGCCTGAACTCAGATAGATCACAATCAGCTATATCATAGAAAAGTAGGAACAATACCTACTCGTAGTCTGCATTATACTAGGTTGTCAAGATTTAAGCAAAAGTAGCCCATTTTTTAATAGAATCACTTTTTTATTATTTTATCTGTTTGAAATAAAAAACTTTTCATATAAATACTTTATTCACAGGCGCTTAAATGCGTTTTCAGCCAGTACACATATTCAACTAAAATCTAAGTCTGTTAGAGTTGTAGCGTGATCACAAGTCTCCTTTCATCGGTTAGAATGAGACATCAATAATAAATTGAGTGCGATTATGGATCTGCTAAATATTTCAAAAAGTCGTTATACCACCAAAGCTTATGACCCAAATAGAAAGATCCCTCATGAACAGTTTACTCGATTATTAGAAATTCTCCGCTTAACGCCATCGTCTATCAACATCCAGCCTTGGCATTTTTTCATTGCAGAAAACACAAACGCCAAAGAACGAATTGCAAAAGCACTGGTGGGTAAATACGCATACAATGCTCCCAAAGTACTAGATTCATCACATACAATTTTATTTTGTACCAAAGCCGATATTTCTGAGCAACATTTGGAAAATTTATTGCATCAAGATGACCTACATGGTCGTTTTAAAGATGAGGCAGCTAAACAAGGCCAAAAAGACAGTCGTTCAGGTTATGTCAACTATTACCGCAATGAAAAAGGTGATGTACAGCGTTGGGCTGAAAACCAAACCTTTATTGCTTTAGGTCAAATTCTATTGGCTGCAGGTATTGAAAAAATTGATGCGACGCCAATTGGTGGTTTTGATGAATCCATTATTAGTGAAGAGCTAGGTTTAACCGAACAAGGTCTAGTCCCTTCTGTATTGCTCACACTAGGCTATCGGAGTGATGCCGACTTCAATGCAAAATTGCCAAAGTCTCGTTTAAGCAAAGAAGATATTTTCACGCAGCTGTAATGCTATTTGTATATAAAAGGGACTTCAGTCCCTTTTATATTTTGGGCCTGAAAATTGCTTCATCATTTTCAATATCAAAAACAAAAATAGTGAGGTTGCTGATGTCTGTTAAGCCCAATATGCGGATGAAATTTGAATGTGCACACTGTAATAAAATCTATTTAGGTCAGTATCAACATATTATGCGCCCTCAATATCCCGATTGCCCCAGTTGTGAGCAACCAGGGCTGTTATTAGGAATTGCAGTGATTGAAGATCTGTTCAAGCACCCTTTTTCCTTTGTGCAGAACTATTTTAAACAGACATTGCATAAGCTAAACAAGCCACGCTTGTAATACCCAACACCAATCCGATGACTGTTGGGAATTTGAGCTTCTCTTTAAAGAAAAGTAGTCCGCTGAATACGCCTAACAGCACCACCATAATATTCATGCCCGCAAAGACCACTGCTGGGCTGTCCTTGAGTAGCAGATGAGCTTTGACATAAAGTGCGATATTGGCAAAGTTCAACACCCCAAGACATAGACCTGCCACGACGTTCTTGGTTAAGCCGATATTTTTCGTAGTCACGGCAACATAACCAACTGACAGCAAAAATGCACAAATAAACATCAGGTTTAACGCAACGGAAAACTGCACACCCAGCCCTGTTGTATATTTGAGTAAGACATCAATCAGCGCATAACCAAACCAGACTAGTGCTAAATACCACACAGCCTGTTTTTGACCTTCTCCACCACCAGAGGCATTGGTAAATAAAATGCACATCACGGCGGCAAGCCCCAAGACTACCCCGACAATTTTGAGCTGACTAAACTGTTCTTGAAAAATAAAATAAGCCGCCAATAAAGATAAAATCACCGACAAACGCTGTGCGATTTCTGTTTTGACAATGCCTGCATATTGTAAAGACTTGGCTAAAAATAAGAATACACTCGGCAACAAGACACCAAGCGCGACAATCAGCCACCACGGAGTATTTGAAATAGAAACGTGGCTTAGATCAGGTTTAAACCAGAAGTAACACAGTAAACTGGCTGAAGCATAGTTCCAGCTAATCATCTGGATCGGATCAAATCCTTTGTTTTTGCCCCATTTTAAAAGAATGGAGACCACCACACTACAACAGGCCGCAGCAAATATCAGTTCCATAGTACACTCTTATTATTGTCGCCTCGAATATAAACACACATAGAAAAGCCCACATCAGGGTGGGCTTTTCCAATATAAATTATTCAAAAAGAATTATTTATAACGATCAACCATTTTCTCTAAAGAAATTGGACGAATCTTATCGGCATTACCCGCAGTACCAAATGCTTCATAACGGTCAACACAAATTTGTTTCATTGCATCTACAGTTTTCGCGAAGAATTTACGTGGGTCAAATTCGCTTGGTTGTTCAGCCATCATACGACGCATTGCACCAGTCGATGCTAAACGCAAGTCTGTATCGATGTTGATTTTACGAACACCGTGCTTAATTGCTTCAACCAATTGCTCAACAGGAACACCATAAGTTTCTTTGATGTCGCCGCCGTACTGGTTAATGATCGCTAACCATTCTTGAGGAACAGAGCTTGAACCATGCATGACAAGGTGGGTATTTGGAAGCGCCGCATGAATTTCTTTAATGCGGTCAATTGCCAAAATATCGCCTGTAGGTGGACGCGTGAACTTGTATGCACCGTGAGAAGTACCCACTGCAATTGCAAGCGCATCTACATTAGTATCTGCAACGAACTGACGTGCTTCTTCAACAGAAGTTAAAAGTTGAGAATGGTCAAGAACACCTTCAGCGCCTACGCCATCTTCTTCACCCGCCATACCAGTTTCAAGGCTACCTAAACAACCGATTTCCCCTTCAACTGAAACACCGCATGCATGCGCCATTTGTACTGTACGACGTGTTACATCAACGTTGTATTCATACGTTGTTGGTGTTTTACCGTCTGCCCCCAATGAACCATCCATCATCACAGATGAGAAGCCCAATTGAATTGAACGTTGGCAAACGTCTGGATCTGTACCATGGTCTTGATGCATTACCACTGGAATGTGTGGCCATTCTTCAATTGCAGCCAAAATAAGATGACGTAAGAATGGAGCACCTGCATATTTACGCGCACCCGCTGATGCTTGTACGATAACAGGTGAATTTGTCGCATCTGCTGCAAGCATGATTGCGCGCATTTGTTCTAAGTTGTTTACGTTGAATGCTGGTACGCCGTAAGCATGTTCGCCGGCGTGATCCAAGAGCTGGCGCAATGAAATAAGAGCCATAATGTCCTCCCAGTTGATGCGACATATTCTACATGCTCAAAGGTTTCAATTCAGCAACAAATAACACTATTTAAAAAAAATCCCCGCAATTGCAGGGACTTTTTACGAAATTCGCGTGTATTTAGTGTGCTGTAGCTGCCGAAGCCTCTACCGCAGTATCCGCAGTTGCAGCATCTGCAGGTGCATTTGCAACTTCAGCAGGAATGTCTTTGTTCTTTTCATCCAATTCTGGCTGATCAATCGCATCAATTGCCGCTTGTTGTTCAGCCGTTACAGCTTCTTCAACTGCTGCTGTTTCAGATGCCGCAGCGGTTTGCTCTGGTGCTTCATTTTTCTTACAAGCAGTCAGTGCCAATGGTGCTAACAAAAGTGCAGCAAGGGTCATTTTTAAATTCATAATGTTTTCCTAGAACAGATGATTTAATGCCCTGTAGTTTATTTCAGCATTATTTCATTTTCATGACTGAATGATGAATAGATTTGTTAAGCTCATAAAAAAAGGTTGACCGAAGTCAACCTTTTTACAACAACATGAGCACACAATAATTATTGTGCACGCTCAATCAGCGCTGCAACTGCTGGAAGTGTTTTACCTTCGACAAACTCAAGGAAAGCACCACCACCGGTTGAGATATAACCAATTTTGTCTGCAACTTCATACTTATCAATAGCAGCTAAAGTGTCACCACCACCTGCAATAGAGAAGCCAGCAGATTCAGCAATCGCTAAAGATAAAGTTTTTGTGCCTTCGCCGAATTGATCAACTTCAAATACGCCCACTGGGCCATTCCAAAGAATCGTTTTCGACGTTTTTAGAATGTCTGCAAATGCTTTTGCCGTTTCTGGACCTACATCCAAAATCATGTCATTGTCAGTCACATCTTCAACTTTTTTCACGACAGCTTTTGCTGCTGCCAATGAACCTAAGAAGTCTGCAAAATCGATTTCAGAAGCATCTGCTACTACAACATCCGTTGGAAGCGGTACAGAAACTTTTGCCGCAATTGCCTTTGCTGTATCGATCAAATCATTTTCACACAATGATTTACCGACATTGAAGCCTGCTGCTGCCAAGAACGTATTGGCAATACCACCACCCACGATCAATTGATCGCAAATATCAGAAAGTGATGTCAACACATCTAACTTAGTCGATACTTTAGAACCCGCAACAATAGCAACCATTGGTTTTTCAGGTGTTTGTAATGCACGGCCAAGTGCATCTAACTCAGCCGCCAATAAAGGACCAGCCGCCGCAACTTTCGCTAAACGTGCCACACCTTCAGTTGATGCTTCTGCACGGTGCGCTGTACCGAATGCATCCATCACAAATACATCACAAAGGGCTGCATATTTTGCCGCAAGTTCTGGGTTGTTTTTCTTTTCACCTGCGTTAAAACGGCAGTTTTCAAGGAGTACCACTTGACCTGCTGCAACTTCAACACCATCAAGGTAATCCGTCACTAATTGAACGTCTTGACCCAGTGCTTCAGTCAAATACGCAGCAACAGGTGCTAATGATTGTTCTGGTTTTGGCTCACCTTCAACTGGACGACCAAGGTGAGAATAAACCATTAGGGCTGCGCCTTGTGCTAACGCTGCTTTAATTGTTGGTAAAGCGGCACGTAAACGTGCATCGCTTGTAATCACACCATTTTTAACAGGAACGTTTAAATCTTCGCGAATAAGAACACGTTTACCCGTTAAATCGAGGTCAGTCATACGCTGAAAATTCATGTAGAGCTCTCTTTCTATATATATAAATCGCGTCGATTTTAAATGATTATGCAGAAAAAGGTTAGCTTCTTTTGCAGAAAAGCAAACGAAAGGCAAAGTTTTGCTATCATAGTGAAAAGTCTCACTAGATTTAGCATTTATGTCTATTCATCCTGATCCAAATCTAAACCGTTTAAACGTTTTGGGTGAACCTTTAGCCAGCTGTTGTTATTCCCCGATCACAGGTTATTTCCGTAATGGTTTTTGTCATACAGCACCTTCCGATTTGGGACAACACACGATCTGTGTCGAAATGACCTCTGAGTTTTTAAATTTTTCTCAGCGAGTGGGTAATGATCTCATTACCCCTGTGCCTGAAGTTGACTTTCCAGGTCTACAGCCTGGCGATTTTTGGTGTATCTGTGTGACCCGTTGGGTAGAAGCTTATCAAGCCGGTTTTGCGCCTCCTGTTAAAGTTCAAGCTTGCCATCAAGCTGTACTGTCCTATGTCCCGCTGAATGTGCTTATGGAATATGCAGTCGAATGAATACTTCAGAAATTATCTTGGCATCAAGCAGTCAAACTCGTAAAGACCTCATGAACCGTTTACGTCTAGACTACCGCTGCGTTGTCCCTGATATAGACGAATCACCTCGTGGTGAAAGCCATGCCGATGATTTAGCCAAGCGACTGGCTTTTGAAAAAGCGCATGTCATTGCATCTCAAAACCCTGAAGCGATCGTGATTGGTTCAGATCAGGTGGCATGGCGTGAAGGTGCACCCGATATTTTTATTGGTAAGCCATTGAGTACTGAAAAAGCCATTAAACAGCTACAGGCCAATTCGGACAAAATTGTCTATTTCAGTACCGCACTCAGCGTGCAGCAACATTCAACAGGCTTTGAGCGTAGTCTGGTTGAACACTATAAAGTTAAGTTCCGTAAATTGGGACTGCCTGAAATTCAGCGTTATGTTGAAATTGAACAGCCACTGATGTGTGCAGGAAGCTTCAAGTGTGAAAGCCTTGGTATCAGCTTATTTGAACAAATGATAGGACAAGATCAAACCACGTTGATGGGTATGCCTATGATTCAGTTGTGTCATATTCTGCGTGAATTAAAAGTGCTTGTGCCTTAATTCTGTAGCAGTATTTTTAGTTGGTTCCCCAATAAATTGAACAGCAGCAGATGTTGTTGTTCAATTTTGAGCATTAAATGTAACAACAGCATGAATAAAATATATAGCCAATCGCTCAAAGACTTTTAGACGAATTTGCTGAGAGATAAGCTTGAATGAGTCGTTTAAAGTACATTCGAATGAATAGACTACGGTATAGCCCAATGACCATAAAAAGAATAAGAAATGAAAATAGACCAATATTATTAGGGTCAAAGCTACTCACACTTTCCCTCTATCTAAAGAAATATTTGACAAATAACAATGCCAATACCAAATAGCCATACCACATTTTATTATATAGCGGATGATCTTCAGCGAGCCTTTTGGCTTGTCTAAAAGTAAGATAGCTGATATTGCGGCACCTTAGCCAAATCTTTTTTTTCGTATATCCTATCGATTGAGGATGATTTTTTCGCTAATTTGGACTGACTTTTCTCTCTTTCTTTTTGCAATATCTCATTCGCCATTTTCTCGGCATCTTCTTTACTTAACATTATTTTTCTTCACTATATTTTAGACCTATTATGCTGTAAAAATTTTGATGCCTACAATCATAGCGACTGAGACAAACTCAATTTATTTAAATCAACCAAGCGCATTTAAATAAATCTAACGATACTTGCACATAGACCTTCGATCATAAGACAATAGTCACAATATTGTTTTAAATTTGCTTAGGCTATTTCCATGTCCCAATCTCTTGATGTTCTTGGCGGTATTACAGCTGAACAATTCCTTGCCGAATATTGGCAAAAAAAGCCATTATTGGTCCGCAACGCGCTGCCTGAAATTATCAATATTTTAGAACCTAGCGATATTATGGAACTGGCTTTAGATGAAAATGTCACAGCTCGTCTCATCAAACAAAAAGACCGTGACCCAAATCAGTGGTCGGTCAAATCTTCACCGCTGTTAAAAGCTGATTTCCAAAAGATGCCAAAACTCTGGACTTTATTGGTTCAAGCCGTAGACCACTACTCTTTTGACTTAGCAGCACTGTGGAAAAAATTTCCTTTTATTCCGCAGTGGCGCCGTGATGACATCATGGTGTCTTATGCACCTAAGGGTGGCTCTGTAGGAAAGCATTTTGACTTTTACGATGTCTTTTTAGTTCAAGGTTATGGTCATCGTCGTTGGCAGTTGGGTCAAATGTGCGATGCTGAATCTGAGATTGTTTCAGGCCAACCTTTAAAATTACTGCCTGAAATTGACGTACATTTTGACGAAGTATTAGCGCCAGGTGATCTACTTTATGTACCACCGGGTTTATCACATTATGGTGTAGCTGAAGATGACTGTCTGACCTTCTCTTTTGGCTTCCGTATGCCAAACGTCACCGACATGGTAGACCGTGTAGGCGACAAACTGTCTGATAACGCGCTACTGCGTAATCCTTTGCTCGATATTGTCCGTGACCAACAAAGTCCGATCGGTCAATTAACACAAAACGAATTGGATTATTTAAAGGCAGAAATTTTGGCTCAACTGCAAAACTCAACTTTGCTTGAAGATGCCATTATGACCTTGATGTCAGAGCCAAAGTACCCTGAAAATATTCCTGAAGCTGAAGAAATTGGCACAGGAGATTTAGAAGGTGTTTTAGACCAAGGCTATCAGCTGATCTTAGAACCCGCTTCTCGCCTACTTTATACTCACGATGAAGATGAATTCTTATTTTGGGCCAACGGTGAAGGGCTATGCATTTCAGAGCAATTTGCACCATTACTTAAGAATTTAGCAGATGGTGAAGCACTGTTACTTGATGAAAGCTTATATGATGCCGATATTCTAGAAGACATTGCAATGCTGATGAACGAATCCGTCTTAATGCTACTCCCACCTGACGAAGCTTAAGCAAACCAAGTGCTGAGGAATCTAATCTACTCAGCACTTTCTCCCTCACCAAACCTTAAACTGGCAATAATTTTGGTACAGCCTTTTTCAGATTCGATATTGAGCTCAGCACCAATTTTTTCTAAACGCATTTTCATACTGCGCATACCAATGCCCATCCCGTGGTTAAGCACACACTCCACATTAAAACCTACGCCATCATCCTGAATAATCATGACCAAGTGAGTTGTACTTGGATAATACATTTTTACATCAATATGCCGTGCTTGGCTGTGCTTCATAATATTGGTCAGACTTTCTTCAAGCACACGAATTAAAGTCAAACATTGTAGTGCCGTCGGTTGTATTTCCCATGCCTCCGGAATGCTCCAAGTCGCCTCCATATCTAGCTCATCCATGATCTGACTAAACCGATGCCGAACAGGAGCAATCCATAACACAGGATTATCTGGCGTTTTGTTATTGGTTAAAGAACCACTATCAATAATTTGTCTTAAATCATCTCGAAGCAATTTGAGGATGGATAAAAATTGTTGATTCGACATGGTGCTGGAGCTCTGATCCACCAAAATCATGGAACGAACCAAAGATGCACCCAAACCATCGTGCAAATCATGTGCTAAATGAATACGCTCTTGTAAGCGGACATTTTCAAGCTCTAATTGGTGTCGAGCATATAAACTAGAGGACAGATTACTGGTCACAAAGCTCACTCGTTGCTCAAGCTCACTATTAAATCTTTGTATTTTTTTAATATTTTTATCTAAACGTGTTGCAAGAATAATCACAATGAAAAAAGTGATCACCGGTGAGGTATACGGCGACAAAGGCTGATGGTCATTAATATGCCCATCAAAAAGTAGTGAAATATCGTAAAGCATAACGATAAGAATCACACTTAAACAAACCACCAACAAGATATAATCACGGCGCTTGGTCTTATAAGCACGATAAATCACAAAGCAGAATGATGCGATAAATAATGCAATACATAACAGGAAAATCACAGCAAATACGATATTGACCATCAAGCTCGGGATAAACAAGATAGTGACAATACACACTGCAGCAACTAAAAATAAGGTTTTCTCTAACTCAGCAAACTTTGTCTTCACAAAACGCAGCAAGTAAATGCAAAAGCAAACATTGTATAAAACAAAAAAAGTCAGGTTAGTTTTCATGACCCACAAGGAGTTTGGATATGGAAACACTTCTCGATTGATGACATTCCAAATAAACAATACCCAAAACAAACAGCTAACAGAAAACCACAGAAATGTCGTTTCATTGCGTCTAAAAAACCAAATGACAAAGCACACCAAGCCTAAGGTGGTGGAAATAACTAAGTTGACTTGAAACAGCGCCCTTTTATTCCAAAGTCGTTTTTGCTGCTTATCATATGCTGTTGTGATATCAGAAAATTCTAGATTACCTAAACCCGGACTTTCATAACTATTACCAACCACATACACCCAAATGTCATTGTTTTTTTGTTTTAAGCTTTCGACAGGAAGGATCCAAAAACGCGGGGTATTCCAACTTTTGGATAGAGGCTCAACTAAATGCTTATCTTTCCAAAGTAAATTTCGATTAAAAAAAACAGCGCCTGCGCTACTCATGCCTTCAACAGAAAATGCTAAAGGCTGCTTCAGTTCATTACTGTCGTTACAACTCCAATGCCAATTAAAATGATACCAAACGCCGCCATCGTAATGTGGCCAGCGTTCTGTCCACACGTCAGGGTTTTTGACCTCTACCCATCCCGTCTTCGGAACAACATCGATAGAACTTGTTTTCACCGCAGAAATTTTATCGACATTCACTTTACAGGTTGGACTAACAGCAAAGTTTGTTTGTGCGGAACTGGCAAAACTAAGCACACACAAACACAGTGTGACAAAAATGCTCAGCCAGCCATTTCTCATAAAATACCTAAAGAACGCGCAGTGCTGACTGCTTTGGTTCTTTTTGAAACAGAAAGCTTGCGGTAAATATGCTTAATATGGCTTTCAACGGTATAGCGCGAAACAAATAATTGCTCAGCAATTTCGCGGTTACTCAGGCCTTGCGCCACCAAGTTGAGAATTTCAGTTTCTCGATTGGTCAGTTGGTCATAGTCCTGACCATATAACTGCTCTACACGCTCAGTTTGGGGGGTATTTGAGGTTGAGATTTGATTTAAAATTTCGCGAGCAATAAAGGGGTCAATCGGTGCACCACCGCGCAAAATACTCCGTATGGACATCAGCACTTCAGCATCATCACGTTCTTTCAATACATAGCCATTCGCTCCAGCCTTAATCGAGGCAAATAAACTTTGCTGTGTACTCCATGCCGAAATCACCAAAATTAAGGCGCTTTCGTCTATCTCTCTAAGTTTTTCAATTAAGGTAATACCATTTCCATCGGGCAACCCTAAATCAACTAAAGCTAAAGAAATCGGTTGTGATGCAATGATTTGCATGGCTTCAGCTAAATTTTTAGCAAAAATCAGCATATCTTGACTATAGCCCAGCTCCGACAGGATCAGATCTAGGCGCGAGCGAATCATGGCTTCATCTTCCACGATTAAAACAGGTGCAGGCAAAACAGTTTCCTTATTTTTCACTGAAGCTTCCCCTTTTTCTTATCATTCTTCAACCACACTATACCGATGCAAGCTTGGCCTAACCTATCCCTAGAAGTAAGTAATTTATAATTTTTTCTTTTGAACAATAAGCGCTTGTTCATATTCATTTTATATACTTTAAATTCTGAAAGATATCAATCTGTATAAAATTTATCCGTAATTTTAATATTGGATTCCTCCTGCAAATAATAACGGGCTTAACAACAATTTATTACTTGTAGATGAAATAGAGACTTGGCACATTAGGTCTAAACAATCAGGAAGGATGCCCAGCCATATGTCTAGCCCTGCTCAATCCATACGTCATAAATTACTCAATACTTTTTTTTCACGGCACTCCATTTGGCTATTGTGTATTTTTATTTTTTTAAGCATTACTTTTTTTCATTATAGCCATACCCCCATCTATATTAATTATTTTATTTCGGATACTTTACTGAACAGTATTTGGCTAATCACAGGTTTACTGAGTCTTGTTGGCTTGCATGATGTTTTACAAAATAAACATTCGATCTTAAAGAACTACCCGATCATGGGGCACTTTCGTTTTATTTTTGAAGATTTCCGCCCTGAAATTCGCCAATATTTTATTGAGGCCGATCAAGACGCACTGCCTTTTTCGCGTATGCAACGCAGTTTGGTCTATCAACGTGCAAAAAACCAAAATGCAGATAAACCCTTCGGCTCCATTATCGATGTCTATGCAGACAATTACCGCTTCATGACTCATTCACTGAGCCCATGTACACCTGCTGACCCTAAAACCTTCCGTATTTTGGTGGGCAATTCGCAATGCTCACAACCTTATAGTGCTTCTATTTTCAATATTTCAGCCATGAGTTTTGGAAGCTTGAGTGCCAATGCCATTCGCGCTTTAAACAAAGGAGCGCAAATGGGTGGTTTTTACCATGATACTGGCGAAGGCAGTTTAAGTCCGTACCATCTTGAATATGGAGGTGATATTGTTTGGGAGTTAGGCAGTGGTTATTTTGGTTGCCGTACCCTTGATGGTCAATTTGACCCTGAAAAATTTGCCGTTCAAGCCAAACGACCTCAAGTCAAAATGATCGAAATCAAGCTCTCTCAGGGAGCAAAACCCGGTCATGGCGGGATTCTACCAAAAGATAAAATTTCTGAAGAGATTGCTGAAATACGTGGAGTCAGTCGCGATCATGACTGTGTTTCTCCCTCAAGTCACTCTGCTTTTAAAACTCCAATTCAGATGATGCATTTTATTCAAAAACTGCGTGAGTTATCTGAAGGCAAACCTGTCGGCTTCAAGCTTTGTATTGGCCAGCCTTGGCAGTTTATGAGTATTGTCAAAGCCATGCTACATACTCAGATTATTCCTGATTTTATTGTGGTAGATGGTTCAGAAGGCGGGACTGGTGCAGCGCCTATCGAGCTGATAGATAATATGGGCGTACCACTACGTGAAGGCTTACTTTTTGTACACAATACACTGGTCGGTGCCGGTTTACGTGATCAGATCAAAATTGGTGCCAGCGGCAAATTGGTGAGTGCCTTTGATATTGCCAGTACCATGGCAATTGGTGCAGATTGGGTGAACTCTGCACGAGGGTTTATGTTTGCGGTGGGTTGCATTCAAGCACAAAGTTGTCATACCAACCAATGCCCTGTTGGTGTCGCAACGCAAGACAAAGAGCGTCAAAAAGCAATACATGTGCCCACAAAAGCCGAACGCGTTTTGCATTTTCATGACAACACATTAAAGGCACTTTCAGAAATGATTGCTTCAGCGGGCTTAAAACATCCAGCAGAAATTAAAGCACGCCATTTAGCGCAGCGTATTAATGACCGAGAAATTCGAAACTATGCGCAGCTACATTTTTGGTTAAAAGATGGTGAACTGCTGTCTTGTGAAAATAAAGATGAAGAGAACTTCTATTTCCGTATGTGGAATATGTCCAAATTAGAACATTTCTAAATAAAAAGGAGGCTCTATCAGCCTCTTTTTTTATTTTCGATAACAGAAATCACAGAATGTTAGTAATAACCACTCGATGAACCCTGCGCATGTAAAAAGGCTGGAATTAGACCTGTTAATGCCGCACGAATATCTGAACGTTCATTGATCAATTGATGTGAACCTTCCTCCAACATCAATAAAGTTTGTAAGCGGAACTTTTCACGAATAAACTCAATGTTATAACGCCAGTCTACCGTCTGATCCAGCGCACCTTGGGCTAACCAGACAGGAATGCGGCAGGCTGGGCGCTGCTCCATTTCCAACATCCATTTGGACATAGCCAAAATCCAATCCATACCCATCATGCGAGGTTGTAGCGGATCTTTTAAACGAACAAAGCGTAAGAACTCTGGGTTGTGATTATTCCGCCTAAAATGACGCGGCACTTGACGTTTAATCCGACGAATAATGCCTAATCCAACCGAGTTATGCCACCAAGCGGATTTTGCAGGTCGAATGAGTGGCGACAACAACAAAACACGTTGCACATAAGGGTTTTCACGGCGTTCGGCAAACTCAAGCAAATGATGCATCAAAATTGCACCACCCGTGCTCTGTCCTATGCCTAGCCACGGTTGCGGTAACTGTTCTGCATGTTTGACATAGCGCACCACAGCATGTAACACATCTTGATAATGATCAAAATTTTGGATATTCGCAGGTGATCCATCACTGAGTCCATGCCCCGGAAGATCATAGGTCAGTACACTAAAGCCTTGTTCAAGCAACTCTTTAATAATGGGTTGATAAATTCCGCTATGCTCTAAATAACCATGCAACAGACAGACTGAACCTTTGATTTTTTCAATTTTTGGTGCAAAAACTTGGACATGCAGCTTAAACAAAGGCATTTGAACATAACCTTGCCAGTGATCACAGTCCAACGCATCTAAACCATATAAACGACGATAAGACACCATCTCCACCGATGCTTCATACGGCTGGTTTAGATTCAAAGGCATTAAAAGCTGTGGTGTCGTCTCACGGCTCGGCACAGGAAGTTCAAGTTGTTTGAGTACGGAAGGATTTAAAAAAGGAAGTTCAGGCATTATGGAATCTCCCTACAGTCACTCGAACCCAACAGTACATCGCGTATCGTTGCGAGCATTTCATAATTGGCACGGCGACTATGATCATAATTTTGTTCACTTGGACGCCATTGGGTTAATTGGGTCGGCATAGGTGCCTCAATCGGCTGTGTTTCGATACCATTTAAAGCAAATAAACGGCGTGTACGTGGCATATGATATTGATCTGTAATCAAAATCACTCTAGGTGCACCACCTTTTTTCTGCAACAGCAAAGAGCTAAAGCGTGAGTTTTCGCAAGTATTCATACTGCGGTCTTCAAGCAATTTCGCATCGACTCCACGTGCCTTTAACCATTTTTGCATATACGGGGCTTCGACACCGCTAAGCACAATGGGGAGCTTGAACTGTTGTTCGACCTGCAATGTGGTTTCAAGACGTAATCGCGTATATTCATTCACCACAATATCTTTACGATTTTTGTCTAAAGTTAATCCACCACCCAAAACAACTATGGCATTCGGCATGTTTAATGCCGCTTTTCTCTCTTCATTTTGTGCATGTATTTGTGCGATGTCCTGATAGATTTGTTCATCTATCGGCTCTTCCTCTACAGTCTCAACTTTATGTGTTTTTAAAAAGTCGAGATAATGTTCCATCAAGGCTTTATTTTCTTTGCTATTCAGCTCTAGTAGTTCTTTGACATTTTCGGTCGGATCAACCTCAGAACTTGCTGTCTCAACCACCAAAGGAATTTGAGGCTTTTGCTCTTTTTCTTGCTCTTCACGCTGTTCAGAAATAATTAACTGTTGCAGTGCTTTATAACGTGCCTGAATCGTGGTTAGGTTTTGCGAATTATGTTCTTGGATTTGCTCTTCCATCAACTGTAAGTACGCTTGACGAGCAATCCATAAATCAGAACCCGGTTCTAAGCTTTCTTGCTCACTGAGTGCTGCCATTTTTTGACTTTGTGCTGCAACTTCATTGACATCTACAGGGACAAAGGCATTCAATGTCGCCACAATCAGCTTAGAATAAAAAGGTGTATAAATAAAAATCATTAAACAGCCGAAAAATGCAAACAGCACCGAAGTGATTTGCATTAAACGCACCATTTTATGGGTTTTACTCATACTTTTAACGATCCTGATGAGATTGGATGAGACCCGAGGAATTAAATAGCACAGGCTCAGGTTCCAACAAAACTTTAAATTTATTATACACATCCTGCTGTACTGCACGGTATGTGCTCTGTACATCGTTCAAATCTGCATTGGCATAATTCACTAAAACCAAGGCTTGTTTGGCAAACATCCCGACCACACCAAGCTGCTTACCTTTCCAGCCCGATTGATCTATCAACCAACCTGCTGCAATTTTAACATCACCATTCAACTGCGGATAATGTGGCAATTTTTCAAATTGTTGGGCTAAAAGGTCATAAGCTTGCTGACTCATTATTGGATTCTTAAAAAAACTGCCTACATTTGGAAATTCTTTCGGATCAGGCAATTTACTTTGACGAATCTGAATCACTTGTTGTTGTAAATTAAAAGCAGTGAGCTCATCACCCACGGCTTGTTTTAAGTCACCATAGCTAATTTTCAAATCTTCTTTTTTCAACAACTTGAAAGTCACATGTGTAATCACATAGCGAGTTGGATCATCTTTAAAAATACTATGACGATAACTAAATGCACAGTCTTTGGCTTGAATATCGCTAAACGTTTTCAACTGTCGGTCATAGACTTGTACACTTTCAATGAACTCGCCGGCCTCTACACCATAAGCGCCAATATTTTGTACAGGAGATGCGCCCACGAGGCCCGGAATCAACGCCAAATTCTGCAAGCCAAATAAATGATGTTCTGTCGTCCAAAGCACAAAGTCATGCCAAACTTGTCCCGCGCCGACTCGTATAGTTTTGGTATTCACATCTTCAGACAGGTTTTCTACGCCTAGAATGTTCATATGCACAACTAGAGCATCAATTTGTGCAGGAAGCAGCATATTACTTCCACCAGATAAAATCATGACATTCAAAGCGTGTTGCTGTGCATAGTCCAATGCTTCTACAAGCTCATCTGGACTGTGAATTTGAACATAATGAGAGGCTATCGCATTTAAGCTTAACGTATTAAAAGGTTTAAGCTGTTTTTGTGTTTCGATTTGCATGCACGAACCTTAATTACTGTTCAAATTGTTGTTTAAAAATACTGACCCACGCTTGGCTGCTCGACTCACATTGGTCAAGAACACGTTCAAAACCATCAGAGCCACCATAGTAAGGATCAGGTAATGCTTGCTGCGGATACTGCGCGTCATGTTCAGACATCAGTGCAATTTTAGCGCGGAGAGGCTGAGTACCAAATTCAGTTTGCGCTGTTTGATACAAGGCTTGAATATCATCAAAATTAAGATGATCCATCGCCAAAATTAAATCGAAATGAACAAAATCATGGGTCTGTAACTGTCGTGCGCGTAAGCTGGATAAATCATAGCCCCGTTTTAAAGCATGTTCTTGACTACGTAAGTCAGGTGCTTTGTTGGGATGGTAGTTACTGGTTCCCGCCGAATCGATTTCGATATTGAGCTGATGTGCATCACAAAAATGTCTGAGAACCACTTCTGCCGTGGGAGAACGACAAATATTTCCTAAACAGACACATAACACCTTATAGGGCGCTGTGAATGACATAACCACCTCGAAACAGCTTTATTTTCAAGTGTCTTATGTTAAGTTATTTAGAGGATGAATCCTATAGAAGTACAAAACAATATTGTTGGATAAGATATAAAAAAGGATGCTGTTATGAACCAATTTCAATTTCAAACTGTGCCGAATATTATTTCAGGCTTAGGCAGCATTCAGCAACTCAGAGACATTTTAACAGTACGCCCTTATCAACATCTGTTATTGGTTACAGATGCAGGCATGTTAAAGCATCAGCTTCACCTTCCCATCTTGGAAATTTTAGAAGATCTCTCGCTCACTTATAGTATTTACAGTGAGGTTGAAGCAGATCCAAGTGAGCAAATTGTTTTAAATGCGGTTGATTATGCCAAACAGCAAAAAGTAGATATCATTTTAGGTTTTGGTGGCGGCAGCTCTATGGATGTTGCAAAAATTATTGCCATACTCAGCCATCCCGCACAGCAGCAAAAGTTATCAGATCTTTATGGGGTGAATAATGCCCAAGCACCTCGTCTACCCTTAATTTTAGTCCCTACCACTGCAGGGACAGGCTCTGAAGTCACACCGATTTCGATTGTCACCACCGGTGAAACGACAAAGACTGGCATCGTAGCACCCGTTCTTTTTGCCGATGTAGCGATTTTGGATGCGACATTTACTGAAAACCTGCCGTGTCATATTAGCGCTGCTACAGGCATTGACGCGATGGTACATGCGATTGAAGCCTATACCTCTAAAATCAAGAAAAACCCCTATGCTGACATGTTGGCGAAACAGGCTTTAAAACTGCTGAATCAAAACCTCAGTTTGGTGCTAGAAGATGGTCGAAATTTAGAAGCTCGACAAAATATGTTGGTCGGTTCAATGTTGGCAGGACAAGCCTTTGCCAATGCCCCTGTCGGTGCTGTTCATGCGCTTGCTTATCCATTGGGTGGGCATTTTCACATTTCTCATGGACACAGTAATGCCTTAGTGCTGACAGAGGTTTTAAAGTTTAACCTCCCCCAAGCTAAGCAACATTATGCGGAACTGATCTGCTGGCTCGACCCAAAAAGTACAGGCTGTACCGATGGTCTTTCTGATCTTTTCGTCGATCATATGCAAAACCATTTAGACCGCAGTGGCTTAACATTAAAACTCAAAGCGTTGAATATTTCTGAACACAGTCTAGACCAGCTTGCAACCGATGCCATGTTGCAAACACGCCTACTACAAAACAACCCAAGAGAACTAGAGTGGCAACAGGCACGCGAAATTTATCAAGCCATTTACAGCTAAGCCATATAATTAACTTAGGCTACTTATAAGATGATTTTTAAGGATAATAACGATGAGACAAGCTGCAAAGACACGTGACCAATTTCATTATTTTCTACCGATTCAAACACGTTGGTCGGACAATGACCTCTATGGCCATGTCAACAACGTCACCTACTATAGTTATTTTGATACTGCCGCAAATGCCTTACTGATTGAAAAAGCAAATTTTGATATCCACCAATCACCTATTATTGGTTTAGTGGTCGACTCAGCATGTAGTTTCTTACATGAGTTGTCTTATCCTGAGATTATTGATGTTGGTGTGACAATTTCCAAAATAGGGAACTCTTCACTCACTTACGAACTTGCCATTTTCAAATTTGGTCAAGAAACTGCTTCAGCTCAAGGACATTTTATTCATGTTTTTGTAGACCGTGAAACACGAAAAAGCACCCCGATCCCATCTGAAATGCGGAGTGCTTTGCGCCACTACTTAAGCCATGACATTACTTAAGTTGGATATTATGTAATTCACCATCAAAAGTTTGTACAAGGCCTTTGACCGTGTCTTCATTTTGCAGTAACTCATGCGCACGTTGAAATGCTTTTTGCTTGCGCTGCGCCTGCATGGTGTACGGCGTAATCGTCTCAACTTCTGCATATTTCACATCAAAACGCGTCTGAGGCCATTCAGCTTTGAGCGCATCTTCCAAAACATGACGTAATTGGGTGAGGAGTTGCTCATAACGCTGCGGAATCATAAACACAGACTCGGCATTAATTTTCCCAGCCATTAAACCTTGCTGAGCTAATTCTTGTACCGCGGGTGATAAGCCACTGCTTCTGAACCAGTATTCCCACTTCTCCACCGTCCACTCACCGACTAACTGCTGCGGTTGTAGTTGTAAAATATCTTGTGGCATTAAATCGGCTGATGCAGATGAAACCTGTTCAAGTTGAGCAGACTCTACAATAGTAGCAACTGTTTGCTGGCTTTGATTTTCTACAACTTGGTTATCCTGTACACTATCAGCAGACAGCACTTCATTTGCTAAATCAAACGACTTCGCTTGCACAGCAGGTTCAGCTATTGCTACGACATCTTCAAGGGAAGCATCATTTTGACTTTCTAGGTCTAGCGGTACAATTTCATCAAATAAGAAATCATCACTATTTGGCTCATCGTCATTGCTTCGAGCATTAAATTCGTCTGCTTCATCTAAATCGAATAGCACTTCATCACTGGAAGGATCGAAAACGATTTGATCAGATTGCTGAGATGAGTCCACTGGTGGTTTATTATCTTCAACGCTTTCTGAAAGGTCGACATCATCAAGTTCAGGCTTAAACTCAGGCTCTGCATCCTGAGTTATTGCAGCGTCTTCAGATGCCACATCAACAACTGTACCTTCAGCATCTTGCTGCAAAGCCGTTTCTGGATCAGAACTCAGTATTGCCGCTTGTTGTACAGGTTCAACTACAGCGCTATTCGTCTGAGCCACCAACACTTCATTTGGTTGTA
The DNA here is from genome assembly GCF_058107045.1 of Acinetobacter sp. AB03. Classification (NCBI taxonomy): domain Bacteria; kingdom Pseudomonadati; phylum Pseudomonadota; class Gammaproteobacteria; order Moraxellales; family Moraxellaceae; genus Acinetobacter; species Acinetobacter sp. AB03. The sequence goes on along the minus strand of NZ_JBUEBA010000002.1, from coordinate 1,484,401 downwards.
ATGGACGGAACGCCAACATGCGCAGCACCGACATTTCAAAGCCTTGCTCTTGCGTGACTGCCAGCTGTAATTCAGCACGCCCTTTACATGCAATTTGGTAATAAAGTTGCAAGTCTTGCGCAGCAATTTGCTGAGACAATTGCATGATTTTTTTATTAATTTCAGCACTATATTTGAGACTTAGTTCTGGCAAATATTGTAGTAATGCCAATTCATGTAAAGTCGAAATCAGTTGATCCAAAACTAAAGATACATCCAGTGCTTGCTGGCGGAATTGCATCAGCAACTCACTCACCCGTTGTTTTTGGTTTTGATGTATCGCCAGGATCAGATCATAAATAATGGTACGGTCGATTAAACCCAACATTTCTTTGACATCTTGGTGCTGGATAGCGCCCTGACCGTAAGCAATTGCCTGATCTGTCAAAGAAAGTGCATCACGTAATGAGCCTTGGGCAGACTCTGCAATTTGCCAAATCGCATCTTGTTCGGCTTGGATGTTTTCTTTATTTAAAATATTCCCCAGATGCTCAGTAATTTCATCTACAGCCAAAGGGCGTAATGTAAATTGCAAACAGCGCGAGATCACAGTAATTGGGAGCTTTTGCGGATCTGTCGTTGCAAAAAGGAATTTTACATGTTCAGGTGGTTCTTCCAATGTTTTGAGTAAAGCATTAAAAGAATGCGTAGACAGCATATGTACTTCATCGATCAAATAGACCTTAAAACGACCTTGCGTCGGCGCATAAGGCACATTGTCTAAAAGCTCTCGCGTATCTTCAACTTTAGTCCGTGATGCCGCATCGATTTCAATCAAGTCAATAAAACGGCCTTCATTCACGGCGGTACAGGTTGGGCAAACTTCACATGGTGTCGAAGTCACACCTGTTTCACAGTTCAAGCACTTCGCCAAAATACGGGCAATGGTGGTTTTTCCGACCCCACGCGTTCCTGTAAATAAATAAGCATGGTGCAAACGCCCGCGCTCTAAAGCACTGGTTAGTGCTCGAGAAACGTGGTTTTGACCCACTAGCTCATTAAAATTGCGAGGACGATATTTCCGTGCAAGTACTTGATACATGTATGCTCCTTTTTATAGGCCTAAGCATACTGTTTTTTTGCCAAAGAGTGAATGGAAAGTCTATTAGTTCATAGAATCAATTGGAACAATTTTTTCCACTTGATCAAGTTTTAAAATTTTCAAGCCTCCATTTAAATCTTTTGAATTAGCAACAATAATTTTATCTTGATAAGCTTCAACTAAAGTTGCTCTAACAACTTTTGAATTACTCTCCTTAACAAACACAACGGGTGCATTTTTTAACCTTGATATTTTTATTTCAGCATTCAATGCAGTTACACTTATAACAATAAGAATCAATGTAAGTCGTCTTGTTACTAGATCTAAGCTTTTATTTGTTAAAAGAGCTAAACTTAAACCTAAAATGAAATATGTCCAATAAATAATAGAATTGGTAACAGAGATGCCAAGTTTGGATAACCCACAAAATATTATCATCAACAATAAGATTGAAAAGACTGTAAACCCACGAATATAAGACTTCTTATTTTTATATTTTACTACTTCGCTATTTTTTAAGCTAAAAGTGTCAACACACCCTAAGTAAACTAAAAATTAACGCTTAGAAAATCAACTTATCATTGATAAAACAAAATCACTCTGCATTTGATATTTTTTTCCAGTCACATCTTCACGTATTTCTAAAACACGATCTTCTAAATCGACATAAAGCAAGTTTCGCGTTGTCACGTTCACTAACTCTACCTTGTGCTGATCTTGAGCATTAAAACGAAGTGATCCAGTCAAAGTTTCGATTTCATTATGGCCACTCAAACTTTCTCGTTTTAGGGTGTAGGTCATGTTTTCATGCAGCTCTAGTGCTACTGCCATACCTGGACAGTCTTCACAACGGGACAAACACCCCATACACGGCGTTGTACCCTGATAACTCCCAACCCACGCAGGAATAATCTGCTTTTGTTCTGCCACTTGAAGTTTAGACTGATCATGTTGCGTTTGATTTGCCTCGGAACAGCCTAACAATAGTCCTGTAGCAACCAGCGGGATAAAAATGGCAGTCTTCATGTCACAAATATTCAAAACCTAAACCGCGACGAACATAACATATTTTAGACGCTGACTAAATCTCAGCCCCATCAAAACCAGCCTTTTTTGCCTGTTAAGACCGCATCTGCGCAGCGTAAACTTTCTTGGCTTAAAGCCCAAAGTCGATAATCCCCAGTTAAAGAACCTGTAGCAAAGTTATGTGTATAGGCAAAACTTAAGCCTCGCTCACTATCGCCCCAAGCCCCTGAACCATTAAAGCCCATATGACCAAAACCCTGCTCTGCGGTTTTTCCTAAAGTTAATATACGGTGATATCCCAAGCGCCAATGCATAGGTATCGGCATCACGCGATCTCGATAGGTATATTGCACTCGACTCAATTCAGAAAACACATCAGGGCAAATCAGCTGCTGACCTTCCCAAATCCCTTTTTGAGATAGCATCGCATACACTTTGGCTAAACTATTGGCTGTAAATACACCATTTGCAGCAGGAATGATCGCCTGAATCGCATCATCATGATAAAAACTGACCTTTTTCATGCCTTTGGGTATCATGCCATCTTGAAAGTCTTGTGGATCTTGCCCTGACCACTGCATCGCTTTATCCAGCAATGAAACTTTACGCACCTTCGTTGGACTTTTCTGATTTGGTTGGACAGGTACAGGACGAGTAATAGGTCTCGCGATACGTTTTAATTCAGCACTGGGTGCACCAAAGTAAGCCCCATCTAGCTCAAGTGGCTCAACTAAATAGGTTTGGAAGAGTTCAGTTAAACGTTTCCCCGTTGCTTTTTCCAAAGCACCACCGACAATCCAACCAAATGACAAAGGTTGATAGGCAGCATCTTGACCAATTGCAAAACGTGGTTGCGCTTTTTCAAATACGTCTAACATATGCGTCCAGTCCAACATTTCTGTCGCATCAGCAATGTTATTACGGATATCAAATAATCCGCTTTGATGACTCAGCACGTGTCTTAGCGTCATCTTCCCTTTGCCATTTTGGGCAAATTCAGGCCAATAATCCGCAATCGGTTGATCGTAGCTCAGTACACCTTGACTGACTAAAATATGCGCCAAGGTTGCAAGCACGCCTTTGCCTGTCGAATAACACACCGACATGGTATTGGCCTGCCAAGGAGAATCTACCACTGCTAAACCAGTATAGATATCGACAACTTTTTCACCTTGAAAATATAAAACACAAGCTGCACCGCCATATGCTGAACGAGCATCCTGTAAGCGGCTAAAGAGATGGGCAACACTTTGAAAACGTGGGTCAACATAGCCTTGATAATGGTTCGGATTCGCTTGTAAATATTGTTTTAAAATTTTCATTTACACATCCTTGTATTTTTAAGCGGACATAAAAAAGCCCAGTGTAATCTAAACTGGGCTTTTTAAAATTATAGTGCTTTGACCTGTCCCGTCACATGCGGTTTTTGATTCTTACCATTTCGAATTAAGAAAGCTGTATTTACACCTTCTGTCGCGGTCATAAAATCGACTGTTGACGGTAAATACATCGGCAGTTTAAACCAAACATCTGCTTCATAAGCATCAGGCAATGTAATCGAAGCCAACGCTCGGGCCTTACTCCACATGCCGTGCGCAATGGCCTGTTTGAAACCAAAAGCTTTTGCTGTCACCGCATGAATGTGGATGAGGTTGAAGTCGCCCGAGGTCATTGCATAACGACGTCCTGTGTTTTCAGAGACTTCCCAGACTGCATTCGGCTGATAATCTGGAGTCGTTGCTTCAACTAATTTTGGTGCTGTTTTACCATCGGTCTTTTGACGTGCTAAATACGTGGTCAATGCTTCAACCACCACTTCATTACCAACTTTCACCGTGGTAATAAAATCGAACTGAACACCTTTATCATGTGGCTCAAGGGCGCCATATTTACATGATAAAGTGAGGGTTTCATTGACACCAACTTTACGCATTTGTTTGACTTGATTGCGAATATGTACCAAACCTAGCACAGGAAATGGAAACGGCTCTTGCCCCATCATGTGCATTTGTAGGCTTTGCGATAATACGGCCAGATAAATCGCAGGAATATAACCATTATTTCTAAAGCCACACACTTGGTTATAAGCTTTCAAATGCTTTTGATCGACGTTAAAAGAATCCACCACATACTCAACCTGCGGTAAGACTTTTTCACCTTTTGGTTTTTTAAAGATCAAACCTTGAATGACTTTCGGATAAGCCATATATGGTTTTGGAAGTTGACTAAAATGGCGAGTCTTCATACTGAACCTTTGAGAAGTTTTTATTTCAATATTTTTGAAAGCTCCTTCTCCCTCAGGGAGAAGGTTGGGATGAGGGAAAACTCCCTCCCTTTTATAATATAAAGAATTTATCCCTCCCTAAAGGAGAGATAAATTCAAGCTTTTAAATTAAGCACCCAACAAGCTTTGACCACAAACGCGTACCACGTTACCGTTTAAACCAGTCGATGCTGTCGCTGCAAATAAAGCAATGGTTTCAGCAACATCTACAGGTAAACCACCTTGGCTCATCGAGTTCATACGGCGACCCGCTTCACGGATTGCAAATGGAATCGCAGCAGTCATTTGGGTTTCAATGAAACCTGGTGCAACCGCATTGATGGTAATGCCATTCGTCAAAGTTGGAGCTGTAAATTTAACTACACCAATGACACCTGCTTTCGACACAGCATAGTTGGTTTGACCTAAGTTACCTGCAATACCTGAAATCGATGATACACATACAATACGACCATTGGCATTTAAACCGTCGTTCGCAAGTAAATAATCATTTACACGTTCAATCGCAGACAAGTTAATATTAATCACCAAGTCCCAAAGCTCAGGCTTCATATTTGCCAAAGTTTTGTCACGAGTAATGCCTGCGTTATGCACGATAATGTCTAAACCACCTTGAGCAGCTGCCGCAGCTTTAATTTTCTCACCAGCATCATTTGCAGTGATATCAATCGCCAGTGTTGAACCACCAATCTCACCTGCAACACGGTCAAGATCTGCTTGTTGCTGTGGTACATCTAAACAAATCACATGCGCACCATCACGTGCCAAGACATGTGCAATCGCTTCACCAATACCACGGCTCGCACCTGTCACTACAGCAGTTTTACCTGCCAATGGTTTAGCCCAATCTACATCTACAACAGCAGCTTTAGAAACGCGAATCACTTGACCAGAAACATAAGCAGAACGTGGCGATGCTGCAAAACGTAAAGTTGACTCAAGATTTTCTTCTGCACCTGCATCCACATAAATCAAATGTGCTGCAATACCCTTTTTAAATTCTTTGCCAACAGACTTCACGAAGCCTTCAAGCGCGCGTTGTGCAATCGCTTTTTTCACACTACCCGCAGTTTCAGGGGTAGTGCCTACCACAATCACACGACCAGAAGCAGCCACTTGGCGTGCGATAGGATTAAAGAAGTTATATAACTCATTGAGTTGCTCTGATGACTCAATGCCTGATGCATCAAAAATAACAACTTTGAATTTAGACTCTTTGTCGCCTGCATTAAATGCACTTAAGTTTAAGCCCACTTTAGCCGCAGCTTGTTGTAACTGTGCATTGTTACCCGCATAGCTATTGGCATGGACATTGGCTAAAATTTGTGCAATTACACCAGACAATGAACTGTTTGTTGCTGCACCCAGTAAAACAGCACCTTTAATCACAGGCGTTGCTGACTCAAAACGGTCTAAAAAAGTTGGTGCAGGTAAACCCAAATTTTTAATGACAAATTTACCAATCGGAGATTTTGCAAAAGTTTGGTATTGATCAGTCATGTTTTTTATCTCTCATACAAATTAATTGTTGATGGATTCAAAGATATCCTTTTAACTTCAAAGTGATGTCTAGAGTCTTATATTTCAATAGTTCCATCGGTTTCTATAGAATCATACTTGAGTTATAGATGATATGTCTTGACCTGAAAGCCTGTTGCAATGTCATTCTAGTCAATTCAGCCCTTTTTATAATATGCTAATGTACACCCTAAGAATAGATTAACATGCTTGGAAAAGCCTTATGAGCAAAACAACTCAAGAAAATCCAGCAGTGGAAAATTCTGCTACGGAAACTGTGTCAAATACATCAAAAAGTACATCTCGTAGAACTAAAAGTACTGGCACAACAACCCAATCAGTAAATAACACGACTAAGCCGACTCGCACCCGTGCTGCGTCAACTCGTAGTAAAAGCCCCGCTTCTTCTACAAATGCTTTAAAACCAAAAACTCAAACTGCTGTTCAACAGGATCAAACCATGAGTCAAAACACTGTTCGCCGCGTGGCTATTATCGGTGGTAACCGTATTCCTTTCGCTCGCTCAAATGGCGCATATTTCACCGCTTCGAATACAGATATGTTCACAGCAGCGCTAAACGGTCTTGTTGAACGTTTTAACCTTCAAGGTCAACGTCTTGGTGAAGTGGTTGCTGGTGCTGTTCTTAAGCACAGCCGTGACTTTAACATGACCCGTGAATGTGTACTAAACACTGCACTTGCACCAGAAACACCTGCTTACGATATTCAGCAAGCATGTGGTACTGGCTTACAAGCTGCCTTCTTAGTTGCCAACAAAATCGCACTGGGCCAAATTGAAGTGGGTGTTGCTGGTGGTGTAGATACAACTTCTGATGCACCAATTGCGTTTGGTGATGGTTTACGTAAAGCATTGCTTGAACTCAACATTGCAAAAACGGGTAAAGACCGTTTAAAAGCTTTAACTAAAATCAACCTAAAAGACTTGATGGATGCGCCAAAAAATGGTGAGCCACGCACAGGTCTTTCTATGGGTGATCACCAAGCTATTACTGCGCTTGAATGGGGTATTGCACGTGAAGCACAAGACGAACTTGCTGCATCTTCACATCAAAAAATGGCTGCAGCTTACGAAGAAGGTTTCTTCGATGACCTGATCACACCATTCTTAGGTTTAGAGCGTGACAACAACTTACGTGCTGACTCTACGGTTGAAAAACTTGCTAAGCTCAAACCAGCTTTTGGTAAAGGCGATGCGCGTACCATGACCGCAGGTAACTCAACACCACTTACGGATGGTGCGTCTTGTGTTCTTTTAGCATCTGAAGAGTGGGCAAAAGCAAACGGTCACGAAGTACTTGCTTACTTAACCTTCCAAGAAACAGCTGCAGTTGATTTCGTTGAGAAAAAAGAAGGCTTATTGATGGCACCTGCTTATGCAGTTCCACGTATGCTTGAGCGTGCTGGCATTAAACTTCAAGACTTCGACTACTACGAAATTCATGAAGCATTTGCATCGCAAGTTCTTTCAACTTTGAAAGCTTGGGAAGATCCAAAATTCTGTAAAGACCGCTTAGGTTTAGATGCTCCACTCGGTTCAATTGACCGCACTAAACTCAACGTCAAAGGTTCTTCACTTGCAGCAGGTCACCCATTTGCTGCTACGGGTGGTCGTATCATTGCTACTGCTGCGAAGTTGATTAACCAAAAAGGTTCAGGTCGCGTACTGGTTTCAATTTGTGCTGCTGGTGGCCAAGGTGTAACGGCAATTATTGAAAAATAATTTCGCCTTCGCTATTAAAAAGCACCTCTTTTGAGGTGCTTTTTAACTGGTCAAAACCATCAATTTGCTCTATAGATAAAAGTAAAATAACCAAATACAAAACTATGCGAAATTCATTCCCATTGTTGGCTTATCTCAATACACCCATTCGCTATTATTATTTTTACCTCATTCCCTTAGGACTAGCACTCCTTATGGTCAGTTTTGATGTTCACTTTCAAGGCGTGTTTCCAAGTACCATCGCATCCAACTTATCCAGTCCACATAAATTTCTCAATGACTTTTTTAGTATATGTACATTCATATGTATTGTCGTTATTTTTATCAATTATTTTCGCGTACAGCTCAATAGACAACAAGTCCAACACATTCAACAACACTACGCAAAACTGAATACACAACAACGTTCAATGTTTAGCCCGCTAGGCTTATTGTTTTTTATTTTTATGTTGCTCTTTTTCTGCTTAAGCTAGTTTTTGATCAGTAATGAAATCCCATACACAAATTCCACTACAAAGAAAGGCGCAACCATGGTCTATCTAAAAGGCTTTGCTCATCCGTATATTAGCGCTGTAGTGAATAGCTTACACTATGCCCTCACGGTTCTTTTTGCCTTGATGATCCCTTATATTTTCAATGTTAGAAAATTCACATAAGAATCACTGCACATTAAAAAAGCCACGACATTGCGTGGCTTTTTTTTTAATTTGAATATTGCGCTTCAGGTTGGATACCCAATTTCGCTTCCAGCATGTCATAACACCACTGGAAAATAAAGGTATAAACCAAAATACACATGGTTAAACTAAAGTCGAGTACGATGGCTTGCCAAATACTCATTTGCATTGCATATGCGACCATTGGGATGGTTGCAAGCATCAAACCACCTTCAAAACCAATCGCGTGAAGGACACGTACGCCGATGGTTCTTTTTAGCTTTCTTTTCGCTTCAAACTTTTCAAAAAAATGGTTAAACACCATATTCCATATGACCGAAGTGACTGCCATGGCGATACCAAGAACACCTGTGACTTCTAAAGGCATATGGAATATGAAACTTAAGGCAACAGCAATGATCACCAATAGGATGATTTCATAGCTGAGCGCATGAATAATCCTTCTTTTGGAAATCAACATTTTTAATTACTCTTTCATGATTGGATGTTGGCTATTTTATTTTTATAATATTGATTAATCGAGTTAGGTTCTTTCAATAAAATTGAAAGATGGAAAATTATGAATATCAATCAAGAACAACTGATTATTTTTAAAACCGTGATTGAGTCAGGCTCATTTTCAGCTGCTGCACGCAAGTTAGGCAAAGTGCCATCGGCCGTGAGTATGTCAATTGCTAACTTGGAAATAGACTTAAACCTACAGCTCTTCTTACGCGAAGGACGTGAGCCCACAGCAACTGCGCAAGCCCTGACCTTGTATGAAAAAACCGAGCAACTGCTGACCGAAATGAATCAATGGAAACAGCATGCCTATGCCCTAAGCCATGGTTTGGAGTCATCGCTGAATATCGTAGTGGTATCTGAATTGCTGCATATGCAATGGATTGACTACATCGCAATATTAGAAGCCGAATTTCCCAGTCTACAAATTAATATTTTTTCTGCACCTCAAGAAGATGCACAGAAAATGTTACTCAACGGCACAGCACAACTGGCGCTGATGTTCGAACGTGAGCAACTGGAAAGCAGTGAACAGTTTGTAGAATTAAAACTCGAGACTTTAGTTCCCGTTGCCAATAAGGACTTTACTCTGGCACAATTTCCACAAGTCAGCTTTGAACAAATTCAACATAGCCGTCAAATCGTGGTTGCCAGTCGCGATAAAAGCATTAAGCCAGAATTGCTATATTCCAAACAGTATTGGCGGACAGACAACCATCACTCTGCTTGCGCCTTAATCATGCAAAACTTTGGTTGGGGTGTTTTGCCCTTAGAAATGTTGAATGAAAACCCTCAGCTCAAAACTCAGCTCAAAATATTAGATCTGCTAGATTTCACCCCCAAGTTTGAATATTTTGTAGACTTGGTCTGGAGTCGTGAAAGTGAATTGGGCGCGGCTGCACGTTTTTTAATCCAACACATCCGAAATCAGCGTAAAAAAGTATAATAACTGCTGTTAAAACGTCCGAATCTACTTGGGTTAAAAGCAGTTTGTGTTATAAATAATTTACGGGTAATAACTTTAAGAACTAACGATCAATGACACAAACAGCATTAAACCAATTAAAAAACTTAACCGCCATTGTTGCCGACAGTAGCGATTTAGCGGCGATTAACCAATTTCGTCCGCTCGATGCAACCACCAATCCATCTCTAATTACAGCCGCTGCAAGTCAACCTGAAAATAAAGAGTTGATTGAAGATGCTTTCGCCCAAGCCAAAGCGGAAGGCTTCGAAGATGACTTACTTATTGAACGCACAATCGACATTCTTACCGTCAAATTTGGTGTTGAAATTCTCAAGTTGATCGAAGGTCGTGTTTCCACAGAAGTAGATGCAGCGCTGTCTTATGATACCAATGCCACCATTGAAAAAGCCAAAGAGCTGCTGACGTTATATAAAAACTATGGCGTAGATCAAGATCGTATTTTAATTAAAATTGCTTCGACATGGGCAGGCATTCAAGCAGCGAAAGTGCTAGAAGCTGAAGGTATCCATACCAACTTAACGCTTTTGTTTGGTGTGCATCAAGCACATGCTTGTGCGGAGGCGAATGTCACTTTAATTTCACCTTTTGTTGGGCGTATTTTAGATTGGTACAAAAAGGCCGAAGGCGTGGACAGCTATCCCGTTGAAAAAGACCCTGGCGTACTCTCTGTGAAGCAAATTTACCAGTTCTATAAAGCACATGGGGTCAAAACAGAAATTATGGGCGCAAGCTTCCGTAGTATTGACCAAGTGTTGGGACTAGCTGGCTGTGACCTGCTGACTGTTGCACCTAATTTATTGGCTGCACTTGAACAAGACACGCGTGAAGTCAAAGCACAACTGTCAGCATGTGATATTGCACCAGCGACAACTGCACTTAACGCACTCGGTGAAACTGAGTTTAGAGATCAAATTGAACATGACCTCATGGCAACGCAACTGCTCCAAGGGGGGATTGATGGATTTATTAAAGCTCGTCAACAGCTGAACACACTGTTACGTCAGTCTTTTGGTTTAGATGAAGAAATTTCAGCTTAACTTGATTTTTCTTCTTTTAAAAGCCGATTTTGTTATCATGCAACATCGGCTTTTTTATTGAGAATACGTTGTGTTTGGTATTATCGACATCGGTACTTATATCATCGGTACAATTCTAATTGTGATTTTGCCAGGCCCAAATTCTCTTTATGTGATGTCTATTGCCTCACGATTTGGTATTAAAACGGGTTACTGGGGTGCATTAGGTGTTTTCACAGGCGATTTGATCCTCATTCTATGTACCGTGCTGGGTGCAGCATCTCTTTTACATGCTTTTCCTTGGCTATTTATTTTATTAAAAATTGTAGGTGCACTCTATCTGTCATACCTAGGTATAAAACTCTTGATTGCAGGAGTCAAAACCTGGAGCTCTAGCCCACAACAGCTTGCAGCAAGTACAGATCAGAGCACTTTACAAACCTTGCATCCTTTTCGCTCAGCGCTGACCATTAGCCTTTTAAACCCAAAAGCTATTTTGTTTTATCTGTCTTTTTTTGTGCAGTTTGTCGACCCAAATTATGCCTACCCAGCACTAAGCTTTGCCTTACTTTCCATTATTCTACAAATCATCAGTATGGCTTATCTCAGTATCCTGATTTTTTCAGGTATTAAGCTGGCGAGCTATTTCAACCGACAGTTCAAAGTTGCCGCTGTCGCAGTGGCGACCGTCGGTCTGCTGTTTTGTGGCTTCGGCTTAAAACTGGCACTTTCCACACTGTAATTTTCGTGAATAATCTCATTATTTTCGATAAAAAATCCATCATGTGCTGTTTTCTTTTTCAAGAACCAGCGTATGATCCATGAACAATAGTAATTTTCACTCATTCAAATTATGTTTTGATCTTCATGCAAAAATTATTTCAAGATTTCTCAGTTCCAGCAGTATTCGCAGGTTTTATCACCTTCCTCATTGGCATTAGTGTGTCTTCAGTCTTGGTCATTCAATCCGCCCAAGTCTTAGGTGCAAATACCGCGCAAATCAACTCATGGTTCTGGGCTTTAGGTCTGGGTATTGGTTTGAGTGGCCTGCTTTTATCTTGGAAACTTAAATATCCTGTATCGACCTCATGGTCTACGGCAGCACTGGCCTTAATTATTGCGACAGGTAGTGGTTATAGTTTGCATGAAGCGATTGGCGCATTTTTGGTCTGTGGTTTAGTTACTGCCATTTTGGGCTTTTTCGGTATCTTTGAAAAAGTACTGACGTATATCCCGCAAAGCCTAACCAGTGCCATGCTGGCAGGTGTGTTATTGAAGTTTGGTATTTCATTGTTCGCCAGTATGCAAGACCATTGGGGTTTTATTTTATCCATGCTGGCGGCTTATATTGTTTCTAAGCGACTTACCCCACGTTATTGCATTGTCATTACAGTGATTGCAGGCTTGTTACTCTGCCCATTGTTCTTAGACTTCCATACTCCTCAAATCACATGGAGCCTAGCGCAACCTGTTTGGATGGCACCTGAGTTCAGTATGTCTGCTATTTTAGGTTTAGCGCTGCCTTTATTTGTGATCAATATGGCATCGCAGTACTTACCGGGTATTGCCATGATTAAAAGCTATGGCTATAACCCCCACGTCAATCAACTGATTGGATGGACGGGCACCGCTCAAGCCTTACTCGCACCCTTTGGCTGTTATAGTGTCAATACCGCAGCAATTAGTGCAGCTGTCAGTTTAGATGAACAAGTTCACCCTGATCCATCAAAACGCTATATTGCTGGGATGAGTTGTGGTTTCTTCTACATCTTAATGGGACTATTCGCAGCCACCCTGACCAGTCTTTTGCTGTCTTTCCCTGCGATTTTTATTACAGCATTGGCTGGTATTGCTTTGTTTGGCACGATTAGTCATAACATCGCGATTGCATTTGAAGCGGTATCAGACCGTGAGGCAGCCCTCATGACGTTCTTATTCAGCGCATCTGGGGTACAGTTCTTTGGCATTGGTTCTGCCTTTTGGGGACTACTCTTTGGTTTTGCAGTTATGCTTATCTTTAAGTTTAAAGCCAAAAAAGTTTAAGC
>NZ_JBUEBA010000002.1:1403933-1471424 GCF_058107045.1 Acinetobacter sp. AB03 | reverse complement strand
AGCCCTCATATAAAAAAGCACCCTCGATAGGTGCTTTTTTATTTTCAAATATTGCTAACTTGAAAAATTAATGCTGATAACTTCGTTGAATCAATTCTTGCTTAAGCTGCATCGTCTCAGACAAATTTTCCACCTCAGTAAATGCTGTGAGCCAAATGCCATCCGCAGCATAGCGTAGAATTTTAAGCTCCAAATCATTGTCTGTATCCTCATGTCGCGCTAAACGTTTTTCTAGCCACTCAATCCAATACTCATTAAAGGTACGATCCGTCAGCATAATCATCGAAATAGCTGACCAAGAATGCTCCAAGCCTAGAACCTGCTTTTCCAAAGTAATCTCGATATAGGCTCGGGTAAAGCAACCATAACGATCACGATCTTGGCTAATCAACTCATCAACAACACGATCCAATTGTTCAAGCTGTTCCACAACCATCGCTTCAAGTAGCTTTTGTTTGTTTGGAAAATGATGAAAAACGCCGCCCTTACTCACACCAACCAAATCAGCCACTGCTTGTATGGAGACCCCAGTCACGCCTTTTTCAGCAGCCAAACAGATCGCATGTTGTAGGATACTTTGGCGAACCTGTTCTGGTGCCTTTTTACGTGGACTTGCTTGTTGCATCGAACTTAATGCCCTGTTGAATTTGAAAATAAGTTAATCACGACCACACCAGAAACAATCAGTGCAATACCGATCATTGCTGCGAAATCTAGACTCTGTCGGAAAACAAAGTAACCAATCAGAGCGGTTAAAACAATACCAACACCGGCCCAAATCGCATAAGCGATACCCAATGGAATCACTTTAATCACTTGAGACAATAAATAAAATGCCAACGAAAATAAAACCACCACCGCAAGTGAAGGCAATAGCTTGGTAAAACCTTCCGACTTTACCAAAAAAGTCGAACCAATCACTTCAGAAATAATTGCCATCGCCAGCAAAGCATAAGCCATTAATATAGGATTCATCAGAAACTCAATAATAAACATACCAATAGGTCGGTATGTTAATAAAGTAGCAAAAATTAAACAAGGCTTTCTGCATACTTTTTTATTTTGTTTCAGTCGGCTTTGAGGTCTGTTTTATAAAATCAATGGTTCGATCAAAGGTGATCTGACTCGCTTGTTTACTCATCATGAACTGATATTCATGCACCAAAAACTCCTTAGAGTCTGGATAAAAAGCCTCCGTGACTGCAATCTGATGCTGCTTCAACACCGCAACAAAAGGTAATGACTGGCTCTTGGTTAAAAAGTCTTTATTTCCCCCACTGATAAAGACAGGTGGATACTGTGATGTAATATGTTCACTGGTTGAAATCGACTTTAAAAATGCTGCATCCTCTTTACGCTCCCCTGTATAAGCTTGTACCAAGTTATAAACGCCCCATTCAATGAGCCTGAGTTCCTCAGGAGCGGTGTTTACAAAGCGATATAAGTCATAAATACCGCAATGCAAAATTAGCCCTTTAAGCTGTTTCGGCTGAATGCTCGGCTTAAAATTGGATGCTTGAGCAAATGCGGGATTCGTCAAAAGCGCAGCATAATGACTGGCAATATTGGCTCCAGCAGAGTCTCCTGCTAAATACAGTTGGTTCGGGTTAATATGATACTGAGCAGCATTCAATTGTAAGAAATTCAGTGCATGATCGACTTGCTGTAACTGAGTGGGATAAATAGCCTCAGGCGCAAACTGGTACTGTACAGAGACCACGTTAAAGCCTTGATTAGCCAAAAGTTTGAAATAACCTCGCGCATGCTCTTTTGAGCCCGAAACCCATCCGCCGCCATGAATCCAAACCACCGTGGGCACTGTGTTTAATTGTTCAATATTTTGGGGTTGATAGATATCAACATTCAGCTCAGGACTAGCTTGATATGGAATATTATTGCGTACGATGACATCGGGAGGCGCAAAGCGATCTAGCATTTTCATTTGAATATTGGTCGCTGTATTGAACGTTCCCTCAATCAGTTTGGTATTCTTTTCTACACTTTGACACGCGCTCAGTAGCACAATCATGAAAGCAGTACTAAGTACTTTTATTATTGATTGAAAAATCATACTGTTCGGCTCCACCCTTTTTTCAAATGATTCTAATACAATCTCTATCGCATCGCATAATTAAACAGGTCTCATTTCAGCCTCATTTAAACACTAGAAGCATCTTTTAAAGAATATTGCTTTAAATCTGAAACTTGAGTTTTTTACTCAAGATTTTGGACACGTAAATTGGCTTTTTTTTGAATTATTTTCTTTAAATTTCATGAATTTTCAATTTTTAGCCCGATCAAAATTGAACATTTAATGGCAGTGTGTTATCAATAAATCAAGAACTAAATCTTATACAAAAAGGAGTCCCTCTGATGGCTTACCAACATATTTTAGTCCCTGTTGACGGTTCACAAATTTCTTTTTCTGCGGTTAAGCAAGCGGCTAAAATTGCCAAAGTTTTTGGCAGTCAACTCACATTGATTAGCTTAGTTGCTGAAGACCCTCTCAAAGATGCTGATTTTTACTATACTTCTCCAATCATGAAAGACTATTTCATACAAGCCTACAACAATGCTGAGAAAGCCCTTCAGGATGCTGTTCAAATTGCACAAGAACAAGGTGTAACAGCACAGTCTAAAATTATCAAAGGTGAAGTCTCTGAAGATGCTGTGGTCGAAGCAGCCGCTTCACTAAAAAATGACTTGATTGTAATGGGTTCACATGGCCGTAAAGGCTTTCAAAAATTCCTATTAGGCAGCTTTGCTCAAGATGTTCTCAAGTCTACTGAGCTCCCAGTTCTCATTGTTAAAGCTTAATCAACTATAACGTGTCTTTATATGAATTGATTTCGCATGTACTGCAAAATAATCCGCATAAAGATGCACCATCAAGGAGAAGATAATGAGCTACAAACACATTTTGGTTGCCGTCGATGAATCCCCGATGTCTTATGCTGCTGTTGAACAAGCACTTGAATTAGCCAAAGATTTAAATAGTCGTGTAACGCTCATGAGTGTGATTGCGGTCGATCCATTTGTCGGTGTCGACTTCTATAAAGTTGCACCAGCCATCACCGACTATTTCCTACATGCTGAAAAAGTCGCGCAAGACCGTTTAGCCGAAGTAAAGCTCTCATTTGACCGCGATGAAATTGAGGTGGATACCAAAGTGATTCGCGGCATCTCTCCTTCTGAAGGTATTATTCATGTGGCCGATGAAGTCGGTGCAGACCTGATTTTGATGGGCTCACATGGCCGTACAGGCTTTAAAAAGATGATGTTAGGTAGTGTGGCGCAGAATGTTCTCACACAGTCTCCGATACCTGTACTGATCGTAAAAGTTTAAGCATTTGTTTAAAACAAAAAAGACTGCCGAAGCAGTCTTTTTTATTTTGCAGAACTCGTTCACTTCATTAGCTTTTACTAATCTGCTGATGCAAATTTTGCAAATAATGCTCTGCTGCCGACTGTTGCATAAAAGTTTTTTGAAATAAACCCGAAGCCTGATGGTTATGCGGGCTATACTCAACATTGACTTGAAATGTTCCCAGTTCAGCATTTTTCGCAATACGAATAGCAATAATATGAACGGTATTTAAATAAAACCCATCTTCAATTTTAACTAACATATCTGTTTACACTCTACATGTTTGTCTGCCCAATAGCCTGTATACATAAGCCGAAAAAAATACAGAATATTGAGCTAATCATCTGTTATACCATAACATTATACCCATAAAATGCGATTCATTTCACACTATTCACATGAATGTTCATTATTT
This sequence comes from Acinetobacter sp. AB03, assembly GCF_058107045.1. NCBI lineage: Bacteria > Pseudomonadati > Pseudomonadota > Gammaproteobacteria > Moraxellales > Moraxellaceae > Acinetobacter > Acinetobacter sp. AB03. Next base: position 1,467,642 of record NZ_JBUEBA010000002.1, on the reverse strand, counting down.
ATAAATTTATAAAAATACCAATGTGCACTCTTCATGCTGTCATTCTTCAGTTTACATAAAAAAAGCCAGTCAATAGACTGGCTTTTTTTATGCGCAGCTGAGTTAAATACTTAACATACTGCTTAAAGTTTCACTGACATTTTTAGATTTCACTTGTGGTTTTAAAGCCTCAAGCTTCGCTTTCACTTCGCTACGCTGTGGCTCTGCCAATGTGTACCAACGTGACAAAACTTGAAGTAAACGAGAACCAACTATTGGGTTTTTCTCATCTAAATATTTTGCCAGCCCAATGAAATGATCCACACCAAAACTCCATGTATTCACTGGGTTTGCATTTAAACCACCACTCACTGAACGAATACGGTTCGGTACGCCCAAATCATAATCGGCATGTGAAGTGAGATATTGAATGGTTTCCGTCGTAGCACAAGGATGTGCCGCTTGAAGTGTGAACCACTGATCTAGTGACAAAGCCTCATCTTTAAAACGTAGGTAAAAATCACGTAAAGCCGCTTCTGCTTGCGGTGCATCATTCCAAACCAATACACGTAGTGCACCTAAACGTTCAGACATATTGCCTGTGGCTTCATATTGCTGATACGCCAGCTCAAAAGCGGTTTCATCACCTTGGCGTGCTATCATACTAAGCATGATATTTTTCAGCGCACGGACACCCATGGCTTGTGAGAACTCTTTTTGCAAATCTGGGTCTAAAGCTAAATAAGTGTCTTTACAGAACTCTCCTAACTCTCGTGCCAGTTTTTCAACTAGAGCATTACGCTGTTCTTGAATCTTGGCTGGTTCATAGTCAGTGTCGATGCGACTACCCAAATAACCTTCGCTTGGTACATCAAATAAACGTGATGCCAAGAGTGGATCTTGTTCAACAAGATCTGGTAGCGTGTTTTTAATGGCTTGAATATAAATATGCGCATCATGACCATTGAGTAAAATACGCTCAAGCAGTGTTTGCGTTGCTTGCCATTGGTTAAAACCATTGGTTTCGTATTGAATCAGGAACGCCAACTCTTCATCGGTATAGTTAAATTCTAAGTTGACGGGCGCAGAAAAATTACGCAGTAATGACACGACAGGTTTCGTGCTTAAACCACTAAACACAATGCTGGCTTGGTCTTGATCGAAAAGATACACACCGTCTTTGACTGCATTTTCAAATAAACTGTCTGAGTTTAAAACCAATTGCTCACCTGTTGCAGCATCGAACAGTGCTAAAGCGACAGGAATTGGAACAGCTTGTAGGTTCGGATACTTAGGATGTGCTTTTAAACTTTGCTTAAAGTTTAAGGTATAAGTTTGTGCAGCAACATCATAATGACCTTCCGCTTCTAACTTTGGTGTACCCGGTTGGTTATACCATGTTAAGAAATTGGATAAATCTACGCCTGAACCTGCGGTTAAAGCGGCTACCCAGTCTTCAACTGTCACAGCTTGACCATCATGGCGTTCAAAGTATTCATCGGTTCCTTTACGGAATTTTTCTTTGCCTAATAAGGTTGCCATCATGCGGTTAATTTCCGCACCTTTTTCATAGACCGTTGCAGTATAAAAGTTATTGATTTCCACAAAGTGGTCTGGACGCGGCGGATGAGACAATGGGCCTGAATCTTCTGGGAACTGATGTGCTTTGAGTACCGCAACGTCATCAATACGTTGAACCGCAGCCGACTGCAAATCTTCTGAGAAAGATTGATCACGGAAAACCGTTAAGCCTTCTTTTAAACACAATTGGAACCAATCACGGCAAGTAATGCGGTTACCTGTCCAGTTATGGAAGTATTCATGGGCAATGACCGACTGTACACGCATGATCGCGGCATCTGTCGTATATTCTTCATCTGCCAAAACACATGATGTGTTAAAAATGTTAAGACCTTTATTTTCCATCGCACCCATGTTGAAAGCACTGGTAGCCACAATCATATAGTTGTCTAAATCATAGGGACGACCATAGTGTTCCTCATCCCAACGCATTGAATGCTTTAAGGCTTCCATTGCAATATGACATTTCGGAATATCTTTTTCTTCGGCATATATTTCCAAAGCCACATCACGGCCTTCAGAGGTCACATAACGGTCTTTTAAAACAGCCAAATCACCAATCACACAAGCAAACAAATACGCTGGTTTTTTGGTTGGATCTTGCCAAATGGTATAGTGACGACCTTCGCCTGCCTCGCCCGCTTCAATCAAGTTACCATTGGCAAGGAGCACTGGATATTTTTTGTCAGCTTCTACACGTGTGGTAAAGACTGAAAGGACATCAGGACGGTCCGGGTAAAAGGTAATTTTACGGAATCCTTCAGGCTCATTTTGGGTAACAAACAAATCTGATGCGGCTTGGTATAAACCTTCAAGTTGTGTATTTGACTCAGGATGAATGATCACCGATGTCTCAAGCTTGATCTGATTTGGTGCATTACGAATCACCAACTGCTCAGTATCAAGCACATATTGCTCTTGGCTGAGTTGCTGACCATTCAGCACCAAACTTTTCAGCTCTAAATCACGCCCAAGTAAAACCAAATCACCCTCAGTTTGGCGCGTCAGCTCCAGTACAGCATCAACTTGGCTATGCTCATCATAGACTTGAATATCGAGGTGAATGCTGTCTACTAAAAAAGATGGTTTTTGATAGTCTTTTAAATAGACGGTTTGATCTGCTTCAATAATTGGATTTGCCGCAATATTCATGTCATGTCCTAATGCTATTGGTCTACAGCTTTATATTGTGTATGTTTTGATCATACGACAAGTTTGCCATGCTGTCTGTGTATGTTGAATGATATTTATATGGGCACGTTGAATAGGCTTTTCAATTCTATTGTTCCTATCACGCTCATATGACTGCACCAAGTGAATAAGAAACAGTCAACGCCCTTATCGTGCCGTGCTTGTTTAGCAATATTTGCACCAGCCTACTCACTCACACCGTGCCATTAGCTCTCTGCCATTCTAACGCTGAGAAACTTAAAGACATCGATAAGATATAAAGCCAGCTCTTTTCAAATATCTAACTTAATTTTCAAATCGGCTACATTTTGTGCACAGTTTTTGCTTGTATCTAAATATGCATAGCGCATGATAAAACTTAAGCAAAACAAATAGAGGTGTGAGATGTACTTAAAAGACCATATCGTCCGCGTCGAAAATATAAAAATGCTGCAAGCAATGCATGCTGCAAAAATTGATCATAAAGTCATTGCCCTGTTCATGAGCTGTGAAGGGATGCCATTACAAGCACATGATGTCAGCAGCATTCTAAATCACTACGACACACTAGGGAGTAAAAAGTTGCCAAGCAAAAAAGTTCAAGCCATGATTGAAGCTAAAAAATTAGGTATGGAAGATGACTCTTTACCTTGCCCCGTTTAAATTCTACTAGTCCAAAAAATACGGTGCATGCCGTATTTTTTTTGCCCTATATTCGCCACTGCGTTGCTTCACCCGTAGAGCGTTTACAAAGCACCTCTGCTTGTTCAATTACACTGCAATTTACAACGCCTTTCTGAAATTTTAGCGTGTATAATTTGAGAAAATCCTGAGTTTCAAATTCATCTTATGTCGCTTCAAATTTTGCACAAACAACTTGATGAGAGCACGCCTTGTCCACTTTGTCAGGCGGCCATGTTTTGGGTGGATGCTGAACAATACGACAAAGAAATTAACTTTCATGAATGTAGCCACTGCCAACATCGTGTTTTTAGCAATTCAAATCTAAATTGCCACTGCGACAGTTGCTTAGCCCAGCGCAAAAAAATATTGAAAGAAACTCGTCAGCAAGAACAGCGTAAAACCAAAAATCAAAAAGACATTTATGAGTTTGAACTGGGCCAGCTCAGTTTTATGCATAAATTATTTTTATTGGCCCTGTTAGATGACTACGCACAAGAGCATACGCAACATCAAGAGTTTATTGATTGGGAACAGATCAAATATTTTAGCATCACCCCCAATTATCTGTTTCAAAACAGTCTCGTCAAACAACTGGTAAAAGAACAAATCCTCGTTGCCAAAGATTTTGCCAGTGAAGCCCATCAGTATTATATTAATGTGCGTTTGGACGGCTACTCTGAACCCAGCCTATTTAGTGTTACGCAGCAGTTACGCTATTGGTTTTATGAAAACCTTAGCCTTGGTGTGCCTTTTAAGACCGCGGATGAAGTCAAAAATGCCTTGTACCAATTGCTCTATCAGGAAATTATCCAATTTATGCAGTTTTACTGTCGTACTTGGGGCATTCAAATTGCAGGAAATAACAGTTTCCAAGTGTTTTGTTATCGTTTACTCGATGTACTCGCGGTCGGACAAATTTATTATTTAATCCAAACTGCATTGGAGTATTTATATGAACGTAAAGCCTTACAACCCAGAAATGAAAACTTTATTAACACCAACTTACTGAAAAAAACTCTACAACAATACCGTGAACGCAGTGTGGCTGAAAAATGGGAAACATCAACTCTGCCTCGACCACATAACCTACCATTCAGCAAAATGAGCGAAGTCTTATTTTTCCGCTTTTTAGGCTATGACGAAGCTATTTTCTTCCAGCCCGTCTCTCGTTCATGGCAAAAAATTGAGCCGCGTTTGAGCTTCTACTCACAAAAACGCTGTATGTACTGCGGTTCAAATGAGCTCACCGTAGACTATGATGCTGACCAATATGTGACTTTATTTTGTCGCAAATGTAAGCATCAAGACCACTATTTCACCAAATAAGGGCACCCACTATGACCCAGCTTTTAGACCTGTCCTTGCTTAACACAAAACAATCGATTCAAGACCAAACCGATGTCTTGGTGGCATATGTTGCTGAAGCTTGGACTGCCCTGCAAACGCAACAACCTTTGGTGCAATGTATCACCAACAGTGTGGCTGCCAATTATGCAGCGAACGTTTTATTGGCTTCGGGCGCCTCACCTGCCATGATTGATAATCCCTTTGAGGCGGAAAGTTTCACTCGTATTAGTGCGGCGCTCAGTATTAACCTAGGTACGCCAACCTCTGAACAGATGCAAGCCATGCAAATCTCGGCACAAACCGCACAGCAGCAAAACATACCTTGGGTATTAGACCCTGTAGGATATGGGCCATTTTTAAAATGGCGCTCTGAAATGGTAGATCAGCTTTTAGCTTTTCAACCCACCGTTATTCGTGGCAATGCATCGGAAATCAGCACACTTGCAGGGAATCAGATCGAAACCAAAGGCGTTGACAGTACTGCAAGCAGTGCCGATGTCTACCATCAAGCAAAAACACTTTTAGCACAGGCTGAAGTCATTGCCATTTCTGGCGAGTCTGACTATATTCTCTCAAAACAACTTGATGCTGTAATCCAAGTCAATGGTGGTTCGCATTTACAACCTAAAGTTACTGCTACGGGTTGTGCCCTTGGTGCATTAATTGCAGCCTATAGCGCAGTCACCAATCCTGTCATTGCTGCACTGTCTGCCCATGTCCACTTTGCCATTGCGGGGCAACTTGCTTATACCCAAAGCCAAAGCACAGGAAGTTTTAATGTAGCGTTTATGGATCACATTCATCAAATGAAAGCTGAAACCATTTATGAATATGCGGATATACAGCTTATCCGTAACTCAGCCTAAATAAAGTATGGCGAGAGTTTCTGCTTAGGCAACTTCTCGCCCTAAAAACACGTTCATCGCCGCTTCTAGCAGAGTCAACAAATCTAATTTACAGATACACATCAAGCCCATACCAATAAAATAATCAGGCGTATGTTGCATATAAAAGTTGATATGACGGCTGGCCCGATTTCGAAGCCGTATCAATTGTTCAGGCGTGGTCTGTGGCAGTACACAAGGATGCACAAACACATCATCACTGCGTTGTTGCACATTCACATGACGGTTTTGCATTAGATCAAGAACCTGTAAATAATCCTCAGGCATTGGCACTTCTGCACGCGGATAAAAGCATTTTGAACGTGAAGCAAACAGCCGATATACTTTTGGCTGCATCAAACTCGACACAAACCATAACTGACGCGTAGGATATTTTAAACGATAACCTAAGGTCACTCGAATTGCAGATAAAAGTGTTCTGTTTTGATTTCGGTAATCAGGTAAAAAAGCTGCACGCGAGCTAAGAATATATAAGGGTTGATGCGCTGTCTTAAGCTTCAAGATGGCAATAATATTTTGCCCAACTATTTTTCCGCGATGATAAAAACGAATAATTGGTAATGCCACTACATCAGGGTTATACAACAATTGATGCAGTTCTGCTGGGATTGCATTTGGGAAAATTTGTCGATCAAAAGTTTCAAGCTCTTCAAATAGAAATTGTTTTTTCTCTACTGAAAGCTTATTAAAATCAACGACATTTTCCAAAAGTTGCATGAAGTGTTTCCATTCTTATTTTAATCATTTGTTTTACTGTCATGCTCTAAATGCAATGCTTTGACGACCACAGGTATAGAAAAAAGGTCTTCACCAAACCGATAACGTCAAGGACCAAATACGACAGCCAAATTGCGGGCATAGAATAACTGCTTTTTATTTAAGTGCATAGCGCTTATTTTATAAGCAGAAAAATGCCAGCACGAGGCTGACATTTTTCTCACAATCTATTTTTGCAATGATTAAGCAGTACGATAAGTAATATTTACGGTCTTAATTCGATTTGAATCCAACTCAAGCACTTCAAAGTGAACACCACGGTAGTCCAGTTGAGTTCCAACGTGTACATCACCATGAGTTTTATCTAGGATTAAACCAGCAACACTGATATAGCCTGCATCTTCTTCAACCAAATCGATCATGCCAAGTTCCAGTTCAAGCTGGTATAAATCCAGCATGCCTGTCGCCTTCCACGTCTGATCATCTATCTTCATCAAATCAAGTTGCTCATCGGCATCGGGAAATTCACCAGCAATCGCTTCAAATACGTCAAGCGGTGAAACAAGGCCTTGCACATTACCAAACTCATCGCTCACCAAAACCAGTGAACCTTTAGACGTTCTTAACGTATTAATCGCATCAATGACTTTCATTTTTTCAAAAATGTAAATTGGACGATGACGTTTGATCAAGTCTTTCAATTGCTCTTCATCATCTAAGACATCAAGCAATTCTTTGGCGCGCGCAATACTGATCACTTTATCCAAGCTACCGCGGCACACTGGAAATAAACTGTGCGGTACAGACAATACCTGTTCACGAATTTTCTCAGGTGAATCATCAAGATTGACCCACGAAATTTGACTGCGCGGTGTCATGATCGACGCGACTGAACGTTCAGCCAACGTCAGTACACCACCAATCATATAACGCTCTTCATCCGCAAAAGTTTCTTGCGCTTGAAGCTGATCAGGATCTTCAGCTTGGAGCTTGCCACCCATGAGTTTCAAAATAGAATCCGCAGTACGATGTCGCAGTGGAATTTTCGCTTCATGTTTTGCCGCATTGCGCTCACCAAATTGGTTAAAGGCTTCAATCGCAATGGCAACACCAATACCCGAATAGATATAACCTTTAGGAATGTGGAAGCCGAAACCTTCCGCAATTAGGCTGATACCAATCAACAGTAAGAAGCTTAAACACAAGATGACCACAGTCGGATGACGGTTTACAAAAGTCATTAATGGTTTCGACGCCAACAGCATGACCACCATGGCAACGACCATAGCCACCATCATCACATTAATGTTGTCGACCATACCAATCGCGGTAATCACCGAATCCAATGAGAACACCGCATCAAGGATCACAATCTGTGCCACAACTGCGGTGAAACCCGCGTAGACTACATTGGTGGTCAGCTTAACTTCGGGCTTACCTTCAATTTTTTCATGCAATTCGGTAACGGCTTTATAAACTAGGAATAAGCCACCAAATAAAAGAATCAGGTCTCGCCCAGAGAATGTCCAATCTAAGACAGTAATCAGCGGTCGAGTCAACGTGACTAACCAAGTGATGATAAACAGCAAGCCCAAGCGCATTAAAAGTGCAAGCGAAAGACCAATGACACGTGCTTTATCGCGTTGCTCAGGAGGAAGTTTTTCAGCCAAAATGGCAATAAAGACTAGGTTATCAATACCTAAAACAATTTCTAATATAATAAGCGTAAGTAAACTTACCCATATTCCCGGATCTAATAAAAATTCCATTATTTCATTACCCCAGAATTATGTTTCTGTTTTAAAAGCATAGACCTGCACGGCGACGGATCCATATTTGTGACCTGTTCAACTAAAGATGAAATAATTATGCCTGAGATGTTTGGCTTGTAATAATTTTTTTATGGTTTTTAACAAAATTTTAATATTCGACCACTTATTATGCAAAAAATACATAAAAATATCGAAATCACTGTTTGAAATTTTGTCACTTAATGCCAATTGTCGCATTCTATAAAGATTAGACGCCACGGTCATTTTTTAGTTTTTCTAATTAAAACCATCGCAAATAAAAACCAAATAATTGTTTTTATTTAATTATTTATTTTAATAATAGTTAAAAAATATCAATTCACTACATTTATGATTTCCACGAATGACACTTTTTGTTAAAAACACTAGTTCACAAATCCATTTTTTTCACTAAAATGAAACACGACCAGCATTGTTGTAAAAGTGGTCAATTACCCAAACCAAGGATGCACGGATTGACAATCCGATCAAAGTAATCGAAGACAGGATTCATCGCTATGAACAATGAAAAAGCATTGACCTTCAATAAGACGTCAAAAATGCTTGCCAATACTAGCTATGAAGGCGCATATCTGCATTTAGACTCCTCATTTGATCTGCATCAAGTTAAAGTTGTGGTTTCGCATAATAACCAAAAGTTTGACATGCACTTGCCTATCGTTCTACAGGACGGTGTTCCCATGGCTAAACTCTCTTTAGATTCTCACCAGAATGCTGAAGTCGAAGATGAAGTTGTACAATTTGCACAAAGTATTGTGAACTTCCATCAAGATAAAGACGGCTATACCCTGTCTCTTCTAAACAACCACGCTTAACTTTTCTTGATTACTGGCAAAGGCTATCCTTTAACAGATTTCCTTTATGATGATAAATCCAGTAATTTTGTATTGATAAGTGTATGAGTGTTCACATAAAATGTGTTCAAATGATCTATAAAATAAAAATACGATTCACGGGGAATCCGTCACATGACCAAAAAGTACAGTAAGTTCCTACCAGGTTCTGAAGATTTTTCTTTAGAAAGTTTTCCATTTTACTGGGTAACACAAGTACATGCACAGTATGTACTCAATGTCGATCACGCTTTAAAAAAGTATGGTTTAGATAACTCACGTCGTCGTATTTTACTGGCTCTAGATTCAAAGCCACATGCCAGTGTTTCTGATTTGTCTGACATGGTGGTCTCTAAAATGTCGACAACCACCAAAATTGTTTATCGTTTAAAAGATGAAGGATTGGTTGAAACTTATTCTTGTGAAGATGATGCCCGCATCACCCGTGTCCTTCTCACCGAAAAAGGTGTTGAAATGACCAATAAGATCAATGATCTCACCAGTGTTGTACTTGAGCAATCATTTGAAGGCTTAACACCTTTGCAAATTGAAAAAATGATGGAAAGCTTAAAACACGTTTTTAAAAATTTAGCTCGCTAAACCGTTTAAAAGTCGAAAAAGTTGAGTTGGGGACTCTCTTTTTCGACTTTTATTTTTGGCACATGTGAACATTCAAACTCTTCAACAGGAAAGCCTTGTACAAAGGATTGAATATTTGGTGATTTCCAGCTGAGCCACTCCTCTAAGCGTTCATGTGGAATCACGACCACTGAGCGTTTCACATTCCCCGGCTCATGAAACTCCCGCATCATTGGGTGGTCTATAGCATCCATTGTAAGCATAGTGGCTGAACGCACTACCTCGCCTGCTATACGACAGATTTCATAAAGTGCAGCAACAAATATCACTTGACCATCCTGTCGTCTTACACCCCATCTCTGCGGTTTTTGTTCTATATATTTTGACTCATAAAATTCAAAAACGGGAATCACCCCAAACTGATATTTGGAAGTGGCCTCAATAAAACTGGCCTTTTGCAAGAGTGTCTCACTTCGAGCATTATAGGTTTTCGTTGCAATACTCTTATCTTCTGCCCATTTTGGTATTAAGCCAAAATGTACCTTACGCCACTCAAAACCTAAATTTGATTTGAACAATAAAGGCAACTCATAACCGGGATAGACCTCTTCAACATAATCAAACGGAATTTCAGGTAGACCAAACTGTTGTACTTGAGCAAGGGTTAGAGGTTTAAAATTAGCGCACATGGATTTTCATCCAACTTGATGGTTAACAATAGTATGACGAGCTTTATATAATGAATTGTATAAGGCTTTTATCCGCAGCGTCTAGCTGAAATACTTGTTTAGCCCTATGCTTAAACCCATTCATAGCTCTAAGCAAGCGCCAATCTATAGATCACTATTACCCAAAATTAAATCAGTCTTATTGTTTTCCTCCATAGACATAGTGCGACTTATTTCAGCCAATAAAAAAGCCTCCGAAGAGGCTTTTTTAGCTTTACAGATTAGTCACCTGTATAACCTTTTAACTTCAAACGTGCAGCATGCAGAAGTGGCTCTGTATAACCTGATGGCTGCTCACCACCTTTAAACACAAGGTCATAAGCTGCTTTGTATGCATAACCATCGAAGCTTGGCGCCATAGGGGTGTAAAGCGGATCGTTTGCGTTTTGCTCATCTACGATTTTCGCCATACGCTGCATCACTTCTTCAACTTGCGCCGCAGATACGATGCCGTGACGCAACCAGTTTGCAACGTGTTGAGATGAAATACGTAAAGTTGCACGGTCTTCCATTAAACCAACGTTGTTGATGTCTGGAACTTTCGAACAACCTACACCCAAGTCAACCCAACGCACAACATAACCCAAGATCCCTTGAAGGTTATTTTCAAGCTCTTTGGTTTTCTCTTCTTCAGTCCAGTTGGTATCTGTCGCTAAAGGTGGTGTTAACAAATCATCTAAAGATAAAGGCTCTGTATTCAATAATTCTTTTTGACGCTCAGACACGTTGCATTGGTGATAGTGAATCGCGTGAATAACAGCACCAGATGGAGATGGAACCCATGCACAGCTTGCGCCCGCTTCTGGATGTTCAATCTTAGTGTTGTACATGTCTAAAAGCATGTCTGGTTTTGGCCACATGCCTTTACCAATTTGCGCTTTACCACGTAATCCCGCTTGAAGACCGATCATCACGTTACGGTTTTCATATGCTGGGAACCAAATTTGTGATTTCACTTCGCCCTTACGAACGAATGGACCTGCTTCCATAAAGGTATGGATTTCATCACCAGTACGGTCCATAAAACCTGTGTTAATGAAGATCGTACGGTCTTTCGCTTGCGCAATACAGTTTTTCAAGTTTACAGAAGTGCGACGCTCTTCATCCATGATACCGATTTTTAAAGTTTTTGCAGGCAAGCCAAGCGCTTGTTCTGAACGCTCAAACAGCTCAACCGCAAAAGCAACTTCTTCAGGGCCATGCATTTTAGGTTTTACGATGTACATTGAACCTTTGCGAGAGTTCTTGTTTTCGTTTTCACCTTTAATGTCTGCAAAAGACAAAAGCGGAGTGATTAATGCATCCATGATACCTTCGTAGATTTCAGCACCATCTACAAGAATCGCAGGGTTGGTCATAAGATGACCCACGTTACGAAGAAGCATCAATGAACGACCATGAAGTTTTGTTTCACCGCCAATCAAGTTTTTGTGCGTACGGTCTTTATTCAAAGTACGCGTAACAGTTTTACCATTTTTCTCGATAGACTCTGAAAGCGTACCCTTCATCAAACCTAACCAGTTACGGTAGCCTTCAACTTTCTCTTCTGCATCTACAGCAGCGATCGAATCTTCTAAGTCTTGAATAGTCGTTACAGCAGCTTCAAGAACTAAATCTTTTACACCAGCGGCATCTGTTTTACCAATTGGGCTGTTCGCATCAATTTCAATTACAACGTGTAGGCCGTTGTTTAAAAGTACGATTTCTGTTGGAGCCGATTCTTCGCCATTAAAACCAACAAATTGTGCTTCTTTAGCCAAAGTCGATGTCGAACCGTCTTTTAACGTCACAACTAACTTTTTGCCTTCAACTGCATATTTTGTCGCATCAGCATGCGAACCATTCGCTAATGGGAAGGTTTCATTTAAGAAGTTTTTAGCAAATGCAATAACTTTGTCGCCACGTACAGGGTTATAGCCTTTACCTTTTTCCGCGCCACCGTCTTCAGGGATCACGTCAAAACCGTAAAGTGCGTCGTATAAAGAGCCCCAACGCGCGTTTGCAGCATTTAAGCAGTAACGTGCATTACGCACAGGTACTACCAATTGCGCACCAGCCAATAATGCGATTTCTTCATCTACATTTTCTGTGCTGATTTGGAAATCTTCTACTTCTGGTACTAAGTAGCCAATTTCAGTAAGGAAAGCTTTGTAAGCTCCAAGTTCAAATTTGTTGTTGCGGTGCCATTCATCGATCTTCGCTTGAATGTCGTCACGCTTAGCCAATAGTGCTTTGTTCTTTGGGCTAAGATCGACAACGACTTGTTCAAAGTTTTTCCAGTAAGTTTCACTGTCCAAACCTGAACCTGGAAGTGCTTCATTTTCGATGAAATCGTAAAGTTCTTTAGCAATCGCTAACTTGCCTTTTTGAATACGTGCAGTCATTGTCTTTCCTGATATTGCTACTTTTTATACAAGAGATTCTAGTATACCGATTTAAACTTGGCTGAATAGTAATATCACCGTGCGAAATAGTGATCATTTTTTATTTAATAAAGTATACAAACTACCAAATAAAATACTGCTCAAGGCACAAGCATTATCAATTTATAAAATGCTCTTTAGTAGTTTATTAAGTTTTTGAAATGCCGAAATTAGACTTAAGTGCAGTTTTGTATATTTTTTACACTTAAAACCAATATTCTCCCTATTTTCAATCCTGATTAAGCCATGATTATTCAAAAAAGTCGATAAATTAATCGATGAAAATGCACATAAAAAAAGCACCCTTTTGGGTGCTTATATTTTTAAATTTCTTCTTGTTGTTTACTTGCTTCAGCTTGTATTTGTCGATGCGCTTCATTCAAGTAATCATCTGATTGCATTTCCAATAAACGTGAACGCGTGCGTTCAATTTCAAAGGCTAATTTATCACCAGAGTACAAATCAATAATTGTATCTTCTGAGGTTAAAATCAGTTTTACCCCACGGTCATAAAACTCATCGACCAGATAAATAAAACGACGTGTCCCTTCAGAAAGATAATCGGTCAAATGCGGAACATTACTCACCAACACAGTATTATAAATATTTGCAATTTCGATAAAGTCAGCAGGACTACGTGGTTTTAAACACAACTCTGAATATTCACACCATAAGACATCTTCGGTATGTCCGATCGTTTCTACAATACGATTATTAATAATAATCGGCTCATCTGAAATGGTTTGGGTTTGGGTCAATGCGCTAAAACGCTGTGCGATCCAGCGTTGGTGCTCATGTGTTAAAGGAGATTTAAAGAGTTGCGCTTGCTTTAAAACACGCAAACGATAGTCCACGCCTGCATCTACATTTAAAATCACACACTGCTGTTTCACCATTTCAATGGTTGGAATGAAACGATCACGGTGAATACCATTTTTATACAAACCATCTGGCGCAATGTTTGAGGTTGCCACCAAGGTAATGCCACGTGCAAAAAGCTTTTGGAACAAATCACTGAGAATCATGGCATCCGTCACATTCGAGACGAAGAATTCATCGAAACAAATAACCACTGCTTCTTTATAAATTTGATCCGCAACTGCATCTAAAGGGTTACGCTGACCTGAAAGCTTGTTGAGCTCACGATGTACATGTTGCATAAAATGGTGAAAGTGCATCCGTGTTTTACGACGAAATGGAATTGAGTCATAAAACTGATCCATCAACCATGTTTTACCCCGACCTACACCACCCCACATATATACACCACGGGGAGAAGTTTGACGGCGGAAACGACGGAATGCTTTTTTAGATGCCTTAAAACGTTGAATTAATTCATGCCAAACGCGATCCAACTCATGAACGGCCTGAGCTTGTGCCTCATCAGACATGAACTGCCCAGATGCTAAGGCTTGAGCATAACGCTCTGCAGGAGATAAAGGACTGAATGCGGTAGGTGAATTAAAATCTGACATATCATTTAATACTGTTTTTAGGCTATATCAATTATAGCGGAGTGGAAAAGTTAATATATAACACTTTGGCATAATTATGCTTAGGCTATTTCCCATATTGTCGTGGACTGTAACCAAACCACCGTTTAAATGCATGATTAAAGGCTGCAGGCTCCGAGTAACCCAATAACTCTGCAATCATTTCAATGGAATATTCCTGATATTCCATCAAATGTAGTGCACGGTCTTTCATTAATTGCTCACGAATTTGTTTATAACTGCTATTTAACTGTTGCAACTGGTGTCTTAAGGTTCGCTCTGGCAAATTCAACGCTTGTGCAGTTTCAGCCATGGTCGGCAGTAAACCGCGTTGTAACTCCAAATAATCCTGTACCCGCTGAATCAGACTCGGTTGCTCTGCCGTTTCTTCCAAACGTTGTAATTCCGCCTGACATTTTCCTGCATAAACGTTAAATGTCATCAAATCTGCTGAAGGAATTGGTACATTTAAAACCCACTCATCAAACCAAAATTCAGCTTGCTGCGTACCAAAACTCACTTGCTGACCATAAACCTGCTGATAGAGCACCAGTTTTTTCGCATCTTCAGGTCGTGCAATCGGTAATGTAATTCGAATCTCAGGCATCTCCAGCCCAATCATCTTATAAATATCTTGTAAAAACTTATAGGTTCCCGCTATTTCAGAATGTGCACGCAACTGTCCCACAGGGGTTTGCAAGTCTCTCGGTAGATAACACAGTGCGACTTGATCATTTTGTTTTTTCAAACCCAATAAGCCACTCAAATGCGTCAAACTTTGATAACGAATACCTTGCTCTAAAGCGGTGTGTGTCGTTGGACTGGTCATCAATAACATCAGTAAGGGGCCATATCCTGCCAAAACATAATGCTGACCAATAAACAAGCCTTGCTCAGGTTCAATATCCTCTGCAATGATTTTGAAAATATCCCACTCTAGAGCAGGATGAATGATCGCATTCGGATCAAGCGACTCCACACGTAAGCCAATGCTTTGTAACTTTTGATCGACTGCGACTCCTGCTTTACGCATTCCTTGAATCAAATACATCAAGCCAAGTACAGAACGTTTCATAATCAATTAAAAGCAAAATATTGGCCTATGTTTTACTACAGCCGCCTAGCGCACAACAATTGCCGAATCTATCAATTTTCTTGTCAGGGCTATCATAGACCTTCTGGATAGTTGCTCTACAATAAAGTAAAACAAAAAGGAAAAACAAATGCAGGCAGCAAATTCAACAACCCCTCAGGTAAAAATCGCCATTATTGGTGCAGGCTTTGGCGGTTTAGCTATGGCTATTCGCCTTTTACAAAACAATATTCGTGATTTTGTAATTTTGGAAAAAGCCAGTGTAATAGGTGGCACATGGCGTGAAAACCAATATCCGGGCGCTGCTTGTGATGTACAGTCACATCTCTATTCCTTGTCTTTTTCACCCAAGACCGACTGGTCTAAACGTTATGCTGAAGCACCTGAAATTTATCAATACATCCAAACACTTACCGCTGAACATCAATTGCAGCCTTATATCCGCTTTAATACTGAAGTCAGTGCTGCACATTACTTAGAAAATCTGTGTTTATGGCAACTTACTCTCAATCAAAATGAAACACTAACCGCTCAATTTGTTATTTTCGCATCTGGTCCGCTGCATGTACCACAAATTCCGCGTATTGCGGGTATCGAGAAGTTTAAAGGCAAAGTTTTCCATTCATCACAGTGGCATCATAACTATGACCTCAGCAATAAAAATGTTGCCTCTATTGGCACTGGGGGAAGCGCGATTCAATATATTCCTGAAATTGCAGAAAAAGTGAAGCAACTCTACGTACTACAAAGGACAGCTGCATGGGTTATTCCTCGGGATGAACGTCGTTACTTACCCATTGAAAAAGCACTGTTTAATCGATTTGATTGGTTTCGAAAACTTCATCGAGCTCGTCTGTATTGGACAAATGAATCTCGTGTAGTTCCCATTATGAAACCACAGGTTATGAAATACGCACAAAAACTAGCAGAAGCCTATATTCGCCATCAAGTCAAAGACCCTGTAACCGCAGATAAGTTAATTCCCAACTATATTATGGGTTGTAAACGCATCTTGGTCTCCAACAAATATTATCCAAGCTTTAACCGTAAAAATGTGGAGTTGGTTACCAATGATATTTGGGAATTAACTGAGGACAGTATCATCACCAAAGATGGGAAGAAGCGTGCAATTGACTGCCTCATCTATGGCACAGGTTTTGTGACTGACCCACGTATTTATCTTAAATCCTTTAGCTGTACAGGGCTGAATCATGTTGAGCTTACAGACGCATGGCAAGATGGGGCCGAAAGTTACTATGGAATTAGCACCAAAGGTTTCCCAAACTTATTTCAGCTTTTAGGGCCCAATACAGTCTTAGGTCATAACTCAGTTATTTTTATGATTGAGTCACAAGTAAATTACATTCTACAGCTCATCGAGATGGCACAAAAAACCCAATCTCAAGCAATCGTTGTGAAAGCAGATATTCAAGACCAATTTAATCACCATTTACAAAGTCAATTTACAGATACCATTTGGCAATCTGGCTGCGTCAGCTGGTATCAACAAGCGGACGGGAAAAATTTCTCTTTATGGCCCAGCTATACATGGAAGTATTGGCTAAAAACACGAAAAGCCAATCCTGCAGACTATCGTTTTTTAAATTCTAAGCAAGATAGTCAAGCAATAAATTAAGATCGCGGTCATAATAAGTTAGTATTTATTCACACTTTATTTGACATGCAATCGTTTTGGTTGATTTTTCAGCTTCTTATTTGTTTAGCACTTGGATTTGTTTTGGCGCGTCGTTTACCCAAATGGCTTGAGCGACTTGCCTTTCAAATCCTGCCCTATTTTACGTATATTCTCTTAATCGCAATTGCGATTGAATTTTCAACGACTTTGCATAGCATTGCCGAACCCTGGCAGATACTCAATCATGCAGCGCTTTTAGCAGTTATGACCAGTATCGGTGCTTTCGTCTGTTGTTATATATTATTTAAACTTTTGGGCTACCAACCGAGTCATGGCAAAGTGTCCATGAGACTTGTGAGCAAGTCATTAATCAATATCAGTTATGCATTTATCGCACTGGCCTTGGGTTTTGGCTTGGCAGAGCTATCATCAGGTTTCGGCTATACCCTTCATATCAGTACATGGAACTTGTTACTGGTTTTCATGTTCCTGATCGGGCTTGATTTAGTCTATTCGCCACTAGATCGTTCATGGTTGAACTGGCAAATACTGCTCGTTCCCCTTGGTTGTATTTTAGGTTCAATTATTGGGGCGTTTGTAACGGCCTATTTTGTGCCGAGCATTCAACTAAAAGACTTGATTATGTTGTCTCAAGGTTATGGTTTCTACTCCATGACTGGCATTGTGGTCACAGAGTTAAAGAATGCACATTTAGGCAGTATTGCACTGATGAACGATTTGTTCAGAGAAATCTTTGCGATTGTGTTCATGTATATCATTGGCTGGCGTTACCCCCGCTCTGCGATTTCATCCGCAGGAGCTACAGCAATGGATGTTACCCTACCGATGGTCAAACAAGCCTGTGGGAATGAATTTATTCCACATGCTATGGTGAGTGGTTTCATCCTGTCAGTTTTGGCGCCAATTATCGTCAGTGTCTTGGCTGCTCTGTAAAGCATAGCGCTCTATTCAGTGCTGTCTTTTTATTTTGCTATTGCCACTTCGCTCACCAACAATTCTTTTTAAAATTTAATCCATAAAAAAAGCCTTTCGAATGAAAGGCTTTTTAGATTTCTAGTCGCTTAAAGCGTCGCTAAAATATCTTTGAGCATCTGACACGGGTTTGCAGACTGCGTAATTGGTCGACCAATCACTAGATGTGTTGCACCGTCTAACATTGCTTGTTTTGGCGTTACGATACGCTTTTGGTCATCCGCACTTGAACCCTCAGGGCGGATGCCCGGTGTCACCAATGCAAACTCAGAACCTAAAGTCTCACGCAGCATTTTTGCTTCTTGCGCTGAACATACTACACCATCTAAACCACTGTCTTTAGTCAGTTTTGCTAAACGTTTGACTTGCTCAAATGGTTCAATATCCAGACCAATATCGGCTAAATCTTCACGGCCCATCGAGGTTAACACCGTTACCGCAATCAGCTGAGTGTTATAGTTACCCGCCTTTAAGCGCTCAACGCAAGTTTCCATCATTTTACGGCCACCTGAAGCATGGACGTTTACCATCCAAACCCCCATATCTGCAGCAGCACATACCGCTTGCGCAGTCGTATTTGGAATATCGTGAAATTTTAGATCTAGAAAGACTTCAAAGCCTTCACCATGTAAAGCTTTAACAATAGATGAGCCTTCATGGGTAAATAATTCTTTACCGACTTTTACACGGCATAATTGAGGGTCTAATTGCCCAGCAATCGTCATTGCGTCATAATGACTTTTTGCATCTAAGGCAACAATAATACTCATGGGGAGACCCTTCAAACTCACAAAATTATGGCATTATACGGATTAAGCCTAAAACGACCAAGACTATTTTTCTAAAAACCATTTAAAATTCAAACTAAGTTCTTTATTCATATACTTTTTATATAGTTATCAATATTTTAAAGCACAATAAAAAACGCCTTTGGCTATATATCCAAAGGCGTTTAAATCAAACTGGCTTCAATACTTCTAAGATAAAAATCTTACTGCATATTGTGGCTTAAAGCGGTGTAGATGGACGATCATTAGGATTGATATCTAACACCGTTTTTTCATGTCTTGTATGTGCTGCAGCTTCAGCAGCAGCCAGCTGAGCGGATTGAATCTGCTCTTTACGAAGGTGATCAATGTCTTTACGTAGTCGCTTAATTTCCCAACCTTTCTGGAATACACGAAATACCTGAACACCAATTAATAAACCCAACACAATCCCTAAAGCCATTGTCAATAATAACAATAGACCTAAACGCATTGCTGGAACCTGTATAAACAACAGATCAACGGTTAGCTCAGTTCCGTTTTGTAGTACCAAAGCTAGGCAGTAGCCAAACACTACAATTAATAATGCGAATAATACGTAACGCATAAGCACCCCAATAAATTTTATTCGCCTGCAGTCTCGTTTACTGCATCACGTAATGCTTTACCTGGTTTGAAATGTGGAACAGCTTTAGCAGCCACTTCTACCGACTTACCTGTTTTAGGATTACGCCCAACACGAGGCTCACGGTGATGGAGTGCAAAACTACCAAAACCACGAATTTCAATACGATTATCAGAAGACAAAGATGCAATCATTTGATCAATCATAATCTTAACAGCTTCTTCCACTAATGGCTCTGCTAAGTGCGGGTTTTTAAGAGAAATACGCTCTATTAAGTCAGACTTATTAAGTGCTTCAGTAGTCATCTGCGACCTCTTTAATTATCAAGCTACCTTGTAGATAGATTGATAATAACCTGTTTAAATACAAAACGGTAGCGTAATAAGTGAATACTACGCTACCGTTTATTGTATTTGTGTAAAAAGTATTAGTTAACTTACATTAACAATACAATTCAAACATCTACTTAGTTGCCCATTTGAGCTTTGATCAAATCACCAATAGTCTTAGGACCATTGTCTTGACCAGTAGTTGCTGTCTTCAAGTTAGCAACTGCTTCTTTCTCTTCAGCTTCGTCTTTCGCTTTGATAGACAAGTTGATAGAGCGAGATTTACGATCTACGTTTATGATTTTCGCTTCAACTTCTTGACCAACTTCAAGGAACTTAGTTGCATCTTCAACGCGGTCGCGATTGATTTCAGATGCTTTAAGAGTCGCTTCAACTTCGTCAGCTAACTTAAGTGTTGCGCCACGAGCGTCAACAGCAGTTACAGTACCTTTTACAAGTGCACCGCGTTCGTTAGCAGCTAAGAAATCGTTGAACGGATCGCTGTTCATTTGCTTGATGCCAAGGCTGATACGGTTGCCTTCAGCGTCTACAGACAAGATAACCGCTTCAACTGTGTCACCTTTCTTGTAACGACGGATAGCTTCTTCGCCTTGTTCGTTCCAAGAAATATCAGACAAGTGAACTAGACCATCGATACCGCCTGGTAAACCGATGAAGATACCGAAGTCAGTGATTGACTTGATAGTACCTGAAACTTTTTCACCTTTGTCGTGATTCTTAGCAAACTCTTCCCATGGGTTAGCACGAGTTTGTTTGATACCAAGAGAAATACGACGACGTTCTTCATCAACTTCAAGAACCATAACATCAACTTCATCACCAATCTGAACAACTTTAGATGGGTGGATGTTTTTGTTAGTGTGATCCATTTCAGAAACGTGCACTAAACCTTCAACGCCTTCAGCGATTTCTGCGAAACAGCCGTAGTCAGTTAAGTTAGTTACGCGAGCTTTAACGATTGAACCTTTAGGGTAACGGTTCATGATCGCTAACCATGGATCTTCGCCTAATTGCTTAAGACCTAAAGATACGCGGTTACGTTCTTTGTCAAACTTAAGTACTTTAACAGTAACTTCTTGACCAACTTCAACAACTTCTGATGGGTGCTTGATACGCTTCCAAGCCATGTCAGTGATGTGAAGAAGACCATCAATACCGCCAAGGTCAACGAATGCGCCGTAGTCAGTAAGATTTTTGATAGTACCAGTAACTGTTTGACCTTCTTCAAGCTGAGCAAGAAGAGCTTCACGGTCAGCTGAAGATTCAGCTTCCATAACAGCACGACGAGATACAACAACGTTGTTACGTTTAGCATCAAGTTTGATTACTTTAAATTCTAACTCTTTACCTTCTAAGTGAGTAGTATCACGAATAGGACGAGTATCAACTAAAGAACCTGGAAGGAACGCACGAACTGGACCGATGTCAACAGTGAAACCGCCTTTAACTTTACCAGAGATAACACCAGTAACGATTTCGCCGTCTTCAAAGATTTTTTCAAGTTTAGTCCAAGTTTCAGCACGTTTCGCTTTTTCACGTGATAAAACTGTTTGACCCATGCCGTTGTCAAGTGCTTCAACAACAACATCAACAGTGTCGCCAACTTGAACTTCAAGTTCGCGTTGTTCATTTAAGAATTCAGCGCGGTCAACAATACCTTCTGATTTAAGGCCAGTGTCAACTGTTACCCAATCAGAATCGATGTTTACTACAACGCCTTGGATGACAGCACCCTTTTCAATGTTGAGGTTTAATTCGCTTTCTTCAAAGAGGGCTGCAAAAGATTCGGTCATGATATACCTGATAAAGTCAGCGGTCTTGGATCAGACAAGGCCGGTTTAGTTAAGCGTCTACATAGTCCATTTTGAACTGATCAAGCTATGCTTCTGCTGAATATAAAAATTCGTTAGTTTGCTAATTGCTTATCGATATAAGCCGTCATAAGCTGAAATACCTCATCAATGTTCAATTCAGAACTATCAATGATGTAGGCATCAGCTGCTGGTCTGAGTGGAGCAACTTCGCGCCCCATGTCACGTTTATCACGCGCCTCAATATTAGCTAAAATATCGTTTATTTTAGCATCCAGCCCCATACCCTGCAACTGCTTTACTCTGCGTTCAGCACGAGATTGGGCTGAAGCGGTTAAATAAATCTTGGCTTGAGCCTCTGGAAAGATGGATGTTGCCATATCTCGGCCATCTGCAACCAAGCCCGGTGCTTGTGCGAAAGCATGCTGGCGATCGACCAGCGCAGCTCTAAGCTCAGGAATTGTTGCAACTTTTGATGCAAACTCACCAATTCGTTCAGTTCGAATGGTTTGACTAACATCTTCACCATTAAGCAAGACTTGTGTGCCTTGTGCAGAACTTAAAAATTGTATGTCTAAATGTTTAGCAATTTCGACACACTGACTCAGTTCGCCTGACAAAGCATCCAACAAATCCTGTTGATGCAATGACAGGCCCAACAAGCGATATAACGCTCCCGAATCAAGTAAATGAAATTGATAATGAGCTGCTATTTTTGCAGCCAGTGTGCCCTTACCCGAACCACTTGGACCATCAATTGTGATTATTTG
The DNA here is from genome assembly GCF_058107045.1 of Acinetobacter sp. AB03. Taxonomy (NCBI): domain Bacteria; kingdom Pseudomonadati; phylum Pseudomonadota; class Gammaproteobacteria; order Moraxellales; family Moraxellaceae; genus Acinetobacter; species Acinetobacter sp. AB03. The sequence continues at coordinate 1,445,347 of NZ_JBUEBA010000002.1, read as the reverse complement.
AACTGTCATTGCTTACCCAAAGTTTGTTATACAGATTTAGCGAGTTTTGAAAAACCTAGTTTAATCGCAGATTTAAGCTGTGCAAGGATTAATTTACTTACAAAAGGTGCACGTGCCTGTAATTCAATCGTATAGGTCACTAAAGTTTTATTCGAGTCAATCGGCTCAAACTCAATAATACCCAAATGATGTTTGATGAGTGGATTTTTAATAATCTTGTATTCAATGCGCTCATTCACATTCATTAATGTGATTTGCTCTTGCAGTGGCTTAATTGGACCAAAACCCATACGACGTACAGAACCAAGTCCATCTGGACGTTCTGGATCTGCTGAATCTTTCACTCGCACCACTTGAACTGGTGCAAAAGCGACGTTATAGGTTGAGTGTTTAGAAAGTAAATCAAATACCTGCTCTACGGGTGCATTAAATTCTTTTTTAATCTGAATATTATTCATGGTGGTTCCAACGCCTTATTTGACAATAATTATTGTCATTTCATTTTACATGAAATTATTATTTTACGAATTCATTCATCCCTTTTCTTGTAGACGGGATAGTCGCTTTTGTTCGCGGCGCATTTTAAAAAAGTGACTGAGCTGCTGTGAGCATTGCTCATGTAAACAACCCGACTCAACCAAGAACTGATGATTATAATAGCCCGTTTCAAATAATTTACGTGCACTTATAAGAGAGCCCGCTTTCGGCTCTGTCGCACCAAATACCACTTTTGAAACGCGTGCATGCACCAAAGCACCTACACACATGGTACAAGGCTCAAGCGTCACATACATGACCGCATCATCAGGTAAACGATAATTTTGTGTATTTTGGCAAGCATCGCGAAGTGCTTGAACCTCAGCATGCGCGGTAGGGTCATTTAGCGTAATAGGCGCATTAAAGCCCGAACCAATAATTTTATTTTGACTCACAATGACTGCCCCGACCGGGACTTCACCTTTTGACGCTGCAATAGCAGCCTGCTCTAAAGCAAGCTGCATCCATTCACTATCTGTTTTTAAAACATCAGTCATAAAGATTAGATTACATCATAATGTTTAAGGAGTTCATTCCAGCTTTCAATACTCGTTGTTGGTGGATTACCAGCGAAAATACCCTTTAAGCTGTTATTGACCCCTTGTTTCCATGCTGGTGACAAGTCTTTATCCACTAAACGCGCACGCACACCCTCAACAAAGTCTGCATGACGAATTTTCCAGTCCGAAATTTGCGTTTCAAGCTCAAACACTTCATTCCAAGAATGAACCTGCTTGCCCCACTGCCATAGCAACCATGTTAATGCAGCCGTTGTTGGTGAGCCTTTTTGTAAGTTCTCACTGGCTTGACGAAGCCAATCGCTACGCGCATCACTTAAACCAACAATAGCATCATAATCAAGCTCGAAGTTCACACCACGACATACACTATGAATGACATCCAAAGAGTTCTGTAATGGGCCTGGACCTACCGGACGATGCATACTGTTTAATGTGTCATCAATGGCTCTAAAATCACCTGCTGGATAATGACTCCAGTCAATATTGATGACTTTCTCAAGCACCGTATTACGCTGCGCATCACAGATGTGTGTTGCCCAACCAATACCATATGCGCCCGCAGCCGTCATGATTGAACCCGTTAAGCCCGTGAACAAACCAATTGCCCCACGGTCCGCCAAGAAACGCGTTGCACCCACATCTGGGTACAAACCAATATTAATTTCAGGCATCGCTAAACGTGAATGCGGCGTCACCAAACGGAATGGTGCTGCCATAAACAGACCTAAACCACCGCCCATGACATAACCTTCACCCCATACCAAGACAGGCTTAGCATAGTTGTGTAGTAATAAATCTAAAGCATATTCTTGCTCAAAGAACTGATTGGCTGTTTCAACTTCATCGTTAATCACCAGTTGACGAAGTTTACGTACATCACCACCCGCACAGAATGCTTTTGGTGTGGTTGAATCCAACCAAATGGCTTTTACTGCGTCATCACTATGAAAATCTTGAAACACTTCAAATAAAGCTGAAACAATCGTTTCATCTAAAGCGTGAAGTGATTTTGGTCTATTCAGACGAACAATGCGCCAACCATTTTTTGCTTCTTCTACAATCAAATCTGGATGGTAGTTTTTAGAAACGGGAGAATATGTCATGCGTCCAGCTGCCAATCTATAGGCTCAATGCCATGTTGTTTAAGATAATTATTGGATTTTGAAAAAACTTTACAACCGAAGAATCCACCACGGTTTGCTGCCAAAGGTGACGGATGTGCCGCCTTTAACACCAAATGCTTTTCTTGATCAATCCGTTGTCCTTTCCGCTGCGCATATGCTCCCCAAAGAATAAAAACAATATGCTCGCGCTGTTCATTTAAAACATCAATCACATGATCGGTAAAGTCTTCCCAACCTTGTTTTTGATGTGATGTGGGTTGACCAGCTTCAACGGTTAATACACTGTTCAACAGCAAAACGCCTTGCTGCGCCCAACGAGTTAAATCCCCATGTTTAGGAATATCAATTCCTAAATCTTTATTTAACTCATGGAAAATATTACGTAAAGATGGTGGTAAAGCAAGCCCCTTTTGCACAGAGAAACTGAGCCCATGTGCCTGATTCGGCCCATGATATGGGTCTTGTCCGAGTATTACCACTTTTACATTCGCCAAAGGCGTCGTATTAAATGCATTAAAAATCAGCGCATTTGGCGGATAAATCACTTTATTCGCTTTTATTTCTGTAACAAGAAACTGCTTTAACGCATCCATCTTAGTACTAAGCAAAAAGTCACTTAATCCATGCTTCCAACTGGCATCCAGCTGAATTTTATCAAGCTTGGTTTGCTGTTGTTCTGTTAAAGACATACTTGCGCCTTATTCCCTTACTGTATATTCTGTGACAAATTTCACAGTTTGACTTGTAATTCTACATTCGGATTGTGAAATTGGATACCTTCTTTTAATTTGGTATACATTTCAGTGTCCGCCCATTCCGCTTGGATTTGTTCTGAAAACTCAATCTGGCTTAAATCTAAAAGCCCCATCTGTGTATTTTCAATATCTTCAATAAAACTCTGCGCATAGCCCGTATCGGTCTCATGCACAATCACCGAGTACACTTCCACATCGCCTTCACCGTTTTGAGTCACGGTCGACGCAAGTACTTGCTGTGCAAGATAAAAGAAAATACGTGAAAATTGTTCAGCCGATGGCGAAACAGGTAGCGACACCCAACGTGCACTAAAGGTTTTACATGCTAGGATATATTCTGGATCATCGTTTTGCCAAAAACAAATCGCATGATCAAAAGAGTCATAAAGGTCTTTAATCACCCCTTTCAGCAAGCCAAAGTCATAAACCATTTGACCATGATCTAATTTCGATGCTTTGAGGAGTAATTCAACTTTATAACTATGACCATGAATGGAGCGTTTACAACGATCCGATGTACAGTTGCGTACAATATGGGCATTTTCAAACTTAAATAACTTACGAATTAACATATGCCGTAATGCAATCAAACTTTCTGAGAATTGACTTTAATTATAAAGCAAAAGTTAACCTATGCTCATTTATTTTATTGTTCAATCCAATTGGTAAATCATATCAGTCTTATATTTACCCTTTAAAACGGTGACATGCTCCGATAAGCCACATATACCGCTTGATCTTTTCGCACCAAATCACTACTAAACTGACGCTTACGCTCACTCAGCAACACTTCAATTCTGGCTTTAAAATAGTTCGATTGAACTCCGAGAAAATCATTAACAGCAGCCCGCTGAGCCTCGTCCACTTGCTTAAATGGATCAACTTCCCACAGTTCATTCATATTGGAAAAATGCTCCAAATTGGCCTGTCTTTGCTTTTGTAAATTTTGAATAGCAGATACATCCAACTTAGGATCAATGCTGGCCAACACCAGCGCAGGTGCAGTATTTACATTCACCTTTAATTCATTACTCGGTAAAGCACTCACATAAGGTGCAATCAGTTGATAGTTACGCCCCTCAAACCCACGCACCAACTTCAACTGTTCAACATTATAAAAAGCACGATTTGATGTCAGATAACCCTGAGCTAAACTTTGATAATAAGCAGATTCAGCACCCATCGGCCCACTGACTTCATCATCTTCATCTTGCCAATCAATCACTGCTTCTGAAAGTTGCGCAGGCAACCCCACACGTACCAACAGCTTTTCAAACCAAAGTTTTGCAGCCTCATTCGGCTTTTTATCCGACTTAACTAAAGCATTTAAATTAAATTTTCCTGACTCATCTTCTAAACGCCCAGAAACAAAACCATCTTCCACTGGAAAAGCAGGCATGGGCTTCGCCCACGTTTCTTGTAGATGATCGACCTCTGCTGCATTTTGAGCATCATCCACCAACAACTCAGAAAAAAAAGCTTCTGCACTTTTTGCGTATAACAGAGCTTGGTTTTGTCGCATTAAATAAGCCGTACTCTCTGCGGTATTGCGCTGATGTTTCGCAATCGTAGCAGCAAGGATAGTTGCTAAAGCCACCATCACCAAAATGGTGATCAATGCAATGCCATGCTGAGAGCGCTTCAAAACACCCACCTATTTACAACGAATACATTTAAGGAAAAATGGTTTTGCATAGAGTCCGTGAGTTCCATATCCTGCAACTTAATTTTTTTGTTTTAAAAAGTCTGTATTTAATAAACTAAACACCCATTCATAACTCACTTCATTGACAGTGAGGTTTATTTTTAAACCGCGCGGTAGTATTTTTGCCTGAGTTACATCATTTTCACTCAATACCACCTCAGGCCATTGTGCCATTTCATTGGGATTGAGTAACATAATTTGAAATTGATCAACTGAATCAAGTAAAACACTGGTTTCAGGTTGATCATTACCGGTTTGATTTAAATTTTTATATTTATAACGGTACAATTTTTTTTCATCTGCTTTATAGATATATTCAACTCGCTCTTCAGGCGGTATGCCTTGCATTAAAGGATCAGTCACGCCAGTTTTACTAAAGGTTAACTGACCATTTTGCAACATGACTGCGGGTTGAACCTGCCCCGCAACATTGGCAGTAATTGGTACAATTTGCACAGTGTCACGTAATACTTGTTGATATGCTTCTTGTAGCTGACCTAAGCGCTGTTCATGTAGGGTATTACGCTCTTTAATCTTGATCAGATAATCAAAAACCTTCCAACCCAAAGCTGAAAGCACAGCAAAAATCGCGATTGCCACCAACAACTCAACCAAAGTAAAGCCTGAGCGTTTTGTCATGGTTGGCTTCCATCACGATGGTTAAAAAAAACTAAACTCGTAACACCCGAATCTACTTTTCCAGTTTCAGTATTCACCAAGCTCACCTGTACATTGACGCGTTGCACATTAGTACTAATCGTTGCCTGCGCTGATTTATCAATTTGCCAAGTTTCACCTTGTTGGGTGATTTGTTTAGAGGCCGTGCCTTGTAGCCAATCACGATTGATTTCCATCATCGAAATTTCATTCAAGGCAACAAATTGTGCCTTGGTACGCAAGATGGCGTGGGCTGTAGACTGAGTATATTGCATACCCACTTTGGTTAAAGCGACCGCTGCTGTAGCAAAAATAGCCAGTGCCACCATCACTTCCAGCAATGTAAATCCTGAGCGAGGATTAATGAAATAATGTTTCATCCGAGCGCAAACTGGCAGACTACTCTTTAAAGCTTTAGCTCGCATTTATTTTACCCAAATGATCAATTTCAATTTCTGCACCCACAGGCTCATTGGCATAATAAAATTGAATACGAACAGGTTTGGCTTCACCATTCCCCAACCAAATCAGTTTAGGTGCATTCTCTTGGGTTAAATCCTCGTTTCGGGCTTGAGAAACATCATAGTCTAAGGATTGCACAGCAAAAGATACATTTTTAGCTAACACTTGCTGCGGGAACTCATTATATTTTTGCCATTTTTGGTGATTCAGCATTGCATTATTTTGTTGTTCTGTGGGTATGCTAAATTGAGGATTTTTATATTCAACAACAGTATAAGAAAAATCAGCCACATCGGTCGCAGGATGAACATCTAGTGCCAAAACACGTGCTTGATCATTTGCCTCACGTGCAATTTTCTGTACATCCATGATAAAAAAATCACGGGCTTGCGCTGCTTTACGTTGATCGACCCCATTGATATTCAACATCACCAATGACGCTATAATGGCCATAATAACAATAACCACCATCAATTCAACCAGTGTAAATCCTTGAATCCTTGAAGGTAGTTTCTGTTTCATACATCCTATCCGCTAAGCAAGATAACCTGCTGCACCCGTTTGTTTAGGCATCGCCAGAGCTTGGTCGATGTAGGCCACGCGTAAAGTGTCGCGTGAGCCCAAATATCGTTGATAAAAACTAGAGTTCAAAATCGCTGCGGCACCATGCGTCAAAGACCAAATAGATGCCAAATAATCACGAACTGTCATTTGACTCTCTATCGACTCCAAATACCGCTCGGTCATACGAATAATTAAACGTAGACGTTGCTTTCGAATTTGATAAAGCTCAGTAAATAAATGATAGATCCCAACACCCGTGGTGGATAATCGCTCTTCTATTTGATGAAACAACACCGTGCGTTCAGGATGATGCAAATGATGTAACATAAAAAAAGCTAGATGTTCAGGGAACTGTTTATCTGTATCTTTAATCATTTCAAGCAACATTTGCTCATTACGAATAATGAGCAACATATAGAGTTCATCTTTACTTTGAAAATGTTTATAAAGCGTACCTTTTGCTAGATCTAATTCCGCAGCCAATGCATCAAGGGTCATCCCTGCTTCGCCATTTTCTAAAAGCAACTGTTCAGCCACTTGGAAAATTAACGCTTCTCTTGCTCGAAACTGAGCCTGACGATCCATTTTCACCCTAGTACTCTCTTATACGCTTTTATCGTTTCAATTTATTTACTTCATGTTGAGAAGGTTTTCAAAGTTCTGTGTTGTAATGAAAGCCATCTCTTCTAAGGACTTATCATATACATCTGCCAAGGCTTTGGCTACATAAGGAACGTACTTTGGCTCATTCGACTTACCTCTATATGGCATCGGTGCTAAATAAGGACTATCCGTCTCAATTAATAAGCGATCTAAAGGAACTTGCTTCGCCACATCACGCAGGTCTTGCGCATTTTTAAAAGATACAATCCCTGAAAATGACACATAGTAACCGCAGTCTAAGACAGCTTTGGCCGTTTCCCAGTCTTCTGTAAAACAATGCAAAATTCCATGGGTCGATTTTTCGGCACGAATAATATCGACAGTATCGTGCTTGGCAGAACGGGTATGTACAACAACTGGTTTTTTTAAGGCTTGTGAAGCATGAATATGTCGTGCAAAACAGTCTTTTTGCTCAACGATGAAATCTGTACTATGAAAATAGTCGAGCCCAGTCTCACCAATTGCCCAAACTTTTTCAGGCTGTGCCAACTCAATTAAATAGTCTGTGGTCGCGCGGGCCATGGTTTCAGGATCTTCACAAGGATGCACCCCGACGCTATAGCCCACATCGTCATGCCTTGCCGCAATTTTTGCTAGCTCAATATAATCATCAAGATCAACTGAGATACTCATAAAGCGGTGGACGCCCGCTGCACGTGCTTGCGCTAATGCTAAATCCAAATCCCCATCATAAGGCGTTAAATCTAGCATGGTTAAATGGCAATGCGTATCTACAAACACAGGCGTTTCCTACTTGATATACTTAATTACATAGTGTAACTAGTTCGCCCTTCAGACTTAAGACCTGCTAGCAACTTTTCCGCTTCTGATTTGTAATAAACCCCTTTCTCCCCAGAAAGTTGAATACCAAATCCTTGGAGTTTGATTCCATTTTGCTTTTGCGAAATCCAAATCACTTTGCCTGTTAGAGGAATTTTCTGTGCTTGCTCTGGCAATGTTGCCAAAACAAAGACCTCCTCTCCCATCTTTACAGGTTGTTTGGATGGAATAAATAAACCACCACCAACTACAAAAGGCATGTAGCTTGCATATAACGTTGCTTTATCTGGAATATTGGCTTGAATGATTCCGCCCATACGTGGTTGCATAAAATTCCCCTGTTTTAAACATCCATCAACCGAATACACAATTGGTCGAGCACTAAATTAGTTTGTACGTTTTGTTCAATATATTGTTTTGACTGTTGCAAATCAGCATAAATTGAAAACAAAGTTTCAAGTGAATACCGTTCTGCCAGCACACTGAAATCCAAGTCAGTGTTTTTTAATTGCTGATTTAGCTTGACACAAATCAAATCTGACAACAAGTACTCAAACATTTGACTAAAATCACTAAATGTCAGCGCTTTATTCCACTTGGTAGCAATTACCATCGGCATATTTTTATCCATCACCAACTTTTGCCAATCTTTTAAAAATTCAGCACGTTGAGGAATCCATTCACTCTCGGACAATGTAATTGCCTGCAACGGCATATGATTGGACAAATTCATCAACAAATGTTGCTGTGCCAAATCGCTATGGGACAAATGCTGATTTAGAAATTGCTCTGCTTGCTGTTGATTTATGCGATCCAAAGCAAAATGTTGCAAACGACTGCGAATGGTTGCAGGCAGTTTTAAATAATGATCTGCCAATAAAATGATAACAACACGATCACCTGGTTCTTCAAGCGTTTTCAATAAAGCATTGGCTGAAGCTGTATTTAAAGCTTCGGCTGGTTCAATAATGATGACGCGCCAACCATCTACCGTTTGCTGTACAAAAGGCAGCAGATCACGAATTTTCTCAATTTTGATCTTAGCATTTTGTTTCTTATTGTCTTCATCGGTAGTGATGTGCACATAATTGGGGTGTGTATCCGCCTTTAACCACTGACAACTTCCACACTCCCCACAGGCCAAATGATTTGGCTGCCGCTTAGCACATAAGACCCAAGCAAGAAACTGCTCAGCAAAAGTCTCTTTACCACAACCTTTTTTACCATAAAACAATAAGCCATGACCAATGTTAGGAAAGCGTGTGGTTAAAGTTTCCCAAACATTTTGATGCCACGGATAAATTTGCTCAGGCAGCGTTTGCTTCATGTATACAACCTAAGTTCTATTATGCAAAATGAGCCACATCCATGGCATTTAAACGATCTAAATCTTCTTGTGTATCCACACCTGGCGGCAAGTTCGCTTCTGCGATATCAATGGCAATACGATGTCCATTTTCCAAAACACGTAGTTGCTCTAGGCTTTCGAGCTTTTCGAGTGTACCCATATCCCATGTCACATATTCTTGAAGTAATTTCACGCGGTAAGCATACAAACCCAAATGACGGAAGGCTTGTTCATGCAACGTTTGCTCCACTTGTTTTGCAGTATCTCGGTCATATGGAATAGTAGCACGACTAAAGTAAAGTGCTTGCTTGTACTTCGACATCACCACTTTAACAATGCTATCACGTTTAAATTCATCTAAATGCTGAATTGGTTCACACAAGGTCGACATTGAACAATCTGCTTGTGACTCTAAAAGTTGCGCGACTTGCTTGACCAAAGCCGCTGGCAATAACGGCTCATCACCTTGAACATTAACAATGATATCTTCGCTGGCCCAACCCTTAATTTTCGCCACCTCACTTAGGCGGTCTGTTCCCGAAGGATGATCCGCTGAGGTCAACACTACATCCACCCCTTCAACCATGCAAAGATCATAAATTCGCTGATCATCCGTTGCGACGCAGAGATCATCAAAACCTTCCACTTTCTTCGCCTGATCAACGACCCGTAAAATCATTTCACGGCCATGAATTTTAAGGAGTGGTTTTCCAGATAAACGTGTGCTTGCGAAACGCGCAGGAATAACAATATGCTTCATAAAAGACCTTAAGAAATTTCAATACCTACAGCGGCGAGCTGTTGATGTAAGGTGTCATAACACGCCGTCGATAACACTGCATCGACAGGAACAACCCAAATATCGCGGGCAAAACTAGGGTTTTGTTTTAGCAGCGCTAAAATTTTCACTGCATCTTTTTCAGTGGTAATGATAGGATTGGCATCATCAAAGACCAAATCCTCTAACTCATATTCATAATGATCAGCAAACTCATGACACTGGAACTGCTGCACTCCCATACGCTCTAAAGTACGATAAAAGCGTTGCGGAAAACCTATCCCCACGACCGCATAAAAATCATCTTGCGGATTGAAAGCTTTTGCCTCAGTACTATTCAACAGGTAAGGCTCTGCAACTTCTAAGTGCATGTGCATAGCACGACTAGGATGATCTGCATGTTCGATCACTATGCCTTGATCTAGTCTAGACTTTGGCTCTCGTAAATAACCTTCGGGCAATAACTTTTCATTACCTAGTCCACGATTATTATCTAGGACAATCCATTCAATTTGGCGACTCAATGCCCAATGTTGCAGCCCATCATCACTAATGATCAGATCAATGGGATAGTGAGATAAAAGCAGTTCAATACTTTCTTGGCGATTTGGACCCACTGCCATCGGTACATCAGTAGATTGCACGATGAGAGTTGGCTCATCACCTACATTTTCAGGCAATGAGTTGAGATTTACCATAGTCGGAAATGGGCCCTTGGCACCATAACCACGACTGATCACTCCAACTCGGATATTTTTACTTTGTAAATAACTCACCAAGTGAATGAGCAGAGGGGTTTTACCACTCCCACCCACGGTAATATTACCAATCACCATGACAGGTACAGGAGCCGTATACGCTTTTTTAATATTGCACCGATACAACTTACGGTTTAAAAGAAAACCGCCTCGATATAACCAAGACAGCGGACGAAGCACAATTAACCACTTTGCCTGTGAGTTCCAAGCATCCTGAATAAACTGTGCACCTGACATGACTTAGTTTTCCTCAAAATTACGCTGATGGAGTTGATAATAAGCACCCTGCTTTGCAATAAGTTCAGCATGTGTACCTTGCTCTACTATACGCCCTTTATCCATCACCACAATGCGGTCTGCATTCTCAATGGTAGATAGACGATGTGCAATTACGATCGTGGTACGATCTCGCATTGCAGCATCGAAAGCACGCTGGATAAAGTACTCTGATTCATTATCAAGCGCGCTGGTAGCTTCATCTAATATCAGCACAGGCGCATTTTTCAAAATCGCACGAGCAATGGCTATACGTTGGCGTTGACCGCCTGATAAATTGAGACCTTGTGCCCCCAACTTGGTATTGTAGCCTTGTGGTAAAGCCATAATGAAGTCATGTGCATAAGCTGCTTTTGCCGCTGCAATCACCTCTTCATCCGAGGCATTTTCAAGCTGACCATAGGCAATATTGTCACGCACAGTGCGGTTAAATAAAACCACTTGTTGATTGACCATTGCCACTTGGGTACGCAGACTATTGATTTCAATATCGTGAATATCGATACCATCAAAGAGGATTTGGCCCGAGGTCGTATCTTGAAAACGCACCAATAAATTCACTAAAGATGTTTTACCAGCACCAGAACGCCCGACTAAAGCAATCGTCTCACCTTCTTTGACACTTAAATTAAAATCATGCAATGCGTGATGGCCATCGGTATAAACCAGATTCACATGTTTAAAGTCGATATTACCTTTCAGTACTGGAATTAAAGTCCCAGTATTTTTTTCTTCTGGTAAATCTAAAATTTCAAAAACTGAATGTGCTGCAGCCATACCCCGTTGAATCTTTTCATTCACGTCAGTCAACGCTTTAATTGGCTTACTCAACATACCTGCTGCAGTAATATACGCCACAAATTGACCCGCGCTGGTATCTTGTAGAATTTCTGGGCGTAGTGCGATCCACATAACAATACTCAGAGCAATGGACATAATCAACTGTACAATTGGACTATTGAGCTGTTGCACAACCACCATTTTCAGGCCGCGACGTAAATTTTCTAAAGAGGTATCTTTAAAGCGTTGCTGCTCATAGGCCTGACCACCAAAGCCTTTCACCACCAAGTGACCATTGACCGTCTCTTGTACCACGTGATTGACATCACCCATGGTGTCTTGGACTTGAATAGAAAGCTTACGCATGCGCTTTGCCGCTTTACGGATAAGTAAACCAATCAACGGTGCAAAAATCAAAATACACAAGGTCAGACGCCAATTGCTATAAATCAGGTACCCCAACAGTGCAATGGTGATTAGACCTTGTTGAACAATAGTTTTTAATGATTCTGAGGATGCAGCGGTAAGCTGCTCCACATTAAACATGATCTTCGCAGTGATATGACCACTGTTATTATCCAGATAATACTGTGCAGGAAGACGCAATAATTTTGCAAAAACTTCTTGGCGAATATTAAAGACCAGGTTTCTAGAAATGACAGCCGTAAAATACCCCCCCATGAACAAACCCAGCCCACGGAAAAACATTACCACAACAACCAAAATTGGGAACAAGGTTGTAAAACCTTGATCACGGTGTTGAATCGCTTCAATAATTTTTTCAAGTAATTTAGCAACAGAAACTTCTGTCGCGGCATTTATAGCAAAACCGACCACCACAAGAATTGCTACGCCCCAATAAGGTTTTAAATAGCTCAGTAGACGTAGATAAACTTTAAAATCGTGTTTCACTAATAACCTCGAGAAGGCACTTTGGTACTAATATTGATATTTACAAATCCCAACTGACCGGCCACATCCATCACACGGATCACATCCTGATGGGTTGCTTTTGCATCCGCAGCAATAACAAACATTAGATCACGACGGTCATTGGAAATCTGTTTAATTGCGGTATTTAATTCTGAAACATCTTTCGATGCGATAGACTGACCATTAATTGAATAATGCCCTGTGGAATCTACCACCACTTCGATTTTATGATCAAATGTTTTCGGCGGAACCCCTTGCGCATCAGGCAAGGTTAAATTCATACGACTAAATTGATTGAATGTAGTGGTCAGCAATAAAAACACCAAAATAAATAATAAGCAATCAATCATTGGTGTAAGGTTAATATGAACATCTTCAACTTGCGAGCGTTTGAATTTCATACTTCACCTTAGCTCGCTTGTTTCACAACAACATCATCATGGTTTTCAAGCACAGTTTCTGTTTTCTTATAAAATAAAGCCGCATGAAACAAAGTCGATTGCTGCTCTAATTCAGCAACGTACTCTTGAACCAAACGCTGAAAATAACGATAAGCAAATAATGCAGGAATCGCAATGAACATTCCTGCTGCAGTTGTAATCAGTGCTTTAGAAATCCCTGGAATCATCAGTGTTGGATTACTACTATTCCCAATATCAATCATTAAAAATGACTCGATAATACCTAATACAGTCCCCAACAATCCTAAAAGAGGCGCGACAGCGCTCAATGTCCCTAAAAAATTGATATTTTTTTCAAGATAACCAATTTCCTGAGAAGCAGTTGCTTCCATCTGCGCACGTGCAAACTGTTCACCTTGTGCCTTACTTTGGTAACCAACTTCCAAAATACGACCCAATGTCGTTGCCTGTAAATCCTGATTTTGTTTAAGTTTAGGCAAAACCATTTGTACGCTTTGCGCTGCACCTAATAGCAAATCTTTCGGTAAAATAGTGGATTTCTTCAAGCGAATAAAACGCTCTAAACTAATCGCAACAGTAAAGATCGAACAGAGAACAAGGGGCAGCATAAGCCACCCACCTGCTTTGACCAATTCCCACATAACACTTCCCCAAGTATTTAGAAATAGAAAATAAAATTATTCAGCTAAGCAAATATTCAAAATACCATCCAACTCGTCGAGTGAATGATAATGAATCGTGAGCTTGCCTTTCCCTTGTTTATTATGATCAATTTTGACATTTGCACTAAAACGATCTGTTAAGCGCTGTGTCAATTGTTGAAGATCTGGTGCCATTTCCGTTTTCGATTTTTCTTGTTTAGGCGCATTGAGATCACGGACATATTGTTCAGTTTGGCGAACAGATAAACTCTTCTCTATCACCAATTCTGCGACTTTCAGTTGATCTTTCCCTTTCAAAGTCAAAATGGCACGGGCATGCCCCATGTCCAGCAATCCTTGCTGCATAAAGTCTTTAACTTGTTCAGCTAGACTTAATAAACGTAGTAAATTACTCACCGTGGTACGCGCTTTACCCACAGTATCTGCAATTTCTTGATGACTTAAACCAAACTCTTCATGAAAACGCTGTAAAGCCATTGCTTGATCAATCGGATTAAGGTCTTGACGTTGAATGTTCTCAATCAACGCCAGTGCAATTGCAACTTGGTCTGTTAAATCACGAACAATGGCTGGAACTTGCGTTAACCCAGCAAGTTGAGCTGCACGCCAACGACGCTCACCCGCAATAATTTCATAGGGGTGCTTTTCATTATCAATTGGACGAATCACAATCGGCTGCATTACACCGTGTTTTTCAATCGATGCCGCTAACTCTTGCAAGTCTTGCTCATTAATAAAACGACGTGGCTGATATTCACCACGTTGTAATAGATGCACATCAATTTGTTTTAGCTGACCGTGATCAAGAGCTTGTGCTTCAAGTTGTAATTTCTCTTTTTGAATGGAACCGAGTAAGGCATCTAAACCACGACCTTTTGCCAGCCCACGTTTTTTAACGGTCATGCGTTACTTCCTTTTTTCACTTTGCTTTTCTTAATCATTTCAGCTGCTAAATGTAAATAAGCAACTGCGCCCTTCGAGCTTTTTTCAAAATAAATCACTGGCAAACCATGCGCAGGTGCTTCAGCTAGACGCACATTACGTGGAATGACGGTGTCATAGAGTTTTTTGCCAAAGTATTGTTCTAATTCTTCAGACACATCACGTGTCAGTGCATTACGTGCATCATACATGGTGCGTAAAACACCAATAATTTTTAACTCAGGATTCAATGCTTGTTGAATACGATCAATGGTCTGTGTTAAATCTGCCAAGCCTTCCAACGCATAATATTCACACTGCATTGGAATCATCACACCATCCACTGCTGCCAGTGCATTAACCGTAATCAAGCTTAAGCTTGGCGCACAGTCCACAATGATGTAGTCATATGCTTGTTCAATTTCTTGCAACGCATCACGCAGAATAAACTCACGCCCTTCTTGCTCAGCAATCGCAAGTTCAACTCCCGCCAAATCACGGTTTGCACCCAAGACCTTATAACCCACTTCCGCCTTGGTAATCGCAGTCTCTATAGGTACTTCACCCAGTAAAACATCGGTCACTGAATACAGTAGGTCATTTTTTTGAATGCCTGAACCCATGGTCGCATTGCCTTGCGAGTCCATATCAACCAATAAAACCCGCTTTTTAAGTACTGCTAAAGATGCAGCCAAATTTACTGCGGTTGTGGTTTTACCTACACCACCTTTTTGGTTCGCAATCGCAATAATTTGTGCCATGACCCGCCCAATCCTTTGAATTTTTTTAGATACGTTTTAATAAAAGTAAGTGTCGTTGTTCGTCCAAACGTGGAACTTTTAACGCAATAATGTCACAGCTAAATTCGTTTTTGAATGCTTCAACTTCGTCATGCGGAACCAAGCCTTTCATAGAAGCAATAATGCTGTCTTGGTGCATATAAGGCTTCGATGCATTGATAAAATCGGTTAAAGAGGCAAATGCACGACTGGTAATCACGTCAAACTGACCCAAATCATGGATGCTATCTTCATTTTCAACACGCGTTTGAACTGCAATTACATTGGTTAATTTTAAGTCTGCGATAAACTGTTTTAAAAAACGAATTTTTTTACCATTGGAATCGAGCAAAACACATTGGCGCTCAGGTTGGCATAGAGCAATAATCATGCCCGGCATACCACCGCCTGTACCAATATCTAGCAAACGACCTTTCGGCAAATCTTTTAAAATACTTAAACTATCTAATAAATGCTTCACCAGCATTTCTTTAGGATCGCGAATCGCTGTTAAATTGTAAGCTTTGTTCCACAGCACAAGTGCGTCTTGATACTTCAGCAATAAATTTAATGCTTCTTCACTCAAATCTAAGCCAAGCTTTTGACTACCTTGCTTTAAGTCTTGAAAAAATGGATGCATAAAGAAGACATCTCAATAAAATTAAACTGAAGTATACCGATTTCTCAGCCGTGGAACAGTAGCTAACGCTTAGTGATTATGCACTTAAACGTACATACCTTGACGAATCTGTAGATCTAGATCACTTAATCGCTCAGGTGTGCCAACATCCACCCATGCGGCTTGCATTTTCCCGGCAGAAACTTTTCCAGCAGACATCGCTTCTTTTAGCAATGGAGCCAGTGGACGCTTACCTGCTTCTAAACCCTTAAACATCTGTGGGTGAATAACCGCAACACCACTATAAGTCAGTGCTTCACCTGACTGCTCTTGTTCAAAGGTATAAGCACGCCCTTGATTTAAGATAAAGTCGCCTTTGGGATGTTGTGTCGGATTGGTTACAAATATCAGATGCGCAAAATCTTCTCCCAAATCGACATTGAGCAATGATGCAAAATCAAAAGTGGTCCACACATCGCCATTCACTAAAATAAACGGTTCCGTCCCCAAAAGTGGTAGAGCATTAATAATACCACCTGCTGTTTCAAGCCCCTCTTCTTCACGCGTCCAACGAATAGTCACTCCAAACTGCGAACCATCGCCAAGCGCGCCAATCAATACATCGGCCAACCATGCAGAATTAATCACAATTTCTGTGACCCCAATTTGCTTGAGTTTTTCAATATGCCAAACGATCAGTGGTTTGCCACCCACTTCAAGCAGAGGTTTCGGTTTATAGAGTGTTAAAGGACGCATGCGGTTGCCAAGCCCCGCTGCCAAAATCATTGCTTTCATGCTGCAACAACCTCGTATTTGCCATATTTTGCTTCAAATTTCGGCATCACTTTATCGCAAATAAATTGCATGAAAGGTTGTAGTTCTGCATAAGGTTTGCTTTCTTCAAGTAAATACCACATCACACGTGGTAAATCTTTCAAATAACCTGATTTTCCGTCACGTTCAAATAAACGCACAAAAATACCCAGAATCTTGATATGACGTTGAATCGCCATCAAGTCAGCATCTTGTTTAAATTGTTCAAAGTCACGACCTTCTTTTGCCGATGCAGGTAACAAGTCATAAAACACTTTAAACCAACGATAAACGCGCTCAGGATTCCATTGCACATACGCATCACGTGTAATTGAGATCAGATCATAAGTATCTGCACCAATCACAGCATCCTGAAAGTCAATCACCCCCTGCTCTTGCTCATCTGCCAAAAGCATGAGATTACGACTATGGAAATCACGATGTACAATCACTTGAGGTTGAGCCAAAGCAGCATTGGCTAAAATTGCAAATGTACGTTTAATCAGCGCAGACTCATCATCAGTGGGTTGAATCTGTAAACTTGGCAATAACCAATCTGTCAATAGCGACATTTCAGTGATTAACTTTTCATAAGAATAAGCCGGGAAATGACCTTCACCATCAATAGATTGCAATTGAATCAACTGCTTAAAACTTTGCTCATAATGCGCATCGACAGTCTTATCATCGAGCTGTGTAGACAGTAGCACATCGCCAAAATCCTCAAGCAATAAGAAGCCTTGCTCCAAATCTTTCGCCACAATATGTGGTACACGAACACCGTTCGTATCAAAAAATTCATCAATCGTCACAAAAGGCACACAATCTTCTTTTTCTGGTGGTGCATCCATCAGCATAAATGTTTTATTATTCAACTTGATTCGTGCATAACGACGGAAACTTGCATCGCCTGCTAAAAAGTTAATTTCAAATTGATCTGAACCAAGTACAGATGAAATCCATGTTTGTATCAATTGTTCACGTTGTGTATTCATTTGCGATAAATTCTAATACAGGCTGAGTTTTTAAAGTGCTAAGTGTAGCCACTTATCAACTTTTTCTCTATGATGCGACAATAATTAATTGCGTTTTAAGCATACTTGGTAAATGAGACACATGAAGCATCAGTTTAAATTTAATCCTTTAGCGACTGCGATATTTACCCTTCTTTGTGGTAGCTCAATCACAAGCTATGCTGCAACACCAACCACGTCTATTTCAGACGAACAACAATCGCTAAAACAAGCACTACAAGAAAGCTATCCTGGGCAAAAGTTTTTCGAACAATACTACGTTGATAAGTCATCTCCTGAAGCTCAACAGCGCCAAGGTCGTTACTTAAGCTCCGCGTATTGCCAAGGCACATGGTTAACCCCTGTAAGTCCTGAAACCAAAGCTGCTGACGCAGCCAATGCGACATCCACGATTACAGCGGACTATGGTCACTACAACCCACAAGGTGACTCTGTTCTTGAAGGTAATGTCCTGATTGATCAAGAAGGTCGTCAAATCCGCGCCGATAAAATCACCATTGACCAGACCCAGACTTTTGCCAATGCTGAAGGACGCGTGCAAATGGCGCAAAGTGGTTTATTAGCGCAAAGCGACCAAATTAATTACAACCTAAAAACTCAGCAAGGCGATCTGAAAAACAGTTTCTATATTTCAGAAGAACAACATGCACATGGGCGGGCCGACCAAATCTTACGTGAGTCACAAACAACCACCACCCTAAAAAATGCAACTTATAGCACATGTCCACCAGAGCAATCGCCAACGTGGAAAATCCAAGCAGACGAAATTAAGTTAAATCAAGAAACTGGCCGTGGTGAAACACGCGGTACAAAACTTTATGTCAAAGATATACCCGTTCTAGCTGTTCCTTATTTTAACTTCCCGATTGATGACCGTCGTACTACCGGTATTTTGACGCCAAGTTTTGGCTTCACCAATGATGGTGGTGTCGAGATTGCAGTACCTGTTTATCTCAACTTAGCGCCGAACTACGATGTGACCGTTACGCCACGCTATATCAGCGACCGCGGCCCAATGTTTGAGGGTGAGTTTCGCTATCTAACCGAAAACTTTGGTTCAGGTCAAATTTGGGGGGGGTACTTAGCTGGTGATCGAAAATATGACGATGAAGACCGTAAAGATTTGCACTTTTTACATAACTGGCAAATCAATGAACAGTTCTCAACCAACCTTGAATATAACTATGCATCAGACAAAGACTACTTTACTGACCTAAGTAACAACCCAAACACCAAAACAGACTTAAACCTGCGTCGTGCGTGGGAGTTAAACTATAAAAATGGAATTCCTGGTCTAAAAGCCCAACTGAAAGTTGAAGACTTCCAAACACTAGACGAAACCACACCCTACGTTGACCGTCCGTATGCGCGTTTACCACAGTTCTTACTCAACTATAAGGCGGGTAATGCACTGGGCTTAGAATACGAGTTCAACAACGATACGGCTTACTTTAAAAAGGACTTTGGGACTATCGATGGCGATACCAACGATAGCTTTGAACCAAGCGGCACCCGTGTCTATAATGACTTTTCTGTACGCTATAACTACCGTACACCGTGGGCTTTCGCCATTCCTGAAGTATCTATTCGTAATGTAAACACATTCTACGATCAAGATACCATCAATGAGTTTGACAACACCAACCGCTCATCGAACGACAAATCTTATGTCGTGCCACAGGTGACTTTTGATGCAGGTTTAACTTTTGAAAAAGAAGGCACTTTCTTACAGACGTTAAGCCCACGCATGTTCTATGCCTACGCACCCTATAAAAATCAAGATGGCGCACCAAACTTTGACTCTGCAACAGCATCGATCAACTATGATCAGTTATTTAGTGCAAATCGCTTCTATGGCCATGACCGTCTAGAAGACAATAACTTCTTGTCACTGGGCTTAAGCTATAGCTTATTTGATACGGTGGGTCTAGAGCGCTTAAAAGCCAGTGTAGGCCAAAGCTATTATTTCGAAGACCGCCGCGTAACGCTTGACCAAACAGCAGACGTCTTTGACAGAGAAAATCACTCTGGTCCGATTGTCAGCGTATCTAGTCAGCTCTCACAAAACTTTACCCTCGGTGCAAACTCAGCATGGATGGCAAATGGTGATAATGCGCAACGCGACTTACAACTTTACTTTACGGGCGATAAAGGCAATCTCTATAACGTTGGCTATTTCTACCGTAAAGAAATTGCAGACCGTCAAGAACATTACGACCAAGTGGTTGCATCTTTCGTACAACCGATCCATAACAACTGGCGTATTATGGGCCATGCTCAATATGACTTAGACAACAATGTCGCTCGTGAATACCTCCTTGGTGTCAATTACGAGTCTTGCTGTTGGGGGATCTCCGTTTATGGTCGCGAGTACTATAACGACTTGGATGACGTCAATGCTGCAGGTGTAGAACCTAAACGTGCAATTATGGCCGAAATTACACTTAAAGGCTTAGGCGGACTCAACAGTAAACTTTCATCATTACTAGAAAATCGTATTCTAGGCTTTAACAATATTAATCAGACTTGGACAGACCGTTAATGAAGACAAAACAGTTCAAACAATTTTTTAAAGCGAGTGCTTTGGCTTTAGCTCTCGCAACCGCTATTCCAACTTTTGTACATGCGTCGGATGAAGTTGTTGCTGTTGTCGATAACAGTGTCATTTTGAAGAGTGACTTAGAAGCAAGTATGGCTGAGCTCAAACATCAACTTGAGAGCCAAAAAAAACAAGTTCCACCAGAGCAATATTTGGCACAACAAGCATTAGAGCAACTGATTATTCGTCAGACTCAGCTTGAGCAAGTGAAACGTTACAACATTCAACCTGATGAAAAAAGCTTGAATGAAGCGGTTTTAAATGTTGCAAAACAATCCGGTAGCACAAGCCTAGAAGCATTCCAACAAAAGCTCGATAAAATGGCACCCGGAACCTATGCTTCTTTGCGTAGTCGCGTTGCTGAAGATTTAGCCATCAATCGTTTACGCCAGCAAATCGTTACCTCTCGTATCCAGATTTCAGACCAAGACGTTAAAAACTTCTTAAATACCCCACAAGGTCAAGCAGCACTTGGCAATCAAGTACATGTGCTACATGTGCGTGTTTCAGGTGACAATGCTGACGCTGTGGCGAAGCAAGTCAAAACTGTTCTAGCACACGACAATGACGTCGCTGCAATTGCTAAAAAGTTCAGTACTGCTGGCACCAAAGTTGAAGGTGCAGATATGGGCTTTAGAGCACTTTCTGACATCCCTAGCGAGCTTGCAGCACGTGTGAGTCCACTCCAAGTGGGACAAACCACAGATTTAATTACAGTGCGTGATGGTGTACATCTTTTAAAATTAGTTGAACGCAAAGGAGCTGAGCAAAAAGCGATTGTACCTCAATACAAAGCACGCCATATTTTGATCCAACCGTCTGAAGTGGTTAGCCCTGAAAATGCTAAACAAATGATCGAAAGCTTGTATAACCGCGTACAAAAAGGTGAAGACTTTGCCGTTTTGGCTTCCACCTACTCCAATGACACAGGTTCAGCACGTGATGGCGGGAGTTTGGGTTGGGTCAGCCCAGGTGTGATGGTTCCTCAGTTTGAAGAAACCATGAAAAATACACCGGTAGGTCAAACCAGTAAACCTTTTCAAACTCAGTTTGGCTGGCATATTCTTCAAGTGACTGAAACACGTCAACAAGACATGACTGCTGAATACCAAGAACGTATGGCACGTCAAATTTTAGGTGAGCGTCAATTTGATGCAGAGCTTGATAGCTGGTTACGCGAAACACGCAACAGAGCTTATGTCGAAATTAAAGATCCTAACTTAGACCGTAAGAACAACAAGTCATAAGTTTGAACACATAAAAAGACCAGCATTCATGCTGGTCTTTTTTCGCTTGGACGAAAACTAAAAATTTGGCATAAAAAAAGCCTCTCATGTGAGAGGCTTTTTTAACAATCAATTAACGATTATTTTCGTCATCTTGAGTGTCTTCAAATTTTGATTCGCCATCAAAACCAGTCGATTGGCCACTGAAGCCACCTTGACCACCGAAGCCACCTTGACTACCGAAGCCACCTTGACCACCGAAACCACCTTGACCACCGAAGCCACCTTGACCACCGAAGCCACCTTGTTGACCACCAAAGCCGCCTTGTTGACCACCGAAGCCGCCTTGTTGACCGCCGAAGCCGCCTTGTTGACCGCCAAAGCCGCCTTGTTGACCGCCAAAGCTACCTTGTTGACCAGCACCAGCAGGTGCACCAGCAGGACGTGGGTTACGTGCAGGAACAACTGTAGAAATTGCATGCTTGTAAACCATTTGGCTTACTGTATTTTTTAATAAAACAACATATTGGTCGAAAGATTCAATATGACCTTGTAACTTAATACCGTTTACAAGGAAGATAGAGACAGGAATACGTTCTTTACGGAGAGAATTTAAGAACGGATCTTGCAAAGTTTGACCTTTAGACATGTTATAACTCCAAAAAAATTTAAAAATCAGCGCAAAAAACTATCTTTATTTTTCAATTAAAAATTATAAAAAAGATAGTAGCTAAATTTTGCTTTATCCGTAGCAGTTTCGCAAGTCTTCTTGTGCCTGCGTGATAGTAGAATACGTTGTAAATTTATGTGCCTCTTGCAAAGATCTTAACCAAGTGTATTGACGTTTAGCAAGTTGTCGTGTCGCAAAAAGTGCTTTATCCTCCATTTCACGTTGTTTTTCGACAGTTTTATCTCCTTTCTGTAAAAATTCGAGTGCTTGTCGATACCCAACTGAGCGCATAGCCGGTAAATTTTCATCTAAATCGTATTTTTTCATAAGTGCTTCCACTTCATTCAAAAATCCGATGTCCCACATAATTTTCAAGCGTTGTGCAATTCTTTGGTGCAATTCGGCACGGTCTGGCATCAAAGCATAATTATGAAAATTATAGCGATAAGGCACGTTTTTAGGTTGTTCAGCTTGAAGTTTAGTAATAGGCTGCCCTGTCAATTTGTAAACTTCTAAAGCGCGAATAATCCGTTGTTTATCACTCACTTTAAATTTTTCGCCCGCCAGTGGATCCACACTACATAATTCAGCATAGACCGCAGACCAACCCTCCGTTTCACCTTTGGCTTCTATTTCAGCACGAACAGCATAATCTGCGCTCGGTAAATTGCTTGAAAGACCTTCTAAAAGTGCCTTGAAATAGAGCATGGTTCCACCCACCAAAATCGGGGTTTTACCTCGTGCATGCATATCATCAATTAGAACACATGCATCTTCAACAAAGTTTGCAGCCGAGTAGACTTCTAATGGGCTAATAATATCGATAAGGTGATGTGGATATTGCAGTAACTCTTCTTTGGTCGGCTTTGCTGTACCAATATCCATATCTTTAAAGACCAATGCTGAATCTACAGATATCAGTTCAAAATTTCCTTGCTCATAGAGCTGACATGCCAAAGCAGTTTTACCACTTGCAGTTGGCCCCATTAAATTGATGACCGGCAATTGAGTTGACATGTACAACTACTCTCCTCGAGCAAAAAGCTTATCTAGTTGAGCCAATGGAAACGTGCGCCAAGTTGGGCGACCATGGTTACATTGGCTGGCAAATTCAGTTTGTTCCATTTGACGAAGCAAAGCATTCATTTCAGAAAGACCTAAAATACGATGCGCGCGAACAGCACCATGACAGGCCATACCCGCTAGAATTTGATCACGCTTTTGCAGTAAGCCCTGCGCTTCATCATTTGGATCCAAATCGTTCAGTAATTCAGGTACCAGCGCTTCAAAGTTGGCTTTATGTAAAATCGCAGGCACACCACGAACAATGACCTGCTCATCGCCATACTGATCAATTTCAAGACCTAAACGCGCCAATTGATCTTTGAGCTCTTCCACTCGCGTAGCTTGCATTCGCGTGATATTAATCACTTTGGGAATAAGTAACTGCTGAGAAGTCCAAAACTCTGGTTTATCCCACGCTGACTTCATTTGCTGTAGCAGAATACGCTCATGCGCTGCATGCATATCAACAATAATCAGCCCTTCTGTATTTTGAGCCAGCACATAAATACCATGCAATTGTGCAATTGCAATTCCCAATGGATGTTCATCGACTTTAGGGCTTTGCACTGTAAAATCAGCCAAAGGCTGAGCTTGATCAACAGCAGATGATGTATCACGTAGAGGTGCTAAATAGCTTTGCAAAGCATTATTGAGCTGTTGTGAGCCCTGATAGCGTGAAGGTTGCGCCGAATAATGGACGCCTTGCGGTTGATTCGAACTAAAGTCAGTAAGCACATCCGATGGAGCTTGCTCACCAGTTTGTGCAGACTCAACATGACGATGCAACTGCAAAGGCTCTTGATAGCGAGGCTGCACAGACATCAAAGCTTGATTTTCTGCAACCTTTATTGCATCAGATAAATCTGCGGTTGCCGTTTGAAACTGCGATAAAGTCTCTTTGGCATAATGACGTACAAATTCATGTACTTCACGTTGATTCAAAAAGCGAATTTCATGTTTGGTCGGATGTACATTGACATCAATATTTTCAGGGTCTACTTCCAGAAAAAGCAAATAACCCGCATGCTGATGTCCATGCAAAATACCATCATAAGCCATACGCAGCGCATGAGAGATGGTTTTATCTTTAACAATTCGACCATTCACATAAACATACTGCAAGTCAGCCTGAGCCCGCGCATCGGAGGGATGTCCCAACCAACCTGTTAAACGCATGTTGATGCTATCTGCATCCATCCAATAAGCATTTTCAGTAAATGCGCGCCCTAGCAACTGCTGTACGCGCTGAAAACGTAGCTCCCCACTATCTGCAATCGGCAAGTTTAGTTTGATGCTTTGATTATGTTCAAGCACAAAACGAATATCGAAATGCGTCAGCGCTAAACGTCGGACAATTTCCTCAATATGACCAAACTCTGTGCCAGGCTTTTTGAGAAATTTTCGACGCGCAGGCACATTAAAAAATAAATCTTGTACCCGAATATGCGTACCTTTCGGCGCAGCTACAGCCTGAATCTCTTGACGGTCAAATGCAGTTCCATTGACTTCAACTTGATAGCCAATTCCATCATCCGCTTGACTACTGGTCAAGGTTAAACGCGACACCGCTGCAATAGAAGCCAATGCCTCTCCGCGAAAGCCTAAACTGACAATTGCATGTAAATCTTCAGCGGTTTGGATTTTACTGGTCGCATGGCGCATCACCGCCAAAGGGAGATCTTCAGCGTGAATCCCTCGACCATTGTCCATGATTTCAATTAAAGTACTGCCGCCTTGCTCTACCCGAATAATCAGCTCTGTCGCACCTGCGTCAATCGAGTTTTCAAGTAACTCTTTGACCACAGACGCTGGACGCTCAATGACTTCACCTGCTGCAATTTGGTTGGCTAAAGCAGGATTCAAAGTATGAATACGACGTATCTTTAAATCATCACGCATTGTTTAATTGGCTCTCTAATGCTTGTAATAATGCTACTGAATGGAAACTTAAGGTAGCAGACCGCGTCAGTTCATCTTCCGATTTTTGGATATCAATAATTAAGTCCGCCTCAGGGATCTCATCGCCCCCTTTAGACGGCCATTCAAACAAAAACAATGCATTGGGCGTTTCCAAATAGTCACGGATACCCATTAACTCCAGCTCATACGGATCGTTTAAACGATACAAGTCAAAATGGAAAATATCATGCCCTTGAACTTGATACGGCTCAACTAAGGTATAAGTTGGGCTTTTCACGGAACCTTGATGGCCTAAATGCTGTAAATAATGGCGTGTTAGCGTAGTTTTACCCGCACCCAAATCCCCAATTAAATACACCACACCCGTCGTAAAATGCTGTGCCAAAATTTGCGCTAAATTTTGGGTATCTTGTTCATTATTGAGCGTTAAATTAAATGAATACTGCATAATACTCACGACAAGTGACAAAAGAACAATTATGATAGCACTGGACTCACAAAATGCCCAAGCTACAAGCTTGAAATCTCGTATTTAACTGCGCCAACCGATTAGATATTGCCTGTACATCATGCTCAACATAAAAACTGCTGAATTTTGTCCACCCATGCTCAATGGCGTGAGCGCAAGCAAAGTGTTCTTGCCTAAATTAAATCCAACACCACACACCGTATTGGCTTATTTATCTGACCAATTTCCGCATATTAAAGCATCTGAGTGGCAGCAACGTTTTCATGATGGCTTGGTCTATGACGCTGAAGGTAATGTACTCCATACAGATTCGGCATATCTTGAAAATCAGCATGTGTTTTATTACCGTTTTTTAGCGCATGAAATTGAAGTTCCATTTCAGCATGAGATTTTATTTGAAAACGATCATTTCTTAGTGGTGGATAAACCGCACTTTCTGACCATCAGTCCCACGGGGCAATATGTTCAACAAACCCTATTGGTGCGGCTGAAAAAACAAACAGGCATTGAGCATTTAACGCCCATCCACCGCCTTGACCGTGAAACCGCTGGCTTAGTGATGTTTTCCAAATGTATTCACAGTCGAGGGCTGTATCAGCAAATGTTTGCAGATCGACAGGTTCAAAAAACCTATCATGCGATTGCACCTTTTAACCGCGAACTCAAATTTCCACGCATAGTAAAACTGCATATGCAAAAAGGTGAACCGTTCTACACCATGCAAGTCCTAGACGAAGCACCGAACAGTGAAACTGAGATCTTGCTTTTAGAGCATGATGAAACATGGGCAAAATATGAGCTTAAACCCGAGACAGGGAAGCAACATCAACTCCGTGTACACCTCAACTTCTTAGGTCTTCCGATTAAAAATGATCCGTTCTATCCTAAAGTTGTACATAAAACCGACGATGATCTTAGTCAGCCTTTACAGCTCTTAGCTAAGCATCTTTCATTTAAAGACCCAATAACTCAACAGCTTATGCAGTTTAGTTCCAATTTTGAATTGACATTGTAATCTGCTTGTCATTACAAAATAATTTAAAATTCCATTGTATGAATATTGAAATTACAATGAAATTGATTAAAATAACTTCTACCCTTAAGTCGTTCAAATTATTTAAAAAATCATGAGAAAAACAGAAGTCTATCAAATTCGACTCGATTCCCAAGAAAAGAAACAAGCTTTTGCGGTGTTTAAACAACTGGGAATTACGCCTGCGCAAGCCGTTCGTTTGTTCTTCAAACAAGTGGTTTTAACCAAATCCATCCCTTTCTCAATCGAAAACCAGAACATCAATATTGAACAGCTGATTAAACTACGTAAGCTCAAGCAAGAACAGAAAGCGGTTGAACACATCACTAGCGCAGACTCAACAGCAACCAATGATTTATTTGCAGACGATGAACATATTGATCTTTTTGAAGAATTAGCTGCAATCTTGGGAGAAAGTGACAAAACTTAACAGTGTTGCATTTCTAAACAAATTTTAGAAATATCTCTTTCAAAACTTAGGTATGCTTCATGTAAATACTATAAATACAGCATGGAGTAATACATGATCGTTAGACGTGCCACTTTAGAAGACTTAGAAAAACTTGCTGTATTATTTGATGAATATCGCCAATTTTATGGTGCATCTTCCAACCTAGCGCTTTCCCAAAAGTTCCTTAAACTTCGCCTTGAAAACGAACAAAGCGTCATCTTCATTCATGTCAAAGACGATGTGATTACAGGTTTTGTGCTGCTGTATTTAGGTTTTTCTTCTGTAGCCTGCGCAACTTACTATATTTTAGATGATGTTTACGTTTCTCCACCGCATCGTCGCCATGGCTCAGCAAAACAATTGATTGATACCGCTATTTTGTTTGCGCGACACGAAAAAGCCATTCGTATTACGCTTGAAACTCAAAAGAATAATTATCAATCCCACAGCTTATATGAAGCCATGGGCTTTGTAGCGGATAATGAGTTTAAGACCTATCATTGCTTTCTATAGTATTCAGCGTCTAAAGACTACCTTTACTCTCAAGATCCATTACGTGTCTTGGCTAAAGCCACTTGTTCGGCATTTAAATAGATCCAATGCCCTTCGACTAAATCTGGCATACCCGTTAAGTCGAGCGCCCCTATTTGCTGACGATGCAAGCTCTCAACTTTATTTCCAACTGCCGCAAGCATACGTTTCACTTGATGATATACCCCCTGATGCACAGTCATTTGCAATTCACATTCAGCTAAGCGTTTTACATCCGTTGCAGCAAAACTTCCTTTTTCATTTCGCAGCTCCACTCCTTGCTCCAGCTGTTGAACTTGTTCATCTGTAACAGGGTCGGTCGTTTGCATGCGATACACCTTTGCCACATGCTTTTTAGGGTGTGTCATCGCTTGTAAAAACTGACCATCATCGGTGAGTAACAATAAACCTGTGGTGTCTTGATCTAGACGACCTACACACTGAATACCACGATTTAAGAGCTCATC
Source organism: Acinetobacter sp. AB03 (assembly GCF_058107045.1). NCBI lineage: Bacteria > Pseudomonadati > Pseudomonadota > Gammaproteobacteria > Moraxellales > Moraxellaceae > Acinetobacter > Acinetobacter sp. AB03. The sequence goes on along the minus strand of NZ_JBUEBA010000002.1, from coordinate 1,417,025 downwards.
GTCAAACAAATCAAAAACACTAAAATGATGTGTCGCCTGATGTGAACATTCATAGCCTTGAGGTTTATTTAAGGCGATATAGACTTTTTCACGGTATTCAAAGCTCTCGCCATGTACCTTGTAGTGCAGCGCATCCAATTTGAGTTTATGTTTAGGGTCAGTAATGATCTTCCCATCAATTTCAATGGCTGCATTTTTAATCAACTGTTGGCAATGCTTTCGCGAACCAAATCCTTGCGACTGCAACATTTTTTCCAACAGCATTAGCACACCACATTTTTAAATAAAGGCTCATTTTATACTGAAATACAGGAACATCAATCAAAGGACTCGGTTCATACGGCAGAGTGGCTAAAAAAACGTTACAATGCACATGTTTTTTTGACCAGTCTCGCCCCCTATGCCGAACTTAGATTTGAACTTGATCGTCCTCCTGATCCTACTGGCTTGCGGTATTTTCAGTCACAACTCTGCGGTAACCATTGCTGCTGCAGTACTCATTATTTTGCGGATGACACCACTGAGTGAATACTTTCCACTCATCCAACAACATGGATTAAATATCGGGATCATCATTTTAACCATTGCAGTTTTAGTGCCTATTGCAAGTGGCAGAATTAGCGGTGAAAGTATTTTTAAATCTTTTTTAAGTGTTAAATCGTTACTTGCTATCGCCATTGGTGTTTTGGTTGCATGGCTAGGTGGTCGTGGTGTGAAACTGATGTCAAACCAGCCCGATGTTGTTGCAGGCTTGCTGGTTGGAACCGTTGCAGGGGTAGCTTTACTACGTGGCGTTCCAGTCGGCCCACTCATTGCGGCTGGGTTACTTACCCTAATCATTGGTACAGGACAGCCCTAGCCCAACGAATACAAAACCAATCCAAATTCTCAAGCTAGGTCGAATTAATCTGTATTTGCTGCCTTTAAATTTGACTTCTTTTTATAGAATGTCCACTCAATATAGCGCTATGAATAAATATTCATCGTGCAGAATCTTCAGAGTTCATATGAATATTACGATTGCTTCGTTCACTTATAACTTTTTTGAACAACCAAATTTTCATGTGATAAAGAAAGTATAATACTTTTCATTTACTCCTCTATTTATGTCCTCTCAAGAAAATAGCATCCCGCCAACCCGCAACTTATCTGTCATTATTTTGGCATTGGCACTCGGTGGTTTTTGTATTGGGACTACTGAGTTCGTTGCCATGGGACTCATCCAAGAGATCTCACAAAGTTTCAATCTCAGCATTCCTGTCACAGGGCATTTTATTAGTGCCTATGCTTTAGGTGTGACTATTGGCGCACCTGTGATTGCCATTTTGGCCGCAAAGGTTCCGCGTAAAACGCTTTTAATTGGTCTCATGCTATTTTATGGTATCGCCAATGCCAGTACAGCTCTCGCAAACAGCTATGAGTCTATGTTGGTCTCACGTTTTATTGCAGGTTTCCCTCACGGCGCTTACTTTGGTATTGCCGCTTTGGTGGTTGCAGAGTTTGCTGGAAAACAAAAACGTGCTTCGGCAGTCGCCATGCTCATGATGGGGCTTAATGTCGCGACCGTGATTGGTGTGCCTTTTGCGACATGGCTGGGTCAGCTGTATGGTTGGCGTGCAGGTTTTGAATTTTCTGCATCTATCGCATTTTTGACCGTGGTCGCAATTTGTTTTGGCTTACCTAAAATGCAGCTGGATCACACAGCCAGCATTCAAAATGAACTGCGTGGACTTAAAAATACACAAATGTGGCTAACGCTTGCTGTCGGTGCAATTGGATTTGGTGGGCTGTTTTCTGTCTATAGTTATGTATCGCCTATTTTGACTGAATATACCCATGCTAGCATTCAAGTCATTCCGTTTGCACTGGCATGTATTGGGCTCGGGTTGGTCGTCGGCGGTGTTGTCGCAGGACACTTTGCCGATAAAAACTTAAACAAGGCGATTATTTGGGTCTTAGTTTCCAATGCCTGCTCTTATGTACTTTGTGCTTTATCTATGGATCACCTTGCCACTGCTTTTATTGCACTCTTCTTAGTCAGCTTCAGTATTGCAGGCTTGGGGCCTTTACTCCAAACCCGCTTAATGGATGTCGCTGGTAATGCACAAGGCTTAGCAGCTTCGCTGAATCATTCTGCATTTAATATTGCCAATGCTTTTGGTGCTTTTCTGGGCGGCTGGTTAATTAGCCAAGGTTTAGGTTGGCTAGCTCCAATCTGGGTCGGAGTTTTACTAAGTTTAGGTGGGCTGATTATTTTATTGTTGGCTTTTCAGCATGAGAAAAAGTCGATATCCGCATGTAAAAATGATGCAAATCAGGCTTGTTAACCCCCTATAAATGACTTTTATCTAAAAACAATAAGCGTGCATAAAAATTCAATCGTATTGTTATGCACGCTTTTACAATCCATCATTCAGATTAATATCAGGCCGTTAAGAATCTTACTGGCATTTTTTTAAACTCTAGGTTTTATTCGATACGCGATAACGTCATCCGCATTAAGAAGTTAAATACGAAACTCCTTAACTGACTGGCATAATCATTCAGGTAGTTTCTTCCCACAGTGTGGACAATAGGCATATTGCTCACGCTCTTGCCTTAAAGATTCTTCTTTTTGTTCACGAATGAGCTGTAAAATAATATCCTGTGTTTGCTCTTTGGTCAGCCCAACTTCTTTACGAACTTCTTCAATTTTTTCTGTTTCTAAGACAAAATCAATATCACTATTTTGGATTAATTCTCGAAATCTAAGCTCAAGTTTTTCTTTACGCTGCTCAAGTTCATTGGCCAAACCATTCGCCAAAATACCCGCAGGTAATGCCGCTAAACCTACCCCTAAGATGGTAATAATCGCTCCAAGAAAGCGTCCTAACGGCGTAATAGGTGTCACATCACCATAACCGACGGTGGTCAGTGTAACCACGGCCCACCACATTGAAGCTGGAATGGAGCTGAAAACTTCAGGTTGTGCCTGACTTTCAATCAAATACACCCCTGCAGCCGCCATAATGATCATAATCATTAAGATGAAAATAACCGCTTGAAATGAGCCTTTTTCGCGCTCAATGACACGTAATAAAATTTGTAGAGAGACAAAGTAACGGGTGAGCTTGAGAAGTCGAAGCAAACGAACAATTCTTAAGAATCGTAAGTCGAACTGAACAAAGAAGTTTAAATACGCAGGTAGAATAGCCAAAAGGTCGATAATCGCCCCACCACTTTTGACCCAATTTAGACGGTTTTTCCAATCCGACTCAAAACTATTAGATTCAGCAATTGACCAAAAACGTAAGAGATATTCGACGCTAAAAACGATAATAGAAAAGATTTCAAAATAATAGAAAAAGTCTTGGTACGACACATAGTACTTTTGTACAGACTCCAGCAAAACCGCAGCTGCATTACTCATAATCAGTGCAATGAGAAAATAGTTCAACCCTCGACTTAAGGGCGTCTCATAATCCTCATTATGCAAATTGTTATAAACAAATTTGCGAAGCGTGTACCAAGCTGTCAATTTCATTACGATTCTAAGTTATTCTTATCCCTTAAAATTCAGTTTAACTGAAGTTCCGGGCAAAGTAAGTAAGAAATTTCTGCGCGAAATGCCCTAGTTTTAAGAGGCTATTCAATATATAACAGCGCTAAACGAACTTGGTCATAGCCCATACGTGGATTTGTCAGTTCCACAATAGGACGAAGCTTAATCGCACCATCCTCACTAAAATGTTCTGTTTGCTGACGCTTCATTAAACGTTTATAAATTTTCCGCACTTGCTCAACTACTTCTTCTCCAGGATGTGCCACGGAAATATCTAAGCCTTGCTCTTTATGCAACTTTGCCAAATGGTTGATAATGGTTGCAGCTGTCAAACCGCGCTCTTGTGCGATATCTGCAATTTCATAACCACCTTCAAACAACTCACGTGTTTCATCAAGTGTTGCAGAAGCATAGTTGGCTTTACCTGCATTACGGGCAATTTTCTTTTCATTACGCTCAATCTCAATTTCATTGAGCGTTCCACCACAGTGACGAATAAAGGCCTTGTGCTGTGGCTCAAGATCAATGGCCTCAAAATGTGTTTCGGCTTCATCGGAGAGTTCTTGGAAGCGGCGGTCTGCCTTAATGGCAAGACTATCTAACTCCAACGCTTGTTCATTAAAACCCAGTAGCCTTAAACCATCCAAAGTCTTTAAGCGCGACAAAGCCACATAGCCCTGTCCTTTTTCAAAAGTATGGCTGAGGTTAATTTCCGCTGCCGCTAAAGTCATCCCTTGCGACTTATGAATAGTAATGGCCCATGCCAAACGCAATGGAATTTGCTGAAAACTGGCAATGGTTTTGCCTGCATCATTGTCCACTGACCAAGTTTCAGGCTCAACCACCAGTACCGTACCATCAGTCAGTTTGACCTTCGGCAAGATCCCAAAGTCATCATCTTCTTCAAAGCCCACTACTTCGCCTAAGCTACCGTTGATATAGCCCACATCGAAGTTGTTCTTTACAAACATCACTTTGGCATTTTTCTTGAGGGTTAAATTTTCAGGTGCACGCACAGAAGACTTTAACGTTTCAATAAGCTTGTCATTGCCATCACACACTGCTTCAAACTGTCGACCTTCATTCTCAATTTCATTCAAATGTTTGAAGTTGATGGTGTCCACGTCCATATTATGCGTATATAAACGTGTAAAGATTTCCCCAATATCTTGCTGACGTGTAGCTTGCAAAGCCTGCAAGTGCTCAGAGTTAATACTCTGACTGCGAATGGCATTTAAAATATCATTGAGATAATCATTGCCCTGACGGTGCTGCTCGGTCAAATAACACACGCGGAATTGAGCTTCCACCCAAGCATCAGACATAAAACAGAATTTATCGCGGTTGCGCTCTTCATTTTTACCGACTGGCGGTAACTGGAAGAAATCACCTGCAACAATCACTTGAATCCCGCCAAATGGCTCTTCACTTTCTTTAAAGAACTTAAGGACTTTATTGACCAAATTGAGTTGCTTGGCATGTAACATCGAAATTTCATCGATGATTAAAACTTGGGCATTTTCTAAATGCTCTTTTAAGTATTTACGTTCTTTCATGCGTTTGAGTTCATCTTCCCCCAACGCATCCTTAATTCCAATGCCAGCCCAAGTATGAATAGTCATGCCATTCATATGCGTTGCGGCAATACCTGTAGAAGCGGTAATCGCCACAGGCACTTTGCGGGCTTTTAAATAGTTAATATATTGGTTCAGCGTATAGGTTTTTCCTGCACCAGCGGAACCGGTTAAAAAGACATTTTCGCCCGCTTTTAAGAGTTTGAGTGCAGTTTCTTGCTTCATAAGACCTATACCATTGATGAACGGCTATAGCCTACCGAGTTTTTGCTAAAAAGTTAAGCAGATCTCGTCACACAGTAAATGATGTGCGACAAATTAGGTCCATTGTTGTTTAATTTTTTAAGGGTTTGGTTATTGGGTTTGATTCAGCATGGCAATGAATTGTTCAGCGACGACAACATCATCAGGTAGTGCTTTTTGGTTATTTGGATATTCAAGCTGATCAAATAACAGTTGCCCTGCAATATAGTGACAACCGAGCGTCAAGTGCCGCTGTGCGTCGGTATGACTCATATGAAATGCAGCATATTCACGCACAATAATTCGCTCAGCAAAACTGGCTGCTAAGCAATGTTGAAAGCGACGTGATTCAGCAATGATACGATCAATATCTTTGAGCTCCTCAAGCACCCAACTCTCAATAAAATAATAAGCTTCATGACTGATCGGTTGCCATGACACACAACCAAGCTTTCGTTTCAGTTCAGCGAGTAACTCTTGGCTATGCAATTGATCATGCCACTGCACAGCCTGATGAAATAGGCTCTTCCATGTGACATTTTTTAAAACCTCCTTTTGCGTCTCAAAATGTTCAGGCAAATAATCGCGCACATAAGCATCAAACACCGAAACTCGTAAAGGCGGCCGATTTAAATAAAACAACTGTCTAAAGCTTTCAATATGCAGTTTATGTTGCTTTAATTGAAGATAAAAATCACGGTGTTGTTGCTTATCTTCGCTAAAATAAATCACTAAGTCTTCTGGGAGTTTCTGCGCAATTTTATCTAGATGCTGAATATAGGCCTGCATTACGCGACTCAATTTTGTGTATACCCGTTTCCCCCATTCGGGCTGCTGTTCTACCACACGGCGTAGCAGTTCGAGCCATTCATCTAAATACAAAATAGACGGGCTGATCGCTATCCGCTGATCATCCATATCTTGGCGTCTATTTTTTAAGACCACATGCTGGTTAGCCTCCAGCTCAAACCAGTGCTGTTGTAAGGCATACTCATAGCAACTTTGTATAAATAAGCGAGCCGCAACATGTTGGAAGTACTTTAAAGTCGTGACAATAATCTCAGGATGATAAGACTGAGTATCGAGATAACTTAAAGCCGTTACGGCAACGCGTATATTACTGTGCTGAATATTTTGACTAACCCAGTCTGTCACCACCGCTTTTTGTTTGAATAACCAATTTACGGTACGGCTTTCATCAAAAATCGGGAGTTTGGCGACCTTCTTTTGCCATGTCTTGGTCTCAGTTTTTAAAAAATGCCGCTTAGACAACAAATCACGCGATGTCCAAAAATCCCGATGCATAAGCCGCACAAAGCCAAGCATATGGGGCTGCTCTTTAGCATGCGGATACAATAAATGAATGTCGTGCGTATGATCCATCAACTCTTGTAAAGAAAACCGTTCGGGAAATGCCGTTTGTACAATGCGATAAACATACGGATCTAATAATTGATTGGCACTGCAACACAGCTCATCATAACTATTCATCAACGACTGTAAGGGTAAAATATCTTCCGCTTGATCTACATCTAAATTGCATAAGCGATGCAACTCGGCCAGCAAACTTCGCTCAGAGGTCGGATCAGTTGTATTGAATTCAACTTGCTGGCATAACTGTTGAAAGAGTTCTGATTGAGTTTCTCGTATTTCAGTCAAAATTGTTTGCACGCGACTCGGTCCATCGAACAAAACAAACACTTGTTGAAGAATTAGCTGACGCAGCTGTTTAACTTTATTGCGCAAATACAAAGAATGTTGTGGGGACTGATCACCCACTAAAAACACAATGTCGTGTAAACAAAACTCTTCGAGTGCTTCTGCATAGTGCCCTTGATAGATAAACTGTGGAACACACAGCTCCGCCTGTTCCATCGGTGTATAAAACTGAATATGAAAACAATGATTTAAAATTTGAATCCGTTGTTGTTTTACGTCGACACTTAAAACATTTTGCACATTGAGTGTGGAGAGAAAAGCGGACTGCTCGTGATAAAGCTGCTGAATACTCGGAACAACTTGTCTTAACTGTATAGCAAGACTTTGATATTGCTTAAGCTTATCGTTTTGCTCCACGGCTTTTCCTCTTTGAATTTGGCTATTTTCACCACAACTTCAAAACCAATATAAACAAATCCCGAACCACAGGCTATGCCTTTTATCGATAGCCATTTTGTTCGTTGAAGCCATTTCTCCTCATTCCCTTACTCATGGTAGGTATTTGGTAGGTACACAAGTTTTTTGAATCATTCAATACTCTAAAAACGGTAATGAGCACCGATAACAACATAAATAATGGTAGAAGGAATCGCACCATGGCTTTTAAAAATATTGCAGATCAAACGAACGGTTTTTATATCCCTTGTGTTTCACTTTTTGGACCAGGCTGTGCCAAAGAAATTGGTGGCAAAGCACAAAACCTCGGTGCAAAGAAAGCACTAATTGTGACTGACGCAGGTTTATTTAAATTTGGCGTAGCCGACACCATTGCAGGATATCTCAAAGATGCAGGTGTTGATAGCCACATCTTCCCAGGTGCAGAACCGAACCCAACTGACATCAATGTCCACAACGGCGTGACTGCGTATAACGAACAAGGTTGTGACTTTATTGTGTCCTTAGGTGGTGGTTCTTCGCATGACTGCGCTAAAGGTATTGGACTTGTGACTGCGGGCGGCGGTCATATTCGTGACTACGAAGGAATTGATAAAAGTACGGTTCCAATGACCCCTCTTATTGCCATCAACACCACGGCAGGTACAGCGTCAGAAATGACACGCTTCTGTATTATTACCAATACAGATACCCATGTAAAAATGGCAATTGTAGACTGGCGCTGCACTCCACTAATTGCAATTGATGACCCTAAACTGATGATTGCAAAACCTGCAAGCTTAACAGCAGCAACAGGTATGGATGCTTTAACCCATGCAGTAGAAGCTTATGTTTCAACAGCCGCAAACCCAATCACTGATGCCTGTGCTGAAAAAGCTATTTCAATGATTAGCGAATGGTTAAGTCCAGCAGTTGCGAACGGCGAAAACTTAGAAGCACGTGATGCCATGAGTTATGCACAATATTTAGCAGGTATGGCATTTAATAATGCATCTCTAGGTTATGTCCATGCAATGGCACATCAACTCGGCGGCTTCTATAACCTACCTCACGGCGTATGTAATGCAGTCCTACTTCCACACGTCTGTGAGTTCAACTTAATTGCCTGCCCTGACCGTTATGCACGAATTGCTGAACTGATGGGAGTTAACACCACAGGTTTAACTGTGACAGAAGCTGGATATGCTGCAATTGACGCAATTCGTGAACTATCTGCATCGATTGGTATTCCATCGAGCTTGTCTGAACTGGGTGTGAAAGAGCAAGATTTGGGTGTTATGTCTGAAAATGCGCAAAAAGATGCCTGCATGCTGACGAACCCACGTAAAGCAAACCATGCTCAAGTGGTCGACATCTTCAAAGCTGCACTCACATCTAGTGCTTCAGTGGTCGATTTTAAAGCAGCGGTCTAAGTTCTCTTCTTAACTTTTTGTTTGCTTTGACAATTTAAGTGGAATGAAACAGACGTCCATACTGTTTCATTCAGGTAAGCCTAATCCTTGCTTACCTGTGCACTTAAATTGTCTTTTTTATTTGTGGTTGACAAAGTTTTGCACTTCATCAAGGATAAGAAAACTCATGACAATAACAACCAGAGCAAATTATGTCAGCAACTCAGACTCATCCTGCGTATACAACTGATGTCCTCGGTGAAGGCTATGAACAATTAAAACTCAGTTTTCCAGACGATTATGAAGGTGCTGTATGCGCAACCCTCGTACGCAAAAAAGCACCGCAAAATACTCAAAAAGCTGTGCTGTATATCCATGGTTTTATTGACTACTTTTTCCAAACCGAAATGGCTGAACAATTTAATCAGCATGGTTATGATTTTTATGCGCTCGATTTAAGAAAATATGGTCGTTCTCACTTGAGCCATCAAAAATATTATAACGTCCGTGATCTCAACGAATATGATGCTGAAATTACCCAAGCCTTAGAGATCATTGGCAATGAAGGCCATACTACGGTGCTGCTTGCAGGACACTCTACGGGTGGCTTAATCACGACTTTATACGCTGCACACAATCCTAAGCATCCGCTGATCAAAGCACTTTGGGCCAATAGCCCTTTTTATGATTTTAATATGCATCCCATTAAGCGCAAACTTGGTGTGCCGCAGCTCAGTCGACTCGCAAAGCGTTTTCCTGACCTCAAGTTTCCAAGTGAACTGAATAAATGGTATGTACCGAGCCTACATCAAAACGAGCATGGTGAATGGAACTTTGATTTGGAGTGGAAACAACCAAGCTATTCTATGGTTCGGATCAGCTTTGTACGTGCAATCCATGAAGCACAGAAAGAAATTCATCGCGGTGGTTTAAAGCTCTCTGTCCCTACACTCATCATGCATTCACATCAAACGCTCAACCCAAAGAAATGGGGCGTAGCCGCGCAAACCAGTGATGTGATTTTAGATGTTAAAGACATTGAAAAGCAGGCCAAAAATTTACAAGGTGACGTCACTGTCGTGACCATTCATAATGGTTTACACGACTTAGTCCTCTCCGCACCTGAAGTTCGTGCCGAAGTCTATGCTGAGCTGTTCCAGTGGCTCGAGCAAAAAATAGTGTAACTACACCTTTCTAACACAATTCATAATCTTTAAATTTTATATTTCTCGAGTAGCTGATGCGCAGGATGTCCATTCGGTGTCAGCTCAATGAGTCGCTCAACGGCATCAATCGCCTCTGGGTAACGTGCGACATGTTTAAACAGCATATCGGTTTCATTGGCTTTAAAAATCGCACTGCTTAAACGTGACTCCAAACAATCGCGCCATGCACATAGAAATGGACTTTCCGTTTTAGGTAATAAAACCCCTGAACACAGCTTCAATGCGGTCTCAATATAGGCCGCATCTAAGGCCTGCTCAGCTTGTAAAAAATCAGCCTCAATATGCACCAAAATTCGATAGGGACGAGATCCCAACATGCCACCAAGCAAGTCACGCAGTTGTGACATTTCGGCCTTAAGTGTTCCCACACTCACCTTGCGCTCACCATATAAGGCCTGATGCAAAGTATCTAAAGTCATACCCTGTGGGCACAACGCCAAGATGGTCAAAATTTCAATTTGTCGCGGTGTGAGGACCATCACTTTGCCATTAAAATGTACTTGTGGTACACCAAAAGCACGGATATATAATTGTTGGCGCTGATATTCTAACAGTGCCGTTTGGATGATAGATGCACAGCGCTCTGCTGCGAGTAGACCAAGGCTATTATGATTTTTCCATGTGGTGGATAAATCAATCACCCCAAGGACGTGTTTTGAGTAAGGGTCAATGATTGGTGCAGCATAACAAACCCAATCATGAATGGAACTCATATAGTGTTCATTTGAAAAGACACAACTGGACTGTTGAGTTTTTAAGGACAAGGCCAATGCATTGGTCCCCACCAATTCCTCTCGCCACTGTCCACCTTCAACAAAATGTACACTTTCTGCCGCATTACGCATTTGTCTACTGGACGCACTCCAAATAATGGTACTACCAATATCGCCTACAGCCACCACCATAGACGACTGTTGTGCAATATGTCTCAGTTCATCTGCGCAATAACTCAAAGCATGTTGCAACGCTGAACCTTGTGACATGGAACCCTCAGAAATGGGCGCAGCAAAGCGATCTTTTGGAATTTCTGCGGAGTTAGAGCGCTGCCATGAACTTGCAATACTTTTTCCCAATTGTTCAGCTTGTACCGTCGAAATACTGCTACTGGTTCTAAGCTTTTCTATTTCTTGTCTTTTCTGTATTAAATGTTGCATTGCCATCATTCCTTATACTCAAAACAATTCCTGATATACGTCCACTGTATTACTTGGTTGTAAACATTTGTCAAAGCCGTGTAAACCTCCTTCCTTCCAACCTTTTTCCAACCTTATATTAGTTATGCTACTTAAATATTGTACAGATGTACCTTATACCAAAGCTGTAGATGCTTTTAAAAAATCAATAAGCAAAGGAACTTCAATATGCGCTATGTAGACCCTAACCAATCTGGTTCTAAAGTAGAATTTAAAGCACAGTATGACAACTTTATTGGTGGCGAGTGGGTTGCTCCAGTAAAAGGTGAATACTTTGAAAATATCTCTCCTGTCGACGGTAAAGTTTTTACAAAAGTCCCTCGCTCATCTGTAGAAGACATCGAACTTGCACTTGATGCTGCGCATAAAGCCAAAGAACAATGGAACAAATCTTCTCCTACTACACGTTCAAATTTACTCCTTAAAATTGCAGATCGTCTAGAACAAAATCTAGAAAAATTGGCTGTGGCTGAAACATGGGATAACGGTAAACCGATTCGTGAAACACTTGCAGCGGACATTCCTTTAGCCATTGACCATTTCCGCTATTTCGCAGGTTGTATCCGTGCGCAAGAAGGTGGCATTTCTGAAATTGATGAAGATACCATTGCCTATCACTTCCATGAACCATTAGGCGTGGTAGGACAAATCATTCCATGGAACTTCCCAATTTTGATGGCAACATGGAAAATTGCTCCTGCTTTGGCTGCGGGTAACTGTATTGTACTTAAACCTGCAGAACAAACCCCTGCGAGCATTTTGGTTTTAATTGAACTCATTCAAGACTTACTCCCACCCGGTATTTTAAACATCGTCAACGGTTATGGTGTTGAAGTGGGTCGTCCACTCGCAACCAATCCACGTATTGCTAAAATTGCATTCACTGGCTCTACTGCTGTGGGTCAAATGATCATGCAATATGCCACTGAAAACATCATTCCTGTGACTTTAGAATTAGGTGGTAAGTCTCCAAACATCTTCTTTGAAGACATTATGGATCAAGACGATGAGTTCTTAGACAAAGCACTAGAAGGCTTTGCTATGTTTGCGCTTAACCAAGGTGAAATCTGTACGTGCCCATCGCGCGCTTTAGTTCAAGAAAGCATTGCGGATAAATTCCTTGAAATGGCAGTTGAACGTGTAAAACGCATTAAAACGGGTCATCCGCTCGATACAGAAACGATGATTGGTGCGCAAGCTTCACTTGAACAACAAGAGAAAATCTTGGGTTGTATCGCAACAGGTCGCGGTGAAGGTGCGCAAGTACTAACAGGTGGTAGTGAGCGTAATGAAGTGGGTTCTGGTTTCTATATTGAACCAACCATTTTCAAAGGCACCAATGACATGAAAATTTTCCAAGAAGAAATTTTTGGGCCTGTACTTTCAGTGGCAACATTCAAAGACTTTGACGATGCGATTAAAATTGCCAACGACACCATTTATGGTTTAGGCGCTGGTGTATGGTCACGTTCAGCACATACCTCTTACCGCGCAGGTCGTGCAATTCAATCGGGTCGCGTTTGGACCAACTGTTACCACATCTACCCTGCACATGCCGCTTTCGGTGGCTATAAAAAGTCAGGGATTGGTCGTGAAAACCATAAAATGATGCTTGATCATTACCAACAAACTAAAAACTTACTTGTGAGCTATGCAACCAAGCCTATGGGCTTCTTCTAAGTACTTAGCTTATTCGTATTCTGTTCTCTATGTGTTTAGGGTGATTCGTTACCCTAAACATTTCTCGATCAAACATCAAACATCAAACATCAAACATCAAACATCAAACATCAAACATCAAACATCAAA
>NZ_JBUEBA010000002.1:1397014-1403833 GCF_058107045.1 Acinetobacter sp. AB03 | reverse complement strand
CATCAAACATCAAACATCAAACATCAAACATCAAACATCAAACATCAAACATCAAAACAATAATTCAAAACTGTGTCATATAAATATTAGACAGGACGTCTAGTCGCTTGGTACTGAAATTGCATAAATATTGCATCCATCAAACCATCTATAAAAACTCAAGATATGGAGCTTCACATGACCGATTCTACCATTAACAGCTCAACGACTCCGCTCTCTACTTCAACTGTAAGCACATCTGACGACTATTTTGAAAAAAGACAACTGAAACAAGGTGCAGTAGGTTGGCTATTATTAGTCGGTTTAGGCGTAGCTTATGTCATTTCAGGCGACTTTGCTGGCTGGAACTTCGGTCTTGCTCAAGGTGGCTGGGGCGGTATGTTTATCGCAACGGTTGTCGTAGCCATCATGTACTTATGCATGTGCCTGTCGATGTCTGAAATGGCCACCATGCTGCCCACTGCGGGAGGTGGCTATAGCTTTGCGCGTACCGCATTTGGTCCATTTGGCGGCTATCTCACTGGCACGGCGATTTTAATTGAATATGCCATCGCCCCTGCAGCTATTGCATGCTTTATTGGTGCCTACTGCGAGTCCTTATTTGGTGTCGGTGGATGGATCATTTATCTCATCTGCTATTTGGTTTTTATGGGTATTCATCTTAAAGGTGCAGGTGAAGCCCTCAAGATCATGTTTGTCATTACCGCCATTGCAGCCGTAGCTCTTTTTGTCTTTATCATCGCAATGGCACCACATTTTAACAGCGCCAACTTATTTAACATTGCACCGACTGAAAATATCGGTGCAAGTAGCTTCCTACCGATGGGTTATATTGGTATTTGGGCGGCGGTACCCTATGCCATTTGGTTCTTTTTAGCGGTGGAAGGTGTACCACTGGCAGCAGAAGAAGCCAAAGATCCATCCAAATCATTACCGCGTGGTTTGATCGGTTCGATGCTGATTTTGGCCGCTTTTGCCCTGCTTATTCTGTTCTTAGGTGCTGGTGCTGCTGGCGCAGAACAACTTAAAGAATCAGGCGCACCCTTAGTTGATGCACTGGTAGCAGTCTATGGTCAAAACAGCTGGTTAGGCAGTTTTGTCAATTTTGTCGGTCTGGCAGGTTTAATTGCGAGTTTCTTCTCCATCATCTATGCCTATTCACGTCAAATTTTCGCCTTATCTCGTGCGGGGTATTTACCAACCTCGTTATCACTGACCAATAAAAACAAAGCGCCCTATTTAGCGATTATTATTCCCGGCATCATTGGCTTTTTATTGTCCCTAACAGGTGAAGGTGATCTGCTCATCCTGATGGCGGTATTTGGTGCGACCATTTCTTATGTCTTGATGATGCTTTCTCACATTAAACTGCGCATCAGCCGTCCAGAATTACATCGTCCCTATAAAACCCCAGGTGGAATTATTACCTCATCAATTGCTTTGGTTTTAGCCAGTATTGCGGTGATTGCTGGGTTTGTGGTGGATCCTAAAGTTTGGTTTATGGCCGCAGGCATCTATGTGCTATTTATTGCCTACTTTATTTTCCATAGTCGCCATCGACTCGTTCAAGGTACACCTGAAGAAGAATTTGAAAGTATTCGTAAGGCCGAACAAGACTTATAGAAGGACCTATGACATGGCTTATAAAACGTTGATTGGACATCAGCACTATGTGTTTAATGATTTAAAAACTTTAATGGCAAAAGCAACCCCGCTGCGCTCAGGTGATCAACTTGCAGGTGTTGCGGCGGAAAATGCCACTGAACGTGTTGCCGCACAAATGGCATTGGCCGATGTTCCATTGAAGCAGTTTTTAACTGAAGCGCTGATCAGCTATGAACAGGATGAAATAACCCGCCTGATTATCGATGAGCACCGTAGTGATTTATTTGCGCCGATTTCACACTTTACCGTAGGAGACTTTCGTAACTGGCTACTCAGTGAAGATGCGACTACGCAGAAATTACAACAACTTGCCCTCGGCTTAACCCCTGAAATGGTGGCTGCAGTGAGTAAAATTATGCGCAATCAAGACCTCATCTTGGTTGCGAGTAAATGTAAAGTCATCACCCAATTTCGCAATACCATTGGTTTAAAAGGTCATCTCTCGACCCGTTTACAACCGAATCATCCGACTGATGATCTCTTAGGGATATCTGCTAGTATTTTGGATGGCTTGATGTATGGCAATGGTGATGCCGTCATTGGGATTAACCCTGCAACCGATAACCTACAAAATTTATCGGAGCTGCTCAAACTACTCGATCATGTGATCCAAGAGCATCATATTCCAACCCAGTCTTGTGTGCTGACTCATATCAGTTCGGGGATTCAACTGGCTGAGAAAAATGTGCCAATTGATTTGATGTTTCAATCGATTGCAGGCACACAGCGTGCCAATGAAGGTTTCGGCATTAACCTTGAATTATTACGTGAAGGCTATGAAGCGACACTGGTTCTCAAGCGTGGGACTGTGGGACAAAATGTGATGTATTTTGAAACAGGTCAAGGTAGTGCTTTATCTAGTAATGCACATCACGGCGTAGATCAGCAAACCTTAGAAGTCCGTGCCTATGCGGTAGCACGTAAATTTAACCCACTACTGGTAAATACTGTGGTTGGGTTTATTGGCCCAGAGTATTTATACAATGGCAAACAAATTATCCGTGCAGGCTTGGAAGACCATTTTTGTGGAAAGCTCCTAGGCTTACCTATGGGCTGCGACATTTGCTATACCAACCATGCCGATGCCGACCAAAACGACATGGATGTGCTACTCACCCTATTCGGTGCAGCAGGTCTGAACTTTATTATGGGTATTCCCGGTTCGGATGACGTCATGCTGAATTATCAAACCACATCGTTTCATGATGCACTGTATTTAAGGCAACTTTTGGGCTTAAAAGCCGCACCTGAATTTGATCTGTGGTTGGCTGAACAAGGCATCTTTAAACAACAACAGCAGCATATTCTCTGGCCAGAACATATCCCGCCACAATTTGAAAAACTTTTGCATATATAAGGAGCAACTTATGTCACTTGTTCCTCTAGAAAACTATCAATCTGAACAGCATCAGGATGTTTGGGAAAACTTAAAAAAATTTACCGATGCACGTATTGCCATTGGTCGCGCTGGTTGTAGCATCCCGACCCATGAACTGCTGAAGTTTCAACTGGCGCATGCGGAAGCGCAAGATGCGGTACATCAAGCTTTAAATGTCGATCACTTAGTTGCGAGTTTTAATACACTAGGTTTGGATAGTCTGACGGTACACAGTCAAGCTGAAAACAAACAAGAATACTTAAAACGTCCCGATCTAGGTCGCCTGTTAAGTCCAGCGTCACAACATGGCTTAGAAGTTTTTAAAGCCAGTAACCCGCAAAACTATGATGTCTGTATTGTGATTGGTGATGGACTGTCTGCACGGGCGATTGAAGAAAATGCGGTACCTTTTATTCAGCATTTGATCTCACATCTGCAAGCGGAAAACTGGAGCATTACACCGATGGTGATTGCTACTGGAAGCCGAGTCGCTTTGGGTGATCCAGTCGCAGAGTGCCTACACGCGACTATGCTCGTGATGCTGATTGGCGAAAGGCCTGGCCTAAGCTCACCGGATAGTATGGGCATTTACTATACATGGAAAGCAGCCTCAGGCACTTTGGATGCTAAACGCAACTGTATTTCAAATGTTCGACCTGCGGGCTTAAGCATTCTTGTTGCAGTACAACGACTAATGTCTCTCATGCGTGACTCTAAGAAACTCGGCTACTCAGGTGTAGACTTAAAAGATGAACATGAAATAGTCAGTCTAGACACGGAACATGCGCCTAAGCGTTTATTTTAATTTGAAGCAGATCAGCCGTGATTTTACGGCTGATCTTAAATAGCGTGTTCTGTTAACTCAGTTTTTTAGCTAGCTTTGTTTAGCGCTTGCTCTACAAAATGCAGGCGATCTTGGCCCCAATACATTTCATCACCCACAAAGAATGTCGGTGCGCCGAAAAGGCCACGTTGAATGGCCTGTTCTGTTTCAGTGATCAGTTTTTGTTTCACCACATCCGACTGAACCATACTCATGATATCTTCTACAGAAAACCCACTCGGTTTTAACACTTCTGCCAAGACATTAGGTTCATTGAGATTTTGTGGTGTACCAAACATCGCATCGAATAAAAGTTTTAAAACTTGCTCAAACTTTTCTACATGCAACAATTGAACGCCTGTCAAAATGCGCATTAGGGTTAAAGTATTCATCGGAAAATGCGGATTCATTTGCATTGGGATCTGGTAATACTCCGCCCAGCGCTGCATGTCTAATATTGAATAAACCCCTTTGACAGGAATCTCAATCGGACTACGATTGCCTGTTGCTTTAAACACCCCGCCTAATAAAATAGGCTTATACACAATCTGAATCTCTTGCTGCTCTGCTATTTGCAGTAAACGATAGTAGGCCAAATAGCTATATGGGCTGCCCAAATCAAAATAAAATTCTACGCTTTTCATGCTTTGTCCTTTTACCACGTTTCCATCCAAGGTCTTAAATCTAACTCATGCGTCCATGCATCGCGCGGTTGCTGCGACAAATGCCAATAATTTTCTGCAATATGCACGGGATTTAATATGCCATCCTGTTCTTTGCGCGCGTACATCTCAGGAAAAGTGTCTTTAATAAAATCGGTATCAATTGCCCCATCCACCACCACGTGTGCCACATGAATATTTTTCGGGCCAAGCTCACGCGCCATACTTTGCGCTAAAGCACGCAGTGCATGTTTCGCCCCAGCAAAAGCGGCAAAGTTTGCTGCACCTCTTATTCCTGCGGTTGCACCCGTGAAAATAATGCTCCCATGTTCACGCACGACCATACGCTTCGCCACTTCACGCCCAGTCAAAAACGCACCAAAGCATGCCATTTCCCAAATTTTAAAATACTTACGTGCAGTTTCTTCTAAAATACTACATAGCACATTCGCCCCAATGTTAAACACTAAAACATCGATTTCACCAATATTGGCTTCAATTTCTTCCACCAAAGCGATGACTTGCTCTTCTTTACGTGCATCAGAAGCAAAGCCATATGCAAGGCCACCTTCAGCTTCTATCTCTGCAATTAAGGGCTGGAGTTTTTCGGCATTTCTTCGCGTCATGCAGGCGATGTATCCACCACGTGCAAAACGTTTCGCAATTTCACCCCCTGTAGCATCTCCTGCGCCAATCACTAACGCCACTTTCTTTTTAGCATCAGCCTTTTGCAACTGCTGTTCTGGCTGTAGTCCATCCATAAATACACTCCCTTTATAAAATAACGATCGTTATTATAACGATCACTATGTTATAGTTTTCAGCATCAGTCAATTTTATTTTGATGAAACTCCTATGCGCTATAAAACAGGCTATAAAGAAGAAAAACGTCAAGAGCTGCTTAAAATCAGTGCTCAACTGGCCAAGAAGCAAGGCTTTGCCAATACAGGTGTCGACGGTTTTATGAAAGCGGCTCAAATGACCAGTGGTGCTTTTTATTCGCATTTTTCATCAAAATATGAATTATTTGAAGCACTGATCGAATCCGAGTTACAACACAGCTTTCAAGCATGGCAAGCCAATCCGCATGACAACCTCGAAGAGTGGATTGACTTCGAACTTGAACGTTATTTAGCGTTGTCTCATGTGCAACGCCCAGATCAAGGCTGTGTTATTCCCTCTCTTGCAGCCGAGGTAGCACGTAGTAGTGAAACAACAAAACTGTGTTTTCAACAGGAAATGCTTCGTGGTCACACACTCTTTACACAACATCTAGGCAGTGAAATACAAGCTTGGGCGGTACTGTGTCAACTGGTCGGTGCAATCGTCATGGCGCGGAGCATGGCGGATGAACATCTACAAAGAGAAATTTTAAGCTCAAGCAAATGGATGATTAAAAACATGCTACAGCGCAAGTGAAATCTTGGATTGAATTTATAGTTTTTTTTCGACATATTTTCTGATTTATTGCCTTCAACTTCTGCGCATTTCCCTGTACATTTTTACACTCCTTTAACCCCTGTGAACGAGCCAACTATGACGACACTACCCGATACGATTTACGCGATTCAGCATCTTGCTTTTGAAGATTTGGGCGCATGGGAAGATGTGTTATATCAATTGGGTTATCGAGTACGATATTTTGAAGCAGGCAAAGATGACTTAGCTAAAGCGTTAAACTACACCGGTCTAACTGTGATCTTAGGTGGCCCGATTGGGGTATATGAAACTGAAGACTACCCTTTCTTACAACAAGAAATAGACTTACTAAAAGTTCGCCTAGAAAAGAATTTACCCACTTTAGGCATTTGCTTAGGTGCACAGTTGATTGCACATGCACTCGGTGCAAAAGTATATGCAGGTCATAGCAAAGAAATTGGCTGGAGTCAGTTACAGCTCAATACCGTTGAACATAACCCGCTACAAGCATTGGTAGGAACTGAAGTGCTACATTGGCATGGAGACACCTTTGAACTCCCTGCTCAAGCTGAACTGTTGGCCAGCTCAGAAGTTTATTCCAACCAAGCTTTTCGTGTAGGCAAAAATATTCTTGGCTTACAGTTCCATCCTGAAGTCGCAGCGGACGGTTTAGAAAAATGGCTAATCGGGCATACTGCTGAGCTTCGTCAAGCGAACATCAATATTCCAGCATTACGTGCAGACAACCAACGCTGTGCAGCTCAACTAGAACATGTCTCTGGACAAGTTTTTGCAGCGTATTTACAAGCACTGGTTTAATAATTCAGCCATAATCCGCTCAATGCATCTATTACTCTAACTTTTAAGTTTAT
>NZ_JBUEBA010000002.1:1384322-1396914 GCF_058107045.1 Acinetobacter sp. AB03 | reverse complement strand
CTTATTTCAGGACGGGACATATAGCACAAATAAAAAAGCACCTCTATTAAGGTGCTTTTTTGGTAGATATCTCTTATTTCGCAGCAGCTTTAGGCTGTGGAACTGATGCTTCAGTGGTGATATTCACAGTAATTTTATCACCCACGTTAGGCACATATGCGCCTACACCAAAAGCAGAACGGTCAAATGAAGTGGTTGCGTTGAAACCAATTGACTGTACCTTGGTCATTGGGTGCTCACCTTGTTTATTCAACACTGCATCTAAAACGACAGGTTTTGTCACATTTTTAATGGTTAAATCACCTGTGATTTTGTATTTATTCGCGCCTACAGCTTGTACTTTTGTACTTTTAAAAGTGATGGTTGGGTATTTTGCTGCATCAAAGAAATCAGCCGCTTGTAAGTGTTCATCTAAAGCTTTTACGTTGGTGTTTAAGCTAGATAAAGGAATCGTTACATTCACCGATGAGTTTGCAGGTTTTGCATTATCGACATTAATCACACCCTGAATGTCGCTGAAGTTTGCAGATGGCGTTGAAAAACCAAAATGGCTCCATGTGAAAACTGTTGCTGTATGTGTAGGGTCAATTTGATATGCCACAGGTTTTGCCATAGCAAATGTAGTCGCAGTTGCAACAGCCAAACCGATTGTTAAAGCTTTAAAGTTCATGTTTTTATCTCACATTGGAATACTGCTTAGTCTATAGAGTTCTACAACGAATACATCTATAAAGATAAAACGATATGTTGCAACTTTAGAACGATATAATTGTTTTTAAATGTAGCGACTTAGCTACGCCCGATATTGAATGAAACTAGTCTTCTTCGCGACTTTATTATAGAGTTGCTGTGAGACTAAATTATCCTGATGAGTGAGCCAATAGACCCGATCACATGCTCGCTTTTCAGTATGCATTTTGACGTGTTCGATTAAAGCTGTTGCAACCCCTAGCCCACGATAGTCCTCATGCGTAAATAGATCTTGTAAATAAGCATAAGGCTTTAACGTCCAACAGCTATCATGTTCTACCACATGCACAATGCCAACAACCCGACCGGCCATAAGTGCAGCAAAACCATACATATGCTCACGCTTAGAATCAGTCAGTTTATGCCACGTATTTTCAGATATCTACTCCAATAAATCAGCCTGATAAAATGTCTGATAAGCTTGCCATAATGCAGCCCAGATCGACTGATCGATTTCTGTCAGTGGCACAATGTGAATATTTGGTACTTCCATTTTGCTCTCAAAGTACTATTTATTTTTGTACGGCTTATATTTAAATTGAAACACTACAAAGAAAAAGCCTTATTGAATCGCTTCAATAAGGCTTCTTTTAGACGTGACAACCATCATAGTTTTTCAATCAGAATCCGATCAATCAACTTCATACCTGTCTGCTTTTCATGGTTTTTACGGCGGATCTTAATTTGCTTATCTTCTGCTAAATCTTGCAATAACAGCTCAACAGCAACCATCGCCTCCAAAGGTAGATCCGGTCCAATCCACTTCTGTTCGCCCGCATCCATCAATACAACTTCATCATGAATTTGATCGTACAAGCTCATATCATCACCTAAAATTTATGCAGCTACTTCAGCAGCAGCTTGCATATTATATACGCCATTCAAAATAAAAGACGCCCCTAAACTGGAGCGTCCTTCAAACAGTCAATTTTTAAAAATTAAGCTGTCAATTCTTTTACCGCAGCAACAACTGCTTCAGTGGTAATACCGAAGTATTGGTATAAGTCTTTCGCAGGTGCAGATTCACCATAAGTCGTCATACCAATTACACGACCGTCTAAACCTACAAACTTCCACCAGTAGTCTACATGTGCTGCTTCAACTGCAACACGTGCACGAATGTTTGATGGAAGAACCGCTTCACGGTACGCTGCATCTTGCTTCACAAATTCTTCAGCACATGGCATAGACACGACACGCACACCTTCAAGTTGTGCATGTGCTTCCATTGCTAAAGATACTTCAGAACCCGTCGCAATAATAATCGCTTTTAATTCGCCTTTTTCTTCAGCCAATACATAACCACCTTTCGCTACATTTGCAATTTGTGCATCTGTACGTGTTTGGAATGGTAGGTTTTGACGAGAGAAGATCAACGCAGTTGGGCCTTCTGAGCGTACAAGTGCAGACTTCCAAGACACAGCTGCTTCAACCGTGTCACATGGACGCCAAGTATTTAAGTTTGGTGTACCACGTAAAGACGCAATTTGCTCTACAGGTTGGTGCGTTGGACCATCTTCACCCAAACCAATTGAGTCATGTGTATATACATGGATTACACGTTGTTTCATCAACGCAGACATACGTACTGCATTACGCGCATATTCCATAAACATAAGGAATGTTGCAACGTAAGGAATGAAACCACCGTGAAGCGCAACACCGTTTGCAATGGCAGTCATACCAAACTCACGTACGCCATAGTGTACGTAGTTACCTGCTGGATTGTCTTGAACACCTTGGCAACCTTTCCAAAGTGTTAAGTTAGAGCCAGCTAAGTCCGCAGAACCACCTAATAATTCAGGCAATAATGGACCGAAAGCTTGCAATGTGTTTTGGCTTGCCTTACGTGTAGCAATGGTTTCAGCTTTTGCATTAGTGTCAGCAATAAACGCATCTGCTTGAGCAAGGAATTCAGCTGGCAATTCACCTGAAAGGCGACGTTTCAATTCAGCTGCTTCAGTTGGATATTTTGCTGCATATTGAGCAAATAATTCATTCCAAGCTGCTTCAGAAGCCGTCCCTTTTGCTTTTGCATCCCATGCTGCATAAACGTCAGCAGGAATTTCAAATGGACCTTCAGTCCAGCCCAATGCTTCACGTGTTAATGCGATTTCGTCATTACCTAACGGCGCACCGTGACAGTCTTCTTTACCTTGCTTATTTGGCGAACCTAGACCAATAATCGTTTTACAGATGATGATCGTTGGTTTTTTCGTTTCAGCTTTTGCTTGCAAAGTTGCAGCACGTAATGCATCTGCATCATGACCATCAGCTTTAAGTACTTGCCAACCATAAGCCAAGAAGCGTTGCTCTGTATCGTCAGAGAACCAACCTTCTACTTCACCATCGATCGAAATACCGTTGTCGTCATAGTAAGCAATCAGTTTACCTAGACCTAAAGTACCTGCAAGTGAACATGCTTCGTGAGAAACACCTTCCATTAAACAGCCATCACCTAAGAAACAGTAAGTGAAATGGTCAACAACGCTCATCTCATCTTTGTTGAACTGCGCTGCTAAAGTTTTTTCAGCTAGAGCAAAACCAACTGCGTTTGCAATCCCCTGACCAAGTGGGCCAGTCGTAGTTTCAATACCTGGTGCATAACCTAATTCTGGGTGACCCGGCGTTTTAGAGTGCAGTTGACGGAATGCTTTTAAATCTTCAATTGATAAATCATAGCCCGTAAGGTGCAATAACGCATATTGCAGCATAGAGCCATGACCATTTGATAGTACAAAACGGTCACGGTTCGCCCATTGAGGGTTAGTCGGGTTATGGTTGAAAAACTCACGCCATACCACATCAGCGATATCAGCCATCCCCATTGGCGCACCTGGATGTCCAGAGTTTGCTTTTTGCACAGCATCCATTGCCAATACACGAATTGCGTTTGCAATACGACGTTCGTTAAGCGGGGTTGTCATAGGTCAGAGTCCAAACAAATGATTTAAAGAGTAAGATGAATAGAATTCAAAGATAGGTGTATTGTCTTAAAAAAAGAGGAATGGGTAAAGCCTAATGGACAATATTTCGCTATTTATTCATCATCAATGTCTAATAAATGCGGGCATTGCCTAAAATCACAACAATTTCACTCAGAAATGCCTCTCTAGCTTTTCTCCGGTTCAAATTCTACACGATAGAATCATCAATTTTTAAAAACAAAGCTCAGCCATTCTATTCACTAATCAGAACAAACCATTATCCTTGAGTATCAAACACATCACAGGATACATTTGTATTTTTTACATACAATTAAACATTCATAGTGAAATTTATTCATTTTTTTAGATTTTTCATGAATTAGTACAAATTATAGATTCTTTTATGATGCATATTTTGAGCATTTTTTCTTTACCAACTTAACACCCAAGCCAACAAAAACTCAAACAAGCTATTGTTTTACAATTAGATATAACCAAAAAACAAAATCTCATGATACGCACCCATAAACTTTGAACCAAAAGCCTTTACTTTGTCATTTCGAACTAAAAATAAACGCTATATCAATTTTTTAGATGCTTATATCAGATAAAAAGTCGTTGAATTGAAATAAATTCAGTCATTTTGGTCGTGTAGAACTGGCTCAAACGGCTAAGTCGATGTACCATATTGCGTCTTTTAAATTAACTGTGATAGGACTTATGCGCGAGTACGCTGTATTTACCTCGGAATCTGTAAGCGAAGGCCATCCAGATAAAATGGCTGACCAAATCAGTGATGCTATCTTGGATGCGATCTTAAAAGAAGACCCATATGCGCGGGTTGCTTGTGAAACGCTTGTAAAAACGGGTGCGGTAGTACTTGCAGGTGAAATCACAACAACTGCAAATGTTGACTTCGAAGCGATTGTTCGTCAAACCGTAAATGGCATTGGTTACCACCATTCTGACCTTGGTTTTGATGGTTCAACATGTGCTGTGATCAACATGATTGGTAAACAGTCACCAGAGATTGCTCAAGGTGTTGACCGTCAAAAGCCTGAAGATCAAGGTGCAGGTGACCAAGGTTTAATGTTTGGTTATGCAAGCCGTGAAACTGACGTGCTTATGCCTGCTCCAATTTCATATGCACACCGTTTAATGGAAAAGCAAGCTGAACTACGTCGTAGTGGCGCTTTACCATGGTTACGCCCAGATGCAAAAAGCCAAGTGACTTTTGCTTATGAAAATGGCATGCCTGTTCGTTTAGACGCCGTCGTATTATCTACCCAGCACGATCCTGAAATTTCTCAAAGCAACTTAAAAGAAGCTGTGATTGAAGAAATCGTGAAAAAAGTGATCCCTGCTGAAATGTTCCATGCAGACACCAAATTCCACATCAACCCAACAGGGATGTTTGTGATTGGTGGCCCAGTGGGTGACTGTGGTTTAACAGGTCGTAAAATCATCGTAGACACTTACGGTGGCATGGCGCGTCACGGTGGTGGTGCTTTCTCTGGTAAAGATCCATCTAAGGTTGACCGTTCTGCTGCTTACGCAGGTCGTTATGTTGCGAAAAATATCGTAGCTGCGGGCCTTGCAGACAAATGTGAAATTCAAGTGTCTTATGCCATTGGGGTGGCTGAGCCAACGTCTATTTCGATTAATACCTTCAATACAGCCAAAGTATCTGAAGAGTTGATCATTGCGTTAGTCCGTGAACACTTCGACTTACGTCCATACGGTATCACTCGTATGCTTGACCTCATTCAACCGATGTATAAGCAAACTGCTGCTTATGGTCACTTCGGTCGTGAAGGTTCAGATACTGCATTTACTTGGGAAAAAACAGATAAAGTGGAAGCGCTTAAAGCTTCAGCTGGTCTATAAGTTTGATCCAAAAAGAAACCCGCTTAATGCGGGTTTTTTTATTTTAACTAATGGAAAATAGTCCATCAGTTCAGTCGTGAAGTCATTGAACCTCACTACTTAGGTTTGTTGTCATGATTGAGCACATCAAAGAGCGAAGTCACGGCAGCGGGTTCGCTGTTGCGGTCGGCCAAATAGACTTGTACAGATTTAACGATAATCGCTGCTGCAAGACATGCAACAATACAGAAAATCCAAAATCCAAAAGGACTTCGAATATTATGTGATCCACAGTTTGGACAGTCTTTATCTGTTGATGCGACAACTGTTTCACAACATGCGCAGTGGTATTGATAGAGCATGGCTTTACCCCCTTGTTTTTGTCCTTTCTTGTTTTTATTGTCCATCACCCTGCCTCACAGAATGTTAGATTCATTTATCTTATGTGAGTATTTGTTGAGACTCAAGCGTAATTCACCTGAAGTGATGTCAGCAACGGCTTACACTGAAAGATTAATCAATTGATTTAACGCATATTCCTGTTTATAACACCAAATCATGACAATTTCATTTTGTAACATAATAGTTTTTGACGTATTCCGTCATATTTGCTTAAAACCCTTTAGTTTTCTCGCGATTGTTTATTAAAATAAGATGCAACGATGAGGAAGAAAGAATGGTTCAGTTGATTAAAAAAGGCGGTTTACGCGAACGTGCCAACCGCAGCCGTAGCTATAAAGGTTCAGAAAATACCGAAGCGACATTACAGCCTAACCGCTATGCGCAAAGTAAAAAAGATGAGGCGTCCACCTTGGAACAGGCTCCATCATCTAAAGAGCTTAAAAATGACTTAGATGTAGATTGCGAGAGCATCGTACCAAAGCCATAAAGCAAAAATCAGGAACAGCCCGCCAGAAAAAATGTCGATATAACTTCCTGAACGCTGATATGCCGCCTTAATTTTGGGTAATGACAAAAGCAGCATTAGCAGTGCAAAAGTCATAAAAGTTTGAATGGGAATAATGACCGCAAGTTGCATTTTTAAATAGGGACTTGCGTTAGAACTCAGTGCCAATGAAAACACACTACTGAAATAAATCAGCGTTTTCGGGTTAGACAAGTTCGTCAGTAAACCTGACATGAAATAATGGTTGGCCTTGGGTGTAGGTAGTTTTTGACCATCATCTAGCAAGGCTTCTTGCTGCATTGTATTGAGGCCAGCTTTCAACATCAGCCACCCCATACGTGCAAGGAACACCCCACCAATCACCATCAATACCTGTTGAATCCATGGCATTTTGTCGATGAGTACGGTAAAACCTAATAAGGTTAAAACCACCCAAACTACGATGCCAACGGAAATACCTAAGATAGTTTTTAAAGTATTTTTTTGTGTAGTCGAAGCTGAACTTTTGGCAATCAGCAAAACATCAGGACCAGGACTTAGCTGCGCAACAAAATGCAAAGCGCAAATCGTAAAAAGCAATGACATAAAAAAGCGGCATAAATTTTAAAAAATAATTATATCGTTTGTTATATTTATTTTAAATCATAAGCACTTAAAACATTTTCATAAAGATAAAAAAAGCCGAGTTAGAACTCGGCTTTAAAATTAGGTATGAAATTATTTATTCACATCTTTCATTTCAATTTTTTTCGCATCTGGCGTGACTTCTCGTGCTTCGCCATCAATAATACTAGAGTCACGATAAGCTGAACCGCCCTGCTGTTGCTGCATTTCTTGCATCTGACGCATGATATCTGCAAATGGGTTTTGACCTTGAGCACCACCGCCCATGCCATTCATATCCCCCATCATGCCACCCATCATTTTTTCCATCATCGCTTGCTGACGTTTCATCATCACGTTCATCAGCGCGCCCGTCATGGCTTTTTGTACTGCTGGAATAAGCAATAACACGGCAACCACGTCTGTCACCAAGCCAGGAATCAATAAAAGAAAACCCGCAATGATTTTTGGCAGATTGTTTGTTAATGCAGGATCTGCACCCATCTGGCCCGCTTGCATTTGCTGCATTTGTGGCATTAAACCTGCTGAATACTTACGAATCAGGCTCATACCAATAAAGAAAGCGGCAATAAACCAGAAGAACACGTACCACATGCTACCAACGAGGTCACCCACGCCAATCCATACGAAGACTTCGAGAATGACACCAGCTAATATAAAAAGAAATAATTTCATGAAAATTAATCTAATCTCAACAAAATGAATAAGGTGCAAGAATCAAGTGCTCAATCTACATCAAGCTTTTTTGATACGCTTATGTAACAATATGGGCATATTATTTTTTTTAAAGGGCAAGCATGTCATTAATTATTGGTATTGACCCCGGTTCTCGCCTTACAGGCTACGGTATTATTCAAAAAGAAGGTCAAAAACTAATTTTTGTCGATGCTGGCACCATTCGTACCGAAGCTGCTGATATGCCTGAACGGCTAAAACGTATTTTTGCAGGGATTGATCGTATTGTAAAATTTCATAGCCCAACCGAAGCCGCAGTTGAGCAAGTATTTATGGCACAAAACCCTGACTCCGCACTGAAGCTGGGGCAAGCACGTGGTGCTGCTATTGCTGCATTGGTCAACCTTGACCTACAAGTTGCAGAATATACCGCACGCCAGATTAAACAGTCGGTGGTCGGTTATGGCGCTGCGGACAAAGAACAAGTACAAATGATGGTGATGAGACTCCTAAACCTGAGCATCAAACCACAGCAAGATGCCGCCGATGCTCTCGCTGCTGCCATCTGTCATGCGCATGCTTCAGGCAGTATGACCAAGCTTGCTGTACTCAATGCTCTTGGCGGTATGGCGCGCGGACGCAGCCGTAGTAGCTCTCGTCGACGCTAAGTGTTAAGTGACATAGTCTTTAAAGTCTTTACGCATTTCACGTACCGATGGTGCTTTGGGATAAGTTGCTATCAGCATTCTTCCTGAAATGCGTAAATTTTTCTTTTGAGCAGGATCGATACGAATAAAGACCAACTCTTCTGGCTCATTGCGGTGGTTGATCTCACAAATCATAATGGTGTAGTTTTTTTCGATCACTTTATAACGACTAAATGCCTGCTGTACGATTTGCTTAAAATTTTTCTGTCCACCTGATGGTGCAAGTTGGGTGTAAATCACCAACAGTATGCATGCACCAACCACCGAGGCCACCAGTAAGTATTTATCCATTCTTCCGCCCCTCTTTTACCATTATTCGAAGTCTTTAAATTTTAGGCTTGATTGCGTTATATCGCGTTTTCTTACTACATAATAGTTCTTATGCTACTTCAATATTCTTACTTGGAAGCATTTACTTTATTTTCTTCCATCTGAAAAGAATTAAATAATTTTAAAGAATCACGCTGAATTTTTTCCCAATGTGGAAGTAATTCAGCATGAAAATAAACATTTAAATAACTTGTATTAAAGCCATAATCTTCTACATGACTACTTAACTTACAATCAGTTCCACCAGTCTTAAAATAAAGACATTTAATTACTAAACTGACTCCTGTCCCCTTTTTCTCTTGCCAAAAAACCTTTTTTGTAACATTTCCTACTCTGTCAAAACTTATTTCATAAAGACCTAGATCTGGATTAAATACTTTATTTTTGATATCTTATATATGTAATGGCAAAGCCCTCATATAAAATGAGGGCTTTGCTTCGAATAAACCACGTAAAACTACTTACGCTTCTTCAGTTTTTTCTCTAAGGCTTTCAGCTTAGACTGATGCTTAGAGATCTTTTTTAAACGTGCTTTGATCTTCTGTTTTAATGTTTTCACAACATTATTCGACATAGGGTCCTCCTTTGGTTCAACTCCCTTTGATCGATTCTTCCTTGAAATGCCTTTAACATTCGTTCATGAAATAGCAATACGCCTAGCGTTGTTGCTGATCTGGGTTCGGTTGGTTTTGATTCGGCTGTTTTTGCTGGCCTTGATTTGGTTTGGGTTGTTGTTGCTGTTGTTGGTCTGGTTGTTCTTGCGGTTGATTTGGTTGTTGTTGACGTTGCTGCTGATTATTTTGTTGTTGATTAGCCATGAGACTACTCCTTTTTCATCATTTGCCGTAGTTGACAAGTCCCACCTTACAGTAATAGAGGGAAAACCCAAGCCATAAGCTGTATCAAGGTGATTCAATGTAATTACATATATAAATTATGGTTAAGAATCAACTCCCACTTATTCTTCAGCCTTACCTATACTCACTCAAAACACTGATCCCTTAACCTAGTCTTACATTGCAATCATATTTCCACAGCTATTTTCAAGCCAACAAAAGAAAACCCGCAGCATGTGCGGGTTTCTACCAATTCAGCTTAAAGCTTATTCCATATTCGCAATAATAGCCTCACCAAACTCTGAACAACGCAATAAGGTTGCATTCGGCATTAATCGCTCAAAATCATAAGTGACTGTTTTCGCCTCAATTGCCCCTGAAATGCCTTTAATAATCAAATCTGCCGCCTCTACCCAGCCCATATCTCGTAGCATCATTTCAGCAGAAAGAATAATGGAGCCTGGGTTGACTTTATCTTGACCGGCATATTTTGGCGCTGTTCCGTGCGTGGCTTCATAAACAGAAATCGATCCGCCAATATTCGCACCCGGCGCAATACCAATCCCTCCAACTTCTGCAGCCAGTGCATCAGAAATATAGTCACCATTCAGGTTTAAAGTCGCAATCACTGAATAGTCCGCAGGACGCATTAAAATCTGCTGCAAGAATGCATCGGCAATCACATCTTTAATGATGATGTCTTTACCATTTTTTGGATTTTTAATTTTTACCCATGGCCCGCCATCAATGAGCTCACCACCGAAACGGTCCATCGCAAGTTCATAACCCCACTCTTTAAATGCCCCTTCGGTATATTTCATGATATTGCCTTTGTGAACCAAGGTCACACTCGGCTTATCATTATCAATCGCAAATTGAATGGCTTTACGCACAAGGCGCTGCGTTCCCTCTTTCGATACAGGCTTAATCCCAATACCACAGTTATCTTCAAATCGGATTTTAGTCACGCCCATTTCTTCTTTGAGAAACTTAATCACTTTCTTCGCTTCAGGAGAGTCGGCTTTCCACTCGATTCCTGCATAAATATCTTCTGAGTTTTCACGGAAAATAACCATATCGGTCAGTTCAGGATGCTGAACAGGTGATGGTACCCCTTCAAACCAACGTACAGGGCGTACACAGACGTACAAATCTAATTCTTGGCGTAGCGCCACGTTCAAAGAACGAATGCCCCCGCCGACGGGTGTGGTTAAGGGGCCTTTAATTGAAACCACAAACTCGCGTAGCGCATCAAAAGTTTCTTCTGGCATATAAGAGCCATAAATTTTATTGGCTTTTTCACCGCAGTAAACTTCCATCCACTCAATCGAGCGTTTACCACCATATGCTTTTTGCACTGCAGCATCTACTACAGTTTTCATGGCTGGTGTAATGTCGACACCAATACCATCGCCTTCAATAAAAGGAATAATCGGTTGATTTGGAACATTTAATGATAAATCTGCGTTTACAGTAATTTTACTACCATCCGCAGGAACGATGATCTTCTGATAACCCATTTTGCAGGCGCTCCCTTTTATTATAATTGGCAAATTTAAAAAATAATTGCCGATAGACAATACTTTCCACTCTTCTTATCGCATAATAGCTTAATCGAATTCCGCTGTTTTTGAGATTTATACGAGAAATAACTACATTTCTCTATTAAATAAATCTTGATATTTCTTATTTTATGTAATTACAGAAGTTATTGACTATGAAAATCGTCATCCTGAATAAGCCCTATGACGTCCTCTCCCAGTTCCGTAAAGATGAAGCACATATGACGATGTCTGACTTTGTCAGCGACTCTACTTTGCGCTTGGCTGGTCGTTTGGATATGGACTCTGAGGGCTTGGTATTTTTAACCGACCATGGTGGTTTAAACCAATACATCACCAACCCTGCCAATAAAAAATTTAAAACGTATTTGGTTCAGGTCGATGGTGATGTAACTGAAGAAGCGCTGGAGCAGTTGCGTAAAGGCGTGGAACTGAAAGATGGTATAACTTTACCTGCTGAAGCATCTAAAGTTGAACAACCTGAGTGGTTATGGGAGCGTGATCCCCCTGTACGTTTCCGTGCATCTGTACCGACTTCTTGGGTCGAAATTTCAATTTGTGAAGGCCGTAACCGTCAAGTACGTCGTATGACTGCTGCTGTAGGTTTTCCTACTTTACGTTTAATCCGTACTAAAATTGGTGCAATTGATTTGGTTCAAATGGGTTTACAACCAGGTGAATCCAAAGAAATCGAACCACTTTTATACCCTGACTTTCAAAACATTCCTGCGGAAGAACCTTACCGTTCGCGCTCTTATGTGAAAAAACCGGGTGGTACAGGCGGTAAGCCTATGGTTCGTAAGAACAAAGATGGCTCTGTGAAAAAGTCAGGTACAAAGCGTATTTGGCAAATGGATGATAGTGAGAAACCAAAGCGTAAAACCAATGGTACTACTCGTCCAAATACAAAAGCGCCACGCGGTCGCGGACGTAATGGTCGTTAAAATTTGATTGATTTAGAGCCCACGAAAGTGGGCTTTATTTTTCCAGAAAAAATTCTGCACCAAACTGTAATTCATTACGTTTATAAATTAACAATTTAAGTTCTTTACATAAAACCTTTCCATTCTTACAAGTAAAAGTTATATCAAACTCAACGAATAATTCCTGTTCACGATTTAATACATCAATCTGTAAATCCGTTAAGTCAAATTCTAAACTTTGCTTTTTTCCTATTGCTACATGCTCAACTTTTAATATTATATATTTCTTGCCATTTTCTTTTATTTTCAAATCAAAAACTTCTTCACCAAAATTTATTAAATTTAAAATAACCTTAACAAATATATTTTCATTAAAATTTAATAAATGATTATTTTCAAAGTTTTTTTCAACTTCTCTGCCTAATACATTAAATACCTCAGCATCAGAAATAATAAAGCGTGGTTCTAGTAAGTTCTGTTGCTCA
>NZ_JBUEBA010000002.1:1353115-1384222 GCF_058107045.1 Acinetobacter sp. AB03 | reverse complement strand
AATTGGCGTTTAGAAGAAGGCGGCATATTCGAAGTCCAGTCCTGTTGTCCTTGCTTGCGTAACCATACCAGCACAGTTGATCTTCCTTGAATACCATATTTTGCCTGAGCTTGTTTATAAGTAATTTGCCCTTTTTCTACTTCATGTACAACCATCATTTTAAAGGCAAAGCTATAATCACCTTGTGTACGTTTAACTCTTTGTTCTCGTTCATGTTCCATAAAATAAGCCTCTTAAAGGTGTAAACTTATTTCAGGACGGGACACACCCATCATATAAAAAGCCCATCAAATGAGATGGGCTTTTTTAGCAAGGACAAATACTTACTTCATGCTTGCAAAAACTTCTTTCGCTGCTTGTAGGGTAAATTCAATATCTTCATCAGAATGGGCAGCTGAAATAAAGCCAGCTTCAAATGCAGATGGTGCAAGGTTCACACCACGGTCTAACATGCCATGGAAGAACTTACGGAATGCATCGATATCACACTTTAACATCGAGTCGAAGCTAGTAATGTCTTCTTGATCGGTAAAGTACAAACCAAACATACCGCCTACTTGTTGCGTTTTAAAAGCAATACCCGCTTCATCAGCCGCGGCTTGTAAACCCACAAGCAGTTTTTCTAGCTGCGCTGTCAATTTTTCATAAAAACCATCTTGGCGCAGGTGTTTAAACATCTCAATCCCTGCACGCATTGCAAGTGGATTCCCCGACAGTGTTCCAGCTTGGTAAACTTTACCCAGTGGAGCAATACACTCCATCACTTCTCGTTTCCCACCAAAAGCACCAACGGGTAAGCCTGCACCAATAATTTTACCCAAGGTGGTTAAATCAGGAGTCACACCATAGTGAGCTTGTGCACCACCCAATCCAACACGGAAACCAGTCATCACTTCATCAATGATAAAAACAGAACCATGTTCATCACATACATCACGAATCGCTTGTAAGAAGCCTTCGATTGGTTTGACTAGGTTCATGTTTCCTGCCACAGGCTCCACAATCACGCCTGCAATCTCTGAACCAAACTTAGCAAAGCACTCTTTTAAAGTAGCAATATCGTTATATGGAAGAGTAAGCGTGTGTTTAGCAAAGTCGGCAGGAACACCAGCTGAAGTCGCTTCACCTTCGCCGCTGGTTAACAAACCTGAACCTGCTTTTACTAGCAGTGAGTCTGAATGACCGTGGTAACAGCCTTCAAATTTTACAATCTTGTCGCGACCTGTATAACCACGTGCAAGACGAATGGCGGTCATGGTTGCTTCAGTGCCTGAGTTGGTCATACGAACCAGCTCAATTGACGGCATAATTTCGCAAATAATGTCGGCTAAAGTCGTTTCATGCACGGTAGGTGCACCGAAGCTTAAACCATCCACTGCAGCATTTTGAACGGCTTTAATAATTTCAGGATGAGCATGACCTAAAATCATTGGTCCCCATGAGCCCACATAGTCTACATAGCGCTTACCATCCACATCGTACAAGTATGCACCTTGCGCCTTTTCAATAAAGACAGGCGTTCCGCCTACGCTATTAAATGCACGTACAGGTGAGTTCACACCACCCGGAATATGTTTGCTTGCTTGTTTAAACAATTGTTCTTGCTTTGGAGATAAGCTCATGAAGTTACTCAACTCAAAAAATAAAAAAACATCTAAAAACGCTTAAGCTTTAGATGCAAATAAATCAGCCCACTGTTCTATACGATCAGGAATCGCAGACATTGATAGCCCTAATATATCACTAATCACCGCGCAAAGGTCGGCACCAGCATCGATCACCTCACTTGAATTTTCAACTGTTAAGCCGCCAATCGCACAAATCGGCACATTCAATTTGGCTTTGGCTTCCTTTAAAGTCTCTAAGCCAATATTGCCTGCTTCTGGCTTGGTCTCAGTTGCGTAAATTGCACCAAAAGCGACGTATGTTGCACCTTCAGCAATAGCTTTCTCTGCCAGCTCAATCGAGTTCAAACACGTACGACCAATCACCGCATCTTTTGGCAGAAGTGCGACAGCTTCGGCAACTTCACCATCACCTTGCCCTAAATGCACGCCAACACCGTATTTCACTGCCATTTCTAAGTCATCGTTGATCACAAAAGGAACACGATACTCAGCGCACATCGCTTTCATATACTCGACTTCGTAAGCCTGTTCTTCTTTGGGTACTTTTTTACGGCGATACTGCAAAATGGCAACTTCATGTGTTGCCATTGCACCTTCTAATTTAGCCAAAAGTAGCTCTAAAGGATCATCATTTGTAATTAAATATAAACCGCGCATTTAACTCTACCTTTGGGTTATGTCGTTCTATTATAAAGCTAAAGGCGACTAATGCTTTAATGAATTGGAACTGAAAATGCTTTGCTTTGCACAAAAATCCCACGACCAAGCTCAGGCTATATAAAAATACCTATTTTCAGTGATAGTCGCCCCACCGCTTTCGCAGTTTAATGGATACAGAAAGCAACAAGAATAAAATAAAAATAACAACTTTATAACAAGAATAAGAGACACGCAGCGATCTGATACGGCTTTTTAGCTTTTTAAACCAGTGATGTTGAAATAACATCATAAAAGCTAAAAAGCCGCATATTTTATTTAAAATCCGCATAAAAAAAGCCTAGAGAAGGTCGCTCTAGGCTTGGAAAACTAAAAGCACTTTGAAGTTCAAAGCACTTATATATTATTTGATGAAAATATAAACAACGATCTCATTATTAGAACATTCACTCATACTTTGCAACTGTTAATTTCAAGCTTTTCATAAAACTTTCATGATGAAGTCACAAAGTGCTTCACTAACTTGGAATTTTATCCAAGGCACGATCTTGTAAGCTTAAATTTCCTCGTAAAACATCGGAAAACATGCGCCAGTCAGAAATAAAACTATACAAAGGCTGTTTAAAACTGGCTGGCTTATTTTTTTCAAAAACAAAATGACCTACCCACGCACAGGCATATCCAGAGACTAAGCCGTATATAAAATAACGCGGCTTACGTTTAAGTATGGCTTTAGAGAAAAAGTACAGTCCAATTGAACTGCCCGCAACGTGTAGCCGACGACTCATGATG
The DNA here is from genome assembly GCF_058107045.1 of Acinetobacter sp. AB03. NCBI lineage: Bacteria > Pseudomonadati > Pseudomonadota > Gammaproteobacteria > Moraxellales > Moraxellaceae > Acinetobacter > Acinetobacter sp. AB03. The sequence continues at coordinate 1,381,145 of NZ_JBUEBA010000002.1, read as the reverse complement.
TTGCGGTGTTCTGTTAGATAAAAACGATAAAACTGGTGATAGTCCTTAATCGGCAATTGAAAATTTGGTTCAGCATCGTGTTCCTGTTTCGGTTCAACCTGAGTATTCATATGTCATCATCCTGATGGTTTTTTATCAACATAGCTGAAAATATGCAGTCAGGAAAGTACAATCGCCTCTGGCAGCATTTCCACTAAAAGCAGAATTGTTTTTTGATCAATCTCACACTGCAACTTTGTTTTATTGTGTCGTCAAGTCTTACATACTGTCTCTTTTTCGCTACAATCCAGTTGTCCATTGGTGTGCCTTTAGTGCACATAAAAACAAACTACAGATCATGCATCTAAATACATAAAGGCTTGGCACTGACCTAGCCCCTCAAATTAGGAATTTTTCATGGTTGAAATTGAATTAAAATTTCAGATTAGCGAAACACGACGTACCGCCCTTCTTAAAGCTTTAGATCCTAAAAAATCTGAAACGATTCAACTTCAAGCCAAGTATTTTGACACTCCTGATCGCCTCTTGGCCCAACACGGTGCTGCTTTGCGTCAGCGTCTTGAAGGTACTTGCTGGATTCAAACACTTAAAGCCGCAGGTAAAAGTCATTTACACCGTTTTGAACATAATCATAATTTGGGTGAGTTAGAGTCATCTCCTGAACTGGACTTAAGCATTTATGAAGCTATTCCAGAGGCTCAGCAAATTTTAACCCAAGCTTTAAGATCGGATGCGGCTGCGTTAAAGCTCACCTTTGAAACGGACATCCAACGTACATATCGCGTCATTGAGTTTGAAGACGCTGAAATTGAAGTCTGTTTGGATGTCGGAGTGGTTCGTGCATCTGGTCGAGAACAGACCATCCATGAGGTAGAGTTTGAACTCAAATCAGGCTCTGTTCAGTCACTTTTGGCTTTTAGTTTTGAATGGGTGAAGAAGTATCAACTGTGGTTAGATGTCCGCAGCAAAGCCGAAATGGGCAACCTACTGGCACTTGAGCAAACAGTGAGTCCAGCACGTTTTGAAAAAGAGTTTGTCTTATCGAAAAAAGAAAGTGCGGCACATAACCTGAGTTTGCTGATTGGTCAGCAAATGCTGCATTTACTGCCGAATATTGCCGCAATTTCAGCAGATGTTGCTGAGCAAAGCCATATTGATCAAGCACAAACCGCTTTAGAGCACTTACAACTAACCTTGGCTTTGTTTAAAGACTGGAATAGCAATATTTCTGATAAATGGGCGATGCAACTTGCCGCATTTAAGCACCAGTTTGATCATTTACAACATTTGCAGCATATGCAAAGTACCTTAGGCGCTTTTCTTCAGAATCCAACCACCACTGAAAATCTAGCCAAAGACATTTTATATGCTCAAGAAAAGCTTGGAAATTTAGTTAAATCGACGCAGAATGTGCATCATTATCTTGAGTTATTAACCTTTAGTTTAAGCTCACATGATCATGTGCAGAAGCAGGATTTAAAAACCTATGCGCACAATACCCTGCAAAACCAATATCGACAGCTACAGGAAAGCTTAAATGCTGCGGATATTAGTCACTTTGAAAGCTTAGATGTATTGGCGCAGAAAATTAAGGAATTGAAGTTTAGCTTTCCTATTTTAACGTCAATTTATGATGTGAAAAATTTGCAGAAATACAGTAAAGCGTTGAATGATGCCCAACAAGCTGCACATGAATATCAAATCTTGGCGACTTCAGCTGCATACATTCAACAGACCGAACTTGAAGCCAGTGATTGGTTTGTTTTGGGTTGGCTCACGGCAAAGCTTGAAGTTTATGCCGATAAACTTTTAGAAGCGACAGAACAGTTCTTAGTTAGCCGTAAATTCTTAAAATAACGCTCTGTATACCAAAGCAGTCATGTTAAATACATGACTGCTATCCATCCTTCACAAGGCCTGACAAGCCGCAAAACCACGATAGAAGATCGTGGTTGGTCGCTTCAAACTACTAATTTATCTATGACAAAGCGGTCTATTATCAAAACAATACAGGCTTTATATTCCTTTTTATTCTTAAAAAGTAAGCCTATACATTCCTACTCAATGTAGATTTATTATCACTTCGATGCAACCATCTGTACTTATTAACTCTGCATATTTCTAACCATCATCTTCATTTTTAAAGTGACATCTAGCACACTATTTCTGCTCTTTTAGCTTATACCTATTCAAATCTGGACTTTTTTTGCTCAATTTAGCATATTGTAAAACCTAGGTTGTCATGAGTCATGTGCTATGCAAGAGATTGAGTTTAAGTTTCAAGTTCCAGTTAAGAAGCGTAAGGCATTGCAAAAAGCTTTTACACTGCTCAAGGCTGAGCCGATTTATTTAGCAGCCCAATACTTTGATACAGCGGATCAAACACTTGCTAAGCATTGCATCGCGATTCGACGTCGACAGGAAAATGATGAATGGAAACAAACCTTCAAAGCAGTGGATACCGCAAAAGTATTGAGTCGCTTGGAACTTGAATTTGATATAGCACCACCTGAAACGACTACACTCGACTTAGATAACTATAAAGATTATTCCGCTATCTACAAAAAATTAAAACGCGCTTTGGGGCTTCCACTTCCAACCCTTGAATTGCTCTTTGAAACCAACATCCAACGTTTACGCGTTTTGCAGGATGTTGGAAGCAGTACAGTTGAAATTGCTCTCGATATTGGCAAAATTTTTGAAGAACAAAACAGTGTTGATATTTTCGAGATCGAATTTGAATTAAAACAAGGATCAACAGAGGATTTGATCGCATTTATACAACCTTGGATTCAAAAATACCAACTGAGTCTCGACACACATAGCAAGTCAGACTATGGACTTCAGGCCGTTCGTCAGCAAAGTTGCTTTCCTGCGCAGTATCAAACACCTCTTGCACTGAACAGAAGTTCAAGCGAAGTTGAGGCTCTACGAAGCATACTGGCCAATTGCCTACAGCACTTACTTCCCAATGCCAGTTCAATTGCTCGACAGCAGTACTCCAGTGAGCATATACACCAAGCCCGCGTGGCAATTCGCCGCTTACGTAGCGCACTGAAAAGTTTTGCTGCATGGTCGGAGGACATTCAACCACAATGGAAAGCAGAACTCACCACTATTTTTCAAGCCTTAGGTGGAACACGCGACATCGATGCCTTAAATGAAGACCTACTCCCTCAACTGATTGAGGCTGGTTATCTATTAGACCATCTTGCACCAAGTACAGAAGCCATCTCTGATGTTTGCGCCCTATTCCAACGACCAGAAACGACGCAACTTTGGCTTGAATTAATTTTATTTACAGAGCAAGAACTAGATTCGCCTTCAAAAACCAAACTGAAAAAACATGCACTCAAAGTGATACAGGCTTTACACCATAAAATATGCGCACATGCCGAGCACTTTAGCCAGCTTGAAGATGAGGAAAAACACCGCATTCGTAAGCAAGTCAAACAACTGCGTTATAGCATTGAGTTTGTGGCATCTTTACTCGATGCAAAAGCTTTAAAAATCTATTTGAAAAAACTCAAAGCAGTTCAGGAAAACTTAGGGCACTATAATGATTTAGTGGTTGCAGACGCTTTATTTCAACAAGCCCCTGAACCAGAAGCCGCTTATAGTTTTGCCACAGGCTGGATTGCTGCGGAAAAAAAAAGAATGCTGAAATTGGTTGAACAACAGCTGATGCTGTTCAGTCAAACCAAAAAGCTGAAATAGTCTTTTAAATTAAAATATAGATCAGCAGCGAAAAGCTCTTCTATAAGTGAATTTCCTGCCGACACTTAAGTTAACGATACTTTCCGTACACCTTCCACGTATTGTTATCTGCTAAGGGGTCGTTATAGCTATCACTGCGCTGCTTACGTGGTTTGTTTCGTGCATCGACCAGTTCAAAGTGTGCTTCGGTACTTAACACGATACCATTTACATAAAATCGGGTACGGGTATATTCACTCTGCCCATGCTGAAACACATAGGTTCTGAGGTCAATAAATTCCCTATGCGCAACCAAGGCAGCGTTATCATCGCTGTCCAACCAAGCGCGCATGGCTTGGACTTGCTCTGGCTCAAACTGCCCACATTTTTCGATTAAGCTTGCAATACCGCGAAAACTTTTAGATTCTTTGGCGCGGGTTTTATTAATCCGAATACGATCGACGTGAAAATAAAACAGCGGTAAATTCAAATGGCTGGGCAAATGAATTGCATCCAACACCTCTTCTTCCATAAAGGGTTGGAACAAGTCTTGCGCCCGCTCAATTAAACCCGTCCACTGGCGGTAGTAGTCCTCAACCTCTGCTTTCGTTCCGTAATAGATCGGTAAGCCTTCAACATTGGCTAAATTTTGTGGCGGCCAAATGTTTTGACGCAATAATGCAATATCACTTTTTAAACTTTGTACAGCAATCGCGTCTTGCATGGATATTCTCTATTTTATCGCTTAGGCTATTTTTAGATTAAGGCAAAGGTTTAGTTTCTGCAAGGCTTTGCCTATAATGCAGTCTGAGTTATTTATGTATTTTAGGACAAGTTCATGGTTCAGAAGATTGAAGCAACAGATGTAACCGAAGAAGAAGCGTTGAATGCTGCTTTTTTTGAACGTGCAGATGAATTTATTAAGCAAGCCAACGATTTTTGTCGCACTGAAAAAGGTTCACAAGTGAAACCTGCTGAAATACGTGGCCAAGTGAGTGCTGCGATGTTGTTTGGTACAGCCCGTTTTAACACGTGGGTGGCAGCCAACAACTTTAAAGATGGCGATGAAATGCGTGATGCCAAAGAGCAAGTGATGTCTTATATTTTGCAGCAGTTCCAAATGATGCTTGAAGACAACTATGACGAATACTGTGAACAGTTTGAGAACTACCTTCGTTTCCGTCATAACGAAGAATTTCATGCCAACAAGCATGACCACAAACACGATCACTGATCAATCCAAGCCTGCTTCGTGCAGGCTTTTTTCATTTCGTCGTATTTGAAACGAAATACAATGTTGCAACACCTCAATTTACAGTAAGGTAATCGCTAAGGAATACGACTTAGGGAAGAACATGCAACATTTGGACTTTGCACTCATCGATTCACACATCCATCAATGGAACCCCTATAACACGCCACATGCAGCGGCTTTGGCAGTTAAATTATTGGGCAAGCATCCTAAGCTTTTGGACAAAATGGTTCGTTTGGTGAAACCTAAAGACCTGATTGAAACCATCGGTCTAACCCGTCATATTACACATCCGTATTTGCCCCAAGACTATAAACGCGATACTGGCCCATACACAGTCGAACAAGTGGTACATGTCGAAGCCAGTTGGCATCACAGCAAAGGCAAAGGTGTGGTTGAGGAAACTCAATTTATTGAGTCTTTAGCTTTTGGAGCCGATACGGTCAAATTGGGTGGCATTGTCGCAACAGCTGACCCACGTGATCGTAACTTTAAAAAGATCCTAAAATTACACCATAAAGCTTCACCACACTTTCGTGGTATTCGTAAAATGGCGTCTTTTCATGAAGACAAAGCAATCCATGCGTGGACAGATGAGCCACAGTTATATCGCAATAAAAAATTTCTCAAAGGTTTCGAAGTACTGTCCCAATACAACTTGAGTTTTGATGCTTGGGTTTATTCCACACAGCTTGAAGATGTGTTTTATCTGGCCAAGCAGTTCCCTGAAACTTCCATTGTGCTAGACCATTTGGGTACACCCGCAGGTTTATTTGGTCCAATTGGTGCAAATACAGGGATGACACAGACGGCACGGGAAAATATTCTCTTTCGTTGGAAGGACGACTTAGCTGAGCTTGCAAGCTGTCCAAACGTCTATACCAAAATGTCGGGGCTTTTCATGCCTGTATTAGGACATCGTTTTCATAAAGAAGACCGACTGGCGTCCAAACAAGAAGTCTTTGACCTTGCGCATCCCTTGATTACACATGCCCTCGCCTGTTTTGGAACCTATCGGGTGATGTTTGCCTCTAACTTTCCTATGGATTCGGTCAGTACATCGTTGGTGAATATTATCGATGCCTTTAGTGATGTCGTCGCAGCCTATGACCCTGATGCTTTAGAGCGCGTATTCCATCACAATGCCAAACAGTTTTATCGGCTTTAATTGAAAAAATAAGAAAAGTATTTTATAAAACCTATGATACAAAGAACCCCTCAAAATTGAGGGGTTCTTTTTAGATGGGAGCTAAAATCTTTACTTTTTCAAGGCTGGTTGCACTTTGCCGTATTGGTCAGCCATTACTTCAACCAACTGATCCAGCTTAATATACTTCTGAATCACCGCATCAACATCGGCTTTACTAATTTTTGCCAATGCTAAATCACGCTGTTCACGATCCAGTAAAGTACGATTACACTTCATTTGAGGAATCAACATGCGATGGATATTGCGACTATCTTCAAGTGCAGTCACACGTTTTTTCAAAATATCGGCCTTGGCAGCTTCCACTTCCTGTTCAGTAACGCCTTTTGCCAGTAACTCATTCAACACTTTATAGACCGCCTGAGACACTTGAGCCGATTTGCCTGCGCTATAGTTTGCATCAATCGTCAGCGCTCCTGACTCCGTCCAGTCATCCAACGAAATGCTGCTGCCAAAACCATAGACCAAGGCATTCTTTTCACGTAGCTCTTGCGCCAAACGAGATGATAACTGCGACTCACCTAAGATGTGCTCAAGTACCTGTAAAGCAGGTGCATCTGGGTGGTATGTGCCTACAGGGAACGTCATAATGCTCTGATAGCTACCAAACTCACGCTGCTCTGACAGTGCATGTACACGCTGCGCTTTATATGCAGTAAAGTCAGAAGTAATCCGCTGATAAGGCGCTGCCGAATTCCAGTTTGCAAAAGCCTGATTTAAAGTCTTTTTCATCTTTTTCGTATCAATCACGCCCGTTACCGAAATTTGTGCATGATTCATTGCGAAAAACTGCTGATACAACTGTTTAACCTGAGCTTGTGTTGCGGCCTGATACTGCTTCTTGACATATTCAGGCTCGAAGTGATGTCGAATATCCCCAATTGGATAAGTTTCAAGTAAACGCGCAATGGTTAAAGCCGCTACAGTTTCAGGTTCAGTATAGGGTCGGTCTAGACTTGCTAAGCTTTGTGACTTAATCAAATCAAACTGGCTTTGTTCAAAGGTTGGATTTTTAAGTACATCGATCACGAAGTTAAAAAATTCATCAAACTTTTCTTTCTTCGCCACGATTGAAATATTAATCCCATTGCCATTACTTGCTGCACTTGCACCTCCACCCGCATCGATCGAATGATCGGCAATATCTTGCAAGCTATATTGAGTTGAAGCTCTGAGCAGTAAATAAGAAGTCAGGTCTAATAACTCTGCTTTATTAAACAAACTTTCTGCAGTACCAAAATCAATCGAAATGGTGACATAAGTCTTATCATCACGCGTGGTACTTGGGTACAGCGCATATTGCATCCCATTTTTTAACTTGCCACGCTGAATTTGTTTTTCAGCACTTTCTAGATATTGCTTTGAGCTTTTTACATATCCAGCCACTTCCGCCTTATACGCACTGACATCTTTCAATGGTTCTTCAGCAACGTCTTGTTGGTCTAAAGTTTTTGCTGGGGTCGCTGCTGCCGCTTGTTCAAGTGCTTTTTTCTGATCTTCTGGGGTCGGTAAAATAGTGCCTGAAATACGATGCTCGGGTACTAAAAAGTCATCTAAACGTTGGTTTACATCAGTAACGCTGAGCTGTTGTAACTGTTGCTGATCTTTAAAGTATTGTGTCCAATCACCATTGGCAGAAACCACATAGTCACTGAGCATGCCTCCGACCGCCGTTGCGCTGCTGAACATGCTTTCTTGGGCATTTTTAATCATGCTCTTCACACGGTTGAGCTCAACCTCGTTGAAGCTTGGTGTTTTTTCTACTCCATTAACCAAAGCCGACTCGACTTGTTTCACATCATGGTTGGGGGCATAAACTGCGCCCATAAACACCATATTGAAATCTTGGTCTAACCATGTGGTCGACTGAACAGCTGTCGCCGTTCCCGTTTCTACAATGCTTTGGTACAAATGTCCACTGGGTTGCATGGTGTATAAATACGGTGACACCGCCAGCGCAGTCTTAATGTTCTCATTTTTACCATTCAGGTAAATATTATATTTGGCTAAGTTACTGCCTTTTTTCACCACAAACTGGCGATCTTTAATCTTACTGGCATCTAAGACAGGTACTTTGACTTTCGCAGGCACAGCACGCGCTTTAATCGCACTAAACTTTTCATCTATCTGCTTCAGTACAGCAGCTTGATCAAACTTACCCGAAATGACAAACACCGCATTATTCGGTGCATACCAGTCACGATAAAACTTATTCAGTTCAGCCATTTTGATGGACTGTAACTCGTTTAGATCACCAATTGGTAAGCGCCCTAAATATTGATTGCCATAAGCGGACTTCCACATCTGATCCATGAGCACTGAAAAAGGCTGATCCATACGGACTTCGCGCTCGCGTTTTACAATCGCGATCTCAGACGGTACATATTTTTCTTGGAGCACCAAACCGTCCATACGCTCTGCTTCAAGATGAATCAGCTCATTAATCGCATTTTGTTCAGGACGAACTACATTAATATATTTGGTTGAATAATAGTCCGTGCTGGCATTATTCATTAAACCGTATTGATCTAAACGGCGTTGAAACTCGTCCCCTGGAACATTTTTAGTCCCCTTGAACGCTAAGTGTTCCAGTAGGTGCGCTAAACCGCCCTTACCTTTGGGATCGTTCAATGAACCAGTCAAATAGACCATATTCATATACACTTTATTTTCTTTATCGTTTGGCGCAAGAATAATACGTAAACCGTTATCTAATTTATATTCTTCAATTTTCTGTTCCGATTTTACCAATACGGGTTGTGCCCATACTGTGCCCCCAAAGCCAAGTAGCAATACCGACAAACTCAATGTTTTAAAACGCATTAACATTATTTTTCCAAATAATTCGACAAAATATGAATGATTCTCAACATCATAGAGGAAAGTGAATTTTTTTTTATAGTAATTTGGTGAAAAATAGCATTTTAATCAATGCTTATTTTTCACCAGTAGTTTTAATTTAAGAGAATTAAAACTTAATCCAAGTAAAGTTCAGCCGTCATATATAACTTGGCATAGCCAGAAATTTGGATCCGTGTTTCAGACTGAATATCACAGTAAAGCAATCCACCACGGCTCGATGCCTGATAGGCAATCAATGAGGTTTTACCCAACTTCTCCGCCCAGAGTGGTGCAAGACCTGTATGCATGGAACCTGTCACAGGGTCTTCATTGATGCCTTTATGCGGTGCGAAATAACGCGCGATATAGTCATAGTCTTGAGACGTTGAAGTCAGGGTAACATCCAAGTTTTCAGCAGTAATCGCAGTACTGACTTTATGCTTTTCTGCCAGTTGACGAATTTTATCTAAGTTCGGTTTGGCATCCTTAACAGCCTGCTCAGACTCACACACTAAAATATAAGCCTGTGGGTTTAAATAGACTTCTTTAATTTCACAATCGACCAATTCATGAATTTCCGCAGGATAGTCTTCTAACTTTTGAGGTGCACGAATTGGAAAATTCATATGAATCTTGCCATCAATGTCTTGATCAATGATAAAAACACCCAAGTCTTTTACATGAAACTGGATACGTTTGGCATCGGTATAATCCCGAAACAGGACGAAACTACTGGCTAAAGTCGCGTGCCCACAAAAGTCCACTTCAACCTGAGGAGTGAACCAACGAATTTCATAGTTTTCAGCATCAATGACTTTCACAAAAGCCGTTTCTGCCAAATTATTTTCCAAGGCAATATTCTGCATCAAATCTACTGCTAACCATTCATCCCGTACAATCACAGCGGCAGGATTACCTTTAAATAATTCAGTTGTAAAGGCATCGACTTGATACATTTTCATCGTTTTTCTCCTAAATTGAAGCTTTATTTTGCAAAAAACTGAGTAAAAAAGTAGATACAGTTTTTAGTCATTTATGGATACACGCCCAATAAAAAGAAGCCTAATCATGAAGATAGGCTTCTTTTCAGTTCATAAGCTATAATTTTCCAGCTTAGACTTCTTTTAAGTCTACATTGTCTTGCTCAAAAATACGCTTATCGGTTTGACCTAAGACTTGGCTGGTCACGACACCTGCGGTCATAGAACCATTCACATTCAAAGCTGTGCGCCCCATATCAATTAAAGGCTCAATTGAAATAAGCAGTGCAACCAAAGTCACAGGCAAGCCCAGCATCGGCAGGACAATCAGTGCTGCAAATGTTGCTCCACCACCTACACCAGCCACCCCAATCGAGCTCAAGGTCACGACACAAACCAAAGTCAAAATCCAAAGTGGATCGAGTGGATTAATACCCACTGTCGGTGCAACCATAACGGCTAACATTGCAGGATACAGCCCCGCACAGCCGTTTTGCCCAATGGTCGTACCAAATGATGCTGAAAAGCTAGCAATCGACTCTGGTACGCCCAGACGTCGTGTTTGCGCTTCAATATTTAAAGGAATACTCGCAGCACTTGAACGGCTGGTAAATGCAAAGGTCAGCACAGGCCAAACCTTTTTAAAGAACTGAATTGGGTTCACACCTGTGAGCGCCAAAATCACGGCGTGCACGATAAACATAATCGCCAAACCGATATAAGACGCAACCAAGAAGCCACCTAAGTTTAAGATGTCTGCCATTTTAGAGTTGGCCACAATATTGGTCATGAGTGCGAACACACCATAAGGCGTGAGCATCATAATTAGACGCACCAACTTCATGACCCACGCTTGCAAGATGTCAATTGCAGACAACAGTTTTTGCCCTTTCTCAGCATCCGCTTTCATGAGGTTCAAGCCTGCAATGCCTAAAAACACTGCAAAAATGACTACACTGATAATTGAGGTTGGATGTGCCCCTGTCAGCTCGGCAAAAGGATTGCTCGGAATAAATGACAGAAATAAATCAGGCACTTGCAAGTCAGCCACTTGCCCGACATAGTCAGTTTGAATCGTATTTAAACGTTCAGTTTCTTGTGTCCCTTGCACTAAACCTGCCGCAGTTAAGCCGAACAGATTGGTCACCACCACACCGACAAATGCAGCAATCGCTGTGGTAAATAACAAAGTCCCAATACTGATAAAACTAATTTTACCCAATGAACCCGCATCGTGCAGCTTAATCACAGCGCCTAAAATGGAAACAAATACCAAAGGCATCACCACCATTTGTAGTAGTTTGACATAGCCTTTACCGACCAAATTAAACCACTGTACCGACTCTTGCAGTACAGGCGAATGCGTACCATAAAACCCATGTAAAGCGAGGCCAAAAACAATACCAAGACAGACACCTGCCAGTACTTTCTTCGCTAAACTCCAATCGGTTTTACGGGTTTGGCCCAGTAAAAAAAGCAATGCAATAAAAATGATGACATTGACGATTAAGGGGATATTCATATTGTTTCCCTAAATGATGCTGTCATAATTATAAATCAAAATTTAAACGGGCTTACTGTTTTGCGCCATATTCCACGCTGAATGTACAAATTTAGACTGAATTGGCAGTTTTAGAATGTGGTATAAAGCATTTAAACGGCTGTTAAAGTGTTCTTTTACATGAATCAATCTTTGCTTAATCCTCACATTCTGCCCGTCCCTTTAGAAAAAGCATATCGGCTACTCAACCACGGCCCAACCGTGCTAGTTTCCAGTCAAGATGATAAAAGCACCGATGTCATGGCCGCGGCTTGGGCATGCGCTCTAGAGTTTAGCCCAGCCAAAGTGACGGTTGTACTGGATAAATCGACAAAAACCCGCAGTATCATTGAAAAATCGGGTTTGTTTGCGCTGCAAGTCCCTACACTTAAACAGCTGAAAATGGTCTACGCACTAGGCATGATCAGTCAATATGATGCTCCTGAAAAGTTACGTCAGTGTGGGGTCGAACTTTTTCAGTTTGGTCACAGCCCAATTCCAGTGGTTGAAGGCTGTAGTGCATGGATTCTGTGTGAACTCATTCCTGAACCGCATAATCAGCAGCAGCATGACTTATTTATTGGCAAAGTCATTGCCGCTTATGCAGATGATCGTGTTTTTAGAGATGGGCATTGGTACTACCATGAAGCCGCAGATGAATGGAAAAGCATCCATCATGTTGCAGGCGGGCATTTTTATACCATTGGTGATGCAGTGGATATCAATCAACTCAAAGATACTGATTAAATTGACTGCGCCTTTACTCCGCTCGACTAAAGGTGGACATCACCCGATTGTTTTATTGTAAATTTCATCTTATAGTTCAAGTGTATTTTTTAAACAAATAGTCAAATTATGATGAACAGGACGTTCTCAAGCACCGTACAACTTAGTCTCTTTCTCTGTCTGAGTATGTGCTTGGGAATTGGCATCTTACGTTTTTCTTATACCGCTCTACTGCCGTCCACTCGCGAAGCCTATGAATGGTCACACAATTTCGCCAGCCTACTCGGTAGCGCCAATCTGCTGGGCTATCTGATCGGCGCATTTTGGGCGATGAAGTTGCCACAAAATGCAAAAATGCCGATCTATATCATTTTTGCTGCGCTCTTTGGTTCAATCAGCCTGTTTGCCTGTGCATTTGCGCATTTTAACGAAGTTTGGTATTTGGTGTGGCGCATCATTTCAGGTATCGGCGGTGGTTTGCTGATGATTCTATCGCCCAGTATTGTGGCGCAGTGCAGTGAGTTACAGCACCGTTTTAAAATTAATCTCATTGGATTTAGCGGAATAGGAATTGGTGTATTGGCAGCCACGCTGTTTATGCCGTATTTAAACCGTATTGCAATCAGTAGCGCATGGTTCATTCTCTGTGGCTTTGCATTTGTCATTACATGGTTATTATGGATACTGGTTCGTCCTTTCCAAAAGCAACTGCACAGCATCCCTACAAGCCAGCCCCAAACTCATACAGTGAATAAAATTTACTATAGCTTACTCATTGTTTATGCCTGCAGTGCCTTTGCGTATATTCCCCATTCTTTGTTTTGGATTGATTACTTAAGCCATGTTTTAACGCTAAATTTATATTGGATCAATTTTAACTGGATTTTATATGGCTTAGGCAGTGCTCTAGGTGCAGCGACAGCTTATGCTTTAGCGCGTAAATTTGGCAACTTTCACGCTTTAAAGATTTTATACAGTGTCTATATTGCGGCAGTTTTTATTGCGGTTCTGAGTTTCTCGCCTATATTTACGCTCCTGTCTTCATTTCTCACAGGCCTACTGAACCCTGCGGTGGTCTTTCTCACCTCCTACACCATCTTACAACTCTACGGCTTGGCCTATAAAAAGTTGTGGAGTATGGCGACACTTAGCTTTGCAACGGTCCAACTGGTCGGTGGTTTAAGTTTTAGTACCTTGCAGCATTTGGGTTGGTCATATCACTTTCAGTTTATGCTTGCTGCGGGAGTTCTCGGTTTAGGAACATTGCAACTATTTTACTTTACCCGTAGGACATCCACCTCCAATCCAACAACTAAAAAAGAGGCCTTTTAATCCTTCACATAGAAGGAAATCGAAAAAGAGTTGTAGATTCCGTTATAAAGGGCCGTCCATGTTAAATACCTGTGATATTTTTAACTTACCTCTAAATACTACAAATGTACGGTTTAAGAATAAGAAAAGAACCCAATTGATGTGCCTTCTATAACCAATAGAATGAACGCATTCAAACTTTTACAGTTTTAGATCAAAGCTCTGTTATTTCAATGCATTTAAAGTTAAATATGGATAAGGATTCACAGCTCCTTTTCCAGTCCTATAAATTCCATAGTGCAAATGTGGTGGCGTATTTTTGGCATTGCCAGTGTTCCCGACATAGCCCAATACTTCTCCCACTTCAACCCAATCACCCGTTTGAATATCAGGTGCATAAGCATCTAAATGTGCATAGTAGTGACGGCTTAAGTTTGGTCCCATTATCCATACTACTTGTCCACCTAGACTATTGAGGCCGACATCCAAGACAATGCCTGATGTAGCACTTAAGACAGGTGTTCCGCGTTTAGCGAAGATATCAATACCTTGATGTTTTCGTCCCTGACCACGTGCTGCCCCCCAAGTATCTTGTATCTGCTTATGGCTTACACCTTGTACAGGCACATTTAAGTTTTTCTCTAAAGGTGTCTTATATAACTGCCAATATAAATATGGATAACTCAAACCCGCTGCTTCACCCGAAGCCGGCGGCTGACATCCACTCATCAGCAGACTTATACTTAAAATAGCTCCACTCAGAACTAAACGAGACATGATTCAACTACTCAGCTAATTTTTAGATATTAAAATAAGATAAAGTTACCTTTTCATACTAAATGCCTCATATATTGAAAGATATCTCTCTTCATATTGCGTCTTTTGAATATTAACAAGTTCTGCTTGCTGTTTAACACCCTCTTTCATCTCATCAATCTGAAGTTGTAACGCTTTTTCTTGTTGCTCTAAAGCTTTAGTATTTTGATCTAACTGCTTGCCCTGCTGTATATAACCTAAAATTAGCCAAAAGAATGCAATAGGTGCAAAAATACCCGCAAGAAAATCACCCAATTCATTGAGTGTTGCAGGCAGATTATAACTATTACTTTGACTGAATACATAAATTCCTAGAAACCAAATCAAAGTAGCTATTACCCCAAAAATTAAACTCTTTTTATTCATATCTCAATTAGATCACTCAAGCATTATTAATTTATAGTTATAACAAACATCTGATATTAAAAAACATCATCAAATTTTTTAAATAGAAAGCATAAAGTACTATAAAAAAAGCCGACGCATATGCATCGGCTTTTTTCACTTCACCGGTAAATTTACCGATTTAGTTTTGACTTAAATCGCTTCAAGTGCAGCGTTCAAAGTCTCGCTTGGACGCATTACAGCATTTACTTTAGCTGTATCTACAGCATAGTAACCACCGATGTCAGCAGCTTGACCTTGAACTTGAGCAAGTTCAGCAATGATCTTGTCTTCGTTTTCAGCAAGTGCTTTCGCAAGTGGAGCAAACTTCGCTTTCAACTCAGCATCTTCATCTTGTGCAGTAAGCGCTTCAGCCCAGAACTTCGCTAAATAGAAGTGGCTGCCACGGTTATCTAGCTCGCCTGTACGACGTGATGGAGACTTGTCGTTATCAAGTAATTTGCCTGTCGCTTGGTCTAAAGTCTTCGCAAGAAGTTTCGCCTGAGCGTTATCTTCTTTAATGCCTAGCTCTTCTAAAGAAACAGCAAGCGCCAAGAACTCACCTAAAGAATCCCAACGTAAGTGGTTTTCTTCAACAAGCTGTTGTACGTGTTTAGGCGCTGAACCACCCGCACCAGTTTCGTACATACCACCGCCCGCCATTAACGGAACGATAGACAACATTTTCGCTGAAGTACCCAATTCCATAATTGGGAACAAGTCAGTCAGGTAGTCACGTAAAATGTTACCCGTTACAGAAATCGTATCTAGGCCACGCGCTACACGTTCAAGTGTATAACGCATTGCACGTACTTGAGACATGATCTGAATGTCTAAACCAGCAGTGTCGTGGTCTTTCAAGTATTTTTGTACTTTCTTGATCACTTCATTTTCGTGCGGACGGTATGGATCTAACCAGAAGATTGCTGGCATACCCGAGTTACGAGCACGGTTTACTGCAAGTTTTACCCAATCTTGAATCGGTGCATCTTTCACCTGACACATACGCCAGATGTCGCCTTCCTCAACATTTTGAGTCATCAACACTTCGCCAGTTTCTAGGTCAGTGATGTTTGCAACACCCGCTTCAGACATTTCGAAAGTTTTGTCGTGCGAACCGTATTCTTCAGCTTTTTGTGCCATCAAACCAACGTTAGGCACAGTACCCATCGTACGTGGATCGAAGTTACCATTCCACTTACAGAAATTGATCATTTCTTGGTAGATACGCGCAAAAGTTGACTCAGGCATTACTGCTTTACAGTCATAAGGTTTGCCGTCAGCGCCCCACATTTTACCGCCACCACGAATCATTGCAGGCATTGAAGCATCTACAATTACGTCGTTTGGTGAATGGAAGTTGGTGATGCCTTTCGCCGAATCAACCATTGCAAGTGCAGGACGGTGTTCTTGGCAAGCATGTAAGTCTTCGATGATTTCTTCACGTAAAGACGTCGGTAAAGTTGCGATCTTCTCGTAAAGACCAGCCATACCGTTGTTTACGTTAATGCCTAGCTCATCGAACAATTTACCGTGTTTTTCAAAAGCATCTTTGTAGTAAATTTTCACACAGTGACCGAAAACGATCGGATGTGAAACTTTCATCATGGTTGCTTTCACGTGTAAAGAGAACAAAATGCCCGCTTCTTTACAATCATCAAGTTCTTTTTCATAGAAATCGCAAAGCGCTTTCTTGCTCATGAACATTGAGTCAATGATTTCGCCGTCTTGAAGTGCAACTTTTGACTTCAGAACAATCGTTTCACCAGACTTGGTGATGAGTTCCATTTTCACATTACGTGCACGGTCTAAAG
Source organism: Acinetobacter sp. AB03 (assembly GCF_058107045.1). Lineage (NCBI taxonomy): Bacteria > Pseudomonadati > Pseudomonadota > Gammaproteobacteria > Moraxellales > Moraxellaceae > Acinetobacter > Acinetobacter sp. AB03. The sequence goes on along the minus strand of NZ_JBUEBA010000002.1, from coordinate 1,364,578 downwards.
TCATCGATTTTTCACCGTGGTAGAAGTCGCCTTCATCCATGTGAGAAACGTGAGTTTGAGACCATTGCTTCCACTCGCTCATAGAGTGCGGGTGTTTTTTCGCATAGTTTTTCACTGCAGCTGGTGCACGACGGTCAGAGTTACCTTCACGCAATACAGGGTTTACAGCTGAACCAAGACATTTGCCATAGCGTGCTTTAAGCGCTTTTTCATCTTCAGTGGTTGGGTTTTCAGGATAGTCAGGAATCGCGTAGCCTTTTGATTGAAGCTCTTTGATACATGCTGTTAACTGAGCAACAGAGGCACTAATATTCGGGAGTTTGATGATATTAGTATCTGGATCTTGAGTAAGACGACCTAGTTCTGCAAGATTGTCTGGGACTTTTTGCTCTTCTTTTAGGTATTCAGAGAATTCTGCGAGAACACGTGCGGCAACAGAGATATCAGTTTTAACGATCTCTACACCAGCAGGTTTAGTAAAGGTCTCAATGATCGGCAGTAGCGAATAAGTCGCTAGCAATGGCGCCTCGTCGGTCAGTGTGTAAATGATGGTTGACTTTCCACCAGCCATATATAGCCCCTTGCGTTAGATTGAGTTTTTTAGGGTGATGAGCTTCTGGCTCAACCCCTGCGAACCGATGTGCTTGAATAAAACCCTGAAAGTATCGTCCCTCAGGGCTTTACAGTCAACGTAATATCCAGTGATAACGACATTTCGCCAGAAAATACCACTACAGCCTTCGTTTTTCAAAAACACGCCTTTCCACAAGGCTTTAGCTTTTGCTTAGCAAATAAACAAATTTTTTAGCGAAATGTGTTATTTACCTCATTTAAGCCACAACAACAGATACTTTTCACATAATACAGTCTTCAAATCGTTTTACAGTCTTGTAGCCCTACATGCATCAGAATGACTTTTCTCAGCGCTAAATTTAAATCGGCAGAGCCATTCGACATGCTGCAGCTTAAATATTGATACATAAACCCTCTACGCGTACTCCTCATTTTTTACATTTTTAAACCTATGATTTTTATATGGTTGGTTAAACTGAATCTTTTTTCTGCAACGGTAAGGGTCAATTCAATGCTAAAAATGCTACTCCCACTCATTGGACTTGGTTTTTCTTCTTGGTGTTTTGCTCAAAATCCATTGAGCGTTCATGTGCTGAATTTGGAAAATGGTCTCCCTTCTGCCAATGTCAAAGTGACACTTGAAGCCCAACAAAATGATAAATGGACAGAAATCAGCTCAAGTACGACCGATGACCAAGGTCGAATCAATGATTTATATCCCAAAGATGCGGCCTTACAAAAAGGTGTATACAAAGTTACCTTTAAAACGGGTGATTGGTTTCGCCAAAAAAATCAGCGCTCATTCTTTCCAGAAGTGCCCGTGGTATTTGTAATTGATGGCTCATTAGATCATTACCATATCCCGCTGTTAATTAGCCAATATGGCTATTCCACTTACCGTGGTAGCTAGTGCAATAAATAAGCGCATAAAAAACCGATGTCTAGGCATCGGTTTTTATCTCAACAGAATCAAATAAAGTGGCTTAGGGATTAAGCCTTGAACCACTTCTCTGCTTTCACTTGGTCTTCAACTTTTAATTCAACTTCAGTCAGCTCTGAGCCAGCAGCTTTTACGTCAAAGCTCATCAACTCATCACGGCGGAATGCCAAAATGTTATACGTACCTTCTTGCTTGGCATACTTTTCTACCAGTTTCACCGTTGCTTTGAGACCATCAATCGCAATGATCACATCATGGGTAGAAAGGCCAGCTTGAGCAGCAGCACCATCACGACGTGCGCTTTGCACCAACACGCCTTCTGGCTTATCTACAAGCTTTAAACCTAACGGTAATGACTTATTATTTTTCAGGCTATAGCTTAAACCAAACTCAGGGAAAAGTTGATCCAGCGGCAACTCATCGGTGGTGTTAATTAAGTGATTGATTTGCTCAATCCAGTTATCACCCGTCAGCTCATTACACAGCTCTACAATCGTACGCTCATGTACTTGTATGCCCTTTTGCGCGTTCTCATAAAGTTTACGCATAAGCGCGTCTAGGCTTGAACCACGTAAGCGCAAACCTAAGTCTAAACATAGGGCAACCAAACAGCCTTTGTTGTAATAGCTGGTGCCTGCATTGTTCGAGTTTTCATCCTGACGGTAAAATTTCACCCATGCATCGAAGCTAGACTCAGACACAGACTGAACAAAACGACCCGGGTTTTGTAAATAACGATCAATCTGCGTTTTGAGTAGTTTGATATATGAGGCTTGGGAAATCACACCACTACGTAGCAAAATCAGGTCATCATAATAAGACGTGAAACCTTCAAAAATCCAAAGCAAAGAGGTATAGCCTTCTTTATTTAGATCATAATTGACAAAGTTTTCAGGACGAATGAATTTAACCAACCATGAGTGGAAGTATTCATGACTACATAAACCTAAGAAACGTTGATAGTCTTCAGACGGCTCTTCAGGCTCGTTAGCTTTTGGTAAGTCTTCACGTGGACTAATCAAGCTGGTTGAATTTGGATGCTCCAAACCACCATAACTATTTGCTGTCGCCATCGTCATAAAGGTGTAGTTTGAAAATGGCGCTGAGCCAAACATTGAAATTTCTGTTGCACAGATTTTTTCAATGTCTTGCTGCATACGTGCAGCATTCATGGCATGTTTACCTGACACCACAAACTCGTGCGGAATGCCATTGGCTTCAAAACTAAAGCGCGTCTGTTCTGCCAACTCAAATGGTGCATCAATTAGCTCGGCATAGTTTTTGGCTTTTAAAGTAAAACGACCTTTGACAAGGCTTTTTGAAGCCATACCGGTGGCCAATTGGAAGTGTTTTAGCTCATCAGGAAGGAACAATTCAACTTCAACTGCTTTGTCCTCTTGACCCTCCAAACCTAAGCAAGCACATGCGGGGTTTACATATAAACGGGTTTGATCTACATACGCACCGCGCACCGACAGATCATAGGCATAGGCATAGGCATCATACTCAACCGTAATCAATTCATGGTCGGTATTAAAAAGACGCCATTTATTCTTTTCAAATTTTTGAATTTCTAACAAACGCCCTTCTTCATCATAAGCACGAACCGACTCTATATGCTTTGAAAACTCGCGAATGAGGTAACTACCCGGAATCCAAGTCGGTAATGAAAGTACCTGTGTTGGGTCTGCTACAAAACGTAAAGTCACGTGTATAAGGTGTTGACGATAATCGTCAAATTCGATCTGATAATGCAACATAATGGGCGATACAAAATAAAATGAAATGAGTTATAACTTAGCTTAGCATTATTTACGCCAGTTTTGCGTCACAGTCACATTTGTCTGCATTTTTGACTGGTCATTGAAGTAAAAAAGGCATAGCATTTGCAGCTGTTTTAAGTTTAAAAGTCACGGAATGGCTTGGTTAGGGAATTTCATTGAAAGCTGTCATCTACTTCATCGCTACACTCTTCGCCTTATGTTCAAGTTTCACTCAAGCGGCATTGCTCAACATTGTTCCTGAAACAGTTGAAGCTCAAGCTTGGACAGTTTTTGACAGCCAATCGGGGCAAGTCATTGCAGAGCATAATAGTCATGTTCAACGTGCGCCCGCTTCGCTCACCAAAATGATGGTGGCTTATATTGCACTCAAAGAAATTAATGCAGGGAAGCTCAATAAGAGCGAAATTCTTACCGCAACACCTGTGGTCAGTACGGTGATGTGGGATGAGTCCCAAATGTACTTAAAACAAGGTGAACAGATTTCTGTGGATCAGCTTTTAGCGGGTTTAGTGGTCATGTCTGCCAACGACGCAGCAGTGACTTTAGCGGAACGCATCTCTGGTGATATTCCAAACTTTGTTGCACGAATGAACCAAGAAGCCAAAGCACTGGGAATGACTGAAACGCATTTCCAAAACCCTGCGGGTATCACCATGCCAGAGCACTATTCGACCGCACATGATTTAGCGCTATTAGGCCAAGCCTTAGTGAATGAAACGCCAGACTATTTATACTATTCAAAACAGCAAAGTTTTAGCTATAACCAACGCTTTCACCGTGCAACCAATATTCTGTTAAAACAAGACCCGACAGTAGATGGCTTAAAAACAGGTTATACCAAAGCAGCGGGATACAATTTAGCACTGACAGCAAACCGCCCGACCATGAATACAGATAATCCAAACCGTCGTTTGGTGGTCATCGTTTTAGGTACAGAAAGTGCAGCAAAACGCGCTGAAGTTGCTCACAATCTCATGAATTTGTCTTATACCTATACTCGCAATGAAGTTGCACTGAAAGATAAGCAAATTATCGCAGAACTGCCTGTAGTCAAATCGACATTGAAAATGTTCAAAGTGGAAAGTAAGCAACCGAAAATTGTGACCACATCATTGTACGAGCAACCATATGCCATTGACTTACATGCCTTTGACCAGACCAACCAACGCATTATGCTCAATACAGGCAATGGCACTATTCAACGCATTGATCCATTAGAGTCTACAAAAACGCATTTCAATATTGAAGTGTTACAAAACAAGCTGACCGCTCCGCTGGCTGAAGTGATGCAACTGGCGAAAGTGCAGGTTTATCAAAACAATCAGCTCATTCAAACGTTTACCATTGAAGAAGATGTACAAATTGAAGAAGCCAATATTTTCCAGCGACTAATGTTTTGGTTCAAAGGCTTGTTTCCATTTTTATCAAGCGATGAACCTAAAGTAAAAACCTATACACTCGGTTAAGTTCGAGCAGTATTCCGAGTTTTATACTTTATGTAACTTGTAAGACAATCTAATTATCAATAAATCAAGAAGATGGCATATTCAATGTCATCTTCTTTTTTTTAATAATAAATAGGTTGCTTTATATGGCTGTACAAACAGAACAAGTGCCACACCATATTGTTATTATTGGCGGTGGAGCTGGTGGTCTAGAGTTAGCAACGCAACTCGGTGACAGCTTCGCAAAATCCAAGTGGGTGAAAATCACCCTCGTCGATCAAAACCTCACCCACATCTGGAAACCCTTACTCCACGAAATTGCGGCAGGTACACTCAACCCAAGTGTTGAAGAAATTAATTATTTTGCACATGCGTCTAAACATCACTATGAGTTTGTTTTGGGTCGTTTTGTCGGCTTAGACCAAGAACATAAACAAGTAAAACTTGAAGCACGCCAATATGCCAAACAAAGCACGGAAACCACACAGTTTGAACTCAACTACGACACCTTAGTCCTAGCAGTCGGTTCGACCTCTAACGACTTTTCGACCGAAGGTGCTAAACATTACTGCCACTTCCTCGACAGTCGCCAGCAAGCTGAAATTTTCCAGCAAGACCTTCTACATTTGTATTTAGATGCACAAAACCGCCCTGAAACACGCGCACTAAATATTGCGATTATTGGTGCAGGTGCCACAGGAGTCGAGCTTGCAGCCGAATTGGTCCATGCGAAAAGTACTTTTTTTAAATACGGTCTCAATAAAATTGACCCAAATAAAGTCAAAGTGACCTTGATTGAAGCAGCGGATCGTATTCTTCCCGCCCTATCCACTAAAATGGCAACACACACACATACCCAATTGGAAAAGCTTGGCGTTGAAGTCCTCACCCATCACCGTGTTGCCAAGTTAGATAAAGACCATGTCTATTTTGCCAATGGCTCACAAATCGATGCCGATCTTAAAGTTTGGGCAGCGGGCATCAAAGCGCCTGTCGTTTTAAATGCGCTTGAAGGCTTTCAAAAAGATGCGATTGGACGTCTTAAAGTCTATGCAACTTTGCAAACCCGTTCCGACCCCAACATTTTTGCCTTTGGTGATTGCGCCCACTGCCAGCCCGCAGCCGATGAACCAGTCCTTGGCCCACGTGCTCAAGTGGCGAGCCAACAAGCGGCCTTTTTGCTTCGAGCGCTTAAAGCACGCATTCGTGATCAGTCTTTGCCGATGTTTAAATTTTCTGACAAAGGCTCTTTGGTTTCCCTCAGTCAATATAAAGCTGTCGGCGAACTACTGGGCCAAGTCAATGTGCAAGGCGTGCTGGCAAAAACCATGTATGTTTCTTTATATCGACTCCATCAGGCCACCTTACATGGCTATACCCAAGCTGGGCTGATGACCGCAAAAGACCTGATGAATAAAAAAGTCGGTCCGAAAATAAAATTGCATTGAAATCTAAAAATGCGTCCCCACTAATAAAAAAACGCCATAAGAACGTGGAAAATGCAGTTTTTTTGCTAAATTTAGTCTACAAAAGCTGCTTTTCACTTTATGATATACCCCTTAAATTCTAAATGAATGGACGAAAAACATGACTGCTATCGCAAATGATCACGTGGTTTCTTTCAACTACAAATTGACTAACGCTGAAGGCGAAACGCTAGACCAATCACAAGGTGAACCACTTGCATATTTGCACGGCGCAGGTAACATCATCCCAGGTTTAGAAAATGCATTGCTAGGCAAAACTGTAGGTGAAAAATTCACTGTTACTGTTCCTGCTGCTGAAGGTTATGGCGAATACAACCCTGAACTCGTTCAAGAAGTTCCAGCGCAAATGTTCCAAGGCGTAGACAACATCCAAGCGGGTATGCAGTTCCAAGCTCAAACTGATGATGGCGTTCAAATCGTAACTGTAAAAGCAGTTGAAGGCGAAAACGTAATTGTTGATGCGAACTTCCCACTTGCTGGTCAAGACTTAACTTTCGAAGTTGAAATCGTAGAAATCCGCGATGCAACTGAAGAAGAATTACAGCACGGCCATGCGCACGGTGCTGGTGGTCACCACCACTAAGATTTAACAATCTTAAAAAAAGGGCGAAAGTTTAACTTCCGCCCTTTTTTTATTTTTGCATACTTGATCATTCGCGACGTATTTGAAAATCTGTAAATGTTTGCTGTCCTGAAGCAAGTTCTACAATGACCACATCCGTGACTACCGCATGAGTTGGCCCGACTTTAGCGCGATTCACCAGTTCGGCAACCACACCATCATGACCCAAAAGCAACGCTTCAACTGCACCTGAATCCAAATTCATTACATAACCCTTTAAACCTAAAGCAACAGCATATTGTGCAAACCAACGTCGATATCCAACACCCTGAACTTTTCCCGATATGGTCAGTTTTACTGCTTTCATACCGTATGCTCTCGGTTCACGACCGTATAAATAGCCTGACTCATTTGCTGCGCTTGTAAACCACGTTCACCTTGCTGAGCCAAAAGGTCACCTGCTTGGGCATGCAAGATCACAATTTGATGTAACGCAATGTCATCTTGCAACTGTGCTTTTAAACTGGCAATCATGCCTGCCAATACATCACCCATTCCACCTGTCCCCATCCCCGGATTACCTGCGGTACAAATCCAGAGTTGCGTATCTAAAATCAAGCTTCCTGAACCTTTCAGCACCCATTGTCCTGCATATTTTTTTTGTAAAGCATAAATCGCGGCAATACGGTCAGACTCCACCGCTGAGGTACTAATACCGAGCAAAGTCGCTGCCTCGCCAGGATGCGGTGTTGCGTACACCTGTTTGCCAAGCTTTACTGGCTTCTCAGCCAAAAACCATAAAGCATCTGCATCTAATACCAACTGCAAAGCACTGGTTTGAATGAGTGGAAACCATGCATCAAACTGCTGCTGAGCCCACGAGTCTCTTCCCAAGCCCATACCAAAACTGATTGCATCCACATGTGCCACCAACGCTTCACGCTCTTGTATGGACATTTGGTTAATATCACGCAGCATAATATTCGGTGCACGGGCTAAAATCGCAGTATGGTGTTTTGCATCACACACCACCGTCACCTTGCCTGCACCCGTATGAAAGGCTGCTTCTGCGGCTAATATCACCGCACCACCCATCTGTGCATGCCCCCCAATCACCAGTACATGCCCATAACTTCCTTTATGTCCAAAGGCTTGACGCGGTACAAGCTGCACATGCTGTGGAGCAAGTGAAGCCAAAGGTTTTAAAGCACTGTCTACAGGAAGTAGCGAAATAAGCGTGACCTCTCCTGAAAATGCTTTACCCTGTCCAGTAAATAAACCTACCTTTAGGCCGAGAGCCGTAAAAGTATAATCGGCGATAACTGCACAAGGTAAAGCTTGGCCCGTGTTGGCCTGTAAACCACTTGGAATATCAACGGCAATTTTTAAGCCTGTTTGTCTATTGATCTGTCGAATGACCGCTTGCCAGTCTGAACTCAGTTCACGGTTTAACCCAATGCCAAACAAAGCATCAATATAGGCATCATATGAATGTTGAAAAGTAAAACCGGTATGAATCATTATCCCCTGTTGCACAGCTGCTGCATGTGCTTGTTGCAGTGAAGTAGACTCTCCCAAAGCAGCTGCATAAATTTCAACGTCATAACCTTGCACTGCTAGATACGATGCAATCAAGTAACCATCACCTGCATTGTTGCCTTGACCACAACACACCGCAACGCTTTTGACCTGCTGCTGTTTAAGCCTAGGCAGCATCTGTTCAGTTGTTGCCCATGCGACTTGTTGCATCAACCCATAAGCACTATTTTGCTGCGCGAACCAACGCGCTTCCCATGCTTGAATCTCGCTGCTGTGGTACACTTGCTGATGCATGATTTTTCCTTTGTTCTTGGTTATGACAACATCCACATCTTCCTCAAAAATCCCTGTAGATCAATATGATCCAGAGCAGCTTAAGGCTTGGATTAAAGCTGAAGCACTGGCTTTGGGGTTTTCTGATTGTGTCATCGCCAAACCAGATGCTCAAGCTGAATTGCCGCGTTTTAAAAAATATTTAGAACTTGGTTATCATGGTGACATGCATTTTCTTGCTGAAAACTTAGAAAAACGCGCAGATCCAACACTGCTTGTTCCGGGCACCAAAAGCATTATTTGTGTGCGTATGGATTATTTAGTTGCCGTTCCTGAACCACGTCTTGTGCCTTTTGCACCAAATAGCGCCATCATTGCGCGTTATGCACGCGGACGTGACTATCACAAAGTCATGCGTGGGCGTTTAAAGACCCTTTCTCAGAAAATCAAAGCCAAAGTTGGTGATTTTGAATCTCGCCCATTTGCAGACTCAGCACCCATTTTTGAAAAATCATTGGCTGAAAATGCGGGCATGGGCTGGGTCGGTAAACACACCTTACTCATTCATAAAACATCAGGCTCATTTTTTGTCTTAGGCGAACTCTTTACCTCTTTAGAGCTACCTTTTGACCAAGCCACCACCAAACACTGTGGTTCATGTAGCGCATGTATTGATATTTGCCCGACCCAAGCCATTGTTGAGCCTTATTTATTAGATGCACGTAAATGCATTGCCTATTTAACTATTGAGTTTCAAGGCATTATTCCAGAAGAACTACGCCGCGGTATTGGTAACCGTGTGTTTGGTTGCGATGACTGCCAGCTCATTTGCCCGTGGAATAGCTTTGCCAAAACCACACCAATTGATGATTTTAACCCGCGTCATGGCTTGGATGACATTCAACTGATTGACCTTTGGCAATGGGATGAAAACACCTTTATGGCAAATACAGAAGGGAGTCCCCTACGTCGTACAGGCTACCAAAGCTTTATGCGTAACGTCGCGATTGGTCTAGGTAATGCACCATTTTCAGATGAAATATTGCAGCAATTACAAGCTTCTCGCCCAGAGCTTAACGATATTGTGCAAGTCCATATTGACTGGGCCACCAAAGAGCAACTGATGAAAAAGCACTAATACTTGCTTCAAACAGACTCAATCAATAAAAGTTCAATCAAATAGCCATTTGCTTGCATAATTTTATTTATTTTATCTATTTAGCTGCATTTTCAGTGTAACTCAAAATCTAAATAAATAGAATTTTGCGGCCAAATTTCCGAAAAATCGCTCAACTTTGCAACTATTTTTACAATCTCATAAAAAGATAAAATTAAAAACATAATCGGGAGATACTATTAAAACTGAGCAATAATGCCTTTTAAGTTGGCACGTTAAATGTATGATGTATACAAGTTAGAATTAAAAATGGATCGCCATTATGAACCTACGCAATGATTGGACGCGTGAAGAAATCGAAGCTTTGTATGATCAGCCTTTTCTTGATCTCGTCTTTCAAGCGCAGACCGTACATCGCCAACATTTCCAAGCCAATACCATTCAAGTCAGCACTTTATTGTCGATTAAAACAGGAAAATGTCCTGAAGACTGTAAGTATTGTTCTCAGTCAGCACGTTATGACTCAAAACTTGAAGCTGAAAAGCGAATTGCTGTAGACAAAGTTATTTCAGAAGCCAAAGAAGCTTTAGCCTCAGGCTCATCTCGTTTTTGTATGGGTGCAGCTTGGCGTAACCCACATGAACGTGACATGCCTTATGTACTAGAAATGGTTAAAGAAGTGAAAGCTCTTGGTTTAGAGACTTGCATGACTTTAGGGATGCTGAATGAGTCTCAAGCTGGACGTTTAAAAGATGCAGGTTTAGATTATTACAACCATAACCTCGACACTTCACGCGAGTATTATTCACATATTATTAGTACACGTACCTTTGACGACCGTTTAAATACCTTAGAATATGTCCGTCAAGCAGGTATGAAAGTGTGTAGCGGTGGTATCGTTGGTCTAGGTGAAAAGAAAGAAGACCGTATTGGTTTATTGCAAGAGCTTGCAACCATGCCAATTCACCCAGAATCTGTGCCAATCAACATGTTGGTTCCAATTGAAGGCACGCCACTGGCAGATGTTGAAAAACTCGATGTGACGGAATGGATTCGTACCATTGCAGTTGCGCGCATTATCATGCCGCACAGCTATATCCGCCTATCTGCAGGTCGTGAAGCACTTTCTGACTCAGACCAAGCTCTTGCATTTATGGCGGGTGCAAACTCGTTGTTCTCAGGTGAGAAACTACTGACCACACCAAATGCAGGCGAAGGAAAAGACCGTCAACTGTTCACCAAATTAGGTTTAGTGGCAGAAAAGCCAAAACCAACAGTGGCAGACCTCAGTCTAGATGCCATGGCAAGCTGATACTTAATATCTGCTAAGCACAAAAAAGCCCCTTATTTCAATATGGGGCTTTTTTAATGTCTATCTATTTAACCTTCAGATGACTGAGCAAAATTATGCGCAGTAATTAAAATGCCATAACTGGCATTCAGATAATCGCCTTGGAATATCTCATCTTCACCATTGGCATGGCATACGGTTAAGGTTTGGCGAATCGCGTCATAGTGAAAAGAATCAAAACACTCTTGATGCTGACACAGCCAACTTAAGGTATCACTCAGATTATCATCGACAATATAAGTCTGTGCTTGAAAATTTTTAGTCATCATCTGTATACGCTAACACTGTTATTCGGCTATTGTAAGCCGTTCTGCGTCAATTCAGTCGAACTAAGCCATAAAAAAATACAGGCATTAAAAAGTGAGCCTACGCTCACTTTTTCTTAAGATGAT
>NZ_JBUEBA010000002.1:1310379-1353015 GCF_058107045.1 Acinetobacter sp. AB03 | reverse complement strand
GTCGGTTTTAGAATCACCGCACTTTCGGCATTCCATATGCTCCCCTATTTCAGTCATTTGTTCATATTCATAAACGTGGATGCAAAATAATTTTTTAAACAACTGAAGCATTTTTAACTCCTGTAAATGATTTTTTAAAAATTCGCTTCTTAAAATAGGTATATCTTCCTGAAATACCCACAACTCATATCTCATGAGCTATACACAGTTTTAAACATACTTTTTATAAATTTCAAGTGCCTTTTGTCGAATAACAACATAAAGTGATAAATGGTCATTTACTTTTTTAAATGATGCTTTTTATTTACTTATCGTTCTGCTTCACATCGCTTTTAAAAATGCGGCTGAGAATGAAACAATGCTTGATTTAAATTTGGATCAAGCTAGGATAAAAATACAATCAATGCTCAAAACAGATGTTTCGAGCAACCAATAAAGAGTTTGATAAAAAAGCAACGATAAGGATATTTATACATGCTTGGACGTATGATGTTTCAACCGCTATTAATTAGCAATCTTATTGATCACGCAGAACGCTACCATGCGGATACAGCTATTATTTCTAAAAATACAGACGGCAGTATCACTGAAACCAACTGGGCCAAAGTAGCAGCCAACTCTAAGCGATTTGCCAATGTACTCAAAGGCTTACGACTTTCACAAAGTGACCGCGTGGCGACCATCGCATGGAACAATTATCGTCACCTAGAATCTTGGTATGCGATCTCTGGCAGTGGCTATATTTGCCATACCATCAACCCACGTTTATTTCCAGAACAACTGATTTTTATTATCAATGATGCCCAAGACCGTGTGGTGTTATTTGATAAAACCTTTGCGCCACTCATTGCTGCGGTGAAAGCCCATTTACCCCATGTAGAGCACTTTATTTGTTTAGATGCTGCAGATGACGCTATTACAGAAAAAATTGCCGATGTGAAATTTTATGATGACTTGGTCAGCAAAGAGTCTGAACAATTCACATGGCCAAGCTTTGATGAGCAAACCGCAAGCTCTTTGTGCTATACCTCAGGCACAACGGGAAATCCAAAAGGTGTGCTATATAGCCACCGCTCTACCATATTGCATAGTTTTGCCATCAGCCTACCTGACTCTCTTAATCTGTCTGCAAATGACATTATGTTGCCTGTAGTGCCAATGTTCCATGTCAATGCTTGGGGTACACCTTATGCAGCAGCTATGGTCGGTTGTACCGTTGTATTACCAGGGCCAGGCTTAGATGGGCCAAGTTTAGTGAACATGATTGATACGTATAAAGTCACTGTGGCTTTGGGTGTACCCACAATTTGGCAAGGTTTACTGGCAGCAGCTAAACAAACAGGCAGTCAACTGGCAAGTATGAACCGTAACGTTGTCGGTGGTTCTGCATGTCCACCATCCATGTTAGCGGCCTTTAAAAATGACTATAACTGCGACACCATCCATGCATGGGGCATGACCGAAACCAGCCCACTCGGTTCTGCCAACCAGCTTAAAGCCAAACATCAACAGCTCTCTGAACAAGAGCGTTTCCAGCTGCGACTATCTCAAGGCCGTCCGCCTTTTGGCGTGGATTTACGTCTTACCGATGAAGAAAAAGGCAGCCATGAAATTGCCCGCGATGGTGAGCAGATTGGAAATCTACAAATTAAAGGGCACTGGATTATTGACAGTTACTTTGGCAAAGATGACTCTGCACTCACGACCGATGGCTGGTTTGACACAGGTGATATTGCAACCTTAGATGAAGACGGCTTCTTATGCATCAGTGACCGCTCTAAAGATTTAATTAAGTCTGGCGGCGAATGGATTTCATCGGTTGAACTTGAAAACCTTGCGATGGGACATTCAGACATTCTTATGGCAGCCGTTATTGCGGCCGAACATCCAAAATGGGATGAGCGTCCTATTGTCATCGCTGTGAAGAAACCCGATAGCACGGTCACTGAACAAGGTGTCTTAGACTACTATACGGACAAAATTGCGAAATGGCAGATCCCTGACCGTGTGATCTTTGTCGACAGTATTCCACTGAGCGGTACGGGTAAAATGCTAAAACGTGAACTCCGCGCCCAATATGGCCAAGTACTACTGGAACAAAATCCTGTTTAAGGTTGTGTAAAATAAAAGCCTGATCATATGGTCAGGCTTTTATTTATGTTCGTTATGTTCGGATAATTTAAATACCATCAATACAATTTATTTGAAAGCACATCCAATAAAGATGCTTTAAACACCTCACCATGCTTTAGATTTGGATAGATTAAAAATTTAGACTCTACGCCCTGCTGATCGAATATAGACAAAATTTCTCTATTTTTATTGATGCCATTTGCATCAAAATTAGCGCTTTGCTGTGCACCAGTATGTATTAAAAGATCACCTTCCATCAGCCATACATGTTTTTGTGGCTCTTTGACTAATTTTACGGCTCTAATTTTTTGCATCATGCGCTCACCTGCCCAAGAAAGTGATGGACTTGCAGCAAAAAAATGGCTGAAATAACGCCCATCGAGCAAGCTATCAAGCACAAAAAGCCCGCCATAGGAATGCCCCCATAACGCTCTTTTTTGCGCATCCAACTTTACATTCTGCTCAACCCAAGGGGCGATATCCTTCAAAATCACATTTCTAAAATCAGCACTTCCCCCGCTCATCCGCTCTGGATTTCTTGGGTCTTGGGCGGGTTTCCCAGTCAATAAATCTGCTGGAGTATAGTCGAGTGAACGAAAAGCTGTGGCAAATGGCAAATTGGTTTTATAACCAATGGCAACCAATACAGGGGCATCATTTGCATACAAAGACTTAAGTATTTCTTCATTCAGATGGGACATCGCAGCGTTCCCATCTAGCATAAAGACCGATGCATACGCGTTCTGCGTCTTCTGTACTGTCTTTGGAATACCTAACCACACTTTATATGTTTTTTGTAGGTCTTTGGATGCAAACTCTTTAATTTTGAAATCGTAATACTCAGACCCCACTTCAGCAATATTGGCAGGTAAAGGTTTCATTTCAGGTTTCGCATAAATACTTAAACTGGCACCCAAAATCAACAACGAGCCAAAAATTCGCGAAAGCACAGTAGTAAAAGTCTTTCTATAAAGATGAGTCATTTTCCCTCTACACAGCCATGAGATGCCGAAGCTTAACACATAATAATAGTTATCATTATCAATTAAGCAAATCTTAATCATCTCTCTTCAGGGCGTACATCTCATCGATTGAATAGACTACATTTACTTTGACTATGCACTCCGAAATGCAATTTTTCTTTTTTATACGGATTCAACAAGTCTAGCAAATACCCTTCCAGCTTTTTCATCCATAAAAAAGCCACCGCACTATGAAAGTGCAATGACTTTATCGACACAATCAAAAGACTTAAAGCTTTTTCCATGTCATGTTGCTCAAACCTTTCGCATCTTTTGCTGAGGCCTGTACCTTCATCTGATCTTTACCTGCATTGAGCAGCGCAGTATTGATGTTATACACACGACCATCTTGAGGATTCAGCCATTGGCCTTTTGCGAATTTTTGACCTGTTACATCACCCATTAAGCCATTCAGCACTTGCATACCAAAAATCGGTTTATCCTTAAGCCCACCCTGACACTTACTACATACATCACTCACAGGCGCTCCAGCCAAAGGATAGTACTTGGTCACCACTGCGCTATATTGCGATGTTTTAGAATTCTTACGAATCACAATATCTGAAATATAATACCCTGTCCGATCATCAATCACTTTCCATGTTCCAATAAGTGGGTCAAATGGCATGGCGAAAGCAGAATGAGACAACCCCAAAAACAGTGCTGATGCACACAAAAACTTATGTTTCATAAAGTAAATTACAATAAAAAATGAAGAAATAAACGGTCGCGATTATAGCAATTCTTTTCTTTTAATTATCTATTATTTCATTAAAATTAAATATTTATATGAATTAACCCCTGAGAAAAATCAACAAAAAAATTGCATATAAAAAAAGCCTCCGAAGAGGCTTTTTTTAATAATGTATCAGAGCTTTATATTAAGCCGCTGAACGTTCTTCAATCGGCACCACTTTACGCAGTTCAGGACCCGTATAGTCCGCACTTGGGCGAATAATACGATTGTCTGCACGTTGTTCCATCACATGTGCTGCCCAACCTGTCACACGGCTCATCACGAAGATTGGTGTGAATAGTTTGGTCGCAATATCCATGAAGTGGTAAGCCGATGCATGGAAGAAGTCTGCGTTACAGAATAGTTTCTTCTCACGCCACATCACTTCTTCACAACGTACTGATACTGGATAAAGAACCGTGTCACCCACGTCTTTCGCTAAGCGTTCAGACCAGATTTTAATGATGCCATTACGTGGGTCATTGTCTTTGTAGATTGCATGTCCAAAGCCCATGATCTTTTCTTTACGTTCCAATTTGCCCAGCATTTCTCGCTCAGCTTCTTCAGGTGACGTCCAGTTTTCAATCATTTCCATCGCAGCTTCGTTTGCTCCACCGTGCAATGGACCACGTAGTGAACCAATTGCACCGGTAATACATGAATGCATATCCGATAATGTTGATGCGCATACACGTGCGGTGAAAGTCGATGCGTTGAATTCATGCTCTGCATAAAGGATCAGTGATACGTTCATCACTTGTTCATGCAGTTCATTTGGCTTTTCACCACGCAGCAGGTGTAAGAATTGAGCACCGATTGAGTCGTCATCGGTGTTTTCTTCAATGCGTACGCCATCATGGCTAAAGCGGTACCAGTAGCAAATGATTGCTGGAAGGGTTGCAAGAATGCGGTCTGCAACATCTTGCTGTTCTGCAAAAGATTGTTCTGTTTCTAGGTTGCCCAGCATCGATACGCCCGTGCGCATCACATCCATTGGGTGTGAATCTGCTGGGATACGCTCAAGGACTTCTTTAAGTGCTTGTGGCAGTTGGCGCAGTGATTTAAGTTTAGCCTTGTAAGCGGTGAGCTGTGCTGCTGTTGGTAGTTCACCAAAGAAGATCAGGTAGGCCACTTCTTCAAACTGGCAGTTTTCAGCTAAGTCTTGTACGTCATAACCACGGTAGGTTAGACCTGCTCCGCTTTTGCCTACGGTTGATAGTGCTGTCTTTCCTGCGACTTGTCCGCGCAATCCTGCGCCTGTGAGGACTTTTCCTTCAGCCATTTTTAATTCTCCTGTTTAAACAGCTTGTCTAATGTGTTTTCAAAGGTGTGGTAATCGAGAAATTCGTAGAGTTCTTTGCGCTGTTGCATTTTGTCGAGGACGTTGACTTGGGTACCGTCATTGCGAATGGCATGCATGACTTCCAGTGCTGCCTTTTGCATGGCACGGGTCGGTGACAGTGGATACAGCACCATCGAGATGCCTTGTTCTGCCAGTTGTTCTTTGGTGTAGTATGGGGTATCGCCAAATTCGGTGATGTTCGCCAGTACTGGAACACCGACTGCATCGCAGACGGTTTTGTACATGGTAATGTCAGTCATTGCTTCAGCAAAGATCGCATCGGCACCGGCTTCTACACAAGCACAGGCACGATCAATTACCGCTTGTAGGCCTTCTTTTTGTAGGGCATCGGTACGTGCCATCACCACAAAGTTTGCATCGGTTTTGGCATCAACTGCGGCTTTTACGCGGTCAACCATTTCTTGTTGGGTGACGATTTCTTTATTTGGGCGGTGGCCACAGCGTTTTTGTGCTACTTGGTCTTCGATGTGCACTGCGGCTGCCCCTGCGGCAATCATTTGTTTCACAGTGCGGGCAATGTTAAATGCCCCACCCCAACCGGTGTCGATATCGACCAGTAACGGGGTGTCTACACGTTCGGTAATGCGGCGTACATCTTCCAAAACATTATCCAGACTGGTCATGCCTAAGTCAGGCAATCCATAAGAGTAGTTGGCTACACCAGCACCCGAAAGGTAGATGGCCTTGTAGCCCACCTGTTTCGCCATCATTGCTGCATAAGCATTGACTGTACCGATAATTTGTAATGGTTTTTCCACTTCCAGTGCTTGTCTAAATCTTAAGCCTGCAGATCTTTGTTCTGTCATCGTCCTTTCCACGGCATTTACTTTAATTTTCGAGTTTTGAGTATAGCCATAATGACTGAATTGGCTATGACATTTTAGAATGATCACTCTAAAACTTTAGTCCCATGGTTCACGTTTTTATTGTGTAATTTTCTTCCATGCATTGGGCTTTAGTGGTAAACAGATAAGCCCCAAAACAACAATGTGTGCATATTTTTGCTATGATAGCAACCAGAGATCCACATTTATTAGGCTGTTGTTAGTTATATGCACGACTCAGTTCAACTAGAACCCCTTACACGTGACATACCTCACACAAAACGAGGTCATGAACGCTGTCTTGCATTTTTATTAAGTGCAAACGAGTTGTTTTTGCAACATGGCT
This sequence comes from Acinetobacter sp. AB03, assembly GCF_058107045.1. NCBI lineage: Bacteria > Pseudomonadati > Pseudomonadota > Gammaproteobacteria > Moraxellales > Moraxellaceae > Acinetobacter > Acinetobacter sp. AB03. The sequence goes on along the minus strand of NZ_JBUEBA010000002.1, from coordinate 1,346,591 downwards.
ACGATGCGGTTTCACTCGATGATATTGTCAATCATGCGGGTGGTTCAAAAGCATCGATTTACAAATATTTTGGAAATAAAGACGGTCTTTTTACAGCAATTTGCGACTACCGTCGTGAACTGTTTTTTAAAGATATTTGTATGCCTTTTGATTTCACTAAGGACAATTTGCGCGTTTATTTAATACAAACTATTTTAAATATTCAAACGCATCTTGTGCTTCCAGAAAATGCCTCTTTTTTAAGACTCATTATGGAACAAGTACAACGTAATCCACAGTTAGCCTTTCATATTCACAAACAAGGGCCTAAACATATTGAAGATGCCGTGGCTTGTGTTTTAAGCAAAGCAGATGAAATAGGCATTATTCGATGTGAACATCCAAATTATTCTGCCCAGCTTTTTTTTGGCATTGTGCGCGAGTTAGAGTGGCGAGTACTCATGAACATCTATGTTGAAGAAAATGAACAAGAAAATCTAGAATATGTTCATTATTGTGTAGATCGTTTCTTAGCAGGTCATCAAAAAGTCTAGTTTTTTTGCAATTTCCTTTGCATATAGTATATTAATCGACTCTCTTTTTTCTTTTCACCAACCAACAACTAATTGTTGTTCTATACCTATTTCGGTTTTCAGCAATTATTGTGGAGTAACAATGGCTCAACGTCACTTTCTTACCTTACGCGATTTATCTACTTTAGAACTGAACCAAGTTGTGCAACGCGGTATCGAACTAAAACGTAAACAGCACAACAGCGAAGTCTTCCAACCGTTTGTTGGTAAAGTCATGGGTATGATTTTTGAAAAATCGAGCACTCGTACCCGTGTATCGTTCGAAGCAGGCATGAGCCAGTTTGGTGGCAGTGCAATTTTCCTCTCTCCACGAGACACCCAATTGGGTCGTGGTGAACCGATTGAAGATTCAGCACGCGTGATTTCAAGCATGTTGGATATTGTGATGATCCGTACTTTTGGACATGACATCGTTGAACGTTTTGCCTCTTATTCAAAAGTTCCTGTGATTAATGCTTTAACCGATGATCACCACCCTTGCCAACTACTTGCAGATGTTCAAACTTTTGTTGAACACCGTGGGCCCATTGCAGGCAAAACTGTAGCCTGGATTGGTGATGGCAACAACATGTGTAATTCATATATCGAAGCTGCGCATATGTGGGGCTTTAAGTTAAAAATTGCTGCGCCTAAAGGTTATGAACCCAAAGTAGAATTTTTAAGTGAATTTGCGCATTGTGCTGAACTAGTTAACTCAGCTGAAGATGCTGCCGTAAATGCAGACCTTATCGTGACCGATGTATGGGCAAGCATGGGCCAAGAAGAAGAGCAAAAAATTCGTGAAGCTGCGTTTGCAGACTATCAAGTAAATGAACGTCTTATGGATCTTGCTCATCCTGATTGTTTATTTATGCATTGTTTACCAGCACATCGCGGCGAAGAAATTTCTGAAAAGATGCTCGACCATAAAAATGCCGTGGTTTGGGATGAAGCTGAAAACCGCTTACATGCACAAAAAGCATTGATTGAGTTTTTAATCAATGAAAATACCAAGAAAGATTAAGTAATTTTTCCAACGAAAAGCACCTAAGGGTGCTTTTTTTATACGGGCAAAGCTATAATTGGAACATAATTTTTATAAGCGACACTTTCCATGCATTTCAAAAAAACTGGCCTGTGCCTTGCTACAATTCTAAGCTCTACATTTTTTCAGGTTCAAGCCTCAGAATTTGATGACTACTTACAGTCCAAACAAATTATTGATGCAAATTTTAAAATTAAACAGCCTGAAACTCTGAACGAGATTTTAACTGTATTAACCGCAGAAGACTCACGAACTCTCCCAATTGAAATTGATAACAACACCATCATTGAACAATTTAATCTATATGCAGACCGTACCGAGCTTAAAGGCTTGATCATTACCCCTGATTTTGCGCAGTTTGAACAGGATTTGGGTGCGAAAGAAGTTCAAAAAGTGATTAAAAAGAATGTTGTGCAAAACTGCAATATTTTCTTCGAGCATCAATATCAACGCCATAACCCCTACATTGTAAAATTACAGCTCATCTCTGAGAAAAATAGCTACGATTTAGAATTAAAGCAAAAAGATTGTGGTATCAAATAGTACCTTTCTAGCGATTGGTTCTCTACTTTAGCGAACCAATCCTTGCGGTTGTAAGATAATCATGGCCGCACCAATTAATACCACTGCCCCACCCATTATGTCCCAACGGGATAAATAAACTTGATCGACATAACGCAACCATAGCAATGCGGTAAAAATATAAATTCCGCCATAAGCGGCATAAATACGTCCCGAAGCAGCCGGATGTAAGGTCAACAACCATACAAAAGTACCTAGCGCTAAGGCTGTAGGAATCCACAACCAATGACTTCTTCCCTGATTTAAAATCAAATAAGGGAAATAACAGCCTAATATTTCCATCACAGCGGTTACCAAAAACAGTACAAATGTACTTAAAACTTTCGTCAATTGAATATCCATGCAACCTACTTTTATTACTTCTAACTGTTAAATACTTTTTTCAATAAAAAACCCGTGCGAACACGGGTTTTTTATTATGTAGCAATTCTTAAGCAGGTTCAGCCGTTTGGTCTTCAAAAACTTCAAGTTTTAGACCCACCGCTTTACCATTTTCATTCTTCACAGAGACCGCAACATTGCCACCATGTTCTGCAAGCTCACCAAATAGAATCATTTCAGCCAGTGGTTTTTTCAAATGCTCTTGGATGAGTCGTTGCATTGGGCGAGCGCCCATTAAACGGTCATAGCCATTTTCAGCCATCCACTCACGCGCACTTTGATCCACTTCTAGAATGACTTTTTTCTCATCCAGTTGCGCTTGTAGTTCAGTTAAGAACTTATCCACCACATTTTCAATTACTGTCGTTGGTAAAGCTTTAAACTGAATCACGCTGTCTAAACGGTTACGGAACTCTGGAGAAAACGCTTTCTTCATCGCATCTTGGTTATCATTACTGTTGTCTTGATCCATGAAGCCAATACTCACGCGAGAAATACTTTCTGCGCCAATATTTGTGGTCAAGACCAATACCACATTACGGAAGTCTGATTTACGACCATTGTTATCGGTCAATGAACCATGATCCATGATTTGTAGCAATAAGTTGAATACGTCTGGATGCGCTTTTTCAATCTCATCTAGCAATAATACACAGTGCGGATTTTTATGAATCGCATCGGTCAACAGACCACCTTGGTCAAAGCCGACATAACCTGGAGGCGCACCAATCAAACGTGAAACTGCATGGCGCTCCATATACTCTGACATATCGAAGCGAACCAGCTCAACACCCAGTAATTTCGCAAGCTGCTTGGTGACTTCTGTTTTACCTACCCCAGTTGGGCCTGCAAAAACAAAACTACCCACAGGCTTATCTGGCGATTTTAAGCCTGCACGCGACAGTTTAATTGCTGAGCCTAAAGCTTCAATGGCTTCATCTTGACCAAAGACCACACGTTTTAAATCACGCTCAAGATTTTCAAGAACGGTCTTGTCATCTTTAGACACAGTTTTTGGTGGAATACGTGCAATTTTCGACACGATATCTTCAATATTTTCCACGGTAATCAAGGTGTCATCTTGCTCAGCTTTCAGACGACGTTGCGCCCCTGCTTCATCAATGACATCAATGGCTTTATCCGGCAAGAAACGGTCATTAATGAACTTCGCAGACAGCTCAACCGCAGAAATTAAAGCTTTGTCATCATATTTAACATGATGGAAATCTTCAAACTTGCTCTTCAAACCGCGTAAAATATCAATCGTTTCTGAAATAGATGGCTCATTGACATCAATTTTTTGGAAACGGCGTGACAATGCATGATCTTTTTCAAAGACTTGGCGGTATTCTTGGAATGTGGTTGAACCAATGCAGCGCAATGAGCCATTGGCCAAAGCGGGTTTAATCAAGTTTGATGCATCCATTGTGCTGCCCATACTTGAGCCTGCACCAATAATCATGTGGATTTCATCAATAAACAAAACTGCTTCTGGTTTCTTTTTCAATGCGTTCAAAAGCTGTTTTAAACGTTTTTCAAAGTCACCACGGTATTTGGTTCCTGCTACCAAAGCACCAATGTCCAAGCTATACACTTCAGCATTTGCCAATGGTTTCGGCGCTTTACCATTGACAATGAGCCAAGCTAAACCTTCAGCAATCGATGTTTTACCGACGCCAGGATCACCAACCAATAACGGGTTATTTTTACGGCGACGGCATAGAATTTGCGCAGCACGTTCAATTTCTTTTTCACGACCAATTAAAGGATCTGTTTTACCCTTTTGTGCCTCAACATTTAAGTTGGTTGTATACAGCTCTAAAGGACCTGCGTTGCTTGAACTAGCAGATTCACCATCAAGATCTTCTATTTCTTCTTCCACTTGCACTTCATCTTTACGTGTGCCGTGGGCCAAGTATTGTGTCAGAGTTAAGCGGTTAATTTGATGACGTTTCAAGAGGTAGACTGCAAAAGAGTCACGTTCAGAGTACATTGCAACTAAAATGTCTGCACCTTCAACTGTACGATCACCACCGCTTGATTGCACATGAAAAATTGCACGTTGTAAGATACGGTCAAAACTTTCAGTTGGATGCGGAGCTTGGTCACTGTTTTCGCCCAGCTTAGGAGTGTGCTGCTCTACATATTCTTCAAGCTCTTTACGAAGCACAATAATATCTGCACCACAGGCTTTCAATGCATTTACGGCCGAATCATTATCGAGTAAAGCCAATAATAAATGTTCAACGGTTAGGAATTCATGTCTCTTTTGTCGAGCCATACTAACAGCCAAACGTAAGGATACTTCTAATTGACGACTGAGCATGGAACCCCCTTAATCTTTCGGCTCAATCTGACAAAGTAAAGGATGACCTTGAGACCGAGCGTAATTATTGACTTGGTTTGCTTTTGTTTCCGCGATGTCTCTCGGGTAAACGCCTGCAACACCTTTTCCTTCATAATGTACAGTTAGCATTACTTGAGTGGCTTGGTCAAGATTCAAAGCAAAGTATTGTTGTAAAATTTCAATAACAAAGTCCATTGGGGTGTAGTCATCGTTCATTAAAACGACAGCATAGAGTGGCGGACGCTTAAGTTCTGGTGGCGCAGTTTGGACAGCGACATCCCCATTTTCTTCTTCATTCGGTTCATCATTGCTCAAGCGCGGGCTGATATGCCAGTCGACATAGCCAGATTCATGAAAAGACTGCTTGATTTCATTTAAACACGTTGAACGCTTAGAGATACCCATAAACTTACAATTCACAATTATTGTGCATTTGCCTCAGCCTGAGGGATTTCAGAGACAAATGCAGATTGACTTTCTACGGCCTCACCACGTGACCAACTAAAGCGTCGTGTCACTGGTGTGCTACCTGTTAAACGGACTTCGATAAACTGTGGCGTAAAGCCTTTAGGCATCGTCCAACGCCCTGTTAAACGCTCATAGTTTTCAAAGTTAAAGTTTTTGTCTTCAAGAGGCACAACTAAAACCTCTGTACCACGAATGAGTCGGAGTTCAACTGTACCTGAAGCTGCACGTTTAGATGGACTGACTTGAACCAAATCGAGTTGATATTCAAATGCATTTTCAGGCAAAGGTTTAATCGCAATATGCTGCACAGCCAGTGGAATACCGCCGCGTTGACGCAAAACCTCACGGTAAATCACAGCCGTGGTTTCAGATTGCGCTTGTTGATCTAGAGCTTTTTGCAACGACAAATACAGCTCATTTGAATTGGTCACAGCAACGTCACGCTCCTGAACAGCAACATTGTAGTTTTTATTTAAAGCATCCAGACTGGTCTTTTGCTTTTGTACCACTTCAACCAGTTGCTCAGCATCCGCATCAAAACCTACCACCGTTAAACCTTGACGATGTCCGACGGTATAGCCCAATAGTCCACTTGCAACCATCAATATTGCAGCACCAATTGCCAAGGGCTTATTGGTCTGTAAAAACGGCTTTGCAGGTTCAGGCTGTTGTGACGTCATATTTGTGTCAGTGTTCGGCATCGTCATCTCTTATTTTGATTCAATTCAAAACACACATTTAAATCGAAATCTAAATGTGTGTGAAGTTCTAAAACGTTTTTTATGGTAATAAACCAATTCCGTCTAAGCCTGCAGTTTCAGCAAATTCAAACATTAAGTTCATGTTTTGAACGGCCTGACCTGCTGCACCTTTAACCAAATTGTCTTGTACTGAAATGACCACTAGTTTTTTTGGTTGTGGTTTATACAGCGCAATACGCAGTTGATTTGCACCCCGCACAGAACGCGTCTCTGGTGAACTTCCCGCAGGCATCACATCGACAAAAGCTTCATTGGCATAAAACTGTTCATATAAACTTTGCAAATCAGCAGCTTCACCCGCATCGGTTAAGTCCACATAAATCGTGCTCAGCATGCCACGAATCATTGGCACCAAATGCGGGACAAATAAAATGTGGTTAAATACCTCTTTTAAGCCTGAAATATTTTCCAACGCTTCCACAATTTCAGGATGATGACGGTGACCTGCAACGCCATAGGCTTTGAAATTATCAGCATTTTCAGAATAGATCATCCCAAGGCTGGCTTTTCGGCCTGCACCAGACACACCCGATTTTGCATCAATAATAATACTTTCAGGTTTAACTAATGTGTCGTTTTGCTTAAATAACGGCGCTAAACCCAGTTGTACTGTCGTTGGATAACAACCAGGGTTACCAATGACATTGGCTTCTTTAATCTGCTCACGGTTTAATTCTGACAAACCATAAACCGAGTCTTTCAACAGTTCAGGGCACGCATGTTGCATACCATACCATTTTTCAAACTGTTCTAAATCTTGTAAACGAAAGTCTGCGGCAAGGTCAATCACTTTAGTATTTGCAGCCACCAACTCTTCAGCATGCTTCATGGCAACGCCATGCGGTGTCGCAAAGAACACCACATCACATTTTTTCAGTTCATCAATATTCAAATCTGAATATTTAAGTTCGGTATGTCCACGTAGGCTTGGGAACATATCATCTACACGGCGACCGTCTTCTGTACGCGATGTTAATACGCTTACTTGCACATTTGGGTGTCGTAGTAAAAGACGCAACAATTCAACGCCTGTATAACCTGTACCGCCGACAATACCAACTGAAATCACGTGTATTACCTCAAACTTAAACTGTCCATTTCGTAACTGCCTAGTATGACAGGAAGTTTCTGCTTTCTAAACTGTTTTACTTGGAATTTATGCGTTTTTAGTGCTATCGACACCTAATGAGACACATCCAATATACTCTGTGCAGGCTCAAAACCAATCTGATTTCGTCCCGAATGTTTCGCCTGATATAATAATTGATCGGCAGCTTGTATGGCATATTTTAAGTTGGAATGATGTACTGCAGCCAGTCCAAAACTTGCTGTCACGGCAATACTTTTTGAGGATAATCGTGCATCGGCAATACCTAAACGAATACGATTGGCAATGTTATAAGCCAGCGTGGGGTCATCAATTTGCAATAAGACAATGAACTCTTCCCCGCCAAAACGCCCCACTAAGTCATGATCACGGACGTTTTGCCCAATAATTTGCCCAACTTGTTGTAAAATTTGATCACCCACCAAATGCCCATAGGTGTCATTAATTTTCTTAAAATGGTCAATATCACACATGAGCAAGAAATAAGACTGTTTAGAGAGCTGATGCAACTTTCGTTTAGCGGCTTCGTTAAAGCCACGTCGATTGAATAAATGTGTTAGCGGATCTCTTAGCCGCTCATCATTGAGTTGATGGATAATATCGCGCACCAAGGTTCCGAGCAGCACTATTGCAAACCACATACTCAAGATAATGCTCGCAGCAAGCATCATCAGCCACCAAACTGAGTTTGCTAGCATATCTGCTTCGATATTTCTTAAAAAGAGAAAAATAATGATTCCGCGAACAAAGGTATACAGCACAATAAACAAGTAGGAAAAGTCGACTATTTTATTGAGCAAATCAATCCCTTGATAATGTTTAAACATTGAAAACAAAACCAAAGACTCAACCAATGCAATTGAAATGTTCAAAATCAGCATTCTGATCCACAGTTGATCATCTACATAGGAATAATAACTGAGTGAAAATAAAGCCATCACGACCAAGGCAAGACACCAATATGGACGTGCATTGGTATTCTTTCTTAAGCCCATGGCATAAGCGCTGGCCCATGCACCAAACAAATACATACTGCCTAAAATGGGTGCCGACAAAGCCAACTGCTTATTCGACATAAAACTTTGTGCCGCCACAGAAAACGAAGGCACAATATATCCAAGCCCGAGCCACAATAAATATGAGGGAGCCCTAAAAGCAAAATGACATATTAAAAGCAAGCTTCCCATTAAAATCAGGCAAGCTGGAACAATTAATATAAAATAGTGGATATCTGTAAAATTCACATTTGAGGTCTTTGGACTGAAATTGAGGAATGTTTACCTTAGATCATGAAGTTTAGAGCATTTTTTGGCTAACGCTCAATCAATCAGAAGAAATTATTTTTAAATTCTGCACGTAAAATTAACTTTAAGCGCTTGTCCACCAATACGGCAATGCGGTTGTTTTTAAGGTTTTTCGATGCTGTTGAAAAGCGGCATCATATTTGGCAACTTCCGCCCAAAAACGTGCACTATGATCAAAATGTTGCGTATGTGCGAGTTCATGCACACAGACATAACGGGTAATGGCTTCAGGAAACAACACTAAAGCACTGTTAAGCATGATGTCGTGTTTGGCACTACAACTCCCCCAGCGGGTCTTGGGTTGGCGAATTGAACATTGTGCAAATTTTAAACCAGTTTCATGACTAATCTGTTGCAAATAAACAGGCAAGTGCTGTTTGGCATATGCAATCACAAAAGATTTTAAATAACTTTCAGGCTGACGGTCACTGATCCAAAGCTGGTGATTGTACTCATCCAAAATATATGCATTTTTTTGTGTTTTATAGCTCACCGTTAAAGCATTTTGGCGATTAAATAACCGCAACTCTATGGGAAGGGTTTGAGCTATCTGTAGCAGACTGGCTTGTTGCTTCAGCCACGTTTCAACCATCCACTGTTCAGATTGATTTAAAAAATCCTGAATTTGCCGTTTGCTACAAAATTTAGGCACGGTTAAACGAATTTGAGTTGGTTCAACACGAAGTCGTAACCGGGTCGCACGTGCATGATGGGTGATTTGAATTTCAGGTAGGTCTGCTAAGGTCATTAATATTATTCTTTTATTGAATCATCCTCCCCGGCCCTCCTTTTGAAAGGAGGGAGAAAAACATAAGATAAAAATGTTTTTGCTTTTAGCCCCTCTTTTTCAAAGAAGGGCTTAGGGAAGATTTAAAATTAAACAGCGGTACGTTCTTCAATACCGCTGTCTGTTGCAACAACTGCCACATCTGCTTTATTGATTGCAAAAATACCATTACACACTACACCTGGAATGTCGTTAATGGTTTTTTCAAGCTCAAGCGCATTTAAGATGTTCAGGTTATAGACGTCTAAAATCACGTTACCGTTATCCGTCACCACGCCTTCACGGTAAGCAGGATCACCACCGAGCGCTACAATTTTACGTGCCACAGCTGAACGAGCCATTGGAATCACTTCAATCGGAAGTGGGAAGTCACGCCCCAATTGATCAACCCACTTAGAATCATCTACGATACAAACAAATTTTCTCGCAATTGAAGCCACAATTTTCTCGCGAGTAAGTGCGGCGCCACCGCCTTTGATCATATGCATATGACGGTCAATTTCGTCTGCACCATCGACATAGGCATCTAAACCGCCGACAGAGTTCATATCAACCACTTCAATGCCTAATCTCTTTAAACGCTCAGCCGTTGCTTCTGAACTTGCCACAGCTGCTTCAAGCTGAAGCTCTGGTAAAAGTTCAATTAAGAAATTCACGGTGCTGCCTGTACCCACCCCTAAAATGCCACCTTTAGGTAAGTGCTTTAAGGCAGCTTTTGCAGCAACTTGCTTTTTTTCATCTTGGGTAGCATACAGACTCATAATTTGGCTCAACTATTTTTTGACATTTGTTGCTGATTTTACAGCCCAAATGTACAGGGGTTTGTTACAATGATCCTCTATTTTAAACTGTTAAATGGGAAATTAACATGCTGTCTCGTTTGGTTCGACAAATATTACAAGCAACAGTCTACGATGTTGCAATCGAAACTCCACTCGAAGCGGCACCTCGAATTAGTGAGAAACTCAATAACAACATTCGTTTTAAGCGCGAAGACTTACAACCCGTCTTTTCATTTAAGCTGCGCGGTGCCTATAACCGCATTAGCCAACTTCCTAGAGCTCAACTTGAACGTGGCGTGATTACCGCATCTGCTGGCAACCATGCCCAAGGCGTAGCACTGTCAGGTAAAAAACTCGGGATTCGTGCCATTATTGTGATGCCAAAAACCACCCCAGATATTAAAGTTCAGGCAGTCAAACGCTTAGGCGGTGAAGTGGTTCTCCATGGCGACTCTTTTGATGTTGCAAACAAATACGCAATTCAACGTGCTGCAGAAGATGGTATGAGCTTTATTCCACCCTATGACGATGAACTGGTGATGGCAGGTCAAGGCACGATTGGCAATGAAATTTTGCGCCAATGGCGCGATGTCGACTATGTCTTCGTCGCTGTTGGTGGTGGCGGTTTAATTGCTGGTGTAGCAGCCTACTTAGGCGATGTTGCACCACATGTCAAAGTCATTCCTGTTGAATATGACGAATCTGCTTGTTTAAAAGCCGCATTTGAAGCAGGTGAACGCGTAGTACTGCCTCAAGTCGGCTTATTTGCCGACGGTACGGCTGTGGCACAGATTGGTGAAAAACCATTTGAAGTGATTCAACTACAAAAGTCGGATAACTCAGGCCCGATTGTTGAGCGTGAAGTGGTTTTAGTCAATACCGACGAAATTTGTGCCGCCATTAAAGACACCTATGATGAATGTCGTAGCATCGTTGAACCATCGGGTGCGATGGCCTTGGCAGGGATTAAAAAATATGTTGAAACTCACGAGCTGATTGGGCAAAACATCGTCTCAATTGTATGTGGTGCAAACATGAACTTTGACCGTTTACGCTATATTGCAGAACGCACTGAATTGGGTGAACGTAAAGAAGCTATTTTTGCTGTGACCATTCCAGAGAAAAAAGGTTCATTCCTGAATTTCTGCCGAGCGCTACAGGGCCGTAATATCACCGAGTTTAACTACCGTGCGAGTGATGCCAGTGCAGCGCAAGTCTTTGTCGGCATTAGCTTAAAAGGCGGTGAAAAAGAGCGTCATGATATTTTTGAAGCACTCAAAACTCAGTTCGATGTCGATGACTTGTCTGATGATGAAGTAGCAAAACTGCATATTCGCTATCTGATTGGTGGGCATGCAGACCTTGAAAATGAGCGTTTGTTCCGTGTTGAGTTCCCTGAACGTCCAGGTGCACTGTTAATGTTCCTCGAACGCCTTGGCCCTACACATAACATTACCCTATTCCACTACCGTAACCACGGTGCAGCGGAAGGTCGTGTCCTCGTCGGTTTAGAAGCAAGTGATGCGAAACAAAACCCAGATGGTTTGATTGAAACTTTAGAAAGTATTTCGTATCCATATGAAGAAATTACCAATAACCTAGGTTATCAACGTTTCTTAAAATAAAAGATTCAATACATACATAAAACCGCCCTTCGAGGCGGTTTTATTCTATGAGCTGCATCGGCTCTTCATCACCAAACGTGTGGTTATACGTGACAATAATCCTGTCGATCAGTTCATCATTATGCGGTACCAACAGCCAATAGGGATTCTCCCGCTCGATAACCAGTAAACTGAGTTCATAAGGCTCAATAAAAATTTTAATGTGGTTAAAAATGACATCAAAACTAAATTCAAAATCATAACCATGCATGTCTGAGGTTTCTTCTTCCTCACTGTCATACATTTGATAATAAGACGCCATATCATCATTGATTTGGTTTTTCAGCTCGTCTAAGTCAATACCTAATTGTTGAAATCGATGGCATTCATCAATACCATTTTGTCGAAAATCATCGAGTTCTATTTTTTGAATGTTTGAATAATAGCTATTCAACCAACGTACAAAGTGCTCGAACTCATCTTGTTCTTCTGGAATTGCGGTATCATTCAATTCTGGAAACGCGACCCTCAGGGATTCATACAGTGTCTTCCGCATTTATATACTCCTTTGGATGAGTGATATATTGGTATAAGGCAAAGCGCGGTTGATCGAAAATAGCGTGTCTGTATAAAGATGACATCTTGTGAAATTTGGCACAACATTCGTTAACAATCGACGTATAAAAAAATTTAAAGGAAAGATGACATGGCACAATTTGCAGTGATTGGTTTAGGAAGCTTTGGAGCCACAGTTGCAACTCAACTCATTGAACTGGGACATGATGTCATTGGTATCGATAGTGAAAAAAAATATGTTGAAAATATTTCTGAGCAGGTGACCCATGCTGTCATCGCCGACGCAACAGATGAACATGTCCTCGATGAATTAAATATTAAAAACTGCGATGCCGTGGTGGTCGCAATTGGTGAAAATATTGAAGCCAGTATTTTGTGTGTGCTGCACCTCAAAAATATTGGGGTTGAAAAAATTTGGGTCAAAGCCAAATCAAAGTCGCACCATATGATTTTAAGCCATTTAGGGATTAGTAAAATTATTCACCCTGAAGAGGACATGGGCGTACGGATTGCGCAGTCTTTATGCTACCCCATGGTCAGTCGCTATATGGCGCTTGAAGATAATCACTATATCGTCAAAATTGAAATTGATGAAAAACTACAAGGGACTCGCTTCCGCCAACTGATGGATCAAGCACCTGATGTGAAAACATTACTCCATAAACGTGGCAAAGAAGTTTTGTACAGCATTGACCCCAATTTAATTTTACAAGTGGGTGATATTCTAGTTGTTGAAGGTTTAGTTGAAACATTACGTCGTCTTTCAGCACGGTTCAAATCATGAAAAAAGTCAAAGAATGGCAAACCCCCAAAAACAGCACCATTAATTTAAGCCCGCCCAGCCTGCTGGCTTTGGGTTTTTTGAGCTTTATTATTATTGGGACTCTATTATTAAAGTTACCCATTTCACACTACGGTGAACTCAGTTGGATTAACTCTTTGTTCACCGCCAGCTCAGCAGTCACCATTACGGGACTGTCTGTGGTGAATGTCGGTGAAACTTTTACCGTAACAGGTAAAATCATCATCATGCTACTGATTCAAATTGGTGGCTTAGGCTTTATGACTTTTGCAATTTTAGCCGCACTGAGTCTGTCGACCAAACTCGGTTTAAAGCAACAAATCATGGCGCAAGAGACCATTGGTCAAACCAGCTTATCCAAAGTGTCTTTCACCATTAAAGGGGTACTGCTGTATTCCTTATTTTTTGAAGCGATCGGCACGGTTATTTTGACCATTGCATGGTTAGAAGATTACAACTTCAATCAAGCTCTGTTTTATGCGGCTTTTTACAGTGTATCCGCATTTAACAATGGTGGCTTTTCACTGTTTCCCAACAGTCTAATGAGCTTCTCGGGCCAGTATCTCATTACCTTTACCATCAGTATGCTATACATCATTGGTGGGACAGGTTTTGTGGTGCTAATGGACATTAAACGCAGCAAACGTTGGAAAGGCTTAAGTACCAATAGCAAACTGATTTTATCCACCATTGCAGGCTTGAACCTGATTGCTTTTGTTCTTTTATGGGCAATTGAATCGAACAATCCCCTCACTTTAGCGCCAATGAGCTTAGGTGACCAAGCTTTAAATGCATGGTTCCATGCCACCGTGCCTCGTTCATCGGGTTTTAACAGCCTCGATTTGGCACAAATGAAAGATGCCTCGACCCTCGTGACCATGTTACTGATGTTCATTGGGGGAGGCTCGATGAGTACCGCAGGTGGGATTAAAGTAGGTACTTTTATTATTGTTTTACTCAGCGTGATTAGCTTCCTTCGACGCGAAGATGAAATTCGTGTGTTCAATCACTCTGTTTCTCAAAAAACCTCTTTTAAGGCGATGGCTGTTGTCTCTATTACCGCAGCACTTATTTTCTTAGGCATCTTTAGTTTATCTTTAATTGAACCTAATCATCAGTTTATGGATTTGTTATTTGAAGCCATTTCCGCTGCTTGTACTGTCGGTTTGTCACGTGGCATCACGGGTGAACTTCAATCTGCAAGTTTATTTATCCTGATGCTCTTGATGTTTGCAGGTCGTTTAGGTCCATTAACGCTGGCCTACCTGATAGCTACGCCGAAAAAGAGCCGTCTAAAGCACCCAACTGCCGATATTCAAATTGGTTAAAACACTAAAACTTAAACATAAAAAAACCACGTTTGATACGTGGTTTTTTTATGTCTCTAAATTAGTACCAATTCATTAAGGACACGCCCAAGCCTACGTAGGTCGCTCGGTGGTTATAATCAATTAAGCTTTCGCCATAACCATCAAATAACTGCAAATGGCCACGCAACTTCCCTGAAATAGGGAAAGCCCAGTCAAACTGTGCAGCACCACGTGAATCATCGCCACCTTTTAAACTATGGCGAAGCATGAGTGAAAAATCATGTTCATTCCAACGGTAGAATGCTGTTAAGTCACCCCGTCCGACATAATCCTTAATATCAGGGTTATTATCATCACCTGCATCTTCGTCTAGACGGTACCAAGGGCGCAGCATGAGCGCAAAGTTGTCTCTTTCAAAACCCACATTCAACATGACACGGTTCCAACTACGCGACAGCGGATCGGAACGACCATTAGACTGATGGTTGAAAGTTAATCCCAGTAAGCGACCATTTAAACCCAACAATTCATAATTGGTACGGAAAACCAAACTGGCTTCAGGCTCATAGTTCGTTTCACGGAACGGACGTGATTCATCACTATTATAAAGCTGCCAACGAGAAGACTGGGTATAACCTAACCAAACATCGCCATTGTCCCCAAATAGGTTTTCCACAGCTTTGGTTTTTAAAGACAGTTGAAATTTCGCTTCCATCGACTTCAGGTTTTGCTCTCGATCGGCATTTACAGTATTGTTTTCATTTGGGCTCGATGGACGTTCATTTTTATCTGTCGTCCAAAAACCAGGCATTAAGTACACAGGTTGATAAGCACGAATATTCCAAGTCCCTAATTTACTTTCGGGTGAAAGCTCCCAACGGCTATCCATTAAAGATAAATTCGGGGATATTTTAGGACCTTCAGAAGCGAAAACAGAGCTCACACCTTGTGCAATCTTCCCTGTGATATTTTCAGGTTCTGGCGCAATTTCCATGGCTGCACGTTGCTCAGAAACAATGCGCGGCTTTACTGCTTCAGGAATTTTGAATAATGCATCATAACAAGCCAAACGGTCTGCATTAGATGCTAATGCAACACATGCCTCGGCTGTTGCAGGAGTTGCAGGTACTTCGGAAATTTGTGCATGTGTTTTAGCGACACCCAAAGTACTGAGCACAGTCATGCTCAGTACTAAAGTTGAACGCTCAAATGATTTGAACGCCATATGACCCTCTTATTGTTTTACTGAACTTGTTGAATACTAAAACCTAACTCAATTAAAGTATCACGCTTCGCCATAGGTGCAACCACGGCTTTCGTTGGTTTTTGTTCAAGCAAGTATTGTACCGCCACACGTTGCAAGTCCTCTAAACTCACAGCCAAAAGACGGCTACGTAACTGCTTACGGAAGGCTGATGTACGTGCATGTAAAAGTGCATAACATGCCGTAATCGCTTCACCCGCTGGTGAACCTGGTTTGTCCATACCCGCAATCAAACCTAAAATTGCTTCTTCAAGCTGATGAGGCTTTTGCTCAGTATTGAGCAACCATTGCACACTGGCTTCAAAGTCATTGAAGGTTTCAGCCAAACGCGGGTCACGATAGCTATAGAAGCGGAATGAACATGCATTGCCGTCATAGCTTGCGCCACCACCATAAGCCCCACCTTTTTCACGAATTGCACTGTGTAAGAAACCATTACGCAAGTACGCTGCCAGTACCATCAGCGGTGCAGCATCTGGATGTGACACCTCAACAGCTTGATAAGCCGATGAACAGAATTGAACATTGGCTTGAATTAACCACGCCTCATCTGCATCGGTATCGATCTGCTCAGCCATTTTCAAACTCACAATGTGTTGAGGAATGGCTAACTTGTCCCACACATTTTGAACTTCTTCAACCAAACGGTCTGACTGATGTTCTTCACAAACCAGTAAGAACTGTTTTGGTGCTTGTAAAAGTTTTAAATGAATCACTTTTAATTCATTGATCAAATCATCATAAGCTGCTGCATCTTTTTCAATAAGGCTGACTAGATCGCCTAACCAGTTTAATGCACCTAAGCCCGTGTTGTGATAATCACGTTTTGCCAAAGCACTGTGGTTACGCCCCGCAATTTGCATAGCATAACTGTGGCCTGAACCTGAAAGACGTGATGCCCAACGGGTTTTACGTTGTTGCAATAACTCAACAATGCGATCTTTTTCGTCAAAACGAAGTTGTTCAAATGCCAACTTCAACAAAGCAATACTGTCAAAATTACTCACCAACGATTTTGTGGTCAGCGTTAACCATGCACTGATTTGATTTTTGTCATTCACTTGAGAACGTAAAGAGGCGCCCATACCTAAACCACCACTCACCGCAGTTTGCAGTTGTTGTAGTTCTAAATAGTCATACTGGCCTGCACCGACTTCACCCATCAAAATAGACAGCAAGTTAAAGTAAGGTGACTGCACTACATCTTGCGGAATTTCGATCAACACTTGGTTATAGTAAATACCGTTGGTCCCAGCATGATAAAGATTCAACGGATAATCGATACGATTTGAGATAATCTCGCGCAACTGCCCTTGTACAATTTGCAGTTCAGCAGGCACATCTTCCAAGCCCACTTTCGGCAAAAGATTAAGGTCATCAGGGGTATCTTGGCGGACTTTAAGTGCTTCAGTTTGTGCTTCAATTTCTGCTTTTTCAGCTTCTGTTAGCTGCGCACCAATTTCGGTTAAACGTGCTTTTTCTGCCGCTGCTTCCACTGCAGATTTATTAGCATCAGGCACCAAAGTCATTTGTACACGGTGTGGGTTATCAATCAAATAGGTTTTGATTAAGTTTGACAACCACATTGGATCTTTCAGTTCTTCTTTTACCGCAGCAATGGCTGAGTCCACATCCCATACAGTGACTGGGTCGCTGTGGTGAATCGCACTGCCCAAACCATTTAAAATCAGGCTTAGACCATAAGGCATGCCGTCGCCATTGATTTCACGTTGGTGCAATTCAATTTGATGTAAAATCGCATCCACCATGTTCTGATCAACAGGTTTTGCAGCAACGTCTTCCAAAACTTTAAACACACCTGCTTTAAACTCAGCTGCATGTTCTGGGTTTGAACCTTGTACACCGCAGTAGAAGGTCATTTCATAGTTAGAATCATCTACACCCATAATCGGGCCTGTAGATTGTGCATAATCACAGGTCTCTAAGTAGTGACGTAGCGGAGAAGCTGAATCTTCTAACAGTACACCTTCCACTAGGCGCATACCTAAGCGTAGTTTGATCTCGCTGGCTTTAGGCAATAACCACGAAATAATGTGATAAGTTTTGTCTTTTAAATCTTCCGCATCTACCGCATAGGTTTCGGTCACTTCTAGCGGCGCAGTCAGGCGTCGCTCTTCTTTAGAAAAGAGCGTTTCACCTTTTGAAAACTTCGCCAAGGCTAAAGTTTCAAACTGCTCTTGTAGATTGTAAGCAGGCTCATTACCAAAGGTCATGAAAACTGCGTTACTTGGGTGATAATGTGACTTGTAGAAATCCACTAACTCAGGATAAGTCAAGTCCGGAATATCTTTAGGGTCGCCACCTGAGTTGTAGTGGTAAGTGGTTTCAGGAAATAAGTGATGCGCTAACTGATGATACAACTGGTCTGAAGGCGAACTCATAGCCCCTTTCATTTCGTTGAAAACCACACCTTTATAAACAGGCTCACCGTTTTCAAGCTCAATGCGGATCCCTTCTTGGGCAAAATCCAACGGATTCAAATTGGCTGCAAAAGCCGCATCTAAATATACTTCAAGTAAATTTTGGAAATCTTTTTTATTCTGAGTCGCAAATGGATACGCTGTCCAGTCCGCCGCAGTAAAGGCGTTCATAAAAGTATTCAGTGAACGACGAATCATTAAAAAGAACGGATCACGAACAGGAAATTTTTCCGAACCACACAGTGCTGTGTGCTCTAAAATATGCGCTTCGCCTTTTGAATCCATAGGTTGGGTGCGAAATGCAACCAAGAATACATTTTCATCATGATTGGTGGCCAAGTGATAATGCACTGCCCCAGTGACTTTATGTTTATATTCAGACACTAAAATGTCTAAAGCTTCAACATGGTGTTGACGTACCAACTGAAACGCAGGATGTACAGTTTGAGAAATGGTTTCAGTGACATCTACAGTCATGTGATCTCCTAACAATAATTAATACACTGCCTGCATTATAGCTTTAGTTGTCAAAAGATTTCACGCTGAAAACCCGAGTAATTTGCTGGAAATTTGAAAAGCATCTCACTGCTTTCCAAATTTCAGTCTTTTTTAGGGAAGCGTTCTCAAAAGTAAAACTAGATGAGATATTTAAAATAATTATAGTTCGGGTGATTTTCCACAAAAACATAGTTTTGCTTCTGATAGAAACTGGCTGCGGACAAATCCGCGGTATTTAAACACAGCGCAGAAAAGTTCGGACGTGCACATTTTTCTAAATGTGCCAACAACTGACGACCCACACCGCTCTTACGGTATTTAGGATGTACATAAAAACGGCGTACGCGCCCAATCCGCGCCTCGATTTCATTTTCACCCCATTGTTGATTTAAACCGCCACAGGCAATTAATTGGTCTTGATCATAGGCCAATAACAACACTTCACCCTTTTGATCAAAACGATTTTTTCCGCTTTGATATTCTTCGATCAAGCGGGTCAACGGTTCATATCCTTCTTTTGCCGCAAGTTGTGCTAAAGCTTGTATTTGAGGAGGTAATTGTTCTGCCGCTTGAATTAAAATTTCCATCTAAACTTCCTTGAATATGAGCAAAGCCATTTCACTACATTTGCCGCGTAAATAAAATGAATTTTCCTCAACAAACTACAGCAATCTTGAGCATTGGTGTAAAATGTCGCTTTATTTTCAATACGTGACGAAAAAAGACATGGCAACTGTTGATCTTTTTGCAATTGGTAATGCACTAATCGACCAAGAATTTAAAGTCTCTGACGACTTCCTTATTCAACAACATTTGCAAAAAGGCACTATGCAGTTAACTGATGGTGAAACACAAGCAGATCTTTATAAAAAATTAAAAGAAACACAGAGCTATAAAGGTCAAGCTTCAGGTGGTTCAGCAGCCAACACCACCGTTGCCTTTAGTGCCTTGGGTGGTTCAGCATTTTATGCATGCCGCGTGGGTAATGATGAACTAGGACAAACTTACCTTAACGGTTTGCACGAAGCAGGCATTAAAAACACTGAAAAATCAATCAGTGAAGGCGTAACAGGCACGTGTATGGTTCTAGTCAGTGAAGACTCTGAACGCACTATGCATACTTATTTAGGTATTACAGCCGAGTTAACTGAACAACAGATTGACTTTGAACCCTTAAAAACAGCGAAATGGCTCTATATCGAAGGTTATCTTTCAACCAGCGATAGCGCACGTTTAGCTGTTAAGCAGGCGCGTGAAATTGCCAAAGCTCATGGTGTTAAAATTGCATTAACCCTGTCTGACCCTGCGATGGTGCAATACGCGCGTCATGGTCTAGATGAAATGATGGCGGATGGTGTGGACTTATTGTTCTGTAATCAGCAAGAAGCCATGATGTACACTGAAACTGAAACAGTTGAGGCGGCTTTAGCAAAACTGAAAACACTGAGCCAGCATGTGGTGATTACGCTTTCCGCTGAAGGTGCACTTATTTCAAATGCACAGGAAACATTTAATGTCGCAGGTCGTAAAGTACACGCTATCGATGCCAATGGTGCAGGTGATGCCTTTGCTGGTGCCTTCCTTTATGCAGTGAATGCGGGCTTAGGCTTACATACCGCAGCGCAACTTGCAATTTTGATTTCAAGTGAAGTGGTGTCACAGTTTGGCCCTCGTTTGGCTGTGGCAAATTACGCTGAATTGTTCCAACAACTGCAAAAGGAATGTGCATGATGCAAAAAATTTGCATGACGGAAGACATCCCAGAACGCGAAGCGCGCTCTTTTGAAACACCTAAAGGGGATACGATTTTTATTACCCAACGTGATGGTGCCTTCTTTGCTTACCAAAACATTTGCCCGCATTTGCAAGTTGAACTTGAATTTTTGGAAAACCAGTTCTTAGACCGCGACCAAGAATTTATTGAATGTTCGACCCATGGTGCGTTGTTTATGGTGGAAACAGGTGAATGCATTTCTGGCCCCTGCCAAGGCGAAGCACTTGAAAAAGTAGCGATTACCGTGCATTCTGACGGTGGGATTTATCTCACAGAAGAATAATGAAATTGGACGTTCACCATGTATGAGTTGCTACATCACCCTGATTTGATGCTCTTTCATTTCAGCTTATTGACTTTAGTCATACTCAGCATGGTGGAAACCTTAGGCTACTTTTTTAAATCTCGCCCAAGTCATTTCCTTAAAAGGCTCTCGCCACAAAAACTGACTGAATCTCCGCTGCTGGACGTTAAGTTTTCTAAAGTACTGATTGTAGTTTTTCTCTTACTTAATTTTAGTGTTGCAGGTTATTTCCTTCAGTTCTGCATCTACGCCAAAGAACAGGCCTTTACTTCGGCTTACTACCTGATTTTGCCTGCGCTGATTATTGCAATTTTCTTTACCGTTTTTATGATCCACTGTTTGGATCAAGTTATTAAACCCAGACCAGATAAAAAGCAAACCAACTTACTGGGTCGTCTGGCGACCATCTCCAGCGGGAATGCACGTCCTGGTTTTTCGGCTCAAGCTCGCGTTCGCGATGAATACGGTCAACTCCACTATGTGCAAGTTGAGCCTGAGTTTGGTGAACTTGAGTTTCAGTCACAAATTATTCTCATTCGTCTAAAAAAGTCGCATTACATAGCAAAGAAAATTTCAAAATCCAATCAACTTTTTAGCGGCGAAAGTACACGCTAAACAAGCACCCCATCTGATCCCATTTCAACGCTGTACATCTGTATGAGCATGTTTATCCTTTGCCATGGCCTACTACCCCTACCAAGATATTGATACAGCGTCAGCCTCCAACAAACGCCTCACAACGCGCTGTTTAAATCGAGCCCTTGCCTCATCTTCTTGCTCAATCTTTTTAAAGTAATCTTTCATTCACAATCCAGCTTTCTACAATTTAAAAATATTTGCGCAAAATAAGATCAGGATGAGAATTTTACTCTCCACCTCTGCCTTCAAGCTCATATGACACAATAAAAGACTTTTTAAATATTAATTCGATTTTCAATTCCTAATTTCCTTGTGATCTATGCAACAGATCAGATCATCCATGATTCATATCCGTTAAAATCTATCATTTAAAAGCCCTATCACTTTTATTATCTTAAAACGAATTATCAATAAAATAACGATGAACGTTAAATATAAGCGTTTTAGTCGGATTTAAAATAAATATATACAAGTATTTTAGTCAGGTATTTAAATATAAACATAAGTAATTTGGTCAACTTTAAAATACAAAAATATTAGTTTATTTTTCATCACACCATTTTTTTAAGTATCTGTATTTAAATGACTTAATAATATATTTTTTATTTAAGTTTAAAGACTATTTATCTTTTGTATGTTTTTGTTTAATAATATAAAGCAAGTTAAAAAAATAGGCTTTGTGAAATGAGCTTAGTCCCCAAAAATCTCAATCAAAAAGTCACCAGAGAGATTATGGCCATTTTAATCATTAAGGTGATTATTTTAATGGTCATTAAGAACATCTGGTTTGACGCCCCGACTATTCCTAAAAATTTTGACAATCAAGTTGCTGAGCGTATTGCAGGCAATCCATCCCCAATCAAGGAGACACGTTGATGATAGCTGAAAGCGTGGTCGATCTTTCGCGGTTCCAGTTCGCTATGACCGCGATGTATCACTTTATTTTTGTTCCACTTACACTGGGGCTTGCCTTTATTCTTGCCATTATGGAAACCACCTATGTGATTTCAGGTAAAGAAATTTATAAAGACATGACCAAGTTTTGGGGGAAACTCTTCGGTATTAACTTCGCTTTAGGGGTCACTACTGGCTTAACCATGGAGTTCCAGTTCGGGACTAACTGGGCATATTACTCACACTATGTGGGGGATATTTTCGGTGCTCCATTAGCCATTGAAGGATTAATGGCATTCTTCTTAGAATCAACATTCATCGGTCTGTTCTTCTTTGGATGGGATCGCTTATCCAAAGTGCAGCACTTGTGTGTAACATGGCTGGTTGCACTCGGTTCTAATATGTCTGCCTTATGGATTCTGGTTGCAAATGGTTGGATGCAAAACCCTGTCGGTTCTGTATTTAACTATGAAACCATGCGTATGGAACTGGTAGATTTTGGTGCTCTCATTTTTAACCCAGTTGCACAGGTAAAATTTGTACATACCGTGTCTGCGGGTTATGTGACAGGCGCTATTTTCGTCCTTGCTATTTCAAGCTACTACTTACTGAAAAAACGCGATATTCCGTTTGCGCGTCGTTCATTTGCCATTGCCGCAATTTTTGGTTTAGCTTCAACACTTTCAGTGATTTTACTGGGCGATGAGTCAGGTTATGAACTGGGTGATGTTCAAAAAACTAAACTCGCAGCCATTGAAGCAGAATGGGATACTCACCCTGCACCTGCACCTTTTACTTTGTTTGGTATTCCAAATAAAGAAACCATGACTACAGATTATGCAGTGAAAATTCCATATGTGATGGGTCTTATTGCAACACGTTCTTTAGACAAAGAAGTGACTGGCATTAAAGATTTGATCGTACAACACGAAGATCGTATTCGTAACGGT
Organism: Acinetobacter sp. AB03; assembly: GCF_058107045.1. Lineage (NCBI taxonomy): Bacteria > Pseudomonadati > Pseudomonadota > Gammaproteobacteria > Moraxellales > Moraxellaceae > Acinetobacter > Acinetobacter sp. AB03. The sequence goes on along the minus strand of NZ_JBUEBA010000002.1, from coordinate 1,323,419 downwards.
ATGGTGGCTTACTCACAACTGGAAAAACTACGTGCGGGTGATACTTCTCCAGAGCTAAAAGCTGCCTTTGCTGAAACTCAAAAAGACTTGGGTTATGGTTTACTACTGAAGAAATACACACCAAATGTAGTTGATGCATCTGAAGATCAAATTAAATCTGCTGCAAAAGACACGATTCCGCACGTACCAAGCTTATTCTGGGCATTCCGTGCCATGGTTGTATCTGGTTTCCTTATGCTGTTGTTATTTGCTCTAGCAACCTTTGCTGTGGCAAAACGCAATGCAGAAAACAAACCATGGTTACTGAAGTTTGCGCTTTTCGCTCTGCCTCTGCCATGGATTGCTGCACAAACAGGTTGGTATGTTGCAGAAGTAGGTCGTCAGCCGTGGACTATTGGTGAAGTTTTACCTACACACTTGTCAGCATCGAGTTTAAGCACAGGTGATGTGTGGGGTTCTATCGCTGCCTTAGCTGCGTTCTATACCGTTCTTTTGATCATTGAAATGTATTTAATGATCAAATTCTCACGTCTTGGTCCAAGTTCGCTTCACACTGGTAAATACCATTTTGAAAAACTTGAAGCAGCTCGTAATGAGGAGACTCAAGCATGATCGAATATGAATTACTCAAAATCATTTGGTGGGTTTTAGTCGGTGTCTTGCTGATTGGCTTTGCCCTCACCGATGGCTTCGATATGGGCTCTATGGCGATCATGCCATTTGTGGGCAAAACAGATGAAGAACGCCGTGCGGCCATCAACACCATTGCTCCGCACTGGGATGGTAACCAAGTTTGGTTCATTACTGCTGGCGGTGCATTGTTTGCCGCATGGCCAATGGTTTATGCAACAGCATTCTCAGGCATGTATTGGGCGCTACTGTTGGTACTGTTTGCTCTATTCTTAAGACCTGTAGGTTTTGACTACCGCTCTAAACTGCAAAATACCAAATGGCGTACGTCATGGGACTGGGGCTTAGCAGTCGGTGGTGCTGTGCCTGCACTGGTCTTCGGTGTGGCTTTTGGGAACATGTTCTTAGGCGTGCCATTTAGTTTAGATGATACCGTCCGCTCAACTTATACAGGGAGCTTCTTCGCCCTGCTTAACCCATTTGCATTAGTTTGCGGCCTAGTTAGCTTATCAATGCTGTGTGCACACGGCGGTGCATGGCTCATGCTTCGTACCGATGGTGACTTACGCAGACGCTCAGCACAAGCAACGAAACTTATGGGCATTGTTTATCTCATCTGTTTCTTAGGCGCTGGTGCTTGGTTGTACTTTGGTGGAATCGAAGGTTATACCTTAGTCACTCCATTTGACACCAATGGTGTTGCTAACCCATTGGCAAAAGAAGTCTTGACCAATGCCAACCATGGCTGGATGAACAACTACTCGACTTACCCAATTACCATGATTGCGCCTATCGCAGGTATCTTAGGTGGTTTGATTGTGGTGCTTGCAGCAGGCAAAAACAAAGCGGGCTTTAGCTTCTTAGGTTCAAGTTTAGCGGTCGTGGGTGCAATTTTAACTGCTGGTTTTGCGCTGTTCCCATTCTTAATGCCATCAAGCATTCAACCTGTTGCAAGCTTGACCATGTGGGATGCAGTATCAAGTAAAACGACGTTAACTGTAATGACAGTTGCAGCATGTATCTTTGTCCCACTCATTTTGTGCTACACCACTTGGTGTTACTACAAAATGTGGGGTGTTATTACCAACACACACATTAAAGAGAATTCACACAGCCTTTACTAAGGCTGTGTCTAAGGAGATCAAATTATGTGGTATTTTGCATGGATTCTCGGCATTTTGATGGCTTGCTTTGCAGGTGTACTCAGTGCTTTGTATATCGAACATCATCAAGACCTTGATGAGGAATAAACCATGACAGACGTTGCTATGGAAAACCAAACTGTAGATAAAAAGCCGAACAAATTTGCGATGCTAATTTCCTGCCTATTGGCCTTTCCACTTGCAGCGGTGTTGTTAGTGCATCCTGCTGCTATGTTGGATGACAATGGTCACTATAGCCACAGTGCACTGATGTATATCATGATTGGTATCTCAGGTGGTTTTATCCACGGCGTCGGATTCGTCCCACGCCACTGGATTTGGAAATGGCTGTTTAGCCCGTTTCTATCGTGGCCACTGATGATCTGGGGTTATTACACTTGGTTCTTCAGTTAAATAAAAAAGCCCTCATTGACTGAGGGCTTTTTTATGGTCCGCTATTCGTGGATTCTACATTTCAGCCATGACGCCAATAATGCCATTAATAATCATATCTACCGCAATAGTCCCAATCAGTAAGGCCGACAGTCGCCCGACAATATCAACATAACGGTCAATATATTTGGCATGCTTATAGCGTAAATGATCATGTGCAAATTTCATTAAAATCATCAAGCCACAGGTCAACGCCAAAGTCAGGAAAATAATCATGGCCGCACCACTGATTGGCAGTGCCATACCTGTCACCACAGCAGCACTAATCGTACCTGGACCAATCATAAAAGGCATCGCAATGGTTCCTGCTAAATGCTCAGGCGCACCACGCATTTCACCAATGGTATCTGCCCCCTGAAACACGTAGCGATAACCAATCACCAAGAAGATCAGACCACCAAATATTTGAAAGGCTTCAAAGCGTACATTTAAATATTTACTAAAAATCGCTTCTCCGCCCCACGCAAACAGCATAAATACTATAAAGGCAATGAGACAACCCTGAATCAAGGCCTTATTAAACACTTTAGCTTCGGAGTTCCGAATCATGCCAATCATGTAAATACTCATTAAAAACGGATTCAGCAATGAGAAAAACAAAGCAAAAGCATGTAAATATGAGGTCAACATGGTTCCTCCTAATTATCCTTGAGGGTCTGGAAATAAGGGACGATTCCCTGGACTGATTCGATTGATATGTAAGAAGGTCATATGGCGCTCATAACGATCCAGCACATCATTAATCACTTGCTCTTTGGTATAACCAACAAGGTCGTTGCCTTGAGAACCTTCATACAAATAAGTTTCAAGACGGTAGTAGAAGCGTTTACCTAGTTTGCCACGCTCACTAAAGGTCGGCGCGATATAACGTACTGGCCAAATTTGATAGACAAAGTTTTGTTCTTCTTCCAAATGAATCATCAAATCTAAATGATATAGATTTGGGTCTTCTTCTAATGCACTCTCTTGAACACTGATGTCGATACCACGTTTTTGCATTTCCTCGGCAACCGCCATTACCGCAGGTCGGCAAATATCATCAAGCATACGCCGAGTATCAGTTGTTCCTGGATGGTGCATGACTCGGGACAAACGCTTTTTCCAGTTGAGGATGTCGACGTTGCCCACCACGGGTGCGGCATTTAAGCTGCTACTGGCTTGTCGGTAGTCTTCTAACCGCAGTGATTTATACAAACCTGCCATGACCAAGAACATCACAAAACTAAACGGCAACCCCATAATAATCGTGGCATTTTGTAGTGCCGTAATTCCATTAGCCATCAACATTGCAAGGGTCAATAAACCAATCGCTATGGCCCAGAATACACTCAACCATCGCGGTGCATCATGATCGACATTGGTAAATTGAGTGGTGAAATTACCCAATACCAGTGCACCAGAGTCCGCTGAGGTCACATAAAACAATAAGCCCGTAATTGTGGCCACACCTGCAATAAACGGAAACCATGGATACTGTGCTAGCAAGTCATAAAAACCATGTGCTGGGTTGGCAATGACACTTTGTGCAAGGGCCAAATTACCATCAAAAATCACACTATGTAGTGCACTATTTCCAAATATTGATAACCACGTGAGTGTGAAAAATAAAGGAATAATGAGCGTTCCGCTAACAAATTCACGAATGGTTCGACCACGTGAAATCCGTGCTAAAAACAAACCTACAAATGGTGACCAAGCCACCCACCATGCCCAAAAGAACAATGTCCAACTGTTCATCCATTCTTTCGGTTGTTGAAAGGCAAAACTTTCCAAAGTCATGCTTGGAAAACGGTTAATGTAGTCTCCAATATTTTGCACAAAAGCATTCAGTAAAAATTCGGTATTGCCTAAAAACAAAATAAACAGCATCAACCCAACAGAAACATAAATATTGATCTCGGAGAGAACTCGCAGTCCCTTATTCACCCCTGAAGTCACTGAAATAATGGTCATTACCACCGCAACCACAATTAATGCGGTTTGCATCCAAAGGTTTTCAGGTAAATCAAACAACACATGTAAGCCATAGTTCAGCTGTACTACCCCAATCCCGCAGGTCGTGGCAATACCAAAAATAGTCCCGATGACCGCTGCCGTATCAACACTATGACCGATCGGCCCATGAATCTTATTCCCAAAGATCGGATATAAAGCAGAGCGAATAGTCAGTGGTAAGTTATAGCGATAACTAAAATACCCTAAGGCCATGCCAATCAAGGCATACATACACCATCCCGTTAGACCATAGTGAAACAGGGTCCACACCATGCCTTGACGTGCAGCCTCTAGGGTCTGCCCCTCACCCACAGGTGGATGCATATAGTGAGATAAAGGTTCCGCCACCGAGAAGAACATTAAATCGATGCCGATCCCAGCTGAGAATAACATTGCAGACCAACTTAAAAGACTAAATTCAGGCTTGGAATGTTTGGGGCCTAATTTGATGTTGCCATAGCGAGAACAGGCAATAAAAATGACAAAGACCATATACAAGGTCGCTGCGAGTAAGTAATACCAACTAAAAGTTGAACTTACCCACGCCAAAACCATATTTAAGGTTCGGTTAGCAAAGTCATTAAACAAAATGGTGGTAAGAGAAAAAATTAAAATAATGAGAGCTGAAATATAAAAGACCACACCATTTAAACGGTCTTTAGGCGCTAATGTTTGATCATCAACTGCTCTTGGATTATCTGTTGCCATACAATCCTCAAGAAAGTAAATAAAAAAAGACAAAAGCCAATTTTTAAACTTCTCGTGGTCGAGAGCTTAAAAATCGACTAACGAAAAACGACAGTATTTTTATCAGAAATAAAAACGCTATCTTCTTTAAACCTGAAGGTCTAAATCATTTATGAGGTGCATTTGCTACACAGTTTTAAAATGTGAGCCACCCTTGTTCATCGATATTTTGATAGGAATCCTACACATATCTCCCTTCAACATGACTATAAGAGTTTTCTCAGCTCAAAAAAAGTATAAAACCGTAAGCCTATAGCTCATCAGCTCACTTTTTGAAAGATGTCCTGAGATTAAACCCTTATGACACATCCTTTTGATAAATAAAAAGTTATGTCGAATACTCAAAGCAATTTAGCAATATTTTGCTTTGAATTTAACCATAAGTGTACTTTTTATTGATTGAACGTTCAATCAATAAAAAGTATCATAAAAAAATGCTATGATGCTTTCCATGTAAGTTATTGAATCTAACGCCTTTAAATTTAAGGCAAATTGTTCTGGATTGTCATGAATAAACGTAGAGTAAAACCTGAGCATGAGCGCCGTGAAGAAATCATTAATGCTGCTTATGCAGTCATTTATGAAGTGGGCTTATCCAACACCACCATTGCTCAAATTGCGAAAAAAGCACAGCTTTCTACGGGCATTGTGAGTCATTATTTTGGCGATAAACAAGGCCTCATTCACAGTTGCATGCGTCAAATGCTCAATGTCTTAGCCGAGACCACGGCAAGCTATAAGGCAAAGGTGGTGCAGCCCAGTCCAGAACATTTACTCAAAGCCATTATTGATGCCAACTTTGACATCAGTCAGGTCAACAACACTGCTATGCGGGTTTGGCTGGATTTTTGGTCTGCCAGTATGCACCTACCCGACTTAGGTCGACTGCAACGAATCAATGACCAACGTCTTTATTCAAATTTAAAGTTTCATTTCTTGCAGCTCATGCCAAAGTCACAAGCAAGCCAAGCGGCTAAAGGGCTAGCAGCACTGATTGATGGCTTATGGTTACGTGGAAGTTTAAGTGGTCATCAAGCATTTGATCGTGATTTGGCACGTTCTATTGCATACGACTATGTCGATATGCAACTTCGCTTAATTCAACAGATACGGCAGGAACAACAAAATGAATAATGTACAGCTTCACTCGCTTTATATTCACGGACAATATTTCAATGCCACCAGTGGTCAAACCTTTGACAGTATTAATCCTGCCACAGGTCAAGTCATTGCCACCATTCAACAAGCCTCTAAAGCCGACGTCGATGCAGCCGTACACAGTGCTGTACAAGGGCAACGTGAATGGGCTGCCAAAACAGCGGTCGAACGTGCCCGTATTTTACGTCGTGCAGTCGATATTTTACGCGCTCGTAATGACGAATTAGCACGCCTAGAAACACTGGATACAGGTAAAGCGTTCAGTGAAACCTCTACCGTCGATATTGTCACTGGTGCAGACGTTTTAGAGTACTACGCAGGACTTGCAACTGCCATTCAAGGTGAACAAGTGCCGCTACGTGAAAGTAGTTTTTTCTACACGCGCCGTGAACCTTTAGGTGTGGTGGCAGGCATTGGTGCTTGGAATTATCCCATCCAAATTGCACTTTGGAAATCAGCTCCAGCCCTCGCTGCTGGGAATGCCATGATTTTTAAACCCAGCGAAGTGACCCCTCTTACTGCCTTAAAATTGGCAGAGATCTACACTGAAGCAGGCGTACCTGCTGGGGTTTTCAACGTAGTACAAGGTTTTGGTGCTGAAGTGGGTCAATGGTTGACTGAACACCCAGATATCCAAAAAATTTCGTTCACAGGTGGTGTGGCAACGGGTAAAAAGGTCATGGCCAGTGCTGCGGCTTCTAGTCTCAAAGAAGTCACCATGGAGCTCGGTGGCAAATCACCTCTGATTATTTGTGCCGACGCCAACCTTGACCGCGCAGCCGATATTGCGGTAATGGCGAACTTCTTTAGCTCAGGTCAAGTATGTACCAATGGCACCCGTGTGTTTGTACCACAAACCCTCAAGGCTGCATTTGAACAAGCAGTGATTGAGCGTGTAAAACGTATCCGTATCGGCGACCCAATACAAGCTGATACCAACTTTGGACCTTTAGTCAGCTTTCCACATATGGAAAAAGTCTTGTCTTATATTGAGTCAGGCAAACAACAAGGTGCGACCTTATTGATTGGTGGACAACGTGCCACTGAAGCAGCACTTGCTCAAGGTGCATATGTATTACCGACCGTTTTTACCGACTGCCATGACGACATGCACATTGTGCAAGATGAAATCTTTGGTCCGGTTATGAGCATTTTAAGCTATGACAATATTGAAGAAGCCATTCAACGTGCCAACAACACCAGTTATGGTTTAGCCGCAGGTGTGGTCACACAAGATATTTCCCAAGCACATCGCATTATTCATCAGCTTGAGGCAGGTATTTGCTGGATCAATACATGGGGCGAATCCCCTGCTGAAATGCCTGTAGGTGGTTATAAACAGTCAGGAGTCGGACGTGAAAATGGCATCACCACACTTGAACACTATACCCGTATCAAATCGGTTCAAGTTGAACTGGGTGAATACCAAAGTATTTTTTAAAGTCTGAATTTTAACTATCTAAATCCTTACTTCCTTTTTATTTATTCTTTTTTTCATCCTCAACTCAACATGTGGCCACGTTCTCATGCAACGTGGCCCTGCCATAGAAAAAGGATCATTATGCATTCTCAACACTACGATTATATTATTATTGGTGCAGGTTCTGCGGGTAACGTACTGGCTGCTCGTTTAACAGAAGACCCCGATGTTTCGGTACTGTTACTCGAAGCAGGTGGTCCTGATTATCGTCTCGACTTCCGTACCCAGATGCCTGCTGCCTTAGCCTATCCCTTGCAAGGTCGTCGTTATAACTGGGCGTATTTAACCGACCCAGAACCTCATATGAATAACCGCCGCATGGAATGTGGTCGCGGCAAAGGCTTAGGCGGCTCATCCCTAATTAATGGCATGTGCTATATCCGTGGTAATGCCATGGACTTAGAACAATGGGCTAGCTTGAAAGGCCTTGAAAATTGGAGCTATGCCGACTGTCTGCCTTACTACAAAAAAGCAGAAACCCGTGATATCGGTGGCAATGACTATCATGGCGATGCTGGCCCTGTTTCTGTCGCCACGCCTAAAGCAAACAACAATGTTTTATTCCACGCCATGGTTGAAGCGGGTGTGCAAGCAGGCTATCCACGCACTGATGACTTAAATGGTTATCAACAAGAAGGTTTCGGCCCAATGGATCGAACCGTGACCCCCAAAGGTCGACGCTCAAGCACAGCACGTGGCTATTTAGATATGGCCAAAGGTCGAGCGAATCTAACCATTATTACCCACGCCATGACCAATCAAATTTTGTTCAATGGCAAACAAGCGATTGGTGTTGAATATATTCAAGGTGCTAATCAAAACAACTTGCTTCAGGTCTATGCCAATAAAGAAGTTCTACTTTGTGCAGGGGCAATTGCATCACCGCAAATTTTGCAACGTTCAGGTGTGGGTTCAAGCACCTTACTTCAATCTCTCGACATTCCAGTCGTGCATGACTTACCGGGTGTCGGTGAAAACCTGCAAGACCATTTAGAAATGTACTTACAATATAAGTGTAAGCAACCTGTTTCTCTCTACCCTGCTTTAAAATGGCAAAATCAACCTGCAATTGGTGCAGAGTGGTTGTTTAACGGAACAGGGATTGGAGCAAGCAACCAGTTTGAAGCAGGTGGCTTTATTCGATCATCCAAAGAGTTTGCTTGGCCAAATATTCAATACCACTTCTTGCCTGTTGCAATTAACTATAATGGCAGCAATGCCGTCAAAGAGCATGGATTCCAAGCCCATGTCGGTTCGATGCGCTCACCTTCACGCGGTCGAGTACAGGTGACATCTAAAAACCCTTTCGACCATCCAAGTATTTTATTTAACTACATGTCGACAGAACAAGACTGGCAGGAATTTCGTGACGCTATCCGGATTACTCGTGAAATTATGAACCAACCTGCACTTGATCCTTATCGAGGCGAAGAAATCAGCCCTGGAAAAGATGTGAGTACCGATGCTGAATTAGATGAATTTGTGCGCAATCACGCTGAAACTGCTTATCATCCATCCTGTAGTTGTAAAATGGGCGAAGATGATATGGCAGTAGTCGATGGACAAGGTCGTGTGCATGGCATGCAAAATTTACGTGTTGTTGATGCATCGATTATGCCGCTGATTATCACAGGTAACTTAAATGCAACCACCATTATGATGGCTGAGAAAATCGCGGATCAAATACGTGGTCATCAAGCTTTACCACGTTCAACTGCTCCATTTTACCGCGCCGAAATCGCATAACTCTTAATGGTGTAAAACCTGACCTTTTATTCAACTTTAGAATAATTAGGTCAGGCAATTATTCATATTTTCTAAAACACCATAATCACAACTTGCTTTATCTTTAGGACTTACTTTCCATCTCAACTTATACATTTAAACGTTAAAAAGATTATGCTCTTGTATAGATATTCAACGTCTGTATTTTAAATACAGAAATTATACCTAAATAAAAACTCAATAAAAACAAGAGCTAAAAACAAACATCACTGATATTTATAATTCAAACCAAACCATTTACAATAAAAATTACTAAGTCAATACATATTTAGTCTAAAATACCCATAAGTCAAGATGCGTGATAGCTTAAAAAGTTAAGCTTTGGCTACTTGAGATTTTAAGTATTACTTCAATTCTGCCAAGCTAATTTTTTACAAGCACCTCTATCACCATAATTGTTATTTTCTCTTCGCTATAAAGCGATCCAAAACCTGCTCCCCAAGGTCATAATCGCATGAACAAATTTTTAAAATACCTTTTGGTATTAATCGTACTGCTTATTATTGCAGTCGTAATTTTCTTATTTAGACCTATCACGTCTAAAAAAATTCAAACCACCAGCAATGAGCCTGTTGTTGACGCAGTCCTAGTTGGTGGTGGCATCATGAGCGCAACCCTAGGCACATACCTTAGTGAACTTGAGCCAAACTGGCAAATTCGCATGTATGAACGCCTAGATAAAGTTGCACAAGAAAGCTCTAATGGCTTCAACAATGCAGGCACAGGTCACTCTGGCTTTATGGAAATGAACTACACCTCTGAAAAAGATGGGAAAATGGACATTACCAAAGCTGTAAAAGTGGCTGAACAATTTGAAGTTGCAAAACAGTTCTGGTCTTATCAAGTCAAAGAAGGTGTTTTGGGACGACCAAATAGTTTCATCAACCCTGTACCGCACATTGCTTTCGTTTGGGGCGATAACGTGAATTTCCTCGAAAAACGTTACGCTGCAATGGTTAAAAACCCAATGTTTTATGGCATGAAATTCTCTGAGAATCCTGCTGAAATTAAACAATGGGCACCATTGGTGATGAATGGCCGTGATGCTGCACAAAAAGTAGCTGCAACACGCATGGATGTAGGTTCGGATGTGAACTATGGTTCGATCACCACTCAATTGGTCGATCACCTTAAAAAACAATCTAATTTCCAGTTACAAACATCGACTGAAGTGACTGGCATTAGCCAAAACGATGATAAAACGTGGACTGTTGCATTTAAAAACCTCACTACAGGAAAAACAGATCACGTGAAAACGCGCTTTGTCTTTATTGGTGCAGGCGGTGCAGCGGTTAAACTTTTACAAATGACAGGCTTACCAGAAGCGAAGCAATATGCTGGCTTCCCTGTAGGTGGCGTGTTCTTAATGACCGACAACCCAAAAGTCACTGAAGGTCATACTGCAAAAGTTTATGGTCGTGCTGAATTAGGCGCACCGCCAATGTCTGTTCCACATATTGATACACGTTATATCGATGGTAAAAAATATGTGTTGTTTGGTCCATTTGCAACTTATTCAAACAAGTTCTTAAAACAAGGTTCTCAGCTTGATTTATTGAAATCAACCACTAAGAACAACGTTTTACCAATGACCGCTGTGGGTATGGAAAATCTTGATTTGGTGAAATACTTAGTTAGCCAAGTCATGATGACCGATGAAGACCGTTTTAATGAGTTGAAAAAATACTATCCTGATGCAAAACCAGAAGACTGGCGCATGAACCAAGGTGGTCAACGTGTTCAAATCATTAAGAAAGAACCAGGCAAACCTGCAAGCTTGCAATTTGGTACCGAGATTTTTGCATCACAAGATGGTGCTGTGACTGCCCTATTAGGTGCTTCACCAGGTGCTTCAACTTCTCCTTATATTATGTTGAGCTTGCTTGAAAAAGCATTCCCACAACACGTAGAAGGTAAATGGAATCCGAAATTACATGAAATTGTAAAATCGTACCAACAAGAACTCAGCACCAATCCTGTTCTTCTTGATCAAGTTCGCCAATACACCAGTACAACCTTGGGTTTGAAATATACACCTATGGCTAAGGCTGCAAATGACGAAACTGTTGCGGTAGCAAAAGCACAGTAATTTGCTTTAAACCCTAAAAAGGATGGACTTTGCGCCATCCTTTTTTTAATTCATATTTGAAACCATTCTGTTTATGTCGCTTTTCCATTCCAACGCTTTTTTGGCTTTTCGTTCACGTGATTTTTCACTTCTGAGTGTCAATCAGTTGTGCTTAATTCTAGCCATCATGATTCAAGAAGTCGTCATTGCCTATAGCGTCTACCAACTCACTCAGAACCCACTCAGCCTTGGCATGATTGCATTAATTGAGTTACTTCCCTTTATTTGCCTCTCCCTGATTAGTGGCGACTGGGCTGACCGCTATAACCGACAAAAAATTGTGCAGCGGAGTTTTAGCTGTAGCACTCTAATTCCATTATTATTTATTGTTCTTTTTTCTCAGTACCAACAACAGCACATTCAACAAAATACTCTTTTATGCGGCATTTATAGCCTCATCTTTTGCTTAGGCATACTTAGAGGCATTTACAGCCCATCTTTTAATTCATTACGCCCTTTTCTTACCCCCGAGTCAGCCTATAGCAATGCAGCCACATGGACTGCGCTCATTTGGCAAATGGGCGGTATTTTAGCACCCTTATGCGCAGGGCTTTTACTCGGCCAACTTGGGCTTGAAAAAACCCTCTTGATTGTTTTTTTCTTGTGTTGCGTGGGTAGCATCTGCTTATTCGGATTAAGCGCTCGTGACTTCCCTAGCACGCATAAACAACATTTAAGCAAAAGCTTAAAAGAGGCCTATTTGTTTATCTTTAAACATCCACTGATGTTTTGGAGTATGTTGCTGGATCTCAGCGCCATGCTTTTTTGTAGTGTCATTATCTTACTGCCTATTTTTGCACACGATATCCTGCATTTAGGTGTTGAAGGCTTAGGTATACTCAGAGCAGCACCAGCCATTGGCGCCTGTATCATGATGTTGATGTTGACCTGTTATTCTCCAATGCAAAATGCATGGAGAAACATGCTTTATAGTAGTTTTGCAATTGCTTTATGCACTTTAGCCTTTGCACTATCCTCCCATATTTGGCTCTCAGTCTTCTTTCTTGTTTTGATTGGCGCCTTTGATAGCATCAGCATGGTGATTCGACAAACTTTATTGCAGCAACTCCCCCCAAAAGCACTATTAGGGCGTGTAGCAGCTTTAAATGGCATCTTAGTGACTTCAGGCAATCAACTCGGTGCCCTACAGATAAGCCTAATGACGCGCTATTTTTCGGTAGTGCCAGCAGTACTTATTGGCGGGACGCTGTGTTTAATGATCTGTGGTCTAAGTTCTACTCGTACGCGACATTTACTCAAGCCATCTCCAACACAACAAAAACATGCCGCCGTCACAAGAATCGAATAGCATGTTAAGCTTCAAATCTTCTTTTAATACGATGTGAGTTTTCAATAGAGCAAATTATGAAACTGATCCCTCCCTTTTCACACACACTCTATGCCAAACTCTATTCTTTCGTACTATCCGTGTTGTTGGCTTATTGCCTATTCAATGCAATCTATAGTGTGGTTATTGGTGGAAAAAGCGCATACCTTTTCAGTGTTCTAATTTTAATATTTC
>NZ_JBUEBA010000002.1:1258926-1310279 GCF_058107045.1 Acinetobacter sp. AB03 | reverse complement strand
AATATTTCAAACAATTACTGTTTTTAAAGCATCTGTAAATAAAAAGATCCATAACTATATGGGATTGATTGGAATCATTCTAATTCTGATTTATCTCAATGGTTGGAGGTTTATTTCTCAGCATGAAAGTATTGCGATTCTCCCCTCAGTCATACTCATCTTACTTAGCTTAGGCTATTTTTCACAGCAACATTCGCGTTTAAATCTATTGAAGGCGGCTTTAATTTTTGGGCTTTTAGTACTGGCCTATACGCAATACTATGACTTGAACACTCTGCAAAACTATTATGACAGCCTACATACAGGCGAAACATGGCAACAATATGGTGCTTTATAAAGCTCAAAAAAACATTAGAGTTTTCCTCTTATTTTAAGCACAAAAAAGCCAGCAATATCGCTGGCTTGATTCTTTTAGACTTTAGCGATGGGTATGAATCGACATCACGATGCCCATGCTCGCTAGCATGGTAATCACCGCGGTTCCGCCATAACTCATCAGTGGCAATGGATCACCTGTTACAGGTAAAATCCCACTTACCATCCCCGAGTTTAACAATACAAAGAAGAAGAACGTTAAGCCCACAGCACCCGCATATAAACGCCCAAAATTATGGAAGCTGTTCATACCAATAATCAAACAACGAATGATAATGGCCGCAAACAAACTAAACAGCAAGAACACCCCAATAAAGCCAAACTCTTCCGCATACGTCGACATAATGAAGTCGGTATGGTGCTCAGGCAAATACCCTAAATGTGACTGCGTGCCTTCTGTGAATCCCTTCCCCATTAAACCACCTGAACCAATGGCAATTTTGGATTGGATAATATTCCAACCAGCACCCAATGCATCCGACTCTGGATCAAATAAAGTGAGCACTCGCTTTTTTTGGTACTCTTGCAAAAAGAACATCCAAAGTAAGGGAGCCACAACAGCCAACGCACCACAGGCCAAAGCAATGAGCCGCCAAGAGATACCGCTGAGGAAAATGACGCACACACCAGGAATCAAGAGACCTAGGTTTAAGTCGGGCTGTAAAGCTGCCAATAAAAACGGCAACATCATGATACCCAACGAAATCACAATATGCATAAACTTCGGCGGGAATGCGCGGCCTGCAAAGTACCACGCCATCATCAAAGGCATGGCAAACTTCATAAACTCAGAAGGCTGCATGCTACCAATACCAGGTAGACTAATCCAACGTCTGGCTCCCATGCGGGTTTCCCCCACCACCAAGACCAATACCATTAAAATCACAGCAAAGATGAAAAAATAAGGACTAATGGCCTGATAGACCTTGGGTGGGATTTGTGCACAGATAATCATCACAATGAAGCCCACAGCAAAGCTCGTGCCTTGGCGAAACACCATGCCCATATCTTGCGCTGAAGCACTATAAATGACCAACAACCCCAACACGGCATTTAAAATAAGAAAACATAAAAGCCATGGATCTAAATGTAATTTAGCCCAACGAGATGAGTCATGTTTAATGCTTCTACCGTCACGTAAAGACTGACGTAAAAAACGATACTGCTGTGATGGTATCATTTGCGTAAATTGAATGAGCTAAAGACAGGGCAAATTATAAGTTCAAAGTGTTTTAGATAACATCATTCAAACCCATATTTCTGTAGTTTTAGCTCAATAAATCCAAATAATTTTTATTGTGCCGCCAAAATCAGGCGCGCAAGCTCAAGGTCATCTGGATAGGTAATTTTAATATTATCGGAGCGCCCTTGTACAACTTGAACCTTTTCACCAACAAACTCTAAAGCACTGGCTTCATCAGTAATTAAGGCTTGTGCCTCTAGTGCATGTTCAATTGCTTTTTTCAGCACCCCCAGTTTAGCAATCTGCGGGGTTTGTGCCTGCCAAAGCTGTGAACGATCAACGGTTTCTTGAATATCTTGCGCCAAGATCACACGCTTTAAAGTATCTCTTACAGGAATAGCTAAAATCGCCCCTGTATTGGACTGAATAGCAGTATCAAACAGTTTGAATAAACAATCCTGCGTGACACATGGACGTGCAGCATCATGCACAAAGACCCAGTCGTCAGCATCAGCGATTGTGGAAAGATAATGGAGTGCATTGAGCACTGAGTCTACACGCTCAGCACCACCTTCACAGAAATGTGCTTTTTCCATGTTGGTAAAAGGCAAACTTTGAGCGACATCATCATCTGAACCAATCGCCAAAACATAGCCCTGTAAAGGCAATTGGTTAAGACGTAAAACCGTATGTTCAAGTACGGTCTTTTGTCCAATCATTTGATATTGTTTTAGTTCAGTTTGAGAAAAGCGACTACCCGAGCCAGCAGCAGGAATAATAGCCCACAATTTATGGGGTAGCTGGAGGGGTTTCAGGCTCATCGTCTTCATTGGTTCGCAAATCAATTTGGGCGTTAGGGTTAATATAAACAGGCTTATATTGAGTACTGATGGTACTCATTTGAATAAACGTTTCTCGAGGTTTGATTAAACCCAAGTCCAAGCGCGCATGCTCTTCAATGGCTTCAATACCATTTTTCAAATCATACACTTCTGCCGCCAAGACACGATTACGTTCTTTTAAGTCGTTATTAATTTCAGTTTGTTGTTGGATTTTTTGTGTGAGTTGCAAATGGACTTGATAACCACCCTCACCAAACCAGTATAAATACTGAAACCCTGCGATCAAAATGATCGCAAGGCCTAGTAGTACTTTACTCATCAACGAGTCGAATACATTGAACATTGACATCAGTCGCTTAGTTTAAACCTTTAAACTCAGCTTTACCGCGGTAAGCAGCATTTGTCAATTCTTCAATACGAAGCAATTGGTTGTATTTCGCTACGCGGTCAGAACGACAAAGTGAACCTGTCTTGATTTGACCAGCAGCAGTACCCACCGCAAGATCTGCAATCGTAGAATCTTCAGTTTCGCCGGAACGGTGTGAAATCACTGTAGAGTAACCATTTTCTTTCGCAAGATAGATTGCATCTAGAGTTTCAGTCAACGTACCAATTTGGTTGTATTTAATTAAGATAGAGTTACCCACTTTCTCATTAATACCACGTTGAAGGATTTTCGGGTTTGTAACGAACAAGTCATCACCCACCAACTGGATTTTGTCACCAAGGATTGATGTCAAGTAAGACCAACCTTCCCAATCTGACTCATCTAGACCATCTTCAATAGAGATAATTGGATATTGGTTTACAAGTCCAGCCAAATAGTCAGAGAACTGGTTGCTTGTGAATGCTTTATTGCCTTCACCAGCAAGGATGTACTGGCCATTTTTGTAAAATTCTGAAGACGCACAGTCAAGCGCAAGCATAATGTCAGAACCTGCTTTGTAACCCGTTTGACCAATCGCTTCAAGAATAACTGTGATTGCTTCTTCGTTTGAACGTAAGTTCGGCGCAAAACCACCTTCATCTCCTACAGCAGTGTTTAAACCTTTTTTGTTTAAAACTGATTTTAGAGAATGGAAGATTTCAGCACCCGCACGTAATGCTTCAGAGAATGAAGTGAAGCCCACAGGCTCAATCATGAACTCTTGAATATCCACATTATTGTCTGCATGCGAACCACCATTGATGATGTTCATCATTGGTACAGGCATAGTCAAAATGGTTTGACCACGTAAGTCTGCGATGTATTGGAAAAGAGGAATTTTCTTTTCATCAGCAGCAGCACGTGCAGCAGCTAGTGATACAGCTAAAGTTGCATTCGCACCCAATTTTTCTTTGTTTTCAGTACCATCAAGTTCGATCATCGTGTTATCGATGTCTTTTTGTTCAAATACTGATTTGCCCACTAAAGCATCACGGATAATCGTGTTTACGTTGTTAACCGCAGTTTTAACACCTTTACCCAAATAGCGTGCTTTGTCACCATCACGAAGTTCTAAAGCTTCACGAGAACCAGTTGAAGCACCAGATGGTGCACATGCACGGCCAACTACGCCAGATGCTAAGATTACGTCTGCTTCGATGGTTGGGTTACCACGAGAGTCCAAAATTTCACGTGCACGAATGTCAACGATTTGGCTCATGAACAATTCCTCAGTTGATTAATAACGAGATGCTTTAGATGGCATCAATGAGTTTATAATTTAGTGTGTATCTAGCTTTTTGAAACCTTTAACCAAGGTGTCCAATTCTTTTAGCTGCGCCAAGAAAGGCTCAAGTTGAGACATACGCAACGCGCATGGTCCATCACACTTGGCTTTTTCTGGGTCTGGATGCGCTTCTAAGAATAAACCTGCTAGACCTGTTGCCATTCCCGCGCGAGCAAGTGTCGTGATTTGCGCACGGCGACCGCCCGCAGAATCTGCACGACCACCCGGAGTTTGAAGCGCATGGGTTACATCAAAGAACACAGGGACATTCATTTCTTTCATGATGTCAAAGCCCAACATATCTACAACCAAATTGTTGTAACCAAATGCCGAACCACGTTCACAAATAATGAGCTTGTCATTCCCTGCCTCTAAACACTTATGCAAAATATGGCGCATTTCATGAGGTGCAAGGAATTGTGCTTTTTTGATGTTAATGATGGCATCCGTTTTGGCCATCGCTTCAACCAAATCCGTCTGACGACTTAGAAAAGCAGGAAGTTGAATAATATCCGCAACTTCCGCTACAGGTGCAGCTTGGTAAGGTTCATGTACATCAGTAATAATGGGTACATTAAAATGTTTTTTAATGTCAGCTAACCACTCAATCCCTTTTTCTAGGCCTGGCCCTCGAAACGAGTTCAAGCTTGAACGGTTGGCTTTATCAAAACTGGCTTTAAATACGTAAGGAATCTCCAAACGCTTGCAGATATCGACATAGGTCTCTGCAATTTCAAAAGCCAAATCTTTAGACTCAAGTACGTTCATTCCGCCGAATAGTACAAATGGCAAGTGGTTTGCCATTTGTATATCGCCTAAACGTACAATTTCTTGTGGTTTTAATTGTGACATTTAAACTTCCTAGTTTATTGCTTAACCCCAATTACTTCGCTTTTTTGTACTGTGCTTTCGCAGCATCAATAAAACTAGCAAATAATGGGTGTCCATCACGTGGTGAACTTGTAAATTCCGGGTGGAATTGTACAGCAATAAACCAAGGATGTTGAGGAATTTCAACTGTTTCTACTAAGTGCTGTACAGGTGAATAGCCCGAAATTTTCATGCCAGCTTCTTCAAGCGCTGGAATAAAACGGTTATTCATCTCATAGCGGTGACGGTGACGTTCAATAATATCTGCTGAACCATACACTTCACGTGTTTTAGTCCCTTCAACCAATTCTGATTTTTGAGCACCAAGACGCATCGTACCACCAAGATCAGAGTCAACATTACGCTGTTGAACTTCACCGCGCTCATCTAACCATTCAGTGATTAGACCAATCAATGGAGACTTAGTCGAACGATTGAATTCAGTCGAACTCGCGTCACTAATACCCACGACATTACGTGCATATTCGATCACAGCCAACTGCATACCTAAACAAATACCCAAGAATGGAACACCATTTTCACGTGCGAATTTAATCGCTTGCATTTTCCCTTCAGTACCACGTTCACCAAAACCACCCGGTACCAAGATTGCATCCATATCTTTCAATACTTCATTGACATCTTGGCTTTCAAGTTCTTCAGCATTGACATAGTCAATTTGAACTTTAACGCGATTTTGAATGCCCGCATGTAAAAGCGCTTCATTTACAGACTTATACGCATCTGGAAGTTCAACATACTTACCAACCATTGCAACACGTACAGTGTATTCAGGGTTTAGTAGTGCTTCTACAACATTGTCCCAGTCTGTTAAATCAGCTTCAGGCAAGTCATTGAAACCAAAACGTTCACAGATTAAGTCGTCAACATTTTGTTCATAGAATGTACGCGGAATTTGGTAAATGCTGCGCGCATCTTTACACACCACAACTGCACGTGCTTCAACGTTTGTGAACAAGGCAATTTTACGGGTCGTGTCTGCATCAACATCATATTCAGTACGACAAATTAAAATGTCAGGCTGAATACCAATCGATAACAATTCTTTTACCGAGTGCTGAGTTGGTTTAGTTTTCAACTCTGCCGCAGATTTGATATATGGAAGCAAAGTTAAGTGCATAAGCATAGTGCGCTTATGACCTAGTTCAACCATAAGTTGACGTACCGATTCCATGAATGGGAGAGATTCGATGTCACCTACTGTGCCGCCAATTTCAACAATCGCAACGTCATAACCTTCGCCTGCACGAAGTACACGTTCTTTGATGTTGTCTGTAATGTGTGGAATAACTTGAACAGTTCCACCAAGGTAGTCACCACGGCGTTCTTTATTTAAAACGTCTTGGTATACGCGACCAGATGTAAAGTTATTTAACTTGGTCATTTTCGCACGACGCAAGAAACGTTCGTAATAACCCAAGTCTAAATCGGTTTCTGCACCATCCTCTGTGACAAAAACTTCACCATGTTGGAACGGGCTCATAGTCCCTGGATCGACATTAATGTATGGATCCATTTTTACCATGGTTACTTTTAATCCACGGGCTTCTAAAAGCGCAGCAACTGAAGCAGCTGAAATACCTTTACCTAGTGATGAAACTACACCACCAGTCACGAAAATAAAATGGGTCATTGGGTTTCTCGTACAATCGAGCCTAATTCGGCCTGCAATGTTGCGCAATTTTACTTTACCTTGTACCAATAAAGCAAAGTCAATCCGCATCAATTCATAGAACAATAAACAATTGGATATTCTATCAGCATTTGGCAGATAAAATTAAGCTAAGTTCATAGGATTTTCATCTTGCATTTTGCTGTTATAATGGCGCGATCCTTCAAACACTCGATTTTATGTAATTATGAATAAAAAACTTTTAATTTGTGGTGCCATTACAGCAGGCTTACTATTAACAGCATGTGTAAAGAAAGAAGCGCCTAAAGAAGATGAACAAGAACAAGTTGAAGTCGTCACTACAGAGCAACAACAAACTGTTGAACTTCAACCTTTAGCAGCGTCTGAGCCTGAGATTCCAGCGCAAGTTGAAGTGATTCGCGAAGAAACACCTAATACAACTACTGAGATCCGTCGTGAAACACCAGCACCTGCTCCAGCAGCAGAGCCTGCGCCTAAAGCAGAAGCACCTAAAGCTGAAGAAAAACCAACGCAAGCACGTCCAAGTAATACAAACCCAAATACGCAAACTGAAGATGATGCGGTTGCAGCAGCCATTGCAGCAGCGACACCAGCTTTAGAAAACTAATCATCACTATTTAGATGATTAAAAAAACCCGATTGATATCGGGTTTTTTATTGCTGGCTTATAAATAAGCTTTTAATTTTTCGGCAAGAAAGTCAATAAATAAGCGAATACGCTTTGGCACATAGTTTTGTTGATAGTAGACCGCATGTATTTTCTGCTCTTTAATCTGAATTTGGTCTTCCAACAAAGCAATAAACCGCCCATCTTGAATATCTTGCTCGACCATAAAGCGTGACAAACAGGCAATCCCTGCCCCCTGCAATGCCAACTGACGAACAGTTTCACCATTTGAACATTTAATTTTGGCCTGAATGGTTAAAGGTTCATCCTCCAACTGAATAGGCCACGTATTTAAATGTGCAGGCTGACTAAAACCAAGCAAAGTATGTGAGCTTAATTCTGCTGCATTTTTAGGTAGACCATGTTTTTGCGCATAAACAGGACTAGCCACAATATATAACCGGCTTTTACAAAGCAGCTTGGCATGTAAACTGGAATCCGCTAACTCACCAAACCGAATCGCGACATCGGTTTTATGTTCAAGTAAGTCTATAACCTGATCGTGATTGGTAATTTCTATATCAATTTTTGGATAGTGCTGCATAAACTCTTCAATCAACGGCACTATTACATGCAGCACAAAAGGCGTTGCCGAATCAATCCGAATTAAACCAGATGACTCTGCATCAGTATTTTGCAGACTTTCTTCAGCTTCGGTCAGATCCAGTAAAATTTTACGCGCCTTTGCCAAAAACTGCTGTCCTTCATAGGTCAGCTTGAGCTTCCGTGTCGTTCGTTCCAGCAACGTCACATTCAACTTCGACTCTAAACGTTGTAAGGCACGGCTGACACCCGATGTGGTTTGATCCAATTGCTGCGCAGCTTTGACGATAGAACCACTATCAACAATGCTCACAAAAGCCGTTAATTCTTCTATGGTTGATTTCATGCGTAATTATTGATTAATAGTCAATAATATTTTGCAAATTACCCAGTTTTTAAGCAAGTCTTTTTTCTACAAAATAGCCTCATTCCATGAAACAAGTTATCGAGTAAAAAATGAATATCGTTCCTCAATTCGGCCTAGGCACTTTCCGTTTAACAGGTGACACTGTCATTGAGTCTGTGAAAACTGCACTAGAAGTCGGTTATCGTGCGGTCGATACTGCTCAAATCTATGGTAATGAAGCCGAAGTTGGTCAAGCCATTGAACTCAGTGGTATCAATCGTCAAGATCTGTTTCTCACCACAAAAATCTGGACGGAAAATTATTCAGCAGAAAAATTGATTCCAAGCTTAAAAGAAAGTTTGCATAAACTAAAAACCGATACCGTGAATCTAACCTTGATCCACTGGCCTGCCCCAAGTACAGGTGTGAACATTACAGAACTCATGCAGAACTTATTGGAGGCAAAACAACAAGGTTTGACTGAGAACATTGGTATTTCTAACTTCAATATTGAGCTGACTCAACAGGCAATTGAGAGTATTGGGCTGGAAAACATCGCAACCAACCAAATTGAACTCAGTCCTTACCTACAAAACCATCAACTGGTTGATTTCCTCCAAGCGCAAAACATTGATGTCACTTCATATATGACACTGGCTTACGGTAAGGTTTTGAATGATCCTGTTTTAATGCACATCGCGCAGCAGCATCAGGTATCGACGGCACAAATTAGTTTGGCTTGGGCATTACAACGTGGTTTTGCAGTCATACCGTCATCAACCAAACGTGAACACTTGATGTCCAACTTAAAGGCGCAAGAGATTCAACTGTCGACTGAAGAAATGATGGCAATTACGCAATTAGACAGAAATCAACGCGATGTTAATCCTGAGGGATTAGCACCGATGTGGGATTGAGCATCGCTATGAAAATTAATTTTCCACTTTTGGCGCTTGCGGTGGGTGCTTTTGCCATTGGAACCACCGAGTTTTCACCCATGGGCTTTTTGCCTGAAATTGCCAACGATTTGTCCGTTTCAATTCCACAAGCCGGACTGCTGATTAGTGCCTATGCAGTAGGCGTCATGATTGGAGCCCCGCTCATGACCTTATGGCTGGCACGCTTTCCTAAGAAAACAGCTTTAATCCTATTGATGGCTATTTTTACGATCGGGAATGTGTTGGCAACCGTTGCACCTGATTATATGAGTCTCATGGGTGCACGTTTAATTACCAGTTTAAACCATGGTGCATTCTTTGGCTTAGGTTCGGTGGTGGCAGCTAGTGTTGTGCCTAAAGACAAACAAGCCAGTGCAGTCGCCATGATGTTTATGGGCCTAACCATTGCCAATATTGGCGGTGTGCCACTTGCAACGTGGCTCAGTCAAAATACCAGTTGGCGCATGGCTTTTGCTGCTATTTCAACCTTAGGCATTATAACCATATTGGCACTATGGAAAGCACTCCCGCAGGATCATGATGTGGTTAAACCGAATGTAGCAAAAGAATTGCGCGTTTTAACACGTACGCCTGTCGTCCTTGATTTATTAACCACAATCATGAGCGCGGGCGCCATGTTTGCGTTATATACCTACATTGCTCCGAGCCTAGACGTATTTATGCAGGCATCACCGCAAACCATCACCTTAATGTTGGTTTTAATCGGGATTGGTTTCTCCATTGGTAATCATTTGGGTGGAAAGTTTGCCGATCTATCCCTTGAGAAAACCCTGATAGGCTTCCTTGTACTTTTAATGGTGATGATGCTTGTTTTCCCAGTATTAGCGCAAACAACCGTTGGTGCGGCAATTGGCTTAGTGATTTGGGGTGCAGCAGCATTTGCGGTAGTACCGCCACTGCAAATGCGCGTCATGTCAGTTGCAGCAGATGCGCCTGGGCTTGCCTCTTCAGTTAACATTGGTGCGTTTAACTTAGGCAATGCCTTAGGTGCCTTTGCAGGTGCAACGGTACTGAGTATGCAACTCAGCTATGCAGCAGTTTCATATGCAGGTGCCGCACTCAGCTTTATGGCCTTGATCTTGGTTTTACTGCAGATGAAGTTCGGTCTTAGCAAGAAAGCCTGTGGAGCCGTTTAAGCCTTTACACTGCTGAACCAATCAAAAAAAGACCTACACTGCTGTAGGTCTTTTTTATACTTAGTGTTTTTGTTGTTCCAATTTCAAAAAGTCCGCAATCAGCTTGGTTGCCCAAGACTCTGTATTAAGTGCCCCTTCATAGAAGCCACAATGGCTGCCTTTTTTGGTGGTCACAACGGCAATATTCGGCATTTGACGGATCATGTCTTTATACGGTTCAAAATTTTTAATGTGACAAACGGGATCATCCTCTGCATTTAAAATCAGCAATGGAATGGTGACATTTTCAAATACATAGATTGGGTTTGTGGCTTGGTTATAACTATCATAGTCCACATAACCCGCCATTTCATAATAACTCGACTCAAACTCAGCCAAGGTTTTGGTCATTAAAACTTGCGACACAGACGCTGTTTGTTGCCACGTTTGCTGGTAGGGAAAAATAAATTTCTTAAACAGCTTCTTGGTCATGACCTTACTGTAAAAGGGATGCACATTTACAAAACCCAACTCAGTGTTATAGCCAGGACACAGGGCAAAGGCCGCCTTAAAAGGTGTTTGACTCCCTTCTTCACCTAAGTAACGCACCAAAAGCCCCGTTCCCGCAGAAGAGCCTACCGCATACAACATTGAACTTGGAAATGTACTTTGAATAAAGGCAATTTGTTCACGTAAATCATCGGTTGAACCAAAAAGATTCATTTTAGGTACAGGCATTGGAAGGTCTGCATGTCGACGGCGTAAGCACAGTGCAACACGCCAACCCGTATAGCGATTTAAGTCACGCACCACTTCACGCATACTTTCAGGAGAGCCTGTAATCGTATGCATAACCACAACCGTTGGCATCGCTTCAGGCAAATCATAACCAAACCACATGATGCCAGTGACCCCACCGTCTTGCATCTCTAACTGATCAAAATGATCGTATTCCAATTGAATCTGACGCTTGCGAATCACATCAAAATACAAAAGATGGGCATGCGTGTTGGATAACCACGGTGTTGGTCTGTACTTTTCCTGAAGCTGTGTAAGCGCCCCAACAGTCTCTTGAATTTGCCCTTGCGGGTTAATATAGAGCTTCGGTTGTTCCGCACCAGTCACTCGATCCCACGCCGTTTGGCTTAATTGGTTTAGCAAACTGAACACAGCATTCATATCAGTACCTTCTTTTTTCCTATCTTTCTTGGTGATGCATCAATTTTCGTGCCTAACTATAAATAACAAGTCACATGTTTATCATCCAGCTTGAGGTGCAAAAGCTGCCATTCGCTGTCCCATTTGTACAGCTAAGGCCTCTAGCCCAGATTTAGGGCGGATCATCACTTCAAAATCTACAATTTGACCTTGCTCATTAAAACGAATCATGTCAATCCCTTTGAGTTTCTTTTCGCCGACATTGGCAGAAAACTCAAGGACGACACTTAAACCATCTTCTGTAAAAAATTCACGGTGGTAAGTAAAGTTTTCAAAAACCTGAATCACATTACTTAAAATAAAAAAAACCACTTGCTTACCCGGATAAGGATTAAATGCCACAGGTGAACGGAATACGACATCTTCTGCTAAAAGCTCATTTAAGATGCTCATATCACGAGTCGTGACCATATCATGCCAGCGTACCAAGGCTTGTTTTGTTGTTGCTAAACTCATTCTTATATCCTTATGAAAGTGAATCCACTCAAATCTGCAATAAAGGCACCTTCTCTTACACCACATACGTTTCATGGAAAAGGCTACACGAGGGAAAAGATAATATTTTAGCAAATATCTCTCCCAAACCCTCTCCTCACAGGAGAGGGAGTTTTATTACAAAATTTAAGCGGATAAATTATTGTTATCGATTAAATGGTCGCAGCCAGTTCAGCGCCTTGACGAATCGCACGCTTCGCATCCAACTCACCTGCTTCTTTCGCGCCACCAATCAAATGCACATTTTTACCATCGGCTTTTAACTGATCGTACATTGCAGTATAAGACTCTTGTCCTGCACAGATAATCACGTGATCAACCTCTAAAACCGTTGGCTGATCATTCACTGTAATGTGGAGACCTTGATCATCAATTTTGTCGTAGCTTGCACCTGCAATCATTTTTACATCGCGATGTTTTAACCCTGTACGGTGTATCCAACCTGTGGTTTTACCTAAGCTTGCACCGACTGCCTTCGCTTTACGCTGTAGAAGGTAAATTTCACGATCCGATTGCTCCAAGACTGGCTGTTTTAAGCCACCGACATGCGCATAGCTGGTGTCGATTCCCCACTCATCATAGAATTTTTGTGGGTTTAAACTACCGCTTTCACCTTCATGGCTTAAGTATTCTGCTGTATCGAAACCAATACCGCCCGCACCAATAATCGCGACTTTTTTACCGACAGGCTTACGCTCACGTAGAACTTCGATATAGCTCAACACTTTCGGGTGATCAATCCCTTCTATAGTCAGCTCACGTGGAGTAACACCTGTTGCAACCACGATGTCATCATAGTTCTCAGCGCTCAGTTCCTCATAAGTTGCGGTATGATTCAGCACCAATTTGATATTGGGTTGTAATTCAATTTTACGTTTGAAATAACGCAGTGTTTCGTAAAACTCTTCTTTACCAGGAATAGTCTTCGCAATATTAAACTGACCACCAATCTGACTTGCTGCATCAAAAACAGTCACTTGATGTCCACGGTCAGCAGCATAAGTCGCAAAACTCAAACCTGCAGGCCCAGCACCAATCACCGCAATATTTTTCTTAGCCGCACTTTCTTTAAAAATCAGTTCAGTTTCATAACATGCACGTGGATTAACTAAACACGTCGCAATTTGCATGGAGAAAATTTGATCTAAACAGGCTTGATTACAACCAATACAGGTATTGATTTCATCACTACGGCCTTGTTCTGCTTTGAGTACAAACTCAGCATCTGCAAGCATTGGGCGTGCCATCGACACCATATCCGCATCACCCTGAGCCAAAACATGTTCAGCCATTTCAGGGGTATTAATACGGTTAGACGTCACCAAAGGAATTTGAACCGAACCTTTTAGCTTCTTGGTCACCCATGTAAATGCCGCACGTGGTACTTTGGTTGCAATCGTTGGAATACGCGCTTCATGCCAACCAATACCTGTATTGATAATGGTTGCACCCGCCTTTTCAATTTCTTTGGCAAGCTGAATCACTTCTTCTAAAGTCGAACCACCTTCAACCAAATCCAACATTGAAAGACGGTAAATAATAATAAAGTTTTCACCAACTTCTGCACGAGTTCGTTTTACGATTTCAATCGGAAAACGAATACGGTTTTCATAGCTTCCGCCCCATTCATCATCACGATGATTGGTACGTGCCGCGATGAACTCATTAATTAAGTAGCCTTCTGAACCCATGATTTCAACGCCATCATAGCCAGCGATTTGCGACAATTTTGCACAATTGGCAAAATCAGCAATAGTCTGATTTACTTCAGCAGAAGTAAGAGCATGCGGTTTTACAGGGTTAATCGGCGCTTGAATTGCAGAAGGTGCAACGTTTTCAGCCTGATAAGAATAACGACCAGTATGTAAAATCTGTAATGCAATTTTACCACCCGCATCATGTACGGCTTGTGTGATGACTTTATGCTTTTCCGCTTCTTCTAAAGTATCTAACTTAGAACCATCGTGAAAAGTCACACCATGATCATTCGGTGAAATACCCCCTGTTACGATTAGCCCTACACCGCCAGCGGCACGCTCTGCATAAAATGCCGCCATGCGATCATAACCACCTTCAACTTCTTCAAGTCCAACGTGCATAGATCCCATTAATACGCGGTTTTTTAATGTGGTAAAGCCTAAATCTAAAGGCGCAAGTAAATGCGGGTAATTAGACATGTGTACTCCTTGGCGTGCTTTCGCTGGCTGGTATTTTAAATACAAGGTTAGATCAAATTATTTAATGCAACAAGTTGCATAATGTTTATCTTTATAATCGAGATTTGTTTTTTATGCAACATGTTGCATAATGACTCTACGTCCATTTTAATTGCGAAATATTACCGAAATGTCATTAGCTCATGTTTTATTGACCAGTTTGATTGAAAAACCAAGCACAGGTATTGAGTTAGCGCGTCGTTTTGACCGTTCAATGGGCTTCTTTTGGAATGCAACACATCAACAGATATATAGAGAACTCAGCGCTATGCAGAACAAAGGCTGGATTTCAACGATAGAAGATGATGGTGCAACCTCGCGTAAAAAAACCTATCAGGCAGAACAGCTCGGACGTACAGAACTTGCCGACTGGCTGGTAAAACAAAGCCCACCTGCCCAGCTCCGTGAAGAACTGATGGTGAGACTGCGTGTTGAAGCTCAGCTTGGCGGCAACACGGTTTTGCCTGAACTTGAACGACATCTCATCTTACACAAAGAAAAACTACAAATTTACCAAAGCATTTTTGCCAAAGACTTTGGTCATGCTGAAGAAAATGATCGTACCTTATACATCCATAAAATGATTTTACAACTTGGAATTAATTTAGAATGTGGTTGGATTGAGTGGCTAGAGACCATGATTCCAGCACTGAAAAACTTCGAAAAATAATAAACCACGCAAAGGATTGACCATGCCACATTACCTCATGCCAGATGGCGAAAAACTCTATGTTCGAGAATTTGGACAAGGCACACCTGTACTGGTCTTATCTGGCTTAGGGATGCAAAGTTGGCAATGGCTACCTTTTTTATATCAACACCGTAAAAAGTACCGTTTTTACATTCCTGACTGGCGGGGTTTTGGTGGTTCAGCGCAGTGCAAAATTCCCACACTGGATGCGATTTCCAGCCACTGGAAAGATTTAAACTGCTTTCTAAAACAATATGCTGATACAGCATTCCATGTGATTGCCTATTCTATGGGCGCTACGACAGCCATGCATGGTATGCAATATGGCCGCTTTCAAAACCATATCCGCAGCTATTTACACATTGACCAAACCCCCAAGATTAGCGTCGACGCAGACTGGCCACATGGGTTATTTGCTGAAAAGCATGCCGATTTCAAAGCCATCCTACAAAACATTGCAGACCTATTGGCTCAAAATGCACAGTACCGTTTGCTCTCAGACTTAACAGCACCCATACGTACTGAACTGATCAAGCAATGGTTGGCTTTTATTCAACTGCAAGCCACACCATCTCGAACTGCGGCCTTATTTCAAAAAGCATTTCAACAGATACACTTACAAAAATTCATGCTCCCGATCCAGCGTTTAGACTATATGGCTTGGTATATTCAAAATTATCTTGATCATCAAGAAGACTATCGCAGTGCGCTCCGCCAGATTGACCGACCGGCTACATTTTTTATTGGTGAAAACTCTAAACTTTATCCTGCTCAAGGACAAAAGCTGATTGCCTCAAGTGTGCCTCATGCAAAAACAGTGGTCTTTAAAAAATCCGGGCATACGCCTTTATTGAGTGAACCACTCAAATTCTCTCAAGAAATTACACGTTTCCTCAATGCTACGGATGTTTGAATGTGTGTCGTATTATCAACCAAATAATGAATATTTTTATAACAGCTCAGCTGAAGATAAATACACTTAATCATTGCATTGTAATGACAAAAAAATTAAATCAGTCCGATAAAACACCAATGCTTAGGAATTAAAAAAGGCATCTCTAAGAGACGCCTTTTTCTTATGCTGCATAGGTCTGCTTGAGATAAGCAACAATATCTGCCGACTCAAACAAAGCTGTTTCAGTGTTCGGATCAACCAAATATGGCACTTGAATATCACGCCCCATCACCTGCATGACTTGCTCACGCTTTCCACCTGCCAAAGGTACATATTTGCCCGGCTTTAAACGCAGTACTGCTGGGCCTTGATCTTGCCAACGTTCTTTAGGCACATTATGAAACTTAAAAGGGAGCTCCAACTCGGTCAGCAAACCACGGACAATCCGAGTATAAGGACTGGCTTCAAATCCCCAAAGTTGTAACAGCTGTTCTGGCGCTACGCGATCTTTAATACTCTTATTGATCCACACTCCACTCGCTCCATTTACCAATGTCCCGACATAAGCAACATAAGGCGTTTTGGGATAATGTGCATACTTTTTCGGTGTTTTACCACTGCGACCATACTGTTCAAACAAGTAGTGAATAATATCTTCAGACTCGTATAGCTTGGTGTCTGTGTTCTCATCGAGTAAAAAAGGAAATTGGGTTTTCCCACCCAACTGTTTCACCAAAGGGCGATATTTAGTTCCACCCTTAGGACATGGATACACTTCATAATCTAAGTTCAACAAAGTCAGTACTTCACGCACACGACGACAATATGGCGAGCCTTCAAACTCATAGAGCTTTAAAGGTTGCTCAGGTTGTTTAGGATGCGGCGTTCCTGTTACACCACGCCCACCTTGCGCAAGCCCCGAAAAAAGAGCCTGAATCACTTTAATTTGATGCTTCACCATATTACACGTCCATATCTTTTGTTTATGTTGTTATGAGTCTGGTTGGTGCTTATTCATCGACCAGTTTTTCTTTTGCAATGACAATGCCGTTATTATCCGCATAGAGATAATGACCTGCTTGAATGGTGACACCACCAAAATGCAGGCTGATATCAACTTCTCCTACACCCTTACGATTACTTTTTTGTGGAATGGCGGCTAAAGCATGCACACCTAAATCTAGTTCAGCAATCGCATCTACATCGCGGACACAGCCATAAATCACCACACCATTCCAGTGATTTTTGACTGCTGACTCTGCAATTAAGTCTCCCATCAAGGCACAGCGCATCGAAGCGCCACCATCCACAACCAATACTTTACCCGTACCATCTGTTGCTAACAGCTCTTTCACCCGAGAGTTATCTTCAAAGCATTTAACCGTAACCACCTGACCACCAAAGGTTTTACGCGCACCATAGCTCTTAAAGAACTTACCATCCATTGATGGGCTGACCACTTGTAAATCAAGTTCAGGATGATCATCCAATAAATCGCATGTCACAAATGCTGTCGTCACCACACTTCCCCTCATTTTGTCTTTTGTATGCGTAAATTATCATATATTTCAAATTTCTCGGTCTGCGTTTGGGCAGCCTCGACCATAGTATGAGCCACTTGTTCTGCTGTCACTGGCTTATATTTAAAATGCTTTGGTATAAAATGCGATAGTTTGGTATAAGCCTTTTGGAAAATATCTTCCAACATGCGACCTTCATTACGCTGTCCGATCAGTAAGGATGGCTGCAGAATACTAACCTTATATAAATCGAGTCCTCGAATAGTCTCTTCAAGCTCACCTTTGACGCGATTATAGAAAATTTTTGAATTGGCTTGCGCCCCCAAGGCACTGATCAACACATAATGGGTTTTGGTCAAAACAAACAATTCAGCAAAATGTGCATTCACCACATAGTCGATGGCATAAAACTGCTCTTTTGAGCCAGCTTTCTTTAAAGTCGTCCCCAAACAACTAAAAGCATGACTGTAGCCCTGAACATCTTCATGGTTGAGTAATAAAAAATCATCCAACTCCAGTTGCTGAACTTTGTCATAGTGATCGAGCTGCACATTATGCTTTCTGACCACAGCCAAAATTTTGCTACAACTTGGCAGTTGTTGTAATTGTTGAACCAGATTTAAGCCCACCAAACCCGTTGCGCCAATCACAATGGCTTGTTCTATATTTTGTGTCATTTTTATACAAACTCCCATGCAGATGGCTAATCTTACCTTTTCTTTAGAATTTTTATGTATCTTAAATATAGTCAAAGCATGTCAAGACTTGACTTCACTGCGTATATTAATCAAAATATGCCACTTGTTTACGGGCTGGTGATTGTTCTTCTGATGTGGTTTTCAGTTTGAATTTCAGCCCGCCCAGACCAATCTATTTCAAGGAGTGCACGAGTGGCAAACTCTGCTCAAGCTAAAAAACGTGCTCGTCAAAACGTTAAAGCACGCAAACACAACGCAAGCTTACGTTCTATGGTTCGTACTTACATCAAACGTACAGTAGCTGCTATCGCTGCTGGTGATTACGCAGTTGCTTCTGAAGCATACAAAACTGCTGTACCAGTAATCGACCGTATGGCTGATAAAGGCATCATCCATAAAAACAAAGCTGCTCGTCATAAGAGCCGTTTAAATGCACAAGTTAAAGCTTTAGCTAACTAATTTATGCATTAAAAAAAAGCCCTTTTTAAAGGGCTTTTTTTGTATCTATTTTTAGAACTTTCACAAGGCGCACACCCTTTTCAGTACATCTATACTTAACAATACGGTTTAAAACCCAAATAAAATCTAGCAAGCGCTCTCTAACACCCACGAGAACATCTACTTACAAAAAAAGCCCCCTTTAGGGAGCTCATTTTCATTTCATGTTAAATCATTTGCCAGATGAGCAGTGGTTTAATTCAAAGATTGAGTTTTCAGTTTTTTCACTAAAATACCAATATTTCTTGATGTTGCCCCAGCTAAAATCAAGCTTGTATTTTGGTTCAGCATTGTCCATCTTTGATTATTATTTCCAGAGCAGCCATATCGAATTGCAATCTGACGGTTATTTACCAAATTACCCGAGTTTAAATCTAAGCACTGTCCTGATTGTTTAATAGCAGACGTCGTGGCATCCATTGACCACACTTGTGCTGCATTATTCACCATACAGTCAGTCAAGGTGACTTTAGCACTTCCCCCATTACCCGTTAGACACTGCCCCATAGCCGCCTTGCTATGGATACGCCCTAAACTGTCATAAACCCACTGCTCGGTCTCATCAGCAGTACAAGCCGACGGGCCACTAATGTAAACATCCATTTGTTGGTTAGATGCCAGCTCTGTTTTCAAGCAATTCTTGTTATTTTTCAACAATCCACTATGTGCAACTGGGTCATCTTGTTGTAAACCCAGCTGTTTGATAAAAGCCTTGAGTGCATCAATCGCAGCAGGTACATCTTTGGCCAAATCATCATAATAAACATTTACCCAACGATTTAAACGCATCCACCTAGTTTCTTGCTCTTCATAACGCTCAAGTACCTGCTGTGCAGCTAAACTCATCTCATTTTTATACGATTTATAAGCCTGATAAAGCATTAAACCGTTTGGTGACAAAACAATAAGATTGTTCGCCGCCTGATTCAGTAGCTCTTGCTCAAGTAGAGATAACTCTACATCGCGTAAGGCTTTATAACCCTGCGCTTTACCAATCTTAACTGCAGGCGTAAGCCGTAGCATATTGGGGAATCACTGTCGTCGATAATAATTTGGCAGCAGCATTGACCTGCTTACAATATAAATCAACTTTCTGAGGATGATCTGCAAGCGCTAAATTGACATGTAATTTATTGGCATTACTACCTAATCGTGTCGGAGCCAGTGCAATATTGGTCACTGTATTTGGATACTGTACATTTAACCAACATGCATCCTGATTTAACGTCGTATTTGCAGCGGGTAAATCATAGACATTGCCCCAGTTTGAACGTGCCGCAGGATAGAGTAACCCAACCTTTGCAACAGGGTCATAGCCACCCAAAATGGTCACTACAGGCTCACCAAAGACACGTGGGCGTAAATAGTTTTGCTTTGGTTGATACCAAACAGGTGCAGCAGAATCTGGCATAGTAGGTTGAGCCACTTCCATCTGCCGTGTGACTTCATTCCATTTTTTATAACCCGTCGGTGAAGTCTTGTCCCACACATAACGGTTAAAATGCGGTTGAATTTTTAAATAAGTGCTATAGCCCGTATAGTGGGTATAACGTGAAACTGAGCTTGATGCATAACCACCAGACATTGCATCTCGGCTATGTGGATATAAAGCTAAGAAATTTGCAATTCCTGTAGAAGCAGCCCATAAATCCTTATTATTCTAGATCAAATTACCCCGCATCATATTGCGATAGGGAATATAACCCCAACCACTGTCTGCATGATGTGAAGTCCAAAACTGGTTATCACCCTCCTGCCCAGGATAATGCCCCAGTCCATAGTGATGTCCAATTTCATGACTAAACTCATTTCCAACCGAATCATACAACGTCAGCATGCCATTACCACCACTTAAACCATGATTACTTTCGCCATTGGCATATTTTCCACGGCTATGGTGTGCAACTACGGTTTGGGTTAATTGTGGTTGATTTTGACTTGCCATCGAAGCACTGGTAATTCCCCAGTTTGCTAGATTAATACCTACGCTAAATGTCGACTTACCCACGTTTTCACGCATGTCACCCTCATAAACTCCGCCTTGGCTGGTGCTTGCCGTATCGTAAATCGTCCCGTCTGCAATCATGACGCGATCCAACTGAATATCATCATATTTTGCAACGGTCATTTCAGCAGCTGGAATCGTTTGAAAGTAATCTGAACCTGCCCGAACAGGATCATTCAGCATATAGTGACCATTGGAAACAGGAGGAGCCGTTAACATACCGATACGAATATTGTTTAAGACCAACTCTCCCGGAGAGGCAAAATCAATTTTGTCTTCCGCAATTTGCCCCTGACGTCCAAGAGAATCTTTGATCTGAATACGCAAACCTGGACGTATTTCATCCCAATTGAGTCGAGCACTCCACGCGCGCTTACTATATTGCACACGCGGACGGTCATCAGTATTAGTTTGATCAGACTGAGGAATGTGTGTTGGATCAGCCAATTCAATAGTTCTTAACCATTGGTTATTCATATAGATGTCTGCACTCAGCATCTCGATTGTTCCCATTGCTTGACTGGGTGTAACCAATAACAATGCCTCTTTTTCCATCGTTAAATGTGGCAT
This sequence comes from Acinetobacter sp. AB03, assembly GCF_058107045.1. Lineage (NCBI taxonomy): Bacteria > Pseudomonadati > Pseudomonadota > Gammaproteobacteria > Moraxellales > Moraxellaceae > Acinetobacter > Acinetobacter sp. AB03. The sequence continues at coordinate 1,289,186 of NZ_JBUEBA010000002.1, read as the reverse complement.
TTTTTTACTTTCATTACCATTTGGATCAACCACATGACTCTGACCAAATTGCAACATCGCCTCAAAGCTACCAGTTAAATCATTTCGTATCACACGTGTTTTTGAGTTTGCATCGTAGTCAAAATACCCCAATGTGCTTTCAATAACTTCAGGTGCAGCTTCTGCCGAATCGCCATCCCCACCACCACATGCAGCAAGCATCAGCGTTACAACACAAAGACTTAGCTTGCAATACAAGAACTCATTCACACTTTTCACATCTCCCCCCAAAACAGTCACAAATAAAATTAAAAATCATTAATAATTTATATAAATCAAAAACTTAATTATTTAACACTATTTTCTATTGATATTCAATTTACATAATTTGTCACTTCAGAACATATTTTTTATAAACATTAAAACTAAAGTCCGAAAAGTAAAAGTTCTGTGACAGGGCTTGAATTTATGAAAAATAATGATGAGTTATACATTTGAATTTGCACCAATATAGTGCCAATATTTGTCAGTCAATTTTTTAAAAAAAAGAGATTTCAATTAATTTTCTTTGTAAGCACGTAGCTTATTTTAATTTTTAGATCCAAAATGACTAAAATCCCATAAATAAATTATGGTATTCTGTTTTCTTATAATGAAACCACATAGAATGTTCTACTGGGGAATAGCATGATTAATAAATTTCTTCCAACACTTGAAAAATTCCAACTGACAGAACAACAATATATTGAATATTTTCATGCCAAAGGTGAAAAAGACATACTCGCCAAAGTCATCTCAAATATGCGTGGAACCGCAGAAATTCAGGCCTCTCAGGGCGTTGACGCATGGTTAGGCTATGGCGTCTATTTACCTGCAATTGAACGTATTTTTGCACTGCACCAAGGAGAAACAGAAGCTGAGTTTTATGACCGCACTCAATATCCAGCTGATGTTGTCAATGCTTATACCCTTTCGAATCATGAGATTGCCACGCTCATTGCTGCAGATAAATACAATCGTATTCATCAGCACAGCGTAGCAGTGAATACCTCATTATGGCCTTTAAATGATGAAGGCCTAAGTATCGACTTGCTCGATTTTCCCAATCGACTCAAAGCAAAAATTTAAACTGATGCGATATAGCATTTAATAACGGTGACAAATGATCGATCTATAAATCTCGTATATTCTTTTTTCGTTCAAAACAACTGTCTAAATGAAGCAACGAGATTTATAGCTGATTTTTATTAATAAACAAATCACTTACAGATTTTGAAATTCATGAATATTCAGTTCATTCATTTCTCCGCGCCAAATCCATTTCAATTTTGATTCCAAAAACACATCTCCCTCAAACCACACAAAAAGACCTTCCATCATTTTCGGCCAGTCTTCTTTGGTCACAATCGTGCGCCCTGAAATAACCGCCAAAATCGCAGCTAAAATCGTGTCATGACTGACCGCAAGGCTCAAACCATAAGGGTTGTTCGGATGCGTGTTATATATAAGCTCCAATACATCTACTACGCCATGAATCGGATGCTTCATACCGGGTAAGGCATTATTCACAAAGCTATTAATAAATCCTAGAGCACCTTGACGCTGAAAATAAGGGCCGGCTTGCTTAATATCCAAAACAAAACTGCCTGGCTCAACCAATAAACCTTGTTCGATAATTTCAATACGGTGGGTATTCGGCTCAAGGGTTTGCCCATCTGCCCCTTGAATCATTAGTGCAGCGGTATCAATACAACGTTGAATTGGGCTAGAAATACAGTGTTGTATCACTCGATCTGTATTATCGATCAGATAGGAACCCCACGCCTCCGCCAAATCTCGCCCTTGATGCGTCAACTGTAAATCATAGCCTGCAAGCCCCTGACCCGTAACAACTTCACGAATGGAATGACGTGTAAACAACGTCACTGGCGTTTTTGCATCTGGCAATAAATCGATTGCCTTCAACATACTAGGCGGGAGTAACTCTAAGGCCATAATCACTAGCAACTCAATAATTCAAAAAACACTATAGCACGCTCAGTTTTTAGCTCAAGCCGACGAAGGCATTAGTTCAAGTGCTTGTAATGCCAGTTTTTTCATATCGTTATTTCGATATGCAATAAAACCGCCATTCAGTAAACTCAATCTTTGGTTATATACGAATGGTCGTCCCTGAAAATCAACCAAACCTCCACCGATCCGCTCCAATAAACACTGTCCAGCACTGGTATCCCACTCACTCGTTGGGTGAAAGCGCGGGTAAATATCGACCCGGTCTTCCAACACCATGCAGAACTTATATGCACTCCCTGCACGATACTCTTGAATAGGCGTAAGTTTTTCCAACTGCTCTAAATACACTTGATACTGCGGTTTGCTCTGACTACTTTGACTTAAGCCGACTTGAACAGCACTGTGGTTTTCAACTGGAACATATACATACCATACGTCTTTTTCAATATTGTATTTTAAAGGCTGACCTTGTAGTGGACAGAAGTAAATTTGCTGTTCACAAGGAATAGCCAACACAGCAAAAGTTGTATGCGCACCCTCAATAAGACTGAGATTGATGGTGAATTCAGGACGTTGATGCAAAAATTCTTTGGTGCCATCTAAAGGATCAAGCATCCAAAAAGACTGCCACTGCTGTCTATGCGCATGCTGCCCTTCTTCAGAAAGAACAGGAAAATGAGGAAAGGTATTGTTTAAAGCATCAGTAATAAATTGATTGACACGATAGTCCGCTTGCGTGACGGGTGAATGATCGGATTTTCGTTCAACTGTAAAATCACCACCTGCAACATAAGCTTGATACTCTGCTCGTAAAATCTCGCACGCTTGAGTCACAATCGGTACAAGTTGCAATATCAGTGCATCTTGAGGTGCAGTTGTGGGCTTAAACATGAGATCGCCTTTTTATTCATCAAGTTATAGATAGAGAAATTCATCTGTGAAATAGCAGCATGCTGATCGCCTTGTATTCAACGGTATGCTGCCACCTCAGAGTGAGAACACGCGAACACTTTTTTAACACTGCCTTAAAAATATTATACGCCTAAGACGCTCAGGAAATATCACTCAATTCCAATTCTTCTTTTGACTTTGGGTTGAGTAGTCCAATCAACCTGACTTTACCTTTACCCACACCTTAAATATTGAAACTAGAAAAAGTCACAAGCTGACCGTTTCTAATTTGTGCTTACTCTCAACTTCTTTTCATCTTTATACATCCAAGTGATTTCTTTAGGAAAAATCATCGCGCAAAAAAATCCCACGCATGGGAGCGTGGGATATAAAACAAGAAAAGCTACAGCGCTTTAATTTCGAGTGTAGTATAAACCTGTATTTCAAATACATCAATTAAAAATGTACTCTTTCTCCAGTTTTTTTAAATTACGGTACACCTACTCATTTTTATCTGAACACTTCACTTCTAATTGATACTCATCCTGCGTCACTTTGATTTTAATCTTTTGATACTTTCTTTTATTCGGATCCATAGCCGAGCTAGCGACTTCATGCAAAAACTTTCGATCATTCATAAGCTCGCTATATGCTTTATAACCAATCAAAATCTTTTCAGGCTTTTTATTTTTGGAAATTAATTCTTTTAGAATATCGTCTAGTTCATTTGCAGTAACAATTGACATATCGAAGCAACTCAAAATAAAAAAGATTATCAATGAACAATATGATCAAAAGATGTCAGAAATCATCTTTCTCAATATTTTCATTTCAATAGCAAAATAAAAGCCCGATCAGTATAAAAACAAATCGGGCTTTTTGTCTGTAATCACTCAGACCAGAAAGTTATTATAATAAAAAACCTGTTTACCTCTCTCCAAATAAACAGGTTTAACTGCACAAACATCATCTAATCATTATATTTTCATTGCTTTATGTCGCACACTTTACAGCCCAAATATTTCAAATAAATGAAACCTTAGGGTTTTTAACACAAAAAAATACTTAATCATCATTACGTAAAAAGGTTAACTCATATTCATCGTGCGTAATTTTAATCTTGGTATTACGATAAGTCCGCTTATTTGGATCTAAAGATGAACTCATTACATTTTCTGCAAATTTTTTATCCGACATAAATTTTGCATAGAGCATATAACCAATACGGATTTTTTTAATGGCCTTTTTCTTACCTTTTGCTTCATATTTATCTAAGGTTTCATCTAAAAAATCTAAATTTAACTCACTCATCCATTCCTCTCTATTTTATTCTCATTCGCCACATCTTTTTTAACCGATTCTTGTTTAAATAACCAGCAAAACCACTTTATTTTTTATTTTTGTCAGAAAACTTACTTTTATTGCGCTGGGCTGGATACAACGAGTCTTTCTCCGTCAGCTGAAGTGGTTTAAATTTAGCTTCAAACATAAAAACTACCCTTAGGTGGTTTTAATGGTATCGATATAAAATGAACATTTGATGAAATAGATTAGATAGACATGTGAGCCGAATAGTTAAGCAGTACTGAAAAGCTGACAAAACCAATGATGCTGTCCGTTGTAATCCATGGCTGATTTAGATCAGCAACAACAGTGGAGGTTTTCGATAATAATGACAGCTCTAAGCGCTCTCATCGAATATTTACGAAAAGTCTTCCTTCTCCATAAGGTGAATCATTTCTTATGCTGAAGTTCAATATTGTTGTGAATCAATGTGCGATTAACACATCTTATATGCTCTTACTTAAAAAATTGAGATCCCATATTCTTCAATTTTTGACAATGGGCTATGCAAGTCCGTAATCTTATGCAGCTATACGCTATAATTACGCCATATTTGCATAAAGTAAAACTGCTAGATCGGCTGCTAACTGTTTTCTATAGCCATTGCTGAACTTTGAAACATTGGAGATTTTTTGAGTGGAAAAGCCAATTATCATTTTTGATATGGACGGTACATTACTGGATCTTGCCTATGATGATTTTATTTGGAATCATCAGCTTCCTATCCGTTATGCTGAACAACACCAGTGCTCTTTAGAACAAAGTACTCAGGCCCTGTTTCAGTTTTATCAAACCCATAATCACACACTCAATTGGTATTCTACGCGCTTTTGGACAGCCAAAGTCGGCGTAGATACACTCGCCTTACAGCAGGAATTTAAGCATAAAGTTAGCCTGCGTGAAGGCTGCCTTGAACTTCTCGACTATTTAAAAAGTAACGGCTACCCTTGCTGGCTTGCCACCAATGCTGACTGCGAGGGACTCAAGTTCAAACTTGAACACACGAAACTGGCTTCATATTTCGATGTCATTATTAGCAGTGAAACTCTCGGTCATGCCAAAGAGTTTACTGAGTTTTGGCAACATCTCCATGAACGCCATCCTTTTGCAGCCACACAGTGTTACTTTATCGATGACACTGAAAAAGTATTAAAAGGTGCTGAAAGTTATGGTATTCAAAACCTATTTACCATTGCTCAACCCTCATCACTAGGTCAAAGCAAGACATCCAGCCCTTATCCAATCTTAAATCAGCTCACCGATTTAATTCCTTATTTAGAGCAAGCTGAGGTCACGGCCAAATATGCGTAAATCCACTTTAGCGGAAGATGCTGTCGGCATGCGCATTGACAAATGGTTATGGGCAGCACGTTTTTTTAAAACGCGCTCCATTGCCAAAAATGCAATTGAGGGGGGCAAAGTTCACCACAATGGCGAACGTGTCAAGGTATCGAGAGAAGTTCGGGTTGGAATGGAACTCACCATACAGCAAGGTATTGACAAGAAAACCGTGGTGATCAAAGAACTCTCTGACGTGCGTGGCCCCGCTCCTGTTGCACAAAAATTATATGAAGAAACTGAAGTCAGTATTACACGACGGGAATTGATTGCAAGCCAAAGAAAGTTGCATAATCTAGCTCGACCTGATCATCGTCCAAGTAAAAAAGACCGACGCGATATCAGTAAATTTAGACAAGAAAATGATCAACAATTTGACCAATATTGGTCTTATAATGATGATGAATAACATGCGTCATATTGTGTCGCACACGATCTGACTTTTATAGAAGATACAGACTAAATCTGTCACTATACTGAGCATATTCAGTAAATATCCGTGACATCGTTTTGAGGTTGTAAGATGGATGATAATAAAAGCAAGGCACTCAATGCTGCGCTAAGCCAAATTGAAAAACAGTTTGGTAAAAACACAGTAATGCGTCTTGGTGACAACACCGTACAAGCCGTTGAAGCGGTATCTACAGGTTCATTGACACTTGATATTGCACTCGGCATTGGCGGCTTACCGAAAGGTCGTATCGTTGAGATTTATGGTCCTGAATCTTCAGGTAAAACAACCATGACTTTACAAGCGATTGCCGAATGTCAAAAAGCAGGTGGTACATGTGCATTTATCGATGCAGAACACGCTTTAGACCCACAGTATGCGCGTAAACTTGGCGTAGATATTGACAATCTACTGGTTTCTCAGCCTGACCATGGTGAGCAAGCACTTGAAATTGCAGACATGCTGGTTCGCTCTGGTGCCATTGACCTTATCGTTGTCGACTCTGTTGCAGCATTGACACCACGTGCGGAAATTGAAGGTGAAATGGGCGACTCACACATGGGCCTCCAAGCACGTTTAATGAGCCAAGCATTACGTAAAATTACAGGTAATGCAAAACGTTCAAACTGTATGGTAATTTTCATTAACCAAATTCGTATGAAAATTGGTGTAATGTTTGGTAGCCCTGAAACCACGACTGGTGGTAATGCGTTGAAATTCTATGCGTCTGTGCGTTTAGACATTCGTCGCGTAGGTCAGGTCAAAGAAGGCGATGAAATCGTTGGTTCTGAAACCAAAGTGAAAGTTGTCAAAAACAAAATGGCACCTCCATTCCGAGAAGCGCTCTTCCAAATCCTATATGGTAAAGGCGTCAACCACTTGGGCGAACTTGTAGACTTAGCTGTTCAACAAGAAATCGTACAAAAAGCAGGTGCTTGGTATTCATACCAAGGCGACAAAATCGGTCAAGGTAAAAACAATGTGATCCGTCACCTTGAAGAAAACCCTCAGTTGGCTGAAACCATTGAGAAAATCATTCGAGAAAAACTACTGACGACTGCAAACGCTGCGCCTGTAGAAGAGAATGAAGAAGAGCCAGACTTTTTAGATGCTTAATTAAAAGTATCGAAAAAGATTAAATGTTCTTACACAACATTTAGGCTTACACTCAGAAACGCCCTACGGGGCGTTTTGTTTATTCAGATCTATTTCATAGCCGATTATGCCTAATTCAAAATTCCCCAAACTCCTTGACTATGATGCTCTCAAACAACAATTTGGTGAGGAAGAATCCCCTGCTACTCAATACGGCCACACGCAGGTAACACAAGAAACTGATGATGCTTTAGATTTTAATGAAGAAAATCAGCCCAAACCCACAGGTTTAACAGGTTCTCGTCTACGTTCTTATGCCTTTGCAGTATTAACACGTAAAGAATATTCAAAAGCAGAATTGATTGAAAAATTGGTCACATGGGCAATGCACCGTGAAGAAGTGATTACACTGGTTGAAGAGCTTTCAGCACAAAACTATCAGAGTGATCAACGCGTGGCTGAGATCACTTTATCGAGCCAAAAGCGCAAAGGCAAAGGCCCTAATCGCATTAAAATGGCGCTTAAAACTAAAAAGATTGACACTGGTTTAATTTTAGAAGAACTGAAAGAAACAGATTGGGTCGAACAAGCCTATCAACTCAAAGTTAGAAAGTATGGAACTGAGGTCGCAACAGATCCAAAACTAAAAGCCAAACAAATCCGTTTTTTAATGTATCGTGGCTTTGAAATGGACGCGATTATGAAAGCGATTAATCGCAGGGTTGATGACTAATCACCATTCGCTCTTGACCAAGCTATACCCAAATCACCTTTATAAATATTGATCTTATATTCACACCCAACATTAACTACATGTAATCGTTAATGAGTTAGAAAGTAAGTCTAAGCAACTACGAATCAGATAACATTCAGAAAAGCTTAAATATATAAAGTATAAGATGAAAAATAATGCAATGATTTCTAATACTTGAAATAATTTTCGATAAATTAAATAATCAGGATTTAACGTGATATTAAAATACATCACACCTAAGAAAAATACACATGGCAGAGCAAAAAGAGGTGAGGAATAGACTAAATGAATCTTTAAAACAAAAGCTGAGGGTAAAGAGAATAGGAAATATTACAAACGCAATAACAGTGAATAAAAAGATATTTTTTAAATTTGGTCTACATACAATGTATTTGTATATTGATTATTATATTTTTAATAAATGAATATGGTGGCAACCCTACCAGCCAACCTTCGGCACATCATATTTCTACTACCGTTGCTACCTTCCGGTCCTGGCGGGGTTCGTAGAGTACAATTGCGAAGTAACCGGCAGGGCTACCATTGCAAGAACAGAGTATAGAGATTTTTCCCTAAGTTGCAAGCCTATAAACGACTTTTCAATAAGCATTTCATTCAATTGACTATTTATAAAACAAACTTAAGAAAAATCGCTCAATTATTGGTAACGACTAGGCTACATTCATTTACCTAAATATACGACAACAATGTAAAAGCTTATTGCAATTCATAACGTTGCCGTTTTTAATGGGGTAAATGAATTTCGTTTGATGTTTTCCCCATCAAAGCCTTATAACACGGATATTTTATGATGCTAAAGAAGCATAGCCTATGTGCCCTCACCCTACTTTGCACAACGCCTGTTTTCGCCAATATTCCAATTGAATCTCGCGGCTTAAGTCAAGCAACGAACAATAGTGTCAATCCAACCAGCGTCGCAGTAGACACAGGTGCGAGTGCAACAGCAACCAATATTAATTGGCAAATCATGCAAAAGAACCAACAATTAGAAAATGATTTGCGTAGCTTACGCGGTAAACTTGAAGAGCAAGACAACGAGATCGCTCAACTCAAACATGAGTTGGAAAACCGTTACGCTGACCTAGATCAACGCTTAGAGTTACTTCAGCAAAAAATAGACCCTGAAGCGAGCAATACAACGGAGGATAACCAACAGGATACTCCTCCCAGTAACACCACAATCACCAACGCCAGCAGTAGCACAACCGCGGCCGCAGTAAACAAAGCACCTGTAGTGGTCAGTACGCAAAACACATCAGAGCCATCTGAGCTAGAAAAAGCCGCGTATACTGTCGCATTGGATGCCTATAAGCAAGGTGGTGCGAAGAAAGCGATTGCACCCATGCAAAATTTTATTAAAAACAACCCCAACAGTGTTTACATCAGCAATGCATATTTCTGGTTAGCTGAATTTAATTTAGCGATTGAACCCACCAACTATGCAGAAGCAAAAAAGAACTACGGGATTGTGGCAAACCAATATCCAAACTCTTCGCGCGCGCCTCGAGCCGTCTATCAGCTCTATAATATTGCCAAAGAAGTGGATAAAAATACGGTTCAGGCTAACCAATACAAAGCCAAACTCCTCAAGCAATATCCTAAGTCTGAAGAGGCCTCTTTCTTTAAAAAATAATTTTTCTATAGATATAAAAAAAGACACGCGAAGTGTCTTTTTTTATCTTTGGAATAAGCTTAACGCACAATGCCACGCTCTGACTGTTCTAACGAGTCAATAAGCAGCTGTACCTCAGCAACTTCAGGCAAAATTTCTGCACGGATACGTTCTAAAGCCTGCTCTGTCGTTAAACCTTCTTTATAGATCAGTTTAAATGCAGTACGTAAACCTTGAATCACATTTTTAGACCAACCCTTACGACGCATGCCTTCAACATTCATCGCAAAAGCATGTGCAGGATTACCAGAAACCATCACATAAGCAGGGACATCTTTCACAATCAATGATGCACCACCAATCATGCTATAAGAGTCAATCTTACAGAATTGGTGTATACCCGAGTTACCGCCGACAATCACATAGTCACCTACATGAACATGGCCAGCCACGCCGACATTGTTTGCAAAAATATTATGATCACCGACCACACAGTCGTGTGCAATATGCGTATTCACCATTAAAAGATTATGGCTACCAATCTTGGTTATACCGTGATCCTGAACCGTACCACGGTGTAAACTACAATGCTCACGAATTTTATTATGGTCACCAATTTCTAACCAGGTTTCTTCACCTGCATATTTTAGATCTTGGCAGACCTCACCCACGCTTGCGAATTGGAAAATTTCATTTTGCTCTCCAATACGCGTATAACCACCGACCACCACATGCGAATGTAACTGTGTACCTGCACCAATAGTGACATTTGGACCAATAATACAATACGGTCCAATCTTAGCATCTGCTGCAATCACGGCAGATGCATCGATGATTGCTGTTGGGTGAATAAATTCGTTATTGCTCATGATTGCTCTATTTTCTGATGCGAAACCATAATTTCCGCAGATGCTGCTACTACACCGTCAACAGTGGCAATACAATTATATTTGTAAATACCACGTTTCTGCATGACCAATTCTGATTTTAACACCAATTGGTCGCCTGCAACGACTTGCTTTTTAAAGCGAACTTTCTCTGCACCTGCAAACAAGAACAAAGAACCTTCACTTGGTTTCTCATTGTTCATGATGAAACCAAGAATACCTGAAACTTGCGCTAATGCTTCGACAATCAAAACACCAGGCATAATTGGATAATTAGGGAAATGGCCTTGAAGAAACTCTTCATTAATAGACACATTTTTATACGCCACAATTCCATTTTCAGTCACATCAACAACACGATCGACCAATAAAAAAGGATAGCGGTGTGGTAAGTACTCACGAATAGTTTGAATCGTCATTGGCAATTCAGGTTTCGTGAAACTAGTAGAATTCGACTCAGTCATCATATTTCTATTTACGCAATTTAATTGTTGATTCAAGGGACTCGATTTGAGCCTGCATATGATCAAGTTTTTTTACCAATTGGGTCAATGGCACATCTGCTAATTGTCTTAGACGAACAACGGTGCGTTTCCACTTTTGATTTTCAAACAGTCCAATTCCTGAAGAATACGTTCCAGCCACAGAAATATTATTTGTGACCATTGACATTCCAGTTAACGTAACATTATCAACAATATTTAAGTGCCCTGCAATTGCAGACCCACCACCTACGATGCAATTTTTGCCAATGGTTGTACTACCCGCTATTGCTGTATTGGCAGCAAAAGCCGAGTTGGCACCAATTTTAGCGTTATGGGCGATTTGCACAAGGTTATCAATAATGACACCATCTTCCAAAATTGTGTCATCCAATGCACCGCGATCAACACTACAATTTGAACCAATCCGTACATCATTTCCAATGATGACCGAACCCAATTGAGCAATTCGATGCCATTTCCCTTGATAAGGGGCAAAACCAAAACCTTCACTACCAATCACAGTATTGGCATGAATACGGACACGATCACCAATTTTGCATGACATCAAATTTACATGTGATTCAATTAAACCACCGCGGCCAATTTCAACCCCATCATGTATGCTGACATGTGAATGGATAATCGTGTCATCGCCAACAACGCAATTTGCACCAATAACCACATAATGTCCAATATAAGCAGTATCTGAGATGATTGCCGAAGGATGTATCTGCGCAGTGCTTTCTATGCCCTGCTCAGTGTGTTTAACCTCAAAAGCATGGGTTAAAATTGCAAAGGCTAAATAAGGATTGGCAACAACAATAAAATTTTGATGTTCAACCAAGTGATCCTTCAGATCAGCTGTAACAATAAATGCTCCAGCTTTAGACTGCTGTGCTTGCTCTAAGTACTTTTCACCATTTACAAATGCAAGATGTCTAGACTCTGCCGAATCTAGACTTGCTAATCCCTTAAGGATTAAATCAGCTTGACCTACACACTCACCTTGGACTAAACGAGCAAGATCTTCTAAGCGATACTGTTGAGGATTCATTGATTACTTAATTGCGTTAACCTTTTGAATCATTTTATCAGTTAAATCATACTTAGCGTCATAGGCAAGTGCTGAGTTTTTATTCAAAACAACATCTAATTGATTTTCTTTACGCAATTGTTCAGCAACCTGCTTTACACGACCATCAAATACAGTACGTACTTGCTGAATAGAGCTTTGCACACTGCTTTGCATGGTTTGCTGCAACGTATTGAACTCGTTCATTTTGCTTTGATACTGAGTCACCATTTTTTGCTTATCCGTAGCGCTCAGCTTATCACCTGTTTGTAAACGCTGTTGTAAGTCTTGAAGCTCTTTACTAAGTTGATCAAGCTTCGTACTTTGCGGTTGAATTTTTTGTTGAAAACTCGAATTTTGCTGTTTTAAATAGGTGCTATTTTCAACAACACGCTCAAGATCTACCACACCATAACCAGCAGCATTCACCACTGTAGAAGTTAATGTTGTAAGTGTTAAAGCTGTAAGAAGTTTTTTCATATTTATATCTTTCATGTAGAGAAAAGGTCGACCTTAGAAGGTACGACCGATTTCAAATTGAATGTTCTTTGTTTCATCGCCATCTTTATCATTCAATGGGTATGCATAGCTAAGAGACAATGGACCAATCATCGTAATCCAAGTAAAGCCTACACCCACGCTATAGCGCATGTTAGAAACATCAAAACCAAAGTTGTCTTTACAGTATTGTTTCGCATCTACACCTGGGTCATTTGCCTCACCAGACATATACAACTTACCAGATGGCACATCACACTGTGTATCAAACACTTGCGCACCTTCAGCAAACAGCACTGGACGAACTTGACGTGTCCAATCCCCTTTAAATGGCAAAGGCAAAGCCAATTCTGTACCAAATTGAATCAGCGCATTACCACCGACTTCTTCAAAATCATAATCCTTAGAATGGGATTCACTATAGGTAACACCAGGGTATTTTGGACCTAATGTGCTGTTGTCATAACCACGAACTGAACCAAAACCACCTGCATAGAAGTTTTTATAGAATGGTAAGTCATTACCATAACCCAACTTACCATAGCCACGAAGTACGAAGTCTTTACCTAATGGGAAATAAGCTTGAGCATCATAAGTCAGTTTCTGATATTCAACATCACTACCTGGTAATGCAATTTCACCATTTACACGATGCGACATACCAGATGTAGGGAACACCGGACGGTTTAAAGTGTTATATGACCAACCCAAGTTTAAGTTATACGTTAGGAAATCACCGTTAAATTCATTATCATAATCAACAGTCTGACCATTACATTTCGTACCAGTTATTTTTGTTGGATCAGCAGGATCCTCATACAAGTTTTCTATAGTACCAATACAAACATCTTCAGCTTTGCCAGTTGCCTTACCACCATGTGCCAGCAAGTAATCACGCACATAGGTCGATACATACGGACCTGTGGTGACTTCAGTTTGGTCAATGTTTAAACCCGCACTAATGCTTTGGTTTTCATCAATTGGATAACCAAAATTGATACCACCACCAAAACTATCCGTCACATAGTTGTTGACGTTATAGTCTTCATCCAACTTGGTTTTACGGTAGTACATGTTATAACCACGACGTACACCATCAATCGTAAAGTACGGGTCCGTCACACTTAGGTTGTAATAATCTTGTGTTTCTGAGCGGGATAAATCAATGGCAACAGAGTTACCTGTGCCCATGAAATTAGTTTGACTTAAACCCGCTTGGAAGGTTATACCGCCGCTTTGCGAGAAACCAACTGCCAAGGTACTGGTACCCGAGTGTTGCTCTTCTACATTAATATTTAAATCAACTTGGTCGGCTGTGTTCGGAACACGTGCAGGTTTGATATCTACAGTCTTAAAGAAACCTGTGCGCTCTAAACGAACTTTAGATAAATCAATTTTCTCATTACTTGCGAGTGCACCTTCCATTTGGCGCATTTCACGACGTAATACTTCATCCGCAGTTTTCGTGTTGCCGGTAAAGTTAATACGACGCACAGTCACTTGCTGACCTGGATTCACGTAATAATTTAAATCCACCAGATGAGTTTCTTTATCGATCTGAGGCACGACGTTCACTTCTGCATAGTAATAACCTGCATTACCGTATTTACGTAGAAGCAACTGTTTAACCGCATTCACTTTTTCTTGTGAATAGATATCGCCATCTTTATAAATTTGTAAAGCTTTCAGCTCTGCTGGCGTGTATAAAGCATCGCCCAAAAATTTGGTTTCGCCAAATTTAAACTGTTCGCCTTCATCCACTGAAACTTCAACAAAAATATTCTTTTTATCTTCACTTAAATTTAAGCTTGAGTGATTAATATTAAAGTTGATATAGCCTTTATTTAAATAAAGTGCACGTAAAGACTCTAAGCTTGCAGCCATCTTTTCACGTGCATAACGGTCATTACGTGAAATAATGGATGTCCAACCACTCTCTTTTACCGCAAACGCTTGTTCAATTTCGCTTTCTTTAAATACGGTATTACCAATAATATTGATATCTACGACTTTTGCAGCCTTACCTTCAACAAACTCAATAGTAAGGTCTACACGGTTGTTCAGCTTCGCCGTTGTCACAACTTTTACATCAGCATCATACCGACCTTGCTGCATGTACTGTTGTTCAAGCTCAGATTCAACCGTTTGTAGTGCTGATTTTTTCAGCACTTCACCTTCGGTAATCCCCATCTTCTTCAAGCCTTCTTCCAAGGCCTCTTTAGGAATGAGTTTATTACCTTTAAATTCAACTTTAGAAATTAGTGGGCGTTCGACAACTTTGAAAACCAGCGTATCACCCTGCTTTTCTGTTTTAATGTCATCAAACAAACCTGTTGCATATAAACTACGAATGGCATTGGCAAGTGCTGCATCGCTCACACGATCCCCACTATTCAACGGAATCATTCCATAGACATTTGCTGGCGTTAAACGAACAAGTCCATCAACCTTAATATCACGTACTATATAATCTTCTGCTGCATATACTTGTTGTACTGTTGCCATAGCACTGATGAGCGCCAAAGGCATAAATAAATGTGTGTGCTGCATGCCAGTTTTTTCCGATGTAAAATTTAATTCCGTATCTACGCTTTTTTACAAACGCATAAAATCATTGAATAGTGCCAAAAGCATCATACTTCCGAGCAATACCATACCAATTTTTAAACCAACCAATTGTATTTGTTCAGAAACAGGTTTACCACGTATTAGTTCTATAAAATAATAGACCAAATGTCCACCATCAAGCATAGGAATAGGCAATAAATTTAATATCCCTAAACTTACACTCATCAGTGCCATAAATGAGATAAAAGTTTGCCAACCCATTTCTGCACTTTGTCCTGCGACTTTGGCAATCGTGATCGGTCCTGATAGGTTGTCTAGACCAATCAAACCGCGCACCATTTTTACAATCGAGTTCAAAATCATGCTCGACAATTGACCGGTTTTATCCACCGCCATCATGAAGGCTTCGGCAGGATTATATTGTATCGTTTGTTTATATTCTGTAGGAATACTGATTTTCCCAGGGTCACTTTGTACACCTAAGACACCAGAAACCTTGCCCATATTGTCACGTTTACCTTGCGGCATCACTTCAAGTTGTACCAATTGGTTTTGACGAAGCACATCAATTTTTAACAATTTCTCAGGTGAGGCTTGAACCACTTGTACCACATCAAACCAATCATTCATCTTGATGCCATCAATCGCGACAATTTTGTCACCTTGTTGCATACCCTGACGAATGGCTGCACCATCTTCGCTCAACTTAGTCACAACCGCAGGAATTTTTGGT
The DNA here is from genome assembly GCF_058107045.1 of Acinetobacter sp. AB03. Taxonomy (NCBI): domain Bacteria; kingdom Pseudomonadati; phylum Pseudomonadota; class Gammaproteobacteria; order Moraxellales; family Moraxellaceae; genus Acinetobacter; species Acinetobacter sp. AB03. The sequence goes on along the minus strand of NZ_JBUEBA010000002.1, from coordinate 1,273,445 downwards.
CGATAAGGCGTAAAACCCAGAACATCAAGCGGAGACTGTGTTTGATCTTTCAAGAAGTTTTGAATAGGTAAACTAAACGTTTTAACTTGTCCCGCACGTTCGGCCTGAATTTGGATTGATCCCGTTTCACCCACACGATCGACCAAGGCAAAATTCAATTTTTCCCAAGTGGGTGTCGTTAAGCCATCAACAGCGGTAATTTTATCGCCCACTTGCATTTGAACTTGTGCCGCAGGGGTATTAGGTAGCACTTTACCCACACGTGTATTCAACTGCTCTTGTGCAGGTAAAAACAAAATCCAAAACAGAAAAATGGCAAATGCCAAATTAATCAATGGGCCAGCCGCAACAATTGCGATACGCTTCCAAGGTGACTGACGATTAAATGCTTTAGGCGCATCCTCTTCAGCAACATCGCCTTCACGCTCATCCAGCATTTTGACATAACCACCCAAGGGCAATGCCGAAAGCTGATATTGAATACCTGACTTTTTAGAGGTCCACTTTAAAACCGTTGGTCCAAAACCAATGGAATAAACTAAAACTTTTACGCCCAATTTACGCGCAACAAAATAGTGCCCAAACTCATGTATTGCAATAAGTGGGCCTAAAAGCAAAATTGCCGCAACAATCATAAACAAGGCGCTCATGCTTAAATTCCTATATTCACCACATATTGCTGAGCAACATGACGTGCGTTTCGATCGGCTTCTAAAATAACATCAAGTTGTGTTGCTGCTTGATGTGGGATGGTATTCAAAGTGTGTTCAACAATAGCAGGAATATCCATGAACCCCACCTGTTGATTTAAAAATGCAGCAACCGCAATTTCATTGGCTGCATTTAAAATCGCAGGGGCTGTACCCCCAGTTTTCATCGCTTGACGTGCCAAGCTTAATGCAGGGAATCGATGCGTATCTGGCGCTTGGAAATTCAACTGATGATTTTTAAATAAATCTAAAGCTGGAACATGGGTTTGAATACGCTCAGGCCATGCCAAAGCATGTGCAATTGGCGTACACATATCAGGATTTCCCATTTGCGCCAATGTTGAACCATCCACATATTGCACCATGGAATGAATAATACTCTGCGGATGCACAACTACTGTAACAAAATGTTCTTCAATTGAAAAAAGATGACAAGCTTCAATTAGCTCCAGCCCTTTATTCATGAGGGTCGCCGAATCAACCGAAATTTTCTGCCCCATGGACCAATTCGGGTGTTTGCACGCCTGTGCAGGCGTTACATTGTGTAATTCATCTAAACTATGTTTTAGAAATGGCCCGCCGGATGCAGTCAGAAGAATACCAGAGACTCCAAGTTTCGGCTTTCCGTGACGCTCAGCTTGTAAATAGGTCTGCGGCAAGCATTGGAAGATTGCATTATGCTCAGAATCTACAGGAAGCAAAAGAGCCTGATGGTCATGAGCAGCCTGCATCATGATGTCACCCGACATCACCAACGCTTCTTTATTTGCCAAAAGGACACGCTTTCCTGCTTTTACCGCTGCTAGCGTCGGCATTAAACCTGCCGCGCCAACAATAGCCGCCATCACCACATCCACTTCCGGATGTTCAGCAACCGCGATGAGGCCTGCCTCATCCGCCAAAATTTCAATGTTTTGTAAATTGGCTGCGACTAGGAGCTGGCGCAGTTCATCCACTTTAGCTTGAGGTACAACTGCAATTTCAGGTTGAAACTGCTGACAAATATCAACAAGCTCTTGCATCCGACTATGTGCCGTAACAGCAAACACAGAGTAGCGTTCAGCATGTTGTTGCAATATTTTTAAGGTGCTCTGCCCAATCGAGCCCGTCACACCCAAAATACAAACAGATTGAGACATTTACAAATCTACGCCAATAAGTTTTAACACATATACACCCGCAGCAAAGATAGGTGCAGCAGCCAGTAGCGAGTCAATGCGATCCAGCACCCCACCATGCCCCGGCAAAATACGACCTGAGTCTTTAATTCCAGCACGACGTTTAATCATAGATTCAAATAAATCACCGAGCACCGAGCTAAATACAGTGACTACAGATAAGATAAGAAATAATAAATGCTGCGCGTACGTTAAATCTAAATAGAGGATTTCAACAGCGACCACGATGATCATGGCCGTAATCACACCACCATAGAGACCTTCCAACGATTTATTTGGACTCACTTCAGGTGCAAGTTTACGCTTACCCAGTTTACGCCCAACAAAATATGCCCCGCTGTCAGCACCCCAAACCAATAAAAACAGGTACATCAGCCACCATGGAGACATCTTCCAGAGTGCAAAAATAGCGGTCACAGCTGAAGATATCAGAACAATCCCAACCACCTTAAGGGTTGAATTATACCAAGCATCATAATTTGGATAAGATTTAACCCAATACAGACTTAGCAACCAACATAGGATAGAGGCAACCCAAAGTAGAAGTGCAATATCGTTAAAGTATAAGGCAAGTGTAGCAAGGCCAGCACTTAATAAACCAAAACCCCATGCTAGAGGTTTATTAACATTTTTTGTTGTACGGGGCATGAGTTTAAACCACTCATAGCCTGCAACCCCTGCCGCAATAATCATCAGCACAAACATTGGATAGTGTGACTGGGTTGCAAACATACAACTCAGTACAACGGCCACCAAAACCAATGCGGTTATAATCCGCTCTAACATTTATTAGTTCTCAATTTTATCTTGTAGAATTTGTTCCGTCGTTTTCCCGAAACGACGTTCACGCCCACCAAATACAGCCAAGGCGTCATCAAACTCTTCTACACTGAACTCTGGCCAAAGAGTCGGAGTGAAGTAAAGCTCTGCATAAGCTGCTTGCCACAACATAAAGTTCGATAAACGAAAATCCCCGCCTGTACGAATCAATAGATCCACAGCGGGTAAATCACTCAAACTAACGTATTGGCCAAAAACATGTTCATCAATTTGCTCAGGATCTAACGCTTGAGATTGAACAGCAAGTGCAATCTGCTTAGCCGCATGCGCCATATCCCACATCCCACCGTAACTAATTGCGATGGTCAAAGTCATCTTGTCGAAATTAGCAGTGTCTTGTTCGGCATGCAACATTAAGTCACGCAATTGCGGAGATAATTTAGAACGATCACCAATAAAACGTAAGGACATTTGATATTGATGCATACGAGGCAACTGTTCATGAATCGTGTCTTCCAACAATTTCATGAGCAAATCAACTTCAGCTTGAGGGCGCTTCCAATTTTCACTCGAAAAAGCAAAAACGGTTAATGCTTGAATATTTCTTTTTCGACAATGCTCAACAATCGGGTCAAGGACATTTTTTCCTTCACGGTGACCATCGCCCTTTTGCATTGCATTTTTTTTGGCAAAACGATTGTTGCCATCCATGATGATGGCAACATGTTTTGGAAGAGTAAGCTTATCTTCTGAATCGGTCATTATACAAGTTAGACCTTCAACAACTCAGCTTCTTTATTCGCAAGACGTTTGTCGATTTCAGCAACAAACTTATCTGTGATTTTTTGAATATCATCAGATGCACGACATTCATCATCTTCAGAAATTTCTTTTTCTTTCAACAATGCTTTGATGTCGCCCAGTACATCACGGCGAATATTACGTACTGCAACTTTTGCATTTTCAGCTTCGTTACGCGCAACTTTTTGCATGTCACGACGTGTTTCTTCCGTCAGTGCAGCCATTGGAACACGAATCGCATCAGCCGTAATCGGATTTAAACCCAAATCTGATTCACGGATGGCTTTATCAATTGCCGCAACCATGGTGCGCTCAAATGGCTGAACCAACAAGGTACGCGAGTCTTCAACACCCACGTTTGCCACTTGGTTTAATGGCACATCTGAGCCATAGTAAGGAACCATTACCCCGTTTAAGATAGATGGATGCGCACGTCCTGTACGAACCTTGGCAAAACCGTGCTCTAACGAGTCAAGTGACTTGTTCATACGGTCTTCTGCGTCTTTTTTAAGATCGTTAATCATGTGATCTTCCTTACTTAATTCGAAAAGATATAAATTCTAAAATAGCGTGTAGTATAAAGAGCTTTCGAGGTCACGTACATTAGTTCGTTACGTGAGTACCCTCTTTTTCGCCCATAACCACTGAAAGCAATGAACCTGCTTTATTCATGTCAAAGACTTGAAGCGGTACATTGTGGTCACGACACAAGCAAATCGCGGTTAAATCCATCACACCCAATTTCTCATCTAACACTTGGTCAAAAGTTAAGGTGTCATATTTAACGGCATCATCATATTTGCTTGGGTCTTTGTTGTAGACACCATCAACTTTCGTTGCTTTTAGGATCAGGTTGGCTTCAATCTCGATACCACGTAAGCATGCTGCTGTATCTGTGGTAAAGAACGGGTTACCTGTACCTGCGACAAACACACAAACTTCACCTTGTGTTAGGTGACGAATCGCATCACGACTTGAGTATGATTCAACCACAGCACCAATTGGCAATGCTGACATCAAACGGGTTTTGATATTACGACGTACCAAAGCATCACGTAATGCCAAACCATTCATCACGGTTGCAAGCATACCCATTTGATCACCCGTTACACGACCAACCAAACCATCTTTTTGCAATTGACTACCGCGATATAAATTACCACCACCCACAACAATCCCGACTTGCACACCCAAACCCACCAAGTGCGCAATAGCCAAAGACATTTGATCAAGTACTTGAGCATCAATACCCATATCTTTATTTCCAGCCAATGCTTCGCCAGAAAGTTTCAGTAAGATGCGTTCAAAACGTGGTTTTTTAGAATCCAACATCGCAATAACTCCAATATCTAAATTTTAAAATTTTATTTGTGTCTTAATTCGATTTAATCGAAATCAATTGTGCATACAGATCATATTCATCTGCATCGGTAATTTCGACTTCTAACAAATCGCCTGATTTGATCTGGCTTTTATCAATATCTTCCACAAAGACATTGCCATCAATTTCAGGAGCATCTGCGTATGAACGTGCAATCGCAACTGGGAATTCTTCATCCAGTTCATCGACCAGCACCGTCATTTTCTGACCAACACGCTTTTGAAGTTTTGCAGCAGAAATCGCCTGTTGCACTTCCATAAAGCGTTCATAACGCTGTTGCTTAATCTCTTCTGGCACGTGATCTGGCAAGTCGTTTGCTGTCGCACCTTCAACAGGTGAATAGGTAAAGCAGCCTACGCGATCAAGTTGTGCTTCTTTCAACCACTCAAGCAAGATCTCAAAATCTTCTTCAGTTTCGCCCGGGAAACCCACAACGAAGGTTGAACGAATCACCAATTCAGGACATTTTTCACGCCACAGCTTTAAACGCTCAAGTGTATTTTCACTATGTGCAGGTCGTTTCATTAATTTTAAAACTTTTGGACTTGCATGTTGGAATGGAATATCCAAATAAGGCAAAATTTTGCCTTGTGCCATCAAGTCAATCACTGCATCCACATGTGGATATGGATAGACATAGTGCAAACGCACCCAAATACCCAGTTGACCTAAGGCCTCACACATGTCATAGAACTTCGTCTTAACAGGTTGACCATTCCAAAAGTCTAATTTGTATTTGGTATCGAGCCCGTAAGCAGAAGTATCTTGGGAGATAACGAGTACTTCTTTTACACCGGCACGTTTAAGCGCAGCCGCTTCTTCTAAAACAGAACCGACTGGGCGAGACACTAAGTCACCACGCATACTTGGAATAATGCAGAAGGTACAACGATGGTTGCACCCTTCTGAGATTTTTAAGTACGCATAATGCTTCGGCGTTAAACGAATCCCTTGTTCTGGAACAAGGTCAATAAATGGGTTGTGTTTTGGTGGCTCAGGCACGTATTGGTGCACGGCTTCCATCACTTCTTGATATGCAGCCGCCCCTGTCACTTTTAAGACATTTGGGTGCATTTGGCGAATTTTGTCTTCGTCTTTACCTAGGCAGCCCGTAACGATTACACGACCGTTCGCACTCATGGCTTCGCCAATGGCATCTAAAGACTCTTGCACTGCAGATTCAATAAAACCACAGGTATTTACAACAACTAAATCCGCACCATCATAATCTGATGCTACATCATAACCTTCAGTCTTCAACTGAGTTAAAATTCGTTCGGAATCAACCAATGCCTTAGGACAACCTAAAGAAACAAAACCGACTTTGGGGGATTTCATGAATCTGCGCTCCACTAGAATGCGCGTATTGTATGTCTTTTCTGTTTATAAAAACAGATCGATTCTACACTCTTTGTTTAATGCACCAAAATAAAACCAACACTGTAGTAGAATTAACATAACGCACCATTTTAAGTCACTTTCAGTTTACTTGATTTTTAGAATCCGCTATATCTTTAGCTAATCGTTCATTTACAGCGCATTCCGCAAAAAAAGTGTGCTCATTTCACTATACAAAATCAAAGTTGGCGTGCATTTTGCTTTATTTGCATCAATTCAGTCCGCTATTTGGAACGGTTAATGCTTTATCAAGATGCCATTGCGCTATTTTAATACAGGATACATTCGCTAATGGATCACCCTATTTCTATCGACTATCGCCTTTTAGTGGACAATTTGACCACTGCGATTTTATTGGTCGACAGTAAATTAAATATTTTTTACTTAAATTCCTCTTGCGAAGCATTATTTGATATCAGTCTTTTACGTGCCTCTGGCCAACCTGCGCTTAATTTACTCCATGCACCCAATGATGAGTTCAATACAGAAGAAGCACTCCTCAATACTCTAAACTCGGGACAACACTACACCCGTCGTGAAGCCATTATAAAGGTCAACTTTAAAGATATTCATGTTGACTATACCGTGTCACAGCTAAATTCAAATAAACCCTATCATCCTTTGCTTTTAATTGAGATCAATCCGATTGATCGGATGCTCAAAATTTCCAAGGAAGAAAACTTCTTACAACAGCATCAGGTCGCACGCCAACTGATTCGTGGTGTTGCACATGAAATTAAAAATCCGTTGGGCGGAATTCGCGGCGCTACACAACTGTTAGCGCGTAGCCTCAATGATCCTCAATATAGCGAGTTCACCGACATTATTATCAGTGAAGTCGATCGCTTACGTAATTTAGCAGACACCATGCTTGGTTCTCGTCAGCTACCCAGTTATGAGTTGGTCAATGTACATGAGCCTTTAGAGCGTGTTCGCTCACTCATTACCAACCAAACCAAAAAGAAAATTAAGATCACCCGTGATTATGATTTGTCATTACCTGAAGTGATGGCCGATCGTGATCAACTGATACAAGTCATGTTGAACATTAGCGTCAATGCAGTGCAAGCCATGACTGAAAATAAAGAGTTCTTTGTCGACCACCAACCTGAACTAATGTTACGCACCCGTATTCAACGTTTAGTGACCATCAATGGTGTACTGCAACGCTCTGTGGTACGGATTGATATCGAAGACAATGGTCCGGGCGTTCCAGAAGAAATTTTAGAATCTGTGTTTTACCCGCTGGTCACGGGTCGTGCTAAAGGCACAGGACTAGGTTTAAGTATTGCGCAAAATATTATGCATCAACATAACGGAATGATTGAATGCCAATCTGTTCCCGGAAAAACAACTTTTAGCTTATATATACCTTGGGAGTTAAACCATGTCGCGAAATAAAATATGGGTAATTGATGACGATCGCGCCATGCGCTGGGTGCTGGAAAAAACGTTCAAAGAAGAAGGTTTTGACGTCACAAGTTTTGAAGAAGCTCAATCTGCTTTAGACCAACTCAGTTTAGATGCACCCGATGTGATCTTGACCGATATTCGTATGCCCGGCATAGATGGCTTAACTTTTTTAGCGAAAGTTAAAGCCAACTATCCTGATCTACCTGTCATTATTATGACGGCTCACTCTGACCTAGAGTCTGCTGTTTCAAGTTATCAAACAGGCGCATTTGAGTATTTACCCAAGCCTTTTGATATTGATGAAGCCTTAGCTTTAGTGAATCGTGCGATTTTGCACATCACCAAAATGCAGCAGCAAGAATCGGCAAAAACGGTACCACCGATTCAATCGACCGAAATCATTGGCGAGTCTCCTGCTATGCAGGAAGTCTTCCGCGCGATTGGTCGTTTGTCTCAATCACACATTACAGTGTTAATTAATGGTGAATCTGGTACAGGTAAAGAGTTAGTTGCGCATGCGCTACACCGCCACTCACCACGGAGCAGCAAACCTTTTATTGCACTCAACATGGCCGCGATTCCCAAAGACCTAATTGAAACAGAGCTTTTTGGTCATGAGAAAGGTGCATTTACTGGCGCCAATACACAGCGCCAAGGTCGCTTTGAACAAGCCAATGGCGGAACACTGTTTTTAGATGAAATTGGCGATATGCCGTTTGAAACGCAAACACGTTTACTGCGTGTGCTGGCTGATGGCGAGTTCTATCGCGTCGGCGGGCATATCCCGGTAAAAGTAGATGTACGTATTGTCGCGGCAACGCACCAAGACTTAGAAAAATTGGTACATGATGGTCGCTTCCGTGAAGACTTATATCACCGTCTAAACGTGATTCGCATTCACATTCCAAAACTGGCGCATCGTAGCGAAGACATCCCTATGTTGGCGCAGCACTTCTTGGCACGCGCAGGCAAAGAATTAGGCGTAAGCCCTAAAATCCTTCGCCCTGAAACGCAAGAATATATGCAACAGTTACCTTGGCAAGGAAACGTACGTCAGCTCGAGAACACTTGCCGCTGGTTAACGGTCATGATTACAGGACGTGAAGTTTATCCTGAAGACTTACCATCAGAGCTGAAGCAAATTCCAATTACCCGCTCAGGTGAAGATGCGCAAGCCGCGCAAAACTTAGATCGGATTGCAGTCCACCATTGGGATGAGTTGTTGGGTCAATGGGCTGTGCAAAAGCTGAAAAATGGCGAGATGAAAATCCTCGATATCGCAACCCCAATGTTCGAACGCACATTGATCATTGCTGCGCTGCAACAAACCCGTGGCCGTAAACGGCATGCGGCTGAGTTACTCGGTTGGGGGCGTAACACCCTTACGCGTAAACTTAAAGAGCTAGGTATGGATACCGCAGACGATGAAAGTGAAGAAGAAGCTTTAGAAAACTAAGACAGATTCAAATAAAAGCGCCGCAATGGCGCTTTTAATTTATTAAGCCGTAAAGCCTAAATAGCGTGAATAGCCTTCAACACCAAGTGGTGCTTTTAACATGATAAAATTTGGGTAACTGGCTTGAGTTAACTCTTCAAACATAATCACTTGATCATCATGTGCATGGAGATCATCAACACTGCGCTGCATGGTCGCTTCAAATTCATCTGTGATATATTCAAAACCAATGTCCATCGCAATAAATAAGGTATGTTCACAAGGCTGAACGTATTGTTCATGAGACCAATCAATTACCTGTTGTTGGCAGTGTGGACACGCTACGGGATCTGTCGCTTCACAGTCTAGTGGGATCAATTGATAAGTCATAATTTAGTTTTTAAACAAAGATGCTGCGAAGTTTAGCATAGGATAAAGTACCTAGAATAATCATGTCGACTTTAGAAAAAGCCATTGCACTGGCTGCAACCCAACATGCGGGGCAACTCGATAAGGGCGGACAACCTTACATCTTGCATCCACTTCGCCTCATGTTGCAATTTTCCAATCCTACCCTACAAATCATTGCAGTGTTGCATGACATTTTGGAAGACACCGCAACGACTGCTGAAGACTTAGAAGCGCTTGGCTTTAGTGCCGAGATCATTCAATCCATACAAGCACTGACCAAACAAACAGGTGAATCACGTTTGCAAGCGGCTAAGCGCACTACATTAAACCCTCTTGCAACCCAAGTAAAATATGTTGATGTACTCGATAATATGAACCTTTCGCGCATAAACAACCCAACAGCACGCGACTTTGCACGACTTGAAGAATATAAAGAGGTGCTTGAAATACTCAAACAAGCGAAAACTCAGTGAAACCCTTAAAATAACTGAGTATTTTCAATTAAATCTCTACAATTTCAAAATTGACAAATTGCAACGATCACTTTTTAATTAAGCCTATCGTTGCACAAATGGACATGGTGAATGTTAAGCGATTTAGATGATTTTTATTGTTTTGCTCAAGTGGTTGAACATGGTGGTTTTAGCGCAGCCGAACGCGCAACAGATATTCCTAAATCCAAGCTCAGTCGACGTGTGTATAACCTCGAAGAACGTTTGGGTGTACGGCTAATTCAACGCAGCTCTCGACATTTCGCAGTGACCGATATTGGTATGAACATTTACCGTCATGCGCAAGTGATGATGAATGCTGCACAAGCCGCACACGACTTGGTCGATCATCTCAGCTTACAACCGCGTGGTGTCATTAAACTCAGCCTGCCAGTATCGATTGCACAAAACGAAATTGCACGCATTTTACCAAGCTTCTTAAAAACCTATCCCGAAATTAAAGTGCAAATGATGGTGACCAATCGCCGTGTGGATATTATTAACGAAGGTTTTGATATCGCGCTGCGGGTTCGCTCCAATTTAGACGATGATCCAAGTTTGGTAATTCGTAAATTTGAAAATATCGAGCAGCATTTATTTGCCAGCCAAGCCTACTTAAATGAATTTGGCGAACTGAAACAACCTGAAGATTTAAGCCAACATCATATACTGAGTATGGTTGATGAGCATTTAGATCAACATATCATCGTGCATAATGATGCGCAGCAACAAAAGAAAATACGCGTAAACCCTGTCGTGATGGGCTCTGATTTGAGTATGTTGGCTCAACTGGTCCGTAAAAACTGCGGCATTGCCTTACTTCCAGACAGCATCGTACAAGATATGGTGAAAAGTGGTGAGCTGGTTCGTGTCCTACCCGACTGGAAAGCACCACACGGTATTTTTCATGCGGTGTATCCTTCACGTCGTGGTTTATTGCCTGCTGTCCGCGTGTTTATTGACTATTTAATTGAACACCTTAGCTCAAATAAATCACTTTAAACTCTACACATGCTCAATGACATTGAGCCAATCCATGAGGCAAAAAAAAGAGCTTAACCGAGGTGGATAAGCTCATAAACTTTCAAAATAAGAAACTACAGCGAGTATCTTGGAAACAATTTTAGTGACAAAATGAAGTCTAGACCAATAGCTTGCATGTATAAGTTTTAATCATATAAAATCAAAAACCCGATAAATAAAGGGGTTCAGAAATATCAGTGATTGCTTTTAAGACTTAATTTAGCTTTTAAGTCACAAAGCTAGACCAAAGTCTAAAATTTAATCAACGACAAAACATCAACTTAAATTTCTGGATAACTGCCCGTACCTTCAGGCCAAGGTGATAGTAACTCAAAACCAGTTTCAGTCACGAGTACCATATGCTCCCACTGCGCAGTTAAAGACTTATCGGCAGTCACGACTGTCCAACCATCCTTGAGCTCTTTGACATGTGCTTTGCCCATATTAATCATCGGCTCAATCGTAAACACCATGCCCGCTTTAAGCTGCATCCCCTTACCTGGTTGACCATAGTGCAATACGCTTGGCTGTTCGTGATAAACTTTGCCAATACCATGACCACAATACTCGCGTACCACACTATAACCTTCACGGTGCGCAACAGTTTGAATGGCATAACCAATATCACCAAGCGTCGCACCTTGCTTCACAGCATGAATACCTGCAACCATCGCCTCATAAGTCGTATCGACTAGCTTTTTGGCTTCCGGTTTCACTGTACCCACATAGTACATACGACTGGTATCACCAAAGTAGCCATCTTTAATAATCGCCACATCAATATTAATAATATCGCCATCTTTAAGTACAACATTCGGCGATGGAATACCGTGACAGACCACTTCATTTGGAGAAATACAGGTGGTTTTGGTATAGCCATGATAACCAATATTGGCAGGCGTCACTTTTAAGGTATTTACAATGAAGTCATGACAAATATCATCCAGATATTCAGTCGTAACACCCGGCTTTACATGTTCACCAATCATCGCTAAAACTTCGGCAGCCAAACGACCAGATATACGAAGTTTTTCTACATCTTGTTCAGTTTTTATGCTCACATTTAAGCCACGCATTGAAATATCCTCAATTATGAAGTCGCAAGTATAGACCTTTTCTCAATATTTTTGTTCAAACTTAAATCTTAGGCTAGCCTTCAACAACTGACCTCTAAATAATTTGTGTAATTTTAAAGCATTTGCACTACAACTTTTAATTTAGGAAAATAGCGCCTCAAGCTTTTTATATTTATAATTTTTCTATTTAAAATGGATAATCAATCACATATATCAACCTACTTTTTACAAGTTGATATATTCACTTTTCATCTTATAAAAAAATTTAATACTACCCATGAAATAAATTAGCCAAAAAAACACTTATGCACTAAAATCGTCCCCCTTTGTTCAACTCGATCTCCCTTTTATGACAAGTCTGCGTACTCGGGATATTGTTGCTTTGGGTTTTATGACTTTCGCACTCTTCATTGGTGCGGGCAACATTATCTTTCCACCGATTGTGGCTCAACAAGCGGGTGAGCATGTATGGCTAGCAGCTTTTGGTTTCTTAATCACTGCTGTAGGCTTACCTGTAATCACCATTATTGCGCTGTCACGTGTCGAAGGTTCGATTCAAATTTTAAGTTCACCTTTGGGTAAAATAGCCAGTCTCATTTTAACCATTACGTGTTACCTAACTGTCGGACCACTCTTTGCGACACCACGTACTGCAACCGTTTCTTATGAAATTGGTTTTTCATCTTATCTTGGAACATCAAGCAGCAGCTTGCTGATCTACAGTGCAATCTACTTTAGTGTAGTCACCCTCATTTCACTGTATCCAAACAAGATTTTAGACACGGTTGGCTATGTACTCTCGCCACTAAAGATTTTATCTTTGACCATCCTTGGCATTGCGGCGATGATGATTCCAACGGGTTTCGTTCCGCCAGCCATCAATAATTATATCGACAGCCCTGTTTCTGAAGGTTTTGTAAATGGTTACTTGACCATGGACACTTTAGGTGCTTTGGTTTTTGGTATTGTAATTATTCAAGCAATTCGTTCACGCGGTGTCAGCAACCCTAAACTGATTACACGTTATGCGGTTATTGCGAGTATCATTTCTGGTATTGGTTTAACTGTAGTTTACCTCAGCTTATTTAAACTTGGTCTCGGAAGTCACGAAGTCGCAGCATATGCGAGCAATGGTGCAGTGATCCTGCATGCATATGTTCAACATGCATTTGGTGACTTAGGTTCATTTTTCCTGTCAGGTATGATTTTCATTGCGTGTATGGTCACTGCGATTGGCCTGACCTGTGCATGTGCTGAATATTTCAGTTCGATCACTAAAATTGGCTATAAAGTTTGGGTCTTCATTCTGATTGGTTTCTCTTTCATTATTTCAAACTTAGGTTTAACCAAACTCATCGCCTTTTCTGTGCCTGTTTTAAGTGCAATTTATCCACCTGCAATTGTGGTGATTATGCTGAGCTTTGGCTGGAAATTCTTTAATCATCCTCGCCGAGTGATTGCACCTGTTACCGCAGTGTCTTTGGTCTTTGGTCTTCTAGACGGTTTAAAAGTTGCGAACTTTGAACTGCCGTATGCGCTGACTCACTTACCTCTTGCAGAACAAAACCTTGCATGGCTTATCCCATCTTTAGTGGTTTTTGTAATTGCCGTTGTAATCGACAAAGTGAAAAAGTAAGCAAAAACTGATGTTGTTAAAATCTGGTTTTACCCAAACCTGATTTTAAGCATGATCAATATTTGTCACATTTTATCCAAATGGACACATATTGTTTCATTTCTTTCTACATCAGTTTTTGTACATACTGACACATTTCATATACACCGCTAAAGTCGTATATCAACACCTTCATATCTCTTATAAATTTAATATTAGAAAATAAAGAATTCTTTAAAGCCTGCCCTAGCAAGCCATTCATGGCATCAATATTGCTTTATACAATCTATGTATAAGCTTACATACATCATTTATTTGTCATCTTATACCGTAACGAAATACTATTTATTCACTAAAAAAATGCTACATACATATTTTCTGATTGGTATAACATAATTTCTCTGAAAAATAGTTGTTTTTGCTCTTGATCAACGCAAGTTTTAGCAGTACAACATTAAGAACTAATCCGACTAAACACATTGGTTTTTAGTCAAAAACTCAAGGAGGGATGGAGATGTTATCATTACATTTCAACAAGCAAGTCTTCATTAACGCTCTGAAGGCAAACAAGAATATGGTGACGTATTTAAGTACCACCATTGCCCTAATGGTCATTATGATCATGCATGGCTTAATTCAAGGTAACCTTAAAGCTGAATATTTTGCTTACGCTATCGTCGTATCATTTGCCTTTTATTTATGGGCAGTCGTCGATCAAAAATTCCGAAAGGCCACACAGTCAATTGACTAGCAAACAGGTGGATGATTAGTCATCCACCTTTGTAAAAGTATAAAAATTAAAAAAAC
>NZ_JBUEBA010000002.1:1254930-1258826 GCF_058107045.1 Acinetobacter sp. AB03 | reverse complement strand
TACTTTTTTGAATCCGTCAATGCGTAAGTCCTAAAAACTATAAGAACAACTTAAAATAAACCTAAAAACATTCCCCACAACAAGCCTAACGTCGCCACAATTTCCCCCACAACCAATGCCATCATTGCCATTAGCATAATTGATTTGGGTAAAGTCCATTTGCCTAAAACATGCGGACTACGGAACTGGTTATTGGTGTCTTGCAATAACCCATGCACAATATAGCTCAGTATAGAAAAGCTAAAAAAGAATAAATTGATTCCAACAAACAGCATATTCACAAGTTCAGGCCAGACTGAAATTGCGGCCATTAACGCAATAATTAAACTTGCAGGTGCATATAACAAACTGCTGCGGTGTGCGATATCAACATAATAGTGCGCGCGAAACTGCGGTGAATGGCGAATTTGCGCATATTTCCATACCCCTGTCAGCATCCCAACAAACAGAAAAATCCCACTAAATAAAAGTGCAAATTTTACCGACATATCTAATTCAACAAACTGCATGTGTTTTCCTTTTTTATTTTCACCCTATTCTATACAGATCTACTTGACTTCAAAGTCATAGATTAGACAAGTTTCTTTTTGGAACTTAGGTAGAGTAGAAAAAAATTCAATACTTAACCGATTATGCAAAATTACGAAACTTTAGCTATTACCTGCTCTGACCATTATTCACTCAGTGGACGCTTTTATGCAGCCCAAGGCATACAACAAGCCCTGCCTGTTTTAATCTGCCCTGCCACAGGTATTACTCAACAGTTTTACCACCATTTTGCTTCATGGCTTGCAGAACAAGGCTATGCCGTTTTGGTTTTTGACTTTCGCGGCATTGGTGAGTCTTTGCATGAACCACTTAAAAAGTCGAAAGCCAGCATCGTGCAATGGGGGCAATTGGATATCCCAGCAGCGATGGAGGTATTATTGAATAAGACCCAAGCGAAACAAGTGATCTTGCTCGGTCATAGTGCAGGTGGGCAACTATTAGGTATTAACCCAAACTATGAGAAAGTCGCAAAAGTCGTTGCCGTTGCTGGCTCAACCGGACACATAAAAGACTTGAAAGGTCGTACCAAACTTCTAGCTCCTGTGATGTTTAAACTGATCTTCCCTATTGCACGTTATACCTTAGGCTATGGGCCGACCAATGCCATTGGCATGGGCGAAAACCTACCCAAAAATGTGGCGCGTGATTGGGCACAGTTTTGCAGCAAACCTGGTTATGTAATCAACGCCTTAGGCAAAACAGTACAAGATGATTTCCACCGTGATATTCGCTGTCCAATCACAGCCATTTGGGCCTCGGATGATGAAATTGCCACGCAAGTGAATGTTAAAGGCTTACTCAGCCTTTACCCAAATGCACAGACAGATCAAATTGAACTCAAACCACAGGCATATGGCCACAAAGCCATTGGTCATATGGCAATGTTTAAGCGTTCTCATCAAAACTTATGGCCTGAAATTGCAGCACAGCTTTCATCTTAAGGCTGCATATATCTAGTAAAACCTATTGCCAGTTCAAGTAGCACTTGCTTGAAGTGGCTTTATTTTCACCGCAAAATTGCAGCTTTCAGATAAAAACCAACGCTATTGATAAATTTAATTTTATTAATCGATAAATAAATATTATATTTCCACCACGAATTTTTATTAAGTCATAGTTCATGTGATGTCTATCGCATGTGCTAGAGATGGATGAATCATGTCTGCACAACAGCAACCCCAACTTAAGCATGGGCTGAGCAACCGCCATATTCAGCTGATTGCTTTAGGCGGCTCTATTGGTACAGGTCTATTTTTAGGCATTTCACAAACCATTAAACTGGCTGGCCCTTCCGTTATTTTAGGCTACGCACTGGCGGGCTTAATTGCATTTTTCATGATGCGCCAGTTGGGTGAAATGGTGGTTGAAGAACCTGTTAGTGGCTCTTTTAGCTATTTTGCCTATAAGTTTTGGAGCCCTTTTGCGGGCTTTATGTCGGGCTGGAACTATTGGGTACTCAATGTCTTGGTCTGCATGGCGGAACTCAGTGCCATCGGCCTCTATGTCCAGTATTGGTGGCCTGAAATTCCCACATGGATCTCAGCGCTTGGTTTCTTTGTACTGATCAATGCCATCAACCTGCTGCATGTCAAAGTCTTTGGTGAAACAGAATTTTTATTCTCCATGATTAAAATTCTCGCGATCATTGGCATGATTGGATACGGCGCTTGGTTACTGGCAAGTGGTCACGGTGGTGCACATGCTTCTATTTCAAACCTCTGGGCTCTAGGCGGTTTCTTTCCCAATGGGATTTCTGGCTTAATCATGGCGATGGCCATCATTATGTTTTCCTTTGGCGGGATTGAACTCGTTGGTATTGCAGCTGCGGAAACTAAAAATCCAACCACAACTATTCCTAAAGCAGTCAATCAAATTGTCTATCGTGTGTTGCTGTTTTACGTGCTTACGATCATCGTTCTGCTCTCATTGTTTCCATGGAATCAAATCGCAGAAGGCGGTAGTCCTTTTGTCTTGATTTTTGACTCCTTAGGTAGTCAGGGCGTCGCAACTGTGCTGAATTTTGTGGTCTTAACCGCAGCTATATCGGTGTATAACGGTACTAGCTATGGCACGAGTCGTATGCTGCTAGGTCTGGCAGAACAAGGCAATGCTCCACAATTTTTAAAGAAAATTAACCAGCGTGGTATTCCTTATGCAGCCATTTTATGCTCTGCGTTGGTGACCTTACTGTGTGTCGTCTTGAATTATATCTTCCCAGAAAAAGCCTTTAAACTACTGATGAGTCTTGTAGTTTCAGCCATTGTGATTAACTGGATGATGTTGGCGTTGACCCATTTAAAATTCAAGCAACGTATGCTGGCATTGCAAAAATCAACTTTGTTTCCAACTTTGATTTACCCTATCAGCAACTATATCTGTATTGTATTTATGCTTGGTATTTTAGTGGTGATGTGGCTCACACCTGATATGCGAATTGCAGTGATGCTGATTCCACTTTGGATTGGCTGCCTAACGCTAACTTACTGGTTTAAACAAAGATCAAAAACGCAAAAAGTACAATAAATAAGTCAGCAAACAGCGCCGTTAAAAGGCACCCTTCCCTTTAAAGACGCTGTTTGCAAATCAAAGTCAATTTCCCAAATGACTTTGATTGAATCACTTTATTGTAGTCATGACTAATGCAGAGTGTTTCTCTTTTATTTGCTTATTTTGAGCATTTATTGAGAAATATTTTCACATAAAATAGTTTATAAAGAAAATTATACGCAGGAATACGTTATGAATGACGCTCACTACGTTTTAGATAAAATTGACCGTCGTATTTTGTCTGAACTTCGCCAAGATGGCCGTCTGACCGTTACCCAGTTGGCTGAGAAAGTTGGGCTGTCCTCTTCTCCTTGCTGGACACGTGTAAAACGCCTAGAAAATCTCAACATCATTGAAGGCTATACAGCAAAGATTAATTCAAAAGCTATTGGGATTAATGAGCTGTTTTTTATTGAAATTACGCTTGAGCGCCATGATGATGAAATCTTAGAGCAGTTTAGTGAAGCACTGGCTTACATGCCTGAAGTGGTTGAAGCCCATTTAGTAACTGGCGATTATGACTACTTACTCAAAGTTGCAGTGAAAAATGCAGAACACTATGAGCGCTTTTTGCGTAAAAACTTATACTCAATGAAAGGTGTACGTCATACACGCTCAATTTTTGCCTTACGCCCTTTGAAACTCGAAAATAAATCAGACCTCATTATGATTGAGTGATTGCTGCAAATATTGTGTAAATGTGGTTTAATACACGCAGTATGAGATGAGCCTCTTACAGTATGTACCTTAGATGTGCATACGACTAGCCCCTAACCATGGGGCTTTTTAATGTCTAAAAT
>NZ_JBUEBA010000002.1:1205660-1254830 GCF_058107045.1 Acinetobacter sp. AB03 | reverse complement strand
GTCTAAAATTTAAGAAATTAATAAACAAAATTAATTTTCGATGTCATAGACCCAATTTTTCGCTTCTTTATCACTAGTGGTTTCACAAACATAGTAGTCATGATCCCAAGCATCTTGATGGAAAATTTCCATTTTTCGATAAGTCACGTTTTTAGAGTTTTCGACACAGACGAAGCTACCGCCTTGGTCTTTGACTTGCGTTCCATTGAGGAAACCACCAATACAGAGAAATCGAGATTGTTTAGCCATTAATACATCAACTTTTAAATTACTAAATTTGTAATGATTTAACAATGACCTGAATATGCTGTAAAGCTTAGGTTCGATAATGCTGATCTTTTTTCCAAGCTGCTTCATCAAAATTAAGTTCTAAAAATTCAGCAATTTTTTAGCTATGCTTTTTTAAGAAGTTTAGCATCCATATAGATGCCATATCACTGCTTAGGCTATTATAAATCACACGACCTCGTGAAATTTCTCCATTTTCTATATTCTGCAATTCAGCTATTTGGTTTTTAAGCACTTCCCAAGAGTTGACATGCACATAAGCACTACCAATCTGCCCAAATAAATCTTAGTCTGATAATTTACAATTATGGGCAATACCTACGATCTAGTTTTGGCATTGCCAAAAGATGCTGATTTTCATTTTTTAATAATTAAATCTAATTCTTTTAGGCGGTCATTAATAAAATCATCTAAGAAAATATTATTTCTAATCGTAAGTAGTTTAAAAGCATCACCTGAAAATCCACGTAAATTCCCAATAGAATGACTAATCCAAGAATTTGGTATTTTTTTCCAAGTATCTCTCACTGCCCACGTTGGAAAAAGTTGTTGAATCTGATCAAGAGATAAGTTTTTATTTTCTTTTAAAACAATACCATAGTGGAAATAATCTGTAGCAGCAACAAATAGAAATGTAATATTTGGATTAATTTTACTTTGTAAAACACAACCGATTACATCTCTATTTTGTGATAAATTTTTACTACTAAGTTGGTCAAACCATTTTTGACAATTTCTAATATTATATTGAATATTTAAAAAATCATCTGTATTTGAGTCCAAAAATTCGCCCGTTTGCACAAACACATTTTTTATATATTCAAATAAATTATAAAGTAATTTTCCTCTATATTCACTGCTGCTATATTCATCCGAAATTTTCTTGATAGCCTCTAGTTCATTTAGTTGAACATCAATAAGCATTTTTTGTAATTCCTTCTTTCCTGTGATTAATTCACCTGTTAGCATTTTCAACAAGTTGATATACTGCTGAATTGCAGCTACAAGATTCGATGCTTTACCAATTGCAGATTGAATGTTTTTCAACCAAAAAATAATATCTGTTTGGTAACTCAAGCATTTCAAATATATATTTTGTTGATTTTCACCATCATTCAAGAAATATTTTCCATCTACATTTTTTATATTTCCTAATGAAAATTGACTTGGCTCTTTGCCGTCCAATGTTAAATAAATCATAAATTGTTGCTTCTTGGTACTTTCACAATATTCATAATATCTATTCAATTGCTTAACTTGATCTTCGGCATAAATTTTATTTTCAATAATTAAAATTTGTGTTTTATTTGAAATAATTAAATCAATTTGACCATAACTTTTCTTTTTATCGCCAACACGTTGCTCTTTTTTTATTTGAACGAACTCGTCAACTATAAATTCAGAACAAAAAGAATCAATAAAACTTTTTAAAAATAAATTTCCTTGGCCATGTGAACCGCGTGGATCTAATAACTCCTTTAAAATTGGAGTATGAGTAAAAACCTCACTACTCCCCATACCTGATATTTTTAGTAAATTAAACTCATTTCCATGACTTTTATTTTTTTCAATTAACGCTATCGTTTGGGATATTAATTTTCTTATATATTCTTGCATTTTATACTCAAAAAATAAGGGCTGATTACTCAGCCCTTATCTTATACCGCTTATTGCTTAATTAACAAAGAATTAAGTCAACTGAGCAGCAGCAATTTTCTTCGTATCAATCTCAGATGCAGGTTTAGTATAGTCTGTCATCTTGTCGAAGCTTAAGTATTGGTAGATGTCAGCAGACATGCTATCAATCTGAGCTGCATACTGTTGGTATTCTTCTGGAGTTGGTAATTTACCAAGTACAGCAGCAACAGAAGCAAGTTCAGCAGACGCTAAGTAAACGTTCGCACCTTGACCTAAACGGTTCGGGAAGTTACGCGTAGAAGTCGATACACAAGTAGTGTTCGGCGCTACACGTGCTTGGTTACCCATACACAATGAACAACCTGGCATTTCAGTACGTGCGCCAGCTTTACCATAAGTATTATAGAAACCTTCTTCCATCAATTGACGCTCGTCCATACGCGTAGGTGGAGCAATCCACAAACGAGTTGAAAGTACGCCACCAGGAACTTTCTCTAACAACTTACCAGTTGCGCGGAAGTGACCGATGTTTGTCATACATGAACCAACGAATACTTCGTCAATTTTCACGCCTTGAACGTCAGAAAGCAATTTCGCATCATCTGGGTCATTCGGGCAGCAAAGAACTGGTTCAGTAATTGTCGCAAGGTCAATTTCATACACTTTCGTGTATTCAGCGTCAGCATCAGCTTTAAGAAGTGATGGATTCGCTAACCATTTTTCCATGTTCTCTACACGACGAGCCATCGTACGCGCATCGCCATAACCTTCAGAGATCATCCACTTCAACATGGTGATGTTTGATTTCAGGTATTCAGCAACTTTCTCTTCAGAAAGCGTGATAGAACAACCCGCAGCAGAACGTTCAGCAGATGCATCAGAAAGTTCGAATGCTTGCTCAACAGTGAGGTCAGTTTCCATTTCTGTTAAGTCGATCTCAAGGATACGACCAGAGAAGATGTTTTTCTTACCTTTCTTCTCTACAGTTAAGTCACCTTGCTGAATCGCAACGTAAGGAATTGCATGTACAAGGTCACGTAGTGTGATACCAGGTTGCATTTTACCTTTGAACTTAACAAGTACAGATTCAGGCATATCCAGTGGCATAACACCAGTCGCAGCAGCGAATGCTACAAGACCAGAACCCGCTGGGAAAGAAATACCAATTGGGAAACGCGTATGTGAGTCACCACCAGTACCAACTGTATCTGGAAGAAGCATACGGTTTAACCAAGAGTGAATAATACCGTCACCTGGACGTAGAGATACACCGCCACGGTTCATGATGAAATCAGGAAGCGAGTGTTGCATTTGAACGTCAACTGGTTTTGGATACGCAGCAGTGTGACAGAAAGATTGCATAACTAGGTCAGCAGAGAAGCCTAGGCAAGCTAAGTCTTTCAATTCGTCACGAGTCATTGGACCAGTGGTATCTTGCGAACCAACAGTCGTCATCTTAGGTTCACAGTAAGTACCTGGAAGTACGCCTTGACCTTCAGGAAGACCACATGCGCGACCAACCATTTTCTGTGCTTGAGTGAAACCTTTGCCAGTAGCAGCAGGTTGAACTGGAGTACGGAATAAAGTAGATGGAGCAAGACCTAAAGCTTCACGCGCTTTAGTTGTTAAACCACGACCAACGATTAAGTTGATACGACCACCCGCACGTACTTCGTCTAGAAGCACTGGAGTTTTAAGTTCAGCTTCAGCAATGACTGCGCCGTCTTTAGTTGCAGTTACTTTTGCAGCAGCATGATCAATGTTAAGAACGATTTCATCGCCCATGTTCATGTTTGCAACATCAATTTCGATTGGCAACGCGCCAGCATCTTCCATTGTGTTGAAGAAAATCGGAGCGATTTTAGAACCTAAGCAGTAACCACCGTCTTTTTTGTTCGGGATGTGAGCAATTTCGTCACCGAAGAACCAAAGTACAGAGTTAGTTGCTGATTTACGGCTTGAACCAGTACCAACAACGTCACCTACGTAAGCAACTTGGTTGCCTTTCGCGATCAAGTCTTTGATTTGGTTTAATGGACCAACTTCACCAGGAACTTCTGGGTTAATACCGTCACGTACGTTTTTCAACATCGCATTTGCGTGCAATGGAATGTCTGGACGGCTCCATGCGTCTTGTGCAGGTGACAAGTCGTCAGTGTTAGTTTCGCCAGTTACTTTGAAAACAGTCAGTTTGATTTCAGTCGGAACGTCTTTACGAGTCGTGAACCATTCAGCGTCAGCCCAAGACTGCATAACCGCTTGTGCATTCGCGTTACCCGCTTTTGCTTTATCTGCAACGTCATGGAACGCATCAAATACTAGAAGCGTTTTCTTAAGTGCTTCAGCTGCTAATTCAGCAAGTGCAGCATCGTCAAGAAGAGCAACTAAAGGAGCAACGTTATAACCACCAAGCATAGTGCCTAGTAAGTAAACCGAACGTTCTTTAGAAACTAATGGAGAAGTCGCCTCGCCTTTAGCCAAAGCAGCTAAAAATGCAGCTTTAACATATGCAGCTTGGTCAACACCCGCTGGAACACGGTTTTCTAGTAAATCAACTAAAAATGCTTCTTCGCCAGCTGGTGGGTTTTTTAATAATTCAACTAATGCAGCTGTTTGAGCATCATCAAGTGGCTTCGGTGGGACTCCGAGTGCGGCACGTTCTGCAACGTGTTGGCGGTAAGCTTCTAGCACGGTGTTATTCCTCTTTTTTAAAAAATTATTTACGTATTCCTGCTTTAAATAAAGCTACGCAAATAATATGGACTGCTTAATTTTACTAAAATTCCAGTTAAAAGTTAATGCGCTTCAAGTGTTTCTTCGTGATGCCCATTATTTTCTAACTAAATGATGTTCATATCAATTGCACATAAAAACAGCAATATAGTCAGATTGTTTGGAATTATTTCACATTAACTTTGAACTGCCATTTAAAAACAAAAAAGGCAACCTATGTTGCCTCTTTTTACGCAATATAAATATTCAACCTTAGTGTACTGTTGTGGCTTGAATATATTGTTTGAAACTTTCACGACAGCCTTCAAATTTCATCTGAATTTCATCCTCATGTAAATTTTGATGTGCAGAGCTTGCAAAAGAAATTTGTACTGAAATTCGTGTAGGTTCATGGTCAAGTGCGTGTTTGAAGTATACATGGTCACCCAAGCTGAGAACATAATGACCACCGCCAATTACGGCCACACCATTTTCATCTTCCAAGAGTAAATCTGCGTGATTTAAATAGCCAACAACTTCCATTTTCTGCTCCTCTCGTTTTTTATTCTATGTTCATTATTCTTTATTTTTATATGCTTTGCTATATATATGATTTAGAGTTTTGTCACAAAAAGTTCCATCCAAAAAATAAAAAAACCGTTCCTTAGAACGGTTTGTAATCTGGCATTTCGGTATGCGGTGTTGCGATACATTTTTCAGTATATTTCACACGAACTTTTTCACGCGCACCTTCAATATCGGACTTAATTTCAGCCTCAGGTAAAGCATAAACATCTTCAATAATTTCTAACGCAAATGCCTTAGTCATTTCGTCTTCAACTTTATTGGCATGCTCAATCGCTTTATCTTTTTCAATGGCATTTTGACGGTCTAACATAATTGAACGTGCTGCATTACCAATACTTTTACAATAGCCATGCCATTGCTCTTCTGGTGTTAACGGTTTTTTTTCAGCACAACCCACCAGTGCAATCACAGCAGCCAAAGCGAATAACTTTTTCATTACAACCCTCCTATTCGCCCTATCATAATCAAACTTTTTCAAATGAAGAACCATTACCCACTTTAAATAGTATAAAAGCCCAAATTTGAGCTTTTATACTTAGAAAAATTAACCGCAGCTTGCTTGAACTACTTTATTGGTTTTCGGATCGACTGTTACTGTCACACGGTCTTCGCGATAATCCATAGTCACAGGCTGCCCTGGTTGTACTAAGCGTACCATCTTCGCACTGGTTTTTTGCTTAATCTGTGCTTCAGTTAAATTTGACTGACCAATCAAAGCTGTCGCTTGCTCAGCAACACATTTGCTTTGACTAGCACGGAAAAGCGCCCATTCTTCAATGATTTGACCATTCGGCAAATGGCAATAGCCTACTTCACCATTGGCCTCTTTTCGAATCTCTAATTTACCACCCTGTTCAACACAGTATGTACTGGCAGGATTAGCCATACCTAAAGTTGGCTTTTCAGTTTCATTCTTTTGCGCAGTACTACAACCCGAAATAGCAGCAACCATTAATCCAAGCATTAAGATTTTTTTCATAAAAAATATTTCTTTAAATAAAAGATCAACATAGCAAATATATTTTTAAAAAACTGTGCGAGTTTTGCAAAATTTAAGATTGCATAAAAAAGCCCATCACTTGACGGACTTTTTATTTTGAAAAGCTAGATTTTCAGGTCAATTTTAATTGACTGAGTGAATATCAAGCTCTTCATTTTTCGCTAAAACTACAGATGCTAGAATTGGAGTACCTAAAATGAACGGCATAGCAAAGATCCAAAAGACCACGGTATAGTGCGGATCAAAGAAAAACTGGATAGCAAGCGCCACTAAAATTAAAACTGAAAATAAAATCACTGCAAAGCGTATTACAAAATTGATCGGCATAAGGATCATCACTCTAAATTTAGCAAGTCCATTTACTATACACCTACTTTCATTATGGTTTAATTGATTTTAAGTATCTAGTGTCTGTTATTCATAGGTTTTCTTCATCTATCAAATAAAGAGTTTTATCAAATGTCGTATTAAACTTAAATGAGCAGCTAAAAATAAAGCCTACATGATGTAGGCTTTATTTGGCAGAAGAGCAGCTTTAGAACTTCCAATTATAGAAGACGTCGATTGCACGCTCTAATGACTGACTCGCCTCTAAGTACATACGTTTGTTCATTTGATAACGCAGAGTCAATTTATTGACTGGTGTAAAGACACCCACGCCATAACGAATATATAAGTCAGGTGTAATATAACCCGTCAGGCTGACTTGTGTGTCATCCCCTGTGCCTTGCGCATCCAGCGCTAAACCGCTTAAACCAAAAGTACGTCCAATTTGGTTAGTAAAGGCGCGTGTCCCGCCTAAACCTAAACTAATCCCTGCGGCAGCAATGGTGTTATTGACATCTGACTTAAAGCCTTCCGTTTGACTTAAACCAGTTGTACCTTCATTAATGCGGCCTGTAATTAATGCATTCAAAGCTTCTTGCTCGGAAAGCCCTGCATCGTTATAGACTTGAATATTGGGTGATGTTGCCGTACCCGTCACACGGAAACCCACCGTGCTGCCTTGTACATTTTTATTTGCATCGACATCCAGTGTTGGATTGCTCAACACACCGTTAAAACGCGCAATGGCACGGTTTAAGTCCAAACTCTGCCCATAGGCTTCAATTTTAACTTTCTGACTTACCCCAATTGCACCATTGGCACGCATTGCGGTTTCAGCACCGCGCTGCGATAGATATAAACGACCTAACAATGGAATACGACTATTAAACCCTTGGAAGACAACTTGATTACCTAGTCCGACCATCAGATCGGCACGAATGTCCCAAGGTTTGGCGCTATTTAAAATCGCCAATTGGTTTTGGCCTTCTCTGACTACGCGTACATCAGACGATACATTCACCACAGGTACAGATGCTTCAGGCATCGAAATAAGCGCACGAGGAACTTGAATTTCACCGTTTAAGGTCAACTTCCTACTCAACGGCAAAACATCCAGTGTGATTTTCGGTGTCACTAGCGCGGTAATTAATGGCGCTTGGCGAATCAGTAAATTTTCTCCATTCAACTGAAGCTGAATGCGTGGATCATTCTTCCAATCTACCGTCCCCGTAAGTGTACCCACGCCACGACCACTGTTAAAAGCACCATTGATGGTGGCTTGGTCTTGGCGTATAGCGGAATACAGCTGAATATTGGTCAAATTGACTGGAAGTGAGATCATACTAATTGAACCATCTTTCAGACGGACATCGCCTGTAAGTAGTGGTGCTTTTAGCGTTCCATTAATTTTACCTGCATACGAAAGTGTTCCGCCCATCGAACGCACATCAGCAATGAAAGGTTTAAAGACTTTGAGTTGTATCTGATCAAATGCAATTTCACCGCGCATAGGCATATTGTCCCGATACGGATCAATAACCACATTGGCATAGCCCATACCAATTTCAGGTGTTTTGACATCCAAACGGATTTGTAATCCTTCTGCGATGCTTTTGGCAACCAAAGCCACTTGTTCGTATTTTAAGGTTGAACCCATATCTTGTGGGTCATCGGCAGCTAGACCAATCACACCATCACGGGTGACTAAGCGCGCATCAATTTTTGGTTTAGATCCTTGTGCCCAAACCGCTTTAGCATGACCATTTAACTTACCTGTAATTGCTAACCCTTCAGGCATAAAGGCAGCAAAGTCGTTTAGGTCAAGGTTTTGAGTCAAGAATGAAATATTGCCACGCGTTTTACTGACACGAATCGGCTGGTCAAAACACAACTGACTTTGTTGACTCATCCAACAATGCGCGCCAATCAGCAAATCTGCTTTGGCACTGTTATAGACCACGGCTGCACTTTGGCGCTGTACCAAACGTGCGCGCAAAGAGTCAAAATCACCTTTTTGGATCTGGCCTAACCAATCATTTTGCGCATTAAAACCACCTGCCAATTGCACATAAAATTTCGACTTTTCGTTTTGTGCAGAAACTTTTAATAAATGAGCTTTGCGAATACCTGCCAGTGAAATTTCACCTTGTTGAATTTCACGATTACCACTTCTTAAACTTTCCATTTTTGCAGTCAATAATGACGGTGTTGTTTCCGATGTCGGTAATTGCCCGACAATGCGTAATTTACGCATATCAATCAGATCTTTAAAGCCAAAATTATCCACTGCTAAGTTTGCCGTAGCCCTTAAACGTGGTTGAGATTGGATATTTAAATAGCCGTAGGCACGACCACGTAAGCCCGCATAAATTTCATACAGTGCAGGCGCATTAATATTCAGTCTTAGATTTTGTGCATTACCCGTCGCTTGCACTTGGTTTTTAGCATACGCCAACAGTAGATTATTCGCTTCAAACTGTTGCGGTAAAAAGCCCTTTTCACTGGAGTTGAGCACCAAAGCTAAATTACCTGTACCACGGACTGGCTTATTGTTCAGTGTACCCGCTAGGTTTAAGCTTTCAATGTTAATGCGTTTTAAAGCATCCGACCATGTGCCTTTGGTTTTCACTACACCAGACAATTCGCCTTTAACACTAGATGCAAAATATTGCGGTTTAAAACGAATGAATGCTGCATTCACATCCCAAGTGATGCCGTGAATAAAATGCACCAAACCGCTGGCATTAATTTGACCTGCCACACCATTGTGTTTCAGCTCAGTCACTTTAATAAATTCAGGCGTTCCTGAAAGTTTTAGGTTTAATGTGCCCTGACTGGCTTCAAACTGACTGGCTTTTAAAGCACCATCGTAGTTCACTGCATAGCCTTTGAAAGCACCACCCGCTTTTTCATCATTAAACAGGAGTGCCGCAGTTGACTGACCAGTTAAGTGAACCGTTTCATTATTACCCACCAACTTTCCAGTCAGATCAATGCCTTGTAGCTGAATGATCTGTTGATTCGGTTTGGCATAACCACTTGCTTGTAGCTTTCCATTTAATAAATTAACTGGTGAAGCCTCTGCCACCATTTGCGGGTTAAAATCTTTCGCGTTTAAAGCAGCTTTCCACTTCAGTTGACGTTTCTCATCTGGCAGCTCAACCACAGCATTACCACTTAAGCTTCCCTTACCTGCTACATAACTAAAACTCGGCACATTTAAATTATTATTTTTAAAATTTAACTGCGCGAGGTAATTACCCGCAGGTAACGTCGCTTTTTCGTGTTGACTCACAACAGTGGCAACATGAATATCTTGCTGACCTTCAACCAACGCCAGTTTTACATCCCCTGAAGCACTACTTAACCAGCCGATATAAGGCACGGCGCGGTCAATATTTTTCCAAGAGACATCCATCAACATTGGCTGAACTTTGTTATTTTTCTCTGGGTTTTGGTCTAGTTTGAGATGCCATGCTTCATAACGATCAAAGTCTAGATCTGCGGTTAAGTGTAAACCTTTTTCAAGCGTGCCTTGTGATGCAATTTTTGCATCCAAACTTGGCGGTAGAAAGTCAGAAACCACTTGTGGCAGTACATCGTCTTTAGGATTGATTTTATCTAAACGACCTTGTACATCCCAAGTGACATGATCTTTCCAACTCACCACACCACCCAGATTGACCGAGCCTTTCATCAACTGAGCATTTAAGTTATCAATGTCAAGTTGATGAACCAAATCGGTATGCATCAAAGCGGTATATTGACCTTTAGGAATGTCTTTACCACTCAGATCTGTATTTAAGTCGATATTTAAACGTTCGATATCACCTGAAAATTTAGCAACGCCTTTTTCAGCATAGAGTTTGTAATCGGTCAACAGCGGTAAGTTGTAATGATTAAATTTGAGCTGACCTTGCATCGGTACATGCTTACGTACAGGGTGCAAAATGGCCCAACCCGTCAACAGTTCAGGTGTCCGCGTTGCAAAACCCGCTTGGATAGTGTCCAGTGTCCCCGTTGCGTGTACAGCAATATCATGCACATTTAAACTATCACGCAGTGCTGGTAAGTTTGCAATTGCGGTCGCTTCAAGCGGATATTTCCCTGAGAATTTCATTTTCCCAGTTGCATTACGAACTGCTAAATAGCCCATGTCCATGCGAGAGTCTTCAAACTCAAGTTCCGTCCCCGACCAGAGGGCATTATTTAAATGCACATCATAAAAATCTACTTGGGCATCGGATGCAGTCCGGATATTTAAATGATCAACATCTGCTGTATCTAAACGTAAAACAAAGGGTAATTTAATTTCGCTGAACTTAAAGGGTTCATCACTCGGTTCACCTTTGGTAATGATGCGCAAATTGCGCACATCGGCTTCACGTAGGTGAATCTCTTTATCTAAGATGGCGCGCCACCCCAAACTCACGTCAGCACGGTCAATTTTGACATCGACAGGCTTTAAGGTAACCACCACATTTTTAAGGATAATGCCTTTCCACAGATTACCGCCTTCATACTCATATTGGATAATCTGCTGACGTTGCAAAACTTGGTCGAGTAAAAACTTACTGCCTTTATCTGTAGAAAACATGACCGCAAGCGATATCACCAAGAAGATGAGCGTCAACAACAGCGTCAAAAGGACACTTCTAAGAATACGTCGCTGTTTGGCAAGCGGCGTAGGTGGTGTTGGTTCTTGCTGCTGTTCTACTTCAGCCATAGTCTTCCCAAAAAAGTGTTAAATATTATAATAATGAGCCAATAAAGAAATGCACACGTATCGGATGGCTATCATCAGAAATACCTGAAGCTACATCAATCCGAATGGGGCCTATCGGTGATGCCCAGCGCACACCAAGACCAACACTGTATTCGGTGTCATTGCTAAAATCTGTATCATAAGCATTGCCAAAATCGCTGAATACTGCTGCACGCCAGCCTTCTTTAAACTGGTAATTGTATTCCATGGAGCCGACAGCCAAGGCCTGACCACCCACTTTAAAACCATCGACCACAGGTGACAAACTTTTGTAGTCAAAACCACGAATGCCTTGGTCTCCACCCGTGAAATAACGTAAGTTATAAGGGACTTTATTAAAGTCTGAGGTAAAGATATAACCGAGATCACCACGCCCAACAAACTGGTGATTATCATTTTCACCCATGGAATAGATAAAACGCCAACCCGCATTTACAATAGCCATATCTGCATCTGAAAGTAGGCTTTCGCTTCCAAGTTCAATTTTATAAGTTTGTTTAATTCCCTTACTTGGGTTTACACGTTTATCGCTATCGATTCTAGAAATTTCATAACCCAATAAAAGCGACTCTTGCTCAGGGTCATTATTTGCAATAAATGCATCCGGCAAATCATCTACATTCGCTGAACCCTTTTGCGTCAATCGATCTAAACGGTAACGTACACCATAAGTATGTTGCCAATTTCCCATTGGGTTTTTAATAACACGATCAGCCCCGGCAACAGCAGACTCCGTGAGTAAGTTTACGCCTTGTCCGATGTCATCTCGTTCTTCACGCTCATAGCCACCTACGAGACTGATATAATCATTTAGTGGATGCTTATAGGGAATATTATAGCGACCATCAATAGCCTGTCGAATTTCTGAAAGTTCTAAGTTGGCATCAAAAGAGTGACCACGTTGATTCACAATCGCACGGCGATACTGTGTACGTAAGCGTGCACCTGAGTCACTACCATAACCAGCACCGACTTCTACACTATTTAACTGGTCCGCGTTTAAAGTGACTTTGACAGGGATCACTTTTGTTTCTCGAGCTTCAAGTTTTAAACGTTCTTCTTCACTTTTTTTGGTTTCTTGTGCGCTGCGAAGCTCTAATTGTGCTTGATTTTGCTCGGCATCATTGACACCAGCAAACTGTGCTTCACTTACCACAGACTGCGTCACTTCACGGCTTGAAACAACTTCCTGTTTTTCTTGAACCAGAACATCCTGACGAGAAAGTTGTTGGTCATCGACCAACTGCTGTAAATCAGGGGGTAACTCACGAACCCTTTCTACAGGATCAGGTCGAACAGCATCTACCAAGCTGTAGTTAAAGTAACGTGAGTTGGTCAAATTATTAGCCAAACCATTAACACGCCAAAAAGTATAATCCGCCCCAGGCTCCCAAGTCACTAAACTTTGTAAAACATCTAAATCAATAGGCAGTGGTTTACTTGGGTCGCTCATCACAAACTCAACACCGCCGAGTTTATAGCGTTCACCTGTTTCATAACGTAAGTTAATGTCTGCGGTATTTTGCGGCTGTTCAACTTTCACATCATGTAAGCGCCAGTAACTATCAAAGAAACCGTTATTGCTAGCCGCTTCATTAATTCGTGCTTTCGTCGACTCGTATAAGCCGTGGTGCAATACATCACCAACGTCTTGTTCAGGTAAGACTTTAATCACTTGGAACTGCGGTAAGTACTGACCTGCACCACTAAACTCGATGTTTTGTTCTTCAATCCGCACAGGGGTATTCGGTACCACTTGAATGCGCACACGGTTACTGCTGGTTTTTTCAAACTTAAACTCAGCATTATAAAAACCGACAGCTTGTGCGGCTTGGTTGGAAAGTGAACGCAACTGTGGCAATGCCGAAGGAAAGTCTTCAAAAGACTCTTCGGTAAAGCTAGAAACTTTGCCTTTAATATTTTCTTTTAAATTAACCAAAGCGGCCTGATACGCTTTATCGGATATTTCACCTTCATATTTCGCATTGATGATTTCGACATCCGCACTGATCCGCGGCACCTTTGCAGTATCTAATTCTCTTGGTGGTCGAATTTTATAAAGCATGCGTTTAAAGAAATTAGGTTCTTTGGCAATTTGCTCTTCAGCACTCATGCCAAAATCTAAAGTATTGCCTTCCGTGTTGGCTTCTACTGAAATTTTACTATCTGCTTGAATGCTTTGCATCAGTTGATCAACATTGACTGGAGCTTGATTAATTTCCGCCATTTCCTGCTGAGTTGCATCACTCACCACCAACTCTGTCGTTTGACCACTTCGGTAAGCTTGAGCTTCTGCTTTCGCTTGCTCAGCCACCTGATAAATATCATTGGCCATGCCTTGTTCAACTTGTACAGTTGGCAAGTCCTCAAGATCATCAAACTCAATCGGTGCAAATTCAGGTAAATTTTTTAAAGCCGTCTGTTGCTGTTGCAACATTTGCATACTGTCTGGAACCGTGGGCTGAACTACAGAATTTTCAACTTTTTTTAATTCGTCCGCACTGCCCATACCTTGGCGAATCGCTTCTTTTTTAATGTCTTCAGTGAGTTGCGTAGAAGTTTGTGGCTCGACTTGTGCATTACTTGGTTCAATCGCAACGGGCGTTTCAGCCAAAGTAGCTTGTGACAAAAGCGTTAAAAAGATACTCAGACACAAATATTTATTGTTATGATGCCACGGTATGAAAGAATTCATACTCAATGAAAGAGTCGACTTTTTAAATTGTGTTTTGGCAAGCATATAAAACTCTAAATTTATTTAATCGTTATGGATTTGCTCTAATGAATTGTCACAAAAGAACTGAAATCTATTGATTATTTTAACCAGTTTCAGGTTTTAAATATCTTACATGATTTTATTGAACGTTTGAGCAATTAGTCACATTTCTTAATAAAACTTAATGCAGTGCAAAAAGCATGAAAAACAATGAACATCTATTAAGTACCCGTCGTTTTCTTCCCATGTTTATTACCCAATTTTTTGGTGCTTTAAACGACAATGTCTATAAACAAGCTTTGCTTTTAGTCATTACTTATGGATGGATTAACCAACAAGCTGCGGATGTCAGTACCTTAAATAATTTAGCCGCGTTGTTATTTATTTTGCCTTACTTCATATTTTCTGCAACCGCAGGACAAATTGCCGATAAATTTGAGCGTTCACAACTTATTCGTGGCATCAAAGTTCTAGAAATTGTCATTATGCTCATCGGTTCCGCGGGTTTCTTATTAGGCAATTTATGGCTACTGCTCTTGGCTCTATTTATGATGGGCACACACTCCACCTTCTTTGGCCCCATTAAATACGCCATTTTACCTGAGATTCTCAAGCCAAATGAACTCATGTCAGGTAATGCACTATTTCAGTCGGGCACATCCATTGCTATTTTAATCGGGATGATTTTGGGTGGCGCAGTCATTTCGGTTTCTCAGGGCAATCTTATTTGGATCAGCCTGACTGTCGTCATCATTGCCGTTTTGGGTTATCTCTCCAGTCGATTTATCTTAAAACAGCAAGTCAGCTCACCCGACTTAAAAATTGATTGGAATTTCTTTAGAACCAGTTTTCAAACACTCAAATATGCCAAAAGCCTCCCCCTCATCTTTATGATTTTACTGGGGAATTCATGGTATTGGTTTTACGGTGCAACTTATCTCACCCAAATTCCACAGTTGACTCAACAAAACTTACATGCATCAGAAAATGTCGTCAGTCTTTTACTCACGTTCTTTTCTGTCGGGATTGGAGTCGGCTCACTGCTGTGTCGTAGAATCGGTGGCTCTGAAGTGAATATTAAAATGGTGCCTATCGGTGCGGTTGGGCTCACCCTATTCGCTTTTTACTTGGCTTTGAGTCTGGCTTTTGTACCTGAACGTACAGGCGTGATGATGAATGTCGCGGATATGTTTAACCACGGTGCAATTTACTACCATGTCATGCTTGCGGTGACCTTGCTCGGTATCAGTGGCGGTTTTTATATTGTGCCGCTATACGCCATGATGCAAGCCTATTCACCACGTTCACATCGTGCACGTGTTGTTGCAGCAAACAACATATTAAACGCGGTGTTTATGGTGTCTTCTGCTGTATTTTCGATTATCATTTTAAGTGTTTTGAAGATTGATATTAAAATACTTTTCAGCATTACTGCTGTACTGAGTGCGGGCTTTACGCTGTGGTTGTTATATCGACTCAAACCCATGCTAAAAACTGTACAACCTGAGTTAGAGGACTAAAGTTATGCGTCATTACACTGGCATCGATAAATTTATCAATTCTTTTGATCAAGCCCTGCGTAGCTTAGTTCCGGGCACGACGTCTGCTCAACGTGAAAACCCAGGCAAGGCGGTAGAAACCCAACTCGCAGTGAGTGAAGCACGTCATGTTGCAGGTTTAATGCGGGTCAACCATAGTGGCGAAGTGTGTGCGCAAGCGCTTTATCATGGGCAAGCTTTAACGGCAAAACTGCCAAATGTACGCCGCGAAATGGAACAAGCTGCAATTGAAGAACAAGACCATCTTGCATGGTGTGAAGACCGCTTAAAAGAGCTAGACAGCCATACCAGTCTGCTTAATCCTATTTGGTACGGTTTATCCTTTGGTATGGGTGCAATCGCAGGCATTGCAGGCGATAAATATAGCTTAGGTTTTGTTGCAGAAACTGAACGCCAAGTGAGCCTGCACTTACAACATCACATCAGCCAACTCCCTGCTCAAGATGACCGTTCACGTAATATTCTTGTGCAAATGAATGAAGATGAATTACACCATCGTGATACAGCACTGAATGCTGGCGGTGTCGATTTACCGATTCCTGTCAAAATCACCATGACAGCTATTTCAAAACTCATGACCAAGACCAGTTATTTTATTTAAACCACAATGGTTTGAACCCAATAAAAAAGCAGTGGTTATGCCACTGCTTTTTTATTGACTTAATGCTGAGTTATTCCACAACGATCGGCAGTAATAAAGTATTACCTACTTGCTTTAAATTCGCCGTATATTTTGACGCTAAGGATGGATTGGATGGATAGCTTTTCCCATTGTACTTCAGTATGACTTGGCCTAAACCACGCGTATAAACCGACAAGTCACGCCAACCTTGGGTTTGGGTACTTAAGGCATAAATCGGTGTAGATGACACAGTCATTTTGCTATGCGGTTGAAAACTTCCATTTTCAAGACCTTTAAAGACCAACAACGTACAGCCACCTGAACCACACCATTCCATCCCACTTAATAGCACCACGGCGTCATCGATACCATCTTGGTTTAAGTCATATAAGCGAGTTTGATAATCTGATTGATCTTGGGTATAGGCCTGTACAGCTAGTTTTAGCCCTTGTTTTTCAGTCGTTTGAGATACACTCGTTGTATCCATAGCAGTTGTAGTTGTCGTTGTCATTTTGGACGGGGTTGAATGACAGGCCGCTAGAAACACTGCTAAAGAAAGAGCACTCAAAATTTGTATTTTCATGAAAATAGCTCGCTACGAATTATATTTTATAAGTATGTTAAGCCAGTTCAAGTGCCAATCACACTTCGATATGTTACTTGGCTTCCAAGCAGCTCACTGTTGGAAATGCATGCTTCGGATGCTGAAATGCAGCATCCTTCCACACATCGAACATTGGAATTTTAACGTCTAGCGCCAAAGGCAATTTTTTGGGATTGAACTGCATATGTTCTAAGTTTTCACCCCATGCAATCAAATCGACATCCAGTGAAATCTGATGTGATGGACGGACACGCCCAGATGCTGCTTCCATATTTTTCAGCAATACCGAAATATCGCCAACAGACAAAGATGATTTAAGCAAACAGGCTGCATTCCAATAATCTGCCCCAACTCCATCACGGCATGGAATTAAATAAATGTTCGAAAATTGCAGTTGCCCAATTTTAGCAAGTTGCTCAGAGGCATATAAAAAATGTTGCTTTGGATTATTATTACTCGCCAGAGCTAGGGCGAAAATCGTTTCGGTGGCGTTCAAGACGAATTCCTACAGAATTTGCTTGCGCGATAATGGCAGGCTTACGGATGGTAATATTAATCGATTCAATCGCATGAAAGGTAGAAAAAAGTGCGTTGATGACCAATTTTGCCGCATGTTCAATCAGTTCAGGCTTAGCATCCTGAATGACCTTTGCTGCAATTTCACAAATTTCAGCATAATTTAAGGTATGGTCTAAGTCATCTGAGTTTGAAGCTTGTTCCAAATCTGTTTGAATAATCATATCCAACATTAAAGGCTGAATAATCTGACGTTCCCAGTTAAAGCAGCCAACCACTGTTTCAACCTTTAAGCCTTCAATGATAATTGCGTCCACATTATTACCTTTAACAGATTTTGACATTTTAATCCCTGACTTACGAAACTATGTTTTTCATCCCCTAAACAGGAAAGCATTTTTCAGTCCCTCTTTTAAAAGAAGGACTGAAAGGGATTTTTTGGTGAGTGTGCTTCAAAAGAACTTAGTTTTTTAACAACACATTTGGATCCATAGTTTGCACCATTTGCAAACGCTGGTCAGCATAGATGTCGGTATACGGTGCAAGGATGCGCATGAAACGATCGAAATACAGCATCTGTTTAAATAACAATGCAAAATCACGCGGGAAGCGAATACCGTGACGCTCGCCCACTACGACCATATCCATCATGATGTCATTCAAATCTGCTGGGTTTGAACTCAGCAATTCTTGCGGATCTGCCAATAACACACCACTGAATAAACGCTCAAGATCGGCAGCCAAAACTTGTGTATCAATCTGTACCGCGGTCATGCCCATTTTCAGCATGTTTTCCGCCATGAGTACATAATCCGTTTTTTGTAAGGCATCCATAAAGGCGATACAAGCTGTCCACACTTCAGGTTTCAACTGCCCCACAATTCCAAAGTCAATAAAACCCACACGACCATCATCAAGCAACATTAGGTTTCCAGCATGTAAGTCAGCATGGAAGCTATTACACATCATCAAACTACCAAACCATGTATTCATGGCGGTAATCAGGACTTGGGATGGATCTTTACAGCGCTGTTTCACCACATTGAAATCGGTTAATGGCACACCGTAAAGACGCTGCATGGTGAGTACACGGCGAGTCGAATATTGGTGATAGACCTTAGGTGCCATCGCCTTATGGTTTTGCGTGATATTGAGATAGTTCACAAAGTCATCCAGATTACTGGCTTCTTCAATAAAATCGACTTCTCGAACCATGCGGGTTTTGATTTCTTCTACAATGTCTGCAAGAGATGCAAATTTGACTTTAGGCACTGCTTTTTCTAAAACCTTGGTAGCCCAGTGCAGAACATTTAAGTCGGTATAGAGAATGGTTTCTACACCTGGCTTTTGTACTTTAATCACTACATCTTCACCCGTCACCAGCTTCGCGGCATGAACTTGCGCAATAGACGCTGAAGCTAACGGCGTTTCATCAATCGATGCAAAAATCTCAGACAGGTTTCGACCTTCAAACTCAGACGCTAAAACCCCTTGTACATAACTAAATGGTAAAGATGGGGTTTGGTCTAAACAGCCTTGAAACTCTTCAACATATTCACGTGGAAAAAGTGAAGGTGTACTCGCAATAAACTGACCCAACTTGATATAGGTTGAACCCAGAGACTCAAAGGTTTCACGCATCAGTTTGGCATTACTTGGTTTTTCAGTGGCGTACTTAATACCCGCACGTGCTGCAATGACTGCTGTTTCCCCAACACGGGCAACAGAACGCAGTCCATCTAAAAAGATATTGTTTTTCATAATATCGGTCAAAAATAAATTGTATTGAGTGTATCAAAGAATGAAAAAATTGCAGGCTTATCTTGCCTGACAAACTGGACAATCTGTATCTTTTTCGAAAGCAAGCAAACGTTGTTTCATACTTAGACCATCCCAAAGCAACAGGCGTTGTTTAAGTGCGGTTACATTTAAACCCAAATATAAGAGTGCATGGTGCGCTTGAAGACTGGCCAACACGTTTGGCGTGGTGGCGAGAACTCCCGAATCTGCACAGCGTAGGCTTTCACTCGCATGTTCTTCTTTCGGGAACAGACATTCATAGCAAGCGGACTCACCTTCCACCATAAACAGCTGCCCTTGAAAACCAATGGCAGATGCACTGATGAGTGGAACATTGGCTGCTTTACACTGCTGATTGACCAAATACCGTGTCGTAAAATTATCACAACCATCAAGAACTAAATCTTGACCTAAAATTAAGCTAGATGCATTGGCTGTATCAAGTTTTACGGCATGTGCATGGACTTGAATATAGGGATTAATCTGCTTTAAACGCTGGGCTAAAACCTCTGCTTTATAAAAACCGACATTGTTTTCTACATAGGCAATCTGTCTTTGGAGATTGCTCACTTCGATGGTATCAGCATCAATCAAGGTGATTTTCCCTACGCCAGCACGTGCCAATAACTCCGCAGTCATACAACCAATGCCGCCACAGCCAATAATGAGTACATTGGCCAACTTGAGTTTTTCTTGTGCCTCTATATCCCAACCGTCCAATAAAATCTGACGACTATAGAGGTGCATTTCAGCATTACTGAGTTCTAGACTTTCATCTAACTCGTCCATGATTCAGCCTTTTGCTAAAGAAAATGTTGATGGCGAATTATACCCATGAAACCAAGGTTAGCCATGCACAAATTCAATCAATGCTATGTGCTTTAGATAGCTCAACTTTTTGACTTTTAAGTTACGGAGATTGAATCATACTATTTATCTAGTCAAATTTACTTAGGCTATTTATATTTCGAGCGGTGTTCCACAAGTCACATGCTACTATAAATGTTTAAAAGAAAAAGCCAGCCTATTAGAACTGACTGGCTTTAGCTTTAAGACCCTTTTATTTTTAAATTAAATGGCAGCTTATATGGTTTGCATCTTTGCCACTTCTTGCTGTTTCAGCAAATTACGTTGAATTTTGCCACTCGACGTTTTCGGCAAACTTTCAACAAACTCTATTTCTTTCGGATACGCATGTTTAGATAAACGTGAGCGCACATAGGCTTGAAGTTTGCTATCCAATTCCTTAGATGCTTGGTACTGTGGTTTCAGCACCACAAAAGCTTTCACCACTTCCGTACGCTCTGGATCAGGCTTACCAATCACAGCTGACTCGAGTACTTCCGCACACTCAAGTAAGGTACTTTCGACATCAAAAGGTCCGACTCGATAGCCTGACGTTGTAATTACATCGTCAGCACGTCCAACAAAGTCGATACCACCAATTTCATTCAGCTTGACCGTATCACCTGTTAAATAATACTGTCCCACAAAGGCTTTACGATTATTGCCACCATAGCCTTTAAACCATGTCAGTGGTGACTGGCTAAAGTCTATCGCCAACGTTCCTATTTCACCGCACTTGACTTCTTGGTGGTTGACATCAAGTACAGCAAAGCGGTGTCCTGGGTTGGCAAAGCCTGCCGAGCCGACTTTTTTCTCATGCTCCAGTGCATGATGGTTGGCAATCACCATGCCCAACTCAGTTTGTCCATACTGGTCATAAATGTTGACATTCAGATCATTATTGAACCAATGAATCACTTCTGGGGTCAAAGGCTCACCCGCACTACTGACGGCGCGTAAATGGGTCTTAATGGAAGGATCAAACTTTTCTTTAAAACCAAAGAACATCCGAAAAGCTGTAGGCGAACCCGTTAAGTTACTGACGCGATACTTTTTAATGACTTCAACTGCATGATCAACACTAAATGTACGCTCATCCATAATGATGCTATGCCCCAAGCTGAGCGGGCCAGTAATGCCGTAGTACAACCCATAAGCCCAGCCCGGATCGGCTAAGTTCCAGAAAGAATCGTCTTCTCTTAAATCGACTGCATGTTGCATATAACCCTTAAAAGCCAAAACCGCTTTTAAAGGGACAGGTACTGATTTGGCCAAACCCGTGGTGCCTGAAGTAAACATCATCAGGAAATCATCATCAAAGTTACATAAAACAGCCTGACATTGATCGGACTGTTGTTTTGCTTCCTGCCAAAAATCAGCTTCATTGCTAGTTAAGTTTGTTCCTGCATTCACAGTCAGGATATGTTTGACCTCAACGTGATTTAATTTTGGACGTTGCTCTGCATTGGTGACAATCAATTTGGTGTTTGCAGTTAAAACTCGATGTTCAATCGCCTTCGACTCAAAAGCAGTAAATAAAGGCTGGTAAATCGCGCCGATCCGCCATGTTGCTAAAATCGTAATCAACAGTTCAGGCGTACGCGGTAACAGCCCTGCGATACAGTCACCCACTTGAATCCCAATACTTTTAAAATAATTTGCCAACTGCGCTGAGGCAACATCGAGCTGTTCAAAACTCCATTGCTCAGACTCGCCATTTTTTCCTTCCCAGATGAGTGCTGTTTTTTGCTGCCCGATATAGCGCTGACAGCACTCAATATAGGCATTGATTGCATTGGGTTGGCCTACCAATTGTTCCTGAATCAGTTGTTCATAGTTAAATTCTTGATGGGCTTGTTCTAATGTCTTCATCACGACAACCTCGCATTATCCATTTTTTAAGGCCAAATCCACTTTGGCCGTCCATATTCTTTATCGTTTTAAGCGTTGAACTGACGTCATTGTCAGTCCTTATTGTTTGAAAAAATAGAGCATCAGCTGCTCGACTTAATACTGGTAACTAACTGCTGTACCTAGATAACCATGTTTTAAATGCACCTACAATTTCCAAATCCCTCAATGAAAATGCAGGCTTTGAACATCGACCAAGGTCTAAAACTGATTCGACTTAAACCTTGGTGACTTCACGTGCAATCACAAGACGCTGGATATCAGACGCTCCTTCATAAATCTGGCTCACACGGACGTCCCGATAAATTCGTTCAACAGGAAAATCTGAAACATAGCCATAGCCACCATGAATTTGAATCGCATCAGAACAAACACGCTCCGCCATAGTTGAAGCAAACAATTTGGCCATAGAGGCTTCTTTTAAACATGGCAATCCAGCATCCTTCAAAGCGGCTGCATGGAAAATTAACTGACGTGCCGCTTCAATTTGCGTCGCCATATCGGCTAAACGAAAAGCAACTGCCTGATGTTGCACAATTTCAACACCGAAGGCTTTGCGGTCATTGGCATATTCAACCGCAGCATCTAAAGCGGCGCGAGCCATGCCCACTGATTGCGCAGCAATACCAATACGTCCCGACTCCAAATTTGAAAGCGCAATTTTATAGCCTTCGCCTTCAGCACCTAGCAAATGATCAGCAGGAATGCGGCAGTTCTCCAAAACAATGGTTGCCGTATCCGAACAGTGCTGCCCCATCTTTTCTTCTATACGAGAGACAATATAGCCTTCGGTATCTGTTGGGACTAAAAAGCAAGAAATGCCTTTCTTCCCCGCAGCTTTGTCTGTGACTGCAAAAACCAAAGCGACTTGCGCATGCTTACCTGTGGTAATGAATTGTTTGGTTCCATTCAGCACCCATTCCTCACCTTCACGAACGGCCTTGCACTCCAACGCACCTGCATCTGAGCCTGCTTGTGGTTCAGTGAGACAAAAACATCCCAACCACTCACCTGTGGCAAGTTTGCTTAAATATTTCTGCTTTTGTGCATCAGTTCCGTAGCGCTGGGTAATACCGCACGGCAGTGAGTTTTGCACGCTGACAATGGTCGAAATCGCACCATCACCTGCTGCAATTTCCTCAAGTGCCACCACCAGTGAAATATAATCCAAGCCTGCACCACCCCACTCAGGTGAAACAGTCATACCCAAAGCACCTAACTCACCCAGCTCTTTAAGTTCTTGCGCAGGAAACTGTGCGGTTTTGTCACGTTCAGCTGCAGTTGGTTTCAGTTTTTCCTGCGAATAACTACGCAACATATCCTGAACCATTTTTTGTTCTTCATTTAAAAGCATTAGATGCCCTTTTCTATATCAATTATATTCAGTTCAAAATTTCTACTATTTACAGCATTTGGATAGGTGTGACGGCGACATGGATGTCGCCTCCGAAACTGAGATACAAGGATGTATCTTCAGTTTCGAAAAGGATTTTTGTTTCTTTTGATCCTTCAAAAGAAAATGAATACGGATACAACGCTATTTTAATTCGATTAGAAATTTGCAGCTGTACAGATCATCATTTTCTATAAAAATCTAACTTATTTAGGCTGCATACGAATTGCGCCATCTAAACGAATCACTTCACCATTCAAATAACTATTTTCAAAAATATGCCCTACAAGCTGAGCAAACTCTTGAGGTTTTGCCAAACGCTTCGGAAATGGCACCATTTCACCCAGCGCGTCTTGTACATTTTGCGGCATCGCCTTCAACATTGGCGTTTCCATAATGCCCGGAGCGATGGTCATCACTCGAATTTTCTCACGTGCTAGCTCGCGTGCCAGTGGTAAAGTCATCGAGACAACAGCACCCTTAGAGGCTGCATAAGCGGTCTGGCCAATTTGTCCATCATAGGCTGCAACCGAAGCTGTATTCACAATCACTCCGCGCTCTTCTTCACCAGCTTGAAGTTCATATTTCGCGATTAACTGCGCAGCAAAACGCAGCATATTGAAAGTACCTGAGACATTGATGTTTAATACTTTTTGGAATAACGCCAGCTCATGAATACCATCACGCCCCAACACTTTGGCTGAAGGCGCTACACCTGCGCAGTTCACCAAACCATTCAACTGTGCATATTCAGCCTCGACTTCTTGGAAGAAACTTTGCACAGCGTGCTCATCAGTAACATCGAGGCTTTTAAACTGAGCATTTTCACCCAACTCACGCTGGAGCTCTTCACCTAAAGCTTGGTTCATATCCACCAAAATGACTTTCGCACCTTGTTCAATCAAATGACGTGCTGTTGCTGCACCTAAACCCGATGCTCCACCCGTGACGACAAAAACCTTCCCTTGAATCTTCATTTATTTTTCCTTGTATGATTGAATGCTACGACTTAAGAAGAAATGTAAACACAGAAGCACTTGAGTACAATTTCCAAATATTGCATCTTCCATGATGGTTTTGGACAATGCTCAAAATGCACAATAAAAATATGGAAGCCACTATGACTGCATCGGAACATGCAAATGCCCAAAAAGATTCCATTTCAATTGCTTTGGTACACGAAGCATTGTTTGAAGCTGAAAAGCAGGGATATGCAGTTGCTGATATTTTGAAAAATGCAGGCATCAATAGCGAATTGTTAAGTGCGACAAAAGCACGGGTCTCAGTCAATCAATATGCACAGCTCTGGACTGAACTGGCCAATGTGATGAATGATGAGTTTTTTGGAATGGATCGCCATGCTATGCGCCGTGGCAGTTTTCAGTTTTTATCTAAATCACTGTTACACACCACCCAGCTGGACCAAGCCATTCAGCATATTTTGCAGTTTATGAATCTGGTGCTAGACGACTTTAGCAGTCAGCTCATGGTACAAGAACATTATGCCTATATTGTGATTTACGAACGACAACAGCCCAAGCGTATGTTTAGTTACGCAACTTACATCATGCTAATTCATGCCCTAATGTGTTGGCTGGTTGGGCAACGAGTGATTTTGAATCAAATTAAACTCAAATGTGATACACCTACAGATGACATCGATTACAAAGTTCGTTTTTGTGAAAATATCCAGTATCAAATGGCTGAAAACTATATTCAGTTCGATGCCAATTATGCCAATTATTTAAAAATGCCCATAAAACAGGACAGTAAATCGTGGTATCAATTTATTCAGCAAACCCCACATATTTTATTGACCCGTTATAAAAATCCACATTCAACCAGTTCTCAAATTCGTCGCTATTTAATGCAAGAACCCCCGATCCAGTGGCTTGAACTGTCTGAAATTGCCCATCATTTCAATATGTCTGAGGCGACTATTCAGCGACGACTGAAAAGTGAAGGTTTTAGTTATCAACAGCTCAAAAATGATATACGCCGTGATATGGCGATTGAGCTACTCAGTAACAGCCAAGTATCATTACAAGACATTAGCACTGAACTCAATTTTCATGATCCGAGTGCTTTCCATCGAGCTTTTAAAAAGTGGACTGGGGTCAGCCCCGGTGCTTATCGTCAAAATAAGGATGCTTAATTTCAGTAGATTTATATAAACAACTACGTGACGCTCTTGCTCTTTCCACATAACTAATAACCAACCCATACCATTCTCTCGTTAAAGTAAACCTCAACATTCTATTGTTCTGGGTTTGGTTTTGATTGGCCAAATGAAATGTCAACAGAGCTTATAAATTAAATTGAATTTTTGATGCTCATTCATCGGAAAATCAGGGTGCTGTCGCACTTTGTCACTGACTTAAAAAAATTACCTGCCATAGTGATCTCGTCATATTGTTTTACACAATATTGAATAAAAACATCATGGAGGGAACACATGAGCACCCAATTAAATAAAAACTTAATGAAAAATATCGGATGGTTATCATTATTGCTATGCAGTCAGCAAGCGATAGCAGACTCATACATTTATGTGACCAATACTACCCCAGAAACGGTATCCGTCAATATTAATCATCATGGTACACGCACCTTAACTCAAGGGAGTCAATGGGCTCAAGAAGCCACCCAAATTGCACCTTATGAAACCAAACGTGTACTGCGTTTTAACCGTTATACTGGGGTAAAGTCAGGTCAAACTTATAATTTTGATACCGTGATTACAGGCGGTGGTTCAAGCGTCACCCTAAAGCAATCCATGACTGGCACTTGGTCTGGCAGTGATATTAAACACTCTGCATCTGGCAGTGATTTCTCTGCACCATGGTTCAACGATCGTAATATTCAGCGCTTCAACACCAATTATGCAGGAAAAGCAGCGCAGACTGCTTTTAAAGCTGAATACACTGGTGGTTATGACGATTTCCACTACACTATCCATCAAAATACCGTATCAGAACCCGTTGCCAACAGTGCCGATGAGTTTAAAGTTTTAACCTACAATATTTATGCTCTTCCTTTAGTGGCAAGTAA
Source organism: Acinetobacter sp. AB03 (assembly GCF_058107045.1). Classification (NCBI taxonomy): domain Bacteria; kingdom Pseudomonadati; phylum Pseudomonadota; class Gammaproteobacteria; order Moraxellales; family Moraxellaceae; genus Acinetobacter; species Acinetobacter sp. AB03. Next base: position 1,228,494 of record NZ_JBUEBA010000002.1, on the reverse strand, counting down.
AATTGATTCGCGTTTAGAACAACTGCCGCAAAACCTAAAAGGCTACGACGCAATCTTGTTCCAAGAAACCTTTGCTTCTGGTCGTACCTCCATGTTGGCCAAATTAGCGCAGGAATATCCGTACCAAACCTATATTCCAATCGGTTCAGGTTTCAATATCTATGACAGCGGCATATTGGTTGCAAGTCGCCATCCTATTGTAAAAACAGATCATTTTATTTATCCGAGCTGTACAGGCATTGACTGTTTTGCCGATAAAGGCGTGATTTATGCTGAAATTCTCAAGAATGGCAAAGCCTATCATGTGACCTCCACGCATACCGCATCGTTTGATACCGACGCGGCACGTGATATGCGCCAGCAACAATTTAAGCAAATCCGCGCTTTGGTCGATAAGCAAAATATTCCATCATTTGATGCCGTGCTCATGGGCGGTGACTTTAATGTCAACAAACTCCTGTGGCCGCAAGATTATGCGCAAATGCAAATCAACTTGAATGGTACGGTCCCAGTCAGCACAGGATATACCGAATCGACCTTCGATCCACGAGTGAATAAACTCGCAGGTGCAGGACTTACGGGTGGCTCTACCGTAGAGTATTTAGACTACGTGGTGTCATCCAATAACCACCGTCAGCCTATGCAAGCACGTAACGATGTCCGCATTCTTCGTTCGTCTGCCGATCCCTTATTTATGACTTGGGACTTATCTGACCATTTCCCAGTAATGGGTCAATTCCAATACAACCCATAAGGAAGAACAATGAAGCGCTTTGGTGCTGAGTGTATTCGTGATCGGTGTGGTGATATGGTTGGGCCTTGGCTCATCATATGCCACATCGGGTCAAACTCAGGCATCCTCACCGTCCCTTACGGAGACTGCTCAACCCAGCAGTTTGCAAGAGAAGCTTGCTGCTGCAAACAATGACGAGTCAAAAATGCAGCAACAACAGCAACAAGAATCCATCCAAAAAATCATTCAACATTTTCAAAAAAATCCGGGCAATATCACACAATTCTTAAACCAGTTACAGCAAAACTGCCCCGATACCAACTGTCAGGCCTTATTAAAACAGGTATTGGACGAATATCCAGATCAGCAGTTTGCCCAGACTTTAAAACAATTGATAGAACGCCTACCACTGTACGAAAAAGAAATGCAAGCTAAAACCATGTCCACACAAATGACACCACAACAGCGTTATCAGGAGATTTGGAACTTACGTGAACAGACTTTAGGTAAGCAAGAAACACAACTCGGCTTTGCTGAAGAAAAAGAATTTGCCAGCTATCAGTTTGCTTATGGTGAGCTCTTGAGCCGCGCACCGCACATGACCTTACAACAACGGCTGAGTGAACTTTCACAATTACAACAACAATATAAAAACCCGAGCAAAAATATTGATGGTCAAAGTGGTAGTTACGATAAAGCCCTTAAATTGGCGTTAATTGGCGTCACCGACCCAATACAACAGCAAGAAATTACCCAACAAATTCGTAACAGCTACTTTTCAGGCAAAGAAGCGGCGCAGTTGGCTGAACGCGAACAACAAGTCGCTCGACAACAACAACAGATCGCCAGTTATCAATCTGAACTTGCTGCTCTAAACCAAGAAATGAACCAACAAAAACAAAACTTAGCTGAAAGTGCATGGCAACAGCAATATCAACTCCGTCTAGAACAACTGAGGCAAAAGCACTTTAACTAGTGGCTTAAACGTTCATCATTCTCCACATCAAACAAAGACAGCTAAAACAAGGTGATATACCTCATGTTGCTTTAGCATGTCCTTATAAATTGCAATTCCACAATGTTTTGAGTTCACATCAGTGATGCGTAAAATAAAGAGCACTGCAATGATAATTTAAATAAAGTTATTATAATTCAATAAATTAGGTAAAAAATAAAAGAACTTTTTGATTAAAACTCCACAATATTTTACATTGAATACTTCTGTTTGATCGATCCGAGTCCATTAGAACAATAGTGTAAAATTTAAACAGGCACTCTATTCAATAAATTTAGGCTTTTCATTCACTTAACAAATCCATCTTTCATTTATCGGAATCTATTTGCAAAAAGTTCCAAAATGGATTATTTTTCAACCAATTTTAAAGCATTCTTTAATGCTTATTTTCCGGCTGTACTCCCCCTGTTTAATCACCTTATTTCTTTTAAAGGTTATGACATGCTTAAAATGATTGATGTTCTCGATCAACGTCTGGTGCAAAACTTTACTCAAGCTTTGCAGTCTCCTACCCCACAATTTGAAGAGCAACTGGGTCAAGGTATTCTCAATGCATCAGACCTTGAATTAAATCATGCTGTTACTGCATTTTTTAATGAAGTTAATGCGATTGAAGCTGCTCAAGCGTTGGATATTAGCGCTGACCGTATTCAAGCCCTGCAGTTAGGTGCATCGTTTAAAGATGAACAATATTTAGCTGATCTAAAGAAAATTGTGACGCTTTGTCTTGCACTTGAAACTGATGCTTTAGAGCAAGTTGAAGTGTTTGACAGCTTACAAGACTATCCTATGTAAGCTTACACCCCCCTTAAAAAGCGACTATTGCAGTCGCTTTTTTACATTCAAAATGAATGATTTAGTTATGTAATCTTCATATAAGAAGAAATTATTCTATGCTTTTTTAAAGTTATTCTATATCGCACAACCTCTACACTCCTCAATATAGTTATTAAAATTCAATCACTTAAATTAATATCATCTACTTATTTCAATTTAATATTTTGTTATCTATTTTTCTTTTTTTATTTTTCGCATACATAAGGTTAAAAGAACCCACAAATGAACTTATTTAAATGATGCAACATGAAAAACTTTAAACTACTGAGCACTTCACTGATTTTAGGTCTGATCAGCTCTTATGCCCATGCCGCTATTCCAAACACACTTAAACTCGATTATGCCTACTACGCACCAACCAGCCTTGTGGTGAAAGAACAAAAACTGTTAGAAAAAGCCTTACCTAAGACTGAAATTAAATGGGTGTTTAGCCAAGGCAGTAACCGCTCGCTGGAATATTTAAATAGCGGCAGTGTCGATTTTGCTTCAACCGCAGGACTTGCAGCCGTACTCAGTCGTGCCAACGGCAGTCCAATCAATACTGTTTATATCCAGAGCCAACCTGAATGGACTGCTTTGGTGGTTGCTAAAAACTCCCAAATTAAAAGCCTAAAGGACTTAAAAGGAAAAAAATTGCCGCGACCAAAGGCACAGACCCTTTTCTGTTTACCTTACAAGCGTTGGATACAGTGGGTCTAAATAAACGTGAAGTCCAACTGGTTCATTTACAGCATCCTGATGGCAAAACAGCTTTAGAACGTGGTCAAATCGATGCTTGGGCAGGCTTAGATCCATTGATGGCATCCGCACAAGTGCAATCTGGCGCAAAACTGTTGTATCGAAATATTGGGTTTAACAGTTATAGCGTACTCAGTGTCAAAGAGTCTTTTACTCAGCAAAGTCCCGAAGCCATTGAAGCAGTGATTAAAGCTTATGAGCAAGCATGTAAATGGGCCAAAGCTAATCCAGAGAAGTTGGCGGAGTTATTGGCACGTGAGTCCAAACTTCCGTTGAATGTCGCAAAATTACAATTAAGCCGTACCAATTTTGATCAAAACATTCCGTCAGCCAAACAGATTGCCGCATTACAAAAGTCTGGCGGCATTTTGAATGAAGAAGACTTAGTTCGTAAAGGCACCAATGTTAATCAAGTCGTGACTCAGTTGTTTAAACCACAATATGCACAAAAGGTTGTAAGCAAATAATGACCAAGTCAGTCGCGAGCTCTTTTCTACCTATTGAAGTGAAAAAGAGTTCCTCATTTCAGTTGAAATTGAAGAGTGTTCTCAAAGCGATCACCCTTCCAGTGCTCTTACTGATTGCTTGTGAATATCTGGTTCGTGCAGGTTTTATTGAACCTTATTTATTGCCTGCACCCAGTAGTCTATGGCAAACCTTTCTAGATTTATGGCAGGCCGATTTATGGATGCATGTATGGACCAGTACATGGCGAGTGTTTTTAGGCTTTTTTATTGGGAGTGCCCTAGCTTTAATATTTGCGATTTTGGTGGGACTCAATAAACAGGTTGAAGCATTTTTAGAACCTAGTTTTTCAGCGATCAAATCCATCCCGAGCTTAGCGTGGATTCCTCTACTTTTACTGTGGTTGGGAATTGATGAAGCATCGAAAATTACTCTAATTGCAATTGGCGCATTTTTTCCGACCTATACCAACACGGTCGCGGCTGTTAAAGGTGTCGATCGCAAGCTCATCGAAGTCGCACAAGTCTATCGACTGAAGTACTGGCAACAAGTGCAACAGATTATTTTGCCTGCGGCATCGCCGGGTATTTTAACGGGACTGCGCAACAGTTTAAGTTTGGCATGGATGTTTATGATTGCCGCAGAACTCATTGCAGCAACACAAGGCATTGGCTACTTACTGAGTGATGGTCGAGAAACTTCACGTCCTGATATTGTGATCTTAGCGATTATTCTTTTAGCCGTGCTCGGAAAATTCAGTGATAGCATCATGAAGGCCATCGAGACTTGGCTCCTGCGTTGGCGCAACGTATTTGGAACATAAGGTACAAAAAATAAAAGCGCATCGAATGCGCTTTTATTTTGGAGGGAACAATGAAATTATTGTGTCCACTGCCCTAATGTAACGCGGTTATTTCCACCATAATCTTTCACCGTACGGACTTGTTTATAGCCCGCTTCTTTAAAGATTTTCTGTACAGCGTCAGCTTGATCATAACCATGCTCCAGCACCACCCAACCATCGAGGGTTAAATGCTTTTTACCTTGCTGGATAATAACTTTCAAATCAGCCAAACCATGATCTGCCGCAACTAGGGCACGTTCAGGCTCAGTTGCTAAGTCTTGCATGTGGGCATCATCAGCATCGATGTACGGCGGGTTCGAGACAATCACATCAAAAAACTTTCGATTTAGCGGTGCAAACCAACTGCCACACACAAAAGTCACATCATTTAAGTCATGCTTTTCTGCATTTTGCTGCGCAACAGCTAAAGTTGGCTCATAAATATCGGTAGCCGTAATGTCCCACGTGTCCCGTTCACTGGCCAATGAAAGCGCAACCGCACCTGTCCCCGTGCCTAAGTCGACAATGCGCGCATCTTCAGGTAAGTCTAAACGTAATACAGTTTCTACCAGTACCTCGGTATCTGGACGTGGAACTAAAGTGTCAGAAGTAACAATCAAATCTAGCGTCCAAAACGGCTGCGAACCTGTCACATAGGCCAAAGGTTCACCTGCTTCGATTCGTGCCAAGGCAGCAACATAGGCCTGCTCTTGTTCATCGGTCAGCACTTGATCTTTTTTCATAACCAAATCGAAAGAATCAATTTTGGTGATGTGTTCCAGCAACCATGCGTTCTCTTGGCGTTCGTAACTCTCGGCTTCACCACGTAAAGCCAAAGCTTGGGCAATATTCATTATCCACCATTCTGCTGTGCAAGCATCGCAAGCTGATCTGCTTGATATTCACGATGTAAGCTATCTAATAGTTCAGTTAAATCGCCTTCCATAACCGCGTCTAACTTGTATAAAGTTAAGTTAATACGGTGATCGGTCATACGACCTTGCGGGTAGTTATAGGTACGGATACGTTCTGAACGATCACCCGAGCCGACCAAGTCACGGCGCATTTCAGAAGTTGCTGCATCAGCCGCTGCACGTTTTGCATTTTCCAAGCGTGAAGCAAGTAAAGCCATCGCTTTGGCTTTGTTCTTATGTTGTGAACGCTCTTCCTGACATTCCACCACCGTTCCTGTTGGAATGTGGGTAATACGCACAGCTGAATCGGTTTTGTTGATGTGCTGACCACCCGCACCTGAGGCACGGTAGGTATCAATACGTAAGTCTGATGCATTAATCTCGACTGTTGTATCGACATCAATTTCAGGCAAAATCGCAACGGTACACGCCGAAGTATGTACACGACCCTGAGACTCCGTTGCAGGTACACGTTGTACACGGTGCGCGCCACTTTCAAACTTCAAGCGACCGTAAACGCCTTCACCATTCACCAAACAAATGATTTCTTTATAACCACCGTGTTCGCCTTCATTTTCAGACAACACTTCAATACGCCAGCCTTGTGATTCAGCGTACTTGGTATACATGCGGTATAAGTCACCCGAGAAAATAGCGGCTTCATCACCGCCTGTTCCCGCTCGAATTTCCAAATATGCAGAGTTCGCATCATTTGGATCTTTCGGAATCATTAAGATATTTAAATCAGCTTCTAAAGACGCAATAATTGCTTTATTTTCTTTAATTTCTTCAACAGCCATTTCCTTAAAATCAGGATCTGACAGCATCGCTTCAGCCGTTTCAATATCAGCTTCTGCTTGTTTGTACTTGGTCCAAACTTCTGTGATTTCACTTAAATCACTATGTTCACGTGACAACTGACGAAAGCGTTTGTTATCCGAAATGACTTCTACATCTGCAAGTAATGCTGTTAATTCTTCGTGACGGTCAAAAAGTTGATCTAATCGTAAACGTAACGATTCTTTCATTAGGAAAATATCTCAATATAAAGGCTGCAATACAGTTTCACAGCACCAAAAAATTTGCGCTTAGTTTAACGGCTCTATCACGCAAAGAACATCTTTATTCAATCCTGAGCGACGTTTACTTTATACGCCTCAGTAGATTGATACACTTTTAAAGCGTGTTTATATGCTTACTGGCGTTCAAAAAATGTAGAATAGCTTATTTCATATACACCTTTTAAATAGGTCATTTCAGCTCAAAATTCAGAGTGTGAACTGCATCACTCCTAGGTTTATCCACATTTGCATGATTTTGGATAAATTTCATTCTGCTTATTCACATTTGTAATAAAACTGATACAAACAAGAAACCAACGGGTTTCAATTTAGTTTTAACTCTCCACAATTAACTGGAATCTTTTTGTTACATTAGCCACATCGAAAAAAGTAAGACAGTTCAACCAATGTTGGACATGGAGAAACACATGAAACTTAATACACTCTTAATGTCAGCAACATTAGCAACGGCATCTATGTTTACTGCAACTGCATATGCAGACAGCACAACTCGCGTTGCAGCAGCCAGTGCTTTAGGTAGTGTTGCAGGGACAGCGATTGGTAAAAACATGGGCGGCACAACTGGTGCAACCATCGGTGGTGCAGGTGGTGCAGCAGTTGCAAGTGACAAACGTCATCGTACTGAATCTGCTATTGGCGGTGCGATCGGTGGTGGTGCGGGCTATACCGTAGGTAAAAGCATGGGCGGCACCAATGGTGGCTACGTGGGTTCTGCATTAGGTGCAGCGGGCGGTGCAGCACTAGCAACAAAATCTCAAAAGATAAACAGTATGACTCTTACCATGGTAAAAAATGGAAGAAAAAACATAAACACCATTAATTAGCTGCATCGTAAAGATGTCATTGAAAGCACCTTCGGGTGCTTTTTTATGGCACAGATTTAGACGCAATAACACATCAGCCAAACTGGTAGAAAATACGAAGAGTCGTTACACAGCACTTACCAAAGCAACAGTTTCGATAAAGTTTTTCTTCATTATTCTTCCCACTTGTTTCGCTAAAGTGAAATCAAGACAAAATAGACATGCTCTTAGGAGTTTAAAAATGAAAATTAAATCAATTTTAATGAGTACCGTAATTGCAGCTTCAGCATTAACGATGACCACGACATATGCGGGTAATACGACCAATACTGCACTGACGTCTGCGTTAGGTGGTGTTGTCGGTGCCGCGATTGGTAACCAAATGGGTGGACAAACAGGCGCGATGATTGGTTCTGCCATTGGTGGTGGTGCAGGTGCAGCCGCTTCAGCCAACAAACGTGACCGTAATGGTGCAATCATTGGTGGAGCACTCGGTGGTGCAGGTGGTTATACCGTAGGTAAAAACATGGGCGGTACCAATGGTGGGTATATTGGCGCAGGTCTAGGTTCAGCGGGTGGTGCAGTTCTGGGTAAAAAAGTCTCTGAAGACCGTCGTTATGATGATGAATATGACCGCCGTTACGATGACCGTTATGATCGTCATTATGACAGCCGCGGCTACCGTAACAGCAATTATAAATATAATGGTCGCGACTATCGTGGTGACAATGGCCGTCACTTGGGCTGGTACAAAAACGGTAAACGTTAAGCACCGCATAAAACATTCTCAAATAAAATAGCACCTTCGGGTGCTTTTTGTTTATCTGACAACTACACTTAAGAAAGACGCTGTATCGTTTCTGCGATGCAGTTGCTTACTTCTTTTTGCTTTAAACGCATGTGTGGCTAGTGCGGTTCAACGATGTTGAATAGATAATTAGTTTCATTTTTAAATCAACACCTTATACAAAACGACCAGAATATCGAATAAAATCGATATACAAAATAACAGTTATATCGTATTATTTCGATATATAAAACAAAACTGAGAAGTAGAATGCGCACGTTGTCCGAGACTCAATTTTCTATTCTAGAATTAGCTCCTGTCCGCGAAGATCAAACTGTACAGCTCACTCTACAGCATAGCTTAAAATTGGCCCAACAAGCTGAGCGTTTAGGCTATAGCCGACTTTGGCTTGCAGAACATCATAATATGGATGGTATTGCCAGTTCTGCGACTGCGGTGCTACTCGGCTATTTACTCGCGAATACCTCAACCTTAAAAGTGGGTTCTGGCGGTATCATGCTCCCGAACCATGCCCCACTGATCGTAACGGAGCAATTCGGTACGCTTGCGACACTCTATCCAAACCGGATTGAATTAGGCTTAGGTCGAGCACCGGGCACAGACCAAGTGACCATGCGCGCACTTCGCCGTGGCCGTCAAGAAACTGAAGATCAGTTCCCACAAGATGTCTTAGAAATTTTGCATTACTTTAAAGACGCTGAGCCAAATCAGCGCATCATTGCAACTCCAGGGCAAGGGACACATGTGCCTGTATGGCTACTTGGTTCAAGTTTATTTAGTGCACAACTGGCTGCAAAACTCGGACTTCCCTACTCTTTTGCATCACACTTTGCACCGCGTATGCTGAAACAAGCGATTCAGCTCTATCGTGAAAACTTTGAACCCTCTGAATACTTATCCAAACCTTATGTATCTATGGGTGTCCCGACGGTCGTTGCTGAAACTGATGCTGAAGCTGAGTATCTAGCGACCAGTGCCTACCAACGAGTTTTAGGTCTCATGCGCGGTCAAAGTTTAAAGTTAAAAGCACCAATTGCCAGCATGAACGGTCTATGGTCACCTGCGGAAAAAATGTCGGTAGATAGTTTTTATGCCATGGCCCAAATCGGTTCCAATGGCACGGTGAAAGAAGGCTTGAAACAGCTTCTTTTAGAATATGATGTCGATGAGTTCATTTTCACCTGTGACATCTATGACACGGACAAACGTTTAGAAAACTTTGAACGTCTCATGCAGATCAAAAATAGCTAATTACAAATAAAAGCTAATCGCCTTATGCGTATTAATGCATACCCATAAGGCGACATACATAAATGAATAACTAAAATCTCAGCCGATATCTAAAAAATCCTTAAAACCCTGCAAAAACTGCTGATATGTCTAGGGTCTGTTGAGAATTACCGAGAGTTAATTAAACTCGCGCACAATTGAATCATGGCTTCAAAACTCGTATCTGTTTTACAACTACGCATCGCTATACGTTTAAATTCTTTTAACTTACAGAAATAGTTTTCAATGAGATGACGCCATTTATACATAATCGTATCAAATCCTCTCATTACTTTTCGATTAGATTTAGGTGGGATCACCACTTTCACTTTACGTTCATTGAGTTCTTGGATGAGCCAATCTGCATCAAATGCTTTATCAGCCAGTAATGCTTGAAAATCAACATCTTCAATTAAAGGTTTGGTTTCTACTAAATCGTGATATTGACCAGGCATTAATCGAAATTTAATAAGGTTGCCTAGACTATCCACTAAGGCAAGAATTTTACAGGTCATTCCACCTCGAGATTTACCTATAGACTGTTTGAAAGTCCCCCTTTTGCACCTTGCCCATGTCGATGAACTTTAACAATCGTTCCATCAATCATGGCGTATTCCAAATCAACATCTTCATTTACAGATGCAAAAATATTTTCAAATACACCAGCTTTCACCCAATCACGGTATCTTTTAAAGACGGTATTCCATTTACCAAAATGAGGAGGTAGATCACGCCATGGACTGCCTGTACGGGCAATCCATAGGACTGCTTCTAAAAATAATCGATTATCTTTTCCACTACGACCTCGATCGGTCACTTTACCTAGGCAAAAAGGTTCCATTTTTGCCCATTGGGCATCAGTAAGTATGTATCTATCCATAGTACTATTGTAAATTAATCAGTAGCATTTGTTAATTCTCAACAAGCCCTAGACTAAAGTTAGCGTGACTGCTCAGACAATTTATCACTTTGCCTTTTAGAGCAAAAGCACTAAAAATCATAAATTAAGGAAAGACGATAAAAAACAATTAAGGATAGAACATGGTCAATTTGCATTCAACAGAAAACATATCTGGTTTATTTCAAAACCATCCCGAATATTTTCAGCATTTTAAAGGACAACTGATTGCTGCTTCAGAAATTAAACAACATACTTTTGCCGAGCAACGTGTCGCCATTATTGGTACCAACCAGCATACAGTAACTGCCCTCGAATCGATTTGTCAGGTCGCTCAATCGGTCTGTGTTTTTCAAAACGCACCGCAATTCATCTTGCCAAAAACAGAGAGCGGAATTCAGCGTTTAATCCAACATCCTTTGGTTATTAAGAACCGACGCCTATTTAATACACGCATCAAATGCCTACTGGCCCTACGCTTTTTAGAAACCCAAGTTCAAGACCCATGGCTTAGACATCAACTCAAACCTAACTCCGCTGCCGATAAACTTAAATTTTTCAAGTCCGATCATTATTATCACGCCCTACAGCGCGACAACTGTAAGCTAATCACTTGGCCGATCGTCAAAATTCGAGAACATGATATTCAAAGTTTAGATGGCGCCGAATATCCCGTCGATGTGATCATTACCACCTATAATCATTAACCATATAGGGTGAGTTTCCCTACTTACCCGTTGTTTATTTCGTCACACCTGTACATTGATACCCTGTATTTGAGCGCTGATACCGTAAGTATTTTCCAGTCGGGCGGCTGTTTTGATCTAATAAAATGATATCAATCTTGTTTAAGCTTTTTGAAACACGAATATATGAACCGCGCTGCTCTTCGTCATAATGACAGTCATAATCTACTTCAATCGAACTTAGTTGCTTGTTCTTGGTCTGAAAAACTGGTGTTGCTGTCAAAGCTTGGGTATGCATTTTAAAGGCTTGAATTTTTTAGAGACCGTGACAACTATCGCCTTTGTAATAACTTTGAATCAGATAAATCGGCTGTGCACCCTATTTCACTTGGTCAATCTTTAAAATATAGCCTGTTTCTAAAGGCCGAAGTTTAGTGGACTTGCTCGATTTCATCTGCACATAGGATGAAAATTCACCCATGGTACCGCCACCACCTACATCAAAAGTATAGAATTTAAGCAGTTGGTCCGGTGAGGCATTAATCTTTAGTCTAAGGTTTTCAGTCAATTTGGGGAAAGAATAAGCATAACTTTCTGCATTTTCACGGATTAAATCAACCACATCACTTTCGATCTGTTGATTCACCGCATAAAAATCTAGCGCTGCATATTTTTGATCAATGGCCTGCTCAGCCTGCTAAATTGATATATTTTTCGCATATAAAGCCATATTAAAATGAGCACAACAAAATACACCCGATATGCATTTTGATATTATTTTCATTTGATCTAATCTGTATTTTTATATTGATCGACATTATAAAGCATCATCAATATGACGCTTTATAATGTAATGACAATATCAACCAATGCGACGTTTTAAACCCGTCATTTGGAGTACACGAGTTGAAATTTCTTCAATCGACATTTCCGAGACATTTAAGTATTTAATCCCTTCAGAGATATAAATCCCTTCAATTGCGCGAAGCTCCATTTGGCACTGGCTGAAGCTTGCATAACGGCTATTGGCTTTACGTTCAGAGCGAATAGCAACAAGACGTTCAGCATCAATCATCAAACCAAAAAGCTTCTGTTTATGCGCGCGAAGTACCGCAGGTAAACGGTTGTCATCCAAGTCTTCTTCTGTCAATGGATAGTTTGCTACACGAATCCCAAACTGTAATGACAAATAAATTGACGTCGGTGTTTTACCCGAACGTGATACCCCAATCAGAATCAGATCGGCCTTGTCATAGTGGCGTGTACGTGCACCATCATCGTTATCCAAAGCAAAATGCACCGCATCAATACGTGCTTTATAAGACTCCGAATCGGTCACCGCATGGGTCTGTCCGACTAAAGTTGTAGGCGGTGTTCCCAACTCTTCAGACAATTTACTAATAAGCCCCTCAAATACATCAAGATTTATAGCATTTGCAGTATTAATAATGTCACGCACGTACGGGTCGACTAAAGTGTCAAAAACCAGTGGCTTTTGTCCGTCTTGTTGCGCCCTTAAATTGATCTCAGCAACCACATTTGTAGCAGCTTCTTCAGAGCTAATATAAGGAATAATATGAATGTCAAAGTCAACATTTGGAAACTGCGCCAATAGCGAGTGCCCAAGGGTTTCAGCGGTAATTGCAGTACCATCTGATACAAAAAAAACACTCCGCTTAAATTGTTTACTTCCTGACATTAAAATTCTCCTCAAAAATTTGTCTTAGTGCTATATAATCTTTATAGTAAACCGATCTTACATGACTGTCGCTTAGTAAAATCAAAAAGCTAAGTAGATTTGTTATAATCTGATGCCAAGATAGTGATTAAATACTGCAAAAGTGGAGTAACAACTTTGGAAGCGCGCGTAATTGGTCTAGAAAAATTAGGGAAACACGACGTTGAACTTGTAGGTGGGAAAAACTCATCTTTAGGTGAAATGATCAGCCACCTATCAAATGCAGGTGTATCTGTACCAGGTGGCTTTGCTACTACAGCTCAAGCATATCGTGAATTTCTCGAGCAAAGTGGCCTAAACGCTAAAATCAATGCAGAGTTAAAAGTCCTCAATGTTGATGATGTAAATGCTCTTGCTGAAACAGGCGCGAAAATTCGCCAATGGATTGTAGATACTCCACTTACGGCAGAACTCGAACAAGAAGTTCGTAAAGCATTTGCAGAGCTTTCAAACGGCAACCCTGACATCGCGGTTGCCGTTCGTTCTTCTGCGACAGCAGAAGATTTACCAGATGCTTCTTTTGCAGGCCAACAAGAAACCTTCTTAAACATTCGCGGTATCGACAACGTATTGATCGCGATCAAAGAAGTATTTGCATCACTGTATAACGACCGTGCAATTTCTTACCGCGTACACCAAAACTTTGCGCATGATGTTGTGGCTTTATCTGCTGGTATTCAGCGTATGGTTCGCTCTGAAACTGGTGCAGCAGGTGTAATGTTTACACTCGACACTGAATCAGGTTTCCGTGACGTAGTCTTTATCACTGCATCTTATGGTTTGGGTGAAATGGTTGTTCAAGGTGCTGTAAACCCTGACGAATTCTACCTTTCTAAACCCCTTTTAAATGCAGGCAAGCACGCTGTACTCCGTCGTAATCTGGGTTCTAAACACCAAAAAATGATTTACGGCGAAGAAGCATCTGCAGGTAAATCAGTTGTTGTGGTTGATGTTGAAAAACAAGAGCGTCAACAATTCGCATTAAACGACCACGAACTACAAGAACTTGCAAAACAAGCGCTGATTATTGAAAACCATTATGGTTCTCCAATGGACATCGAGTGGGCAAAAGATGGCGATGACGGTCAAATTTATATCGTTCAAGCGCGCCCTGAAACAGTAAAGAGCCGTGAAAACGTCGGCACCATGGAACGCTACCTTTTAAAACAAAAAGGCACTGTGATTTGTGAAGGTCGTTCAATCGGTCAGCGTATTGGTTCTGGTAAAGTCCGTATTGTTACGTCTATTAAAGAAATGGACAAAGTACAAGACGGTGACGTGCTTGTATCTGACATGACTGACCCAGACTGGGAACCAGTAATGAAACGTGCCGCTGCAATTGTCACTAACCGTGGTGGTCGTACGTGTCACGCAGCAATTATTGCACGTGAACTGGGTGTTCCAGCAATCGTCGGTTGTGGTAATGCAACTGAAGTTCTAGTAGACGGTCAGGAAGTGACTGTTTCATGTGCTGAAGGTGATACAGGTTTCATCTACGAAGGTTCTTTAGATTTCGAGATTCAAACCAATTCAATCGAATCAATGCCAGAGCTTCCGTTCAAAGTAATGATGAACGTCGGTAACCCTGACCGCGCATTTGACTTTGCACAAATTCCAAATGAAGGGATTGGCCTTGCACGTCTTGAGTTCATCATTAACCGTATGATCGGTGTCCACCCTAAAGCATTGTTGAACATTGACAGCTTGCCACGTGAAACACGTGCTGCGGTAATGGCACGTACTGCGGGTTATGCATCGCCAATCGAATTCTATGTTGAAAAACTGGTTGAAGGTATTTCTACCCTTGCTGCAGCATTTGCAGACAAACCTGTGATCGTTCGTATGTCTGACTTTAAGTCAAATGAATACGCAAACTTGATCGGTGGTAAGTTATACGAGCCTGAAGAAGAAAACCCAATGTTAGGCTTCCGTGGTGCCAGCCGTTATGTGTCTGACAACTTCCGTGACTGCTTCGAATTAGAATGCCGCGCGTTGAAAAAAGCACGTGACGAAATGGGCTTAACCAATATTCAAATCATGATTCCTTTCGTACGTACTGTACATGAAGCAAAACGTGTAATTGAATTATTGGCGTTAAACGGCCTGAAACGTGGTGAAAATGGTCTGAAAGTGATCATGATGTGTGAGTTACCAACGAACGCATTATTGGCTGAACAGTTCCTTGAACACTTCGATGGCTTCTCTATCGGTTCAAACGACTTAACCCAGTTAACGCTTGGTCTAGACCGTGACTCTGGTATTGTGTCTCACCTATTTGATGAGCGTGATCCAGCAGTAAAAGCACTTCTTTCTATGGCAATTCATGCATGCCGTAAAGCAGGTAAATATGTGGGTATCTGTGGTCAAGGCCCATCAGATCATCCAGATCTTGCGCAATGGCTTATGGAACAAGGTATCGAATCTGTATCACTTAACCCTGACTCAGTATTAGACACTTGGTTCTTCCTTGCAGAAGAAAAAGTTCAAAAAGCTTAACTTTTTGATGTGATAAAAAAAGACCCTTTCATGGGTCTTTTTTATGTCCACTCTTTCAACGTATCCGTACTAAAACAAGCATATTGATACAAAAACTTAAACTAAGTTTGGCACTCATGCAGCAACATTTTGATTGAGAAGAGATCGCATTGCGATAAAGCTAGAAGAAGCAGCATAATCCTTGCTACACTGTCCTGCATTTTGTGTAGTTTTGGTTAATTTCAGCTTGAAATTCTCTAGACTATCCGCATGTTTTATCATAGATTTTTTATTTGTTTTTAATCTGAAAACAAATACATTTATTATTTAAATATCCCAATTTATATTTTGAGATTAAGTTTATATGCAGATTTACTTGGCACGAAATAATCAACAAGCCGGTCCATATACCTTAGAGCAGTTGAATCAGATGCTCGCAAGCCAACAAGTTTTATTGACAGATTTAGTTTGGCATCAGGGTATGCCTGAATGGAAAGCTTTAGGTGAACTCACCCAAGGAAAACTGGCTTATGAACCTGTAGGTTATCAACCTCAGCCCCCTATTCCTGAGCCAATGCATACGCCAAATCAATTTTCACAACCAAACCGTACTGCGGCGAAAGTTGCTCAACCTGAACTGGCATCAATAGGCACACGCGTCTTAGCCAAAGTCATTGATTTACTTCTTTGGCTCCCTGCCGCTGCGATTCCCTCGTTCTTTTTACAAGCAGACAAATTTGGTGAACTCACTGAAATTCAGCAAAAAATGCAAGCGGCCACTACAGCAACTCAGGCCAGTGAACTACAAGCACAACTGTTCAGTTTGATTCCTACTGAAGCATGGACCACCATGGGAATTTACCTGCTGATTATGCTCGGTATCCAGGCCTTTTTCTTAGCAAAAAGTGGTCAAAGTATTGGCAAAAAAATTACCAAAATTAAAATTGTAGACGTAGAAACCAACGAAAAAGTTAGCCTTTTGCGTGTATTCACATTGCGCAGTGTTGTCTTTATTGTGCTCAATATGCTGTTCATGCCGTTTATTACCATCATCGATCACGTCTTTGGTTTAACTTCAAAGCGTCAAACTTTGCACGATAAGCTGGCGAAAACCAAGGTCATTAAGCAGTAATTTGACCATATTTAAGCTGAGGTTTGGCGCACCTCAGTTTTCCGCAGTTTATTGATATTCAAAATAAATCCATAAAGAAATTATAAAATTCCGAGTGAAAAAATCGGTTTTTATAACAGTCATTTAAAGCATCTTTACGTATAGCTTAGTTTGTCGATATGAGGCATAATGCCCTACAACGTAGCGGTGTCTTATGATTGAGAAGTGTTTTTAGACTTAAAAAGAAACTTTTCAATCATGCGACACTTTAATCGCTATCCCAATTTTATTAGGGAATGGGACTCTTCACCGAGGTTGTAAAATGAGACAAACGATTTTAGCTGTATTGTCTTTATCTGCGATCGCCGCGCTCTTAACGGGGTGTGGTGGTGATATGGTACTTCTAAACTCAAAAGGTCCAGTTGCACAAGGTCAATCTGACTTAATGATGACTGCGATCTATTTAATGCTATTGGTGGTTATTCCATCAGTCGTAATGGCATTATGGTTTGGTTGGAAATATCGCGCGTCGAATAAAGATGCAGACTATAAACCTACATGGGCACACTCTACTGCAATTGAAATTGTAGTTTGGGGTATTCCTGTCATTATTATTGGTATTCTGGCTTGGTTAACTTGGTGGGGTTCACACAAGTATGACCCTTACCGCCCGCTCGAATCTGATAAAGCACCTGTAAATATTCAAGTCATTGCTGAACAGTTTAAATGGATCTTCATTTACCCTGATCTTAACATTGCGACGGTTAACGAAATTCGTTTCCCTGAAAAAACTCCAGTTGCACTTAAAATTACCTCTAACTTCACGATGAACTCTTTCTTCATCCCTGCGTTAGGTGGTCAAATTTATGCAATGGCAGGCATGCAAACGCACTTGAATTTGTTAGCAGATGGAACTAGCCCAGCTGAAGGCTACCGCGGTTTCTCTTCGAACTATTCAGGCTACGGCTTCTCGCAAATGCGCTTCCGTGCTCACTCTGTAACTGACGCTCAGTTCGCTGAATGGGTTGCTGCAGTTAAAGCAGGTAACGGTACAAGCATTAATCCTAAAGCTGTACAAAAAACAATTTTAGATCAAGCTGAATTTGAGTCTTTACGTGACGGTAACCGTGGTAAACACCAAATTGAAGTTTTGATTTCAAAAGCAAAAACTCCTGAAGAGAAGGCTGCTGCTGAGGCAATGAAGCCTTATCCAACTAAGCCACACCCTGTGACTTACTACTCTTCTGTAGAGGAAGGCTTGTTTAAGTCAGTCATCAGCAAATATATGAGCAACTATCACGGTGCTGATCACTCAGCGACTGCGGGTGCTCACGGGGCTGCTTCATCTGAAGCACATGCCGCTGTTGAACCTGCTTCATCAGTTGTAGGGGAATAAGACATGAGCTTCTTAGGTAAGTTAGGTCCGGACGTTATTCCGCACGATCCAATTGTACTGGTCACAGTTGCAATGATGATCTTAGGTGGTATCGCAGTTGTTGCTGGTATTACCTACTTTAAAAAATGGGGCTACTTGTGGAACGAATGGTTCACATCAGTCGACCATAAAAAAATTGGTATCATGTATCTTTTCGTATCGATCATCATGCTTTTGCGTGGTTTCGCCGATGCGATTATGATGCGTCTTCAACTGTTCCTTGCAAAAGGTGGCGGTGAAGGTTATTTACACCCAGAACACTACGATCAGATCTTCACCGCACACGGTGTAATCATGATCTTCTTCGTAGCAATGGGTCTAGTTGTTGGCTTAATGAACATCTCTGTACCACTTCAAATTGGTGCACGTGACGTTGCCTTCCCATTATTAAACTCTCTAAGCTTCTGGTTATTTGCTGGTGCTGCAGGCTTAATGATGGCATCTCTTGCAATTGGTGAATTCGCTGCAACAGGTTGGATGGCTTATCCTCCTCTTTCAGGTATCGAATACTCTCCAGGCGTGGGTGTGGACTACTATATCTGGGCACTTCAGATTTCAGGTTTAGGTACGCTATTAACGGGTGTTAACTTCTTCGTTACCATCATTAAAATGCGCGCGCCTGGTATGTCACTTATGGACATGCCGATCTTTACTTGGACATCTTTGTGTACAGCTGTATTGATCATTGCGTCATTCCCAGTGTTAACAGCAACAATTGCGATGTTAACGCTTGACCGTTACTTCGGTTTCCACTTCTTTACAAATGACATGGGTGGTAGCCCAATGTTGTATGTAAACTTGATTTGGACATGGGGTCACCCAGAAGTTTACATCTTAGTATTACCAGCATTTGGTATTTACTCTGAAGTTGTTTCAACGTTCTCTCGTAAAACGTTGTTCGGTTACAAATCAATGGTGTATGCAACAATTGCGATCACAGTACTAGCGTTCGTAGTATGGCTTCACCACTTCTTCACCATGGGTGCTGGTGCGAACGTGAATGCGTTCTTCGGTATCATGACCATGGTTATTGCGATTCCTACTGGTGTGAAAATCTTCTCTTGGTTATTCACAATGTATAAGGGTCGTATCACCTTCACTACTCCTATGTTATGGACGCTTGGCTTCCTTGTAACATTCGGTATTGGCGGTTTAACTGGTGTATTAATGGCGGTTCCACCTGCGGACTTCCTTGTACACAACTCATTGTTCTTGATTGCTCACTTCCATAACGTAATTATCGGTGGTGTGGTGTTTGGTATGTTTGCCGGCATCATTTTCTACTGGCCGAAAATGTTTGGTTGGAAGCTCAATGAAGCATGGGGTAAAGCTGCGTTCTGGTTCTGGTTCTTCGGTTTCTACTTCGCATTCATGCCACTTTATATCCTTGGTTTCATGGGTATGACTCGTCGTTTGAATACATATGACAACCCTGAATGGGATCCGTACATTGCTATTGCATTCTTCGGTTCTGTGTTAGTCGCGATTGGTATTGCATGTTTCGTTATGCAGATTGTTGTTGGTTACTTACAACGCAACGACAACCTCGACCTTACAGGCGATCCATGGGATGGTCGTACACTTGAATGGGCGACTTCGTCTCCTGCTCCGTTCTACAACTTTGCTCACCTTCCAACAATCAATGGTATTGATACGTTCTGGAATGACAAAGAGAATGGCGTAGCGTATGCGAAACCTACTTCATACGAAGACATTCATATGCCAACGAATCGTGCTGCTGGTGTTGTGATTGCCATGTTCATTACTGTTATGGGCTTTGGTTTAATCTGGCATATCTGGTGGTTAGTTGTTGTGATGTTCATCGCTGCTATTATCAGCTTCATCGCGTCTTCGTTTACGAAGAAAGTGGACTACTATGTTCCTGCTGCTGAAGTTGAGCGTATTGAAAATGAACGTTACGCGATTCTTGAAAAACATTTGAAGAAGGACTAAGACAATGGCTGACGTACTTCATCACGAAAACCACGGACACGATGAGCATCATCACCACGATGATACCGACATCACCGTCTTTGGTTTTTGGACTTATTTGATGAGTGACTTGATTCTATTCGGTACACTCTTCATTGCATTCGCTGTTTTAAGTAGCCATGTGCCTATGGGCACACCAAGTGCAAAAGAATTATTCGGTGAGTCTTTAGGTTTCGTTTTAACTGAAACTTTCGCTCTCTTGATCTCTTCTGTAACTTTTGGTTTTGCGGTTCTTGCTGCATACAAAAAGAACGTCAACCAAGTTTTAACTTGGTTAGCGATCACTTGGTTATTCGGTGCTTCATTCATCGGCATGGAACTATATGAGTTTAATCACTTAGTTCATGCTGGCCACGGTCCAAGCGTAAGTGCGTTTTTATCGTCGTTCTTTACTTTAGTAGGTACGCACGGTATTCACGTAACTTCAGGTTTGGTATGGATGATCATTTTGATGATTCAGATCAAGAAAAATGGTTTGACTCTTCCAAACACTCGTCGTCTTGCTTGCCTAAGCTTGTTCTGGCACTTCCTTGACATCGTTTGGATCTGTGTATTCAGCGTAGTTTACTTGATGGGAGTTCTATAATGAGTCACGATCATAACTCAGCTGGTGCTTCACACGGTAACACCAAGCAATACACGATCGGCTTTATCCTTTCAGTTATCCTGACCGTAATTCCATTCGGTATGGTAATGGCTGGTGGTTTTGGTCGCGGTATTGTTATGGCAGTTATCGCAATTACAGCGGTTGCTCAGGTTCTAGTTCAATTAGTTTACTTCTTGCACATGAACTCATCTTCAGAGCAACGTTGGAACGTGATTGCATTTATCTATACAGTACTTTGTATTGCTGTACTTCTAGTCGGCTCTGTATGGATTATGAACTACTTACACTACAACATGATGATCTAAACTGATCGTCATGTTGAAAAAGTATTTATTCCTGACTAAACCAGGAATTCTCTTTGGTAACTTCGTTACCACTCTGGGCGGCTTCTTTTTAGCCGCTCAGGGGTCTGTAGATTTCCTCCTCCTTCTCATCACTCTACTTGGTACAACACTGGTTGTTGCTTCTGGCTGTGTCGTCAATAACGTCATTGATCAAGATATTGATCAAAAGATGGAACGGACGATGAACCGCGCATTAGTTAAAAAAACCATCAGTCCTTCCGTTGCTTTGGCATTTTCTGCTGCGCTTGGAATATTAGGTTTCGCCCTACTCTGGTTCTTTGTTAATGCTTACGCCTTTGGCTTTGCTGTACTTGGTTTTGTGGTTTATGTGATTTTTTATAGTCTATGGAGCAAACGCACATCCATTCACCAAACCGTGATTGGAAGTATTTCTGGTGCTAGTCCACCAGTGATCGGCTATACAGCTGTGACCAATGAATTTGATGTTGCCGCATTGTTGCTTTTCTTAGCATATGCACTTTGGCAAATGCCTCATTCATGGGGAATTGCGGTATACCGCTTTGACGACTATAAAAATGCAGGCATTCCAATTTTACCTGTAGCACGTTCAATTTTCCGCACGAAAGTTGAAAGCTTGATTTATGTCTTGCTGTTTGCTGCGGTGTTAAATGGTTTGTATTGTTTTGGCTATACCAATATGTTTTTTCTTATCACCTTTAACGCACTCTGTGCTTATTGGGTATATTTATCAATGATTGGTTTTAAAGCTGAAAATGATCAGGTTTGGGCAAAACGCTATTTCTTATATTCAGTAATTTTAATTACTGCATTAAGTTTTAGTTTTAGTTTTAGCTATGTCTCACCTGCTCCACATTTGCCGCTGTTTTAAAAAAGATAGAGTTCTCTCTATCTTTTTTATTTCAACTTATTCAATATTTAAGTCTAGTCTTTAAATTGTTACCATAGCAGACACAACAATAACTTATGCTCTGCAATGAAAATGCCATCACAATTTTTTAAAAAATCTATTTTTATTAGTCTATTCCCTATCACTCTTGCTTATAGCACGCACAGTTTTTCTGGTTTTGATGTTTCTTGCTACCCATCAACCAACATTCAAACCAATGTCTATACAGCTTGTGACAATTTGCCTGCACTCACGCCCGCCAATGACAACCAAACCAATATGCTCCTACTCCTGAGCGACATGGGCTTGGCCAAATTGAATTTTAATCAACCAAATAATCCGCTTTGGGAAACTGAATATAGCAACGTACCATTTGCGGCTAAAACGTTGTTTGGAGGTGTAACCAATAAACGACTGAATGCCCGATTAAAACCAAGCAATGAAAAAACACCCTACCAAGAACATTGCAGTAGTCTAGACAATGGTGCGGATCAATTTACACAGCAGGTGAAAGCCGACAAAAATCTCAACAAAGCGGAAAAAGATTTACTGATTCAAGAAAGACAAAAAATCTCAGCCTGTGACCGTGATCTTGCCCTCATCCAAGTCAATCCGAACTGGTCTATACAAGCACGTCAGTATGCGTCTTATTTAAATGCAACCATTTCCTTTTACAATAGTAACTTTTCCACAGCTACTAAAATTTACTCAGTATTAACTACGGTTGATCAGCCTTGGATCAAAGAAACATCGCAATATATGTTGATCCGTAGCAGCCTCAATGAAAGCTATCAGTCGGGTGTCGGTGAATATGGTGACTTAAAAACCGATAAAGTAGATCAGACTTTACTCAAAAACACCTATGAGCATATCACTACCTACTTCAAACGCTTTCCTGAGGGAAAATATGCTGCAAGTGCACGCGGTTTACTACGTCGTTGTTATTGGCTGAGTGGAAAAACCGAACTCCTGACCGACGAACTTGCATGGCAAATCAATCATCCCGATTCCAAATACTATAATTTAGAGCTCGATAATCTAGTCTTTGAAATGGATCGCCATGTTTTTCAAAGCCGCTCATTCAATGCAAAAAATCTAAAAGACCCCTTCTTTCTGGCCATTTCAGATTTAATGCAAATGCGTCAGGCAACATCGGCAGAAGATAAAGTTTT
>NZ_JBUEBA010000002.1:1179016-1205560 GCF_058107045.1 Acinetobacter sp. AB03 | reverse complement strand
CTCTTCATTTGAAAATTATATCGCTGAAAAACCCTTTACAGATAGGTTTGTGCAACAAAGCCATTCGTTAATTAAACAAAATCAATTTTATGCTCAACATCTATAAATCCTAGAAATCTGGATAAATATTTTCTTAATATTTTTCCTACTATAGGAAATCATTTATTCGTCTTTGAAGTTTAAAAATTTGTTAGTAATATATTCTACAAATATGTTGAGTATACTACATGTCTATTTCTTTACTCATAACATCTCTGCCTACACAGAACACAAGCACTCGGATGAGAGTCTGGCGATCTTTGAAAGCAAGTGGTGCCGCGACCCTTAGAGATGGGGTCTACATACTCCCTATTAATCATAGTGAGAAGTTTACCTCTATTGCTAATGATGTTGTTTCTGAACAAGGAACTGCTTATATGTTTTACGCAGAGCCACCTTTAAATCTTGAACTCGCACCTATTTTCAGTCGAAAAGAAGAGTACGAAACCCTCTATAAACAACTCACGGAAATAAGAGATCGTCAAACTAAAGATGATAAGAAAGAACTACTCAAACAGATTCGTAAATTAAGAAAAAGCATCGATGCACTTGTAGACATTGACTATTATCCAGATGAGACTCAAGTACAGGTTCTTAATGAACTTTCCTTATTGGAACTCACTATTGCACGTCTCGGTGAAGTCAATGAACCTAAAGCTATACAAGCTCATATTCAACATCTGGATAAAGGTAATTATCAAAACAGAATTTGGGCAACACGTAAAAGACCTTGGATTGATCGTCTAGCCTCTGCATGGCTAATCAAAACTTTTATAGATACCTCACCAACATTCATTTGGTTAGAAACCCCAACTGATTGCCCCGAAGATGCATTTGGATTCGATTTTGATGATGCAACTTTCAGTCATGTCAATCATTGGGTGACCTTCGAAGTTCTTTTACATAGTTTTGATCTAGAAACACCCGCATTAAAGAAAATCGCTGAAATTGTTCATTACCTTGATGTAGGAGGAATTGAGCCTCCAGAAGCGATCGGTATTGAAAAAGTTATTCAAGGAATTCGAAGTCAGATAAGTGACGATGACCAATTATTTGCATTATCGAATCACATTTTCGATGGCTTATATGCCAACCTATCAAGAGAATAATCATGGAACAAGAACTTGTTATACAACCAGAACAAGAGATACAGTCAGTTTCATTTTGGCAAGCATTCCTATTCTGGCTTAAATTGGGGTTCATTAGTTTTGGGGGGCCCGCAGGTCAAATTGCGGTCATGCACCAAGAACTGGTTGAACAAAAGCGGTGGATTTCAGAGAAGCGATTTTTGCATGCACTGAACTATTGTATGCTCTTACCGGGTCCTGAAGCACAACAATTAGCAACTTATATCGGTTGGTTAATGCATAGAACCGTCGGTGGTTTAGTTGCAGGGATTCTTTTTGTACTACCCTCACTATTTATTTTAATTGGTCTTTCATGGGTTTATGTAAAATTTGGTGATGTACCCATTATTGCAGGGCTCTTTTACGGTATTAAACCTGCTGTTGTTGCCATTGTTTTTCATGCAACACATCGAATCGGCAGTCGATCACTTAAAAATAAATTTTTATGGCTGATTGCAGCCCTTTCATTTATTGCTATATTTTTCTTCAACTTACCCTTTCCTTTAATTGTGCTCTCTGCCGCAATCATTGGTTATCTAACCAGTAAAAAATATCCAAGCCTATTTTCTAGTGGAAACGCACACCAGCAGAGTAAAAAAGATTATGGTCGTGCTTTAATTGATGATGATACTCCTACACCTGAACATGCGATCTTTAGCTGGAAACGATTGGGCAGTATTCTGCTAATTGGTGGTCTACTGTGGTTTATTCCAATCCTGAGCCTAAGCTTAACGCTGGGGTGGGATCATACTTACACCCAAATGGCTTGGTTCTTTACGAAATCAGCCCTGCTCACCTTTGGTGGTGCCTATGCAGTATTGCCTTATGTTTATCAGGGTGCTGTAAGCTATTACGGTTGGTTAAGTCCGACTCAAATGATAGATGGCTTAGCTCTAGGTGAAAGCACGCCCGGCCCTTTAATTATGGTGGTCGCATTTGTTGGCTTTTTAGGAGCATTCAATCAAGCACTCTTAGGCTCAGATCATTTATTCTTGGCGGGCACCATTGGAGCAAGCATAGTCACTTGGTTTACTTTCCTGTTTTCCTTTGTTTTTATTTTAGCTGGTGCACCAATTATCGAATCAACACATAATGAGCTCAAATTTACAGCTCCGTTAACGGCTATTACAGCCGCAGTTGTTGGTGTGATTCTTAACCTTGCCCTATTTTTTGCTTATCATGTACTTTGGCCAACAGGATTTAACGGCTCTTTCGATATTGTTGCTGCGTTAATTGCACTTGTAGCTTTGGTTGGCTTATTTCATTTCCAGCTCAAAGTGATGTACGTCCTTGCAGCTTCTGCATTAATTGGTTTAATTTGCTTTAACTTTCTTTCTATGTAATTTAAACAGTCGAAGTATAAGCTTCGACTGTTTTTTATATCTTTATATTTCTATTTGACTACCGATCTCTACCACACGATTCGATGGAATCTGGTAAAAATCACTGATAGGACTAGAGGTGGTCCCACTTGTTTGAACAACTAAAAGCGTATTTATAAGTGATATTCCGCTCTAGTTAAGCCACCTTGTTTTGTTGGGGTAGCTGATCATAGTAAAACTCATTTGGTGTCATTGCCAGAACATTCCTCTAATTCAATTGATAGCCACCTTCAACTCAGTCAAATATTGTTAAAAGGTCGTATTTTAGAAAAACTCGGACAAACTCAAAATGCACAGCAATACTGGGAAGGTTGGCTTAGTCACTCGAAAGAAGTTGAACAACGTGGCTTATTTGAGCTGATGTTGTATCCACATTATGCTCAACAGCAAAGTGCAAACGTATTCATCGGTTCAAATGCTAAAATCAAACAAGCTTCATTGCAAAAAAGCTTTATTGAAAATGAAGCCAATGAAAAAAGCTTAATGCAAATTGTACAGAGCAAAGCATCAAGAACAGATCAAAAAAATTTAGCTTTGTATAAAACTTTGCAAAAGTCATTGGTACATCAAAACTTTAAACTGTTTAATCAAGCCTTTGTACTACTACCACAAGATGCCGCGAAGCATAAATATGACTCAGAAACATATCAAAACTATAAAAATCAACCGCCTTTCAGTGATTTCATTTGGGCAGGAACAAAAATCACGCCACAGATTCAATGCCCTGACTTATTCAGTCTGACTCAAAAACTTGAAAATTCACCTCAAGATTTAAAGCTCCGACTTTGTTTGGGCGAATATGCACGCTCGACTCAAGGCTACAACATAAGCTATGTCACCGCTTTAGAAAAAGAAACTTCCAGCTTTCAAGGTGCAATTTTTGCCCGTGGTCAAGTGTATAAAGACATCATCAAATCCAGTTCTGTACCCGATTTAAAAGCTTATGCGCTTTATCGCTCAATCATGTGTTATTCACCAAGCGGGATGAATGACTGTCAGGATGCAGAAGTTGAAAAATCCACCCGAAAACAATGGTTCGACCACATTAAACGCGACTATCCAAGTACCTCTTGGGCACAATCTTTAAAGTATTACTGGTAAGACTATATGTTGAAGCAGATTTTTTCCGTTGTTATGACGCTGATCTGTATGCTCAGCATCATGGCTTGTCAGCCGAGTCAGTCAGCTTCAACATCTGGTCAGGTAAATGCCGAAGACTATGATGCATTTTGGATTTGGGGCAATATTTCATCTGCCCCTTACCTAAATGCGGCTAAAGAACTTTATATTTTACAAGGTGAAATCCGTTTAGATTCCCAAACACATCACTCTAAGCTCATACCGCAAGGCGTAAGCGTCTTAACAATTCCTCAGCAAAAGGTGTGGCTGGTTTTTCGTAATTATCATTTAGACTGGCAAGGCCAAGAGCTTACACAAATTTTAAAACGCGTTCAGCAATGGGAAAATGCAGGGAATCATATTCAAGGCATACAAATTGATTTCGATGCCAAAACCAGACATATCCACCAATATGCCCTATTCTTAAGTCAATTAAGAAAACAATTACCGCAGCACTATCAACTCAGTATCACGGGTTTAATGGACTGGACCAATGTGACAAACCAAGAGACTTTAAACCTCCTGAATAACACCATCGATGAGTTGGTCATTCAAACCTATCAAGGTTCAACCACCATACCCAACTATGCAGCTTATCTAAAAAAAGTTTCAGCACTGAAACTGCCTTACAAAATTGGCATTGTTCAACACGGTCAGTGGCATAGACAGCCAAAGCTTGAAAATGATACAAACTTTAAAGGCTATGTTGTCTTCCTTTTACGCTCAAAACCTCAAAATAATTAGGGCTTTTTAAGAGAAGTTCTTGAATTTGGCGAGCAAAGTCTCTAAAATTCCCCCTTCGCATCTAATGCGACACAACCTTGGTTGTGACTCCTTGCTTCTAACAACTTTTTTGTTAGGGGCTGTTTAAACCGTAAGGAGCTGACAATGCGTCATTACGAAATCGTACTTTTAGTACACCCTGATCAAAGCGATCAAGTCGTTGGTATGGTAGAACGCTACCTAACTCACATCAAAGAAGCTGAAGGTCAAATTCACCGTCTTGAAGACTGGGGCCGTCGTCAATTGGCTTACCCAATTAACAAGATCCACAAAGCTCACTACATTCTTATGAATGTTGAGTGTGGTCAAACTACTCTTGATGAGTTAGAAGAATTGTTCCGTTACAACGATGCAATTATTCGTAGCCTTATCATCCGTCGTGAGAACGCTATCACTGAAGAGTCACTATTGGCTAAGAGTGCTGAAGAAAAACGTGCGCGTAAAGCTCAACGTGAAGAAGCACAACAAGCTCAAGACTCTGCTGAAGCATAAGGAGAACATCAATGGCACGTTTTTACCGTCGTCGCAAGTTCTGCCGCTTTACAGCTGAGAACGTTACGTACATCGACTACAAAGATATCGACACTTTAAAACAGTACATCACTGAAAACGGCAAGATTGTTCCTAGCCGTATTACAGGTACTAAAGCTCGTTACCAACGTCAATTAGCGCTTGCTATTAAACAAGCTCGCTACTTGTCTTTGATCCCTTACACTGACAATCATAAGTGAGGTTGAGCTGTGGATATTATCTTATTACAACGCATTAAAAACCTTGGTAAATTAGGCGATAAAGTTTCAGTTAAAGCTGGTTACGGCCGCAACTACCTTATCCCTCAAGGTCAAGCAGTAGCTGCTACTGAAGCTAACACTGCTGCTTTTGAAGCTCGTCGCGCTGAACTTGAGAAAGCTGAAGCTGATGTTTTAGCTGCTGCTCAAGCACGTGCTAGCCAATTAGACGAAGTTAACATCGTAATCACTGCGAAAGCTGGTGACGAAGGTAAACTATTCGGTTCTATCGGTACTCGTGATATCGCTGACGCGTTAACAAATGCTGGTCTTGAAGTTGACCGTGCAGAAGTTCGTTTACCGAACGGTGCACTTCGTCACACTGGCGAATTCAACATCGCAATCCAATTGCACCATGATGTTGTTGCTGAAGTTCTCGTTACTATCGTATCTGAGTAATTTCTTGCAAAAAAAAGAGCATGCTTTTGCATGCTCTTTTTTTATCTCTATGAAAAAGTAGTTTCTTCGCTCAGCTTAAAACTTCATCAGCCTGCCCCTCAAAATGCCAAATTTGAATATTATGGGTTTTATCCATAAGCCTTGAATTCAGCACACAGCAGCTGCATTTTTTGATAAAGTGCATACAGTTAAATGGCTGTAATTTTTTCCAAATTTACAGTGAAATTTATCTTAAGTTATCCCTCTTACTGTATTAAAAATCAGGGCGTTATATGTCACAGGCGAATGCCACTGCTCAAAAGAGCTCATCGAAACAAGACAATAAACCAAATGAGTCAGGGCAACTGAAAGAATTCCGTACACCTCCGCATAACTTAGCATTGGAACAAGCTGTACTTGCCGCTTTAATGACGGTTGCTGAATCCTTTGAACAAGTTGGCGATGTACTGACTGAAAATGACTTTTATGCGACGCGCCATAAATATATTTTTCGCGCCATTGCGCAACTCTCCAAAGACAGCTCACCCTATGATGCGGTTTTAGTTCATGACTGGCTCACCACACAAAACCTACTCGATGCGGTTGGTGGTGAAGAGTACCTGATGCAATTGATGGCAGACTCCCCGTCTAGTTTCTATAACATGGAAACTTATGCTACTAAGATCAAAGAATTTTCGACTTTGCGCAGTATGATTAAGGTCAGCTCTGAAATTTTACAAAATGCCTATGACACCAAAGGTCGTAACGTCAGTGAAATTTTAGATTTGGCCGAAACCAATATTTTCTCTTTGGCAGAACAACACAATAACAACGCCAAAGCTCAAGGGCCTAAAGCCATCAATACAGTTGTGGCCGATGTCTTTGATAAGCTAAATGAATTATCACAAATGGAAGGCAGCATTACAGGCTTAACCACAGGCTTTCTTGAACTCGACAATAAAACCTCGGGCATGCAAGCAGGTGATTTGATTATTGTTGCAGCGCGTCCATCGATGGGTAAAACCACCTTTGCCATGAATTTGGTTGAAAGCGTGCTGTTTAATAATGACCTACCTGCCTTGGTTTACTCCATGGAGATGCCAGCCGACTCCATCGCTATGCGTTTGATCTCCTCTTACGGGAAAGTCCATCAGGGCCATTTACGTTCGGGTAAACTCGATGGCGATGAATGGTCAAAAGTTACGGGCACCATTTTGCAACTGCAAGAGAAAAAGCTCTATATCGATGACTCTTCTGCTCTTCCACCTACAGAAGTTCGTGCTCGCGCACGTCGTATTGCCAAACAGCACGATGGTAAACTCGGCTGCATCATGGTCGATTACTTACAGCTGATGAAAGTACCAGGCATGGGTGATAACCGTGTAGGTGAGATTTCGGAAATTTCACGAAGCTTAAAAGCTCTTGCCAAGGAAATGATGTGCCCTGTGATTGCACTATCGCAGCTTAACCGTTCCCTCGAGAACCGTCCAAACAAACGTCCCGTGATGTCAGACTTACGTGAATCGGGTGCGATCGAGCAGGACGCCGACTTAATCATGTTTATTTACCGTGACGAGGTCTATAACAAAGAGTCTAAAGAAGCGGGCACCGCTGAAATTATTATTGGTAAACAGCGTAACGGTCCTATTGGTACCGTTCGACTTGCTTTTGAAGGCCAATATACCCGCTTTAGTAACTTATCCCCTGAGTTTTATGCTCAGTACGATGATGAGGAATAATTAAAGCCTCATCGTCGCCTTTCCATGACCCTGTAGGAGTAATTAGGGTGCGTCAAGCAACAGTTTATATTGATAGCCAAGCGCTGCAATATAATTTAAACCGTGTCAAACAACTTGCCCCAAACGCGAAAATCGTCAGCATGGTCAAAGCCAATGCTTATGGACACGGAGTCAAAGACTGTTTAGCAGCCTTAAGTGAAACCGATGCCTTTGGCGTCGCCTGTTTAGAAGAAGCACTAGAGATTCGTGAACTCGGCTTTAAACAGCCGATTACCCTGATTGAAGGTGTTTTCTCAGCAGATGAAATGCCAACCGTCATTGAGCAAAATATCGAGTGTGTGGTTCATCGGCAGCAACAAGTCGATTGGTTAATCGCACATAAAACCGCGTATATCGCACAAAAGCTTAAAGTATGGGTCAAACTCAATAGCGGTATGAACCGTTTAGGCTTTAAAGCTGCTGAAATCATTGATGTTATCAACACTTTAAAAGCAGAAGGCTTTACATGTGTCCTGGCAATGCACTTTGCCAACGCCGATGCGGATCACCCACTCAATGAGCAGCAACGTGCGCAATTCCTACACATCAAAGAAGCCTGTTCACCCATCCTAGCCTCATGTTGTAACTCAGCTGCTATATTTAAATGGCCTGAACTTAATTTTGATTTTGTTCGTCCCGGCATCATGCTTTACGGTGCATCACCTTTTGCCGATAAAAATGCACATGACTTGGACTTAAAGCCAGTTATGACCTTCACTGCGGAAATTATTGCATTAAATACCATTCAAGCAGGTGAAGGTGTCGGCTATGGTTCACATTTTGTCGCAAACCAAGAAACTGAACTGGCGATTGTTTCGATTGGTTATGGTGATGGCTATCCACGTGCATTTCCAAAACAAAACTATGTTGCTATAAATGGTCAAGCAGTAGCTGTTGTGGGCCGAGTTGCGATGGACATGATTGCGATCGATGTGACGGGTTTAAACGCCAAACTCGGTACAAAGGTTGAGCTCTGGGGTGAAAACCGCTTAGTTGACGATGTTGCGGAAGCCAATGGAACTATTGGTTATGAGCTACTTTGCCGGTTAAGCAATCGCCCTACACGTAAGCAAATCTAGCCATAAAAGCCCAAATTCTACTTGGGCTTTTTTCAACACAAACTCTCATCGGGCTGGGCATCGTAAAGGTCTTGTAACAACTGATCAATTTGTTGCTGACTCATACTCTGCGGTTCAAATGTTGCAAAACCCATCTCACGCATTTTGGTATGTACGCTACTCATACGTTGCACATACTTCATGCCCCAAGCTCTAAAATGTGCCGCGTGAATGGTTTTCGCCTCAAAGACTTTGATATCTTTATGTCTATGGTCTTTCAATAATTTCGACATTAATAATTCTAAAGCAGCTTCATCCCCTTCTAAGCACTGGAAATAATGCTGATCTGCATAATAAAGAACGCCTGAAATATTATGTATTGCATTAAAATCACGTGCTTCGCTTAAAATGTCTCGAACATCTTGAAGAAGCTGTACGTGATCCGACGTTGAAGTACTTGCATAGCAAATTTGCCGCATAGACTTCCCCAATTTATTGATTTCATTATTTTTAGCATTTACCACATTTATACTAAATAGTCATCCGTCGGCTTTGCCAATTCTTGCAATCCTTTTCTTAAGGTATCCGACCATTGCTTACTGATGCTTGAAAAATACGGATCTTCTTCATCAATCCGCTTACCCACTGGAATATGTAAACTATCTCTTGTATACACCAAAGCATCTAAGGGCAAACCTACAGAAACATTGGAACGTAAGGTTGAATCAAAAGAAATCAAACTACACTTCACTGCTTCATCTAAGGGCATGTCATACCGTAATGCACGATCTAGAATCGGCTTGCCATATTTACTTTCACCAATTTGAAAATACGGCGTATCTTTGGTCGCACAAATAAAATTCCCCTGCGGATAAATATTATAAAGTTGCATTTCTGCCCCTTTAATTTGGCCACCGACCAATAAGCTACAGTAGTAATTACTTTGTTCTTGCGTGTCTGGTGCCATATCCGCCAAGACTTTTTTCAAAGTATGCCCGACCAACTCAGCCGCTTCGAACATGGTATTGACACTATATAAATTCGGTTCTTGGCTTAACTCCAGATGATTTTTTAAATGCCCAATCACCGCTTGGGTCGTTGCTAAGTTTCCTGAGGTTTGAATCGCAATAAAGCGTTCACCCTCTACACCAAATGTATACAGCTTCCTAAACACGGATATATGGTCTACACCTGCATTCGTACGCGTATCACTTATAAAAACCAAACCATCTTGCAGACGAAGTGCACAACAATAGGTCATAGAACATCCTTTTCAGCTAAACCTTAACAACTTAAAACTTGTACCGTGGAATGCATCGATTCCACCCCACCTTTTTCACGTACGCCACGAACGGGAGCCACATCCCAATAATCGCGCCCAATAGCTACATAGATATGTGACTGTGGTTTGAACAATTGATTACTGGTATCAAAACAATACCATGCATCATCAATATACACCTCGGCCCACGCGTGACTGGCGAGGTGTGAAGTTTCAGGCACATGCAAATACCCCGATACATAACGTACCGGTAAGCCAAGATGCTTACACATGGCAATAAAAACATGACTATGGTCCTGACATACGCCTTGCTGCCCATTGAATGCATCGATTGCCGAAGTGAGTACCGAGGTTTCAGCAGGTACATAAGGAATATGCGCTAAAACTGCTTCTGACAGTTTCATCAAATTTTCCCGATTCAGCTCAGGCACATACTGATGTGCAAATGCCTTCATTTCGGCATTGCACTGAGTATTGGGCGTCGGTTGTAAAAATAAATTGGGATTCAGACGATCTTGGATGCCATGTTCTGCCAAGCTATTAATTTCAACAATGCCCTGTGCCATTATGGTCAGCTGTTGATACGCTTCACGTTGCGAACTGGTAATCCAAATATTTTGGAAGGCATCCCGTTTTTCTTCTCGCTCTCCTGGCACACTCACATGCCAGTGACATACCTTTTGGTGTGAATTATTCGTAGGTGTCATTTTGATATATTGAATGCTATTCAGCGCCAATTCACTATATTGATAATGCGTTTGATGATTGATCATAAGTTTCATACATCAACCTCAAACAATTGTTGAATATAATCACTAAAATGATAAAAATTCATCGCATCAGGTTGCGATTTGAGCTCTAGCCAAGCTTGTGCCAAATTTAGCCAGCCCATTTCTTTTAACAAGATGACGATGTTTTCTATTTCAACTAAAGTATTTTGTGCATCTTGTTTTAGGCGAATTTGACGGTCAAGCTGCTCAATCATTTGCCCCAAACTAAAGAATAAAAAGACATCACTGGCTTCAGACTCAAGTACATCCTGACACTCTCCAACCACATCACAAATATAGGCGGTGTTTTCAGTGGCATTTTTGATAAATTGATTCAGTTCCGCGTAGGCCTTTGCAGATAAAATCCCGCGCAAGTCTTGTACATTACTCTTAGCGCTTTGAAATTGCTGGTTAAATGAAGCAGGATTATTTGGGTTTAAAATCAGCTCATTCAGTGAGCACGCATCAAAAGCAGGCAAACAAAATGCATGCGCATAATCCATTGCAGGCTGGTCTTGGGTAAAAGGAAACTGAGCACACAAATATTGAGTACGTGTTAAATAACGCCCTAACCAAAAAATATTTTCAGCATTGGTGCTTAATAAAATCATAGTTCTACCCTCATATTTGTTTATTTTATGAATGTAAGTTTTCCACGACCCAAGTGTCTTTAATTCCTCCTCCTTGGGATGAGTTGACCACCAACGAACCTTCTTTCATCGCAACACGTGTTAAACCGCCAGGGACAATTTCGGTACGATACGGTGAACTGAGCACAAACGGTCTAAGGTCAATATGACGCTCAGAAACACCCGATTCAGTCATGGTTGGACTGACTGAAAGCTCTAAAGTGGGCTGGGCAATATATAAATGCGGCGTCGCCATGAGGTTATCTCTAAATTGCTCAATTTGACTTTTACAGGCTTGCGGTCCAATCAGCATACCATACCCACCCGAACCTTGCGCCTCTTTGACCACTAACTGCTCAAGGTTCTCCAGTACATAAGCCAAGTCTTGCTTGTTACGGCATTGATATGTCGGAACATTTTTTAAGATAGGTTTTTCACCTAAATAAAACTGAATCATTTTGTCGACATAAGGATAAATCGATTTATCATCCGCAACCCCTGTGCCTGGTGCATTCGCAATAACCACGTTATGACTCAGATAAGCTGACATCAACCCTGCGACACCTAAAGTGCTATTCGGCATAAAGCACAGCGGATCAAGATAAGCATCATCCAAACGTCGGTAAATCACATCTACTCGTTGACGGCCACGAATGGTTTTGACATAGACTTTATCATGCTCTACAAACAAATCGCGCGATGTCACCAAAGGCACATCCATTTCACGGGCTAAAAAGGCATGTTCATAATAGGCACTATTAAAACGCCCCGGTGTCAACACCACGATGAAAGGCTGATCGACATAAGCATTTTCAGCCAAGATTTGTTTAAGTAATTGTGGGTATTGTTCTATGCCTAAAATATGGTTCTTCTGCATCAAATCTGGCATGAGTTTTTCACTAATCTTACGACTTTCAAGCATATAAGACACGCCCGACGGCGTTCTTAAATTATCTTCAAGTACATAAAACTCACCCTGCCCATCACGGATAATATCAATTCCACTAATTTGGCTATAAATCTGACCTTTTAAATGGTGCTCATACATATGCGGTTGATAAGCTTCATGCGTCAAAACTTGCAGTTCTGGAATAATTTTCGCTTTGAGAATGTCTTGTTGATGGTAAATATCATGTAAAAATAGATTTAAAGCTCGCACACGTTGTGCAGAGCCGAGAGAAATTTTATTCCATTGTTGTTTGGCGATCACACGTGGAATTAAATCATAAGGAATGGTGCGCTCAATACCCTCAGATTCACCATATACAGTAAACGTAATACCTTCATATAAAAAATGCTGTTTGGCAATTTGGTTCAGTTCTTCGAGTTCTTCTACACTATGCTGTGACAACCAGTGCTCAATACGCGCACAAGCCTCACCCGACATCGCTTGGTCATCTGTCATTTCATTAAAGAAATTCGAGGTCATTTGATGAAACAATCCAACAGACTGGCTCGATAGACGATCATGAGAGTGAATCGGATTTAATACAGGAGAGTTAAGCTTATATCCGTCCAACATCGTATTTACATTTGTATCTTTATCTTCTTTAAACATACAAACCTCTCAATTGTTATCGATATGTAACCCATACGTAGCAATATCTATGCCATGGATTTCTAAAGATGCTTTGTTTATTAATCGATAAAAAACACATTGCTTCAATTCTATTTCGCATTAAGTTGTGTCAAAAAATATAACTGAAAAATTTCAAGCAAAGCTTGCTTAAACGAATGAGTTTTCTTATTGTGTTCACATTCAAGTAAGTAATTTCGACTCCTATATTTTATTAAACTATGTCTATACAAGAAAAAGAAACGTCCAATAGTCTCTATCGCCAATGGCAAATTTTGTCTCGCCTTTCCACTGGAAAATGGATGGGAACTCGAGAGCTGCAAGAGATTTTACAACGTGAAGGAATCGATATTACTTTGCGAACCATTCAACGTGATTTAAACCAAATCTCTCAACGCTTCCCGATTGAAAACAATGGGGCTGTGCCTCAAGGTTGGCGTTGGCGTTCTGATGCTCCGATTCAAAGCTTACCGCATATGACCAGCTCTCAAGCGGTGACGTTTATGATGGTTGAAGAACACCTTAAACATCTTCTTCCTCCCAGCTTAATTGAAGAAATGAACCCATGGTTTGACTTAGCACGTCGTAGCCTCTCTACCCAAAACAATGTACGCCAATGGATTAACCGTGTACGCATTGTCCCTGCGACACAACCGCTGATTCCCCCGATTGTGGAGAAAACAGCGCAGCAAGCCATCTATGAAGGACTGCTCCAAGACAAACAGCTGGAATGCGTTTATCAAGGCTTAAACCAAGCGGCTGAAGCAAAAACCTATACCCTCAACCCGCTGGCATTGGTTCAAAAAGGTGCAATTATTTATCTAATTTGTACGCGCCACGACAAAACAGATATTCAGACCTTTGCACTGCACCGTTTCAAATCAGCGACGGTTTTAAACACTCGTGCCTTACACCCAGTCAATTTCGATATCGATGAATATATCGAATCGGGTGCATTAGGTTTCCGTGTAGACTTTTCAAAACCTACAGAAACCGTTGCACTTACCCTGACTATGACTGAAATAGATGCGCTGTATTTGGAAGAAACCAAACTCAGTACCAATCAGGTTTTAGAACCGCTTGGAAATGGGCAAATCTTGGTTCATGCTACCGTACCTTTTACCAATCAACTGGTGTGGTGGTTACGTAGTTTTGGGCATAAAATTAGTCACATTGAACCCAAAGAAGTTCGTGATGCAGTTAATCAGACCATCACCGACTAAAATAAAAAAAGCCCCAAGTATTCGGAGCTTTACAGTTTTTTTGGTATTAGATCTTTGAATTGCTTGGGTTTGTCGTCTTCATTGCTCATCTTGGTTTAATGCCTCCCCTAAACCAAGATAAGTGCGCTGTTTTTTGGTGATTGATACAAACTAGCATTGGCATGCAAGCTCTCCACTGTTAAAACGGATCGATTTCATCGTCATGGTGTTGACCTCATGTTAAGAACGTAAAATCAATTTAAAAGACGGCGATACTTTTGTGAAATAACATGATTGGCTATTTTTATCTGTTTTTATCTTAAACAACTCTTTTGCTTTGTATATCTGCCAAAACAAAAAGCAGATCTATTAAATAAGACATT
This sequence comes from Acinetobacter sp. AB03, assembly GCF_058107045.1. Classification (NCBI taxonomy): domain Bacteria; kingdom Pseudomonadati; phylum Pseudomonadota; class Gammaproteobacteria; order Moraxellales; family Moraxellaceae; genus Acinetobacter; species Acinetobacter sp. AB03. The sequence continues at coordinate 1,191,266 of NZ_JBUEBA010000002.1, read as the reverse complement.
AATCTGATAGCTTGAAACAAATAGCTCACCTTTTTGAAATTTACCGTATAATAAAATTAATCATCAATTTTAATAACTTAAAGAACATGAGTTTTAACGTACAAGAAGTTGCACAGCTTTTAAAACAAGCCAAAGAAAATAAAAAGCCTTACGTATTCTTTACAGGTGCTGGTTGCTCAGTGAAAGCAGATGTCCCTTCAGCAACAGGTCTAATTCAAGAAATATGTGAAAAATTTCCAATCCAAGTTAAAAATCTCGACCCTGAAAAGGACAAATACAATTACGGCAAGTATATGTCTGCTTTAGATAAATCTGAGCGCAGGGAATTGCTTAAGCCACATATTATAGACAATAAAAAAATCAATTGGGCGCATGTCGCTTTAGCATGCCTTATGCAAAGTGGATACATTGAACGTGTCTTAACTTTTAATTTTGATAGTATTTTATCCCGCGCATGTAATATGCTTGGTTTACATCCTTCTATTTATGATTTTGCTACAGCTAATCCACACCTGTATCATCTTATAAATGACCCATCCATCGTACATTTACATGGGCAAGGTACTGGATTTGTACAACTTAATACAGAAGAGGAAACCAAAACACATCCCGAAAAATTAGGTGAATTTATTGCAGCAACATTAAACTCAAACCCAAGCCTATTTATTGGTTACAGTGGAAATGCTGATGCTTTTTTCCCACTACTTGAAGAAAAGTATTCAGAACAGCATCGTTTGATTTGGACAGGTACTAAAAAGAATATTGATGACATTGAATCCGATTCAGTTAAAAACTTCCTAAAGAAAAATAATAATCTTACACATTACATCGGCGATACTTATGCAGATGATTTCTTAATTCAATTAGCAAAGGAACTTGATTGCTTCCCACCTGAACTTTTTTCTAATCCTTATAGGTTCTTAAACCAACAACTTGAAAATATACAACCTTACCCATTGGGAGATGGATTAGATATCCTTGAGAATCTGACTGGATATCTAAAAGAACAAGCTGAAAAGCCTTTAAATAAAAGCTTATATACCTCTGTCATACATAAATATCAAAATAAAGACTCTACTAAGGGACTTACTGAAAAAGCAATTAATGACATTATGTGGGCATATGACCAACAGGCTCGCTACTTGAAGAGTCAAGAGAAATTTGAGGAAAGCCATAGAGTTTATGATCAAGCTTTAGAAATATCAGCACGTCATTATGGATGTATACATAATTACGCATTAAGTTTAGCTGTTTATGCAAATATTAAATCTGATCAATCCCTATTTAAAAAAGCATTTAACTTAAATAAAAAAGCTTTTCAACTCCAGCCAAACAATGCAGATAATATTGGTAACTATGCTTTAGCTCTTTCTAATCTAGCTCGAATTAAGCAAGATGAAATGCTTTTTGAAAGTGCTTTTGAACAATATAAAAAATCTTTAAATATTCAACCTGATCATTTAAATAACTTAGGCAATTATGGTATTGCTCTTTCAAACTTGGCTAAATTAAAGAAAGAAGAACTTCTTTTTGAAAGCGCTTTTGAACAATATAAAAAAGCTTTAAATATTAAATCTGATCATCTAAATAACTTAAGCAATTATGGTAATGCTCTCTCAAGATTGGCCCATTTGAAAAATGATGAGAACTTATTCAACAAAGCATTTGAGCAATATGAAAAAGCTTTAAAAATTATACCAGACCATGCCAATAATCTAAGTAATTATGGAACTGCTCTTACCTCTTTAGCAAAATTGAAAAATGATGAGAACTTATTCAACAAAGCATTTGAGCAATATGAAAAAGCTTTAGAAATTAATCCCTATGAAACCTATAATTTTGCTTGTCATTTTCAATTAAAAACCAGAAGGAATTTACTAAAGAAAAATTATTAATCGCAGAGAAGCACAACACTATTCCTTCAATTACACACTTATCAAGTGATAGCGATTTAGACAATATTCGTAACGAACAATGGTTCATGGAACTTATCGAGCGCTTAAAAGAAAAAGAAGAAATAACCAAAAAAGCATCATAAATAAAAAAACCCGCCTAAGCGGGTTTTTTTATTTCAACTTAAAATCTTAAGCAGATTTTTTCGCTTGTGCATTTTTACGGATCGTAATCATGATTAATTGCACTGCTGCAGGTGTTACCCCCGGAATACGATTTGCTTGAGCTAATGTCTCAGGACGCACATCTTTCAATTTTAAAGTAATTTCACGAGATAAGCCTGAAACAACATCATAATTAAAATCAGCAGGAATTTTAGTTTCTTCCAAACGCTTCATTTGCGCAACGTCTTCATGCTGACGGTTAATATAACCTGCATATTTCACCGCGATTTCAATTTGATCGCCCACTTGTGCAGAGACTTCAGAACCTGTGAGCTCCGCAATTTGAGCAAATGAAATATTCGGACGTTTTAACAAATCAATCGCAGAACACTCTTTCGATAAATCTGCACCCGTCGTTTCAACAAATTTTTTGCCCATTGGGTTGTTTGGTGCTGCCCAAAGGTGTTGTAAGCGACCTGTTTCCAGTTCAACTGCTTCCATTTTTTCGCAGTAAGCTGCCCAACGTTCGTCATCCACCAAGCCCATTTCACGGCCAACTGGGGTTAAACGCTGATCCGCATTGTCTTCACGTAGCATCAAACGATATTCGGCACGTGAAGTAAACATACGGTACGGTTCTTTCGTACCGAGCGTAATCAAGTCATCCACCAATACGCCCATATAGGCTTCATCACGTTTTGGTGTCCATTGCTCTTGATCCCACGCACGACGCGCAGCGTTTAAGCCTGCAAGCAAGCCTTGTGCACCCGCCTCTTCATAACCTGTCGTACCATTGATTTGACCAGCAAAGTACAAGTTATTGATGGCTTTGGTTTCTAAAGTAAATTTCAATGCTTGCGGGTTGAAATAATCGTATTCGATGGCATAACCCGGACGTAAAATGTGCGCATTTTCCATCCCGCGAATTGAACGAACCAATTCAAACTGCACATCAAACGGAAGTGAAGTTGAAATACCATTTGGATAAAGCTCATGTGTATCTAGGCCTTCAGGCTCTAAAAATACTTGGTGTGAGTCTTTATCGGCAAAGCGGTGAATTTTGTCTTCAATGGATGGGCAGTAACGTGGGCCCACGCCTTCAATGACTCCAGTGTACATCGGTGAACGGTCTAAACCGCCGCGGATGATGTCATGGGTTTTTTCATTGGTGTGTGTGATATAACAATTCACTTGTTCAGGGTGCATAGATGCATCACCCATGAATGACATCGTCGGTGATGGGAAGTCACCCGGCTGTGGAATCATCACAGAAAAATCAACTGAACGCGCATCAATACGTGGTGGCGTACCTGTCTTTAAACGACCCACAGGCAAATTCAATTCACGTAAACGGTGCGCCAGTGAAATTGAAGGTGGATCACCTGCACGGCCACCGCTTGATTTTTCAAGCCCTACGTGGATTACACCACCCAAGAACGTTCCTGCGGTGAGCACGACTGTTTTCGCATCAAAGCGGATACCTGTTTGGGTCACAACACCCTTTACAGTATCACCCTCAACAATCAAGTCGTCTGCGGCTTGTTGGAAAATATCGAGATTTGCTTGGTTTTCTAAAGTGTCACGAATCGCGGCTTTATAGCGAATACGGTCTGCCTGTGCACGTGTTGCACGAACGGCTGCACCTTTACGTGAGTTTAGGATACGGAACTGAATACCACCTTTATCGGCAGCCAATGCCATTGCACCGCCCAAGGCATCAATTTCACGCACCAAATGCGATTTACCAATACCACCAATTGCTGGATTACAGCTCATCTGCCCTAAAGTCTCAATATTATGAGTTAAGAGTAAAGTCTGTCGCCCCATACGTGCCGCAGCCAATGCTGCTTCTGTACCTGCGTGACCGCCGCCGATAACAATGACATCGTAAACTTTAGGATAATGCATAGTGGTAAAGGAGATTAAAAAATGATAACGAAAGATTATAGCAAATTTTCGATTGTAAGTTGACAGATTCCGTGGAATTTATTGTATATACGGTGCTGTACTTACTGCGCCAGCGCTAGGTTTATGTAATTTTACTTGCAGAGTAATAGCAAAAACTCAACAAAGGATGCGTTTTGTTACCTGAAAAGCCTTGTATTAATTTGATCATTTTTTATCCTATAGGTTGATCATACAACAACCAAAGGTAAGCATTATGAATAAGAAGATTCTTTTTTCATCCATTCTCTGCGGTTTATTTTTTTCGCCTTTTGTATCAGCCAACGACAAAGTTGAAAAGGTCTATGATAGTCAACGTTATCAACAAGTCTGTAAAGGCAAGTCACAAGGAACAGCAGTTAGTTTTGCCTATCGAGGCATTATTTGGAATGGTACCTGTGAACCTCAATTTTTCCCAAGCTCAAAAAATGCCAATATTCATGGTGATGAAGCTGAGTTAGCCAGCATTTGCCAAGGCGACTCAAAATCGACATCAATTAATATCGAAGGTAAAGAAATCAAAGGCAAATGTGCCCTTGGTTTTGTAGCACCTAAACCAAGAATGTAAGCAAAATAACTTAAAGTTCATGCTGTATTGAGGGTAAAAATAGTCCATTTTTTACCCTTTTTTCTACCTTGTAAATTATTAAATTCTGTATACACTCAAAAAACACAAAAGATAAAAACGAATAAAAAAGGTATTCCATGGATTCGGAATTGTTTACAGTTTTTTTGCCTTTGACTTTGGCATTAATGATGATGGGTCTTGGTTTACACCTACGCCCAGCTGATTTTTATCGCCTCGCACTAAACCCCAAAGTCATTTTCATCGCGTTATTTTCACAGTTAGTTCTACTGGTGGGGATTGCGTTCCTCATTTGCCAGTTTTTAAATTTAGCGCCTAGTTTCGCGATTGGTTTGATGCTCGTTGCAGCCTCACCTGGTGGGCCAACGTCAAACCTATTGACTTATTTATTTAGAGGTGATGTTGCGCTCAACATTACTCTTACAGCCACGAACTCCATCATTTCAACACTAACCCTGCCTTTTATTATTAATTTTTCACTGATGTACTTTCTACAAACATCACAACCCGTTGACATGCCCGCCATGAAAATGATGAAAGTTTTTTTCATCACTTTACTTCCAGTCAGCATGGGCATGTTTTTACGTTATTACTTCCCAAAACTCGCCGACAGATTAAACCGCCCAATGCGTATTTTGTCTGCGAGCTGTCTCCTTTTTATCTTTTTTCTCGCACTGTACTTAGAGCGACATAATTTTGTTGAATATGTGTTTGAGATTGGGCCAGCCGTAGCCTTATTCTGCTTCTGTAGCATGTTTATTGGTTTTTTTGTGCCACATCTGGCCAATATTCCAGAAAAACAAGCGTTGACCTGCTCCTTTGAGATCACCATTCACAACACCGCGCTTGCCATTACGGTTGCCCTGTCCGTCTTAGGCAACACCGCCATGGCCATTCCTGCCGGTATTTATTCTATTTTCATGTTTATATTTGCTGCGTTATTAGGCCTATTAATCTCGCGAAGAAATGACAGTTTATTTTTGAAGAAAGAGACCGTAGCTGAATAATTTCACGGTCATGATTTATATAATTTTAAGGAGAATATACACCTATGGATTCAGGAATTATCACTATTATGTTACCTCTAGCTCTTGCCATCATCATGATTGGCTTGGGCTTAGAGTTAACCCCGAAGGATTTTGCACGTGTGAGCAAACACCCCAAAGCAGTATTGGTTGCTTTATTTTGTCAGTTGGTACTTCTTGTTGGAATTGCCTTTGTGATTTGCAAAGTGCTCAACTTACCGCCACTGCTTGCCGTTGGCTTAATGCTATTAGCAGCTTCTCCTGGTGGCAGTACTGCAAATTTATTTAGCTATTTGTTTAAAGGTGATATTGCGCTCAATATTACATTAACAGCCATTAACTCCGTTATTGCAGCGTTTACCTTGCCGCTAATTGTCAACTTTGCCATTCAGTACTTTATGCAGGATGGACAACACGTCAGTATGCAGTTTAGTAAAATCTTGCAGGTATTCTCGATTATTCTTATCCCCGTCTGTATTGGTATGTTGATTCGCCACTATGCACCTTCTTTTACCAAGAAGCTGAATAAGCCATTGCGTATTTTTTCTGTTGTATTTTTGGTCTTAATCATTGTTGGAGCAATAGCCAAAGAAGGCGCCCATATTCTGGAGTATCTGACTCAGGTCGGTTTAGCGACAGTCATTTTCTGTATTTGTAGTTTAATGATTGGTTATTTTGTACCGAGACTACTCGGGATCAACAGTGCTCAAGCTCGGGCCTGTGCCTTTGAAATTGGCATTCATAACAGTACCCTTGCCATGACCATTGCACTCACCGTGATGGCCAGTACCACCATTGCCATGCCCGCAGCGGTCTATTCTATTTTTATGTATATCTTTGCTGCCATCTTTGGGACATTACTCAACCGTTATGCCCCATCGGTTCAAACCAGCACAGAACAAGCCTAGAACAGGTGTAGATCTAAGGATGCTTCGGCATCCTTTTTTATTTTGAGGAATGCTGTCGAACTGCCCCCTGTTCCGCTACAATATTTATTTATACATAAATATTAGGTTATTCCTGTGAAGTGGCTACAAATTCATATTACGGTTGATCAAGCGCAAGTCGATTTTACTGAAACCCTTTTAGAATCTTTGGGTGCAGTCAGTGTCACATTAGATGATGCAGAAAACCAAGACTTACTTGAACCACTTCCAGGTGAAACGCCACTTTGGAATAAAGTCATTGTGACAGGTATCTATGCGCAAGAAGACGACGAAGAAATTGATGTCAATGCATTAGAAACGTTTATTCGCACTCAAATGCCTGATGCACCGATGCGTAGCGAATTTCTTGAAGACCAAGAATGGGAACGCACATGGATGGATGCCTACGAACCAATTCAAATTGCTGACAAATACTGGATCGTTCCTGAATGGATGCAAGCACCAGAACCGGATGCAGTGAACATTAAACTTGATCCAGGCTTAGCGTTTGGTACGGGCAACCATGCATCTACTTTTCTTTGCCTGCAGTGGTTAGGTAAAACTGATGTTAAAGATAAAATCGTGATCGACTATGGTTGCGGTTCAGGTATTTTAGGTGTTGCAGCTCTACTTCTAGGCGCAAAAAAAGTCTATGCCACAGATATTGATCCACAAGCAATTTTAGCCACTGAACAAAATGCGGCGCTCAATGGCGTGGCTGAGAACCTTTATGTCGGCTTACCAGACGAGTTTAATTTAGAGCTTGCTGACCAAAAAGCAGATGTCTTTGTTGCAAATATTTTGGCAGGCCCGCTCATGATGTTAGCGCCTGAATTCGCAACTTTGGTCAAATCTGAGGGAGAGTTCGCACTTGCAGGTGTAATTGAAGAGCAAGTTTCTGATGTTTCTAGTGTTTATTCTGAGTTTTTTGATATATTAGAGGTCGAGAAACGTGATGAAAACTGGTGCCGAATTTCGGGTAAACGCCACACCCTTTAAATGAACTCTTAATACACTATGAGCGACAAACAAACCTCTTGCCCTAAATGCCTAACCATCTACAAAGTAAGTGTTGCACAACTCACTGTTGCGCAAGGTATGGTTTGTTGCCCAAAGTGTTCGATGACCTTTAATGCGCTCTCGCATTTAACCACGGGTCATACTTTTGACACAGGTGAGGAAAGATCGTCGAATCAGAATGACATGAGCATGTCTTCAAATTCAGCATTTTCCTCTCCTCGTGTAGACAGCATTCATTTTGATTTATCACAATCTGCTGCGCTTTCAATGTCGACATCAAATTTGCTTGATATTTTCAACCTAAAAGTTGAGCACTCCAACATTGACCTCAAAACCTATTTAAACAATTTAAACTATTTTAGTACCGACCCGATTGGTAACTATCCTGCCATGAATTTGGCAGACAACAATCCAGCGAAACCGCAAAAAAGCCCGATGTACTATATGCTTTGGGGTGTGATTAACTTCAGCTTATTGGCTTTATTGTGTTTCCAATACTTATGGTTTAACCCACATATCCTCAATAACAGCCCCGCATTAGGTGCAACCTATAATAAAATTTGTCTCGTACTGAACTGTAGCAGCCTACAAGAACGTTACAGTCTGATCAGCATTAATAAATTAAAAGTAAAACGTGTAGACGCACAGAAAACTCAATTTTCAGGTGAACTGATCAACTATCATGACACCAGTCTTCCGCTACCAGATCTTAAGGTCATTTTAAAAGTTGATGGTGAAGTCGATTCAACCTATCAACTGCATGCAAATGAATATTTGATTGATAGTCTGGTTGGAATTAAACGAATTCCTAAAAATAGTCCGTTCAAATTCAAATTTAGCCTGCCAGTCAGCCGTAAAAGCTTCAATCATTACAGTTTAGAAATAGTCCAGCCCTAAAATTTAAAAAAAATGTAAAAAAAGTGAAAAAAAATGCAGTTTTCTTGCTCACTTTTTCTTAGACAATGGTATGATACGCGCCACAAAAGCTTAGTGCTGCAATCTCCTCAGTCTTTTAATACAAATAGAACATCAGCAAAAATGCGCGTTATCGAAATATCGCGTATTGAGCAGTTTTTTTTGTTTAAAAAAGGTCGGTAACAAATATTTAACTATTGTTACGCTTATATTTCGACCAACTTAGCGATATTGTGGCATGCTAAATGTACAGTTTTAGAACTAGTCGTTTTAGGATCTAAAACGAAGTTCATTTTAATTTTAGACCACTTTATATATGTCACTTTACCCAAGTGATATTTAGATTTTTCGGATTACTTCGCATGAATAGCAAATCTCCTATTTTTACTGCACAGTCTGATGTCGCTCTTCGTATTCACGTAGATCGCGCAGTTCGCCACTATTTTGCACAACTGCAAGGCGAGCAACCATCTCAGGTCTACGACATGGTGCTGGCAGAAATGGAGAAACCTCTTCTATCTGTAGTTTTAGAATATACCCGCGGTAACCAAACACGTGCTGCGGAGATTCTAGGACTTAACCGTGGAACTTTACGTAAAAAGTTAAAAGCTCACGGTTTAATGAGTGAATAAATGATAAAATGCTTGCGGCTTCCGCGGGCATTTTTTTTACCTGCTATTTTTGGCTTTTTGTTTTAATTCTTGATAACTGTGACGAAGATCATGACCATTAAACGCGCTTTAATCTCTGTTTCCGATAAAACTGGCATTGTTGAGTTCGCTCAAAACCTTGTTGCTCTAGGGGTAGAAATTTTATCTACTGGCGGTACATATAAGTTGTTAAAAGACAACAATATCGCTGTAGTCGAAGTTTCAGAGCATACGGGTTTCCCAGAAATGATGGATGGTCGTGTAAAAACGCTACACCCGAAAATTCATGGTGGTATCTTAGCTCGTCGCGGTCTAGACGAAGCTGTGATGGCTGAACACAATATCGATGCGATCGATCTTGTGGTTGTGAACCTTTATCCATTTGCTGCAACAGTCGCTAAACCAAACTGCTCACTTGCAGATGCGATTGAAAATATCGACATCGGCGGCCCAACCATGGTGCGTGCTGCTGCGAAAAACCATGCTTCTGTCGGTATTGTGGTCAATGCTACAGACTACGGCACTGTTGTTGCTGAGCTAAAAGAAAATGGTGCTTTGTCTTACGAAACTCGTTTTGACTTAGCCGTTAAAGCATTTGAACATACAGCACAGTATGATGGCATGATTGCTTCTTACCTAGGTGCTCGCGTAGGCAAAGAAGAAGGTCAAGCAGACAAGTTTGCACGTACATTCAATACACAGTTAAATAAAGCTCAAGACTTGCGTTATGGTGAAAACCCGCATCAATCAGCAGCATTTTATGTAGAAAGCACAGCAACTGAAGCTTCTGTTTCAACAGCGAAACAACTGCAAGGTAAAGAACTTTCTTATAACAACATTGCAGATACAGATGCCGCACTTGAATGTGTCAAATCATTTGCAAAACCTGCTTGTGTCATCGTTAAACACGCAAACCCATGTGGTGTTGCTGTATCTTTAGATGGTATTCAAGCAGCATATGACTTGGCTTATGCAACAGATCCTGAATCAGCTTTCGGCGGCATCATTGCATTCAACCGTGAATTAGACGTTGCAACTGCACAAGCGATTGTTGACCGTCAGTTTGTTGAAGTGATCATTGCACCAAGCATTGCTGAAGGCGTACTTGAAATCACGGGTGCGAAGAAAAATGTACGTGTTCTGGTTTGTGGTGAATTACCTGCACTTGATGAGCGTGCGCCACAACTTGACTATAAACGCGTCAATGGCGGTTTATTGGTTCAAGACCAAGACTTAGGCATGATCACCAAAGATGATTTAAAAGTCGTGACTAAACGTGCACCAACTGATGCAGAAATTGATGACTTAATTTTTGCATGGAAAGTTGCGAAATACGTGAAATCAAATGCCATTGTTTATGCTAAAGGTCGTCAAACCATTGGTGTAGGTGCAGGTCAAATGAGCCGTGTTAACTCAGCGCGTATTGCTGCGATTAAAGCGGAACATGCCGGCCTAGTAGTTGAAGGTGCTGTCATGGCCTCTGATGCATTCTTCCCATTCCGCGATGGTATTGATAATGCAGCGAAAGCAGGCATTAAATGTATTATCCAACCAGGCGGTTCTATGCGTGATGAAGAAACCATTGCTGCTGCAGATGAAGCAGGTATTGCAATGGTCTTCACTGGCATGCGCCACTTCCGTCACTAAGTGATAGATGCAGACCGTAATGACAAAGTCATACATGTGGTTTAAAACAGATTTCTAAATCTTACATAAAGTCCTCTCCTTCTTAGGCTGAGGACTTTATGTCATTTCGATTCATGGAGTATGAACCGATGAACATTTTAGTTTTGGGTAATGGCGGTCGTGAACATGCATTGGCATGGAAAATCACGCAAGATGAAAAAGTTGCAAAAGTTTTTGTTGCACCAGGTAATGCAGGAACTGCAACAGAAAACAAATGTGAAAATGTTGCACTCAACATTTTAGACAATGCTGCAATTATCGACTTTGCAAAAAATAATGCAGTAGATTTGATTATTGTGGGTCCAGAAGCACCGCTTGTAAATGGTGTAGTGGATGCTTGCCGCGCGGCAGAGCTTCAAATTTGGGGCCCAACTCAATTTGCTGCCCAGTTAGAAGGCTCAAAAGCCTTTGCTAAGCACTTCTTAAAACGCCACAACATTCCTACTGCGTTCTACGATGTATTTACTGAAGTCGATGCAGCGAAAGCATTTGTTGAAAAAAATGGCGCGCCAATCGTGATCAAGGCCGATGGTCTTGCTGCGGGTAAAGGCGTAATTGTAGCCATGACTAATCAAGAAGCTTTTGATGCGATTGATGACATGTTGGCGGGCAACAAGTTTGGTGATGCTGGTTCTCGTGTTGTGATCGAAGAATTCCTTGCTGGTGAAGAAGCGTCTTTCATTTGTATGATTGATGGCGACAACATCTTACCAATGGCAACATCTCAAGACCATAAGCGTATTTTTGAAGGCGACCAAGGTCCAAACACGGGTGGTATGGGTGCTTACTCTCCTGCTCCTGTGGTGACTGCAGATGTATTTGAAAAAACCATGAATGAAGTGATGCGTCCTACCGTTGAAGGTATGAAAAAAGACGGTCACATTTATACAGGTTTCTTATACGCAGGCTTGATGATTGATGACAAAGGTCAACCAAAAGTGATCGAGTTCAACTGTCGTTTTGGTGACCCTGAAACTCAGCCGATTATGATGCGTTTAAAATCATCATTGGTCGATCTGGTTGAAGCTGGTATTGCAGGTAATCTTCCAGCAGAAGCTGAATGGGATGAACGCAAATCAATTGGTATTGTTCTTGCTGCAGAAGGCTACCCAGAAACCGTTCGTCAAGGTGACGTCATCTCTGGTCTTGGTCAATCTCCTGAAAACACAAAAATCTTCCATGCGGGCACAACAATGAGTGCCGACGGTCACATCTTGACTGCGGGTGGTCGTGTTTTATGTGTCACAGCTCTTGGCAATACCGTACTTGAAGCGCAAATCAATGCTTTAGAAGTTTGTGGTCAAGTCACATTTACGGGTATGCAATATCGTACAGATATTGGTTATCGTGCTATTGCGCGTGAAAATGCTTAAAAACATTCATACTTTAAAAACCCGCTAAATGCGGGTTTTTTTATTGCAAACCGCTGCGAATTTTTTTA
>NZ_JBUEBA010000002.1:1150065-1178916 GCF_058107045.1 Acinetobacter sp. AB03 | reverse complement strand
TTTTTTAAATATATCCGTATGAATATAAATTAATTTCTAAAGATATAGCTATATTCATCCTATATTCTGAGACATACTTTTTGCACTTTATACTCGTTATATCTATTTTTTGTATTTAGTTTAGATAAAATCTTATAAAGCACAAAATTTATGCAAATTATTATTTTTAAATAGATTAATTAAAAATAATATATTGTTTTCATTGTAAAATTACAAACAAAATGCAAATTACTAATCTTTAAATCAGATAAGTATTGAACTTTTATGCTCTATATCGAATATTACTTTATTGATATGATGTGCAAAATTTAACGATTGAGCAGAGATGTTACTAGTGAGTTGAAAAAGTTAATCTTTTCCAAAGTGAAAGTACATATTCGACTGATATCGAATTGCACACTTCCAAAACTCACATTACAGTCATATGCATCAAATCAGGAATACCTGATTTAAAATCAATTGATCTCTCTATTGTTCAGCTAAGTTAAGCCTCTTTTGGATGCTTAATCGGGAAGAAAAAATGAAAAAAATTCTAGGAATTGCGCTGGGTTTATCTGTTGTTTTAACGGGTTGTAGCAAACCTGAAGCACCTGCAACAGATGCGGCTAAAACGGATACTGCAGCAGCTGAGCAAACAGTAACCATCGCATCGACTGGTTCTGATGCTGATATTTGGCGCCACATTGCAACTTTGCCAGAAACTAAAGCAGCTGGCCTAAAGTTAGACATTAAAAACTTCACTGACTATGTCGCAATGAACACTGCTGTTGCTAACAATGAAGTCGATGTAAATGCATTCCAATCTTATGCTTACCTTGTGGCATATAACGAAGCGAACACAGCGAAGATTGCCCCTCTTTCAACGACCTACTTAGAACCAATGGGCATCTATTCAAGCAAAGTAAAAACACTGGCTGAATTTAAAAATGGTGCAACGATTGCTATTCCGAATGATGGTGCGAACGAATCACGTGCATTGTTATTATTACAATCTGCGGGTCTTGTGAAGTTAAAAAATGACTTTGACTTCGTGAAAGGCACTTCGAAAGACATCGTTGAAAACAACAAAGCTCTCGTCATCAAGCCTATTCAAATGGCAACGGCTGTACGTGTGAAAGACGAAGTGGATGCAATTGTTTTGGGTAATACCCTTGCAATGGAAGGCGGTCTAAACGTATTGAAAGATGCGATTTACTATGAGCCAATCGATCAAACCACAAAAATGAACGTAAACGTACTTGCTGTGGCTGAAGCGCGTCAAAATGACCCTGTACTGAAAAAAGTCGGTGAGCTTTACCATGTCGCTGCAGTAGGCAAATATGTTCAAGAACATTTTGGCGGCACAAAAATTGATGTGAACAAGCCAGTAAGCTACCTTACTCAAGCTAAATAGTAATATAATCAAATCAACGAAACAGGCAAAGTCTCTTTGCCTGTTTTTTCATTTTTGTGTAGTTTTTGACGATATGATTCAATTTAAAAACATTTCAAAGCACTATCAGCTGAAAGGCCAAACCATTCCTGCACTGGACCAAATCAATTTAGACATTCCAGAAGGCAGTATTTTTGGCGTTATTGGCTATAGTGGTGCAGGTAAAAGTACCCTCATTCGTTTGATCAATTTACTTGAACGCCCAACTCAAGGCCAAGTGATTATCAATCAAAAAGACTTTACTGCATTAGATGCAAAAGCATTACGTCAAGAACGTGCAAATATTGGCATGATTTTCCAGCATTTTAATTTACTGCAAACCAAAACCGTTGCAGCCAATATTGAAATGCCCATGAAACTTTTAGGTTATAGCAAAGCTGAACGTGAAAAACGTTTGAATGAGCTACTTGAGTTTATTGACCTCAAACATAAAAAAGAAGCTTATCCAGACGAGCTCTCGGGTGGTCAAAAACAACGTGTCGGCATTGCACGTGCGCTTGCCAACCATCCTAAAATATTACTTTGTGACGAAGCGACTTCTGCACTCGACCCACAAACCACCAAGTCGGTATTGGACTTGCTCAAAAAAATCAATCAAGAGCAAGGCATTACCATCGTCATGGTGACGCATGAAATGGATGTGATCCAAAGCATCTGCTCACATGTAGCCGTGATGGAACTCGGTAAAGTGGTTGAAACTGGAAAAACAGTGGACCTGTTTAGTCGTCCACAACATGCAACGACACAGAATTTTATTCAAACGATTTTGCATCAACAACTACCTATTAAGCTTCTGAATAACCTCGAACATAAGCATCATCATAGTATTTACCGCTTACAGTTTCTGGGTAACTCTGCACACGAAACCGTAATTCAAAACTTAATTAAACAGTTTGATATTAGTCTGAATATCCTATTTGCCAACATGATTGAAATTGATGGCAATGTGATTGGACAAATGTTTGTTCAGCTCTTGGGCGATGAAAGCCTGATTGCTGAAGCGGTTGAGTTTTTAAAACAACATGGTGTGGCTGTTGAACAATCAGGAGAGCTGGCATGAGAGATTTAATTGTCCAGTGGTTAACTCAAATCACAGCGCCTTTTTGGAAAAGCTCTTTATCGATTGACCAGTTTATTACTGCTTTGCAAGAAACATTTCATATGGTGTTTTTTGCAATGCTATTTGGCTGTATTTGGGGCTTTATTCAGGCCATCATTTTATTGGTCACACGTCCTGATGGTATTTTGCCAAATAAAGCGATTTATCACAGTCTCAACCCTATTGTGAATGCTCTGCGCTCTCTGCCCTTTATTATTTTGCTGATTGCGGTTTTACCTTTAACCAAACTCATCGTCGGCACATCGATTGGCACGTGGGCAGCGATTGTTCCGCTCACCATTTATGTTGGACCATACATTGGTCGTTTGGTGGAAACCTCATTACTTGAAGTGAATGAGGGGATTATCGAATCTGCACAAGCAATGGGTGCAACTCCGCTACAAATCATCTTTAAGTTTATTTTACCTGAAGCACGCAGTTCACTGATTTTAAACTTAACCACAGCCACCATTAGCTTAATTGGTGCAACCGCGATGGCCGGTGCAGTGGGTGCAGGCGGTATTGGTGACCTTGCTATATCTTATGGTTATCAACGTTTTGACACCAGTGTCGTGATACTCACAGTGATTGTGCTGTTGATCATGGTGCAAATTGTACAATCCGTTGGCGATTGGCTGTCTAAACTACGCTAACAAAATTAAGCTCTCAATATTGGGAGCTTTTTTTAGGTCTAAATTTTATATAATGCGGCAAACAAAATTTTTAAAAGCTATAACGATGAAAATAACAACTCTATTGATCAGTCTAAGTCTTTTGCCGATGCTCGGCCATGCAGCTTCAAATCCCTATAACTACGTCACCAGTGTGAAAGTGAATCAGGTTGAACTCAATGCACCTGTGACAGCACATCAAGTCAGTCAATTACTCGCTCCTCTGAATGGAAAAATCAGCAAACAATATGCCGAATGTACAGGCAACTATGAATACAGTATTAGAAGTGCCCAACCCAAAACCCTAAAATTTGAGATTTTTAACGAAGATAATCCCAAGATTCTGACTGAAAAATTCTATAAAGACAAAACGAGTTTAAAAAAACTCGGTCAAACCAAAGGCCGTGTTTGGCTTGACTGGAAAAGCACTCAAGCGATGAGCGAAAATATACGCGTGCAAAATATTCAGATCACACCGAATTATACTTTGCAGCAGTTTAAACAAGACTTTAAATACAGTTCACAAGGCATAGTAGCATCAGGTGAAGCCCAAGTTTTGCTCTTGCAGCCCAATGAAATCAAAGCCTTTCTAAAAGAACCACAAAACTTTGCCCCACCCTACACAGCTTATCTCAACTTTGGTTTTAAAAATGGACGGTTAAGCAGCTTTGCCATTCAGCAAGCAGTGGCCTGCTAAAGGCTTTTTTTGTGCCAAAGAACAAGGGTGACATTGTCTTTTCTAAGTCGTTTTGAACTTACTGACAATAAAATAAACAGTCCAAACACTGTGTGCTATTAAATTTTGCCAATTCATTTGAATCGCACTCAGAATGAAGGCAGAGCATGTTAAACTATTCAGCGGTTTTTGCAGGGACTCACTTATGCACTTTGTACATCTTGGTATTCATACAGAATTTTCAATCACAGAATCAATTGTACGTATACCTGATTTAGTCAAAGCTGCTAAGGCAGAAGGTATGCCAGCCCTTGCCATTACTGACTTATCTAACTTACACGCTGCTGTAAAATTTTATGGTAAATGCTTAGATAATGGCATCAAACCGATTATGGGTTCAGAAGTTCGCTTGAACGATGCTGAACATCGCGTGACATTATTGGCGATGAGCAATGTTGGCTGGCGTAATCTAACCGAACTGGTTTCAGAAGGTTTTATCCGAGGTCAACAGCTTGATATTCCTTGCGTTGCAAAAGACTGGATTTTAGAACAAAACCATGACCTGATTGCGCTACTTGGCATGCGATCTGATGTCGGCAAAATGCTCTGTACATCGAATCCGCAAAAAGCCGAACCTTTACTCGATGAATGGATTGCAAAATTTGGCAATCGGGTTTATTTGGCTCTATGTCGAACAGAACGCTCAGGTGAAGATGACTTCAACTATGAAGCCTTAAAACTGGCTAAAAAGTACAATATTGGTGTAGTTGCGCACAACGATGTGCACTTCATGAAAGAAATCGACTTTGAAGCACATGAAGCCCGAGTCTGTATTGCCGATGGTTATGTATTAGGCGATAACCGCCGACCAAAGAATTACTCTCCAGAGCAATATTTTAAGTCTGGCCAACAAATGGCAGAATTATTTGCAGACATTCCCTCTGCACTTGAAAATACTTATCAGATTGCCAAACGTTGTAACGTCACGCTGCAATTAGGTAAATACTTCCTGCCTGACTACCCTATTCCTGAAGGCCATACCATCGACACCTACTTTGCACATTTATCCAAAGAAGGTTTAGAAGAACGTTTAGACTTTTTATATCCACCAGAAACGCGTGATGAATACTGGCCTGAAAAACGTAAAGAATACGATGATCGTTTAGAGTATGAAATCGGGACCATTCTTAAAATGGGTTTCCCAGGCTACTTCTTGATTGTCATGGACTTCATCCAATGGTCCAAAGGTAATGGTGTTCCCGTTGGCCCAGGTCGTGGTTCAGGTGCAGGTTCACTTGTTGCCTACAGCTTAAAAATTACGGATCTCGATCCTCTCCCATATGGGCTGCTGTTCGAACGCTTCTTAAACCCAGAACGTGTTTCAATGCCCGATTTCGATGTCGATTTCTGTATTGCTGGTCGTGACCGTGTCATTGACTATGTGGCGCGTACATACGGACGCGATGCAGTATCACAAATTGCCACTTTCGGTACCATGGCAGCCAAAGGCGCCATTCGTGACGTGGCACGTGTTTTGGGTAAATCCTATGGTTTGGCAGACCGAATCTCAAAAATGATTCCGACCAAGCCTTTAGGTCTAAGCCTTGAAGAGTCCATTGAAGCAGAGCCACAGCTTAAAGATATTGTCACCAACCCATCCAACCCAGACAATGACGATGCGGCTGAAATTTGGGAAATGGCATTAAAACTCGAAGGCATTACCCGTAACACAGGTAAACACGCAGGTGGCGTGGTCATTTCCCCGACTAAAATTACCGACTTTTCTGCCGTCCTATGTGACGCAGATGGTACAGGCCGTGTTGCGCAGTACGATAAAGACGATGTTGAGTCTGCAGGTCTAGTAAAGTTCGACTTCTTGGGTCTGCGCAACTTAACGGTCATTGAAGATGCCGTGAAGAATATCAATAAGCGCATTAAACTTGATGTGCCTTTAGACATTGCTTTCATTCCGCTTGATGACAAAGATGCATACCTCATCTTTGCCAATGCCAACACCACAGCGGTCTTCCAGTTTGAATCCGTGGGCATGAAAAAAATGCTCAAGGAAGCACGTCCAAGTAAATTTGAAGAAATTATCGCCTTCGTATCCCTTTACCGTCCGGGTCCGATGGACCTGATTCCTGACTTTATCCACCGTATGCATGGTGGCGAGTTTGAGTACCTCCATCCCCTACTTGAAGGTGTACTTGAGCCGACTTACGGCATTATGGTTTACCAAGAACAGGTAATGCAGGCAGCACAATATTGTGCGGGCTATAGCTTGGGTGGTGCGGACTTACTACGTCGTGCGATGGGTAAGAAAAAGCCCGAAGAAATGGTCAAACAGCGCCAAATTTTCACGGAAGGTGCAGCCAAAAAAGATATTGATGAAGCCACTGCCAACCATATCTTTGACTATATGGAAAAGTTCGCAGGTTATGGCTTTAACAAATCGCATGCCGCAGCTTATGCCTTAGTGGCCTATCAAACGGCATGGCTCAAAGCGCATTATCCAGCTGAATTCTTAGCAGCGGTGATGTCTTCGGAAATGCAAAACACCGATAACGTGGTGTTCTTGATTGACGACTGTCGACACAATGATATAGAGGTATTGCCGCCTTCGGTCAATATGTCTATCTATCAATTCCATGCTTCGGACGACAAAACGATCGTTTATGGACTCGGCGCAATTAAAGGTGTCGGTGAAGCGGCGATGCAGTCGGTCATTGACTCGCGTATTCAAGATGGGCCTTATCGTGACTTGTTTGATTTCTGCCATCGTATTGATCTGAAAAAAATCAATAAACGGACTTTAGAAGCATTGATTCGCTCAGGTGCTTTAGACTGCCTCGGCATTGAGCGCTCAAGTCTAATGGCGCAGCTACCTGAAGCGGTACAAGCGGCAGATCAAGCTCGCTCAAACCGTGAAACAGGCATCATGGACTTGTTTGGTGAGGTTGAAGAAGTACAACGTAAACCCGCCAAACCTGTTAAACCTTGGTCAGATGAAGTCCGTCTCAAAGGTGAAAAAGACACTCTAGGGTTGTATTTAACCGGCCACCCAATTGATGTCTATCGCACTGAGTTGAAAGCGTTTATTCCGAATAAAATTAATGAACTTACCCCAACTCGTCGTGGTGTTACTACGGTTTTTGCAGGTCTTGTGGTTGATGTAGCTAACTTCCCGAACCGAATGATGGTGACCTTAGATGATGGTACCTCACGGATCGAAGTCTCTGCGAACCATGAACGTTTTATGCGTTTCAAAGACATCATTCAAAATGAAAAAGTGGTGGTAATTGAAGGTGAAATTTACGAACGTGAAGGTTTTGACCGGCCAATGGGACGCTTAACCAAAGCATTTACACTGAATGAAATTCGCCAAAAGCGCGCTAACTGTATTCAAATTCGTCTCGACCCAACACATAGTACAAAAACACTGAGCCAAGATTTAAAAAATATTCTTGCACCCTTTTGTAATGTCGATATGTGTAATCACATTCCGCTACAATTGCTGTTGGACTACCCGTATGCCACGGCCGAATTACACTTAGGGATTAATTGGAAAGTGGCGCCACTGGATGAACTACTTTCTAAACTGCGTGACTATTTTGGTAAAGAAAATCTTCATGTGGAATATCAAGTCAAATCCAAAGCAGCCAAAGCGGTGAGCTATGAAGAAGCCAAACCTGTAGATGTACCACCGCCCCCTGCGGATATGAGCATGGATGATGCTATGGACTTATATCAGGCTGAAGTCGGTCAGTTCTCTTAATTATTTAAATTTTAAAGATTCATTGGAAAAATCATGAGCCAATTTGACAATGCCGCTGTTTCAGCGCATCTCTCCCATGTGCGTATTGTCATGGTCAATACCACACTCCCTGCGAACATTGGTAGCGCACTACGCGCCATGAAAACGATGGGACTCTCAAAGCTGGTGTTGGTTGCGCCAAAAACCTATCCGCATCCGGATATCGATGCTTTAGCTGCGGGTGCAACTGATTTAATTGAGCAGATTGAAATCGTTGAAACTCTTGCCGATGCCATCAAAGACTGCCATTTAGTGTTTGGTACCAGTGCGCGTAGTCGTACCATTCCTTGGCCTTTGCTAGACGCACGTCCCGCGGCTGAAAAATCAATTTCAGCAGTGGTGAATGATCAGCAAGAGGTTGCTGTTGTATTTGGCCGTGAAGACCGCGGACTGACCAATGAAGAACTGGCCATGGCTAACTATCATGTCACCATTCCTGTAAATACAGACTATGGTGTACTAAATGTGGCTCAAGCCATTCAAGTGATTTGTTATGAAATGCGTATGGCCACACTGGCTGCTGTGAAAAGCGGTGAAGATGAAGCTGCAACCATGCCTGTCACAGATACTGAGTCTATGCAATGGGATGAGCCTTTGGTCACCCATGAGCAAATGGAACAGTTCTACCCGCACATTGAAAAAATGTTGGCCGAGATTGAATTTTTAGACCCCAAAAATCCACGATTACTGCCTTTACGCTTGCGTCGTCTTTTTGGACGTATACAATTAGATCGTATGGAATATCATTTACTTCGTGGTATTTTTAGTCGTGTACAAGCCTTAAACAATGGCACATGGAAAAAGTCAAATACGGATCAAACAGAGGATCAATCTAATGCTTAAACAGCTCAAAGAAGATATACAAGCTGTATTCGCGCGCGATCCTGCGGCACGAAACACTTTAGAAGTTCTAACCACATATCCAGGCATTCATGCCTTGATCATGCACCGTATGGCGCATGAGTTATGGAAAAAAGAATGTAAAGGCTCAGCACGTTTATTGTCTTCTTTTAGCCGTTTTGCAACAGGTATTGAAATTCACCCAGGTGCTAAAATTGGTCGTCGTTTTTTTATTGACCATGGCATGGGCGTCGTGATTGGTGAAACCGCTGAAATTGGCGACGATGTGACCTTATATCACGGTGTCACTTTAGGTGGAACCACATGGAATAAAGGCAAACGTCACCCGACCTTAGAAGACGGCGTGGTGGTTGGTGCTGGTGCTAAAATTTTAGGCCCTTTTACTGTCGGTAAAAATGCCAAAGTCGGCTCAAATGCAGTCGTCACCAAAGCTGTTCCAGCCGACACCACCGCAGTTGGTAACCCTGCACGCTTTATTTCTAAAGATAAACCAAAAGATGAAGCAGAAACACGTCGTCGCGATTATGCTGAAAGTATTGGTTTCCAACCTTATGCTGCAACGCAAGACCAGTCTGATCCAATTCTTGAAGGTATGCGTGTTCTACTTGACCGCATTCAGTTGAATGAAAAACGGATGAATACCCTTTGCCAACGTTTGTCTTTACTTGATCCAACTTTTAAAAAGCAACAACAAAATGAACAACCCTTTAGTGCTGAAGAATTGAAAATTTTGGAAGATGTACGCCGCGAATGTGAAGCTCAAAGCCTGCCATCTAACGACTAAACATGAAAAGTGTTAGTTTTTGAAAACCTGCCTATAGCAAACCTTGCATGTTCATCAGAGTTTTTTTAGACTGACGAACATGCCTTTTATACCACTTCTTAAAATAATGAATGGAAGAACCTTATGATGCTTAAACCCTTAGCGGTTGCTGTTCTTGCTGTCTCGTTTTTAACAGCGTGTAGCTCAAACCCAACGAAGAATAACAACGATACCATCGTTTTTACAGAGCCTGAATTAACTGCACCATTTTATGCACTCAATCCATTTAATTATGATGCGCCACCTCCATTTGAAATTAACTTAAAAAAAGCAGCGGCTCAGCCTGTAACAAAAATGGAAGTGACTCGCTCTGACGATCCATCTAAAAAAATGGTTTTAGACACCAATAAACTGATTATTCCAACCGTAAACAGCAAAGACCGTCAGTTGAAGTTTGCCGTACTGGCGGGCGACAATGAAGTCGACATTACTGAAATTGATGACTTCTTACAGTTGGTTGAAGGCAAAGCCCGTCACTACCCACCGCGCTTTACGGAACGCCAAGAACGTAAAGGTTTTGAGTTAAAACTAAAAGAAGTGACACAACAGCTTGATACGTTAGCATCGAAAGACAATGCTTCATTTGATGTACTGGTTCGTGCATTCAAAGCCAGCGTTATGGCACGTAATTTAGACCTTGGTTCAGTCTATACCACCAAGTCTTTGGCTTATGCACAGCGTATTTTAAAAATTAACCAAGAAGACCCTGAAGCAAACTTCTGGTTCGGTTTTGCTTTGTCTGAAGGTGGTGGTCAACGCGAAGCGATGCCATACCTCGATAAAGCAATGAAAGCTGGTGTTCAAGAAGCCTATTTAGCGACAGCAAATAACTACATTGCTATGGAACAAAAGAAAAATGCGGTGCAAACCTTGAAAAACTACAAATTGAAATATCCACAAGAAGCTGAAGTTGCGGATCGCTTGATTAATGAAATTGAAAAACAAGGTCGTTGGAATGTTTGGCAAGTTCTAAATACTGCAAAATAATCCCATCACCTATGATGCACCTAAAAATAGACCGAATTTTCGGTCTATTTTTATTTTAGGCGAATTGATAAATCCGAGAATTATCGTATGATTTAAAAAATTCAAAAGAATAAACAGTAGTCGACGCTTTTTATGCCTAAATACATCCGTAGCACCTTGATGATGACCACTCTAGTTTCGTTTTTGAGTGGTTGCCAAGTGGTCAGTGTGAAAAATCAATCACTGAACGTCACGATTACCAATGAGCGTGAGAGTATTTTAACGCGGGATAAGCTCAGTGAAGCGAGTCTAAACGTGCTGTCTATGACGGGTCGAGAAGCCAAAATCTGTTCAGAGCAACCTGAAGAATGTGTCAATGAACTCAAACAAATTCCACAAATTCAAGATGAACAGCTCCTCTCTACTGCCAGCGAACTTTATCTCGCTAAAGCACTCTCCTTAGAAAAATCATCAGCCTGTAAAGTGAGTATTTTAGCCAAGACCCAGTCTGAAGAAAAACAGGCGCTACAAAAACAAAACTACCAAAGCTGCCTAGATCAACAACTTGGCATGCTAGATAAAAGTATTCGCTATAGTTATGCCTACATGTTTAGCACCAAACGTGGCCCCCAAGACCGTATTTTTGATAACCGTCAAGTCCAACTCCGTGACTTTTATAACCAAGCTATCGCTAAGCTTGTAAATAGTTATGGCTTACGCCATGGGCCATCTGAAGTCGGCAATCAAATAAAAGTGGGGCAAAGTATTTACCGTATTAATTATGACAACTACCCACTTTTAAAAAACCGTCAAGTTGAACAACTGATGTCAACTTACAATATGAACTTTTCAGGCCTACGCTCTATCACACGTCGCGATGGTTTTGGGTCAGAGTTTCTGATTGTCCTCCCACCTGAGCACAATGACACCTCACCTGAAAAAGCCAAATATATTGTCGATCCACTGCATTATCAGTACACCAATGGTCGTAATCCCAACATTCACAATGCCCGTTATTTAGCAGCGACTATTACCGCACAGCCACGCTCTGCATCTAGTATCGATGAGATCTTAAACAACCCTGAGTTTGAAATCTCAGCTTATGATCCCTATAAGTTTGAATCTGCGAAAATTGCAGGCAAAAGTTACCCTCTTGCTGCAAACTTTTCTGCGCCTTATGGCTTATGGTTGGCACAAAACAATTTAGGTAAAGCCGCGTATTTATCACTGATTGATCGTGATGCACGCCTCACCATGCCGCATCTATACATGCTTGAGCCGTACAACCCAAATAAAAAAGTGGTGGTGCTCGTTCACGGTCTAGCCAGCAGTCCAGAGGCATGGATTCGTTTGACGAATGATGTCATGGGCGACCCCGTGCTACGTGAGCACTATCAAGTTTGGCAAGTGTTCTACTCGACCAATATGCCAATTTTAGAAAGTCGTTTCCAAATCTATGCAATCATTCAACAAAGTTTTAATTTGGTCGATAGCAAAGCGCCTGCCAAAAAGGATGCCGTGCTAGTGGGTCATAGTATGGGCGGTATTATTGCGCGGCTTTTGGTGAGCGATGCTGACTTAACCCCTGCGGCAATGAAACTGCTACCCAATCGACGTGCGCAACAATTTAAAAATGACCCTCTATTTAAATCACGCCTCGACATTCAACCAATTCCAAACTTCAGTCGGGCCATTTTCTTAGCAGCCCCACATCGTGGGACAGAGTTTGCTGACCGCTGGTTTACCCTTGCAGCACGTAAAGTCATTCGTCTACCTGGTGCGTTTTTGGGAGCACTGTCCGATGTTATACAAAGTAGTGACCCTGACCTACAAGCCTTCATTAAAGATGTAGATAATGGACTCATTCAAAATGGGCCAAGTGATCTCAGCAAAAACTCTAACTTTACTCGATTAACTAAAAACGTCGTTCCATACAAGGGCATGAAATTCCACAGCATCATGGGGAATGCAACTAAAAGTGATGACCTCAATATCATTACAGACGATGTCGTGCCTTATACGAGTGCCCATCTAGATGGTGCATTGTCTGAGAAGATTATTAAAGGGGGACATTCTATTCAAGAAACGCCTGAAGCTGTTCTGGAGTTACGTCGTATCCTGCGGTTGCACCTGACTGAACTCGGTCTGTATAAGCCTTAAAAATAAAAAAGCCTAAACATCTGTTTAGGCTTTTTTATTTTTGCTTTACGCCTAAGGCCTACAGCAATAATCACTTGGATGTTTAACAACTGTTCGCTTTATAGATGATTTATTGTTTAGTCGTTTTCAATTTTGCTAAGATATTGCCATTCATACAATAGCTGTTCATAACGCATAAATACATACGGTAAGCGGTGTCGCTCGGTCTATTTTTATATTGTGCATTTTCAAAGATTTAAGGATTTCACCTACATGAGCAATTCGGGAATCATAACTGATTTGTCCACCCTCACTCCCATGATGCAACAGTACATGGGCGTCAAAATGCAACATCCGCACTCTTTGATGTTCTATCGTATGGGTGACTTCTACGAGCTATTTTTTGAAGATGCACACAAGGCCGCTAAACTTCTCGGAATTACTCTGACCCATCGTGGCAAAGCCAATGGTGAACCCATCCCTATGGCAGGTGTTCCTTACCATGCAGCTGAAGGCTACCTTGCTCGCTTGGTGAAAAAAGGCGAAACCGTCGTCATCTGCGAGCAAATTGGTGAAGTTACAGGTAAGGCACCTGTTGAACGTGGCGTTGTCCGGATTATTACACCAGGTACACTGACTGACGATGCTTTACTGACGGCACATCAAAGTTCAAACCTTGTCGCTCTTTGCGTACAACAAAACGAAATTGGTATTGCACTGTTAGATTTGAGTGCAGGTTTATTCAAAGTTCAGCAACAAGAGTTCCAACTTGAACAACTCGGTATTGAACTGTCTCGCCTCATGCCAAGTGAAATTTTGGTCGATGAAAATATTGTCGACCCCAATATCATTGAACACATTAAAAAACTGCTCGACTGCTCTGTGACACGCCGTCCAAATGTCGACTTTAACCTAAACAATGCACAAAAAACTTTATGTGATCAGTTTGCAGTATCGACTTTAGCCGGTTTCGGTATTGACCATTTGCCACTTGCCAAAGCAGCAGCAGCATCCCTGATTCATTATGCCAAAGAAACGCAAAAAACAGCCTTACCGCATATTCGCTCTATTCAGCTTGAACAAAGCAGTGATTTCATTGCGCTTGACCCTGTGACACGTAGAAACTTAGAGCTAGTTGAGCCTCTGTTTGAACACGGCACGTCATTATTCCAACTCATCAATGACTGTCAAACAGCCATGGGTGGACGTTTACTTAGTCGTACACTGATGCAACCGTTACGTGATACCAAGCTCTTAGACGCACGTTTAGATGCCACCAAGAGTCTTGTGGATGGTTACCATGAATCACCAGTCCGTTTAGTATTAAAAGAGATTGGAGACATCGAACGTGTCCTCAGTCGGGTGGCTTTAGGTAGCGCCCGTCCGCGTGACTTAGTGCAACTGCGCCAAGCCTGTGCGCAAGTCCCTTATTTACGTCATGCCATTCAACCCGTGATCCAAAGCAAACAGTCCGCACTCATTACCCAATTGAATGAGGAATTGGGTGATTTCCATGGCTTACATCAACGTTTAATGTCTGCCATCGTTGAACATCCACCTGTGCTTTTACGAGATGGAAATGTGATAGCGGAAGGTTTTGATCATGAACTCGATGAACTACGTAAAATCCGCGATCATGCAGGACAGTACTTGATCGACCTTGAAATTCAAGAACGTCAAAATACTGGCATTTCGACCTTAAAAATTGGCTATAACCGTGTCAGCGGGTATTACATTGAATTGACCCGTGCGCAAGCCGAGCAAGCACCTGATCACTACATTCGTCGTCAGACCTTAAAAAATGCTGAGCGTTATATCACGCCTGAGCTGAAAACCTTTGAAGATAAGGTACTTTCGAGTGAGTCCCGTGCATTAGCCCGCGAAAAAATGCTGTTCGAAATGCTTTTAGATGAACTCCGAGCCGATATTGGTCATTTACAAATGATGAGCAGCGCTATTGCGCAGATCGACCTCTTAGCTAACTTTGCGCATCAGGCTCGCTTACGCAATTGGTCGCGTCCTGAGTATAGTCCAGAAATTGGGGTTAAAATTATTGCGGGACGTCATCCAGTGGTTGAGGCTTTGAACAAAGCCTCATTTACACCGAATGACACGACACTTGATTTTAACCACCGTATGGCCATTATTACGGGTCCTAACATGGGGGGTAAATCAACCTTTATGCGTCAAACGGCTTTAATTAGCCTATTGGCCTATTGTGGCTCATATGTACCAGCCCAATCAGCAGTCTTAGGCCCTATTGATCGAATCTTTACCCGTATTGGTTCTGCAGATGACCTATCTACAGGCAAATCGACCTTTATGGTGGAAATGACCGAGACCTCGCAAATCCTACATCATGCAACCAATCAGTCACTGGTTTTGATGGATGAAGTTGGTCGTGGCACCAGTACCTATGATGGTTTATCTTTGGCATGGGCTTGCGTACTTGACTTAACCAAACGCATTAAATGCTTATGTTTATTTGCCACACACTACTTTGAACTGACCGAACTGGCCAAAGAAACTGCTATTGATAACTACCATGTCACCGCAAAAGAACTCAACGGCAACCTCATTTTGTTACATAAAGTCCAACATGGGCCAGCGAGCCAAAGTCACGGCTTACAGGTAGCAAAATTGGCTGGTATTCCTGCCAGTGTGATCAAAGAAGCACAAAATCGTCTGAAAATTTTAGAGAAGCAACAACTGCAAAAACCTAAAGTCGTTCAAAATGATTTGTTTGCCGCGATAGAAACGCCTGAACTTGAAATCATTGAACGTGTGGTCGAAATTGAGAAACCTTCTGCCGCACTTGAACTACTCAAGAGCATTGATGTCGATAACTTAAGCCCACGTGAAGCTTTACAGCAGCTTTATGCATTAAAAGATCAGTTACATTCATAGTAGTTTTCTATTTTTGTAACCCATTTAGACCGTCAAAATGACGGTCTCTTTTATTGTTAAAAGCGGTTTTCAGCAGAATATTCAGTTTTTATCAAATTTAACAGCAAGAAACTCAATCATACTTAATTTTTATACAGGTCAATCAGTTCACTAATGGATTAGTAATACCAACTCATAAATGACTAAGTTCTATGCATTCAGATCAAAAATTACATGGAATGATTTTGATATTGGAATCTCTTTACCATTTGCAGATGTGACATAAGTTGCACCTAAAAAACTATTATTTAAGTTATTGTTTTCTATAATTTCTTAAAGCTCGATTTCTCCCATAAAAACCCCTTTAAAATCAATACACATTCTAATAAAAATCATAAACATAGTCTTATTTCATGCATATAAATAACAAATATCAATAAAAGCAATTGTTAGTTGGTGCTGTTTTTGCCTAAAATACACATTAGTTATTAGAACCATATTTTTAGGTAGCCTTCGCCATGACCTTTGTTGTCACTGAAAATTGTATTAAATGTAAATATCAAGACTGCGTAGAAGTTTGTCCAGTAGACTGTTTCTATGAAGGTCCAAACTTTCTAGTGATCAATCCGGATGAATGTATCGATTGCGCACTTTGTGAACCTGAATGTCCAGCAAATGCAATTTTCTCTGAAGATGAACTGCCAGAAGGTCAAGAAGTATTTATTGAACTAAATGCTGAGTTATCACAAACTTGGCCAAACATCACCCAGATTGGTGACCAACCTGCTGACCGTGAAGAATGGAATGGTAAAGCAGATAAGTTACAATACTTAGAAAAGTAAGCCACAAAAAGATCAGCATAAGCTGATCTTTTTTTATACCTAAAACACACATTTGATTGCAATATTTCCAATTTTTCCTCACAAATTTGGATTAAAATAATAGGCGTATTTTTTAAATATTTGATTTCTATAATGAAGAAATTTTTAAAGGGATTATTTGCGGTTAGCATAATCCCCTTAGTGATGATTGGCTGTACGACTTCATCTCACAAAGGCCAGACCATCACAACTCCTGATGGAAAACGTATTTTTATCCCACAAGAGAAAATTATTTTTGACCGCCCTGCTCCACCTAAAATTATTCCTTATACCTACAATGCTTGGATGTCTGTCGGTGACACGCTAGCACGCGTACGTGAGTATGAAGTTTTTCTTGAACGTAATGGTGTCGGAAATATCATCCCAAGCTTTGAACTACTCAGAACAGCGCGTGACTGGCAAAAATGTGGTCGAGCACAATATATGGTGCCCAATCGTGAACTTTGGAAAAACCAAATTGCGACCTTAAAAGTGTTCAAATATTTAGTTGCAGCCAAAGTACTGACCGATTTTGAAGTCACTTCAGTTTATCGTGATCTGCCTTTAAACCAATGTGCTGGCGGTGCAAACTCGTCACGCCACTTATTCAATTCTGCTATCGATTTTCGAATTGGGTCTGAAAACCCACAACCTGAAGATTATGCTTATATTGAAAATACAAAATATCGTCTATGCCAATTTTGGACCCAACATGGTCAGAGCTTGAACATGGGCTTAGGTTTATATGCTTCTGGTCAGATTCACATTGATACCCAAGGATATCGTACATGGGGCCCAGACCTCAGTCGCAATTCTTCGATGTGTAGTTACTAGTTTTTAAAAATTTAAAAGAGGTCAATATGACCTCTTTTTTTGAGCATTGATTTCAACAAATATGGTCGGATAAATTGCACTCTGAAAATAAAAGTTTAAAATGCTCCACATCGCAACCAAGGTGAACATGCTATGCAACAAATGTGGACAGAGATTGATAACTATATCGATGCACATTTAATTCCTGAAGACCCAATTCTACTGCAAACTTTAGAAAATACAGAGAAGCATGGTTTTCCAGATCACTTAGCTGTTGCACCCAACCAAGGTATGCTTTTACAAATGCTGATTCAAATGAATCAATGTAAGCGGGTATTGGAGCTCGGCACTTTTGCCGCCTATAGCACCATGTGGTTAGCGCGTGCTTTACCTGAAGACGGCTATATTTTAACGATTGAGGGTCGTGATACGCATGCCGCGATGGGTCAAGAAAATATCGACAAAGCTCAGCTCAAACAAACCATTGAACTCAAATGTGGACGTGCAGCAGATATCCTTAAATCACTGCCCGCAGATATTGAACCTTTCGACTTTATTTTTATCGATGCCGATAAACAAAGCTACCCAGAATATTTGGAATTAAGCCTGAACCTATCTCATTCAGGTACTTTGATTTTCCTTGATAACGTGATTCGTGCAGGCGATATTATCAATCCTGAAAATCATAAACCAAGTATTGAAGGGATTCGAGATATGTTCAAAGCGATGCAAAACCATCCGAAAATTTTGTCATGCACCGCACTTCAAACGGTCGGTAGCAAAGGACATGATGGATTTGCCTTAGCCATTGTAAAATAAGCCAAAACTTAGATTAAAAAACAATCGATTAATTTAAGCTTATATAAATTATAAACTTACATTTACTGTCCATATAGTTATCCACAATTATTGCGGATAACTATGGATAAAACAGTTCCAATTTAGATAAATCACTCTAAATTAACGGGCAACCAGTAAAGGAACTTTGGCATTCCTAAAAATGGTGGTTGCAATACTGCCCAAGAAGAACTGATGAATTTTACTGTGGCTGAACGCACCGAGCACAATCAGTTGTATGCCATGCTCATTTTGGTATTCCAAAATATTTTCAGCCACGTCGCCGTAACGATATTCTGTAATCACATCCAAATTTGCATCTTTCAGATATTGTTCAGGCTCTCTTAAAATTTCAGGGTGGTCACCGACATAGACCAAATGGCATTGTAAGAGGCGCAGTAAATCACTTTGTGCAATCCGTTTCATCATCTTCACACACGTCGGTGAATACTCGTAGGCAAAGATAAAGCGCGTAGGTGGCTTAAAGCTATCACCTACCGTCATGACGGTACAGTTTGCACCACGGATAAAGTTTTCAACATTACTGCCCAATGGTTTATTGCGTTCAGCCGATTTCTCACCCACACGGCCAATCACCACAATGTCATCTTCATGCAATAAGTTAAAACTTTGCTCTAGAAAGTCACCCTTTTCTTGAATATGCGTTGTATGTAGGCCATGCGTTTCGAGAATAAGTTTAGAAATATGATCAAGTAAATTATTACTATAACTGAGCGCAAGTTCACTTTGTTTTTGCTCTAATTCAGCCAACTCTTTGAGCAACATTGCATTGCTTTCAAATCCAATTACCCCGCTAATTTCACCTAAGTGATAACTTGCAGGATAATAATCCAAAACTTGTAAAAGGACCAATTCCCGCCCCGTCTGTTTTGCAATCCACGCCGCAGCTTCTGCTAGGGCATTGATACAAGGGGAAGAATCAATACATGCAATGACTCGTTTCATTATCGCCTCTCATTACACCGCATTTGGTATAAGGTCTCATTGTTGTTCTAAACTTAGCATATCTTTTTTTTTGATGGCAGGTTTTTATGTAATTAAGTATTGATAAATGTTCAATATTCTTTGATATCTTAATCACGTAAACGGATAAACTGTGCAGGATTGCCAGCAACAATCGATTGCTCGGCGATATCTTTGGTTACCATACTATTCATTCCCACCACAGCATGTGCACCAATTTTCACCCCATCTTTCACGCCCACATGCGCACCCAACCAAACATCCCGTCCAATTTCTATCCCTTGTGAACGCACAGGTTGTTGATAAATTGGATCGCTAAGTGCCATGCCATGATCAAAGGCATACAAGTGACAATAGGCCGCAATACGCACTTGATCATGTAACTTAATCCCCACACGACCACCATCTAAAATACAATGATGGTTAATCGCAACTTCACTGCCAATCTCTAAAGGCCCATGCAAAGTACAATCGGCAGCAATAAAAGTGTTGTCTCCAATGACAATTTTGCGGCCAGGCTCTGCAAATATGTGTGCCAATGGAGAAATAAAACAGTTTTGACCAATTTCAACGGTTTCCATTTCCATTAGATAAGCTTGGTATTCTTGCTGCCATGCTTCAGCCCACACACGGTTTTTAGGCTTGAGCGACCAATACAACCAGGGCATATAGTTTAAGCGATGCTTATGCTGCTCACGATATTTTAATAAGGGATCAGTCATGATGGTCATCCACAATTTTTAAGGCCTCACGTCCACGGGTCACATCTTGTATTTTAAGTGCGAGCGCTTCAATCTGATGCACTTGTAATAAAGCCTCTACAAGCACGCCATCCTCAGTATATTGCTCATTAAACTCAATCTGCTGGCTATTCAGCTCGTACTGGAAAATTGCCCATTCATTAAATTGGCAGGCAAAATGCACTTTTTTCTTCTCAATGAGTTCTATTTTTTCAGCCAACAGTAAACACTGTCTTGCAGTTCCACCATAAGCACGTACCAACCCGCCTGTGCCTAACTTGACGCCACCATACCAACGATTGACCAAAACCAAAACATTGGTGAGTTCATTGCCTTCAATGGTGGCCAAAATAGGACGACCTGCGGTACCTGAGGGTTCACCGTCATCATTGAAACGAACATTATGACCAATTTTCCATGCCCAACACTGATGCGTGGTGCTGATATCTTTATATTGCTCTAGAAAATCTTTAACGGCTTGTTCATTTTCAACAGGCACAGCAAAAGCTTGAAAACGACTTTTCTTAATGTCTTCTTCATAGCTCACTAAACTAGAGATGGTAAATGGCATAGCATAATTTTTAAAAATTTCACAAAAAATTATAACGTACTTTCAATCAGCTATCGTATGAAAATAGCTTTTCGCTTTAAGCCCACATAAAATAAAGAGATATGCATACTGTGGAGCATGCTGAAAAAGCGATTTCAAAAGGATGGTAGAGCGCGCAGTTTGAATATAAAGGGATGCCCTATTCTTAATTCAATGCAAAGAGATCGATTAAACATATTGGGGGGAAAATCTGCGCCAATTATTTTCATTGGCGCAGAATAATCTTATACAGTGAAATCATCACCAAGGTAAACTTGACGCACGGTTTCATTGGCTAAGATTTCATCTGGAGAGCCTTCAGCAATCACCGCACCCTCACTCACGATATAAGCACGTTCACAAATCGCCAAAGTCTCACGAACGTTATGATCCGTAATAAGAACGCCAATGCCGCGGTCTTTTAGAGTACGAATAATATCTTTAATGTCACCCACTGAAATTGGGTCAACCCCAGCAAAAGGCTCATCGAGTAACATAAATTTTGGATCGGCTGCCAGTGCACGTGCAATTTCAGCACGACGACGTTCACCACCTGACACACTCATACCCAATGAATCTTTAATATGGCTAATTTTGAAATCAGCCAGCAATTCATGCAAACGCTGTTTACGTTGTTCTTTATTTAGATCTTTGCGCGTTTCCAAAATCGACATAATATTTTCAGAAATAGTGAGTTTTCTAAAAATTGAGGCTTCTTGAGGTAAGTAACCAATGCCTTTACGCGCACGTTCATGCATGGCCAAATCAGACATGTCTAGGTCATCAAGATGAATTTCGCCTTTGTCCATACGCACCAGTCCAACCACCATATAGAAGCTGGTAGTTTTCCCTGCACCATTCGGACCCAGTAAACCTACGATTTGTCCGCTTTGCATGCTAAAAGATACATCTTTCACTACCCAACGCTTACTGTAGTTTTTCGCGAGATGCTTAATACATAGGGTTTGTGGCTGATTGAGAGTTTGCTCCATTAGTCACGCGCTCCTGGGAAGGATTGAGAACCTGAAGGTGGAATCACAATTTGAACACGACCACTCGACGAACCACTGTTATTTGGTGTGCCAATCGCTTCGATATCACCTTTGTTCATACTATAACGCAATGTATTACCACGAATACTGGCACCATCTTGTTCTAGAAGTGCACTACCCGATAAGGTAATAATGCCTGTTTCTGCATTATAAATAATCTTTTGCGCCTGACCTTTAGCAATACCTTTATTGGTACTGACTTGCTGCTGGAAACGTGCAGGCTTACCATTGGCCGTAATGGTGCTAATTTGACGGGTTTGATTTAAATTGGCAACAATCGAATCCGCTTGTAGTTTCATCGTGCCCTGTTCAATGATGACATTGCCCGTGTACGTCGTTACACCCGTTTTTTCATTAAAAGTCGCACGATCTGCAACCAACGAAATCGCTTTACTACGGTCACTTGGCAGCGCCAAAGCAAAAGTTGAAACAGCCACACCTAAACTCAGTGCAAGTGTTTGCTTGAGGAAAGTTTTCGAAATAGAAAATTTTGGATTATGGTTCATACTTCCCTCGAATATGGAAAAAGTCATATTGACCCGTATTTAAATTCGCTTTTAAGCCCTGACTGACAAATTCGGCTTGTGGTGTCGTAACAACCACTTGATGCTGAGATTCAAGTTCACGCGTCTGTGGAAACGCAGTCAGTTCTGCTGTCTCAAACTGCATCTGACCTTGATCCAACATTTTCTTTGCAACCACTTGGTTTGTCAGAACGACTTTTTCGTTGTCGTTAATACCATTGGCTTGCTTGGCATAGAAAGTTGCATCCACTTTTCCATCTTTATACATCTCAGCATTTAAGTTTTCTAACTTAGAGGTCTTCTTTTGCATATCCTGCTCAAGACGGTCTACTTTTGCGCGGACGTATAAATGACCCTGCTCATCTGTTTGAGTCAGTTGGATCTGTTCAGCAGAATAGGTCATGCTTTGCGCACCATCGACCTCGAGCTTTTGCCCTTTTCCGCTGTAATAGTAATAACCACTACTGATAGCCGCAATGGCTACAGCAGTGATATATAAAACTTTAGTATCCATAAATGTTAACTAAACTCTCATGCATGCATACAGATTAATGCGGGACTGCGGTGTACTTTTCAAGTAAAGTTTCGTATACACCTTTGGCTTGTAAAATCATATCGCAGATTTCACGTACCGCGCCACGTCCACCCATCGCTTGAGTCACCAAATCGGCACGACGACGCACTTCTAAATGACCATTTGGCACGGTCACTTTCATGCCTGCAATGGCAAATGCAGATAGGTCAGGCCAGTCATCACCCATGTATAAACAATCTTCGGGTGAAATACCAAATTTTGCACAAGCCTCGCGCAGTGCAACACCTTTGTCTTCACGGCCTTGATAAACAAGGTCCACGCCCAAATCAGACATGCGTTTTTCTACGATCTGACTTTTACGTCCTGTGATAATAATCACTTTCACACCAGCTTGCTGAACCAGTTTCATGCCTAAGCCATCACGGATATCGAAAGATTTGATTTCGTCCCCCGAGTTGGTCAAAGTCACAAAACCATCACTTAAAATACCATCAACATCCAAAACTAGAGCTTCTACATAACGCGCTTGTTCTAACAAAATATAAGAAGCCATTTTTTAATTTACCCCAGCTTGAATCAGGTCATGCATACTCAAAACACCAATGACTTTATTGCTCTCATCAACAACGACAAATTGGTTAATTTTCTTTTCATTCATTCGCTCTAATGCTTCAACAGCACGTGCTTCCGGTGAAATCGTCAGCGGGCTCTTAATCATCACATCAGACACCGCCAAGTTCACATCGAAACCTTGCTGTTTATCAATCAAACGGCGTAAATCACCATCAGTAAAAATCCCCAATAGATGATCATTGTCATCCACAATTGTGGTTAAACCTAGGCGTTTGTTAGAGATTTCGTACAGAACTTTGTTCATTGCTGTATCTGGAGACACTTTCGGTAGTTCGTCTCCAGTGTGCATTAAATGCTTCACATGTAATAACAAGCGTTTACCCAAAGCACCCGCAGGATGCGAGCGTGCAAAGTCATCTGAGGTAAACCCGCGTGCATCTAACAGTGCAACAGCCAATGCATCACCCAAGGCTAAAGTCGCCGTTGTACTTGATGTTGGTGCTAGCCCCAATGGACAAGCTTCTTGAATATTGCCCAACGTCAGCGCCACATCAGCATTCTGTGGCATCGGCCCACGCTCATCACCACTGATGGTAATTAAAGGCACACCCAAATATTTGATCAAAGGCATCAGCATCATGATTTCATCACTCTTGCCCGAGTTTGAAATCGCAATCAGCACATCACCTGCAACCAACATCCCTAAATCACCATGCCCCGCTTCACCTGGGTGCATAAAGAATGATGGCGTACCTGTAGAGGCAAATGTGGCTGCCATTTTTCGGCCAATATGCCCTGATTTACCCATGCCAGTAATGACTAAGCGACCTTTACACTTTAAGATAATTTCACAAGCACGGCTAAAACGATCATCGATTTGCTTAGCAAGTACCGAGAGTGCCTGACGCTCTATCTCTAGTGTTTCTAAAGCAACTTTTTGGAAATCAATGGGATTTGACATATTTTCAGAATTCAACGTTGTTTTACCTGAACCGTGTGACGAAATGAAACGTCAGCACATAAAAAATAATTTTCGCAATTTTATCATATCTCTGTAGGCAACTAGCGTGGAAATCTTTGGATTTTCACAACATATCTACAAATGTGTTTTGCTGATGATGGAAGACCTTTGTTTCAAGTGCATATAGCTCGCTCCCTTTTCATTATTTATTCTTTCGGCCACGTATGACTGCACAACCTTCACACTAAGAGGCTCTTATTTACTCCCTAACTTAAACTAAATAAAAAGTAGCCATCACAAAACTAAACAATGTCGCTAATTCAATTATTTCAATACTGGCACCAATAGTGTCTCCCGTCACACCGCCAATACGCTGTATAAATTTATACCGCAAATACCACAATACCAAATAAAACGTGGCAATCACCACAACACCAATCCATGCCCAATACAAAGCCACCAAAGGTATCAGCAGTAAAAGTGCCATTGCAATTGGTCGTGGCAAATATTGGCCCAACTGGCTGCCGAGTCCTTTAGCACGCACATAGTCTGTGCTTAAAAAGAAAAATAGCGGCACGAGACGCCCTAAGGCAGGAAATAAAATGAGTGTGCTATAACACTGCTGCTGCAATAACACATACAGTGCAGACCACTTTAATATGCATACAATGACAAGGCTGAGTACACCTATCGGCCCACAACTCGGATCTTTCATGATCTCAAGTGTGCGTGCTTGATCGCCAAAACCACCGACCCAAGCATCTGCGGTATCGGCCAAACCATCCAGATGCAAACCACCCGTCAGCCAAATCCATAACACCAGAATCACACTGCTTAACAGCACAAGTGGCAAAGCATGCAATAACAGGGCAATCCCATACAGAATGCCGCCTATGAGCAAACCAACTACAGGATAAAATAACAGTGCTTGCGCATTTTGCTGAGGCGTTGGCATTGCGCTTAAACGAACTGGAAAGGTCGTTAAAAACTGCAGTGCAATCCAAAAAGGTGTCATTACACGTCCTCACTTTGAATAAACTGAAGTTGCCCTTGATCGAATACAAAACGGTTCAACTGTGCCAACTCTGCTGACATTTTTAAAAGGTCATTAGCATTTTGCTTCAGCGCTTGGCATTTTAAGAGTTTAATCACTCCACCATGGGAAATAATCAATGCGCGTGTCCAGCCCTGCGCATACATTTGTTGGGTCAAGGTCTCTACAGACTCTAGAACACGACTTTTAAATGCCAATAAGCTTTCTGCCTGGGGCGGTGTAAAGCTTAACGGTTTTTGCCAAAATTGAGCCAATTCATCTGGGTAGAGTTGATAGAGTCGATCGGTCGGCTGAGCTTCCCATTCTCCAAAATCCATTTCTTGCAAATTCGGTTCTATATACAAAGGGAGCTGTTTTTGCTCCGCCCACTGCTCTGCAAATAGACGGCAGCGCTGTAATGGTGAGCTATAAATGACATCCCACGCCGGCCTAAGCTGCTCAGCCTGGGCGATAGTAGACTGCATTTGCGCCCACCCCTTCGCAGTCAAAGCATCATCCGTTCTACCCCGTAAGGTATGGCTTAAGCTGGTTTCGCCGTGGCGTAGGAAGTCTAAATACAACATCCTTAAACTTTCTCACCAATCACGGCTGCTTCAGCAAATGTTGCCATCTCATTGTGTAAGTGACAGGCGAGTTTGATCAGCCCAAGTGCAGCTCCTGCTCCACTGCCTTCACCTAAACGCAGATTCAACTTCAATAAAGGCATTGCTTTAAGTTCTTCTAATAAACGTACATGACCATATTCAGCCGACTGATGCCCAAAAAGCATCCAAGCGCGAACGTCTGGATTTAAACGTACTGCGAGCAATGCCGAAACAGTACTGATAAACCCATCTACCACCATTGGCAGCCCCAATTGCGCACAGCGAATATACGCGGCTGTCATGGCTGCAATTTCAAGCCCACCCACCGCACATAAGGCTTTAAACGGATCATTCCCGACATATTGCGCATGCAGTGAAAGTGCTTGGTCAATCACCTGTTTTTTATGTATCAATTGTTCAGTACGGATACCTGTTCCAACACCCGTGAGCTTTTCAGCGGGTTCAGCCAATAAAAAACAAGCCACGGCTGAGGCTGAACAGGTATTTCCAATGCCCATCTCACCCGCGACATAGATATCTGCCCCATAAGCGATGGCATCTTCCACACTTTTTTGCCCCAAAGCAAAAGCAGCTTCACATTCAGCCTCAGTCATGGCTGGAGTTTGAGCAAAGTTCGCCGTCCCAGCACGGATGCAGTGGCGTTCAACCCCGACATATTCATACGCCTCACCGACTGAACCACAGTCGATGACTTGTAACTTGGCTTGATACTCTTTGGCAATCACACTAATACATGCCCCGCCAGTTGCGAAGTTCTGCAACATTTGACGTGTCACCGCTTGTGGGTAGGCAGAAATATTTTCTTCCATCACTCCATGATCACCTGCAAAAATTGTAATCCATGGGCGGTCTATCTTGGGTTTTACAGTATTTTGCAAACTAGCTAAAGTCACTGCAACCGATTCAAGCTCCGACAACGAGCCTGTCGGTTTGGTCAACTGTGACTGGCGTGCTAGGGCTTGAGCCAATACAGACTCACTCGGACTTTGACATGCTTCTAACCACCAACTCACACTTGCTCTCCTTTTAAAATCATTGGAAATCCTGCTACGCAGAACACCACTTTTGTTGCAATTTGACCTAACTGCTGATGCAATCGCCCTGCTTCATCAACAAAGCGACGGCTGATTTGTCCCATTGGAACCACACCTAGGCCTGTTTCATTACTCACTAAAATCAGCTCGGACTGTAAATTTCCGACAACATCTAACAACTTCTGGCATTCTTGAACTTGCAAATCTGGGTCAGCATGCATCAGTAAATTACTCATCCATAAGGTCAGGCAATCAACCAAAATAGTTTGGTTTGGACGGTCTAATTTGACCAACTGCTCGGCAAGATAAGTGGGTTCTTCACACAGCCCCCAATCTTCGGGTCGTTGTTGCTGATGGTGTTGAATACGCACTTGCATCTCTGCATCCAAGGCTTGTGCAGTTGCCACATAAACCACAGGCTGCGCCAACTGTTGGGCAATCTGCTCCGCCAAGCGGCTTTTCCCCGAACGTGCACCACCTAAAATCAGTTGCATTGCGCATTCTCCAACTCAATTTGTGTACGTGAAAACAATGGCCCTTGTAGGACATGGGACTGATAAAAACCAAACGTGAGCTTTGAGACATTTAAGCTAGAG
Source organism: Acinetobacter sp. AB03 (assembly GCF_058107045.1). Taxonomy (NCBI): domain Bacteria; kingdom Pseudomonadati; phylum Pseudomonadota; class Gammaproteobacteria; order Moraxellales; family Moraxellaceae; genus Acinetobacter; species Acinetobacter sp. AB03. Next base: position 1,151,792 of record NZ_JBUEBA010000002.1, on the reverse strand, counting down.
TTGATAGCTTCAATTTCAGCCATCCGTGCCAATACATGATCACTACTCACCGCTTCACGGTATAGACCTAATGTAATATGTGGGCAATAACTTAATGCCGCAACTTCCTGCGAGGTATGCAGCAATGTTTTTCTAATTTGATCCAAAAAGCCTTCAGTATCAGCCACTTTTAAAAATAAGGCACTTTCAAAACTATTTAATTCACCCATCTGTAACTGAAAAGATTCTAGTTTTAAATTTTTAAGGCGTTCAATCTGCTGAGTCAGTTGCGCTCGACTAAAGTCATCCGACTGTGTCACCTGTTCCACCCAAAAACCAGCAACAAATAAAGTGATATGGAACTGCCGTTGGTTTGGTTGATAAAGTAGATCTGAAAACTGCTCACGAAGCTGTTTTAAATAGTTGATCAAAACGGGATCATCCACTTCAATATACCAAAGTGCATAGCGTTCTCGTCCCAAATGCCATTCAGGATAGTCTCGAGCTTCGGTCGGTACTACAGTGCTATGGGGTTGAAGAAACACAATTTTAATCACAAATGAAGATGAATAATTTAAGCATATTTTTGTCAAAATTATGGGCTGAAACACCAAGATAATTTCACATTTAAATAAATTATTTTCAGAGAAGCCAAAATCTGTTCAGAGCAACCTGAAGAATGTGTCAGCGAACTCAAACAGATTCCACAAATTCAGGATGAACAGCTCCTCTCTACTGCCAGCGAGCTGTATCTCGCTAAAGCACTTTCCTTAGAAAAATCATCTGCCTGTAAAGTCAGTATTTTAGCCAAGACACAGTCTGAAGAAAAACAGGCACTGCAAAAACAAAACTACCAAAGCTGCCTAGATCAACAACTCGGCATGCTGGATAAAAGCATTCGCTATAGTTATGCCTACATGTTTAACACCAAACGTGGCCCGCAAGACCGTATTTTTGATAACCGTCAAGTCCAACTCCGTGACTTTTATAACCAAGCTATCGCTAAGCTTGTAAATAGTTATCGCTTACGCCATGGGCCATCTGAAGTCGGCAATCAAATAAAAGTGGGGCAAAGTATTTACCGCATAAATTATGACAACTACCCACTTTTAAAAAACCGTCAAGTTGAACAACTGATGTCAACTTACAATATGAACTTTTCAGGCCTACGCTCTATCACACGTCGCGATGGTTTTGGTTCAGAGTTTCTGATTGTCCTCCCACCCGAGCACAATGACACCTCACCAGAAAAAGCCAAATATATTGTCGATCCACTGCATTATCAGTACACCAATGGTCGTAATCCTAACATTCACAATGCCCGTTATTTAGCAGCGACTATTACCGCACAACCACGCTCTGCATCCAATATCGATGAGATCTTAAACAACCCTGAGTTTGAAATCTCAGCTTATGATCCCTATAAGTTTGAATCTGCGAAAATTGCAGGCAAAAGTTACCCTCTTGCTGCAAACTTTTCTGCGCCTTATGGCTTATGGTTGGCACAAAACAATTTAGGTAAAGCCGCGTATTTATCACTGATTGATCGTGATGCACGCCTCACTATGCCGCACCTATACATGCTTGAGCCGTACAACCCAAATAAAAAAGTGGTGGTGCTCGTTCACGGACTAGCCAGTAGTCCAGAGGCATGGATTCGTTTGACGAATGATGTCATGGGCGATCCCGTGCTACGTGAACACTATCAAGTCTGGCAAGTGTTCTACTCGACCAATATGCCAATTTTG
>NZ_JBUEBA010000002.1:1148562-1149965 GCF_058107045.1 Acinetobacter sp. AB03 | reverse complement strand
GAAAGTCGTTTCCAAATCTATGCAATCATTCAACAAAGTTTTAATTTGGTCGATAGCAAAGCGCCTGCCAAAAAGGATGCCGTGCTAGTGGGTCATAGTATGGGCGGTATTATTGCGCGGCTTTTGGTAAGCGATGCTGACTTAACCCCTGCGGCAATGAAACTGCTACCCAATCGACGTGTGCAACAATTTAAAAATGATCCTCTGTTTAAATCGCGCCTCGACATTCAACCGATTCCAAATTTCAGTCGGGCCATTTTCTTAGCAGCGCCACATCGTGGGACAGAGTTTGCTGACCGCTGGTTTACCCTCGCGGCGCGTAAAGTCATTCGTCTACCAGGTGCATTTTTGGGGGCACTGACCGATGTTATACAAAGTAGTGACCCTGACCTACAAGAATTTATTAAAGATGTAGATAATGGACTCATACAAAATGGGCCAAGTGATCTCAGCAAGAACTCTAACTTCACTCGGTTAACTAAAAACGTCGTTCCATACAAAGGCATGAAATTCCACAGCATCATGGGGAATGCGACCAAAAGTGATGACATCAATATCATTACAGACGATGTCGTGCCTTATACGAGTGCCCATCTAGATGGTGCATTGTCTGAGAAGATTATTAAAGGTGGACATTCTATTCAAGAAACGCCTGAAGCTGTTCTTGAGTTACGTCGTATCCTACGGTTGCAGCTGACTGAACTCGGTCTGTATAAGCCTTAAATCTTAAAAAGCCTAAACAGATGTTTAGGCTTTTTTATTTTTGCTTTACACCTAATGCCTACAGCAATAATCACTTGGCTGTTTAACAACTGTTCGCTTTATAGATGATTTATTGTTTAGTCGTTTTCAATTTTGCTAAGATATTGCCATTCATACAATAGCTGTTCATAGCGCATAAATACACACGGTAAGCGGTGTCGCTCGGTCTATTTTTATATTGTGCATTTTCAAAGATTTAAGGATTTCACCTACATGAGCAATTCGGGAATCATAACTGATTTGTCCACACTCACACCCATGATGCAACAGTACATGGGCGTCAAAATGCAACATCCGCACTCTTTGATGTTCTATCGTATGGGTGACTTCTACGAGCTGTTCTTTGAAGATGCACACAAGGCCGCTAAACTTCTCGGGATTACCCTGACCCATCGTGGCAAAGCCAATGGTGAACCCATCCCTATGGCAGGCGTTCCTTACCATGCAGCTGAAGGCTACCTTGCTCGCTTGGTGAAAAAAGGCGAAACCGTCGTCATTTGCGAGCAAATTGGTGAGGTTACAGGTAAGGCCCCTGTTGAACGTGGCGTTGTCCGGATTATTACTGATTTGCTGCCTTAGTGTACCAATGGGCTTTGTTGCATAAATATGTAAGCATCTGATTTAAATAAATTTAATTTTGG
>NZ_JBUEBA010000002.1:969196-1148462 GCF_058107045.1 Acinetobacter sp. AB03 | reverse complement strand
TTTTCAACACACTCAAATTACAGGCATAAAAAAACCCCAAGTTAAACTTGAGGCTTTTTAAATTTTGGAGCGGGAAACGAGACTCGAACTCGCGACCCCAACCTTGGCAAGGTTGTGCTCTACCAACTGAGCTATTCCCGCAATATGGATGTGCATTATAGAGAGTTTCATCAAACTGTCAACACTCTATAATGCAATTGCTGAATTAATCAGCACGACGCCAGATTGTCCCTTGGCGAGTGTCTTCCAAAACCACACCTTGATCTAACAAGGACTGACGAATTTGATCCGCTTTGGCAAATTCTTTGGCTTTTTTCGCATCTTGACGTTGTTGAATCAAATCTTCAATTTGCTCTTCAGACAAAGCCAAAGCCTCTTGCCCAATATCAGACTTCAGGAATTCTTCAACATTGTGCTGAACCAAACCTAGAGTATTGGTTAAATGACGCAAAGTTGCATAGTAAATCGCCGCTTGTTCCGCTTGTTGCTCTTTCACGGCACGGTTCAATTCTTTGTTCACTTCAAACAATACCGCAATGGCTTCAGCGGTATTGAAGTCATCACGCATGGCACTATTGAAACGCTCAAGCAATGTTTCATCTAAGGTATCGACTTGCGTATCACCATAGGCTTGTTGATAAGCTTTGAATGAATGATAGAAACGTGACAGTGCTGTTTTTGCTTCTTTTAAGGCAACATCAGAGAAGTTCACAGGGCTACGATAGTGTGATGACACAATGAAGTAGCGAATCACTTCAGGATGGAACTTATCCATCACATCACGAATGGTAAAGAAATTGCCCAATGACTTCGACATTTTCTCGCCATCAACGTTGATGAAACCGACATGCATCCAGTAGTTGACATACTGCTCGCCAGTTGAAGCCTCAGACTGTGCAATTTCATTTTCATGGTGCGGGAACATCAAGTCTGAACCACCACCATGAATGTCAAAATGGTTCCCTAGGCAGCAAGTCGACATCGCAGAACATTCAATATGCCAGCCCGGACGACCTTTGCCCCACGGCGAAGCCCATGCAGGTTCATTTTCTTTGGCATGTTTCCAAAGTACAAAGTCAAAGGGATGTTTTTTCTCAACTTCAACATCGACACGTTCAGATGCACCCGCCTGCATATCTTCCAGTTTACGACCCGAAAGACGACCATACTTGGCGAATTTTTCCACTTGGAAATACACATCACCATTGGCAGATGGATAAGCTGTACCCTTTTCAACCAGATTACCAATCATGCTTTGCATTTGATCAATATAGTCCGTTGCACGCGGTGCTTCGTCTGGATGTAAACAGCCTAGATTTTCAGCATCTTCATTCATCGCTTGAATAAAGCGGTCTGTCAGTTGAGTAATCGACTCGCCATTTTCATTGGCACGTTTAATGATTTTGTCGTCAATGTCGGTAATGTTACGTACATATTTCACGCTCCAACCTTGGCTACGCAGGAAGCGAATAATATAGTCAAATGCAACCATCACGCGCGCATGTCCAATATGACAGTAGTCATACACCGTCATACCGCAGACATACATATCAATATGCCCCTCAACACGAGGTACGAATTCTACTTTTTTGCGTTGCTCTGAGTTATATAGAACAAATGGTTGCATAGCGATTCAAAAGACTTCAAATATAAGAATGGATCATCTTAACCTAAGCATTATTTTTCATAAAGTTTTCAGAAGATTTTTCTTTCAATTATCTCGCCACTTTTCATTCATACTCAACTATTACTAAATTTCCTTTATTCAGATCTGAAAGGGGTTACTGGTAAATATTGGCACTACATGACGCACTGTGCTAAGGATGAACATGAACATGTACATGCTCGCAATGCTCATGGCTATGAGGTTTTGGCACCTCATGATCTGTTCGAATACAGCAACCCTCGACATACTGACTGGTACCATCCACATAAAACTCCTCTTTCCAGACAGGAACTTCATGTTTCACCCGCTCTACTGCTTCCTCACAGGCTTGAAAGGCTTCACGACGGTGCGCGGCATAAGCCATCGCAATAATCGCAGTATCACCAATATCTAAAGCACCAATACGATGCACCACCCGAACATAAGACACGCCATATTTTAATTGGATTTCTTGTTCAATTTGACGAATCATTTTTTCAGCGACAGGTGCATAAGCGGTATATTTCAATGCTTTTACAGCTTTACCTTGATGGTGATTCCGCACTGTGCCAATGAATATGCCAATGCCACCACACTCAGGAAAATGTTGGATGCCATCAAAGTCATTTTGACTAAAAACCACTGTTTGAATCCGCGGAAATTGTTTTAATTCCATATCAACCTCCTGCCACAGGGGACAACAATACCAAAGTACAATCTCGACTTAAAATAGTCTGCCTTGGAATAATGTCTTCACCCATTGCACAGGCACAGCGCTCCAATAATGTGTGGACAGCTGGGTATTGAGCAACGACATCCTTTAATACCGCTGCAACTGATGAATCAGGCTCACATTGCAGCATTAAATTGGGGGGTAACTGCCGTTCAATCGCACCAAAAGCTTCGATCTTCACTCTAATCACGTTGTTTAATTCCTGAGTCATCCTAACCTCCAATCATATGCATACTGATTTTTCGCACAGGTTGATGCAATTGCTGTTTTTGAATAGCATGAAAGCCTTGCTCTTTATGCCAAACATAAGTTGAAAGTTTCCCCTCTAAAACAAAGGCTTCATGCTGATTGATTTGGGCAAGTTGTTGAATGTCTGACTTTAAATTTAAGCCTTGCTTGGCAAAAAGACAATTATAAAACTCACCTTGCGCATTCAACCGCAGTCGATCACATTCCCCACAAAACGAGTTGCTAATGGTAGAGATAATCCCAACCTTCCCACCATCTACCCGATAACTACGCGCTGGATTGGCACCTTGTCCTTCAAGCACTTGCACCGTAAATTGCGAGCTGAGTTGGGACAAAATCTCTTGTTCAGTGACGACATCGGCTTGCGACCAATTTTGATCGCCATCTAAAGGCATAAACTCAATAAAACGCAGTTCTACCTTTTGCTGCTTTGCCCACTGCACCAAAGGGACAATTTGATCATCATTGATGCCCTTCATCAGCACAGTATTGATTTTGATGTTAAAACTAAGCTGTTGTGCAGCCTGAATGCCTTCCAACACTGTATGTAGTTGTTTCTTGGTGAGGTGTTGAAATTGCTCGGCATCTAAACTGTCTAGACTAATATTTAAATCATCTAACCCTGCTTGCTTTAAAGCAACGGCATATTGTTTTAAATAATGACCATTGGTGGTCATGGAAATACGCTTCAACCCCTGTTTTTTTAGGCTTTGTAACTGTTCGATAAAATGTACCACACCTTGGCGCATCAACGGTTCACCCCCCGTGATACGAATTTGCTCAACGCCATGCTGCACCATAAATTTGCAAAAACGATAAAGATCTTCAAAGCTGAGCAAGTCGTGTTTTTTCATCCATTCGGGATGTTCTGGCATGCAATAGACGCATTTAAAATTACAACGATCCGTCACCGAGATTCGTAGTTTGCGCTTTTCACGTCCAAACTGATCTTGGAATACTCTAACTGCAGATACATGGGTCATGCTGTTCATCTGTCTTACCTATGCGTCCTTTGAGCGATGTGGGTGCAGTTCATATTTCACGCCCTATTTTCTGAAGTATATTTTGCAATAACTGTTCCAACTTTGTGCACTTTCTAAATTTTGAGTATTTCAGTTCACCGCCGCAATGAGTGATCACTGCTGCATACATTTATAATCTAAATAAAATAACGACTCCCTCTAAATTTATTTCAAATGATTGTTTTTATAATAAATTTAGTATCAACATGAATACTTATTTGGTTCTTTTATAGATTTTTATTTAAACAGTCAAATCAGTTTATGGCAACATCTTCTACTCTCGACACAAACCTCCTCTCTTCAATATCTGAGGTATTCATAAAAAATTGAGTTGCCGATGCTGTTGTAGCTCATCCAAAGAGTTGATGCTATGAAAAAACAGTGCATGATTTTTAAATCGTGCCACTTGTGGGTGCAGATCTGCAAAACACTGCCTTAAACTGCGCTGATTTTGCTCAAGGTGCTGAATCAATGTCGGCAAACTGCTCCGTTTTAACAAACAAAACGGATACAGTGCACGGTCATTGATTTCTACAATAACGACACCACAGTTCGGATCTTGTTGCATCGCCTGATGTAGCCGTGAAAACACTTTTTTCGGAATAAAAGTCACATCACAGGGTACGAACAGCAGATAGTCTGATTGCACATGTGTCCATGCACTTTTCATCCCCATCAAGGGCCCTTGAAAGCCTGTTGCCTCATCTTCAAAAAAGCCAATCGATGGAATCAACCGCTCATAAATGGAATGATCTCGATGGCTATTGACCCATACCTTACTGGCACGTGACTTCAATTGCTGGTGTATTTTGATGAGTTGAATTTCATCATCAAATTTTTGCAAGAGTTTATTAATACCATTCATACGGCGCGCCTGACCACCCGCCAAAATAACAACTTCAGTTTCTGGGTAACTCACGGGTTTGAATATTTTTCTTTTCATTCTACATCCTCCGTTTGACAAGCTTTGATCAGACCTCGAATTTCAGGTAAGCAAGAACCGCAATTGCCTCCTGCCTTTAAGCATGCAGTGACTTGTTTTTCATGGGTGATATTTTTTTCTTTAATGACATCGATAATACGATTTTTCCCAACTTTAAAACAGCTACAGACCAGTGGGCCATCGCTATTAGTCATTGACATGGCTTGCCCTGCCAATAAAGCCTTCCGATGCATAGCACTTAAGCGTTCGCGCTTAAACAGACTTGCCACCCAGTCTCGATCTGGCAATAACGCTTTGGGCGCAATATACAGACTCGCAATGAGGTGGCCATCTTGTAACACCACACTATGACTGATATGGGCCGTTTTATCTTCTAAATTAAGCCATTCAAAACTTTCATCATCAAAAGGCAATAAAGCTTTGAGTTGTTCCGTAGTTTCCGTAAAACGTCGGCGATCTGCCAGCTCATAACGAGTAGCTTTGGACGTTTTGATTTTGGTCCACCAAATGCTTTGTTCAATACTTTGTTGCACCAAATGTTCAAAGCCCGTTCTGACATAAAACACGCCTTGCCATTGCGTATAAAACGGATGAATCATCACAGGGGTATGTTTGAACTCAGGTTCTCCCGAAATAGCATCCACAACAGGATTCACCACTTTGCCAATCCGTGCATCAGATGCGAATTGATCACTCCAGTGAATCGGTGCAAAAATCTGTCCACGGCGGATATTGTCACTGACTGTGGCACGTAGCACACAATTTCCCCAAGCTGATTTGATCTCCACCAGCTCCCCATCTTTTAAACCATATTTCAAAGCATCATTTGGGTGAATTTCACAATAAGGTTCTGCTTTATGCGTACTTAAATTGGCTGATAAACCTGTACGTGTCATGGTATGCCATTGATCGCGAATGCGTCCTGTATTCAGCACCAATGGATACTCACTGCTAATTGGATTCACCGCACCAACTGCCGTTGTTGCAATAAACTTGGCTTTACCATCTGCGTGACTAAACTGACCATCTTTAAATAATTGGGCAAAAGTGTTTGGTGTGGTTTGGCCATTTTTCAAAGGTACGAGCACAGGCCATTGCGTCGGTTCAAGCTCTTGGTAGTCATCAAATGAAAGATTCTTCAGACCTGCCAAATTGAAATAGCGGAATGTTTCAGTCGATGAACGTAAATCGATTTCTGCATTTTGATAAGCTGAGAGCTGGGCATGTTCTTTGAAAATGTCATGACTACTTTCAAAGTCAAAACCCTGAAATCCTAATTTTTTCGCCACTTGTGAAACCGACCACCAATCGGCTTGTGCTTGTTCTGGAATGTCTAAAAAAGCACGCTGTCTAGAAATACGGCGTTCAGAATTAGTCACCGTGCCGTCTTTTTCACCCCAACCTAATGCAGGCAGCAACACATCGGCATATTGCGTGGTATCGGTATCTAGACAAATGTCTGACACCACCACAAACTCACAATTCTCTAGTGCACGTTTCACCTGATCGGCATTGGGTAAACTCACCACAGGATTGGTCGCCATAATCCAAATGGCTTTAATTTTTCCAGCTTCGACCGCTTCAAAAAGGTCGACAGCTTTTAAACCCACTTGCTTTGCAATGGTTGGACTGTGCCAAAATTGTTGAACCAATTGTTGATGCTTTGGATTATCCAAATCCATATGGGCAGCCAACATATTGGCAAGGCCACCCACTTCACGTCCGCCCATTGCATTCGGCTGGCCCGTCATCGAAAAAGGTGCAGCGCCCAATTTTCCAATTTTGCCAGTTAACAAATGACAGTTGGTAATGCTATTGGCTTTGTCTACGCCACGTGAAGACTGATTTACCCCCATTGAAAATAAGCTCATCACTTTTTCTGTTTGAGCAAATTTTTCAAAAAAGAGTGTTAATTTTTCAACAGAAATCCCCGTCCGTTCGCTCACACTCGCTATGGATGCTTCAGAAGCACTGCTTGCCAGCGCTTGTTCTAAGCCTTGAGTATGCTTTTCAATAAAATCGGTATCGGTATAATGATTGGTTGCTAAATACTGTAATAGACCATTGAACAGCGCGACATCTTGACCCGGTAAAATCGGTAAGTGTAAGTCAGCCGCCTCACAGGTTGCAGTAAAACGTGGGTCAATCACGACGACAAAAAGATCTCGCTCCTCTTTGGCTTTCATGATGCGTTGATACAGTACAGGATGACACCATGCGGTATTTGAACCCACCAAAACCACCATATCGGTATGCTCAAAATCACTATAACTGGCTGGGACTAAATCTTCCCCAAAAGCGCGTTTATGCGCAGCAACGGCTGAAGACATACACAACCGTGAATTGGTGTCGATATTGGCCGTACCGAGGTAGCCTTTAACAAATTTATTGACCACATAATAGTCTTCAGTCAGCAGTTGACCTGAGACATAAAAAGCAATACTTTCAGGCCCATATTGATCGATATAATGTTGAAATTTGTTGGCGATTAAATCTGTTGCGGTATCCCATGAACTTACTTCACGTTGCGGTTTACGCCCCAACATGGGATGTAAGACGCGCGTTTCTAAACCTACCGTGTCGGCTAAATTACTGCCTTTAATGCACAACTTTCCGAAATTAGATGGATGCTGAGCATCGCCCACTACAGACACTTTTTGCCTTAAAGCCGTTTCTTCAACAGTTGCTGTTACCCCACACCCCACCCCACAATATGGGCAGGTGGTTTGCGTGGTTGTAATCATTTTTTCTGTGGAGCTATGCAGTTCCATTACAGGGATACTATTCATTTCTGCTTCGCTCCTTTATCTATGGCAAATACTTAAAATCACCCCCTCCTTTTTAGAAGGGGTTAGTGGAAGGTTTTACCCTGCTTTTTTTAATGCAAAATCTTTACCAAATAACAGTTTATTTCGAATTGAGGAAATTGGGGTTTGATCCGAAATAAGTTCTGCATACCAAACACCATCTTCGGTATCCCCAAACAACACCGCACCAACGACCTTATCCTTTTGAATAATAATGCGTTTATAAATCTGACGTTTTTCATCATTTAAAATGATGTCTTCAAAGTCATCCTTCGGTTCAAAATTACCCGCTGAGAACACATCACAGCCACTTACCTTTAACTGTGTCGGAACAGTTGGTGCTTTGAACGTTAAGCTGCCATGCTCCGCCAAATGTGAGGCACAAATGAACGCCTGCCCCCAAAGTGGCTCAACCAAGCCAAAAGTCTGGCTACGATGTTCAATACACTCGCCTACGGCGTAAATACTTGGGTCAAAAGTCTGCATGGTGTCATTCACCAATACACCACGGTTACAGCGCAGTCCTGCACTTTGTGCAAGTGCCATGTTCGGACGAATACCAACTGCAAAAACTACAAGATCAGCCGCTAAGACTGTACCGTCTTTCAAGCGAATTTGAGTGACATGACCATCTACACCCACCAATGCTTCAGTATTGGCCTCAGTAATAATGGAGATACCCTTTTGTTCAATACTATGGCGTAGCATTTGGCTGGCTTTACTGTCTAATTGGCGCTCCATAACACGATCCATCAGATGTAAAACCGTGACATTCATCCCGCGTTGTTTGAGGCCATATGCAGCTTCAAGTCCCAACAGTCCACCACCGATTACCACGGCATTTTTCTTGGTCTTGCAGTAATCCAGCATGGTGTTGATGTCGTAGATATCTCGGAAACTAATGACACCTTTCAAATCTGCTCCAGCAATTGGAGGAATGAACGGTTTCGAACCTGTCGCTAAAATTAAACGATCATAATCAACCACTTCTCCTTTTTCGGTATAGACCTGCTTACGAGGACGGTCTATACGTACCGCAGGATCCCCCGCAATGAAACGAATCCCTTTGTCGCTATACCATGCATGTGGATGCAACATGATGTCGTCAATGGTTTTATCGCCTGACAACACTGGCGATAACATAATACGGTTATAGTTCCCCCAAGGCTCTTCACCAATCACTGTCACGTCATAACGGTCTGGTGCCATGTCGAGTAAATCTTCCAAACAACGCATCCCCGCTAGGCCATTACCAACCAGCACCAACTTCATTTTTTCCTGAGATGCACCTGTGTTGGTGATGTAGGTTTTTTGTGGTGTCGGACTAATCCACACTCGGCCATTTTCAATTTTACTTGGAAAAACCAATAGTTTCTGATCTTTATCTTCCAAACAACGTCCTGTCGCCAAACTAAAATGCTGTTTGTAAATCGGGGATGCCACCACCCGCTCACCTTGTAAATCACCAATAATGCCGCGCGACATTACAAAAGCTTGGCTAAATGGATCCTGATTGCTCAAGGCATATACCCGCTTTTCAGCACCGACACGAAAAATAGCAATTTGCTGATGTTCAATAAGTGCACCTACGCCTGTATTTGGCGTTAGATCATCTAGCGCACAGACATCAACCCAATCTAGCTCATTCATTTCTTTTAAAATTGTCATCATCTTGATCCTTTTAAACTTATTCATTCATTTAGTCCCTCTATTTTTGCTTTTGAGAGAGTGCTGAAGAAAGAAGTTTGAATACCCTAATTTTTTAAGCTTCAACCACTGGAATACGGCTACGATCTCGTTCAGCCGCAGTTTTAGGACGAATCTGGCCACGAACTTCTGCAAACTGAATATGCGGATCTTGTTGTTGCTCAGCTTTGGCATTGATGAAAGTCACGAAGCGTTTACGTACTTCTGGGTCTTCGACAGCCGTACGCCATTCATCTTGATAAGTCCCCACCACATGGCTCATACGACGTTCGAGTTCAGCAGCTAGACCTAAAGAATCATGCACAACCACATCTTTGAGATAATCTAAACCACCTTCCATGTTGTCGCGCCATACCGAAGTTCGTTGTAAACGGTCTGCGGTTTGCACATAGAACATAAAAAATCGGTCGATGTATTTAATTAAAGTTTGAGTGTCAAGATCTGAAGCCAATAACTCGGCATGGCGAGGCTTCATCCCGCCATTACCGCAGACATACAGGTTCCAGCCTTTTTCAGTGGCAATCACACCGACATCTTTACTTTGCGCTTCGGCACATTCACGGGTACAGCCTGAAACAGCCATTTTTAATTTGTGCGGTGAACGTAAGCCTTTGTAGCGGTTCTCTAGGAAAATAGCTAAACCAACCGAGTCATCCACACCGTAACGACACCATGTACTGCCGACACAAGACTTCACTGTACGCAGCGATTTCCCATACGCATGGCCTGACTCAAAGCCCGCCGCGATGAGCTTTTCCCAAATTTCAGGAAGTTGATGAATTTGCGCACCAAACATATCGACACGTTGCCCACCAGTGAGCTTGGTATATAAACCATATTCTTTAGCAATTTGCCCCACAGCAATTAAGCCATCAGGCGTCACTTCACCGCCTGCCATCCGTGGGACGACAGAATAAGAACCATCTTTTTGAATATTTCCTAGGTAGTAATCATTACTGTCTTGTAGACCTGCATGGCTTGGTTTCAAAACAAAGTCATTCCAACACGACGCTAAAATATTGGCTGCTGTTGGCTTACAAATATCACAGCCCAAACCATGACCATGTTGTTGGATCAGGTCATCAAAAGTTTTGATTTCATTAACCCGTACCAAGTGATACAGCTCTTGACGTGAGTAGGCAAAGTGCTCACAAATATGGTTATTCACGGTCACGCCTTGGCGTTGTAATTCAGATTTTAAAACTTGGGTCACTAATGGTGCACATCCACCACATGCAGTAGCTGCTTTGGTACATTTTTTTAGGGCCCCTAGAGACGTTGAACCCTCGGCAATTGCACTGCAAATATCGGCTTTAGATACATTATTACATGAGCAAATGGTTGCACTGTCTGGCAATAAATCAACTCCACTGCCGCCAGATTTACTTGAGGATTGTGCATAACCCGGCATGATTAAACTTTCAGGATTTTCTGGAAGCACTAATCCATTCAGCATCATTTGTAGTAAGTCGTTGTACTCTTTTGCACAGCCCACTAAAACTGCACCAAGTAGCTTAGTCTTTTCGGCATTTACCACGATTTTTTTATAGACTTGTGTATCTTCGTCGGCATAGAAATAACTGAGTGCATTCGGTGTCATCGCATGTGCATCACCGACCGAAGCAACATCAACGCCCATCAGTTTCAACTTGGTGCTCATGTCTGCACCCGCAAATTCAGCACAAGCTTGTTCAGTGACATGTTTTGCTGCAATACGTGCCATGTCATAGCCCGGTGCCACCAGACCATAAATTTTGTTTTGCCACAGTGCACATTCACCAATAGCATAAATATCTGGATTTGACGTTTGGCAATAATCATTAATCATGATCCCGCCACGCTCTCCAAGCGCTAAACCACTTTGACGCGCCAACTCATCACGTGGGCGAATACCCGCTGAGAACAAAATGATGTCTGTTTCAAGCTCAGAACCATCTCCAAATTTCATCACATGCTTAGTCGTAGCACCCTCCTCAATTGATGAAGTCGCTTTTTGGGTATGGACTTTTACGCCTAAGTTTTCAATTTTTGCACGTAGAACCTTTCCGCCCAAGTCATCAATTTGAACCGCCATGAGACGCGGTGCAAACTCAACCACATGTGTTTCCAAGTTTAGATCCCGTAGCGCCTTAGCGGCTTCTAGGCCCAATAAACCGCCACCAATTACCACACCTGATTTAGCATTGAGACTTGCAGCACGAATCGCATCTAAGTCTTCAATGGTTCGGTAAACAAAGCAGTTTTCACGGTCATTACCCGAAATAGGCGGAACAAAAGCGTATGAACCTGTTGCCAAGATTAATTTGTCAAAACTAAGAACATCACCATGATTCGTCGTCACCGTTTTATGGCTTTGATCAATTGCAACCGCTTTGGTGTTTAAACGTAAATCTATGCCATAAGCATCAGCAAAATCTGTACGACAAAGGGTTAAATCCTTTGCTGATTTACCACTGAAATATTCAGTCAAATGTACGCGGTCATAAGCCAAGCGCGGTTCTTCGGCCAAGATGGTAATTTCAACATCATCACCCACATGTTCGAGTACTGATTCGATAAATTTGTGGCCAACCATGCCATGACCAATCATGATGATTTTCATATTCTTTCTCCGCAATATTTCATTTGTTCTGCCTGAGCCTTGAGGCTTGGGTTTAATCTATTTATTTAGTTTTGCGCTTCAGCAATGCTACGATCATGAACTGCTTGTTCGAATAAGCGCTGTTCCTTTTCTTTATGCTCAACAGAGAAGCGAATCATGAGAACAAAACTTGCAGCGATGACCACTAAACCACCTAAAATCATCAGTGTGGTTTGAATATCCAACATACCTTTGAGCAGGAAACCTGCTGCCAGTGCACCCACGTTACCCCCTGCGCCAATAATGCCTGCCACACCGCCCAAGGCATCGCGGTCAATGAAAGGAACCAAAGCATAAGTTGCACCACATGCCATGTGTGTGAACAATGCAAAGACTGTCATTGCAAGAATCGCAAAGATAGGGGTGTTCATTTGAGAGAATAGGACGAGGAAGAGACCTTCCAGCAAAATCATGCCAAATAACACTTTGGTACGACCATCAAGCCCTTTTTTGGTTGCAACTTTATCTGACACAATGCCGCCCAGAGCACGAGCGAACAGTGCCAGTAAACCGAAAATACCAGCCGCCATCCCTGCTTCTTTTAAACCAAAGCTAAAATGGTCGACGTAGTACATCGCGACAATGTTGTGAATAAAGATTTCGATCCCGAAACACGCGGCATAGGCACCAAATAGAATCCAAACACGGTAGTTTTTCGCAGCATGCATCAGAATCGCTACACCACCTTTTTTATCTGAACCAACACTGACGCCCTCTGCACGAAGTTCTTTGAAGTTGCCTTGTGGACAATCTTGAGTAAATTTCCAATACATCAAACCCACGATCAGCATCAAGACACCCGGAACGATCAGTGCAATTCTCCAGCCCATCGCTTGCTCTACACCAAACATCACCAAGGCACCGAGCATCAATGGCATGAGTACTTGTGTTGCACCACCGCCTGCATTACCCCAGCCTGCTGTCGCTGCGTTTGCAGTCCCGACTACGTTTGGCGCAAACATAATGCTGGTGTGATACTGAGTGATGACAAAGCTTGCCCCAATCGCACCAATCAATAGACGGAAGAACAAGAAGGATTCATAGCTATTTGCAGACGCGACTCCAAAGACTGGAATGCTGCCGAGTACTAGAAGTGCGGTATAGGTTTTACGCGGGCCGTATTTATCACACAGCGGCCCCACAATAAGACGAACTAAAATGGTGATGGCTACGGCCGCAATATTAATATTGGCAATTTGATCTTTGGTTAAATGAAATTCACCCGCGATCACTGGCATCAGCGGAGCACAAGCGAACCAAGCAAAGAAGCAGACAAAAAAGGCGAGCCAACTCATGTGGAAGGCTCTCATTGCTGCGCCGTTAAAACTGAAAAGACTTATTTTTGTTGCTTTTTTAGCATGTAAATTTGAAGACATAACCTTCTCCAGACTGAACTGAGCGTATAGTTTTTCTACAGCACAAACTCTTGGGATGTAGAAGCGATCAGAACGGACGTCGTTGGCCGTCTTACAAATTTGATTTAGAGTCGTCTTTGACTCATTAAGGATAATGCAACGAGTGTGCCAATATTTATAATTAAATAACAACATATTGTTTTTTAAAAATTTATTTAAAAAATAATCTTATAATTCGATATAGTCAGCTCTTTTTATTTTTAAAGCACAACAGCTAATTTTTCCGACTTTTTAAAACACTGCTACCTCTTGGTGCATTTTGCATTATCGATGAGCATCTGCTTTCTCAAATAAACGACATTGCTTTGTTCTAAGCACGACATCTAGAAGTTCTCCCTTAGATGTACAAATCGACTGTGAACATCAACACTTCAATTTACTGAATCCATATCCGTAAACTCTTTCATGAAAACTCCGATCACAACATATGCAACATGCATACTTTGTCTGTAATCGCGACCATAAAGATTGACTGCCTAATCCGAGATAAAGCTGGCATTTGTTAAGTTTGGCATTTAAATTGCTTGTACACTTTTAGATCTCATTTTCAGGTTTTCCTGAGCACTGTACAGTATGCCTAAACTGAAAATTGCATTGATTGATGACAATCAAGAACGCGCACAATATATTCGAAGTTCCCTCATCGAACATGATTTCGATGTAGTTGCCTGCCTGATTATCGATCACATCAATATTAGTCGTCTTGAACAATTAAGTGCTGACGTTATTTTGTTAGATATGGACCATCCGCAACGTGACATCATTGAAAGCTGTGTCAGCCAATTTAACCTACCCACTGTTTTATTTACTAAAAATAGCCATAAAGACACCATTAAAAGTGCCATAGATGCTGGAGTGACAGCTTATATTGTGGATGGGATCGATCCTTCAAAGTTAGAAAATATTTTAGAAATCTCAATCGAGCAGTTTCGTAAACACAAAAAGTTGCTCACAGACTTACAAGACACCAAAAATAAACTCGCCGATCGTAAAGATGTGGAGCGTGCGAAAGTCTTGCTGATGCAATTACATGGGCTATCTGAAGACGATGCCTTTCAATTGCTACGTAAAAATGCCATGAGCCACCGTATGACCATCGGTGAAATGGCAAGACGTCTGTTGGATGCTCAACAGCTTTTACAATCTCAACTCAAGGACTAAGTCATGGCTCAACTCGAAAAGTCACAACTTCATCTGGGCTATATCCCACTTTTAGACTGTGTCTCTTTACTATGGGCTAAAGAACGTGGTTTTTTTGAGGAAGTAGGCTTAGACGTAAGCTTAGTCAAAGAAGCGTCTTGGGCAAGCTTAAGAGATCGTTTGGCTTTTGGTTTTCTAGACGCCGCGCATTGTTTATCTGCCATGTTGCCTGCTGCTGCACTCGCTCAAGATCAACTCGGTATTCCGCTACAAACCCCTCTCGTATTAAGCTACAACAGTGCTTTTATCAGCTTAAGCCAAAAACTATGCTATGCGCTCGATATCAAAAAAACTGACGATGCAGCCACCACTGCACAGAAATTTTTTAGCGCCATGCAGTATGAACAGTATCTTCCGATTGCCCATGTGTTTAAGCAGTCTATTCATCATTATTGTTTACGTGAGTGGTTGGCGTTGGCCAATCCTGAATTTGCCAAACGCGTACATTTACGCACTTTACCGCCGCCCTATATGGTGGAAGCCATTTCAAACCAATTGATCGATGGTTTTTGTGTTGGGGAACCTTGGAACACACAAGCGGAAATTCAAGGTTATAGCCAAATCATTGCGACTGGCTCAGACATTATTCCTCGCGTCGCAGACAAAGTACTGGCTGTGACTCAAGAATGGGCTATCTCCAATCCCAATACACTTTCAGCCCTCGTCCAAGCCATCCAAAAAGCACAAGTTGAACTTAAACAGATGCCGGATCTTGAACCTGTTTGGCAAGTCTTGGTCGATTACAACATCATTCGCTTTGCGTGTTCAGCAAGTGTTCACGTCGAAAAATATCACCTGATTCAGAACATCATTCGTGGTTTTATTCCAGAACAAGCCCAGCCGCAAGTTTCGGATTTTGTTTGGCTCACACAGCAAATGCAAAAATGGGATGATATAAATTTAGATAGTGATGAAATTCACAGCATTAGTGAAAATTGCGTCCTTCAAACAAATTCTTGATTTTTAAATTATTACTATATGTTACTTGATACGTAATTACGCACCATTTTAAAACATTTATTCTGAAAAATATTTTGAAGTAAATCTGTGATCTAACTTTACTGCCCACTTTATTAAACATTTTTCTTTAGCTTCCATTTATCTGAGCGTGCTATTTACTGATGCGAAAAACACGCTAAGATCTTTTCAAACATGAAAACAATAGATAAATAATCTTCATCACAACTTCTTTTTTAAACGTCAAACTAACCCAAGGACAGCGGGGTGTATTATGTTTACCGAGGAAAATCGACATGTTTCTTTATTACATGCGATTAACAAAATACTGATTAAAGACTGGGATCCACTGCGAATCTATCGTAATCCTGCACTACAAGATGAATATGAGGAATACTTACCCAGTTTATTTCGCTTCATTTGTGAACAAGCCAGTGAAACTGAAATTTTTGAATATTTATGGTGGGTGGAAAATAAGGTTATGGAAGTCAAAGGGAATAAGACCCATACTTTAAAAATTGCACATTTGTTGAAAGATCTACAGGAAGACTAAGCCGAGTTTACGCCTGTAAATGCTCAATCAAATCGGTCACCATGTTGCTGTTGACGCAATACTCTTAAGTCTGCAAGTCCAATATAAATTTCTGCTGCAATCAAGTCGCGGAACTGCTGTAACTGTTCTAGGTTTTCAATATGCATCAAACTTTGTCTGGGCATAAACTTAAAATAAAAAGGCAAGCGTTTCGGAATCAAATGTTTCGGCAAAGATGGGATCACCTCCCCTTTACGCAGCAAGCGACTCAACTGTGGCACTTGTAGCAACTTTTGAAAATATTGGTGCTGAACCACTTTTTTTGCATCAAAACCAATATCAAAGACTTCATCTCCGCCTAACGCGGCAAACGGCACGATGTCATAGCCAAATTCTTGAGCGAGCTTTAAAAAGCCGTAGCGCTGTTTCCAAATCAGTTGGTACTGTTCGCCCTCACGTTTTAGAACTTCGCGTCCACCACCAGGAAAAACCAAAATGGAATAGCCCTGTTGCATGGCTTCACGCACATAGGCTGGGACGCCATCGATCGCACCAAATTTTTTCACCACACTGCGCCACAGTGGCAAATAAAAATGGCTATGATCAGCAATACTGACCACAGCCACTTGATGCTCATTGTAGAGATAATCAATCAACATAGGTGAATCAAGCACACCATATAAGGAATGATTTCCTACATACATTGCAGGTTGTGATGCATCTAACTGTTCAGCACCGATAAATGTCGGTGTGAAATAAACTTTAGATAAAGCACTCAGGCGTTTAATCCATTTTGCATCATGCTCAACCTGCAACATACGGGCTTATACGACGTGTTTTTTCACAAGCACAGCACCAACAGAGTAACCTGCGCCAAATGAACACAAGACACCGTATTCACCGTCATTGACTTGGTCTGCTGTACGGTGCAACGCAATAATGACACCTGCTGAAGAGGTATTTGCAAATTCATCTAAAATGATCGGCACTAAATCAGGCTGAGCATTTTCTTTGCCTACAACCAATTTCAGAATCAGCTCATTCATGCTGGCATTGGCTTGGTGTAACCAGAAACGCTTCACATCAGTCGGTGCAATGTTGTTTTTCTCAAGTTGCGCCGTAATCATTTTGGCAACCAGTGGACAAACTTCTTTGAACACTTTACGACCGTCTTGAGCGAAACGATTATTTTCAATGTCTGCATCGACTTCACTCAAGTTTAGGAAACCAAAGTTATTGCGGATGTTGTTTGAAAACTGTGTGAATAAGTTAATGTCTTCAATTTCAAAACCAGTTTTTCTGTCGGTTTCTTCAATGATTGAAGCCGTTGCAACATCACCAAAGATAAAGTGGCAATCACGTGAACGGTAGTCGGTATGACCAGAGGTGATTTCTACATTCACCAATAATACACGGCGTCCGCCCGCTTTAATCGCATCATACGCTTGTTTAATACCAAAGGTTGCGGCCGAACATGCCACGTTCATGTCGTAGGCATAGCCTTGAATACCCAATGCTGTTTGGATTTCAATTGCAACAGCAGGATAAGCACGCTGTAAATTAGAGCATGATAAAATTACCACATCGATATCTTCTGCAGTCACGCCTGCATTTTCCATCGCTTGTTTTGCAGCGATCACGCCCCATTCGGCTTGAATCGAGAGTTCATCATTTGAACGTTCATGTAACAATGGACGTAAACGCTTCGGATCTAAGATCCCTGTTTTCTCAACCACATAACGACGTTTTACACCAGACGCTTTTTCAATAAACTCTGCGCTTGACCCACGACGGGCTTCCAACTCGCCCGAAGCAATTTTGTCAGCATTGTCTAGGTTATACTGTTCCACATAAGCATTTAAACTTTCAACTAACTCTTCATTGGTAATGATGTCTTCGGGATGATAAAGACCCGTACCTGTAATGCGGATGCCCATGTAAAACTCCTTCTTTAAATTACCTATATCTTAACTGATTCCAAGTTTTTCCCATACTTTTTGCAAGCGAGTCGGAGAAATGGGCATCTTTGTCTTCATCGGTTGAGAGAATAAAGAAATCCGAAACTCCTCAACCATGAAATACAATTCTTTAAGGCGAGTGTCATTTTTAAACTTAAATAATTTTTCCATCCACGGGTCAACTTGATCAATGGCAGAATTATCCCTCTGTAGGTTATTGGGCAGGCGCTCCAAACGCAAGACCAATGCTTTCAAATATCGAGGAAATTCAAGCCAAATGTCGGAAGATTTCACATAGACAAAGTTTGATAAGCACATCAAATCCAGCTGATCTTCAACATCATCAATATTTTTCCCAAACACAGCATCATCTAAAACCAACAGTTTTCGACGTATATCCTGCCATTGAATATAGATCTCTGTCACATCTGCCAGTGCTTTTTGCCCATGGGTCAGAAAAGTTTTTTTGACATTTGCAACCAAGTTTTCAAACTCTTGTGCGTTGACAGGCAGTTCATTGATCGACATTTGCAGTGTGGCATAAACTAACATTTGTTCCAGCTGCACCTTATCGCCCAAAGGTGAATACGCCAATGCCAACGGTTTGGAAATTTGCTTTTTCAACTGACGAACCAAATCCCCCAGTTGTATATGCACCAAACGGAGTACACCCTCACGGTGCTGTTTAGTTGCCTCAGCTTGATCATTAAAGGTCTGAATCACCACACCAGACTCATCCTTTTGTTCCAGTGCCGCAAAGGCCTTGGTCGGGACTAAAGCTTGATACTGCTTCACCACCACACCCGTCACTTTTTGTGATGCTTCAAACACAAAATTTTCAGGAAAAGTTTGGAACTCACCTTTGAGCTGTTTGACTGGACTATGAGTTTCTGTTCGACAGCGCGCTTTTAACTCAGACAAGTCACGACCTTGTTCAATCACACGGCCTTTGTCGTCAATGACTTTAATCAACGGCAACAAATACTGTTCAACCCGCTCAAAGCTAAAGTCTTTTTCAGAGATTTGTTCGCCACGCAACTGGAAGGCTAAAAAGCTAAAAATATGCTGCTGCAAATGCATCGCATCTACTTTCGCCATTAGCTTTGCAGCCGTATCAGGGATAGGCACCAAATGACGTCGTTTATCTTTAGGCAGCGCCTTGAGTAACGCCTCCATTAAATCCTGACGCCAACCGGGAATACCCCAAGACCACAAGTTTTCATCCACCTGAGGCAAAGCTTGCAACGGAATTTTTACTGTTGCACCATCTTCGTCATGGCTTGGATCAAAACGGTAACTGGCAGCAAGGCGCAGTTCGCCATTGCGTAAAAAATCAGGAAACTGCTGCGTGGTTGGACGGTCATTCATCCACAGCGCATCATCATCGATAAATAAATAACGTGGGTTTTGCGGCTCAACCGTTGCGCGCCAGTCTTCAAAACTACGACGGCTTGCCACCTCTTCAGGAATTTTAGCCGCATAAAACTGGTAAATAGTCTCTTCATCCACCACCAAATCACGGCGGCGTAGCTTATCCTCGACCCGCTCTACTTCTTCAAGTTTAAGCAGGTTGTGTTTTAAAAATGGTGGCGTAATGCCCAAATGTCCTGTCGTCAGTGCATCTCGAAGGAAAATTTCATGTGCTGCAACATGATCGACTTTTTCATAGTTGATCTGGCGTTTCGGCTCAATAATTAAGCCAAATAGTGAAATTTGGTCATAAGCATTGACCACACCTGCTTTTTTCGACCAGTGCGGCTCAAAATAGTGGTGCTTCAGCAAATCACCTGCTGCAAGCAAAATCCACTCAGGTTCAATTTTTGCCAGTGTACGAATGTAGACCTGTGAAGTCTCTACCATCTCAAAAGCCATGACCCAAGGCGTATTGGTCTTATGTAAAGTAGATGCTGGAAAAATGCGGGCCTTTTGCTGACGTACCGCCATAAACACATTGCGTTCATCGGTTTTATTGGCAATAAAAGACAGTAGACCTGTTAAAAGCGCACGGTGTAAATTTTCATAACTGGCTTTTTTCTCATTAAAAGACAGCTTTAAGCCTTTTGCCAAATCGACCAATTGCTCATGAGTTTTCTTCCATTCACGTAAACGCAACCAGCTTAAAAAGTGATTACGCGCAAAAGTACGACGTTTGTTTTCACTCATATCTCGGTTGGCAACCAGTACGTCCCAAAGTTTGATATAAAATAAAAAGTCAGAATCGGCTTCACGGAACAACGCATGTTTTTGATCTGCCTGCATTTGTTTATCCGCTGGGCGTTCACGTGGGTCTTGTACAGCCAAAGCGGCAACAATCACCAAGACTTCATTCAACACTCCAAAATGTGCCCCACCCAAAATCATACGGGCCAAACGTGGATCAATTGGCATTTTGGCCATTTGTTGCCCAATTTTGGTTAAATCTCCTTTACTTCCCCCTTTGGAAAAGGGGGATTGAGGGGGATTGTCTTCAGATGAATCTCCCCCAACCCCTCTTTGCAAAAGAGGGGCTTTACCTTTATCAGACATTGCCCCAAGTTCAACCAACAACTTACGACCATCGTTGACTAAACGATGATCTGGCGGCTCAATAAAATCAAAATCTTCTAAAGCCCCCAGCCCTAAACTTTGCATCTGCAAAATCACTGAAGCTAAGTTCGTTCGCTTAATTTCAGGTTCAGTAAACTCTGGGCGACTTTGAAAGTCTTCCTCAGAATACAAACGAATACATACACCTGGGGCAATACGACCACAACGACCTTTACGCTGATTTGCTGCTGCTTGTGAAACCGCTTCAATCGGTAAACGCTGTACGCGTGAACGATAGTTATAGCGAGAGATACGCGCAAAACCACTGTCAATCACATAACGAATATTGGGTACAGTCAACGCTGTTTCTGCAACGTTGGTGGCGATAATAATGCGTCGCCCACCACCTGATGGATTAAAAATTTTTTGTTGTTCAGCTAAGGCCAAGCGTGCATATAAAGGTAAAATTTCTGTATGTCGCGGCCCATGCTTTTGCAAAGTTTCTTGTAACTCACGAATCTCTTGTTCGGTACTGGCAAAAATTAAAGTATCGGCATATTCAGGATGTCCTTTTTCTTGTGCATCCCGAAAACATTCCTCTACAGCTTGCACGACAGCACGAGGCAGGTTTTCTTCAAAGTCATCAAACTCATCATCATCACTACCGACAATGCTCATCTCAGATACAGGGCGATAACGTAGTTCAACAGGAAAGCTACGACCTTCTACTTCAAAAATAGGTGCATTGTTAAAGTACTGACTAAAACGGTTTACATCTAAAGTTGCCGAAGTGATGATGACTTTTAAATCTTTACGGCGAGGCAAAAGTTGTTTGAGATACCCCATGATAAAGTCGATATTAAGCGAACGCTCATGCGCTTCATCGATAATAATGGTGTCGTATTTATTGAGATAACGGTCATTGGCCAACTCTGCCAGCAAAATACCATCTGTCATTAAACGAATGATCGAATCCTGCGACCCTTGTTCATTAAAACGAACTTTAAAGGAAATCGACTCACCAAGTTTCTCACCAACTTCTTCCGCAATACGCTGGGACACACTACGCGCAGCCAAACGACGTGGCTGTGTATGACCAATCAGACCCGTTAAACCACGACCTGCTAGCATCGCAATTTGCGGTAGCTGTGTGGTTTTACCTGAACCTGTTTCCCCTGCAACGATAATCACTTGATGCTCTTGAATGGCATCAATTAACTTATCTGCATACTGCGTAACAGGCAGGTCTTGATTCAGTTTAATATTCGGAATGCGTTCAATACGCTCTAGAACTTTTAAATGCGACTGTTCAAATAATGCTTGATATTGCTTTTCGTTGGCATCTTTTCCTTTTTTGAGTCGGTTTAAACGATGACGGTCTTTGACCATCACCAATTGCTCTATATTTAAAGGACGCTGCACAGAAAAAATACCTACATCAAAAACATCAATCGCTTAGTTTACGTGGTAATACAGCGAAGCGAAAGTACAGCATAATTTTTTAATTTTAACTTTTTTTCAAATATCCCCTTGAATTTTAAGCCTAGGGACATCATGTCTGTAGACGAGTTGCGGAATAGATGATTTTGTCATTTGGTCATCATATTTATCATGCTAAATGAACAGAATGATCACATTCGCTGAAATAGTCTGGAGTCAGATTCGGTTTTTCCGATTCTTGTAATGTAAAAATACTGTTTCAGCAATAACAAAAATTTCGATACCCTATTCAACATTAAATACAAACCCCAATCATGGAGACAATGATGAGCTTGATTAATACTGAAGTGAAACCATTCGCAGCTACTGCATATCACAACGGTCAATTTGTTGACGTAACTGAAGCAGATCTTAAAGGCAAATGGTCTGTAGTATTCTTCTACCCAGCTGACTTCACTTTCGTTTGCCCAACTGAACTTGGTGACCTTGCTGACAACTACGCTGAATTCCAAAAATTAGGCGTGGAAATCTACGGTGTTTCTACTGACACTCACTTCACTCACAAAGCTTGGCACGACACTTCTGAAGTTATTGGTAAAATCCAATACCCATTAATTGGCGACCCAACTTGGACTCTTTCTAAAAACTTCGACGTTCTAATCGAAGCTGCTGGTCTTGCTGACCGTGGTACTTTCGTAATCGATCCAGAAGGTAAAATCCAAATCGTTGAAATCAACGCTGGTGGTATTGGTCGTGATGCTCAAGAATTACTTCGTAAAGTTAAAGCAGCTCAATACGTTCACGCTCACCCAGGTGAAGTTTGCCCAGCTAAATGGAAAGAAGGCGAAGCAACTCTTGCTCCTTCAATCGACCTAGTAGGTAAAATCTAATCTAAATTAGATTGAACACATAAAAAACCACGCTTTTTAGCGTGGTTTTTTTATGGTCAAGATAACAGTACAATATGACAAGAAAGAGAAAAATACAGAACAATAAACACCTATCCTCTATGCTCTGTAAATGATTCATGACTGGAATTCAGTGCGTGTACCCGCTACAGTAGAGTGAATATATGCAGCTCTTTGAAGAAGAAAAATGACTTATCAAGTTCATATGATTGATGTGAAAAACCAACTCCAAAACTATATTTGGCTGCTGGAACACAGCTCATCAAAGCAAGTCGTGGTGGTTGATCCAACTGAAGCTGGATTAGTTGAAGATTATTGCACTGAACATGGCTTAAGCATTGCTCAAATTTGGCTTACTCATTGGCATAAAGACCATATTGGCGGTGTCGCTGACCTGATTGCGAGTCGGAATATTCCTGTGTATGGGCCACGTGAGGAATTATCTAAAATTCCATTCATCACCCATGCATTGATGGATGATGACTATTTCTCATTTCATGATTTACATATCGATGTTTTAGCAGTTCCTGGCCACACACTGGGCCATATTGTGTACTTTATTGAATCTATCCAGACTTTATTTTGCGGTGACACTCTGTTTGCTATGGGCTGTGGGCGAGTGTTTGAAGGTACACATGAGCAGATGTACCATTCGCTCAATCGTTTAGCAGCTTTGCCTGCCGAAACCAAAGTCTATTGTACGCACGAATACACGCTCTCTAACGCGAAGTTTGCCAACCATGTCGAACCAGACAATATCGCTATTCAAGAGCGTTTAGACCGTGTCGAAACCATGCGCTATTTGGGTCAATGTACCCTTCCTAGCAGTATTGAAATCGAACTTGAAACCAATCCTTTTTTACGTACAGAAAATGTGGAAGAGTTTAAAAGACTACGTGATCTGAAGGATCAATTTTAATTGGCTTCCCCCCTTCTAGAGACTGCTAACGAACGCAGTCTCCTATTATGTATGTATGCTTCTATTGAGTTAAAACGATCAGTTGGGGCTTCTACCCTTAACCTTTGAGCTCTCAAAATTTCAACCAATGCAGTTTCAAGCCACACGATGCCATAATCGAATGATCACGAGCAAGAATGAATGGCATTACTGACTCAAAGTACCCAGCCTTTGAAAAAAATCATTACATTTCTATTTACGACAAAATATTTCTCTATCACGAACGCACATAATTCCATTGTATGGAGACTCATCTAAAAATATTATTATTTTTCATCATGATAAAATTATTTTAAACAATGAAATACTCTCATTTATGCTTTCTATACGTTTTCGCCTTAGTTTAGATTGCTTTAAAAAGAGACAAAAACAAAAATATATAAAAAAATCCCCTTTAAAAAAGCGTGAAATATCCCTATTAATAATTTATCAGTGAAAAAGGAATATCCTCGTGAAAAAAGTAGTGAAAGCAAAAAACCTCATCGCCTTTCGTATTTGGCTAGAGAAATTAGGTTATTCAGTTAAAACCTTAGCAGACAACCGTGGCTTTACTTTTAGCTTTAAAAAAGAATATGGACTGGTGACTTGCGACCTAGCGGGCAATAACTTGGCCATGCAGCTCGGTGAAGAATTCGAAGACCATTTGAAAGCCTAAATTGCTCCATACTTACTTCGCGTGATGAATCAAAATTTAGCCCCTTAAAGGGGCTTTTTTTATATATGAATCATCTATTAAATTTTAGGCAATAAAAAAGCAAGGCTTAATACCTTGCTTCATTACTGATGGTGGGGACGGAGAGACTCGAACTCTCACACCTTGCGGCGCTGGAACCTAAATCCAGTGCGTCTACCAATTTCGCCACGTCCCCATCAGGGTGCTAACTTTGCGTTAGACTTTAAGTTGGCAGAGGATCAAGGACTCGAACCTTGACGAACGGTTTTGGAGACCGTCATGCTACCATTACACCAATCCTCTATTGCCTTATAAATCATCCTAACTCAAATGATTTATGGTGGGGACGGAGAGACTCGAACTCTCACACCTTGCGGCGCTGGAACCTAAATCCAGTGCGTCTACCAATTTCGCCACGTCCCCAATGGCTGTGTATATTATAGCGATAGACACTATATGACAAGCGCTTTTATAAGCAATCACCCGCTTTTCTGTCATAAAATCGGCAGTTGAATCTATTTTTATGCTCTATCTGTATAAAAAAGCTATTCAGTTCTTCACTAAATTTTAGGCAATAAAAAAGCAAGGCTTAATACCTTGCTTCATTACTGATGGTGGGGACGGAGAGACTCGAACTCTCACACCTTGCGGCGCTGGAACCTAAATCCAGTGCGTCTACCAATTTCGCCACGTCCCCATCAGGGTGCTAACTTTGCGTTAGACTTTAAGTTGGCAGAGGATCAAGGACTCGAACCTTGACGAACGGTTTTGGAGACCGTCATGCTACCATTACACCAATCCTCTATTGCCTTATAAATCATCCTAACTCAAATGATTTATGGTGGGGACGGAGAGACTCGAACTCTCACACCTTGCGGCGCTGGAACCTAAATCCAGTGCGTCTACCAATTTCGCCACGTCCCCAATGGCTGTGTATACTATAGAGATCATTTTCGCATGACAAGCAATTTTTAAGAAAAACACACTCATTTGATTAAATAAGAAACAAAAACTTTATGCTTGGCTTTTTCTCATTCAATTTCAGTCATTAAGCATCGTTTTGCAGCCATGATATTTTGCCATCTTTGGCTTTTTTGCTTAGCTAAAAGTCCATGTAATAGTGGACTAAAACCCTGAAAAGATTCTGGAAGTGCTATCTTCAAAGACTGACAGTGTAAATACGCCCAGTCTTGGTAGCTTGCTGCCTGCAAACGTTGATCAGTCAACCACTCAAGTAGAATGATCCCGAGTGCATACAGGTCGGTTTGTACGGTCTTTGCTTCACCATGAAATAATTCAGGTGCCATATAGCGCGGTGTCGCTGTTAGAGCCTTTTGACAGCTTATTTCACCAATTCTTTGGCTCTGCTCAAAATCAATTAACTTACATGTAGAACTGTCTAACAAAAAATGTGAAGGTTTTAAGTCAGCATGAATCCACCCCATCTGATGTAATTCTTGAACTGTATTCAGCATTTTAAAGATGATATGAATGACATGATCTCGACTTAACTGACGGGGATTCGCCATAAGTAATGATGGAACATTTTTTAAGATGAGTGCGACTTTCACCTGCTCTGAGTGAAACTCAAAATTTTCAAGGATTTGCACTTCAGGCAAGAACTTCGGCAGTTGCAGCATCGCAAGTGCATGTTGATAAAAACTAAGTTCAGCGTCAAAGCCGTTAATTAGCGCCGCATGCTCTGATAGCGACTGATACTTTAACCAATACCCCTGCCCTGCAACTTCAAAGCGATAAAGCCTTCGCCCCCAACCCAAACGCTGAGTCGGAGTATGAAGTGACATCGCGAGAGCATTTAATTCTTGTCGATCAAACTGCCAAGAATTCGGATTCATTCATCTCTGCCGTATCCAATGCAGTTAAGACCTCTAAACAATGTTGAATGGTTTTCCCAACACGGGCATGTGTTTCAATCATTGAGATTTTTGGCCAAGTTGCACGTTCACCTTCACGTTGTAAAAGTTTAAACAAGTGTGGCCTTGGATTTTGCAGCATATAGCTATAATGGCGCAGGCCATATTTCCCCACAATGTTCACATCACCATAATAACGCTGATCGACCACGCCATAGCCATGATCCAGTAAACGGCGGATCGGTGGAATCATCCCCACACGCTCACGGGCAAAGTCCATCACCCCTTTACTAATCACTTTGCCTTGTCGGCGTACAATCCGCTCAGGCCAGCTCAACATATCTTTACGAAACCGTGCTTCATCCGACTGCATAAACGGCACCACATGCGGGTTCACTTGACTGGCAATGGTGTAGTTTAAATTATATAAACGCGCCATTTTTTCCTGCGGGAAATCACTACGCACACTACCATCGACCCAGCGCGTGGAAGACATATAGGGAGTATATAAGCCATCATGTCGTTTACTGGTGAGCTTGACTGGCGGAAATAGAATCGGCACTGCACAAGACGCGAGCACCGCACTCCACACCAATAAGTCAGGTGAAGTAAAGGTATTCATAATGCGTGGATTTTGTGAGGCATCATAAGGCGCAACCGCAACATTGTTATACAAGCCTGACTGCTTAAAGGCCTCTTCAAAGGTAACGTCACCCAAATTTGCAATTAAAAAGTTTTTTAGATGTTTTACATCCGCTAAGCCGCCATTGCCCTTTAAGACTTCACGAAAACCCCGAAACTGAAAGGCATCGGTGAAAAAGTTTTCACCATTTAAGATGCTCAGCATTTCTGCAGGCGTTGCTCGCCCCAGCATCGCTGTCATAATGGCGCCAGCACTTGAACCAGACAGCACTTTCGGCATGAGGTCTTGCTCAAGCAAAGCCTTGCACACACCTGTATGAAACAGTCCTAATGTTGCACCGCCTGAAAACATCATGGCCGGTTGCCCAAAGGCCTTTTGGCAGTGCTGAAAAAATTCAATTTTTTGCTGTTTATCCAAACACTGGCAATCCGTAGATGCTACAAATGCTAAACCTCGACTAACTTCTTCAATATAGTCTTCAATAATTTTCTTGGTGCCGACATAGGTTGCGGTAAACAGCATGGGGTGAGCAATATTGGCAATGTCATAACTCAGACCTTCACGTAGCAGGTACATTAAATCGGTCGTACGCTTTTGTTGGCGATAACGTTTCAACAACCCCAAACGATGGGTAATCACTTCTGCATCGAAATAAGGTGAACAGTTGTCATACTTCCACTCTTGCGCCCCTGACTCTTCATCAATTCTAAGCGCAATGCTTTTCCACTCAGTATAGTTGTCTGCCTGAGCCAATTGGTTTTTCAGTTTTTTGATTCGATAGGCTTGGTGCGGGTTGATTTCCCGTGTGAAATCTTTAAACAACATATTCATCCTCACCCACTTTTTTTGTTTTCCTAAAATTTCACTGACACGTTCAACCGTCAGTCTAACTGACTATGTGCAAATTATGTGAGCATTACAATTGCCATTTCAAGCCTAAAATTGGCAAATCTGCACCGCTTTAAGGGTTTGATACGACTAGATCGGATGTTAAGATCGACGACAAGTGTAATTATAAGCTGATTAATCATGGCGACCATTGACCTACCGAACAATATCTTAGAAGCACTATCGACTGTACTCCAACAACTACAGCAAAGCCTACCAGAAGTTAAACAAGCACCTGATTTTTCAGCGATTGCCTTTAAATGGGAAAATGGCGAGTTAAAAGCCATTCATCAGCTCAAACGAATCGAATTAAATGATTTAAAAGGCATTGAGCGTCAAAAAGAAAAAGTACTGCAAAATACAGAACAGTTTCTTAATGGTTTACCTGCCAATGACGTTCTGCTGACGGGCTCTCGCGGGACAGGCAAGTCCTCTATTGTGCGTGCTTTATTAACGGAATACGCAGAGCAAGGCTTAAGGCTGATTGAAATTGAACGTGATGATTTATCCGAACTGCCTGAAATTCAAAAGCTGATTGCAGAACGTCCTGAAAAGTTTATTGTGTATTGTGATGACTTGGCGTTTAACGCCGAAGATGAAAACTATCGCAGTTTAAAAAGTGTGCTAGATGGGTCTTTGCAGTCAGGTTCAAGTAATTTTATTATTTATGCCACCAGTAACCGTCGTCATTTGCTGCCTGAGTTTATGCATGAAAACACGCCAGTGACTCGGGTCGACGTACCGCAGTACACTGAACTACATCCACAAGAAGCGATTGAAGAAAAAATTTCACTCTCCGATCGTTTTGGATTATGGCTGTCTTTTTATCCAATGGATCAAAACTTATATTTGGACATTGTGCAGCACTACTTAGCAAAAGCTCAAATCGCCATGGACGATATGGTACGAGCCGAAGCGCTTCGTTGGTGTCAAGCGCGTGGACAACGCTCTGGACGTGCCGCGTATCAATTTTCTAAACACTGGGTCGGTTCACAACAATTAAAACAGCTTTAGTATAAAAATACTGATCGGCGCTTAAGCATCTATTTTATTTCAATTATTTTTATCTTTAATAGTTCAGTCTGATCAAAGAAATAACCCAAATTCCGCATTAGAATTTGGGTTATTTCTTTGAAAATTAGGGATAAATATCAGTTCAAATAGGTTTGATCTGATTATTGATATTTATCTAAGTTTGTTTCTGGCCCATCTTTAACCACAGCTTGTGCTTTTGCATAACTCTCCATTAAGCATTTATATTCTGGGTAGACATGATCTGAAAGAATTTCAGCAAAACGGGAGCCTTCTGGACGGTTCCAAGTACGCATTAACTCCGCCACGATTGCAAAAGTATCGGTTGGAATTGCGCCCGCTTGGGTCACACGAGCAATTGATGTATCTGTAGCTAATTTAACTCCAGTTGCCTGATGCATCCACAACACAATAAACGTTATAACCTTCTTTACGAGCGCTTACAGCAGGGAAAGTCATACATACACTGGTCAGCGTTCCAGCAATAATTAGTGTCTTCCTACCCGTTTTTTTAACTTCATCTACAAATAAGGGATTGTCCCAAGTATTAATTTGTCCAGTCCGTGGTACATAAACTGCGTGCGGAGCAAAGTGGTGAATTTCAGGAATTAAAGGGCCATTGGGGCCGTCAGGTACAGAAGCCGTGGTAATTACAGGTATATTTAATAAAGTTGCTGCTTTTGCAATTGCAATCACATAATTGCGTAAGTCGGGTACAGGTACATCGCGTACGGTATTAAAAAGTCCACTTTGATGGTCAATCAGTAGAATTATCGAATCATCAGGGTCTAGCATTCCATTAGTAGCCGCCATGGGTAACACCTCTAAAATTTTCTTCTAATTATGTACTTCCATTGTTGTAATGAAAGTTCCTAAGACAGACCGTCATAGCTTTGAGATTTATACGACCAAGATATTTTTTAAGAAAATCTATATCTGCCTTTCATATAAACTAATGAATAATTTTGCACTCAAAAAGCTAAATCATGTTACGACTTGTAATTGCAATTCATGGTTTTACACTTATTGATAAGCACTCATAAAATCTTACAAAAATTATTAAATTAAACATATTAGATTTTTATAGTTTCAACATTTCATGAGTCATCTAAAATTACACATTCCATACTTATCCCCAATTTCTATGGATAACCCTATGGGTAAATACTTTTAACTTGGTGCTAAGCTACGTTTAGGTAAGCCAAAAATATTCTTAAAGTCTAAGCAGAGCATTTTTAATAGCCCTTTGGTAAAGATCTAAATGTAAAAAAGCCCAACATTTAGTCGGGCTTTAAGCCTATCAAATGAAAGTCTTAGACTTCACTGGGATTGGTCAACTCAGTCATTGGCCAACGTGGTGTTGTCGTTACAGCCAAACTATCTTGCTGCCCTGCTTTTAAGCGCTGATAACCAGCAAAAGCAATCATAGCACCATTGTCCGTACAAAGTGCAGGTTCGGCATAGTAAACCTGAGCACGAATCTTGGTTAAATCTGCTTCCAAACGTTCACGTAAACGTTTATTTGCACTGACACCACCTGCAATCACTAAACGTTTCAAACCTGTTTGCTTCAACGCTTTCACAGATTTTTTAACTAAGGTATCCACGATGGCTTCTTGGAAACTCGCTGCAATATCCGCATCACGGTTTTCGTCACCTAATTTTTTCATTTGCACAGATACGGCTGTTTTTAAACCACTAAATGAAAACTCCAAACCTTGATGCAGCATTGGTCGTGGGAAAGCAAAGGCATTCGGATCACCTTGCTCAGCCAGTTTTGAAATATTTGGGCCACCTGGATACGGTAATCCCATCATTTTCGCAACCTTATCAAAGGCCTCACCTGCAGCATCATCAATCGACTCCCCCAACAATTCATACTGCCCAATACCATAGGCAGCCATCAGTTGAGAATGTCCACCTGAGACCAAAAGTGCTACAAAAGGAAATTCTGGCGGCGTTTCCGATAAAAGTGGTGCCAACATATGCCCTTCCATATGATGCACACCAATTGCAGGTTTATTTAGCGCAAAGGCCAAAGTTCGGCCAAACAGCGCACCTGTCATCAGCGCACCCATCAGACCTGGGCCACGCGTATATGCCACGGCATCAATTTCAGATTTTTTTACACTACTTTCTTCAAGCAGTTGATTCATCAATGGAATCAGCTTACGCACATGGTCACGCGATGCCAACTCCGGCACCACACCACCATACTCTGCATGCAGTTTAATTTGGCTGTACAGCACTTGCCCACGCAAACCCAACTCGCTGTCATAAAGGGCAAGTCCTGTTTCATCACAAGATGTTTCTAAGCCTAAAACGATCATTAAACTGCCTATAACCTGTATCAAATCTATTGCGTGAACCATTATAGACTTGTGGTATGAGATGTAAATGAGTAAAATACTGACCTTCACTTGTGATCAGGGCAATGTCGCCCAGATCTTATCCATAACTTAATGAGGATTCTTCATGCCACAAGTTAAATTGAAAGAAGGCGAACCAGTAGACGTAGCTATCCGTCGTTTCAAACGTTCATGCGAAAAAGCAGGCGTTTTAGCTGACGTTCGTAAGCGCGAATTCTACGAGAAACCAACTCAAGAACGTAAGCGCAAAAAAGCTGCTGCTGTTAAACGCTACCAAAAGAAATTGGCGCGTGAATCAGTACGTACTACTCGCCTTTACTAAGATTAATTTGTGATTGACTGCCTGGACTAAATAATGACTACTTTAAAAAGCCAAATAACTGAAGTTTTGAAAGCCACTATGCGTGCTAAAGAAATGGATAAGTTAACGGTAATTCGTGGTCTACAGGCGGCAATTAAGCAAATCGAAGTCGATGAGCGCAAAGAACTTGACGACGCTCAAGTTCTTGCGGTCATTGAAAAACAAATTAAACAACGTAAAGAATCGATCAAAGCCTTTGAAGGCGCTGGTCGAGAAGATTTAGCTAGTAAGGAACAAGCCGAACTTGAGGTTTTATCTCAATTTCTACCAGAAGCTATGACTGAGGAAGAACTTGATTCCATGATTGCGCAAACGATTGCAGCGCAAGAAGCTACTAGCATGAAAGAAATGGGTAAGGTGATGAATTCTCTGCGTCCGCTCATAGCCGGGCGCGCCGATCTTTCTCAAGTTTCAGCAAAAATTAAAGCAAAACTGGCTTAATTTAAAAATCTTTAAATCGATTACGTTGAACTGACCTTAAAAAAGGCAGTTCAAAGTTCTACTTTCTATAAAAATTATTATTTTTCTTTTATCTCTTCATTCCCTGATTTAAAACAATTCTCGAATTGTCTCTGTTTATCCCTCTATTTGCGCTACCACTTTTCTAAGCTCTAAATTGTCGATCCTTTTGCATTTGGGTTAAACGCGTTTTAATGGTCGCTGACATTGATTCATTATCTTTCGCTAAACGTTGAGCATGCAATAAAGATTTAATCGCTTCTTCTTCAAAACCCGACCAGAACTGCACTTCAGCCCGATAACGCAAAACATTAATGGTATGCATTGGCGATTTTTTATCCAAACTCGCGGCTTGCTGCATCAATCTCCACGCATTCACATCACGCGGATTATTTTTCAAAAACCGATTAAGTACAGGCTGCGCAAGCTCAGGTCGATTCTGACGAATGTAAACTTCAGCCAATTTATAATTTAAAGCCCGATTTTCAGGCATGATGCTCGCAGGTGATTGGATCACTGTTAGAGCTTCATTCACCCGATTTTGTCCAAGTAAAATATCAGTTTGAATCAAGGTTTGTAGGTTATGTAATTTCTGATGCGACTTGGCCTGATCTAACACTTGTTGAGCAAGCTTATAGTCACCTTGTTTAAGGCAAAAACTAGCCAAAGCCAGTTGTGCTGCATAGCTGTTACGACTCACCAACGTCTGTAGTTGCTGTTCTGTCGCCTGATTCGAGATCACCATGGTATACAGCTTCAAGATCTCAAAGTCTTCATCACGCCAAGTAGATTTCACTTTAGGCAACTGATTGGCTCTAAGTCTCGCCTCACTCATTCGCTCAGTCGTGAGTGGGTGTGTGAACCAAAAGTCGGGTAAAAAACTCACTCGACTGGTTGCACGGTGCATCACTTCAAAAAAATCAGCCATACTTTGCGGGTTATAACCAGCGCTATACATATACTGCATCCCTATACGGTCAGCTTCACGCTCTTGGTTACGACTATAAGACAACTGCTTGTCCATGAGTGCGGCTTGCGTACCAACCATGACCGCAGAACCGACATCACCATCAGCTTGAGACGCAACCAAAGCACCAACCAAAATCCCAGCCAGCGCGAGTAATCCCTGCCCCTTAAACGCCTCTTGTGAACGACTATAGTGGCGCTGTGTGACGTGCGCAATTTCGTGCGCCATTACGCCGGCAACTTCATCCATATTATTGGCATTGGTAATCAAACCAGCATTTAATGCAAACAAACCACCCGGGACCGCAAAGGCATTAATTTGCGGGTCATTAATGACCACCAGACCAATCGGTTGACCAAGTTGGGTTTGGCTCAAAATGCTTGAAAAAGCATTCATCAGTTGATCTTCTAGCCACGGATTTTGCGTAACAGGTAGCTGACGCTGTACTTCACGATAAACTTTTTCACCAATATAGCGCTCATTATATTGATCAATAAAACCTACACCTGAACCAATCTCAGGCACATTAAACTGTGGGGCATTCGTAAGAAATTGACCTTCTGCAAAACCAACAGTCGAAATAAGACTTAAACTGCACGCACACAGAAAACGCTTCAACCCTCACCCCGACTTTATTTAAAGGAATCGAATGACTATAACATTGATAATTGAATGAAAATGCAATGAAGTGTTATCAAATTTTTATCTAAATTCAGGATTCACCACATATTGAGGTTGACCACCTTCCAATGCTTTCACCAAGTTTTGGTAAGCCAACTCAGCCATTTTTTTACGTGTTACAGACGTTGCAGAACCAATATGCGGCAACGTCACCACATTATGCAGCTGAAACAGCACTGAATCTTGCAAGGGTTCTTTCTCATAAACATCCAGCCCAGCTGCAAAAATTTGCTTTTGCTCCAGGGCCTGAATAAGTGCCTGCTCATCCACCACGGCACCACGCGAAATATTTACAAAAACAACATGAGATTGCATTTTCTTAAAGGCTTCTGCATCAATCAAATGCTGCGTATGCGCGTTTAGATCAACCGCCACAACAACGAAGTCCGATTGCTCTAATAGCTCATCTAATTCACAAAAACGTGCATTTAAGGGCTGTGCCAATTCTAATTTTTCTCGGCGCCCGTGATACAAAATATTCATATTGAAACCATGAAAACCACGTCGCGCAATTGCCGCACCAATATTTCCTAAGCCAATAATACCCAATGTTTGACCAAAAATTTCCTGACCAAATTGTGCCTGCCCGACAGTACGCGACCACTGACCAGTTTTGGTCCATTGATCCAAATAAGGCACTTGACGTGCCGCACTCATCAACAAAGTAAAGGCCAAATCGGCAGTCGTTTCAGTTAGCACATGAGGGGTGTGACTGAGCCAAATTTTTGCTTGGTTTAAGTAGTTCAAATCATAGTTGTCATAGCCAACACTAACACTAGATATAATTTTGAGCTGTTTCGCAGTTTCTAGGTTGTTTTGATTCAGTAAACGCCCTGCACCAATCATGGCATCCGCATCCGCGACTTGCTCTCGGATTTGCGTATTTACATCACCTGCTTTCGGGTTGATGACCACCACATGATAACGCTGCTCTAGGCGCTGTAATACTTCTGCATCTATTTGACTAAAAACAACGACTTTCTGCTTCATATCTATTCCATATTTTGTTGTTTTGCTCGCATCATGTGCCACAGGGCTTTTTTAAGTAATGGCTGATCAAGCATTTCTTGTAAGCTTGCTGCTTGTGTGACTTTTATACCATTAGCATTTGGTATAGAGCCCAATGCAATAACAGTTTTACCCTGACTTAAACCATCAAAGAAACCTTGAATATAGCTCTGAACACCGCGCCCATCTTGCAAATTCAACAAAGGAAAAGGCCAATTCAGTGCATACTTTTGCGCAGGTAAGGCTTGCACAATATTTTGCCACAGCTGTTGCTGCTCCACGCTCAATTGTGTGGCTTCAATGACCAAGGCGCAGTGCTCCAAGGCAACAGCTTGCAACTGAAAAGCCTCAACATGGATGGCCTCTCGAACAATCTCTTCTTTTAATACTGTAACAACTTCTTGTTCAATCGGCTGCGTTGCAATTTCAGCAGGAGACGCTGGATGTGGAAGCTTATGCTGTATAAATGGATGTTCTGGAATGCTTTTGGCTTCGGGCTGAGACTGAGGTCGCACAATTTCAGGAACAATCTCAGTCGTGCTTTGATCTCGCCAGATCGATGTGGCTACATTTTGTTGAGACGGCAAAAAATCAGGAACCCACAAATCAATTCCTAAACTCTCCAAAACCTCACGCTGATGCCCGATCATCTTTTACCTTCACACTTCATTCAGTGCATATTCTATCGAGAAATGCTTAGAGATGCTGTTCTTTTCATACTTTATTCGCATAGACACTAGGCAAATATCAAAAACATGCTCAACGTAAAATTCACCACTTAATTAAACAATCATCAAGCGATTCTTCTTTTGCATTTGTTCAACAATTTCTTCACTGTCGAAACCGAGACGCCAATAAAGCAACTCCAAAACATCCTGCTCATCTTGAGTAATAATGCGGTCGTTCCATAGACAAATTTCAGCCACCCCCAAAATACTCAAACGATCCCGAAGTAGCAGCCCCGCCATATCATTTAAAATTTCGGCCAAATCAATCGGCTCATCTGAAATTTCCGCATACTGCTCTAACTCTTGCACAGTTAAAACTCGACGTAAAATTTTCTCTCGTACTTCCAACTGTGTTTCGCTATTGATTTGTTGCACATGTAACAAAGCATCAATTAAACGTACAATCTGCGGTTTAACTTCATCTAGGGCCGCAGGTGTATGTACAGGCAACAAATTCAGCTCAAACTTAACCCGTTCAAGTAGCAGCGCATCTAACAGTCCAATTTCACCATCTTCTTGAATAATCCTAGCCAACTTTAATAAAAACTGGCGTGCAATTGTTGCTGGCATGCCACCAATATTTCGGCATGCCTCATGAAAAATTGAAATATGAACACGACCATCTAGGTTTAACAATGAATCAACAATGGCACGACTCACTTCAGCCTCAGCAGGAATAAACTCACGGAATTGGCGAATCATGAGAATTGCGACCATCAACTCGCGTGAACCTGTTGCGGTCTGTAAAGCACGCTGAATTAGCTCTGGACGTTCAATATGCGCACGTACTTCAGGGTTAAGCGGTTTAATCGCATCTTTAATGGCAAAACTAATCGGAGACAGTCTTAATAAGGGCAAAGGCTGCGGTGAAGTCCAAGGGGCTTGAAAATCCGCGTACTGCTCTTCTAAGGAACGAAACAAGCCAAATAGCGGACGGTTGCGCAGTTTTTCTAGGTTTTCTAACTGTATGTCTTGAACCAAATTCGGATTCATTTCATAAATACGTTCTTCAATACTTGGATGAATATTCATCCAACTTTGTGCACTTAATGAGTTGGCAAAACACATGTGTGCAATCGACTCAGAATATTCACTGTGAATTTGCGAACCTGCGTGATGCACATAGATACGCATCAAGGTTTGAATATTGGCATCATTTTGCATCAGACGACGTGTTTTCATATCATTTTTTAAAGTACGCCCCCCCAACGTCAGAAACTTAATGCAGCGGGTAACCAGCACCCCCAAACTACCAATCAACCAGATCACACCACCTGTTGCGACAAAAGTAGTTTCAAAACTTTGCGACTTTTTATGATGAGTTGAAAATCCCAATTTAGCAATTTTACTGCCCCACTGACTAAAGGTGGTGAGGGCACTATATAAAATTTTTAGCCGTGTATTTTCAGCGGTCTCACCAGATAAAATTTGATTAAACTCATGATTCAACAACCCCGTCAGCTCAAGTTCATCGAGGTTTTGCAGTGCGCCCCACGTTAAAATAATCGCAATATCTTTGGGATAAAAACCAGCGGTTAAGGCATTTACCCCCACCTCATCGGGCAAAACATAGACAGCAGGTGTTTCAATTAAAAAAGTATCCGCTAGTTTTTCTGTAATTTTCAGTGCAATACTTTCTTCAGGTGTACTTTCAATCAAACTTAGACGTCGTGCACGCAGTTGCTTGGCCAGACTATGTCCACCTGAACGAAACACATACAGCTCATACACCACGGAATAACTCATCACTAAGAGCAATAAACCAATGATATAAATACTCAAGCTATGCCAAAAAATGCTTTGACTCGAATCAAAATAAAAAACCAGCAGTCCAGCCACAGTATTTAAAATAAATAGCGACAAAAGTACCGCAAGCAAGCAGATACTTGCAGACCACAACATGTTTTTATTCTTTATGATTGAATAACTTACACCCTTCAATGTAAATCCCTTTTCTTACATTTTTTGAATCAATCCATCATAAATGAAAAAAGCGGGAAACTCCCGCTTTTCTCAAATCTAAATCAATTAGACTTCTTTCACACCCGTCAAATCAACGGAAGCTGCATCAATATTGACATCAATATAGCTGTCTTTCTTTTTCGATGTTTCACGGCGTTTCGCCTGTAATTCATCTAAATAAGCTTCATCAATACCACCAGCAACATATTTACCATCAAATACCGAGCAATCAAACTCTTGTAAATCTGGTACTTTGCTAGTGCGCACAGCTGCTTTTAAGTCTTCCAAATCTTGGAAAATTAGACGATCTGCACCAATAATTTCACGAATTTCTTCAACTGTACGCTCAGATGCAATCAACTCTTCTTTTGCTGGCATATCAATGCCATACACGTTTGGATATTTCACCATCGGCGCAGCAGAAGCAAAGAAGACTTTTTTCGCACCCGCATCACGTGCCATCTGGATAATTTCATTACACGTAGTACCACGCACAATCGAGTCATCCACCAAAAGTACATTTTTACCTTGGAACTCGAGTTCAACAGGGTTCAACTTTTGACGTACTGATTTTTTACGTAATTGCTGACCTGGCATAATGAAGGTACGGCCGATGTAGCGGTTCTTCATAAAGCCTTCACGGAACTTCACACCCAGCATATTTGCAAGTTCAAGTGCAGAGGTACGCGAGGTATCTGGAATTGGGATCACAACATCGATATCGTGCTCTTCACTCCACTCCGTCAAGATTTTTTGAGCAAGCTTTTCGCCCATTTTTAAACGTGCTTTGTAGACTGAAATGCCATCAATAATCGCATCTGGACGCGCAAAGTAAACATATTCAAAAATACATGGGCGGTATTCAGGCGCTTCAGCACACTGCTTGGTAAACATCTGCCCTTGTGAGTCGATAAAGATCGCTTCACCCGGCGCAATATCACGCTCAACTTTAAAGCCGAGTGCCGTAATAGCGACAGACTCAGATGCAATGATATATTCCATACCAGCATCAGTTTCACGCGAACCGTAAATCAGTGGACGAATACCATTTGGATCACGGAAGCCGACTAATCCATGCCCAGTAAGCATTGCAACCACGGCATAACCACCTTTACAGCGTTCATGTACTTTACTAACTACATGAAAAATGTCGTCTGCTGTAGGCATTAATTTGCCGCGTTTTTGCAACTCATGCGCAAACACGTTTAACAGTACTTCTGAGTCTGAATCCGTATTCATATGACGTAAGTCTGTTTTGAACAGATCGTCATGAATTTCTTCAGCATTGGTTAAGTTACCATTATGCGCCAACGTGATCCCGTAAGGTGAGTTCACATAGAAGGGCTGCGCTTCAGCGCTGCTCGATGAACCCGCAGTAGGATAACGCACATGCCCAATACCATAGTTACCTTGTAATGCACGCATATGGCGAGTGTGGAACACATCACGAA
This sequence comes from Acinetobacter sp. AB03, assembly GCF_058107045.1. NCBI lineage: Bacteria > Pseudomonadati > Pseudomonadota > Gammaproteobacteria > Moraxellales > Moraxellaceae > Acinetobacter > Acinetobacter sp. AB03. The sequence continues at coordinate 1,109,725 of NZ_JBUEBA010000002.1, read as the reverse complement.
CCATGCCATTGTCTTTACGTAAGAATAAACGACCTTCGTGGCAGGTTACTATCCCAGCTGCATCTTGCCCACGATGTTGTAACATCGTTAATGCATCAAACAACATTTGGTTAACAGCTGATTTACCAGCTATACCAACTACTCCACACATAGCAACCTCGCAGACAAGCTAGGATTAATAAAAAGGATTATTTGTTGACTCACCCTGTCCCTCAGCATTTTTCGAAGAAATTTTCGGTGAAGAATCTGAAGATACATGCGTATCTTTAGACTTGATATGTGACATCGCCTCGCTTGCAGCCTCTTTAGAAAGCTCCATCGCCCATGGCGCATAAGGCAAAAGTGTTTGGACAAATTTGGATTGTCTCCAATATGGAGAACTTTCAACCCAAGACCCGACACCTTGCATCGTAATCAGAACAATTAACAACCCTTTTAATGAACCAAAAGCACCGCCGGCTAATCGATTCAAAGGCCCGAGTTTTAAACTCTTCAATATGTTATTCAGTAATGCCGTGACTATCCACGTCAAAACCACAATAACCAATACAATAAATGCAAAAGCTGCAATTTTTTGAACCACTGGATCTTCACTGAGTGAGACCATCGAAGGTGCTAGGACGCTTGCAAATTTAGCACCAACAATCAGCGCTAAAATCCATCCTATCAAGTTCGCAAAGGCTTTAACAAATCCTTGACGCAAACCGTTGAGCCCTCCAATGAGCAATACAATCAATATGAAGATATCAATGGCATTCATGTTGTTTTCATTGCAGAGACGCAGTCTTGAATTAAGGTTGGTCCTGTATAGATGAGGCCACTATAAACTTGTACAAGGTTTGCCCCTGCATTTTGTTTTGCAAGCGCCTGCTCACCCGACAAAATCCCCCCCACACCAATCAAAGGAATCTGACCTTTTAAAACCTCAGCAAAGGCTTTTAAACACGCTGTGCTTTTCTCAAACACAGGCGCACCAGATAAACCACCCGCTTCATCACCAAAAGGTAAGTTTTCCACCCCTTCACGAGACAAAGTCGTATTGGTTACAATCAGACCATCAATTTTAAACTGAAGCAGTTGTTTCGCAATAAATTGAATATCTTCCGCTTCCAAATCCGGCGCAACTTTCAACACCAAGGGTACATAGTGCTGCTGCTCTTCAGCCAACTCTAACTGACGTTTTTTCAGCGTCTCTAGCAGCTCGGTTAAAGCATCACCACTTTGCAAACTACGCAGGTTTTTAGTATTTGGAGAAGAAATGTTAACAGTAATATAAGACGCATAGTTATAGACTTTTTCTAAACAAATGAGATAGTCATCTACTGCATTTTCGACTGGGGTATCCGCATTTTTGCCGATATTAATCCCTAAAACCCCTTTGAACTTTGCCGCTTTGACATTTTCAATCAGTTGATCCACACCAGCGTTGTTAAAACCCATACGGTTAATAATAGCTTTAGCTTGTGGGATACGGAATAAACGCGGTAAAGGATTACCCTTCTGTGGACGTGGAGTAATGGTTCCAATTTCAATAAAACCAAACCCTAGACCTGCCAGTGCATCAATATAAACACCATTTTTATCTAGACCAGCAGCCAAACCTACAGGATTGGGAAACTCGATGCCCATACATGTCACCGGTTTAGCCGCTATATTTTGACGCATTAAGCCTAGCTTATGCGTTGATTTCAATAGCGATAGTGTTAGCTCATGTGCACGCTCTGGTGCTAAAGTAAACAACAAAGGGCGGGCAAGAGAATACAACATATCTGTAAAAGTCTACTGCTTTTTAAGTCGCCATATTATAGGCATAGCCTAGCTAAAACACCATGCTTCGTCTGGCTTTATTTTTAGCGATTATTTAACGCTAGCCGATAATTTAATCTGCCCTGCATCTGAGACCAACTCCATTTTTTCAATACTCAAACCATTTTGCGTTAGTTGGGTCAAAAAGTTGGCCAACACCACATAGTTTGCATGGCTTACCACCAACTGAATTTGTTCAGCATTCTGCTGCGAAGCAACCGACAAACCTTGCTGCTGTGCAATACGTTGAATCTGCTCCATCGGAGTCAGTTGCCCATCTGAGCTCGATTTCATGGTGACTGCATTGCTCTGCATCCATGTCATGATTTCTTTGAGCTGGTTCACGCGTTTTTGCTGTTTCTCTGCCGCAGCATGGGTATACCAAAGTGCAGCCCCTATCGAGTTCACCAATACGAAAATGACCAAGAAGATAGCTAATACACGGTCGCGCGGTGTAAGACGATCAAAATAAGTACTGATCAGCTCTAAACGCTGATCTACAACTGTTTGTAAATTTTGCATGGCTTTCATTATTGTATTTTCACCATTCCAATTGCCCCACCCGTGGTCGGCTGAATATTGCCTAATTCAACCTGAAAACCTTGTTGATTAAGCTGCTGAGTAAGTGTCTGTAAAGCCTCTGCCGAGTTGGCTTTAAGTTGCATATTTAGGCTATTCGCTTCATACACCACCTGATTAGCCACAATTTGCTGTTGCATGAGCACAGGCCCAACGCGACTCAATAAAGACAAAGCTTGAGCATCAGCTTGTTTATTCATATTCAGTTGATATTCAAACTGGCTTCGCAGCGTTTGCTCGGTCACAGGATAGTTCGCACCAAACCAATATTTAAATTGATCGACCGCCTGAACAGCCACTTGCTCTGCAAGCTTTTTATTTTGATACCAACGGGTCGCATCATAGGTCAATTGCGTCACAATCAATGCAGCCAATACCGCTGCACAGGCTTTCCAATAGCCCGTTGAAACATGTTGCTCTCTCACCTTCGGCAAAAGATTCCATGGATGTTGTTTTGCTCTTGGCAATGCCGCCCATTCATAATGGAAAGACTCAAGCTGCTCCTGCGTCACACTGGCGTTTAAGCTATGCATGTGCGAAGCACTAAAGTTACAAATTTTATATTTTTGGTTGACTGCTTGATAATCTAAAAATACAGCAAGATCATCAATTGATCCGCCCAACCAAGTATTAGCGCGAAACAGAAGTCGCTCTTCAACATAGCCTAAGATTATCTGTTCTGCGTCAGGTACAGGCAAAATCAGAAAATCAGGCAATAGGCTGACCAGCTTCACAGGAATCAAACTCAAGGCATGCTGTAAAGTCTCTAAACGATGCTTTGAAATACCCAAAACAGTGAGTTGCTCAGGCGCTTGAAAGTGATGTAATACTTTCATCTGATCGATTGAGCTCAATACATATTCTTCGAGCAAATACTTCACACCTTCAGCCCCCAACTGCTTGTATTGAGCCTTAGGCATATTTTGCTGAATAATTTGCACATCGCGGCTTGGAAAGAAAACAGTTGCTTCCTCACCATGATGCGCTTGTATATCTTGGATCAATTGCTCAAGTGTATGAGCAGATTGCCATCTTTCCCCTATAGACCAGTGCCATGTTCCATCGGCTTCGGGCATCCAAATTTGCAACATGTATTATATTCTGCCGTTTTAATTGGTTTTTATATGCTAGGTATAAATGCTTTTGTTTGTGTCGACAAGCCTTCCGCGATAACTGCTTGCTCATAAATCCGCGCTTCAGCCAAAGCATAAGGATTGAAAGATTCTGTCACCAAAATCGAGGCCATATGCGCCACCACATTCATATGGCACACCACCACAATAGACTCATACGGCAAATGTGATAACCATTCCACAGCCGCTTTTGCATCATCATCGGGCTTAATAGTATTGCAAATTACAACAGGCACATCCGCAAAGTGCTGTTTGATGTGTGCCAATGTTTCCTGCGCACGCAGCAATGGGCTAACCACAAAGACATCAGGCTGGATGCGTGACTTTAAAAAGTCAGCAGTTTGCTCTGCCTGTGCATGCCCACGTTCGGTGAGTGGACGTTTAGTGTCATTCCCCATGATCGGTGGCGCAGCTTCGCCATGACGTACCAAAGTCAGTTGCATAAAAAATCCTTATTCAAATCCTGATTATTTTAATTAATTTTTATGACAATTCAGTCATCTTATCCACTTAAACTCTCATTTTATTTCGGTTTTTAAGTGACTTTAAACCTCATGATGCGGCAAAACAAACTCCACATCACTGCGGTGTCCATTTTTCATTAAGGATAATGCAATTGTCATTGGTGGCGCATTTTCAAAAATAACACTGTATAAAGCGCTAGTAATCGGCATATACACATCTAGCTCTTCAGAACGTGCTTTGACTTGTACAATGGTGTTAATGCCTTCTGCTGTTTGTCCCAATTCAGTGGTCGCCTGTTCCAAACTCTTGCCTTGCCCCAGTGCAAAACCGACTTGATAGTTGCGACTGAGTGGGCTGCTACACGTTGCAAATAAATCACCGACACCAGACAAACCTAAGAAGGTCAGTGGATTTGCCCCTAACTTCACAGCAAAACGACTCATTTCCGCCAAAGCACGAGTCAAAATCATACTCTTGGTATTTTCACCGACTTTGTATGCAGCAGCCATTCCCATCGCAACCGCATAAATGTTTTTAAGCGCACCGCCGAGTTCTACACCATGCACATCATCACTGGCGAAAACACGGAACAAGGCACTATGCAAAGCTTGTTGTACAGCGTAACGCACTAAGTCAGACTGGCTTGCAATGACCGTCCCAGCCGGTTGTCCTGCCACAATTTCCTTGGCTAAGTTTGGCCCAGATAACACGCCATAAGGCACTTCTGGTAACTCTGAGCGAATAATATCACTCATAAAACTAAAAGTATTCGCTTCAATACCCTTGGTCAAAGACACCACTGCTTGCGAAGTAATAAACGGTTTAATTTGTTTAAGGACATCACGGAAAGAATGACTCGGAATCGCCACCAAAATAATGTCGCGATCACGAACAGCCTCTTCTATATTTGAAACTGCACGTAAACCATCTTCAAGTTTAAAATCAGGCAAATAGCGTTTATTTATATGCGTTGCATTGATATCAGCTGCAACGGCTTCATCACGAATCCAAATCATGGTATCGCAGCCATTACGAACCGCGGTATTCGCCATGGCCGTCCCAAAACTACCACCACCCAAAACTGTAATACGTAGTGCCGTTTTTTGATCTACTGCTACAGGTTCAACCAAATCTGAAAACTTTAACTCTGACATTATTTTTATATCCTAAAATGGAACTATTGATTCCAATAACTTACATAATCTTGGGTTTGAATTTCAGCACGTGGCGGAATCGCTTTAACTGCCGTACCAATATATAAAATACCTGAGATCAAATCATCTGCACTGAGGCCTAAAACCTGTTTGAAATGCACCGATTCCACCACTGCCCCACTACGCCACATACTCGAAAAACCTTGAGCTTGTAAGGACAAAATAAAATTCTGAATAGCAGCGCCACTACTTAAAGTCTGCTCAAAATTAGGGACTTTCGGATGCGATTGAAATTTAGTCAGTGCCAAAACCAGTAATGGGGCACGAAAAGGATGATTTTTAACACGCTCTAACTGTGCCGATTCCGTTTCGCCCAAATCAGCCAAGGCTTGTGACAATAACTCACCAAATGCCTCACGTTGATCTTCAGCAATTACGATAAAACGTGTCGGCTTTAAACGATGATGATCTGGTGCAGTCAATGCGGCTTGAAATGCCCGCTCAAATTGTTCTGCATTGGGAGCAGGCTCGACCAAATGGCCAATCGATTGACGTTGATGCATATTCTGGTGAACGATATCTACCGCGAGTTCCGTCATTAGGCTCTTAATCTTTCAAATTAAACAATACGTTTTAGAGTAGCACACTCTGAAAAGTTTGCTCTAGCGCTTCAGTATGAAATACCCAGTTTCAGCAAAACTAATTTTAAAATCCTGAGCACTTTTTAAACTGTTCGATAAGACTGCATTTTTCATACATTTCTTACATGATTCATCCGACAAGCTATGTTCCAATAAACAATGATTTAATAAAACATGACTGGGGTATGAAATGAAAAAGAATATCGCTATTGCTGGAGCAGCAGCACTAACACTACTTCTAAGCGCTTGTGCATCGACACCAAGCAACTCTTTAGCGATCCAAAAAGCTGACAATCAATACGAAGTTACGGGTATTGGTAAAACTGCATTGATTGCAAAAAACAACGCCATTGAAGCAGCAGCTAAAACGTGTGGCTCTAAAGCAACGGCGATTGTGAGTGATGAAAAAACCGAATATCAAGGTGCTTTAAAGGGTGTCGTGAGCGATGAAACTGGAAAAATGATCCAAGCAGCCGCTTCTGTACTGGGTTCTATTTCGGGTACAAACTCAGGCATTAATCAAGACAGTGACTATCAAACAATCCTGACTTTTTCGTGTAAAGCAAAATAAAGATGCCATAAAAAAACCGCTCATCTGAGCGGTTTTTTTTACACCAATCACGTCAAACGATTAGCAATAACCCTCTAAACGTGTCAGTGGTAGTTTTAGCCCAATGGCTTTTTCAATTTCGGGTAGATAGAACGCATCATCTTCAGATAAAAAACTAATACTCACACCACTTGTACCTGCACGGCCTGTACGACCAATACGGTGTACGTAGTCATCCGACTGTTCAGGCAAGGTGAAATTCACCACATGCGATACACCATCCACATGGATACCACGCCCCGCAACATCGGTTGCAATCATGATGTTATGTTGACCATTTTTGAATTGATCTAGCATTTTCAAACGTTTGTCTTGTGCGATTTCACCTGACAACATCACCACTTTATAGCCATCACGCTTTAAGTTGTCATAGAGTTTACGCACTTGATCGCGCCGATTTGCGAAAATCATCACTTTTTCAATAGGCTCATCGCGCAGAATGTCTTGTAGCAATTTATATTTATCTGACTTTGCGACCATGTACACCCGTTGTTCAACATCTGCATTGGTCTTCTTCTCTGGCTCAATTTCAACAGTTACAGGTTCAAACAACCACTGCTGTGCAAGATTTAAAACATCGTAACTAAACGTTGCAGAGAACATCAGAGTCTGACGTTGTTCCTTACGCGGTGAGAAACGAACAATACGTTTGACTGAAGGAATAAAGCCCATATCCAATAAGCGATCGGCTTCATCAATCACCAAAAACTCAATTTGGTCGAGCCAAACTTCTTTTTGCTCAACAAAGTCAATCAGACGACCTGGCGTCGCCACCATAATATCGACAGGTTTTTTATCGAGTTGTGCTTTTTGTTTATCAAAGTCAACGCCGCCTAAAAGCGTCACGACATGTAAATCTGAGAATTTTGTGAGTTCTTTCGCATCGCTTTCAATTTGCAGTGCAAGCTCACGGGTCGGTGCTAAAATCAAGGCGCGAGGTTCACCGCGGTAGCGCTGCTCTTGAATTGGGTTATTCAGCAAGTCGTTAATCACACTCACCAAAAATGCCGCTGTTTTACCGGTTCCCGTTTGCGCACGACCAATTGCATCGTGTCCCGCCAAAGTGAATTTTAAAACCTTTTGCTGAATAGGCGTCATATCCTTAAAACCTAAAGCATCAATAGCTCGTTTAAGTTGAGGATGTAAATTTAAGGTTTCAAAACCTGATGACATATAAGTGCGCTCTGACGAAAAATCACGAAAATTGATCTGTAGTATAAACAAAAACGCCCCAATTTACATTGGGGCGTTTTAAAGTACGTTCAGACAATTAGTCTAAAGGTTGTACTTCTTCAGCTTGGAAGCCTTTTTGACCTTTTACAACGCTGAATTCAACGCGTTGGCCGTCACGTAGTGAACGGTGGCCGTCGCCTTGGATTGCACGGAAGTGAACGAATACATCGTCGCCGCCATTGCGTTGGATAAAGCCGAAGCCTTTAGTGTCGTTGAACCATTTAACTACGCCTTGTTCACGAGCTGTCATAAGTTAATCCTCATTGTATCTAAAAGAAGGACCACCCGGTGTTGCAAACAGCAGACCAAACAAGGTTTAAAAATATTTATTATTTCTAAGCTTGTAATCATTCTGTATAACTATTAACAAAATCCCGGTTACATCCATTTGTAAAATAGGATTTAAAACAATTTATGGTTGTGTTAAATCCCAGTACGCGACGAGCTTAACATGGGTTAAAAACAATTCATACCCTTTTTTTGATTAATCGTCTTTTTAATTCAGCATATTTTTTAACTAGTTATTTGTAATTTTAGATATAGCGACTATAGGCCTATAACACATGAAATATTTGGGTTTTGGCACTGAATTTGCTACTATTTCTATCATCCTGAATGTTGTGAAGCCTTACTAAGCTATATGAGTGATATCGAACAAAATACCAACATTATTGATGCAATGGGGCAACCATGTCCTATGCCTCTGTTGTTGCTTAAACGCGCACTTAAGAAGAGTCCGGCGCAGCATTTTCTATTAAAATCGTCTGATCCGCACAGTCAGATCGATATCACGCGTTATTGCGAAATCCATCATTTAACTTGTGTTTTGAAACAAATTAATGAACATGAATTTCACTACTTCATTGAATCTTAATTCTTTTCAATTACACTAAGTCTATTCACATTTGCATAAAATTTTACATTTCTATACCCAATTTTCCATTATTCAGTGGAAGATTGGATTAAAATAAATTCAATTGTTGGGTAAAAATGAAATCCCTAAGGAGAACACATGAGTGACAGCAGCAATCAATTGATGCCCCTGTCATTATCGGCACCAGGTGTAAACTTGGGCGCTTATATTAGTACTGTCAACCAAATCCCGATTTTGACAGCGGAACAAGAAAAAGAGCTAGCTGAACGCTACTATTATGACCAAGACCTAGATGCCGCTAAACTTTTAGTCATGTCGCATCTACGTTTTGTGGTTCATATTGCCCGCAGTTATGCAGGCTACGGCTTACCTCAAGGCGACCTCATTCAAGAAGGTAACTTGGGCTTAATGAAAGCCGTTAAACGCTTCGACCCAAACATGGGCGTACGCTTGGTCTCTTTTGCGGTGCACTGGATTAAAGCCGAAATTCACGAATATGTGATTCGTAACTGGCGTATTGTCAAAATTGCGACGACTAAAGCACAACGTAAACTGTTCTTTAATTTACGTAGTCTAAAAAAATCGTCTAAAAAGCTCACTCTAAAAGAAGCGCAATCGATTGCAAATGACCTCAATGTAACACCTGAACAAGTGTTGGAAATGGAAGGTCGTTTAACTGCTTATGATGCAGCATTTGAAGCTCAGGGTGATGATGACGATGAAGGTTCAACCCATGTTGCACCTGCGCTCTATCTTGAAGATAACCGCTACGACCCAGCGCGTTTGGCTGAAGAAGAAGATTACGAAGAACAAAGCACCAATGCTCTGCATGATGCGATGGAACAACTTGATGATCGTTCACGTAATATTTTACAGCGCCGTTGGTTAGATGATGAAAAATCGACGCTGCACGAACTGGCTGCTGAATATAATGTTTCCGCAGAACGTATTCGTCAGCTTGAAAAAAATGCCATGGAAAAAATTAAAGTGGCGATGTCATCGAACTAAGATGATACCAATACAGAAAAGGGCGAAATGCCCTTTTCTTTTTACCAATAAATGAGGCTTTTTGTCTTTTAACCTTTCTTCAAAATATGCTACTTTGTTGCGCACAGTGATATAAGTAAAGCATTGCATATGTGGATTGCGATTTCAGCGCTGAATTTAGCGTTTGCCGTTATATTAGGTGCCTTTGGCGCACATGGTCTCAAAGCACGTGCTACTGAAGCCCAATTGGCTTGGTGGCAAACTGCAACTGATTACTTTTTTTACCATGCGCTTGGTTTATTGGCGCTCGGCATTTTGGCCAAAGTCCTTCCTAAGCTTCCCATCAAAACCAGCTTTTTACTGATTCAAATCGGCATCTTCTTTTTCTGTGGTTCCCTCTATGTTATGGCATTGGGCTTACCGCGTGGCCTAGGTGCGATTACCCCAATTGGTGGCGCATTGATGATTGCAGGTTGGTTGGTTCTGGCATGGAATGCCATGAAATATGCCAAGTAAACAACTAGAGATAAGCACGATGCAGATTTATTTAAACGGCGAACTACAGCACACCGAATGTAAAAACCTGCTTGAACTGGTGCAAACCTTTGCACTTGAAGGCAAACGTTTTGCTGTTGAGCAAAATGAAAACATTATTAGTAAAAGTAAATTGGAACATACCCCAATTTGTGCAATGGATCGAATTGAAATTATTCATGCCGTCGGTGGCGGTTAATACGGAGTTCACATGCAAGACAGCCCTCTCATCATTGGTTCTAGATCATTTCAATCTCGTCTGCTGGTGGGCACAGGTAAATATAAGGACCTGCAAGAAACCGATTTGGCCATTCAAGCCAGTGGCGCAGAAATCGTGACGGTTGCGATTCGTCGCGTCAATATTGGTCAACACCCCGACCAACCAAACTTATTGTCCGTGGTCCCACCTGAAAAATACACGATTCTCCCGAATACAGCAGGCTGCTTTGATGCCAATAGTGCCGTGCGTACCTGTATGTTAGCGCGTGAATTATTAGACGGTCATAACTTGGTCAAGCTTGAAGTATTGGGCGATGAAAAAACGCTATATCCAAACATTACTGAAACATTGAAAGCGGCACGCACCTTGATTGACGATGGTTTTGAAATCATGGTCTATACCTCCGATGACCCAATTGTGGCGCAAGAACTTGAAAGTATGGGTTGTGTTGCCATCATGCCTTTAGGTAGTTTGATTGGTTCGGGTCTAGGGATTTTGAATCCACACACGATTTCTATTATTAAAGAAAATGCCAAAGTGCCTGTGTTGGTAGATGCTGGTGTGGGAACTGCAAGCGATGCAGCCATTGCCATGGAACTCGGCTGTGATGGCGTGTTGATGAATACCGCGATTGCTGCCGCTCAACATCCCATTTTAATGGCTTCTGCAATGAAAAAAGCCGTTGAAGCAGGTCGAGAAGCCTTCCTCGCAGGTCGTATGCCTCGCAAACGTATGGCCAACGCAAGCTCACCAGAAACAGGTTATTTCTTTAAATAATCTCTTAATCTGTTTTAAGCGATAAAAAGGATTCTTCTGAGTCCTTTTTTATTTATTTCAACACAAGGGCAGCTCTTTATGATGACCTAGCTTGTAGGGACATTTCGCCACACGCTTTGATACACTCAATGACACTTTCAAACATCTATAACCATATAAAAATGAGAGGAAGCGATGCCCATGCAAAAATGGATCAGACCAACACTCATAGTTAATGCCCTATTTTTCCTAACACTCACAAGCAATGCTTGGGCCAAAGTAGAGGAAAAACCGACTCTCAAAACAAGCTACCAATCTTTTGTGCCAAAAAACTGGAAGATTTTAGAAAAAGTCCAAGGCGATTTAAACCAAGATGGTCAAGCGGATATTGCCCTGATTATTGAAGACACCAATCCTGAACATTTTGTTAAAAATGATCGCTTAGGGAGTGATGTCCTCAATATCAATGAACGAAAGCTTTTGGTTTTATTGAAGCAAATGCATGGTTATCAACTTGCGGCGACTAATACTACTTTGCCGACAGAAGGCGATATAGAGTCCCCTTGCCTCGCTGATCCACTCGGTGAGACTGAAGCATTAAGTATTCAAAAAGGCGTGCTCAAAGTTCATCTGCACTACTGGTTAAGCTGTGGTTCGTGGTATGTGACCAATCACACGTATACCTTCCGATACCAAGACCGTGCATTTAAACTGATTGGTTATGATGTCAACGATTTCCACCGTGCATCAGGTGACATCACGGCGCGAAGTATCAACTTTATGACAGGTAAAGTAAAAAGTACGACAGGTGAAAATGAGTTTGCTGAAACAACACAACCTGTCAAAGTTCAATGGACAACACTCAAACAGCGCTACGCATTGAAACTCGAACAGGTTCAGTTTAATGAAGCACTGGAGTTTAAATAAACGGAGCGAAGAAAAGCGCGGTCAAACTCATATGCGTAGCTTATTGCGCTTCTAAAATACGAATTTGTACATGAGCAACTGCACCTTCAGTTGCTTGAGCATGTTGCTGCATATTGACACTGTGCATATGTGTTTCTAAATGCTGCATGCTTTCCCATTTTTCATACATCATGATTGAAAACGGTACTTTGGTTTGTAATGCACTCTCAACAGCAGGATGGTCGATATGCACATCATAGAGATGGCAACCGGGCTCTTGTAATACTTGCTCACGGATGTTGTTGAATGAATCAAGAACCGTTTTAAAATCTTGCTCTGAATGACAAATAATTTCAGCTATTACAGTTAACATGGTCACTTCTCCCGATTAAGCAAAAACTTGCGTCAAATGGTCACGGTACTGTGCCATATAGGCTTCAACTTCAGGGGCTTTAATCACATCATTGACAATAAACGTCGGTAAGGTTTGCATTCCTAAAAATTGATTGGCTTTGTGAAAAGGTAAATAAACTCCGTCGACCCCAACCCCATGGAAAAATTGTTCAGCGTCGTTAAATGCATCCATCGGCGCATTCCACGTCAACGACAGCATATAGTTTTTATCGTGAATCAGACCGCCTGAACCATACTTTTTTGAAGCATCGGAACGTGAGCGACCATCATTGGCATACAGACTACCGTGCCCTTCGGTAAAGACATCATCGATATACTTTTTCACAGTCCATGGTGCACCCATCCACCAACCCGGCATTTGGTAAATCACGGTGTCTGCCCACAGAAATTTCTCCACTTCAGCTTTTGCATCATATTCGCTGTCGGCGCGTGTCACTTGAACCTGATGTCCTAAGTCTAACAACACCTCTTGTGCAAGTTCAGTTAAGGTATCGTTTAACTGACCATTCGAGTGTGCAAAAGTTTTCGCACCGTTAACTAATAAAATATTTTTCATGGGAAGAGCCTAAAAGCCAAAATCTATGTAGGCACTATAGAGACTCTGTTCAGCGCTAAAAAGTAGTGAATATGCAAAATATTATTGACTAAATATCAATAATAAATTTTAAAGTACAAAAAAAGCGCCTTTCGGCGCTTCTTCAATGCATCAAAATTAAGGAATTAGACCTTCATCTCGCATTGCAATTTGTACTGACTGACGTTCAGCCACTTTATTACGGATAAAGATAATATTTTTATACGGTGATAAGTCATGTTCGATACCATTTGACCAATTGGTAAGGACAAATAAATACGCATCTGCGGGGCCAAAATTATCATCGACCAAATAGTCATGATCCGACTCACCAATTTGTTTATCGATATAACTGAGTAAACGATCAATCTCTGCATAGGCTTTTTCTTTGGCAGCAGCATCTAATGGCGCACCAAAGAAAACAGCATAAGCATCGTGCAATTCAGAATTTAAATAACCTAACCATTCTAAAACTTTGGCACGCCCCAAACCCGATGGAGGAATAAGATCTTGTTTTGGATCATGTTGTGCTAAAAATGGCAAAATGGCTACATTTTCAGTCAGAATCAAACCTGGATTAATCTCTAAAGCGGGTACATATCCTTTTGGATTAATTTCGTAATAATCAGCACCTTTTTCTGTTTTATGTGTTTTTAAATCTACTCGGACTAAATCAAAGTCAACATTAATTTCATTGAGGATAATGTGCGCCGCAAGTGAACACGCACCCGGTGCATAATAAAGCTTCATATCTGATCCTTGTTATAACTCTATTCTCTGTTTTAAATGGCTTCTAACAAACTTTCAAGTGATCAAAACCTGTAAATTGCAAAAAAGCGTAAACGAAAAATTTTGGTCTACCTTTTGAATATTGTCTAATTTACATTTTTTTTCAAGTGTAACAACACTGCAATTTGCAACAGAGTTGTTTTACCATAGCCCCCTTGACTCTAAAATGAATTTGATCTGTGATTAGCCTAAAAAAAGATGAATGGTTTTCTAACATTCGTACCGATGTTCTTGCTGGTTTAGTGGTAGGACTTGCTCTAATTCCCGAATCTATTGCTTTTTCAGCAATTGCAGGTGTAGACCCTCAAGTTGGACTGTATGCCTCCTTTTGTATCGCAGTGAGCATTGCTTTTTTTGGCGGTCGTCCAGCCATGATTTCAGCAGCAACAGGCGCCATGGCACTACTCATGATCACGCTGGTCAAAGAGCATGGTTTACAGTATTTACTGGCGGCAACCATCCTCACTGGTGTCATTCAGATCATTGCGGGATATTTTAAAGTTGCCAAACTGATGCGTTTTGTGTCGCAGTCGGTGGTGTATGGTTTTTTAAATGCACTAGCGATTTTAATCTTCATGGCGCAACTTCCAGAGCTCAGCCAAATGAATCACTGGGGTTATGCATTTATCGCTCTTGGCCTCGCTGTAATTTATCTGTTTCCCTATCTGCCTAAAGTAGGGAAAACCATTCCTTCACCGCTCATTTGTATTCTCGTCCTGACCGCTTTGGCGCTGTTTTTAGGCACAGATATGCGAATGGTCAGTGATTTAGGTCATTTCCCCGATACTTTACCTATTTTTCTACTGCCTGATATTCCACTGAACTTTGAAACGCTGCAAATTGTCTTCCCTTACGCCATCACATTAGCGACCGTCGGTTTGCTTGAAAGCATGATGACCACCACAGTAGTGAATGAAGTCACAGGTACTGAAGGTGACCGTCATCAAGAATGTCGCGGACAAGGTATGGCCAATATTGTGAGCGGTTTTATGGGCGGTATGGCAGGTTGTGCCATGATTGGACAGTCTGTAATTAATGTCAGCTCTGGGGCACGTACTCGGCTTTCAACCTTAGTGGCTGGTGTGTTTTTACTGTGTTTGGTGGTGTTTTTTAAAGACTGGCTGTCTTATATTCCAATGGCAGCTTTGGTTGCCATTATGATCATGGTGGCATTTACAACCTTTCAATGGGACTCGGTTAAAAACTTCTCTAAACATCCGCTACAAAGTAATGTAGTGATGTTGAGTGTGGTGATCATTGTCTTAGCCACACATAATCTTGCTTTGGGTGTCTTTGTCGGAGTTTTACTGTCCGCATTATTTTTCATCAATAAACTGGAAAGTGCGGTTCATGTTCAGTCTGAACTGCATAACCATACCCGTCGCTATGTGGTGAGTGGTCAAATTTTCTTTAGCAGCTCAGAGAAATTCTTTCAGTTTTTTGACTTTAACGAACACATTCAGAAGGTTGAAATTGAACTCAGCCATGCTCATATTTGGGATATGACTTCAGTCCAAATGTTAAATGCGGTAGTTGAAAAGTTTGAAGCCCACGGTGTAGTGGTCGAGGTGTTAGGCTTAAATGAAGCCAGCAGCACCCTCATTGACCGTATCAGCTCATAAAAGGTTTCAAATCATAAACAAAATAAAAGGGCGATGACGCCCTTTTATTGTCAATAAAGCGGATTAAGACTGATGCTTACGGCGTCTTAGACTGCCATACAAGGCCAAACCAATTAATCCTAATGCAGACCACAACCCTGTACTTCCCGCACTGGTTTTATCCTCATCGTTAACCACTGCATCGTTTAAGTCTAAATCCACAATCACAGGGTCATGGTCAGAAGAGCGGTAAGCATCGTCCGCATAGAATGCAGCAATTTGCTCCTCCGTTTTATATTCTTCGTTATAGTCTAGTGCCGTCGGTTCATCTGCATTGATATGCCAAGCAAATGCTTTTTTCACCAAAGGATAAAGTGCTGCATCAGCAATCGCATGGTCTAAATTGCCTGCACCACCATAACCTTGGGTATTACTGGCTACGCCGAAAACATAGCTATAAGCTGCTTTCCCCTGACCAATTTTTTCATCATTCAACAGTACTTTATAGTTGGCTTGTTCAAGCGCCAAAATTGGATCTTCTTTGGCATAACTGTTCATATCCCCCAACAGTAAGACATTCGGTTTACTTACCTGTGTTGGATTTTTCGCGACCCATTGCATTAACGCTTGTACCGCTTTAACGCGGGTTGGATTCCAGCAACCTTGACCATCGCCCTGATCTGCCTCTATTGAGGTTTTATCATCTGGACAGCTACCTTTAGACTTCAAATGGTTCGGAATAACCGTAAAAGTTTTCCCGCCTGATAAGGCTTGAAAGGTCTGCGCCATCGTGACTCGGTTTTTCTGGCTCTGGTCATCAAAGACCGCTGCAACATTGATTGGTTTGACCCGCTTGGCATTATAAATAATAGCAACAGCAATCGCATCGGTTCCGAGTTTGTCAGCATTTGGAGGCGTTACATATTTCCAATCGCTCCCCAGCGCTTGGGCTAAAAATGCAACTGCACTACGCTCGCCATAACCATTGTTGGCAATTTCCATCAAACCATAAACATCTGCATCAATCGCTTTTAATGCACTGACAATTTTCAGATGTTGCTTTTTAAACTCAGCTTCGGAACTTGCACCACGTTCCGTCGGAAAACCTTGTGCCAAACCATTGTCATAATTCAGTACGTTAAATGCTGCAACACGAACTTGTTGTGTGGCCTTTGCTGGAACGTTTGCACGGGGGTTTGTCGCGTCTAAGACTTGTGGCGCTGTTGCCCCAAGCACAGGTTGAATTCGCCATTGGTTATAGCGGTATTCCAAAATACCTTGTACATTTTGCAGTTGTGCACCTGTACGAAGGGTATTTTTTGCACTAAAAGCACTTGGCAACCACGGCGTTCTGTTCTGATTGTTATAGCCATCATCCAAAATAAGTTTAGAACGTAAATTCTGTTGTGCCAGTGTTTTGGCTTCGGTTGAATGAGCTGGATATAAATTGGTTGGGATATATAAACGCGCAGGGCTTAAAGCCAACTGACCATAACGCCCATAATCATAGTTTTCACTGACAGTTAAAGTTTGAGGAATATTGACCAACATGCCCTGATAACGTTTCGGTGCATGGCCTGACATTTCAGTCAAATTATCAAAGGGCAAATTGATCGCCATTGGCTTAACCAAGTCACTCGCCGAAGGATTACAGACATTAATATCGCTGCTTAAATCTTGAAGCTGTAATTGGTTTTGATAGGTTTTCAATTTGCCTTTGAAAATGACTTCCTGCCCTACTTGACCACCTGTCACGCTACTTGAAGAAGGCACATAGACAAACACCGCATTACTGCTATTGGCTTTGGCTTGAGTATCTGGGGTTTGAACAAAGAAACCTGAGAAACCATTGTTATAACGATAATCTGCCGTGATTACGCCTTTCACCACATATTCCACATCTTGCGCTGCACTTTGCAATGCCGCAATTGGGGTAGCTGTCGTACTACAGCTCACGGTGCTTAGCGGCGGTGCCGTATTTCCAGCCAGATAACTGGAAAATGCATCTCGATCTGACCATTTTTCCCATGCCGATGCCAAATCAAATGGTGCGGTAACGTCTATCCCCCTACTAGAAACATTATTGCTTAATAAAGTGCGTTTAAAGCTATTTCCCTTTGCAACACCACCCCATCCAGTGCTTGGGCGTTCACCCACTGTGCCAAAGCGGTCAATCGCAACGCCATTATGATAAAGAATCAAAGTGTCGTCACCATTGAAAGCTAAATTCGCCTGCTGTTGCACCGCATCACCTAGAGCTGCTTTTAAATCAGGATAACCGACCAAATAGTGTGCCTTACTCGCCAATTTCCCTGTCAAATTCACCGTCAAATTTGCACTGGTCTCACCATTTGCGTATTGCTTGATCTGATATTCTGCCAAGTTGACCGTCGTCGGATCTGGATTATAAATTTCCAACCCTTTCTTATTTTTGCTTCCATCTACATACTGACTCAATAATAGTTGTGCATAGGCAGGAAAGGAACAACCCGCCAAAATCAGGCTCAGGCTTAATATCTGTGGCTTAAAATTTTTCATCATTTTTTTATCAGTTGGTTAAATCGTATGGCAGGTTAATTTTTATTCGTTACATCATGATTAATAAATGATGACAGTTTTTAGGCTAATCAAAATAGAGCGTGCTGAATTTGATAAATTCTGAGTAAAAAATTTGACTTGTCCTGCTCAGGACTTACAATACCGCTTTCGAATTTCTACATCTGCCAAAATTATGACGAATGATCAATTAGACCAGCAAGTCGTCGAGCTAGACAACTTAAATGAACACCGCGAAATTGTGACATTTATGCGTCGTTCATCTCCGCTGAACACCTCGCAACGCACTGCGCTTGAACAATATGGTCACATGATTTTGGAATATCCTGTAGGCGACTTACGTCAGCAGTTTGAACATCCAGAGCGTCCGCTCACGGTTGAAATTGGCTTTGGTATGGGACGTTCATTGGTCTTGATGGCGCAGGCCAACCCTGAACGTAACTATGTCGGGATTGAAGTGCATGTTCCAGGGATCGCGCAATGTGTGTATGAAGCTGGAATTGCAGGCTTAACCAATCTTCGTCTTTTAGATGCAGATGCCATTCAAGTATTACGTGAAATGCCAGATAACAGCATCAACGCTGTGCAACTGTACTTCCCAGACCCATGGCAGAAAAAACGTCACTTCAAACGTCGCTTCGTATCCCATGACCGTATGCCACTGGTTGAGCAAAAGTTAGAAATGGGTGGCACATTCCACGCAGCGACAGACTGGGAACCATATGCAGAATGGATGATTGATGTACTCGATAACCGTCCAAATCTTGAAAATATGGCAGGAAAAGGCAACAGCTACCCACGTCCAGACTGGTGTCCACAAACTAAATTTGAACGTCGTGGACTCGAAGAAGGTCATAAGATCAACGACTTCTTATTTAAGAAAATTAAATAAATTTTAGATCTCATAAAAATAGGGCCTAGAGCCCTATTTTTATGGCCGATGTTTTAAAACACATGCCGAATTTCAACCGTTGGATCATGTTCATCCAAACGTTTTGCCAAAATATGTAAACGTCGTGTCGGCACTGCGGGAAACAAATGATGCTCCACATGATAAAACATGTTGTAGGTCACGATCCGTTTAAACTCATTACGCACAGTACGCGCCATATAGACATGATCTTCCGTATCATGATGCACCGTCCACACTGCAAAAAATGCCGTCATACATTGCCCAATCAACATGGCACTGACATGGTATTTTAAAATACTGATATCCAAGACCATAAAAACCAAAAACAAGACAATGACGTTGGCAACCAGCTCAGCAGTCATACATTTTTTCTGGGTTTTAGTCCCAACCTCAAAGGCTTTTTTATGCAACATCCATGGAAAAACAGGGCCAAAAAGCAAAGCTTTCCACCACTGCATGGTTGCACTTTTTGCTTCAATATCTTCGTCCTGCATACAGTGCTGATGGTGGCGGAGGTGATTAATTTGTACAGCATGCATCGAACCGAGCATGACGATGCTCAAAACAAACATGACCCAATGGGTCGCAGGTCGACTAATACCTAAGGCAAAATGAAAGGCGTTATGCACCTGTCTGAGCCCTGTTAAAAAAAACATAAACGAGCAAAACAGCGCCAAGACATACCACTGTAAACCTGCAAAAATGAAAGAGACGATCAACCACGGTAAAGAGATAAATAACTCACTAATCACATCGCTACGGCCTAACTGAACGAGATCTTTCCACTGCACTTGTTCTAATAATGAATGTGAACGCATATACCCTCTATTTGTTTGTATTTATTTTAAGCAACACTGTACCGAATCTTAGGGCATAAAAAAAGCCACGTTTTCAGTGGCTTTGCTTGTTCTTTGTGATTCATTTCTTCGTTTATTATATTGAATGTCAACGGTGACGTTGACTAATCTGCTGACTCATTAAAGCATACACTTCAGCAAGATCTGCTCGTTGAGCTTGTGCAAGCATCTGTTGATGCATCTTTAGAATATTCTGATCCTGACGCATCGCAGGGCCAGTTTGCATCTGCTTCGGATCATTCTGTATAGCTTTCTGTGCGGTTTCTAAGATCAATGGTTGTAGCAGACTAAAATCGACCTGCTCTGCATCCACCACTTGTTTCGCCATGTCATAACAATAATTACTAAAATTACAGGCAAAGACAGCCGCTAAATGCAAACTTAGACGCTGCGCAGAGCTGTAGCTATACACGCGTTGGCTCAGGCTTTCTGCCAGTATATGTAGTCTTTGAAGATCCGTATTTTCAGTGGCTTCTACAAACAACGGTGTATTTGACCAATCAATTTCACGTTCTAAGCTAAAGGTCTGTAAGGGATAAAAAACTCCTGCACGTGCATGTTTCGTAGACAAAACTGAAAGCGCTGTACTCCCCGAAGTATGTACAATCAACACATTCGGCAGATATTCAGTCAAGGCCAAAATCACACTCGGAATAGACTGATCACTTACTGCAATCATCACCAAATCCACATCAGCATTTAACTGCTTAAAATGACTGACCGCCTTTGCATGTGCAACTTGCGCTAAATCCGCAGCTTTGTCGAAGCTTCGGCTATAAATATTGACGATTTCATGCTGAGACATCAGGGCTTTGGCCAAATGATGAGCCACCCGCCCCGCTCCAATTAAACTGATCCGCATCTTCATTTCACTATTTTAAAGTGCCTACAGCATGCCAATAAAAAAAGGATGAAGCAATTCATCCTTTTTTTATTAAATTGACACTGACTAACTAAAACTTACGAAGAGTCAAAATCTGTTCACTACGGCCAAATGGCCCTTGCTCATCGTGCAAAACCGCACTGGTTAAGCCAATACCATCATCACCATATTGCTGAGTCGCTTCCAAACCTAACCATTTCCCTTGAGGTAAACGGTATAAATGCAGTTGTAGATCTAAATTGGGAAAGCCCCATCCAGATGCTGGATTTTGACGTGGGACAATACCGTTGGCTGTATCCACCATACCCAATAAGCGCACAAAACTTGATGTTTTCTGAGCTTCCACCATGTCCAAATCATTATGTAACCAGACAATGCCTTTACCAGCACGGTGCCCTTCTGCCGCACGTGTCTCAATACTCTGAATATAACCACCCGGCCAACATTTCATCCCATCCCATACTGGCAAAGTTTCAGGATGTACAATCGATTGATCTTCTAGCCCTGCAATTGCACTGGTATCTTGCTTCATCATTTTCCAAGCACGGGCTACAATACAAGTCTTCCCATTTGCCTGCATTTCCGCCTCGATCAGTTCAATGGTTTTTCCAGCACGAATGACACGGGTATGCACGGTAAACTCACCAAAAGCGATCAGTCCAAAAATATCTAAACTCACGCGTCCAATGCGCATCTCATCACGTGGTTGAAACTGCTCTAACTCCGCACACAAAACCCCTGTTGCAGATGCCATGTGCTGTTCATGCGGATTCCATGCGCCTTGTGCATGAATATTGGAAAGATAAGATGCCGTACAGCTCCCATCACTGTGCTGTTCACGACTTAAAAGTTGATAATAGGCTGCCATGTGTATTCCTTCATTTTTATCTTTAAAATGTATCTTTTCACTGCCATTGGTTCTTACTTTTGTGCAAAAAAACCATAATAATTCAACAGTTGACTATAAGTTCGTACTTCATGAAATCCAACTTTAGTCAGAAGCTCTTGCATCTGGCTGGCCGAGATCAAATAAAAATCTTGTTGTAGGCGCTCAATCATTTTTTCACTCTGTACCACCGTCAAACCATTGCTCTGACATAAGGTTTGTAAAACCTTGAGTTCAGTGTCATCACTAGAACGCATCAGGTCATAGCTCAGTAAAATAGCTTGTGCTTTAAGACAGCGTAAAATGTCGGCAAAGAAGAATGACTTTGCTTCAAGTGGAATAAAATGTGCCACCAATATGGCTAAAGCGGCGTCAAACTGTGCACTTTCCTGTAATGCCGTCGTATCACCATGCACAAAGTGAACCCGCGTTAAATCTCTATGGGTCTCGCTCAATAACTGTTGCGCTTTTTCAATCATAGTCAAAGACGGGTCGACAGCGGTAAAACTCCACGTCGGATGCTGCGCCAACAAATATGAAAGCTCATAACCTGTACCACATCCCACAATCAATACATGCGCATGTTCTGGTAAATGTGTTTTTAAAATGGCTTGAATTTGCAGATGAACCAACTCATAACCTGGAATGAGCTTACGAATATGTTGATCATAACCATCCACTACAGTTTGACTCTGAAAGTCTTTCGCCATTTTATTGTTCACTCATCTACTTTTAATCGTCGCCCTAAATCTACACTTTCATGACCGCAAGTTCTAGCACTTAAGCCACAGCCATGGCATCGACTGTTAACTCAGCAAGTTGCGGTTTGGCTTTTTCTGCATGTAGACCCAGTTTTTGAAACAGCTGTTGGTCCTTGCCTTGTGCCGTATTTGGCGTAGTCAGCAATTTCTCACCCGAAAACAGTGAATTTGCGCCTGCCATGAAAGCCAAAGCTTGATCGGCATCGGACAACGATTCACGTCCCGCGGACAGACGAATATAGCTTTTCGGCATAATAATGCGCGCTACCGCAATAGTACGAATCCACTCGGTCACATCTAACTTGTCAACTTCTGCCAAAGGCGTACCTTGCATTGGAACCAGCATGTTGATCGGCACAGACTCAGGATGTATCGGTAAGGTCGCCAATTCAAACAATAACCCAATTCGATCTTTGGTCTCTTCGCCTAGGCCAACAATCCCGCCACTACACACTTTTAAGCCTGCCTCTCGAACATGACTTAAGGTATCCAAACGGTCACAAAACTACGGGTACTAATCACATTTGGATAGTACTCACGAGACGTGTCTAAGTTATGGTTGTAATAATCGAGTCCTGCACCTTTTAAACGTTCGGCTTGTGAAGCATTCAGCATGCCTAGCGTCATACAGGTTTCTAAACCCAAAGCTTTAACTTCGCGCACCATATCCAAGACATAAGGCATATCGCGCTCATGTGGATTTCGCCATGCCGCGCCCATACAAAACCGTGTAGAACCCGAGGCTTTCGCCTGCTGTGCTTCGCTAATGACCTTTTCAACCGCAATTCTTTTTTCAGCTTCAAGCTTTGAGTCATAGCGCGCAGACTGTGAACAGTATTTGCAGTCTTCAGGGCATTTTCCTGTTTTGATCGACAGCAAAGTACTGACTTGAATGGCATTCGCTTCAAAGTACTGACGATGAATTTGCTGTGCTTGAAAGACCAAATCTAAAAAAGGCTGTTGGTAGAGTGCTTGTATTTCAGCGCGAGTCCAATCATTTCTCAGGTGCATATGCTATTCCTTTTGCTTTTCACTTCGGACTTTCCTTTGGCTTTAACCCAGCAAAGGAAAGTCCGTCTTCAACCTTATGCGATTTCTTTCAAATCCAGTTCATTACGCATAAATTCCTGCAATTTAAACTTCTGCGCTTTGCCCGAAGCCGTCATTGGGAACTCATTAAAAAACCGGACATAACGTGGAACTTTATTGTGTGAAATATGTTCCGCACAGTACTGACGGATCGACTCTTCAGTAATTTCATGATGCTCATGTAAAATAATACAAGCACACAACTCTTCACCATAACGTGCATCGGGCAGACCAATGACTTGGACATCACTAACATCAGGATGGGTATATAAAAAGTCTTCGATTTCTTTCGGGAATAGGTTTTCTCCACCACGAATGACCACATCCTTAATCCGGCCTTTAATTTTCACAAAACCGGCTTCGTCCATTTCTGCGATGTCGCCCGTATGCATCCAACGAGCTGAATCAATCACTTCTTGCGACTTTTCATGATCTTCCCAATACCCCAACATCACCGAATAGCCACGAACACACAGTTCACCCAACTGACCACGTGGTACGACTTTGCCTTGTTCATCTACAATTTTAATTTCAAGATGTGGATGGACACGCCCTACGGTTCCGACCCGTTGTTCAACTGAATCTGATGTTGAACTTTGTGCACTGACTGGTGCCGTTTCAGTCATACCATAGCAAATGGTAATTTCAGACATATGCATCCGATCAATAACACGTTGCATAATTTCACGTGGGCACGGACTACCCGCCATAATGCCTGTACGTAAACTAGAAAGATCAAAATCATCAAACTGTTCATGCTCTAAAATGGCAATGAACATGGTCGGTACACCGAATGCAGCCGTACATTTTTCTTGCTGAATGGCTTTTAACGTTTCTAAAGGATTGAACACCGCCGATGGATAGACCATGGTTGAACCATGCGTAATACAGGCCAAATTACCCATCACCATACCGAAACAGTGAAAGAGCGGTACAGAAATACAGACTCGATCGGCTGGATTTAAGTGAATGGCTTCACCAACAAAATAACCATTATTTAAAATATTATTATGTGTCAGCATTGTGCCTTTCGGGTTACCCGTGGTGCCCGAAGTAAACTGGATATTGATGGTTTCATCAAACTGCGATTCGCTTGCAACGAGCTCTAATTGATTGAGCTGTCTCTTGCTGGGGGGAGTGAGCAAATCGCTAAAACGATGCAAACCCGTATGCTCTTCTTCATCAATTTTAATAATATATTTCAAATGTGGCAGTCGTTCTGCCTTTAACACTTTATTTTCAGCACCTTTAATTTCAGGTGCAATTTTCATTAGAATATCTTGATAATTCGTGGTTTTAAATTGCGATGCAATGACCAAGCCCTTACAAGAGACTTTATTCAATACATATTCGAGCTCATTACTTTTATAGGCAGGGTTCAAGTTGACTAAAATGATGCCTGCTTTAAACGCAGCAAACTGGGTGATCGTCCATTCCACACAGTTCGGTGACCAAATCGCAAGTCGATCGCCTTTCTTCAAGCCCAGTTTTAGTAAACTACAGGCAAACGCATTGACCTGAGCTTGTAATTCCTTATACGTGAGTCTGACATTTTGATGCAGGCTGACAACAGCATCTTGTTCCGCATACTGCTGACAAGCCTGATCAAATTTCTCACCAATCGTCATGCCTAATAGGGGTTGACTACTCGTTCCATAGGCATAACTTAACCGTTCTTGTGTCATCGAATCGATCTCCTTGATTCATTGTAATCTTGTTATTCAACTTTAATTGTTCTATGACTACTTCCCTTCAAACACCAAGCCTTTGTGTTCACACCTGCTACTATTTTTCCTCCTGAACCTGAACTGCATTGACACAAAATTCGGCAATTTGTTTCACAAAGTAGTCTTTATAGTTTTGATCAAACATCACATTTCGAGACGGATTTAAAGGCTCAATCACCACAAAAGTCATGGCGCCGACCACACAAAGTGCTGCGGTATTTAAATCTTCAAATCCAAACTCACCGTTAATTTTCCCTGCGGCCAGTATTTCTTTGATGCTCTGTTTAATCAGCTGTTTACTGCGAAAACGTTCATGTTCTAACTCAGCATCGACTGGTTCAAACATGAGTGAATACGCAAGTTGGGGGCTATTCATGGCACGTTTCACAAACGTGGTTACCGCCTTGTCCAATTTCTGTTTTGACGAGAGCTCACTTTCAGCAATGTGATTTAAAATTTTCACCTCATGCTGTATGGCTTCAGACAAAACCTCAATTAACACTTGGCTTTTGTTATCGAAGTATCGATACACCAAACCACTCGAAACACCCGCGCGTTCAGCAATTGCTTGAATTTGCGCGTCTTTAATCCCCCCTTGAGCAATAAGTTCACGAGCGGATTGCAAAATCGCTTCACGATTTTGTTCCATTCGTTCTTGCATCAACGATGATCTTTTATAACTCATAATTCTATTCTCAACCAGATAAAATGAATTGTAAATCAATTTGTGAATTTTAGTTCACTTTTTTAAAAATTCGATGTATTGTAAAAATCAAGCACAACAAAAATGCTTTATCAGGAACAATAAATACACTCATAGGACGAATGAAGAAATGACCCTACAAAGCTTAAATTTCGGTTTAGATGAAACACTCATTGCACTGCGTGATTCCGTTGCGGCTTTTTGTGCCAAGGAAATTACTCCTATTGCGCAAAAAGTCGATCAGAACAACGAATTTCCAGCTCAGTTGTGGAAAAAATTTGGCGATATGGGCTTACTCGGTCTGACCGTCAGTGAAGAATATGGCGGTACAGGCCTAGGTTATTTAGCGCATATCATTGCCATGCAAGAAATCTCACGTGCTTCAGCTTCGATAGGTCTTTCTTATGGTGCACATTCTAACCTATGTGTGAATCAAATTAACCGAAACGGCAGCGAAGAACAAAAGCAGCGCTATTTACCGAAGCTAATTTCAGGTGAATACGTCGGTGCACTCGCAATGTCTGAACCAAATGCAGGCTCAGACGTGGTGAGCATGAAACTCAAAGCTGAAGATTGTGGCGATCACTTCCTGTTAAATGGTTCAAAAATGTGGATCACCAATGGTGGTGATGCTGATGTGCTTGTGGTTTATGCCAAAACGGATCTGCATGCAGGCGCTAAAGGCATGACGGCTTTCCTTGTAGAAAAAGACATGGAAGGTTTTAGCCACGGCACACATTTAGACAAGTTGGGCATGCGTGGTTCGAACACTTACCCACTGTTCTTTGACAATGTGAAAGTGCCAAAAGAAAACGTGATGGGCGGTGTAGGAAACGGCACGAAAGTGCTCATGAGTGGTTTGGACTATGAGCGTGCGGTTTTAAGCGCAGGTCCTTTAGGCATTATGGATGCCTGCATGGACACCGTGATTCCCTATATCCATGACCGTAAACAATTCGGCCAAGCGCTCGGTGAGTTCCAGTTGATGCAAGGTAAAATTGCCGATATGTATTCGACTTGGTTGGCATGTAAAGCGTTGGTTTATGCCGTGGGTGCTGAGTGCGACAAGGCTGACCATAGCCGTAGCCTACGTAAAGATGCAGCCAGTGCAATTTTATATGCTGCGGAAAAAGCCACGTGGATGGCGGGTGAAACCATTCAGACCTTAGGTGGAAATGGCTATATCAATGAATTCTCTGCAGGCCGTCTATGGCGCGATGCAAAACTCTATGAAATTGGCGCGGGAACTTCTGAAATTCGCCGTATGTTGATTGGCCGTGAACTGTTTAATGAAACAGCTTAATCCTCCACAACAATAAAAATGACAAGGATGTTCGTGATGAATCAATTACATAGCAAGATCAATATTCGAAGTGAAGACTTCAAAACCAACCAAACCGCAATGCAAAGCTTGGTCGATGACTTAAAGCAAAAAGCAGAACAAATTGCTTTAGGCGGCGGTGAAGCGGCGCGACAAAAACATTTGGCACGCGGAAAACTGTTAGCACGTGATCGTATTGATCAGTTAATTGATGCAGGCACGGCATTCCTTGAAATTGGTCAGTTGGCGGCACAAAACGTCTATGCAGACGATGTGCCTGCGGCTGGTGTCGTTGCTGGTGTAGGTCAGGTCAATGGTGTGACCTGCATGATCGTCGCCAACGATGCGACAGTAAAAGGCGGCACGTACTACCCACTAACTGTGAAAAAACACTTACGTGCTCAAGAAATTGCGGAGCAAAACCATCTGCCCTGTATTTATTTGGTTGACTCAGGTGGTGCCTACTTACCAATGCAGGACGAAGTTTTCCCTGACCGCGATCACTTTGGCCGTATTTTCTATAATCAAGCACGCATGTCGAGCATGGGAATTGCCCAAATTGCGGTGGTAATGGGCAGTTGTACGGCTGGGGGGGCATACGTACCAGCCATGTCTGATGAAACCATTATTGTGCGTAATCAAGGGACGATTTTCTTAGGTGGCCCACCGTTGGTGAAAGCAGCAACAGGTGAAGTGGTCAGCAGTGAAGACTTAGGCGGTGGTGATGTGCATACTCGCCTGTCTGGTGTAGCGGATCATTTAGCTGAGAACGACGAACATGCCATTGCCATTGCTCGTAATATCGTAGCGAACCTGAATAAAACACCACATACACGTGCAACAGAGATTGAAGAACCATTATTTGATGCATCAGAACTGTATGGTGTTGTTCCAAGTGATGCACGCAAACCATTCGATATTCGTGAAGTAATTGCGCGCATTGTCGATGGTTCACGTTTTGATGAATTCAAAGCTCGCTTTGGCACCACCTTAGTCACAGGTTTTGCCAAAATCTATGGCATGCCCGTTGGCATTATTGCCAACAACGGTATTTTATTTTCAGAATCTGCACAAAAAGGGGCTCACTTTATTGAGCTATGTACGCAGCGCAATATTCCCCTACTGTTCCTTCAAAACATTACTGGCTTTATGGTCGGTCGCCAATACGAAAATGAAGGCATTGCCAAAAATGGCGCCAAACTGGTCATGGCTGTTGCAACCGCGAACGTGCCGAAACTCACTCTTGTGATTGGTGGTTCATTTGGTGCAGGCAACTACGGTATGTGTGGTCGTGCCTATTCTCCACGCTTCATGTGGACATGGCCGAACTCGCGTATTTCGGTGATGGGTGGTGAACAAGCGGCAAGTGTATTGTCGACCTTAAAGCGTGATCAAATCGAAAAACGTGGCGAGTCTTGGTCTGCGGCAGAAGAAGATGATTTTAAACAACCTTTCCGCGATCAGTTTGAACGTCAAGGCCATCCATATTATGCATCGGCGCGTTTGTGGGATGACGGTGTGATTGACCCTGCACAAAGCCGTCAGGTGCTCGGTTTAAGTTTAGCCGCAGCCTTAAATGCACCCATCCAACCGACCAAATTCGGCGTGTTCCGCATGTAGGAGATGAGCAATGAGCTTTCAATATTTACAACTCGAACAACGCGACCAAGTGGCAACGGTATGGATTAATCGTGCAGAAATGCATAATGCCTTCAATACTCAAGTGATTGAAGAACTGCACCGCTGCTTTAGCGAACTCAACACGCGTGATGATGTTCGTGTGGTGATTTTAGCTGGACGTGGCAAAAGCTTCTCTGCAGGTGCTGACCTAAACTGGATGAAAGAAGCAGGACAAGCCTCACAGGCTGAAAATGAAGCCGATGCATTAAAACTAGCGAAAATGCTACAAAGTTTAGCGACATTAAAACAACCGACCATCGCCCGTGTGCAAGGCATTGCTTTTGGTGGTGGGATGGGACTGGCTTCTGCCTGTGATATTTGTGTGGCAAGCAGTGATGCTAAGTTTGCGACCTCTGAAGTGCGCTTAGGTTTAGCCCCTTCAACCATTAGCCCTTATGTGATTCGTGCGATTGGTGCACGTCAGGCTTCACGCTACTTTTTAACCGCAGAGCGTATTTCTGCGGAGCAAGCCCTACACATTGGTCTGGCGCATGTGGTGGCCGATGCTAAACAGTTAGATGAAAAAGTCGCAGAAATGGTCGATGCCTTACTTTTGGGTGGGCCAACAGCACAAACTGCTTCAAAACAACTCATCCAAATGGTCGACCAGCAAGTGTTAACTGAAGCATTATTGTTGCAAACCGCACAACATATTGCCCATGTACGCCAAGGATCAGAGGCGAAAAATGGCTTAAATGCTTTTTTAAATAAACACAGTCCAGTCTGGATCAAGACGACGGCATAACAACAAGAAAGGATATCGATATGTTTAATAAAATCTTAATTGCGAACCGTGGTGAAATTGCTTGTCGTGTGATCCGAACTGCAAAAAAAATGGGCATTGCCACCGTTGCAGTCTATTCAGATGCTGACGCTCAAGCACAGCACGTGCAACAAGCCGATGAAGCCATTTATATTGGCGAATCTCCTGCTGCACAAAGCTACCTACAAATTGAACGTATTATCCAAGCTGCCTTAGACACAGGTGCAGAGGCGATTCATCCAGGTTATGGCTTTTTGTCTGAAAATGACCAATTTGCCAATGCCTGCCAAGAAAACAACATTGTCTTTATTGGCCCACCTGTAGATGCCATTTTAGCCATGGGCCTCAAAGCCACCTCAAAATCGTTAATGGAAAAAGCAGGCGTACCGCTGACACCGGGCTACCATGGCACCAACCAAGATCCTGATTTTTTAAAACAACAAGCCGATGCCATTGGCTACCCTGTGCTGATTAAAGCCAGTGCTGGCGGTGGTGGTAAAGGCATGCGTTTAGTTGATCGCGGCGAAGACTTTTTAAGCCATCTAGCTTCATGTAAAAGTGAGGCGCGTTCAAGCTTTGGCAATGACGATGTTCTGGTTGAACGCTATGTAGTACAACCGCGCCATATTGAAGTACAAGTTTTTGGTGATACACATGGTAACTATGTGCACCTCTTTGAACGCGATTGTTCGGTACAACGTCGCCATCAAAAAGTATTAGAAGAAGCACCTGCACCCCAAATGGCAGAGCCAAAACTCGAAGCCATGCGCCAAGCCGCTATTGATGCAGCACGTGCAGTGGATTATGTCGGTGCAGGTACAGTTGAATTTATTGTGGAACAAGACGGCACGGCGTATTTCATGGAAATGAATACCCGCCTGCAAGTTGAGCATCCTGTAACAGAGATGATTACAGGGCAAGATTTGGTGGAATGGCAACTACGTGTCGCTTTTGGTGAACGGCTGCCTAAACAACAACACGAGCTCAGTATTCATGGTCATGCATTAGAAGCGCGTGTCTATGCTGAAGAGCCTGAAAAAGGTTTCTTACCTGCGATTGGGAAAATCCACTACCTGCACTACCCTCAGCAAAATGAGCATGTCCGTGTAGACAGTGGCATCGTTGAAGGGGATGAAATCACGACCTTTTACGACCCAATGATTGCCAAATTAATTGTTTGGGCAAAGAATCGTGAAGCAGCACTCACCCAAATGCACCACGCACTGAGTCAATTTCATGTCGATGGCTTGGGCAATAACATTGCATTCTTAGACCGTTTGGTCCGTTCAGAGTCTTTTAAAACCGCCAATCTAGACACCAACTTAATTCAACGTGAAGAAGCGTTTTTATTGCAACACAATGAAACAGCCTCTTCAGAGCTCATCATTACGGCAGCACTGATTGAACTCTTGTCCCGTTTTGCCAACAATAAAACAGCTGCAAATCCTGTATGGCAAGCCGAGTCTCTATGGCGTTTAAATCTTAATGCCAGCTATGCCATTAAACTGGCACTGAACGATGAAGAACATAAAGTCTATTTCAGCCCAGCGGCAAAAGGCTTTACAGCAAAGTACAATGAACATAGCGTTTTCATTCAGGGTGAATTGTTAGAGGCACATTTAGCTAAAATTGAATGTGCAACAAGCAAAAAGACCTATGCTTATAGTTCAAATGCACAGGGCCTAACCCTGTATGCAGATGGTCAAAGCTATAAGTTTGCACATATTCAGCCTAACTTTAATACGGAAGATGATGCTTCTGATGCCAACAACTTAAAAGCACCAATGCCGGGTGTGATCACGCAAGTCTTGGTACAAAACAACAGCGCAGTGAAAAAAGATGATGTATTACTCACGCTGGAAGCGATGAAAATTGAATATTCAATTCGTGCTCCACATGACGGCATTGTCTCTACGGCTTACTTCCAAGTCGGTGATCAGGTCAAAGCGGGTGATGAATTGGTTGAGTTTTCAAGCTTGGAAGGTGCCGCATGAGTGAATTTGTCAAAATTGTCGAAGTCGGGCCGCGAGATGGTTTGCAAAATGAAAAGACACCGCTCACCTTGGATGACCGTCGCAAACTGATTTTAGATTTAATGCAGACAGGACTCAGTGCCATTGAAGTGGGTTCTTGCGTCTCTGCAAAGTGGGTGCCACAAATGGCACAAAGTGACGAACTCTTTGCCAGCTTACCTAAAGATCCGAATATCAGTTTTAGTTTACTGACTCCGAACTTAAAAGGGTTTGAGTCTGCTTTGGCCGTCGGCTGTCAGGAGGTTGCCGTTTTTACAGCAGCCTCTGAAAGCTTTACCCAAAAGAACATCAATTGCTCCATTGACGAAAGCTTTGAAAAATTTGCAGACATCATGACTGCCGCTAAAGCCCATAACATCAAAGTGCGTGGTTATGTGTCTTGTATTGTCGACTGCCCCTATGAAGGTGCAATTGCACCGAGCAAAGTTGCACACGTCAGTCAACGTTTGCTGGACATGGGCTTCTATGAAGTGTCCTTAGGTGAAACGATTGGCACGGCGACACCAGACCGCGTGAAAAAAGTCTGGCAGGCATGTTTAGCTGAAATGGATGCCGCGAGTTTAGCAGGACATTTTCACAATACCTATGGCATGGCCATTGCCAATATTTACCAGTCTTTAGAACAAGGCATTCGTGTATTTGATTCGTCAATTGCAGGTCTAGGTGGCTGCCCTTATGCCAAAGGTGCATCGGGCAATGTCTCCACAGAAGACCTTTACTACCTACTCTCCAACATAGGCTATGACACAGGGATTGATCTTGATGCACTGATGATTGCCAGCCAAAACATCAGCCAAGTACTACAACGTACCAATCCATCTAACTATGCCAATGCCTACTGGCAAAAGCGCTGTGCCTAAGCCATTCAATTGATAACGAGAACACTATGGTCAATAAAGTTTATTCAAGTGCAAAGGATGCACTGCAAGATGTGGTTCAAGATGGTCAAACCTTAGCGGTTGGTGGCTTTGGTTTATGCGGTATTCCAGAAAGTCTGATTGCCGCCTTAAAACAAACGGGCGTGAAAAACCTCACCTGTATTTCAAACAATGCAGGCGTCGATGGTTTCGGCTTAGGTCTCTTATTAGAAAGCAAACAAATCAAAAAAATGATTGCTTCCTATGTAGGTGAAAACAAAGAATTTGAACGTCAGTTCTTAAGTGGTGAGTTTGAAGTGGAGCTTACCCCTCAAGGCACGCTGGCAGAAAAACTCCGTGCTGGAGGTGCAGGTATCCCTGCCTTCTTTACCGCAACAGGCGTAGGTACGATCATTGCCGAAGGCAAAGAAGAACGTGAGTTTAATGGCAAACCATATATTCTAGAAAACTCGCTCACCGCTGACATTGCACTCGTGAAGGCATACAAGGCCGATACTGCAGGTAACTTAATTTTCCGTAAAACCGCACAAAACTTTAATCCAGTATGTGCGATGGCTGGAAAAGTCTGCATTGTCGAAGTTGAGGAAATTGTTGAAATTGGCGCTTTAGATCCAGACCAGATTCACCTGCCGGGTATTTATGTCAATCGCATTGTACTGAATGCAACCCCTGAAAAACGTATCGAACAACTCACATTAAAAGAGGAGGCTTAACCTATGGCTTGGTCTCGTAATGAAATGGCACAACGTGCAGCGCTTGAGCTGGAAAATGGTTTTTATGTCAATTTAGGCATTGGCTTACCCACACTGGTGGCCAACTATATTCCTGAAAATGTCAACGTCTGGTTGCAGTCTGAAAATGGATTGTTGGGTATTGGCGAGTTTCCAACGGCGGAAACAGTCGATGCCGATTTAATCAATGCTGGAAAACAAACTGTTACTGCACGTCAGGGCGCCGCATTTTTCTCTAGTGCAGATTCTTTTGCTATGATCCGTGGAGGTCATGTCAATATCGCCATTTTAGGGGCAATGGAAGTCTCACAAAATGGCGATTTGGCCAACTGGATGATTCCGGGTAAAAAAGTCAAAGGCATGGGTGGCGCCATGGATTTGGTTGCTGGAGTACAAAAAGTGGTGGTGCTCATGGAACACTCTGCAAAAGATGGTACACCGAAAATTGTCGAGCAGTGTAGCCTGCCTCTGACAGGTAAAAATGTCGTACATCGCGTGATTACTGACCTCGGTGTCATGGACATTACACAGCAAGGTGTGAAATTAGTTGAACTGGCGAAAGATGTCAGTTTTGAAGATATTCAAAAAGTGACAGGTGTTCCCCTCATCCGCTAATTCGACATCATTTATACAATAGAAAAATAATCCAATGCCTTTAAAGCAGCGATCCTGTTTTAAAGGCATTTCTATCAGCACGGATAGGCTGAATCAAAAATTCATACCTCATAGATAAAAATGGAATCAATGCATGGAAAACTCTCAAAATATTTTGCAACGTTTTGCACTACGTGTCAGTGATTGGTCGGAGAAATGGTTTCCAGACTCTTATATTTTTGCCCTATTGGGTGTCGTGATCGTCGCGATTGCTTCAATCAGCATTGGCGCACCTGCCAAAGATGTCGCAGTTTCCTTTGGTGATGGTTTTTAGAGTCTGATTCCTTTTACCTTACAAATGTGTATGCTGATTGTGGTTGGTTATGTGGTTTCTGTTTCAAAGCCTGTAGAACTGCTGATTCAAAAAATGGCCCGAATCCCCCATAGTGGCCGCGGTGCGATTGTACTTGTTGCGACAGTCAGTTTATTAATTTCGCTGATAAACTGGGCCATGAGTACAGTACTGACTGCCCTGCTGGTAATTGCTTTAGCTAAACGCAAAGAACTGAATATGGACTATCGTGCTGCTGCTGCCGCCGCGATTATTGGTATGGGAGCGACATGGGCCTTAGGTATTAGTTCTTCTGCGGCACAACTACAAGCCAACAAAGCCAGCCTGCCTGAATCGATTTACAATCTAACCGGTGTGATTCCCTTTACCGAAACCATTTTCTTGCCTCAGTCGATGATCATGACGGCTGTCTTGATTATTGCCTCGATTGCTATTGCATTTTGGTCTGCACCCAAAGGGAAAGACATTAAAACCATTGATCAATTCCCTATTCAGTTGGAGGAAGATGCCAAACCGACTCCAACCACAAAACGCCCAGGAGACTGGTTAGAGAACTCACCTTTATTGAGTATCTTGATTGTACTCTTGGGTCTAGTTTGGATGTTCAATGAGTTCAGCAAAAGCAATCCGATCTTGGCCATTTCAAGCCTAAATACCTACAACTTTATTTTCCTTATGCTGGTATTGCACTGCATGGTACGCCTCGCAATTTCCTCAATGCTGTCACTAAAGCCGTGCCAGCGGTCTCAGGTGTTCTGATTCAATTTCCACTGTATGGCAGTATCGCCTTTATGATGACGCAAGCCTTAAACAGCCATGATTTATCGCTATCACATTATATTGCTGAGTTTTTTGTTTCGATTGCCTCCAAAGAAACCTTTGCCATTGTGATGGGCCTATATTCTGCCATTTTAGGCTTTTTCATTCCTTCTGGCGGTGGTAAATGGATTATTGAAGCACCCTATGTCATGCAAGCTGCACACGATTTAAAAGTGCATTTGGGCTGGTCGGTGCAAATCTATAATGCTGCGGAGGCCTTGCCGAATTTAATCAACCCATTTTTTATGCTACCAATGCTCGGTATTCTCAAATTAAAAGCCAAAGATGTGATTGGCTTTACCGTCACCCAATTGGTTTTTCACCTGCCTTTGGTGCTGTTCCTACTTTGGATTTTAGGCCGTAGCCTGACCTATATGCCGCCTACCTTCTAAACGAGGGATAAAAAACACAATCTAAATAAAAAAGGACGAATCATATTCGTCCTTTTTATTCTATAAATACTCAATAAAGCGTATTTTTAATGTAGCCCAATTAATTAAACACGTTATTTAAATACACAATGCGCTCATTGGTTTTTTGATTAAAGCACTTGGTATATTGCAATTGTTGATCTTGGGCACGTAAAGCATCATCCCAATATTGTGACTGCTTTTGATAGGTTTCTTTTTCACTATCCGTCATTTGGTAGACACTTTTTTGGGAAATCACTTTACAGTCCACATCACGCTTTTCAAACCACTCAGTTTGGTCTTGTTGTAGCTGCTGTTTTTGTTCCTCAGTGAAATTGTCCCAAGTTTGGTTCAGACGTTCCACCACTTTGACTTGGTCAGCATCCAATTCCTTCTTACGAATATTCATGGCTTTCTGTGCCAGTTCCATCTGCGCAACTTCTTGCTCATTATATTGTTTTATATTCTTTTGTATTTCTGCATTTTCTTTTTCATATGCCGCAAACTGAACCGCATGCTGCGTCACCAACACTACACCATCAATCACGCCATTTTGATTGGGTACATTCAGGCTAATGCCCTCTTTATCCGTTTTAATGATGTTATAGCTAAATGCACCTTGTAGCTGATCATTGTCTAAGTTGAGTGAATATTCACCCTCTTCTAAGACATCACGCAAAGTACTTTGATAACTGTCCTCACACTCTTCGCATGGACGTGCTAAAAACGCATTTTCAGCACGTTTCTGTAACCCTTTCGGGAAAATCACCACCAACTGGCTTTCGCAGTCCAATTGCTTCGCTGTATCAGGCTTTTCTGTGGTCGTTGAAATCCCTTTAATTTCAAAGCGAATACCGTTATTAATCTGCGTTAATAATTTTTCATCGGCCTCATATTCACGGCTATCACGCAGACGGCGGTCTAGGGCTTTTAAGTATTCAACTTTTAAATGCGCTTGAATTTGTTCGACATTGGCAGGAGCCGTACAACTCCAATCTGACATTTCTTGCGGTTCAGCAACCGTTTCTGTTTTATTCTCTGTTCGGTTACAAGCACTTAAAAATAAACTGCTCAAGATTAGACTGGCAAAAATTGTTTTCTTCATCATTGTTATAAAACCATAAGGCTGTTGTTTTTCGCAGCGTATTTAACCAAAAAATAAGCTTTTATGCGAGTAGCTATATAAAAGAACCCTGCCGTAGCAGGGTTAAAACATCGCTTAATTAACCTTTTCAACACCACGATCATCCACTTCACGCACCACACCCGAGTCTGTATTTAAAATCTCAAACTCGATACGGCGGTTTTTAAACTTGCCTTCATCAGTTTGATTATCTGCTATTGGCTTTTCTTGGCCATAACCAATCGCTCGCAACTGCGCAGGATCGACGCCTTTAAAAATTAAATAATCCACCACCGCTTGTGCTCGATTTTGTGACAAGGTTTTATTGACTGCCGCATCTCCCGTTGCATCTGTATGCCCCATCACGGTCAGTTTGACTTGAGGTGCTTTTTGCATCAGCGCCGCGGCCTGATCCAAAATCGACTTATTGACATCAGGTATCGCCAATGAAGCTGTATCAAAGTTAATAATTTGCAAATTCAATGCCGTAGCAACGTCTAGTGCTCGAATTTGCTCAGGATTAATTTCTGCCAGCGCACGCTCAGCATCACTAATACTGGTATCCACGGCACGGTTGACATCCAGTGGTTGCTGCGTCACAACTGTCATATTACGCAGTAAAGGTTTAATTTGATCTGCCACTTTAAGTGCATTGGCTGGATCTTGTGATTGAATCGATAACTGATTGCCAAACCATGTTAAATTTATATTTGGCACACCTTTCAATGCACTGATGACACTGGGTATCGCATCTTGGTCGATAAATTCAGTGTGATACATACTCTGCATATCTGCACCACAACCGATGCTGTTATTAAAAATTTGCTTTACTTCTTTTTGTAAAATTTCAACATAAGCCGCATTGGCTGAGAAAATTTGGCAAGTGACCAAGTCTCCTGTTGCCCCTGTGGTGATTTGAAATTTAGCGGGTTGGCTGGCATTCACATTTGCAGCAGGTACTGTTTCAGTCGTGATTTTGTCGGTACAAGCCCTAAAGATAAAAGCAAACAATGCCGCAAAAATAATTAAAGCCAAAACTGGCAGTAAAAATGACCGTTTTTCATCTACTTTTGTAGCATGTACGCTTGCAGGTGCAACATGTGTAG
The DNA here is from genome assembly GCF_058107045.1 of Acinetobacter sp. AB03. NCBI lineage: Bacteria > Pseudomonadati > Pseudomonadota > Gammaproteobacteria > Moraxellales > Moraxellaceae > Acinetobacter > Acinetobacter sp. AB03. The sequence goes on along the minus strand of NZ_JBUEBA010000002.1, from coordinate 1,072,264 downwards.
CTTGTCCTTGTAAGGTATTTGCCCCTAATCCGGCCAGTAATGCACCTGCCCACTCAGGTAACGCACGACTAATAGAATCTGTGTTGACCTGTAGTAAATGGGAAATCGCTTCAGGTTCTGAAGAGCCTGCCTCTGTGGCTAAAAATGCTAATGCAGGTGTAATTGAACGGCTCAAGGTACTTTCAATTTCATCTGCGGGTGCTGGCCCGCGGACATGCTCCAAGAACTGTTGCTTGAGACTGACATTCGATGCAAAAGCATCATTAAGACGTGGATTCAACTGCTGCTGAAATGCAGGAATCAGTTCAGATTTTGACTTTAATATAGACAGTAAAATTGGTAAAAAGGATTGAATTGCTTGATTTTTTTCAAGTAAATTTTGTGTATCACCCTCTAAAACAATTGCAGAGACATTTTGTTTTAGTAAATCCATAAAATCGACATTCATGAAGTCTTACCCCACTTTTTCTCATTGTTTTCATCGTCATTTTTCAGTTTATCTGTTCATTTTTTATACTTTGTAAAATATTGTATTTGCATCAGTTTTATCTAGGCCCAATAAAAAAGCCAGCCGAAGCTGACTTTTTAATCCACGTTTAAGGCAATATTTAAGCTGCAAAAGTTTTTAGAACTTTTCCTTTCACCACTTGATTGATCAAAGGTGTATTTTTACCTTGTGACAAAATATTGTCTTTATTCACAATCCAGTCTAACTCAGGATCAACCAACACCCAGCCCGCTTCAGCAGTCCAACGTTCAAGCATATTGGCTACCGTGGCAGGTGCAATCGTGACTTTTTCGACCCATTCCAAAGGACTAAATAAACCTTCACGCACCAATTGCACACCGAAAGCTACATAGGTATCAAAAGCGGTAATGCCTGGCTGTGTTTCAGCAAATGGTGCTAGCTTTGCAGAGCTGCTCAGCGGTTCATGATGCGTACAAATCGCATCGATCACTCCACTTTTCACACCTTGGCGAAGGAGCTCTTTATCCGACTCAGCACGTAACGGAGGACGGACGTGTGCAAGTGAGTTAAAGCCATCAATCAACTGATCTGTTAAATGCAGCTGATGCATTGCCACATCACAAGTGACTGGCAGGCCTTTATCTTTAGCGATTTTGATCAAATCGACAGAAGCGCCTGTAGACAATAAGCCAAAGTGAGCACGAACACCCGTCGCTTCAATCATTAGTAAATACTTGGCAATCGCAATGGTTTCGGCAATCGCAGGGATGGTCGGTAAGCCCTGACGCGATGCCACAAAGCCCTCATGGACACAGCCATCTTTGGCAATTTGCGGTTCTTCGGCATAAAACACCACCGTCATACCAAGACCTGCTGCGTATTCTAAAGTGCGCAGCACCACATCGTCATCTGCAAAAGGCGCATTGGCATTTGAAACGGCTGTACAACCACCCTTTTTGAGACCCGCCATATTTGCAGGTTGGTTGCCTTGTAAGCCTTGGGTTTGAGCACCAATCACTTCCAGATAAATGCCGCCATCCAGCATCGCTTTTTCCATCAAACCATGAATCAAAGCACCATTGTCTTGCACAATCGGTTTTGAGTCTGGCGGTGTAAACACATGCAAAATACCATTTTCACGCGCAGCACGACCTTCTGATTTTAATGTCCCGTGCTGCTGCTGACCTGGCTCACGTAGGCGTGCACATAAGTCCACCATGGTTGGCATCAACCACTTGCCTTGACCATCAATGGTTTCAGTGACATTGGCTGTTTCAGCAACCAACTTGCCATTTTCCACATAAACCGTTTGAACCGTATCTGTTCGATGAATTGGGTCAAGAACACGTACATTTTCAATTTTTACCACAGTCATGACTTATTCCTTATCCAGCAATCGCGTCTAACAAACCTTGCTCTTGCAGTTGACCTTGCATTGCAAGCGCCAAAACTGCCATACGTACAGCAATCCCGTTGGTCACCTGATTTAAAATCACAGACTGTGGACCATCGGCAATACTGGAATCAATCTCTACACCACGGTTCATTGGCCCCGGATGCATCACGATGCAATCAGGTTTTGCCATTGCCAGACGCTCTTTGTTTAAACCGTACATTTTGTAGAATTCAGCTTGAGATGACAGCGCAGGTGAATCAATGCGTTCATTTTGAATGCGTAAGGTAATAATCACGTCGCAATCTTGAATCCCTGCTTCCATGTTATTAAATAGACGTACGCCTTCACCATATTCATCAAAGCCGTATGGCAGCAACGTGTTCGGTGCAATTACACGAATGTTTTTACACCCCAGTGTTTGTAATGCAGCAACATCTGAACGCGCCACGCGTGAGTGTTTAATATCACCAATGATGGCAATTGAAATATCTTCAAATTTCTTTTTGGTTTCACGGCGAATGGTCAGCATGTCCAACATAGCTTGTGTTGGATGCGCATGACGGCCATCACCTGCATTGATAATTGCAACATGCGGACAAACGGTTTGGGCAATAAAATGTGCCGCACCCGACGAAGAATGACGTACCACAAAAATATCCGCAGCCATCGCTTCTAAGTTCCACAAAGTGTCTCTGAGCGTCTCCCCTTTGGAAGTACTTGAACGTGCAATATCAATATTTAATACATTTGCAGAAAGACGCTTTGCCGCTGCTTCAAAAGTGGTACGAGTACGGGTTGAGTTTTCAAAGAAAAGGTTCATTACCGTTCGACCTTCTAAGAGGTTGTTGGTAATCAGCTGATTTTGGTCATTAAAAAAGGACTGCGCGGTGTCCAATATTTTTGTAAGAGTTTCTTTAGAAAGACCTTCGATGGTGAGGAAGTGTTTGAGATGACCATCTTGGTTGAGTTGAATCTGACTCGGAGTATGCAATGCTGCCAAGTGCATGAGAGATTCCTTGTACGTTAAGTTAACGCATTATACAGATTTTCTTTTTGATTTGGACCTCAGTTTAAAACAATTGCCTTAATTATCATCGGCTTCAAAACTAAGATTATGAAATTCTTATCTATTATTTCAACCAGTTAAATTAAACCATCAAAGGCTAAATTAGCTAAATTTTGAGTCCATCAAATTGCTATAAATATCAATTCAATAGAGTTTCTTATCTCACTTATCCCAAGCGGACATTTTAAAAAGCTCTCTTGCGAGAGCGATTCAACTTCAGCGATTCTTATCGTAAAGCGCCAATATAGTGATGTGACACCTGGGCACGGTAGATTTCTTCTTCAGTGGCTTCCAACTCATGTCGTGTCGTGTCGACCTGTTTAGGTTTTTCGATCACGGCGGTTTCTTCATAGTTAAAAACATCCATGACACTGTCTAAACGACTCACCAATCGAATCAGTTCAGCATCTTCTGTACTTAAAGCAAGCTCTGCCATCTGACGTGCATAACTTGGATTTTCCACCAAATACATCACATCAATCACACGCCCCGATACACGGCGCAGACGTGCATAAAGTAAAGTTGCAATTGAAAAAGCATCAGCATGGCTTACAACACCGCGATCTAACTTGGTCGACATATTCATCCCCTTTCAAGTGAAAAATATTTACTAACGATCTATCAGAAATCAGTCAGCAAATTAAACTTGCAAGGATTTAGCAAAATACGTACCAAAAACGTTATTGTTCACATGGTGATTCATTTATTTTGATATTTCCGCTGAGTAGAAGCATATTTAAAAAACCATTCAGAGGCAAAATACGTTAAACTTTAGCGAGTTTATTTTGTTTTATTTTGGTCTCTCAAATTTATGAAAACCGCTTCGCGTTTAAGCAGCTATTGGGTTACGTGTGCCGATGGCTTAGAAACCTTACTCCAAGAAGAATTAGAAGGTTTAGGTGTTCAAAACATTGAACGTTTTCCTGGGCGTTTAGTTTTCAAAGGTACACTGGAACATGCCTATCGCATTTGTATGTGGTCGCGTCTTGCTTCGCGTGTACTCACACCAATTCATGTCCATGAGCTGGAATTTAGCCATGACGCACGTGATGTCGCTGAAGAGCTCTACGAAGGTGCAATGAACTTTGATTGGTCGCTAATTTTTGCACCACAAAGCACCTTCGCCGTTCGTTTACATATTGAACGTGAAATTAAGGTGAACAGCCAGTTTGCAACTCTACGCGTAAAAGACGGTATCGTCGATTCATTCATGGAAGCTGTCGGTAAACGTCCAAGTATTGATATTAAGCAACCTGAAATTACCATTTATGCACTCGCAGGAAAAACTGAACACACCTACTGTTTAGACTTATCTGGTGATTCATTGCATAAACGTGGCTACCGTCGTTATATGACCGATGCCCCAATTAAAGAAAATTTAGCTGCTGCGATTTTACAAAAAGCCAAGCTCCTTACAAAAAGACCCGATATTTTCCTTGACCCAATGTGTGGTTCTGGGACGTTCATTATTGAAGCATTAATGATGCTGACTGACCGCGCACCTGGTTTAGTTCGTCGTTTCGGTTTCAATGGCTGGAATGGCCATGACCATGATCTGTGGATGAGCATTAAAGCGGAAGCAGCTGAACGCCATCAAACAGCCTTGGAACAACCCCTTCCTAAGTTCTACGCATTTGATGCAGACTGGGAAGCAGTAAAAGCCACCAAGCAAAATATTATTGCTGCTGGTTTTGAACGTGTACTTGACCAGATCCAAATCGAAGAACGGACTTTAGCCGACTGGCCGAACTTTGAAGCCGAAGGAAAAACAGCCTTTATTGTGACCAACCCACCTTATGGTGAGCGTTTGGGTGATAAAGCCTCAAACCGTGCTTTATATTTAGGCTTATCTGCTTTACTGCAAAAGAACTTCCCAAATCAAACCGCAGCAGTTATCGCTGCAGCCGTTGAGCAAGCTGATGTATTGGCGCTGAATGACCCACAAACCATGCGTTTGATGAATGGTAAACTGCCAATTTACGTGCGTTCAGGTTCAGTTAAACCTGTTGCAGTGATCAAGCCGTTCTTGGAAACATGGCAACCGCAACAGTTTGAAGCAATTGAAGGCGCTGAAGACTTTGCTAACCGTTTACAAAAGAACATGCAGACCTTAAAGAAATGGGCAGTGAAAGAAAACATTCACTGTTTACGTTTATATGATGCCGATCTTCCAGACTTTAACGTTGCAGTCGATTTGTATGGCGAACGCTTACATGTCCAAGAATATGCGCCACCGAAAAAAATCGATCCTGAAAAAGCCAAGAAACGCTTCAATCTTGCTTTACAGGCCATTCGTGCGGTGACAGGTTTAGGCCGTGATGCGATCTTTATCAAAACACGTGCTCGCCAAGAAGGTAAAACTCAATATACCAAGCAAAGTACTGCTTCTAAGCGTTTTATCGTGCAAGAAGGCAAAGCAAAAATCTTAGTGAACTTAACTGATTACTTAGATACTGGCTTGTTCTTAGACCACCGTCAAATCCGTCTACGCATCGCACAAGAAGCGCGTGGTAAGCACTTCTTGAACTTGTATAGCTATACCTCTACAGCCAGCTTACATGCAGCTTTAGGCGGTGCAGCAAGTACCACCAGCGTCGATCTTTCAAATACTTATTTGAACTGGTCTAAAGAGAACTTCGTCTTGAACGGCTTAACGGTCGATCATGCCGATGAACAACATCAGTTCTTTGCCAGCGACTGTTTTGAGTGGTTAAAAGAAGGTCATGAGCAATATGAGCTGATCTTTATTGACCCACCAACCTTCTCAAACTCGAAGAAGTTCTACGGTACCTTTGATGTACAACGCGACCATTTATCCTTGCTGAAACGTGCAATGAACCGTTTAACTACGGATGGTACCTTGTACTTCTCGAACAACTACCGTGGTTTTGAAATGGACGAAGAAATTTTAGCGTTCTTTGATGTCGAAGAAATTACCAGTGAAACCATTGGGCCAGATTTCAAGCGCAATCAAAAAATCCATCGTGCGTGGAAAATTACCCATCCAAAAAACTAATGCACTGAAGATGAAATACCCGCTGGCATTTCATCTTCACTAAATTATGTATTAGACAATGTTCAGATATAAAAAAGGGACGAAATACGTCCCTTTTATTATGTTAGATCATTATCTTTTACATTATTCAGTCAGGAAATTGGTTTGCCCATATTTGTAATCAACTGACATTTTCATGACATTCCCTTCACGTTTCACCTGCCCTGAACTCTGCATCGTCGAAAGCATGCTTTCGATCTCTTGATCAGACATGCTGATGCCTCCTTTTTGCAGATAATTATTCATGATGCGCGAGATCATATTTTTATCAAACTGAATATCTGCTCTGTATTCCATTAAACTCGGCATCATTTTCACCATACTCATCAGCGTCGATTGATGGCTCGGCATAATACGTCCCGTCACATTCGCTTGTGCAACCCCTTCCCCAATAGCAAATTGGTTCTCTTTGGATTCAAAACGGAAACCTTCATTGATCACTGCCAATAAAGCAGGCTCCATATCTTTTTCCATTGCCTCTTTTGCCAAACAACTGTTTTCAGTTTTCGCCAAAATATCAAACAGCGTCTGTAATTTTTGTCGGTTTACATCGAGCACATTAAAATTAAACTGCACGTTTTGGACTGCGGGTGCTGAAGGCATTTTCATTTCATCTAGACGCAACAACATTTCAGTGTTTACAACTCAGTCTGTCAGTTCACTTTGCGTTTCTATACTAAAATTCTTCAGTTCGGCATTGGTAGGTTTATTGATATCACGATCTGACATTTTCAACAAATCCATCTGAATTTTGGTTTCACCCGCCTCAAGATATTCACCATTGAGCCCTTGGTTACTTTCTAGCTTTAGCCCCACCATTTGCAAATGTATATTTGGATCGGTGACTGTTAGATTCGGAATTTCAAGCTGTAAATCCAGTATCTTAAGCTGTTGTTCGATCGGTTTTGCCCGAAACTTTAATGTCATCGGGTCTAATCTAGACTGGAGTTGAGCCTCATTGCGGGTAATCACTGGCGTAGTCAAGGTACTATTCAAAGTACCCAACCAATTCACTTTGCTTTGTACTTTAAGTGGTTCCTTCAACAAAGACTGAAGTGCGCCAGGTGCTTGCGTAATATTAATATCTGAACGAATCGCATATCCATTCCAACTCCGTTGAATATGATCCTGCCCCTTCAATTGGATCACTTCTTTCGGTTTACATGGGTCTAGTACTAATTCAGCGGTCCAGTTCGCACTGCCATTTAAAGCCCCCATTTGAAATTGTTGATATTGCAAATTTAAATCATTCGACTGTTTGGTGCTGTGTTGATAATAAGCCTTCAAACTTTTATCTGCATAAAGATTACCCCCTACTGCGACCACAGCAAGCGTAAGTACGCCTCCAATACCCCACTTCAATTGAGTCATTTCTTCTATCTCAAGTTGTTTGTTTTTTATTAATATAAATTATAAAGAGAATCTTCAAATAAAGATAATTGTTTTGCGAATAAACCACTTAGATGCCACACCCATCACATAAATATGAAAACTTACGTCACATTTTGGCTTAAAAATGTCATCTTTTAACATTTCTGTCCCGCAATAAAAAACCCAGCCGAAGCTGGGTTTTTTAGTTTCAATGAACCATGTAAATGATTAACTCATTTTCACTTTATCAAAGCTCAACTGACCATCATGTGCAGTGATCATGATATTGTCTCCAGCCACATAGTAACCAGACAATATTTTTTGCGCTAAGTTGTTTTCAACCTGTTGCTGGATGGCACGTTTCAATGGACGTGCACCGTATACAGGGTCAAAACCAGCGTCAATCAATAAGTCAAAGGCTTGATCATCCACCGTTAAGCGCATATCTTTTTCAACCAAACGATCACGTAAACGATCCAATTGAATATTCGCAATACCACGAATTTGCGCCTTTTTGAGTGAATGGAAAACCACTAACTCATCAATACGGTTGATAAACTCTGGACGGAAATGTTGCGTCACGGCATTCATCACCACTGCTCGCACTTCTTCATCCAAAGGATTGTCACCCAACTCACGCACATCACTCGAACCTAAATTCGATGTCATGACGATCACGGTATTTTTAAAGTCAACCACGCGACCTTGTGAATCCGTTAGACGACCATCATCCAATACTTGGAGCAAGATGTTAAACACATCAGGATGTGCTTTTTCCACTTCATCGAATAGCACGACACTATACGGTTTACGACGTACAGCTTCGGTTAATACACCACCTTCTTCGTAGCCAACATAACCAGGAAGTGCACCCACCAAACGGCTGACAGAGTGTTTTTCCATAAACTCGGACATGTCGATACGAATCATGGCATCGTCACTATCAAACAAGAAGTTTGCCAGTGCTTTGGTCAACTCTGTTTTACCAACACCAGTTGGGCCCAAGAATAAGAACGAGCCGCTTGGTCGGTTCGGATCGGATAAGCCAGCACGCGAACGACGAACCGCATTAGATACTGCAACCACAGCATCATCCTGCCCGACGACACGGTTATGTAAGAACTCTTCCATATGGAGAAGTTTCTCACGTTCACCTTGCATCATTTTAGCCACTGGAATGCCCGTAGCAGCACTAACGACTTCTGCAATTTCATTGTCAGTGACTTTGTTGCGCAGTAGTTTTGGCTCTTCTTTTTCCTCAACGACTTCTTCTTCATTGAGACGTTTTTCCAGCTCTGGAATCACACCATACTGAAGACGCGACATTTCACCCAAGTCGTTTTCACGCTGCGCTTTTTGCAGCGCAATACGAGCCTGATCCAATTCAGCTTGAACTTGTTTGGTGCCTTCAACTAAGGTTTTTTCAGCTTTCCAAACCTCTTCTAGATCATTGTATTCGTGTTGAACTTCGCTAATTTGCTTTTCAAGATGAGCGACTTCCGCACGACTACCGGCATCTTCATCCTTTTTCACTGCTTCAAGTTGCAGTTTCAATTGAATCAAACGACGTTCAAGTTTATCCAAAGCTTCTGGCTTAGAGTCCAGCTCCATTTTGATACGAGAAGCCGCTTCATCAATCAAATCAATCGCTTTATCAGGCAATTGACGGTCGGTGATATAGCGATGTGACATTTTCGCTGCTGCAATAATGGCAGAGTCTAAAATTTTCACACCATGGTGCACTTCGTAACGCTCTTTCAGACCACGTAAAATCGCAATGGTGTCTTCCACACTTGGCTCATCGACCAACACTTTTTGGAAGCGACGCTCTAGCGCAGCATCTTTCTCAATGAATTGGCGATATTCATCTAATGTGGTTGCACCGACACAGCGTAACTCACCACGTGCCAGAGCAGGTTTGAGCATATTACCTGCATCCATCGCACCATCGCCTTTACCTGCGCCCACCAGCGTGTGTAATTCATCGATAAACAAAATGACTTCACCATCTTGTTTAGACAAATCTTTCAGTACTGCTTTTAAGCGCTCTTCAAACTCGCCGCGGTATTTAGCACCTGCAAGCAATGAACCTAAATCTAAGGATAAAACACGTTTACCTTGTAAGCTTTCAGGCACTTCACGGTTAATAATCCGCTGTGCTAAGCCCTCAACAATGGCTGTTTTACCCACCCCTGGTTCACCAATCAACACTGGGTTATTTTTGGTACGACGCGACAAAACTTGAATGGTACGACGAATTTCATCATCACGCCCAATCACAGGATCTAACTTACCTGCAAGTGCGCGTTCTGTTAAATCAATGGTGTATTTATTTAGAGAATCACGTTGATCTTCATGATTGTTGCTCATGACTTTCTCATCACCTCGAATTTTTAAAATGACTTTGCGTAAGCTTTCTGCTTGCACGCCCACACTGTTGAGTAGCGTTTTAGTTGCCCCCACTTCGGCCAAGGCTTGCATCACCCAATCGGTAGACAAAAACTCATCACCTGCTTTTTGCGCGAAGCTATCTGCCAAATTCAGCGCTTTGACTGCCTCTGAACTTAAGTTGACGTCTCCTGTGGGATTAGTCAGTGTTGGTGCATCAGCTAGTGCTTGTTTTAATTTGCTTTGTAAAGCAGGTAAATTGGCACCCGCTTGTTGCAACAAACTCAGATTAGAGGTTTCTTCTAACAATGTTGATAAGATATGAATACCTTCAATTGCGGTATGGTCTTTCCCCACTGCAAGTGATTGAGCATCTGAGAGAGCTTGCTGTAAGCGGTTTGTGAATTTTTCAAATCGCATTCTTGTTTTCCTCACAACAAATTTCGAACTTGATGGATATATGGGAACAATTGCTCAAAATTCAATTCAAATTTAATTAATTTTTCTACATTTTAACTTATTTTTCATTAGCTTATATTAACAATAAATTCATAAGACTCGGTTATAAGATGGGTCTTACCCGCCTTATTTTCAAGCGCCAACCTAGATTATTTATGTATTAAAGACCACGACGACCTATCAATCCGTGACAACCAAAATCATTTGATCAATTATTATTCAAACAAGCAACGCATTTTTCTATTTATTCGTGTGATGAATTGTGTCCCAGTTTACGGAATCAAAACAAAAGCGTGAAACATGAAAAAGGCCGATCACTAGATCAGCCTCAAATGACTTAAAAGTCAGCGTTTAATTTGCTTCAATAATCTCAAAATCATGGGTGATTTCAACCCCACCATCCATCAACATTTTGCTCGCAGAACAGTACTTTTCTGCCGATAATTCCACAGCTTTTGCGACTTGTTTTTCCTTCACCGCATGACCCGTAATCACGAAATGTAAGTGGATTTTTGTGAACACTGCAGGGATGCTATCTGCCCGCTCTGCCTTGAGTTCACAGCGTACATCGGTAATTTCTTGGCGTGATTTTTTAAGTATGGTCACGATGTCAAAAGAGGCACAACCACCCAGTCCCGTCAGGATCAATTCCATTGGTCTTGGACCACGGTTTTCACCACCATATTCTGGCGATCCATCCATGATAACACTGTGACCACTTTGAGTTTTTGCTTCGAAAGCAACATTCTCTAACCAATGAACAGTTGTTTGCATTGCAAGTACCTAAAAAAAGCTATAGATTGACGAAGTGACTGTACACTAACATAAATTGAGTTGATAAGGAATTTCAGCTCTGACTGTGTGACAAGTTCACCCTAGGTCTGTGCGATCTATATTTTATCCATTTTCGGAACCGTTAGCATGACTTCAAGCTTTTCACAATTAAGCACTGATGCGCTGTCTCCAGGTCAACTCCCCGAGTCAGTCAAAGCATTATTAAAACGCGCATATATTAATCGTTATCCTAAGCGTACCACCATCGTAGATGCAGGCTCAGAATCTAAATCTTTATATTTGATTTTAAAAGGTTCTGTCTCCATTATTCTGCGTGAAGACGATGAACGTGAAATCGTGGTCGCTTATTTAAATGCGGGTGATTTTTTTGGGGAAATGGGTCTATTCGAAGCAAACTCACAACGTACTGCTGAAGTGCGTACCCGTGATGTCTGCGAAATTGCTGAAGTGACTTATGAAAACTTCCATGAACTCAGCAAACAATACCCTGACCTGAGCTATGCAGTATTTGCACAGCTGGTACGCCGTCTAAAAAATACCACTCGCAAAGTGACTGACCTTGCATTTATCGATGTTTCAGGTCGTATTGCACGTTGCCTAATCGACCTATCTTCGCAACCTGAAGCGATGATTTTACCAAATGGCCGCCAAATTCGTATTACACGTCAAGAGATTGGACGTATTGTCGGTTGTTCACGTGAAATGGTTGGTCGTGTTTTGAAAACACTCGAAGAGCAAGGCATGATCGAAACTGATGGTAAAGCCATCTTAATTTTTGATGCCTCTTTAGAAGAGTCAAAAGCGAATGCTGATGACTATGAAGACGAAGAATAAGACTTTTCTCCATAGCTGATACAGCCAAAAGCAAATCTTAGGATTTGCTTTTTTTATGTCTTTAAATCTGCTTCTGCTTTGACAAAATCATGACAAACTTTGTAAAAATAGTGATTTAACCTACTGGGCATAACTGTGTAATCTATTTCGACCGAAAAAACGCAGTCCATAAAAGGAAATGTTGAATGCAATTTAAACCCTTAGCCAATACAGGCATTTTGGTTCCTGAAATTTGTCTCGGCACCATGACCTTTGGTGAGCAAAACACTCAAGCTGAAGCCTTTGAACAACTTGATTATGCTTTGGCGCAAGGCATTAACTTTTGGGACACTGCGGAAATGTACCCTGTTCCCCCAAAACCTGAAACCCAAGGTGCGACCGAAAGTATTATTGGCCAATGGATTGCCCAGCGCGGCGGTCGAGACAAGCTCTTTCTAACCTCTAAAATTGCAGGGCCATCTCAAGGTGGTAGTCATATTCGTGATGGACAGACTCGTTTTAATGCAACCGACATTTCTTCTGCCCTAGATGGCAACCTAAAGCGTTTACAGACCGATTATATCGATTTATATCAACTACACTGGCCACAGCGCCCAACCAACTTTTTCGGCAAATTAGGCTATGAAAACAGTGAAGCCCAGAACACGCAAACCGTGACCTCTTTGCAAGAAACACTACAAGCATTAGAAGCAGAGATTCAAAAAGGGCGTATTCGTTATATTGGCTTATCTAATGAAACACCATGGGGCACCATGAAATTCCTGCAGATTGCAGAACAGCTCGGCCTGTCTAAATTTGTCAGTGTGCAAAATCCATATAGCCTACTGAACCGTACTTATGAAATTGGTATGTCAGAAATTGCGAAATATGAAGGCGTTGGTTTACTCGCCTACTCCCCACTCGCTTTTGGCTATCTTACAGGTAAATTCCGTAATGGTGCACGCCCAGCGAATGCTCGCGTGACGCTTTTCAGCCGCTTTAGTCGTTATAGCAACCCAGAGAGTGAATGGGCAACAGAACAGTATGCGCAACTGGCTGAACATCACGGTTTAACGCCGACGCAACTGGCTTTAGCCTTCATCAAGCAGCAGTTTTTTGTGACCAGTACGATTATTGGTGCGACCAACTTAGACCAGCTGAAAGAAAATATTCAAGCCTTTGAAATTGATTTATCCGAAGATGTTTTACAGGGTATTCAAGCTATCCATCAGCAACAACCTAATCCTGCGCCATAGATATTTCTTATATTAGCTGTTCAGGTGAAGTACTACTTCACCTGTCACAAATAGTTGATGATTTTCAAAATCATCAACTGACAGTAAAAAAGGACGCCTTGGCGTCCTTTTTTACTCAAAAACAAATTAACGTCTTTGATTATAAACCGCTTGAGCAGCGGCTAAGTTCTTACGCATTGCTTCAATACGCTGACTATTTGACGGGTGTGTCGACAGGAATGAAGAACCGCCTGCTCCATCAAGCTTATTCATTTTTTCCCACAGACTAATTGCGGCTTGAGGGTTATAGCCTGCTTTAGCCATCAACATTAAGCCGCCTTGGTCTGCACGACTTTCTAGGCTACGTGAGTAAGGCAAACCAATACCAATTTGACTACCTAGCTGCGCTGCTGCTGAACCCGTTTGACCTACACCTGCTGCACTTAGACCAATTCCCAATGCCAAATCCGTTAATGCCTGCGCACCAACCTTACTCTTCGAGTGCTCTTCTAAAGCATGCACCATCTCATGTCCCATCACCGCTGCAATTTCAGCATCCGTTAGGTTCAATTTATCTACAATACCTGTGTAGAACACCACCTTACCACCAGGCGCAACATAGGCATTGACCTGATTTGACTTAAGTACTGCCAACTGCCAGTCAAATTTCGTTCCAGTTTGATTCATTTGATCGGCATATGGCTTCAAGCGATTGAATACACCATAAATACGCTTATACGTTGTTGATGAGGTATCTAGGGTCTTTGTGGTCCGTGCTTCATTCACTGTTTTGTTGAAGCCTTGGGTTGCTGCTGCATTTAATGTTGCAGTGTCCGCACCTGCCACTTCCGCAAAAGTTGCACAACCTGAAATGGTAACCACACTTGCTGCACACAAACTCATTAATATTTTATTTTTCATTATTGCTTAACTCCATCCATCTCAAAGCATTTTACATAATGTGCTGAATTATATTGAATAGATTTAAAGTGTTAAATATCATCACCGCGTTTTATCATAGCAATTATGTAAAAATATCTTCACAATTAAGCACAATAAGCCAAATTTCCGCGCTAAAGCGATATCTACACACCACCTTAAACCTACTTACATAAACTGAATCAAAAGCCAATAAACCAAACACAGAATATTTAAACCCAAATACAGGTGGCTTAAGGGTTCAATTTTTTCCTCAAGGGTTGCACTTTTACGCTTTGCAAACAGAAATGCATTTTGGAGCAATATGATCGGCACCAAGACACAAGCAATAATCACAGACAATCCAATGAGTGCACTATAAATCACGGCTGGATCGGTGGTTTGCCCTTGAATAATCATCATCGCGATTGTTGGCGCACCACCCATAGCAAAAAGTAGTGAGTAAAAAATAGTTCCCGCGATATTCTTTTGCATCCTGCCTGCTCATCTGTTTATTGTGCATTTTATTCTATCAAGCACGTATACATTATGTCGTGCTTATTCATGCAACTTTAGTCGGGAAAATCGTTCCAGCTCAGCAGCTTAAATCAACACCAGTAATGCTCATGCACAGATATACCGCACAAGTAAAAAACCCTGTACTAGACAGGGTTTTTTACTCAATGCTTTATCGCTTAAGCGTCAAATGGATGACGTAAAACAATCGTTTCTTCACGGTCTGGACCTGTAGAAATGATATCGATTGGGCATTCGATTAACTGTTCAATGCGTTTTACATAGTTGATCGCTGCTTGTGGCAATTGATCCATTGATTTCGCACCAAAGGTAGACTCAGACCAACCTGGCATCGTTTCGTAAATTGGTTTTAAAGTTTCAAATGCAAGCGCATCAGAAGAACCAACACAACCAGAATCAGCAGCTTCGTAACCTACGCAGATTTTCACTTCTTCTAAACCATCAAGAACGTCAAGTTTAGTTAAGCAAATACCTGAAAGTGAGTTTACGTCTACAGAACGACGAAGGATTTCAGCATCGAACCAACCACAACGACGTTGACGACCCGTAGAGGCACCAAATTCAGAACCTACAGTCCCTAAGTGCTTACCAATCGCATCACCTACGTCATTTGCAGCGTCATAAACCAACTCAGTTGGGAACGGACCTGCACCTACACGTGTTGTGTATGCTTTAGTAATACCCAATACATAGTCAAGATGTAAAGGCCCCAAACCAGAACCTGAGCTTACGCCACCAGCAGTCGTGTTTGAAGACGTTACATACGGATATGTACCATGGTCAACATCTAGAAGGGAGCCTTGAGCACCTTCAAACATGATGTTATCACCATTTTTACGGTAATTATGCAGCTCTGTAGTGACATCAATCACAAGTGGTGCAACCACTTCACGCCATTGATCACACAGCGCAAGTACATCTTCTAATTTAACTGCTTCTACGCCGTAGAATTGTGTTAATTGGAAGTTATGGTATTCAAGAAGTTCAGTTAACTGAGCTTTAAGATGCTCGCCACCACGAACCAAATCTGCAACACGAATTGCACGGCGTGCAACTTTGTCTTCATACGCAGGGCCAATACCACGACCAGTGGTACCAATTTTCGCATTACCACGCTTGATTTCACGCGCTTGGTCAAGTGCAATATGGTTTGGCAAAATCAGTGGACAGTTCGGAGAAATACGTAGACGTTCTTTAACTGGTACGCCTTCTTTTTCAAGAATGTCCATCTCTTTGATGAGCGCTGCAGGAGAAAGCACCACACCATTACCAATTAAGCACAGTACGTTTTCACGTAAAATACCAGATGGAATGAGGTGTAATACAGTTTTCTTACCACCAACGACAAGTGTATGACCTGCGTTATGTCCGCCTTGATAACGAACGACCGCAGCCGCTTGATCTGTGAGCAGGTCGACGATTTTACCTTTACCTTCGTCGCCCCATTGGGTACCGAGTACCACAACATTCTTGCCCATAATAGCCTCATTGCATCATGCTGTTAAAATTGAAGAACTTCTCAGGTTTTAGCTTACCTGAAGAAGTGATTAAATTTGTTCTACAGTCCATTGACCTGCAACATTCACCAACTGGTGCGTTGCATATGGAAGCGTAGTTAAATCATCCTGCCCCAAAAGTTGAATCACGCTCATGCCCTGAGCACGCGTGTGTTCAATCGCTTGGATCAAATCTGTTTGAGTACCTTTGGGTGCAACCACAAGACTGTTTTGCTGAAAACGACCTGCACTAAGTGCATATAAGTCACAACTAAAGCCTGTTGCTGGGCGTGCACGCCCAAAGTGCTCACCAATTCCATCATAGCGTCCACCTTGTGCCAATGGCGCAGCACGGTTTGGTGCATAAACGGCATACATTAAGCCCGTATGGTAGTGATACGAACGTAGCTCAACCACATCAATACCCATCTGAAGATTTGGCCAACGCGCTTGAATCTCAGACTGTGTGGTTTTCAATGCATCAAAAGCGTGCTTAAACTCTGCATCGGCAATCACTTCTGCACTTAAATACGTTTGCAAGGCATCTAAGTCACTTGCATAACGACCTAAAGTATAAAAGTCAGCACCAAAGTTTAAATCTTGAGTAAATTCAGCCAATTCTGGCAGTGCTTTACGTTGGTATAAATCAGAGAGTTGGCGTTCAGTCGCTTTGTTTAAACCCGCAACCTTCACCATACTACGGAATAAGCCCACATGGCCTAAATCCAAATGGATACCGTCTGCAAAACCTGTTTTTTCAAGCAGGCTGATCATCACATCAATTAGTTCAACATCGGCATCGATGCTGTCTGAACCGAATAGCTCAGCACCTAACTGCAAAGGTGTACGTGTGGTATTAAAGCCTTGTGGTTTGGTATGTAGGACTGTTCCTGCATAGCAATAGCGAGCAACGCCTTCCACTGGATGTACATGCGCATCAATACGAGCCACTTGTGGTGTCATATCGGCACGCACACCAAGCAAACGACCAGAAAGCTGATCAATCACTTTAAAAGTGGCTAAGTCTAAATCTTGATTCGATTCTGATAGAGAAGATAACGATTCGATGTATTCAATGAATGGCGTGTACACCAACTGATAACCTCGAGTTGCGAGGAAATCTAATGCTTGACGACGCAAAGTTTCAATCACTTGCGCCTGTTCTGGTAGTACATCAGCTACACCATCAGGTAATAACCATGTCTCTGAAATGGGCATGTTGTAAACCTAAAATCTTGTCTGCGCGGAACGAATCCGCATAAAAAAATCGGGGCACACCCGATTTCTCTTAGTCTATCACGATACAATGTGCTGTGCATTAGACAATTTCGGAAAATTTAATTTATCGTTTTGATGTCCTCATTAACAATTTTATTATTTTTATAAGCATAATGATTGAAACAGTTTTGCAGGTTATTCTTTTTAAATTAAGTTGTTGAATCACCAAGCATCTGTTGCTAAGCGATTCAACATATTTTTAATCAATTAAATAAAACGAATAGGTTTAAATTCTGGTTCAGGCACATGAGAATCACACTCCTCACCTTCTTCTTTATGCCCTTTATCGATATAGCCCGTACGTTCTTTTTCAGGAGTATTCTGATGCTCCCAAGCAATAACGGCTTGCATACAAGTTTGACGTTGTTCAGCAGTCAACGCAACGCCATTTGGCCATTTACCAATTTCTACAGCTGTTTTTAAACGCTCAACAATATCGGCATCTAAAATAGAAAGCATCTGTTCAATATTCATGATTTAATCCTGTTGAAAAGAGTCAAAATCTTGGTTCCACCCAAGTTTAGTTCGGCATGACATATAAAAATCATAACCCGGTGGATGTAATAAATTCAGTTTAAAGGGGTGCTTACGAATATGTAAGCTGTCACCCACATTGAGCGAAACACTGTGTTGACCATCGGCACTGACCATCGGCAAGACACGGTTTTCACGAATCAGAAGCTTAATTTCACTGTGTCCACCCACCACAATCGGGCGTGAAGACAAGGTATGCGGATGCATCGGTACCAAAGCAATCGCATCCATCCCCGGATGCACGATTGGGCCGCCACCTGACAACGAATAAGCGGTTGAACCCGTAGGCGTCGATACAATCAAACCATCACTGTGTTGACGGTAGACATATTGACCATCGATATTCAGTTCGAAGTCAATCATATGCACTGACTTACCCGAGTGTAATACTACATCGTTTAGCGCAATCGCATCATAAATCGTCTCGCCCTTTGAGCGAATTTCCATTTCCAATAAGAAACGACGATCTAACTGATACTCACCTTTTAAGACTTGATCGAGCTTAAAAATCACTTCAGTCGGCTTGATGTCGGTTAAAAACCCCAAACGTCCTCGGTTTACCCCCATTACTGGGGTATTAAATTTGACCAAGGCACGTGCAGCATGCAAAAGTGAGCCATCCCCGCCCACCACAATCACCAAATCGACCACTTCACCCAGAAGTGCACGACTCACCGTTTGTGTGTTTTTATAAGGAACCAGTTCAGCGGTTTGCGCATCAAAAACGGGATGTAACCCTAAGCTGAGTAGATGATCATGAATAAGACATAAGGTTTCAACAACTGAAGACTTATCTGGACGTCCAATTAAGCCTATGTTTCGAAATGTTTTATGTGAAATTTGCACCTGCAACATCGCTCCGCTACGATTCCCGCCTATCATAACATTATTTATTTAAATTGATTCAAAAACTAAAGTGACTGCTGCTATACGCGGAATTGTCTATATTTCAGTTTGTTCACAGTTTAATTATTGCAAATTAGCGAAAAGCTTCGCATGATTAGCACAATTTCTCAGGATCTTATTCGTATTTATGAAGTCAGAACGTGGCATAGGTTTAATTGCACTGATCTTCTGCATCTTAGTCATTGCAGCATTCTTGGTGTTTAGTATTTATTTAATAAGACTCGACTCCGTTGTACGTGACAAGTTTGAAGGCAAGCGCTGGGACATTCCTGCGAAGGTATTCGCACGCCCGCTCGAAGTGTATACCAATGCCCCTGTCAGTCAGGCTGACTTCACTCAAGAGTTAAAACTTTTGGGCTATAAGTCCTCGGAAAACTATACCAAATCAGGGAACTTTGTCAGTTCTGGCAATGAGCTATATGTACACACCCGTGGCTTTGACTTCGGTGATAGTGTCGAGCCTGAACAAGTACTTAAAGTCACCTTTGCCGATGAGCAAGTGGCTGAAGTCAGTGCAACTAAACCCTCTTCTACAGGGATTGCACGTTTAGAGCCAATGCTGATTGGCGGGATTTATCCGCAGCATAATGAAGACCGTGTCCTGATTAAACTCGACAAAGTCCCTAAGCCTTTAATTGAGGCTTTAATTGCAACAGAAGATCGTAATTTCTATAGTCACCACGGCGTTTCAATTCGTGGTACGGCACGTGCGATTGTGAGTAATGTCACGGGTGGAAAACGTCAAGGTGGTTCAACACTGACCCAACAGTTGGTGAAAAACTTCTACCTCACCCCTGAAAAAACCATTAAGCGTAAAGTCAATGAAGCATTTATGGCTTTATTGGTCGAGTTTCACTATGACAAAGATGAAATTTTAGAAGCCTATCTCAATGAAGTTAACCTCGGGCAAAACGGCAACTATTCTATTAATGGCTATGGTTTAGCTTCGCAGTTTTACTTCGGCATGCCTTTGCGTGAGCTAAATATTGCGCAACAAGCTTATTTGGTGGGTTTGGTACAAGGTCCAACCTTATATAACCCTTGGCGTAACCCAGAAGCTGCGAAAAAGCGCCGTAATATTGTTTTAAACAACATGTTGGTCATGGGCTATCTGACCCAAGAACAATATGAAACTGAAACAGCTCGCCCTTTAAATGTGATTGCCAAACCGACTCTCGGCCCTTCACGTTTCCCAGATTTCTTAGACATTGTGCGTCGTCAGTTACGTACTGAATACCAAGAAGGTGATTTGACCAACCAAGGTCTACGCATCTTTACAACGCTCGATCCGATTGCCCAAACCAAAATTCAAGACGCGTTTAAATCGACTGTTGGTCGCTTAAGCCGTGGCTCAAGCCGTCTAAAAGAGCTGCAAGGTGCAGTATTGGTTGCACATCCTGAAAATGGTGAATTGGTCGCAGCTGTTGGTTCAACCCAAGACTTTACTGGTTTTAACCGTGCACTCGATGCCAAGCGTCAAGTCGGCTCACTGCTTAAACCTGTGATTTACCTCAGTGCAATTCAGTCGGGACGTTACAACTGGGCCAGCCCAATTGAAGATAGCAGCATTAGTATTCAAGGCAATGGTAAAGCATGGACACCTAAGAACTATAGCGGTGGCGAACACGGCGTTGTACCAATGGTACAGGCACTGTCTAATTCATATAACTTGTCAGCAGTTCGCCTTGGTCAAGAGTTTGGTTTATCGACGTTTAGTAACCACCTAAAACGTTTTGGTGTGACCAGTAATATTCCAACCTATCCATCCATTTTCTTGGGTGCGGTAGACATGTCTCCGATGGAAATGCTCAGCATTTATGGCAACTTTGCCACAGGCGGTTTTAAGTATCCGACTAAATCCATTCGTACTGTTGTCGATCAAAACGGTCGCTTGCTGACCCGTTATGGTTTAAATGTCCAACAAACCATTGACCCTGCTTCTGCCTATGTCCTGAACTATGGTCTACAACAAGTGATGACCTCAGGTACAGGTCGTTCAGCTTATAACACTCTACCGAACTCGCTTCAGCTTGCAGGCAAATCTGGAACCACCAATGACACCCGTGACTCATGGTTTGCAGGTTACTCGGGCAATTATGTTTCTGTGGTTTGGCTAGGTTTAGATGACAACAAACAAACTGGCTTAACAGGTTCTTCAGGCGCGTTGCCAGTGTGGACCAATGTAATGAGCCAGCTGCGTCAAAAACCAGTCAACTTACGCCAACCTGATGATGTGCAATGGCATTGGATTGATCGTGGCACGGGTTATCTTGCTGCTCAAGGTTGTGAGGGCGCAATGTATATTCCCCTCTTGCGAAACACCGTACCACGTAAAGCAACTGCATGTGGCTTACCGCATTATCAAGTTGAACCCACTTACAGTCCTGAAACAGATGGTTACCAAGCTACACCTGAACAAGGCGACAGCATAGACAACTATATTCGTGAAAGTGAATCGAACATGCAGCGTAACTTAGAAGATGAGACGCAAGTCATTTCGAGTGGTAGCTATCAACCTGAATAAATAGGACGGATTTAAATTTTGATGTGGTTTAAACGTTTAAGTATCTTAGCAACCATCGTGACTGTGGCAGGCTGTCAAAGCCTCCCACAGCCATATGAAAAAAAGATACCTGAAAAGCCGACACAGGCGGATAAAGAGCAGAAAACACCCTCAGGGGTCACAATTCACCCTTATGACCGTGAAGAAATTCAACGTCAGAAGATTGTGATTCCTGAACAAAAAAGCAAACAACAGTTTGATGATGGGCGACAGCTTCCTGCTTTTAAAAGTCTGATGCAAAAAACACAAACGGCCTATCGCCAAGGCCAGTGAAGTCAAGCACAAAGCTACGCCATGCAAGCACAGCGTTTAGCACCACAGTCGAGTGAGACCTTTTTGTATTTGGCTTTAATTGCCAATCAACAAAAACAACCTGCAAATGCGGAATCGCTTGCACGTCGCGGCTTGAGTTATGCCCAAAGCAATGCCATGAAAAAGCAGCTTTGGAACATTATCTTAAAAGTGGGTCAAATGCAGAAGAATCAGAAAACCATTCAACAAGCCCAAACGGCAATCAAAAGTCTGTCTTAAAAGCACGCTCCGTTAGATGGAGCGTTGTCCTGCTATACCATAAGCGCCATAACTTTGTGCTTTGGCTAAATCGGCTAACTGTAAGCCGCCCAGAGCAAAAACTGGGATATGAATCTCTTCTGCAATCAAGCTCAGCTGCTCCCAACCCAAAGTTTCACTCTTTGGGTGGCTGAGCGTTTCAAGTACAGGGCTGAGTAAAAGAGCATCACAGCCAATCTCTTGCGCATGTTCAGCACTGCTACGGTCATGACAGGCCGCTATATAACGCTGCCCAACGTTCAGCTCCCCTTTACTCAGTTGCATCAATTGAGATTGTTTTAGGTGTATGGCCGCAACTGCCTGCTGTTGTAGTGGATTTAAACCTTTCCATAGTTCTATATTGACAATCACTCGTGCCAATTGTTCTACACTCAGTTCTGCAATTTTTAAAATATGTTCAGGACTGGCAGGCACTCGCCAATACAGCACTTGTTGTTCCGGCAAATCCTTCAACAAATCGATTTGATCTGAAATTTTAATCACAGGTGCAGCATAGAGTCGCTTCAAAATGGCTTGATTGGCTTTTGGAAAGTTAAGGTCTTGTAATTCGGCACGCTTGAACCACGCCCATGGTGAGTGAATGTCTGCCAATAGATGCTTCGATACTGTGGCATGAAATAAATGCAAATTGACAATCACATCGTCATATTCAAACTGAATACAGTCAAAAGCATGCCAATCTTGTATATCAATTCCCACTTCTTCTAACACTTCACGGCGACAGGCTTGCTCAGGCGTTTCACCTGCTTCCACCTTCCCTCCAGGAAATTCGTGCTTATTGCCCTGATGCTGTTCCGCCTGGCGCCAACCCACCAACACTTTGCCTTGGTGTAAAAGGATGGCTATAGCAACTTGAACCAAAGGTTTTGACATAATCAGATTCCATTTCAGATGTGTAGTGTATTGAGTGATTGCATGTAACGATATTGAAGTTTTTTATATTTTCAGCGAGAAAATGTTGACAGCCACATTCGATAATGATTATCATTTAAATCGTTCAACATATACCACGGAGTCGCCAGAATGAACGCACCATTTAGCTTATTTACTCGTAACGAAACAGCCCATTCACTACCAATGCTACACTCAAACAACTTATTTGCCCTAGGCCGTGAAATTCGCATTATGCATGCTGGAGAAGAGTATCGTCTACGACTCACTCGCAATAATCGACTCATTCTTACCAAATAAGAACTATAAAAACCCAATAACAATAATCGTGGAAACAAGCAGTATGTCAGCGCGTACTGCTTTTTAATGTCTTTAAGTTTGATCATTTATGCTGTTTTGATAATAGATCACAATCTGCATATCTAAGTCTCAAGCGTATTTAACAGCAGTTCCACTTTTAAACCGCCTAAGTCGGATGAACTAAATAACAACTGCCCTGCGTGTAAATCGACAATTTTCTGACAAATCGATAAGCCCAAGCCTGAACCTTGTGTTTTTGTACCTAAAGCCCGATAGAAGCGTTCACCTAAACGCTGGATAACCGCAGCTTCGACACCGTGTCCACTATTTTCAATCCTCAGTCTGAGCTGCTGTTTTTCGATCGTGAGATTGACAAAAACTTGTGCCTGCTCGGGGCTATAGCGAACGGCATTGTCGAGCAAATTGCGAAGTGCGCTAAATAAGAGCTGCTCATTGGCCAATACATAAACCTGCTCTGTAAGCACCACACTAATTTTAATCTGTTTTGAGTCCGCAAACGGCTGTAAAGCTTTAATCACATCCCGCATTAACAGACTGAAGTCAAACTTAGTCTTCGCCAAACTTTCCTTTTGCTCAGGGTCTAGCCGTGCCAGCAACAACAAATTATCCAACACCTGCACCCCACGACTGACATCTTTTTGGATCGGTTTGAACTCACTTTCAAGTTCAGGAAACTTGCGCTTGAGCACCTGAAGTCGCATTTGTATCGCAGACAGTGGAGAACGTAGTTCATGTGAAGCATCTGCGGTAAAGCGCTGCTCTGCCACTAAAGCTTGGTCTAAACGCGCCAATAAAGCATTCAGCTGAGACAGCATCGGTTGCAACTCAATCAGCTCAGGTTCTGGCATAGAAATAGGTGCTAAATCATTGACCGATTTATTTGAAATTTGCTCTGAAACTTGATGTATCACCCGAAATTTACGTCGAATGGCAAAATGCATCAACAACCACTGCACACACCACACTAAAAACAACACACCGCTGAAAACTAGGATGCTTTGCCAAAATGCATGGAAACGTTCGGACATCGACTGGGTCACTTGAACCTGTAAACCGTGATTATCCTGTGCAGTATAAATACGCCACAGTTTATGCTCTGACCAATAAAAACCATAAGGTGCATCTGAAACCAAACTCAAATGATCAACGGTAATTTTTTCAGGCACATCTTCAGATGCTGTCAAAAGTTGCTGTGCATTATCGAGTCGATAGCGAATCTCGAATTCATCACTAAGCTCTGCCAAGGCTTGACCATTGCTGACAGTTAAATCATCTGCCAACAACATATCGGCCATTTCATCCATGATTTCATCTTGCATAGACATGGTCTGATAAACCGACACCCCAATGAACATCAGCAATGCCAAAAGCCCCGCCAGTATCGAACTGAGGAGCGAACTTTTAACAAGCTGACGCTGTAATGAAATTGGCTGAGCCATTATGTGTCCTGATTCATTCTGTAGCCCAAACCACGAATAGTTTTAATACAATGGCTACCGAGTTTTTTTCGTAATTGATAAATAAAAACCTCAATCGCATTACTTTCGATTTCATCGCCCCATGCATAAAGGCTTTCTTCGAGTTGTTCCCGCGTAACGACATATTCGGGCTTGAGCATCAATTTATGCAAAATTTGCAACTCTTTGGCAGTTAAATTAACAGCTTGACCATTTTGAGTCACACTTTTGGCCTGTGGATCGAGCTGAATATTGGCATAGCTCAATACCTGCGAGCTGCTATGCTGCTGTCGAAGTTGTAAGCGAATTCGAGCTGATAATTCCTCTAGGCTAAAAGGTTTGACCAAATAATCATTGGCGCCCAAGTCTAGCCCTTCGACCCGATCTCGAATACTGTCACGCGCTGTGAGAAAAATCACAGGAGTCGATAGGTTCTTACCACGGACTTTCAGCAAAATGTCATCACCTGTGGCATACGGCAAACCACGATCTAAAAGCACACAGTCATACTGATGCTGTTCAATGGCTAAAATGGCATGGTCGCCCCGCTCCACCCAATCGACACTGTAGCCATCCATTTCAAGCCAAGTTTTAATGCTCTCAGCTTGTGAGACGTCGTCTTCTGCCAATAATATCCGCACTGCTTAATCTGCCTTATTACTATTGTTTAGATCATGCCGTGAAATGGATCAAAATACAAAAAACCACAGGGCTAAGATCCAATCAAAGCCCTGTGGTTTTTTTAAGAAAGCCCAATCAAAATTGAATTGAGCTTGGGCAAGCGTGTTTAGAATTTCACTTGATCTACGTCTATTTCCACACGTTTTGCTGGTTTGTAGTCAATATCTACTTCGCCGATAATGGTTACAGGTGTTTTAGCCGAAATTGCTTTGCCACCCCATAATTCATCATCAATGTCGACAGTAATTGAACCAGTTTGGTCACGGAATTCATACTTCTCATCCCCAATGGCTTTGACCACATAACCTTTTAACTGGACGTGGCTGTCATCTTTTAATGTTAACGCATGCTTAACCGTAGTTGGTGTTGAAGCAGCAACTGCCGCTTGGTTCACTGCGGTGTTTGCTACAGCGACAGTGGTTGAACCAATAACACCTGCAACCAATAACGCTTTCATCATCATATTCATATCCAGTACCTCTATTTAATTGTTCATCTATTTGATGAAGCTATTAAACCAAAACTAGATGAGCCGAATCTTAAGAAAGCTTCAAGTAACGCATTAAATGCTTAGTTGAGTGGGACAACACGCAACACTTCTTCTAGCGTAGTGACGCCTTCTAAAACTTTACGAGCCCCTGCAATTCTTAAAGGTTCAATGCCTTCTTTTTTGGCTTGTTGACGCAGTGCGGTCAAGTCACCATTGGCACCAATCAGTTGCTTTGCCTCTAAACTCACAGGCATAAACTCATAAATGCCGACTCGTCCTTTGTAGCCCGTTTGACGACACTCGTCACATCCTACTGCGGTAAAGACTTTTTCAGGCATTTCCATAATGTAATCAAAAGTCAGATGCTCCCATTCTTGGCTATTGATTTGCTTTTCAACTTTACAATGTGGACATAGACGACGTACGAGACGCTGTGCCAATACCCCTAAAATGGTTGCCGCGGTTAAGAACGGCTGTACGCCTAAATCATGCAAACGCGTTAGACTGGAAGGTGCATCATTAGTATGCAGAGTTGAAAGCACCAAATGCCCTGTAAGTGCTGCTTGAATCGCCATATTGGCCGTATCATGATCACGAATCTCACCGACCATAATAATGTCAGGGTCTTGACGCATCAGTGCGCGAACACCATCAGCAAACCCAAGATCAATGCCTGTATTCACCTGCATTTGGTTAAAACTCGGCTCTAACATCTCAATTGGGTCTTCAATGGTACAGACGTTCACCTGTTCCGTAGCCAATTGTTTCAAAGAAGAATAAAGCGTGGTGGTTTTACCTGAACCCGTTGGCCCTGTCACTAAAATAATGCCGTGACTATGCGAAGTCAGCGCTTGCCAATCACTGAGCAAATGCCCTTCAAAACCCAACTGCTGAAAGCTACGCACTAAAACTTCAGGGTCAAAAATACGCATCACCAACTTTTCACCAAAAGCAGTCGGTAAAGTCGAAAGACGCAGTTCTGTTTCTTGTCCTTTCGGTGTCCGTGTTTTTAACCGTCCATCTTGTGGTTTACGTTTTTCCGCCACATTCATTCGACCTAAAATTTTAATCCGCGAAATCACTGCGGTTAAAGTATTGGCAGGCATGTTATAAATCGTATGCAGCACTCCATCAATACGGAAACGAACTTTGCCGTTGTCTTTACGTGGTTCTAAGTGAATATCACTGGCACCTTGCTCAAAAGCAAACTGTAGAACCCAGTCGACTAATTTAACAATGTGTTGGTCATTGGCATCAGGGTTTTGACTATCACCCAACTGTAAAAGTGCTTCTACGCCTTTATTATCACGGTCATAACTCCCAGACTTCTGGGAGTTACTGACGGCGCGACTCACCTGATAATACTCGACCATATAGCGCTGTAATTGTTCAGGGCTGAGTAATACACGCTGGATTTTTTTCGGTGCAACATTCTGCTCCAAATTTGCAATCCAATCTTTCATATACGGCTGATCTGTTGCAATCAAAACTTGATTAGCCTGAACTTCTACTGCCAAGATTTTATTGCGGAAGGCGAATTCTTGAGACATCACCGAAGTCAAAGCTTGCACATCGGCTTTGAGTGGATCAATCACATAAAACGGTAATTGGGTCTTTTCGGCTAGCCACTGACACAGCCGATTTAATGTCAGTCTCGACTGTGGATGCGACTGATCCACCAGATTAAAATGAGCAATCCACTGTAAAGGATGCCACTTCAATTGATCGCGTTGACGGTGCGAGGTTTGTACTAGATTTTTTTCTTTTTCAGTAATTCGCCCATCTTTAAACAGTTGATCTAAGCACCAAGTGGTATCAATTTCAAAATTAAAATTCATTGTTATACGTCCCCAAACATAACCCCACTATAGCAAGATTTTCTGTATTCATTCACACAAAGCATAAGCAAATCCTACAAATATCGAGGAGTAGCCAAGCTCATCAATAGAATCACGAATTTACTCACAAATCTTGCTCTTTTAACTTGAATCCACCTTCAGCATTCGCCTATATTTTAGACAGGTCATTAAATTTAGTGAGATAGGCTTGGACTTCAGCATAGTTTCCATCAACAACTTGGCTTTATCTGATGTCCTCATTACCTTGGCTTCAGCATTAGGCTGTGGACTGTTGATTGGTCTAGAGCGCGAACGAAGCAAACAACGTGAAAACCAACAGAGCTTTGCAGGACTACGCTCCTTTGCCATTTGTGCCCTTCTCGGTGCCATTTGTTTTTTATTTGGTGTCAATATTGGCATTGTTGGTGCGCTGATCATCGGCGGCATAGTTATATTCTCAATGAAAAACCAAACCGAAGATTTGGGTTCAACCACTGAACTTGCCTTTGTCATGACCTATTTTATCGGGGCGATGTGCTTATGGAATACATCACTTGCTGCAGGTTTAGCCGTGCTCCTGACCATTATTTTAATGACCAAACATCCGATGCACAGCATTGCGGGGAAATGGATTACTGAGGCTGAGTTTAAAGACGGTATCTTTCTTCTAGCACTGATTCTAGTTGCCTTGCCCTTAACGCCGAATACGCCTTTATGGGGTGCTGTGCTGAATCCCTATATTATTTTAAAATTAGTCACACTCATTCTTGCTGTTCAAGCGCTTGCGCATATCGCCAAACGACTGCTGAGCACTAAAAATGCCATGATTTTATCGGCAATCGCCTCAGGTTTTGTATCCAGTACAGCGACTGTTGCCAGCTTAGGCATGGAAGTACGTGCAGGTCGAGCACTTGCCAAACCCAATGCAGGTGCAGCGCTAATGTCCTGTATTGCCACTTTGTTGCAACTACTAATTATAGTCGCAGGTGTGAGTATACTTTGGCTCAAAACTATACTGCTGCCGACGCTTGTGGCAAGTGTCCTTTTAGGGATCTGTGCTTATGCGTTGGTACGATCTGCCCCTGCACAAGAACAACATCAACCCACTGATTCACGCATGTTTAGCTTAAAAGAGGCTGGCATTATTGCCCTGACTTTGACGTTCATCCAAGCGGGTGTGTATGGACTTAACCTTTGGCTGGGAGATGCAGGTTTAATCGCTGGGACTTTGCTGGCCTCTTTATTTGAAATTCATGCAGCGATGGCAACAGTGGTCATGCAAGGGGCACCGACAGACACGGCAGCAATGTCTGCATTTATATTAGGTTTGACTGCACACGCTGTTGCCAAGTCCATTAATGCCGCCTTAACAGGTGGTAAGCAATACTTTATAGCTTTTGCCCCGATTCAGATTTTGCATATGGTGGTTTTGATTGGGCTGTTGTATTGGAGCTTCTCTCTTTAAATCTCTCATTCTACGGCCGTGATATTCACTGTAGTTTCACCCACTGTAAAAGCGATATCAACAGCAGCAAATTTCATTTTATATACCCGTGCTTCATCATCCTGATACGCCGGTCTGGGATCTAAAGATAAAATGGCTTCAAGCTCTTGTAGGGTCTGTACAGACAATTTCCCACTCGTCAAAAGCTGCTGCTTCTGCTCGATTGCTCGATCCGACCATATCACCGATTTACGTTTAGGTTCATCTTGCGCATAGCCACTTTCCGCATCTATAACTGCATCTGAGTAGTGTATATAAGGTTTAATATCAACAATTGGGGTGCCATCTAGTAAATCACTTCCTGTGACATACACTCGAACTGACTTCCCTTCTTTTTTGACACACTTGAGCCTTACCACCGATAGACCAATCGGTGAAGGACGATACATGCTGCGCGTAGCAAATACCCCTATTTTTTTATTACCCCCTAAGCGTGGCGGACGAACTTGTGGACGAAACTGGTTTTTTTCTGGATTTTTATTGTCATGAAACTGCCACACCAACCATAAATGACTAAATGCCTCAATTCCTTCAAAGGCCAGAACGTCATTATAGGGTGCTGACATTTCAATATACGATTCCACTTGAACCAAATTAGGTTGCCGAGGAATACCAAACTTTTCCTTATAAGAAGAGTGCATATAGCCAATAATCGGCAAGGTTAACTCAGTCATCATCACTTTTTCTAATAAGCTCAATTAAATATATTCAGTTTATCGAGAATGATTTTAGATTAGAATAGCAACCTGTTCTAATTTGATAATTTATTGAGACCTTTAATGGCTGCTTTCAACGTCGAAAAGATTACTCACGTCCACCATTGGAATGATACTTTATTCTCTTTTAAAACGACGCGCGACACTGCTCTACGTTTTAAAAACGGTCAATTTGTGATGATCGGCCTTGAAGTAAATGGCAAACCGTTAATGCGTGCTTATTCTATTGCTAGCGCAAACTACGAAGAAGAACTTGAGTTTTTCTCAATTAAAGTTCCTGATGGCCCGTTAACCTCTATTTTACAAAAAGTTAAAGTGGGTGACGAAATTCTGGTATCTAAAAAACCAACTGGAACTTTAGTACTTGATGACTTAAACCCAGGTAAAAACTTATACCTACTTTCTTCTGGTACAGGTCTTGCACCGTTCTTAGCAACCATTCGTGATCCTGAAACGTACGAACGTTTTGAGAAAGTGATTGTGGTTCATGGTACACGCTTCATTTCTGAGTTAGCGTACCAAGACCTTATTTTAGACGAACTTCCGAACAATGAGTTCTTTGAAGAATTAGGCATTAAAGACAAATTGGTTTACTACCCAACGGTTACTCGTGAAGACTATCCAAACCAAGGTCGTGTCACAACAGTGATTGAAACTGGCGAAATTTTTGAGAAGATCGGTTTACCACGTTTCAACCCAGAAACAGACCGTGCAATGCTTTGTGGTAGCCCTGCATTCCTCGATGACGTTGCTGCACTTCTAGACCAACATGGTTTAAAAGAATCGCCACGTATGGGTGTACTCGGTGACTACGTGATTGAACGTGCATTCGTTGAAAAATAAGATCATATAAAAATATTAAAAAACCGAAGCTTAGGCTTCGGTTTTTTATTTACTCTACGTATAGTTTTATCTAATATTAAAAAATAACAAAATCTAGAATTTAAACCAATGACCTTTCCAGAACTCAAATTTAAAGACTATTTACATCCGAAACCCAAGCCCAGCGGCCTCGATGTACAGTGTAAACTCCAGCATTTTGCCCTCATTACTTATGCCATCGACCCAGCTCGGTTTAAAGAGATCATTCCAGCACGGTTTAAGTTAGACACGGTCCAGTACCAAAGCAAACAACATGCACTGATGTCGGTAGTGCCCTTCATCGATGTCGATTTCAGCTCTGCGGTTTATCCTTTTCCAAAATTCACGATGGGGCAAACCAATTATCGGGTCTACGTGATTGATCAGGAGACACAGGAACGTTGCGTTTGGTTTTTAGGAACAACTTTGGACTCTTGGACACTGATCGTTCCTCGTTATGTTTGGCAACTACCGTGGCATCCTGCACAGATTGAGTTTGATTGTCAGCAAGATGCAGAGGGTCGATATACACAATATAAAATGCGTACCCAATCGGCATGGGCCACTTCAGATGTGCATTTGTCTCAGTCCGAACATGACCAATGGCTTTTTGAAGGCTTTCCCAATTTAGAAAGTTATCAGGTCTTCTTGACTCATCCTTTGGCAGGATTTTACCATCTCCGCGATGGAAAACTCGGCAGCTATCGTGTGTGGCATGGTCGCTTAAATCCGAAACCTGCAACACTGCATTACGCTCGCTTTGAACTTTTAGCAAGGCTCAATCTGGTATCCTATGACGATCAGCTCAAACCTTATAGCGTTCTGATTGAACCAATCAATGAATTCACCATTTATTTACCGCCGAGTTGTCTTAATTACTCGGGTAAATAGTGCAATAAATAATGAATACCCTACATATTTTAAGGAATATTAAGCATAATGAATAAATTTCAGCTAAGATAATGAGAGATTGGTTGTTTTTCTCCACAAATTCTCTATAATTCAACAAAACAGACAAGTCTGTCTATTTTTGCTGAAATACTGAATGACCGAAAACATTCAGAGGGTACAAAAAATATAAGAAGGCACATTAAGTTGCTCATATTCATATCATGCTTTATTGTAAAATAATGTGCGATATGGAACATAATCATTATCAGCAAAGCGCGATAACCTAACCGTTATCGCGCTTATTTATTTGCACTTGATTTATTTAAAATGTATTTAAGCCAGCAATATAATGAGTGTATTGGGTTAACCTTAAAATCAAAATTTATATATTAGGCAGCTGAAAGTTCCATTTGAATTAAAGTATTCACACGCTTCCAATAATCTTCCAAATGCACTTGCTTCGGATCGATTTGCGCTTGTATGGTCATGCCATCCAAAATACTAGATAAAAAAGCCGCCAACTGTTCATCCTGCTTCACACCTAGACGATTCAAAGCCTGACATAACTTGCCTTTTAACCATTCTTTATAATCAATTGCAGGCTGTAACGAAGAAGGATAAATTTTTGAAATTTCTTCAACTGCCTTTTGGAACATACAACCGTTAAAATCCGCGCTATGAAACCAAGCATGGTACCATTCAAAAATTGCACGAATATGGGAGAGATAATCACTGGGGTCACATGCAGCAATCGTCGCTTCAAGCGACTGCTGTAAATTTTGGTTTCTTGTCACTAAGCATTCTTCAATTAATTTAGCTTTAGATGGGAAGTATTTGTAAAACGTCATTTTAGCAACGCCAGACTCGCTAATAATCCGATCCACACCGATAGAATTATAACTATGTGAGTTAAAGAGATTAAGCGCTGTGTTAATGATGTCTTCTTTTTTTGACATTTATTTTACCTGATGCACAAAACTTTAAAATTAAGCCATTAACCCAAAAGAACAGCACATGAAAACGAAATACATCGATTGAAGACGATATTATATATCAAATTTAGAGCAACACCGTTTTTTTATAAAAAACAATACCAGTATTAATTCAAGCATTTGAAATATATAGTTTTTAAAATAAATAAAACACTAGAAGAGTCGGATCTTTTTCACTATGATAAAAATGATGACAATTAAAATTTACCTCGTATATGAATGCACTCTCCTTCACCCAGTCTGAACATACCCGCACAGAAGTTTTGCGCTTTATTGAACGATCCTTAAGCTCAATGTCATGGGCAGCCAATACTCAAGCGATCATTCATTTAAAGCAAACGACAACCGAACATGTTTTATTTCAACATCCGATACTGACACGGCTGCATCAATGCCAACTCAGCCTTGAACAGCTGAAATTTATTCATCTGAATTATTTTACCGCGATTGTTAAAATTTTCACTGATGCTTTGAGTATGGCTATGTATCAAGCGCTGCAACTTGAGCACGACAGTAATATCGTGGAGCAAGACCGCATTGCAGCCAAGATATATGCACGTTATTTGTTGTCGCTAAATCTTCTAGATGAATTGGGTTTTAATACCCACCAACTTGAGAAAAGCTCGCCCTCTAAATCGCATTTGGTCTATTTCCTTCAACTGATGCAGCAACTTGGGGTCAATGTCACCGATCAAAAACAGACCGAGCCTGAAGCTTTTGCAATTGCACAATTTATTCAAGAACATATTCATTCTTATGCAGACTTGCTGCTCATTTTAGCTTGCACCGAACTACAAGTGATTAAGTTTAGTGAAGCACTCAGAACTAATCTTGCAGCCTATGATCCTTCATTTACCCAAGGCTACTATGCATGTCATGGTCTTGCAGAAACATGTGATACAACCCTTGCTAACGATGACAATCATGAAGACGACATTTGGGTGCTATTCACACAATGCTATAAATCTGAACAAGCTCTGTATTTCCAGCAACTTCAAACTGAATATTTAAGTCTATGGAATAACTTTTGGAGCAAAATGAGTTTACGCACTCATTAATTCACCTCAGTAGCTAAACATCCTTGTACACTCACGTATCCAACTCTTGAATATGGAGTGAATTCACATCTTATGAATGCCAATCATTAATTTCCAGCAGTAGCATTAAATCTAGAATTAAACCGTAGAAGCACTCTCACTTTTATTGTGCAGTCGAATTTTCTAATACACTTTTTTTGCGCTCAGATAATGCTTTGCTCACCACTTGATAACCCGCAGTCATACCTAAAGTCGCCATAATGCCTGCCACGATTATGTCTGGCCACAAACTGCCTGTACCAAACACACCTATTGCAGCAAAAATAACCGCCACATTTCCAATCGCATCATTTCGGCTACAAAGCCAGACCGATTGCATATTAGAGTCACCTTCTCTAAAGGCATATAAAATGACGGCACAAACCACATTCGCGAGCAAAGCAATCACACCAATCACCCCCATGGTCATGGCTTCAGGTGGAATTCCCAAAGCATAGGCATATATCACTTTACCAATCACCACCAAGCCAAACAACGCCATTGTAATGCCTTTGAGCAATGCCACTGTCGCCCGCCAATACAAACTCGCACCAAGTACCGCTAGGGAAATACCATAGTTGACTGCATCACCAAAGAAATCTAAAGAATCAGCCCATAAAGATGATGAATGTGCATAAGCCCCACCAATGAGCTCTACCACAAACATGGCTAAATTGATCAATAAGGCAATCCACAATGCCGTTCTAAACTTACTATTTGGCTTTTGCGGTGCGGGTGCACAACTGCAAGAAGAACATGCCATATACACAACCTCTATCCAGACCTAATCATTTTCTATTATGATTAAAAACTATGGAGTCGCTCTAGGGTCAAGCAAAATGAATCAACAAAACGCATCTCCTGTTTATTTAATGAAAGACTTAGTCCATAAAACAGGATTAAGTGCCGATACCATTCGTTTCTATGAAAAAAAGCATTTATTAGAGCCTTCTTTTCGCGGGGACAATAATTATCGCTATTATCAAGATGATGCACTTAAACGACTCATTTTTATTAAACGTTGCCGCGCGCTGGATATCTCACTCAAAGAAATTGAATACCTGATTGAACTGGAGCAAAAGCCTCAACAAGACTGTAGTGCGGTCAATCAACTGATCGATGAGCATTTGAAACAAGTCGAACAAAAAATCATTGAATTGCAAAAATTTCAGATACAACTACAACAACTTCGGCAGTCTTGCGCAACTCAATCAACCATTGATGATTGTCAAATTTTAAGACATCTTGAAGCAGGGCTAGATGTATAAAACACATCAACGCAGAATTTAGAATATGGGTATTACTCGGTTTTGCTACCTATTTACCCGAACCTTACATCGTCAATGTAGGATTTTTATTCTTATTTTCTTTAATTTTTTAATAATTTCAGAAATAAAAAATCTAGCCACACATCAAATCTAATAAAAATGATCTCTAATTATTTCGGATAAAAGGCCACAAAGAACTCCAATTTTTTGATGATTAAAACGACAAGTAAGTTTTATATAACAGATCTTTTACTTTATAAAACAAGGGAATTTAAATTCATTTTTATCCTTAGCCACATAAAATCATATATTCAAACATTTACCACTTAGCACTCAAATCGAACATTTGAATGTGTGATTTTCGCGTCTATCCCCCGCTCAAATTCCGAGTTTTTTACTAGTTGAATCTATTTTTTAAAGCCCTACAATAAACCCATATTTTTATATGCCTTAGTTTAATCATGAGCATTCATCACGTTACTGAACTTCTTTCTCCTGCAGGTTCGCTTAAAAATATGCGTTATGCATTTGCCTATGGTGCAGATGCGGTCTATGCCGGACAACCTCGTTACAGTTTACGTGTGCGCAATAATGAATTTGACCATGACAATCTAGCTATCGGCATTCAAGAAGCGCATGACTTAGGTAAAAAGTTTTATGTGGTCGTCAATATTCAACCACATAACTCAAAACTCAAAAACTTTATTCGTGACCTCACACCTGTGGTTGCGATGCAACCCGATGCCCTGATCATGTCAGATCCAGGGCTGATTATGATGGTACGCGAGCATTTTCCAGACATGGATGTACATCTTTCGGTTCAAGCCAATGCTGTCAACTGGGCTACTGTGAAGTTTTGGAAAAACATGGGACTGACCCGGGTCATTTTGTCTCGTGAACTATCCATTGATGAAATTGAAGAAATTAAGCAGCAAGTGCCTGACATGGAAATTGAGGTTTTTGTGCATGGCGCGCTATGCATGGCATACTCTGGACGTTGTATGCTTTCAGGCTATATGAATAAGCGTGATGCCAATCAAGGGGCATGTACCAATGCCTGCCGTTGGGAATACAAAGTACATGAGACTCATCAAGATGAAAATGGTGATGTAATCCCAGTCCAAAATCTGAATACAGACTCCAATTGCTGTTCAAACTCTGATGCTGATGAACTGCATATGCAAGCACAACATCAGTTCGATGAACCCGTATTACTACAACGTCATGAAGAAGACATGTTTGCTGCTGAAGAAGACGAACATGGTACTTACTTTATGAACTCAAAAGACTTGCGCGCGGTGCAGCATGTTGAGCGCTTGACTCAAATGGGCATCCATTCTTTAAAAATTGAAGGGCGTACCAAGTCTTATTTTTACTGTGCGCGTACCGCCCAAATTTATCGCAAAGCCATAGATGATGCGCTTGCAGGTAAACCTTTTGACCCATCACTCATGACACAACTCGAAGGTCTAGCCAACCGCGGTTATACCGAAGGTTTCTTACGTCGCCACGTACATAGCGAATATCAAAACTATGAAAATGGTTCATCCAGTTTTGACCATCAACAATACTGCGGTGAAATTTTGGAACGCAATGGCGATTATCTGAAAGTCGATGTCAAAAACCGTTTTGTAGTGGGCGATGTGCTCGAACTCATGACCACTTCAGGCAACATCACTTTTGAACTAACAGAAATCCTCGATAAAAAAGGCAATCTAATACTTGAAGCGAAAGGCTCAGGGCATGTGGTTGAAATCCCTGTTCCTGCTGATGTCGACATGCGCTATGCCCTACTCATTCGTAATTTACCGCATTCAAGTGCCGATATTTCAGCGCCTGCCTTGGCCTATGTTGCAAGCTGACTGGGGATATTGCCATGGCACTACGAATAACGGATGCATGTATTAACTGTGATATGTGTCTTCCCGAATGTCCCAATACCGCTATTTTTGAAGGTGATAAAATTTATGAAATAGATGTCAGCCGTTGCACCGAGTGTGTTGGTTTTTATGACACCCAAACCTGTGTCGATGTTTGCCCAATTGCTTGTATCGAGCCACATCCAGAACACATTGAAACACAGCAACAACTGTTAGAAAAATTTAAAGGATTGAACTTATTTAGCGTCTAACCTTGGGGAAAGTAGAAAAGAAACCGAGTACTGACCACACTCAGAGTTTCAAAACAAAAACTGGGCAAAGAATAACAATAAACAAAAACTAAATGAAAAAGCCAAAGTGACTGGGGAGCACTTTGGCTTTTTCTTTGTAGAAGATATTTGCTTTAAACGAAAAAAGGAACTGAGCTGTTAGTGACTCAGTTCCTATCAAGGGTAAAACCAAAGATCAGTGATACAACATAAAGGGGAAAAGCCAACGTATATTTTGGGAGAGCGTTGGCTTTTTCATTTTACACTTACAGCCCAGAACGAATAATGTAATCAAAAGCAGACAATGATGCTTTTGCGCCTTCACCTGTGGCAATGATAATTTGCTTGTATGGCACTGTCGTACAGTCACCTGCGGCAAATACACCTTTGACATTGGTTTCGTTGCGATCGTTAATCACAATCTCACCACGGTTTGAAAGCTCAACCGCTGTTTCTTTGAGGAAATCGGTGTTTGGCAATAAACCAATTTGCACAAAGATTCCTGCAAGCTCAACCGAATGTTCTACATCAGTTGCACGGTCTTTATATTTCAATGCTGTCACTTGTGAACCATCACCCACAACTTCAGTTGAGAGTGCATTCAGGATCACTGTGGTATTAGGCAAACTGTGCAATTTATCTTGCAACACTTGGTCAGCACGTAGTTTGGTATCAAACTCAACCAAGGTCACATGTTCAACAATCCCAGCAAGATCAATCGCCGCTTCGACACCTGAGTTCCCCCCGCCTATTACTGCTACACGTTTGCCTTTAAACAGTGGACCATCACAGTGTGGGCAGTAGGCAACACCGCGGGTACGGTATTCTGCTTCGCCCGGCACATTCATTTCTCTCCAACGTGCACCTGTTGAAAGAATCACAGTTTTAGATTCAAGCTTCGCACCATTTTCTAAAGTGACTTCAACCAAGCCATTTGCTGTCTCATCCGCACCTTTGATGTTAGAGACACGTTGTAAGTTCATGATGTCCACACCATACTCACGTACATGTGCTTCCATTTCAGCAGCAAACTTCGGCCCTTGAGTCTTTTGAATCGAGGTATAGTTTTCAATGTCCATGGTATCCATGACTTGACCACCCATACGTTCAGCCACGATTCCTGTTTTAATGCCTTTACGTGCTGCATAAATGGCTGAGGTATTTCCCGCAGGACCACCACCAATCACTAAAACATCAAAAGCATCTTTGGCATTGAGTTTTTCAGCTTCTTTGGCCGCAGAATTGGTATCCAGTTTGGCAATAATTTCTTCCAAGGTCATACGGCCTTGACCAATATGGTTGTTGTCTTGGAACACCATCGGTACAGCCATAATTTTGCGTTCTTCGACTTCGTCTTGGAAGAATGCCCCATCAATCATAGTTGCTGTCGTGCCTGGATTGTAAATGGCAATCAGGTTTAAGGCTTGCACCACGTCTGGACAGTTATGACAGCTTAAAGAGACAAATACGTCAAAGTCAGACTGAATACTCAAACCTTTGATTGAAGCTAAAACTTCATCCGATACTTTGGGTGCATAACCAGAGGTTTGTAACAATGCCAAAATCAAAGAGGTAAACTCATGCCCCATTGGTAAACCGGCAAAGAACACACGCGGTTGTTCACCGGCTTTTGCTACACCAAAGCTCGGTGCACGTGAGTTTTGACCATCAAAACGTGCAGTCACCAGTGGGGATAGTGCTGCAACCTCTTCAACCAATTCTTTGATTTTGTCTGATTTCTCAGAACCATTCAAAGTCGCAACCAATTCAATCGGACCTTCTAGGCGTTCAAGAAGTGTTTTTAATTGAGCTGAAGTATTTTGATCTAACATTGTTAAGCTCTCCAAAGCAGTCTGTAAAATTATTTGATAGAAGAATCATAGAGTAAATCTAAAAATAGATAAAACAGTTTGTTTTTATTTTAATAATCGGTTTTGTAGATTTAAAGATATTCATCATAAAAAGTCCCACTACCCCGCAGGACTTTTTATAAAGTCAAAGCTTAAGATTC
Source organism: Acinetobacter sp. AB03 (assembly GCF_058107045.1). NCBI lineage: Bacteria > Pseudomonadati > Pseudomonadota > Gammaproteobacteria > Moraxellales > Moraxellaceae > Acinetobacter > Acinetobacter sp. AB03. The sequence goes on along the minus strand of NZ_JBUEBA010000002.1, from coordinate 1,033,269 downwards.
ACTCTGCATCCGCTGTTCAATTCTTAGCGTTCTGGCCTTTAACTGACGTGTCAAACCAAATAACACAAGACTCAACAGCGCCATTAGCAACATCAAGATAAGCGAGAAGAATTGCATGACCGTAGTAAACTGTGCTGCTTGCTGAACTTGTTTTTCTACACTTGCAGCCATCGGCGTGAGTGTTTTGCCATAAAGCTGATGCTGCATCGTCCATAACTGTTCAGGCTTAAACCCATACTCAATAAAATGTGAATCGGTTTTTTCTGCTTGGACCAGAGCAAGCACATGCGGAATTGCTGCATTTTTATCGACAGGTTGGTGTAACAACGCCGTTTGCGCAAGCAAATAATGTTTTACAGGCATTTGTATTCGTGACTGCTGCAAATACTGCGCTATTTCACTTTGCTGAATATTTTTATCGTAGTGTACGATTTGCTGAAAAGCCTCGCTTTCATCATCTTTTAAATCATATTGCACATAAGTCAGCCCAGACCAAAGCAGAATAAAGGCAATCAGCCATGCCACAAACTTCAGTATAAAAGATTGAAAACGTACATAGAAAAAATGAATTTTCCGTGCATAGTGCACCAGTATGAATGCCCCAATAAAAGACACCATAATCTTGAGCACAAGCCAACCAAACCACGACAGCAAATTCAGAAAATAATCTGGCTGATGTCCAAGTGATGCTAAATTTGCATCGATACTCATGGGCATATGTAGTTGCTGTATTTCTGTGCTCAGTCCAAAAAAGCTATAGACAAAATCAGGTTGTAGAAAATAGCTAATGCTGGAGGCAATAAACAAGACAGCACTCAACATACACCATAAACTCAGTTTACGTTGACGTTGTTTGAGTGCAACCACGCCTTGTTCAATGTGCTGAGGCTGAACAACATACTCATCTAAGGAAGGCAAATACTTCTCCTCTATCGACCACGCAACTGGGCATTAAGATGGTGTCGTACGATTAGAACTTGAGTCTAAAACCAGTTGATTCAAATTGTCCTGCAAACTACGCAAACGTGTGGTTGCTTCAGCACGTTTCTGCATCCCTTCTTTTTGTATTTGAATCACATCATTTACTGTTTTAATGAGGGTGTTTTGTACATGTTCAAGCGTCTCAATATCAATCACTGAACGTTGATTGGCTTTTGCTGTATCTACTGAGTTTTGATGTAACAAATCGGCATTACGCTTCAATAAGTCATTGGTCGCATCGTCAATGGTATTGGCCAACTGCACACTATTCTTCTGCTCATTTAAAGAAATCGCCAAACTAATTTGATTTTTCCATGCAGGCAATGTGATGTTTTTAATCGCATAAAACTTATCGACCAACATCAAATTATTAGACTGGATAATACGAATCATCGGTAATGTTTGCATGGCTGATTGTTGTAAAACCTGCAAATCACTCACGCGTTTTTCCAAAATATTGGCTAAATGATTGAGGTCGTAAACTCTCTGTGTCGTGGTTTGATCTTGTGCCTGTGAAGTCAGCGTTGAGATTTCCTGCTGAATTTCATCCTGTTTCAACTTACCTGCTGCGATATAGACACCGAGCTGTTTATATTCACTTTGTACACCATGAAACATCAGATCGAGCGTATCAACACGTGCTTTTAAACCAGACTGCGATTTTTCAATTTCTTTCACCAAAGTATCTATCTGTTCTTTGGTGGTATTAAAGTGCATATCAATATTATTCTTTGCGCCTTTAATTTTGCTCATCAAGCCACCGAAGAAACCTGAATTTTTCTTTTTATTTAAGATACTTGAGGTATTGAGCTGTTGTGCGACTTGTACCACCTGATTCAGCTTTTGCCCTGTTTCATCAAGGTCCTTGTTTTGCACCAAATTTAACAATTCATCGGTATATCCAGAGGTTTGTGTCGCAATATTTTTACCATACTCCGCCACGGCGTTATGGTTGATTTCTGCCAACTCTTTCCGCGCTGCCAAGACTGCATTGAAGTCATCTTGTTGCAAGCCAATTTCTTGCAAATTTAACTGTTGAAACTTCTGTTCAATCACTTCAGTGGTTGGCTCTACCACAAGACTATTTTGTTCTGAGTTGGTCATAATTCACCTAATCTATTTCTTAAAGTGTTGGTTTCTGTAGTGATTTTTTTAAGGTATGAATCAATTTTTCACGGCTATTATCGAGCTTTTCCAGTTCAATTGTCGAGCTTGATTGCTGCGATTGTTTGACATGATATTGCCATGCTGGGATCAAAACCTGCTGAGCCTCTTTATATCGGTCTAACAAACTCAATGAAAGCTGCTGTGACAACTGCATTTGCGTAATAGCAATATCATTACTGCTTTGCAAAGTCTGCAAGCTGTTTATTTTCTTGGATAAACGTTCTTCAAAATTATCTAAAGGATGTGCATTCTTCACAAATTTAGGATATTCCATTAAAAATGCTTCAGCCGCAGATACATATTTGGCCATTTGCTCACGTAAGCCTGTTAACTGCTGATAACGCGCCTGTGACTTTTGAATTTCAATTTGTAATTTTTGGCTGAGATGATTGGCTCGATCCAACAACTGATCCAGTTTTTTATAGTATTCAACTTGGGTTGAACCATATTCAATATCAATTCCCAGCCACTTTTGCAGCCCATTAAATTTGCGCTTCTTCAAGTATTTTTTTGAGTCAGCCAGTGACTGTATCAGTTGCTCAATGGTCTGACTCAACTGTAAAGTGAGCTGCGGGTCCACTCCATTTAACAGCACAGACTGTGCTTGAATGACACTATCTGCATAATGATTGAGACGATATTGATCGTTCAGCAACGGAACCAAATCATTACGCTGGATACTTAAAAGTTCATCTGAATTGACTGGTATATTCCTTAAAGGAACAAGAACGTCAATTTGTGCCATAGTGCTTTAACCCAATAAAGAAATTGAATAAAATCATTTTTATAGTACAGCTTTTATGTCAAATAACATGTAGATTTTTGCAAAAATGCTGTGAAAACCGTTTATCTTGATCTGGCTAATCATCGCTTCTGTTTCCAACAAAATTATATCTATTCAAAATTATGATCATTCGCCTTCAGCACATCATTCGTTATAGTTTAGGTTTCTGCATTGCATTAACCTTACTTATCAGTGTTGGTGCACACTATAAAGCAAAACACATTCACGAAACATTTTTAGAGCATGATCCAAGCCAATTACAACAAGTGAGTGGCACACTGCTAGATAATGAAACAGCCGTCCAACTTTATCAAAAAAATCAAGCACCCTATAACTTAAACAGCTTGGGGAAAACGCACTTTTTGGTCGGTATCTTTAGCCAAAACCAAGGTCGAATTCAAACAGTTTGGTGTGATCGTTGGCCAGACGCACCACTTAAGACCTCCTCTGACACAGGCCCGAAAAATCCAATGAAAAAAATGAATTTGCCTATTCGCTATTTTCATACTTGCCAATGGCTTTTCGATGCAATGCAGGTCCCTTTAGATATTACCGCTTGGACAGGGCAACCCATCACTTATCTAAAAAGCCATCAGGATATTTTGTATGCATTAAATGTGAATGGGAAAAAGATTTTCGGCTATGAACAAGCCTATCAGCAATATAAACAACTCTATCTAAATGAAATAAAAAATCGCAATCAATCAGCACTCTATTTTATTGTTTTCTTTTGCATTACTGTCTTTCATTATAGAAAGTACATATTCAAAGTCATAAAAAAGCCATGATCAACATGGCTTTAAAATTGAATATTTCGATATTATAAATAATCGCCTTCACGCTCAGGTTGATAAACCACTTTTTCAATTTTGACTTTCATCATTTGACCATCTGGCTGCGGCCATTCAATTTCTTGACCTTCAGCTAAGCCCAGAATTGCTGCGCCAATTGGGGCTAGAACATTGACCTGTCCCTTCTCGCCTTTAAAATCATGCGGATAAACCAAGGTAATTTCAGATGCTTCTATAGATGGTGCAATGGTCAGTAAAACTTTTGCATTCATCGTTACCACATTGGCAGGCATATCTTGTGGAGCAACAACATCGGCGCGTGCCAATTCTTCTTCAAGCAACTGCATGGTCGGTGTAAGTTTAGGCTGATGCTCTAACATCGTTTCTAAACGATGAAGATCCTGCTCAGAAATGATAATTGCTGGGTTTGCCATGTGCTGCATTCCTATTTGAATACGGTATGAATAAAATTCTTATTAAAAATAATTTATTAGCCTATAACTTCTGTTATATCAGAAATGCAGTCTAAATTACATTTCAACTGATTTTGATTTTTTAATGCTATAAAAAAAGCCCCCTTGAGGGGGCTTTCTCAAGTCAGAACTTAGTTTGCGTAAACAGGAAATTTCGCACAAACAGCTTCAACTTTCGCTTTAACAGCGTTAATCACAGCTTCATCACCTTTGCTGTCTAGGATATCAGCGATCCAGCCAGCAAGTTCACGTACTTCAGCTTCACCGAAACCACGAGTCGTCACAGCCGGTGTACCAATACGGATACCAGAAGTCACAAATGGTGAGCGTGGGTCATTTGGTACGGCATTTTTGTTCACAGTAATGTGAGCTGCACCTAACCATGCATCTGCTTCTTTACCTGTTACATCTTGCTTAATAAGAGATAACAAGAACAAGTGGTTTTCTGTACCACCAGAAACGATGTCATAACCACGAGCAATAAGAACTTCAGCCATTGCTTGAGCGTTCTTCACTACTTGTTGTTGGTAAACTTTGTATTCAGGAGCCATTGCTTCTTTAAAGCAAATTGCTTTAGCCGCTACCGCATGAACCAATGGACCACCTTGGTTACCAGGGAATACAGCTGATTGTAATTTTTTCTCAATTTCTTCGTTTGCTTTTGCAAGGATTAAACCTGAACGTGGGCCACGAAGTGTTTTGTGTGTAGTGGTTGTTGTTACGTCAGCAATCTGAACTGGGCTTGGGTAAACACCAGCAGCAACTAGACCAGCAACGTGAGCCATATCTACAAATAGGTAAGCACCAACTTTATCCGCGATGTCACGGAAACGCTGCCAATCTACAATTTGGCTATAAGCAGAGAAACCAGCTACGATCATACGTGGCTTGTGCTCAATTGCTAAACGTTCAACTTCTTCGTAATCAATCTCGCCAGTTTCAGGGTTTAAACCGTACTGAATTGCGTTATATGTTTTACCAGAAAAGCTTACTTTTGCACCGTGAGTCAAGTGACCACCGTGAGCCAAGCTCATACCCAAAACAGTGTCGCCTGGGTTAAGAAGGGCTAAGTAAACAGCAGAGTTTGCTTGTGAACCTGCATGCGGTTGAACGTTTGCGTAATCTGCACCGAAAAGCTCTTTAGCACGGTCAATCGCTAATTGTTCAATCACGTCTACATATTCACAACCGCCGTAGTAGCGTTTGCCTGGGTAGCCTTCAGCATATTTGTTTGTAAGTTTTGAACCTTGCGCTTCCATTACTGCTGGAGAGCAATAGTTTTCAGAAGCAATCAGTTCGATGTGCGCTTCTTGGCGAGCATCTTCATTTGTGATTGCTTGCGCGATTTCTGGATCAAATTCAGCAATTGAGATATTGGCAAACATTAGCGAGGTCCTATGAAATTAGGGCTTTTAAGCCGTGCTAAGATTGGCGCGTATTGTAGCATGAAGTTTATAAATTTCGAGAACGAACTTTACGCAGTTTTAAATAAAAAATCGCTGACAAAGCAGAACTCCATGAGCGATTTGAGTCAAAGCAAATTACTGAATTGGCATGAGAGATTCATAATTTAATTAATCATAAACTCGAACAGCATGCGAATTCATCTATCTATTGAAAAAGTGAATCGATATTGTCTACAAAACTTTCATAATTTTGTGTATAAACAGTGCCATGATCCCATGCAACACTCGTTGTATATTGAATATTACTTGCACTGGTACCATTGGCTTTCATTGAAGCTATGAGAAGATCAGTTGCAGCTTTTGGTACCGTTGTATCTGCTTCCCCTTGATAGATAAATACCTTTTTATTTAATGGAGCTAGCCCCGGTTGAGACTCTTTTTTAAGGAATGTATCTATTACAGGAATGCTCATAAAACCGCTCTGTAATCGACCATAGCCCGTTAAAGTTCCTTGACCATTACCAGCTGCATAAATACTCATAGCAGTGCCTAATTGCACTCCAACTGTTGAGCTACATTCTGCTTCTGCAATTGGTGCAAGGATTACTGTATCGTTCTTAAATACTTCATTATAGGTCACAGACTTATTATGTCCCTGCATACCTGCAACAATTAAAGCAGTGTAAGTATCCAATTGAGCGAGCATTTGTATTTGATAATTTATAGGCAGAGTAGATGCTTGCTGTTCACCTATTGTAAGTATGGACGCCAAATTAGATGCAGGAGCAATTGCAACTGTGCCTTTATAATTTAATTGCGCCCGCGATGCATATTGAGCTGCACCAAGAACAGCATGCCCGCCTTGTGAGTGGCCTATGCTTGCCCATTGATCACTGACTTTTTTCCCTAGCTGGTCTTTTAAATATTTTCTGGCAGCGACAACGGCATCCGTAATGGAAAATGCCTCACTTCTTAAGTTTAAGAATGGATGATTGCCAGGTGCTCCTAGACCCTCATAATTTGGTGCAACAACAACATACCCTTCATCAAGCAAACTTTCTATTAATTCCGCTGTTTGCCCCAATCCCAATACACTCGGTGCACATTTGTCAGCAACGCCCGTTGTTCCATGAGCCCATACCACAATTGGCCAACCATTTACAGGAGGAACTGTTTTTGGCGTAAACACTAAAGTTGTAGCATCTACTTCAGCACCATCTACACCAAGCATTTTGTAGGTTACCAATGATTTAGATGCACTAGCATCCGATAATGCAGTATCGACCGTACTATCAATATCGGTATAAGACTCCACCCTCACTACAGGATTAACAATATTATTTTTAGGCACCCCATCATCTACGATAACAGAAGTTGAATCGCCATCCCCTCCTCCACAGGCTGTTAAAACAAGCACAGAACTACTGACGAACACGGCCAATATATGTTTTTTCATCTTAAAATTCCTTAATGACATTTTTTCTTGTTGTAACGATTCAAATCACTTGAATACATTAATGATTTACGCCTCAAAATGACACATGGCAAGACCAGTTACGAGAATGATACAAAGTGAGCATTGTCTGCAAGTGAGCACTTACCATTGTTATAAAAACTGGTCATTGGAACTTAAAATAAATCCTGATCCCACAACTGAATTCAGGCATTAAGCTCTTCTCTAGTCTTTGTTTGAACCGAATCCCAAAGAATTATTTTAATTTTAAGCAAAAATTTTCCTTGTAATCTGCCTAAATAAATCAACAAGTAGCTTCCAACTTTTCCCTTGCTTAATAAAGTCTGATCTCTAATCACCTAGGTTCACCCGATGATTTAAACAACATCACCGCACAAAATCAGCGAATAAACCACAAATCTGGCAGTCATAGGCTGTCTTGATAGTCTTGGAAATGATAAATTTATTCAGCTTTTAATTTTCGGATATGCACATGCAAGCCATTATTCTCGACACAGAAACCCATACCCTAAATGGTCAACCCATTGAGATTGCATATGCACCGATTGAAATTGCAAATGGCAAATTAAGCCTAGACAAAAGCCAAGTATTTGATCAGCTCTATACCGTCGATGAACCAATCTCATTCGCAGCGATGGCTGTGCATCATATTTTAGAGTCAGACCTCGTTGGGAAGCCTCACTATACGACCTTTAAACTCCCTGCAGAAACGCAATACATCATTGGTCATAATATTGATTATGATATTCGTGCTATCGAAAAATGTGGTGTCGATACTTCTCATATTAAAGCGATTTGTACACTCGCCCTTGCACGTTTGGTCTGGCCTGATGCTGAAGCCCACAATATTTCGGCACTCATTTATATGATTTCAAAAGGCAGTGAAAAAGCCCGTGAAATGATTAAAAAAGCTCATCGTGCCGATATGGATATTATTTTAACGGCCAATATTTTAATGCATGTGGTTCATCAATTAAAAATAAACAGCATGGAGCAATTATTTGCTGTCTCTGAAGATGCTCGTATTCCGCGAATCATTAATTTTGGCAAGCATCGCGGAACAGCGATTGCCGAACTCCCTGCTGACTATATTCAGTGGTTAATGCGTCAAGATGAACTCGATCCGTATTTACGTAAAGCTTTAGAAAATACGAGCATTAAAACGCTCTAAAATGTATTGTCATAAATTCTTAATATTGTTGTAATTTTCGCCCTGTATGTTCAGCCTTAATTTATTTGTTCGGGGGAGTAAATTAAGGTATGAATCATTATCAAAAAACAGCATTGGGTTTAGATGCTTTACAACAACGTCATATCCCACTCAATGCACGTCAAAGACGACTATTGGTTTTAATTGGTACAGAAGATTTTGAACAATTGGCTGACCAATTCAAACAACGCATCGCAACGCCTGAAATCCTCGGACAATTAATTGAATTAGGTTTAATTCATTCCATACAAACAGCTCGCGTCTCTAGCCCAATACAGCCGTCATCGGAGGCTCAATCATCGACGTCTGTACTCGAAAATAGTCAGAATAACGTCAATCCAATAGATTTAGACAGCACAGCGCAGACTCCTTCACCACCCACCCCTACACAAAGCCCAGCCCCACCGCTTAAAGCTTATAGCTTTGAAGAAACACGCGATTTGATGATGAGCTTATTACAACGTTATTGTGGCTTAATGGCAAAACAACTCATTCTTCAAATTCAATCGGCGACAGACTTACACAGTCTCAAACGCTGCCAAATGCAATGGATTACGACGTTACAGGAAAGTCGAATAGAACCCATAGTACTCAACCAACACTTACAACAGATCAATCACTCACTGTTGCGTTTGCAGGCAGCCTAAATAAATAGATTCAATGGATAATTGAGTCTTAGTTAAGATTTAAAAATTACAAGTTTGATTAGCAATCAATTATTTTACATTTTATTCAGGCAATAAATCTTAATGTCTTTCATCGACTTTATAAGACTTTGGCACCATGGTTACTCGAACCATTCATCAAACAGATTGATAAATAGGAAATATGTGTGAAGTGATATCCTAATTTCACTTTAGGATCTTCAATATAATCGCACAAAAAATTTATCCCTTATATTCTTCGATGGCCTAACTTAGATCGCCCATAAAAAAAGCCCATGTAAAGATGGGCTTTTTTCAATAGGGTTAATCAACAACTCGGTATATATTTTCCGTTTGTCGACTTTCAAATAACAGTTCAATACTAGGCAGAATCACTTCACCATCAACAACGATATGTTCAATTCGTTTAAACAAATCCAAACGTTCTGCTTCGGAGTTTTCAGGTACTTGTCTTAACTGGGCCTTCACATTATACGTTTGACTGTACTGGTCCTTTACCTTTACATCTACAAGCTGAGTCATGGTCATTTTCCTTTTCTTTTTTTAGCTCTGTTTAATCTTATAGCACAAGTTTTTTCCAACACTGCCCTTAGAGTTGTTAGAATTTATCGCAATGTTAATTTATATAAATATTTTCAAAATCATAACTATAAATCATAAACTTAAATCAAATATGCTTAACAAGCGAGATACATAGTCATATTTTTTTTACATAAAAAAAGCTCGCATTGCTGCGAGCTTTTCTATGTTGGAAGGCTAGTGCTGATTTATTGTTTGAACATTTCGTTCTAAACTCAACGAGCTGTCATTGATCCGTCCAACTACATCGTAGCGTCTTAGTTATCGACCTACTGTTAGTACAATATAAAAGTATTTTTGACTCTCGACAAGGACTTATGACATTTCGAAACAACTGTACAAATAAAAGCCAATTGATATTTTTTAAAAATAAGAGACCATACTGAAAGGCTAAATCTAGATAACAGCTCAGCATCAAATCAAGTAAATCACACATTCAGCCTATGAGTTCTTTTCCATCTTAGTTCAATCCATTTTGAGTGATTTATATCGGTATTGTCGCAATACAAAACTAAACTCATTTATCAAAACTGATTTGTTTAATTACAGTTTTGAACTTTAGCGTTGGTTACGTCTTTCGGCTTGCAAACAGCAGATCGGCAAACTGCTCTACTCTATTTTTACTGTAAGAAGAAATAAGGGATCGATATCCACTGCACCACAAAAATGGGCTATGGCTTGTTCATCTGTTATGAGAGACCTTTGATTGTCAACGTAACTACTGTTCTTGGAAACAATGCAACCTATCGCAGTTTACAACGATTGGTGCCAATGGCGGTCGGCAGGCCGCTGTAATTGGCGATAATGTATATATTGGCCCAAATGTCTGTATTATCGATCATGTTAAAATTGGCGATAATGCCACCATCGGTGCAGGGAGTGTAGTGACCAAAGATATTCCTGATAATGCAACAGCCGTAGGTAATTATGCAAAAGTTATCCACTATAATAATGCTGGAAACTCAGTAAATAGACGTTGGCTGAATTGAAAATAAAAATAACATCAGCATAATTTAATCAACTTAGCACTCTATAAATAAAACACAGACTGACAATTTTTATACTTCGTGAATTTTAAGACATAATATGTTGGTGTTGTATTTAAAAAGCTCATGACTACGAGAAATTAGGTTAGGGTAAATCTTCGTTTTTGTTCGATGAGTAAAATAGAGGTACATCATGACCACGATTAATATTTCAGACATTAAAGAACATTCTAGTGTAATTGCCGTATGTGGCACTAAAGTTGGAGATGTTGACCATATAGAAGGTAAAGAGATCAAACTGACTAAACATGGCGATGGCAAACACCATATTATCCCAAGTGCATGGGTAAGAGAAATTCGAGAGGATCAGGTCATGTTAAGCAAAGATGCCCAAGAAATTAAAGATAATTGGATTGAAGCCTAGACTCAAAAAAACTGCAAAGCTACCAGCCTTTGGGCTGGTACTGCATATGATATAAACACGAAGTAGATGCAAGGAACGTAATCTACATCCATCTATCTGAGCTTGATCAATATTGATCTATCGTAAAAGTATAAAAATCACTCAAACACAACATTCTTAATCTTTAAAAGGGTTTGAAACTTTATCTTTAATACTTAACCAAACCAAAAAAACCATAATAAATAAAAGTAATCCAATCACGATAAAGAATGTTTCACCCACAACGAAACCGGTAATGAGCGCCCCTAACCCAATGAATGATAATAAAGTGATCAATACTCTGCCAATTCATGTTTGTTCTCCAATGATCGAAATAATAAAGAGCTCATTATTACGTTTAGGCATGTCAATTTAATGTTGTTTTCATTAAACTTTAATAGTGCTTTTGATTGATGAGGCGCTATTGTGTACTATTCATATTATCTTAATGAAAACTAATGTAATTTTTATATAAAAATTACATATATATTAATATGAAGTTTCTCTATACTTAGAAAAATACCAGCAAGCAAATTCGATCAATTTTCACCCAGATTGATTTCAGTCATGAGAATTGAGCTTCTACAGGCGTCACAACAAAACTTTAAAAAATCTGTTCTTGTCTTGGGGGCATGAGTGATCAAGAAATCTGTTTTTCATAGTTTAGATTGGCTTTGTTGCACAAAGATTTATAATTTGAAGCACTCCCCAACTCACTCAAATTTAAGTTACAACTCGGGTATGAGGTCGGCCTAATTCCGTAAATTTATTCAGTACGGCTATACGGGCATGTATCTCATTGACTTGGCTCCCAAAGTTTCTTGAATATAGTCGATCGCCTAATAATTTAATGCAATGCATTTTGGTTTCGACCAAACTTCGCCGATGATAGCCTGACCATTTTTTCCATAGTGTCCTGCCTAAATGTTTAACAGTAAGAAGTAATTCATTTCGCTCTTGCGAATGAACTTTTGTATCTTTCCAAGGCTTTGCATTTTTTCTGGGTGGAATAACTGCATTCGCTTGCCGATCTGCAATGACCTGACGGCATTGTTTTGTGTCATAAGCCCCGTCTGTATAAACTGAATCAATCTGTTCATCCAACGGGATTTGTTCAAGTAAATCCCCAAGGACTTGTGAATCGCTCACATTGTTCGTAGTCAACTGTGCAGCCCGTATTTGCAGGGTTTTAGCATCTATACCAATGTGAAGTTTACGCCATTGACGACGATATTCAGGCTGATGTTTCCTACGTTTCCATTCACCTTCACCTAAAAACTTTAAGCCAGTAGAATCAACGAGTAGGTGTAATCCATCACAACTTTTTTGATAGCCAATTGCAAGATCAATATACCTTTGTCTTCTGCAAATGGTGGAATAATCTGGGGCTGTCCAATCTAATCCACAGAGTTTAATCAGGCTTTGTATAAAGCCAGTGACCATGCGTAGGGAAAGACGAAATATGGATTTAATCATTAAGCAGCATTGGATAGCTGTATCGGAATAAGTCTGATTTCGACCATGTTTGCTTTTTGGTTGAGCGTACCATTGTGTTTTGGGATCAAACCAAATGGCAATATTCCCACGATTAATGAGAGCTTGGTTATATGTGGACCAATTGGTTGTACGGTAGATTTTAGGTGTAGGCTTATTCATTCGAAAATTATATTATGGAATAAGCCTTTAGAGATAGGTTTGTGCAACAAAGCCAACCCGGATCGGGCTTTTATGTGTCTAGCCCTGTCGCGCCACTGGCTTTAGCCCAAATAGGGCCTAAGCTCGATAGAGAGGTCGACCCTTTATGGGTCTCTCGACAAGCCTTAGATACAGATCACAGCACACTCAAACCAGGTTGCGGCTGGTTACCACCCGAATGGTTATATGAGACAGGTGTTCGACGTGCTCTGCGTAGCATGGCAAAAGCAGATAGCTTAGAACTGGTGGAGTATGCAACACCAGCAGGACATCCTGAACTGCGACAATTAATTTCTCGTCGTTTAATTCACATTGGCATTGAAGCTTCGCCTGAACACATCATGCTCACCGAGTCTGGCACGCAAGCAATTGATTTGATCTGTCGTTTTTTATTGGAAGCTGGGGATACTGTTATTGTCGATGACCCTTGTTATTTTAATTTTCATGCTCTCCTCAAAGCTCATCGCATTAATATTGTGAGTGTGCCGTATACTCCCCATGGCCCAGATTTGGAGATCTTTCAGTCTGTTTTAGCTGAACACTCACCACGGCTGTATATCACCAACTCAGGCATACACAACCCAACTGGTGCAGTGCTTTCCCCCGTCACGGCGCATCGCTTACTTAAATTGGTCGATCAAACCAATTTAGTCATTGTGGAAGATGATATTTTTGCCGACTTTGAACATACCCCTGCCCCACGACTGGCTGCTTTTGATGGACTCAATCGTGTCATTCAAGTTAGTAGTTTTTCAAAAACGATTTCAGCCTCTTTGCGCTGTGGCTATATCGTGGCCAAAAATGAATGGATTGAAAATCTAATCGATTTAAAGATCGCCACCTCTTTTGGTGGAGGCCGACTTGCCGCCGATATGGTGCTGATTGCCTTAAAAGACAGTGGATATCGTAAGCATATGGAAACGGTGCGCTTACGCCTAGCTCATGAAATGCAAAAAGTCATCACTCAGCTCGGGGCTTTAAATATTCACCCGTGGCTAGTCCCACAAGCGGGCATATTCCTGTGGTGTAAACTTCCCGACGGTTTCGATGCTGCGCTCATTGCGCGAGAGTGTTTAAAACACGGCGTTGTTTTAGCACCAGGAAATGCGTTTAGCCAATCCTTAAATGCACAGAATTTCTTACGCTTCAATGTCGCACAATCGGTAGATCCGCCTATTTTCGAAACGCTCAAAAATGTGTTAGCTCCACAGCAAAACTCAACATAATAAAAGCCTCTACTTAGAAATAGAGGCTTTTATTAAAATGGTTGAATGGCTTATGAACAATACTCGTCACGTTGATGCTCAATTAAAGACAGTGCGGCATTCCATGCTTTCAGCATCACCATTTCAATCAATTCACTTTCAAACTGTTGAGCTGTGTGTTGACGTACAGCTTCAGACGGAAGATGAAGCTCTGCTCCTCCCGCCATCGCCTTGATCTGCGCTTGGCATGCACGTTCAAGGAAGTAGATCTCGTGAAAAGCACGTTGAATTGAATCCCCTGTCGATAGCAAACCATGATTACGTAAAATCATGACTCGGTTTTGCCCCAAGTCTTTCACGAGACGCTCACGCTCTTCGGTCAATAATGCCACCCCTTCATACTCGTGATAGCTCACTTTGTTATAAAACTTCAAAGCATGTTGAGACAAAGGCAATAAACCATGTTTTTGTGCAGACACTGCAATGCCATCTGCGGTATGCGTATGAATCACGCAGTGCACATCTTTACGTGCATCATGGATCGCGGAGTGAATCACAAAACCTGCGGTATTGACCAATTTCCCCTGATCATAATCCGCAATAATATTGCCTGCATAATCAATTTTAACCAAATGCGAAGCCGTCATTTTTTCAAAGGGAATGCCATATTGATTAATCAGAAAATGACCGTCTTCGTCGGGTACGCGTAGACTAATATGCGTATCAATTAAATCGGTCATGCGGAAATGCGCAATTAGACGGTACAACCCCGCAAGCTGACAACGCGCATCCCATTCTTTTTCTGACACGACATCTTTTAGACTTTTCATCGCATGTAAACTGGTCATTTGTTATCCCTATTATCTCTATCCATTAAAGTTAACATTGAGCTTGAAGGAAAAAGCTCAATCCTGCTTAAGTCCTTCTCTCAACATAAACTGATTCTTCGTAAAATAGCGAAACCTGTCTTGAATGATTCTGCTATTTCCGTGTGCTATCAAGCAACTTAACACGCTATGACGTCGATGGTGTTTTAATGCAGTCATTCACGAAGATGGTTTTGCCTTTCAGCATCGAGGGTGCAAAATCGACCATGCTTCGTAAAGTTCGGGTGAAATGCGCCTGATCGGCAAAACCCGCTTCCAAGGCAATATCAATCAAACTCTGACCTGCTGCCCAGAGTTTGATGGCATAGCGAATACGCAACCAAAGGATGTAGCGCCGCATGGAAATCCCCAATTGCTGACTGAACAAGTGCATCAGCCTCGACTCAGACAGTCCCGTGTGTGCCGCGACTTGAGCTACTGTGGGAATCTGCTGAGGTACAAGTTTTTGAATATAACGACAGGCTTGTAAAACGCGGGCATCCCATGGCAATACCTGTAACGGATTTGGGTTTAACGTTGACAGTAGCGCTAAGACCAATTGTTTGGCTTCATCAGGAGTGAGTTGCCCAGCGATCAACTTTTGAAACTGTGAATGAAACGTAGCAAGGCAAGCGGCAGATAAAGAACAAATCTGTTCGCCATTCAGCAATGGATACAAGTATCCATAAAGTGCATGATCAGGATCAATCATGAGCGCAAGATAAGGTTGATTTTCTGAATCGGTACTGTGCATCACATTGGGTGCCATCACCACAATATCGTGATAACGACGTACTTGGTCGTCTAAAGTGATTGCAAAAGGTGTTCCCAAACCAATTTGTAAAAGTGCTGGAAAATGGGCATGGGCATGGGCATTATTCAACTGCTCATGAGTCACATACAAAATGACACCATCCCAAGTGTAAATTTTACTTTGATGCGCTAACCCTAAACTCGCGTCCTTGCTTTGCGATAGCATATTCGTTCAAGACCATCTTTGGTTTCCTGTTTAAAACTACGCCTTGTAACCACTAAAGGAGTAGGACATGTTACAGAATACCCAAACCCAAATTAAAAACAATATGCAAGATTTGGTGAATAACGCCCATCTTTCTGCTGCATTGGTTGCAAGCCCTGCTGTGCAAATTAAGGGAAGTGATGGCCGTTATAAAACCTTAAAAGAATTCTATCCCTTCTATCTTTCTCAGCATGAAGACCCCACTTGCCGACGTTTATACTTTGTGGGAACCACCTGTGTGATCGGGATTACTGCGGCTGCGGCGATGACCAAAAATCCAAAACTACTCTGGGCTTTGCCTGTAGTGGGTTATGGATTTGCTTGGATCGGTCATTTCTTTTTTGAACATAATAAACCAGCCACATTTACATATCCGTTTTACAGTTTCGTTTGTGACTTTAAAATGTATAAAGACATTTTATTCAAACGCGTCGATTGGTAAATAAAAATGCGACTGTCTTATATATTTGTAGGGCAGTCGTTTGATCAAAATCTGACGATTATTGCTATTGTTAAGGTTACTCGCCACAAAATCCCTATAAGAGCGACACTCCTTAATTACATCCAACCACGCCATCTACTTAGGCTGCATCAACGTTCACTAAACGGCATCACCATCTACTCTAATGCAAGGCACTCATTTCTCACTGGCTCAATTTATAAAATAAGTCCTTACTTTTGACCGAAAATCCCCCCTTGAATGCTCATTTACAACCCTACTCTCTAATTCTTTTCAGTGATGCACAATATGCATATTTATTAGAACAGCTTATCGAGCAGCATCTTCCTGTGCGCTTTGATATGCAACTCGCATCAGACTATTTACAAATGAGTGAGCGTCATCTTCGACGCTACTTATTGCTAGAAGGCATTAGTTTTCAGCAAATTCGACAAACCGTGTTAGAGCGAAAAGCGAAACAGATGCTTGAAAATAATCTCTCCATTGGGGACATTAGCCAAGCTTTAGGTTTTAGTGAAGTACGTGAATTTCGTCGGGCATTTAAACGCTGGACAGGCCAAGCGCCGTCTGTTTATAAAAATGGTACCGAATGATCCTAAGCTGATACGGAGGCCCATTTTTTCTGTTTTTATTCGTTCCCTCTTTAAAAGTTGAAGCTGAAATCTGTTCAATTAAAGCAACCAAACTGCTTCGGTCAGCTGCTTAATTTCATCCATATCATGGCTGACATATAACATCGGGATATGGGTTTCAAGTTGGACAGTTTGAAAAAAAGGAAGGATTTCCTGTTTATGTGCAGCGTCTAATGCAGACAATGGTTCATCTAATAATAATAAATTTGGCGAATACAACAATGCCCGACCTAATGCAACACGCTGCTTTTCACCACCTGAAAGCTTCGTCGGCATACGACTGAGTAAATGATTAAGTTTAAGCAGTTCAATAATATAATCGGGATCAAAACGTCGGCTTTCAGGCGGAATGCGCTTATAGCCGAACAATAAATTTTGCATCACCGTCATATGTGGAAACAGTTGCGCATCCTGAAAAACCAAACCTACATGACGTTGCTGCACGTTTAAATTGATCTTATTTTCAGCATCGAACCATGTCTGATGATTGATTTTAATCCAGCCCTTGACTGGAGTATTAAGCCCTGCAATGGCATGCAAAATACTGGTTTTTCCTGAGCCTGACGCTCCAAATAAACCAATGACATGATGTTCAGATGAAAATGTCTGATCGAGTTTAAATTTGCCTAAATTTAACTGAATATGACAGTCAATCATCGTCTTAATGCCCTCGTTTATTTTTCTGATAGCGATGGAACCACTGGGCAAACCATAACGCCAAAAATGCCACAGTTAATGACAGTATAATCAATCGCCAAACCGCTTGTTCTGTGTCGGGTTGCTGCATCAAGCTATACATGGCCAAGGGCAAAGTTCTGGTCTCCCCTGCAATATTACCGACAAAGGTAATAGTTGCGCCAAACTCGCCCAGACTGCGACAAAAACATAAAATTGCCCCCACCAATATGCCACTGCTGGCTAAAGGCAAAGTGACATAAAAAAAAGTGCTCAAGGAGGAAGCACCGAGCGTTTTCGCCGCCATTTCTAGTCGTTGATCCACCAACTCTATGGCCAAACGAATCGATTGAACCAAGAGTGGAAAGCCCATCACGGCTGAAGCTAAAACTGCGCCTTTCCAGTTAAATGCAAAATTGAGTCCAAAGGGCTCAAGATACTTACCCAGTATCCCGTTTCCGCCAAAAATCTGTAACAGCAAATATCCTGGCACCACAGGCGGCAGCACCAGAGGTAGAAAAATAAACGTTTCAAATAAGGATTTGCCAAAAAACTCTTTACGTGCCAAAACCCAACCCACTGCCAACGCAGGGGTCAGACTCAATGCCAAACAGGTTGCAGCCACTTGGCAGGATAACTTGAGTACCTCTATTTCTTCAGCCGATAAAGAAAACATCATCACTTAGCAGCAGATAAAACGGTAAAGCCATATTTTTTAAAGACAGCATGTGCTTGTTTACTTTGTACAAACTGATAAAACGCTAGCGCATCTGGATTATTTTTGACAAGACCTAAGGGATAAACAATCGGGGTATGGGTGCTGATAGGGAAAACGCCAACGACGGTGACATCTTTACTGATAGCAGCGTCGGTTGCATAGACAATGCCAAGCTGACATTCGCCACGCGCTACAAAGTTGAGCGCAGCTCTGACATCTTCAGTTTCAACCAATCTTGGTTCAAGTTTTGACCACCACCCCAATGCGGTCAGTGCTTGTTTCCCATATTTTCCTACAGGAACACTTTTGGTGTCACCTGTACAAAGCTTGCCCTGAAAGGCAGTAGAAGGATCAAAACTTTTATCCATTTTTATTTTGACGGGCTTAGCTTTGGGCGAAATTAGAACAAGACGATTGCCCAATAAATTCACACGTTTATTCAGCACAATTAACTTTTTATTTTGCAGATAATTCATCCATTGTTCATCTGCCGAAATAAAAACATCAGCAGGTGCACCCGCTTCAATTTGCTTAGCCAAAGTCGACGACCCTGCATAAGAGGTTTTCACGCGTACTCTTTTTTGTTGTTCAAACATTGCATCGACATCTGCTATAGCATTGGTCAAACTGGCTGCTGCATAAACGGTAATAGCTTGCTCTGCATGTACCTGTGCCGCAAGAGCCAAAGCACAACACAACATCGCATATTGCATGCACTTATTCTTAAAATTGAGCAGCACCATGTTCCCCTTAAGCGTTATAAATTGACCGATATGTTTTCAAAAATATATTGATACATAAGCAACGTCAATTCCAGAAACAGATTATTTATCGTTCAAGTTAAAGGGTTTGTATCTTAATCACGTGACTGAATACTGCTCTTGCAATTTAGTCAGTAAAAATAAGAGCTTTTTAAACATAAGAAGCTTATTCGTGTACGCCATGACTGAGTACGAGAAAGATCTAGCTGACCAGACTAGATTATTGTTTAAGGTATCGAGCTATTTCTGCAAAATCTTGCTCAATCGCAACGCGTGCTTTTATTTCCATCTGTCTAAATTGACTTAAAATACTTTCGCCCAAGTCCGTGAGTTTTGCCCCACCACCATGCGTTCCACCTTTTTGAGTTTCGACCAAGCCTGACTGAAAGCTATGATTCATGGTTTCAACCAACTGCCATGCACGGCGGTAGCTCATATTCATACTTTTTGCAGCTTGAGAAATTGAGCCAGTACGTCGAATTTCTTCCAATAACTCGGCCTTACCTGGCCCAAAGGCAATGTCTTGATTGAGAAGTATTCTGAGCTGTAATTTTAATTTGACATCCTGCATACATTCCCTCAAATAAAGACCTGTCCTCAACACAGATGACCTAAAGAAAAACCTTTTACTTTTTATACAGCAAAATTTTGAATATCAAGTATATAAAACAAAACCATTACCGCGGCAAAAACTCGCTAAGGTCAAACCTGACTGCTTTGCCATATTAATCGCCATACTGGTTGGAGCTGAAATACACGCCAGCAAGGCAATATTCAGTTGAGCACACTTACGAATCAACTCATAACTAGCTCGGCTGGTCATCACTACAAAACCTTGATTTACATCATAATGATTTTCTGCAATATAACCCAATAGTTTATCTAAAGCATTGTGTCGGCCTACGTCTTCAAATAAAGCCACTATTTCCCCTGCTTCAACCCATGCAGCCGCATGTGCACCACCCGTCATTTGGGTGATTTTCTGTCGGGTATTGAGTTGAGCAATGGCTTGCGGAATTTGAGCCAACCATCCCTCACAAAGGGCTGTGGTAATTTGAGATAAATCCAAATGAAGCTGCTGCAAACTTTCAATCCCACAGAGACCACAACCCGTGCGTCCAACCATCATCCGTCGATGTTGTTTGAGCGCCATAAAGGCACGGGCAGAAATTGTCATTTCGACTTGGATCCCGAATTCCGTTTCGTGTATGTCCAAAGAGTAAAGCTCTTTCAAACTCGTCAAAATACCTTCAGACAAGCTAAAACCTTTGGCAAAGACTTCAATATCTGCTGGCGTCGCCATCATTACCGCATGGGAAATCCCATTATAAACTAAAGCAATAGGATGTTCTTGCACCACAAAATCAGATTGTTCAACAGCTCTATTTTCACTTAAACGCTGAATATCAACAGCTTCATACCCCAGAGAATTCAACGTCGACGCCCGAATATCCATAATAATTTTCCAATCTTCCCCAAACACTAAACCCTTCAATCATGAAAAAAATGACACCTCTAAATCAGGTGCCATTTCAGTATTGAATCAACTAGCCAGTTCGATTCACGATCTGATTGGCATCTTCAGGATCAACCGCTTGTGCCAAATTAAAATGTTCAGGTGCTTGGCCTGCATGCAAAATCACAGGCACGCTTTTCGAAGCCGGTATTTTGGCGTATTTATCATGGCTACTGAGCGCAACCAATGGATTGGTCTCCGGATAATAGGCTGCGAGGCTACTCCGTGGAATGTTATACGGTACGATACGGAAGCTTTGAACCACACGTTTAACACCATCCGAATAAATACTTTCGATATCCACCCATTGATCTGCAACAAAACCAGCCGCAGCGATATCTTCTGCATTCATAAACAAAACACGGCGCTGACCAAATACCCCACGATAACGGTCATCGAGTCCATACAAGGTTGTGTTGTATTGGTCATGAGAGCGTGTGGTCATTAGGGTATAGACTTTGGCCCCTGTATATTGTTCAGCGTATTTATTCTCTTTATCGGCATACACTTCAGCCAACGGCGTAATTAAGAACTGAGCCTTGCCTACAGGCGTATTCCATACATGCTGATTGGCTGGATGCTCTAAGTGAAAGCCACCCGGCTGATAGACACGTGCATTGAAATCATGGAATTCATCAAAGACCTCTTCAATCGAATCGCGTATACGGTCATAACTTTCTACATACCATTTCCACTTGATATCACTGTCTGGCAAGACGGCTGCCGCCATACGCGCCACAATGTCAGGCTCTGAAAGTAGATTCTTAGAAGCAGGCTCATTACGCTCTGCTGAAAGATGCACATTACTCATGGAATCTTCAACACTGATTGCCTGCGGCCCATGCTGTTGCATATCAACTTCGGTACGGCCCAAACAGGGTAAAAGTAATGCCTCTTTACCACAAACCAAATGGCTACGATTCAGCTTGGTTGCAATCTGTACCGTCAAATCACAACGACGTAAGCCTTCTTGTGTATACGGTGTATCGGGAGTGGCAACAGCAAAATTACCACCTAAACCAATAAAGACTTTTACACCACCTTCATACATCGCCTGAATGGTATCCACCACGCCAAAACCATGTTCACGTGGCGACTGAATGCCGAATACTCGGTCCAGACTATCCAGCAATTTTGGGCTTGGTCGTTCATTGATCCCCATAGTTCGGTCGCCTTGCACATTACTGTGCCCGCGAATCGGTGCTAAGCCTGCCCCTGAGCGACCAATATGCCCTCTTGCCAACATTAAGTTTGCGAGCATATGTACATTCGCAGTCCCATGCCGATGCTGTGTAATCCCCATGCCCCAACAGAAAATGGCCGTTTTGGCATCCAAATACATTTTAGCTAAAGACTCTAAATGCTCGGGGCTAAGTCCCGTATGTGCATGAATATCTGACCATGTAGTTCGATCAATTTCTTCCATCATGGCATCAAAACCGACTGTATTCATTTCGATAAAAGACCGGTCAAAAACGCTCTTTTTCCCAGCTGCCAGTGCTTGAATGTCCCACTCACGTAAATGTTTCAGCATCCCGAACATGAGTGCATAATCGCCACCCACGTTGGGTTGGAAATAATAACGACTAATGGGTGTACTGCCATTGGTCATCATCTCAACAGCTGCTTGCGGATCTTGGAAGCGCTCCAATCCACGCTCTTTGAGTGGATTGATGGCAACGATATTGCCACCACGACGCGACACTTCACGTAAAGTCCCCAGCATCCGCGGATGGTTGGTGCCTGGATTATGCCCAAAACTGAAAATCGCATCGGCGATATCAAAATCTTCTAAAGTCACTGTTCCCTTACCCAAACCAATTGAGTCACGTAAGCCAACACTGGTGGTCTCATGGCACATATTGGAACAGTCTGGAAAATTATTGGTACCAAAAGCACGGACAAAGAGTTGATACAGAAACGCCGCTTCATTACTGGCACGACCAGAAGTATAAAATGCCGCTTGATCTGGATGATCCAAGGCATGTAAATGTTTTGCAATTAAAGTAAAAGCATCATCCCACGAGATGGGCACATATTTATCGGTCGCGCTGTCATAGCGCATTGGGTCGGTTAGACGACCTGAATCTTCAAGCAAGAAATCACTTTGCTCAGACAGCCAACTGACCGTATGGGTCGCAAAAAATTCAGGCGTAACACGTTTTGAAGTGGCTTCAAAGGCAACGGCTTTTGCACCATTTTCACAAAAGTTAAAGGCATGTGCATCTTTCTTTTCAGGCCATGCACAGCCTGGACAGTCAAAACCCGTGGGTTGGTTAATATTGAGGAGCGTAATCGCACCTTTTTTGAAAACTTCCTGTCTCTTTAAGTTTCTTGCAACACTTAACAACGCGCCCCATCCACCCGCAGGATTGGTATAAGGTTCTATTCGTGCATAGCTGGTTTCTTCATCATGCTTTTTATCTTCAGTGTTTTCCATCTCACCGCCCTCAATATTTATCTTCGGTAAAAAGTTCTGCAATGATCAATTCACTGTTCGCTTTGCTCATACTTGCAAGCGATTTGGATTGCTCAACCCTTTTTTATTGCTCTTTTCTTATTCATCATGCCTGCGTTTCTTGGCACAATTCCAAAAACACTTCTGATCAAAAATATCACCCTTTTGATATGCAATTTCAATAGATGAATTATTACAAAAGGCAAAGACTTGATGGATCGTGTTCGAGGAACACCAACTCATTTTTTGAAAATGAATGAACTAAGCGACTTCAATACTCCCTTTGATCTTTAAAATAAAACATTTCATACTCTCGTTTATAAAAACTAAATCGTATGTAAATACGAGGTGGAGCGACTATGGACGGTTCGATGACTACACGCTTAGAACATAGGTCAGCGCAACTGATCGATCAATTTGGCCGTCATAAACATAAACTCCGAATCTCACTGACAGATCGTTGTAACTTTCGTTGTAGTTATTGCATGCCCGATATACCTGAATGGTTGGCCAAAAAGGACATCTTAAGCTTTGAAGAGCTGTTAACATTTTGTGAAATGATGGTCAGTTTAGGTATTCGGCACATTCGCTTAACAGGTGGCGAGCCTTTGATGCGTCAAGGCGTGGTCAATTTTATTGATGCTTTAAATCGGCTCAAGGTACAGGGTTTAGAACGTATTTCCATGACCAGTAATGCTTTCTATTTAAACAAGTATGCACGAGCGCTAAAAGAAGCGGGACTAGATGATCTCAATATCAGCCTCGATAGCATTCATGCAGACACGTTTATGAACATGACCAAACGTCCGATAGCACCTGTTCTCGAAGGCATTACGGCAGCACAGCAAGCCAATCTCCCGATAAAATTGAACTGTGTTTTAGTCGCAGGACAAAATGATCATGAAGTGCTTGAACTGACCCAATGGGCTTATCAACAGAAGATCGCATTACGTTTTATTGAATATATGCCTTTAGATCAACCTAAGCACTGGCAGCGTCAAAAAGTCATCACTGAAGATAACATTGTCCAAATACTTGAACCCCATTTTCAGATTCAGAAACAAGCCAGACAACATGACCCTGCAACCATTTATCTGCTCAATGATCAGTACACATTAGGCATTATTTCCACCATCAGTAAACCTTTTTGTCAAAGCTGTGACCGTTTACGTATCACACCAACGGGAGAGCTTTTTACCTGTTTATTTGCCAACAAGGGAACACCGCTACGTCATTTACTTCAACAAAAAGATCCCGCTTTATTACAGGCCCAGATTCTGAACGCGGTATGGCATAAAAAAGCAGGGTTTATTGAACATCAACATGCCCCAACGCGCAAAATCAGTATGCATGCCATAGGGGGTTAATTCGCGGGTTAATTTTGAGTTTGTCAGTCATTCGACTGTATCCGCATTTATTTTTGTGTTATCTAAATACGTCATAAACTTTTTCTCTTGATCGAACAGTTTCACGTTAAATCAACACTTCAATGTTTCGGAATACTTTATGAAAAACGTTGGCATGAAGCCAGAAAGCTATCGCGTTGCAACTGCAAGCTCTGAACTGCTTGCCCCTGCACATTGTTTACAACTTCTTGCCGACGGCAATACTGAAAAAGGTGATGCTCTCAAAACAGCCCGCATTGCTGGGATTTTAGCCGCAAAACGTACCGATGAACTGATTCCGCTGTGCCATCCGCTACCTATTTATCGTGCCGATGTCGATTTTGAACTACTTGTCGACCGTGTGATTATTCGTGCAACCGTTGAAACGATTGGGCCAACAGGTGTAGAAATGGAAGCGTTGACCGCTGCCAGTATTGCGGCTCTCACCATTTACGACATGCTCAAACCCCATTGCGAACCGCATGAGTTGATCATTCAGCAATGTAAACTCGATCTGAAAAAAGGCGGAAAATCACACTTTAAACGTCATTTGCGTCAGCCTGTTTCTGCGGCAGTATTGGTTCTATCAGATACCGTTGCCGCAGGTCGAAAACCCGATACTGCTGGCCGCTCCGTCGTCGAGACCTTAACCGAAGCTGGTTTTGATCCAATTCACTATCAAATTTTACCTGACGAAGCCGATCAGTTAAAAGCATTGGTCTTAGAGCTCACTCAATCTTATGCCTGCATTATTACTGTGGGTGGAACAGGTATCGGCAAGCGTGACATTACTGTAGATACACTTGAGCCTCTACTTGAGCGTGAGCTCAATGGGCTGATGGAAGCTGCACGTGCTTTCGGACAAAAGCGTACCCCCTATGCTGCGATGTCACGTGGCGTTGCAGGTTTTATTGACCGTTCATTGGTAATTACCCTTCCGGGCAGCCGTGGTGGTGCAAGTGAATCTATGGCAGCCATTTTACCTGCTTTGGTCCATATTTTTGATGTCTGCCGTGATCTCCCCCATCCAGGAGGTTATGAATGAGTTGCTCTAGCGTTGGTTTAATTACACTCGATCAAGCTCTTGAACACTATAGCGCCGTCCAAACATTGCCTGTCGTTACTTTGCCTTTAGTACAGGCGCATCAACATATTTTAGCGGCAGATGTTTTATCAACAGTTGCCTTGCCTCTATTTACCCAAAGTGCGGTTGATGGCTATGCGCTGCGCTCTGAAGACTTGCAAGCTGGAATTACCAGCTTTGAATTGGTTGGTGAAATTCGTGCGGGTATTGAAGAACATATTGAGATTCAAGCAGGTCAAACTGTTCGTATTTTTACTGGGGGCAAGCTGCCAAACTCAGCAGATACTGTGGCTCGACAGGAAATTATCACGCGTAGCCATAAACAAGCGACTCTAACTCAAGCTTTGGACAAAGGCGCAGACATTCGTTATCAAGGTGAGGAGTTATCCATCGGGACAACACTTGCGCAACAAGGCCAGCGTTTAGGCAGCGGTTTAATTGCGGCACTCAGTATGGCGGGTGTTCAGCATGTCGAGGTTTATCGCCAACCTAAAATTGCAGTGCTTATTACTGGTGATGAAGTCAGTACGCAACTGGACAATCAATCTAAAGTGTTCGATGCCAATGCGCCAATGATCCGTACTTGGCTCAAAGAACAGGGTTTTGCTGAAGTGCATTTAGAGCATGTGATTGATGATGAGAAGATACTCACACAAGCGCTCTCGAATGCCATGAATCATTATGATGTGGTCATTACTACAGGCGGTGTTTCGGTTGGCGATTATGACTTGATTCGACCTGTTTCAATGGCTTTAGGTGCAAAAGAGATTTTCTGGCAAGTTGCACAAAAACCGGGTAAACCGCTGTATTTTGCTGAATATCAAACAGACCGTCATCATTCTTATTTGATTGGTTTGCCTGGGAACCCTGCTGCTGTGCTCACCTGTCTTGCTGTACATGTATCGACACTATTAGCGGCTTTACAGGGAGTTACGTCTCCTGCACCCGCTTGGAAAAAAGCTCGCTTCAACGACAGCATTAAACAAGACAGCCGTGAGCAACTGGTTCGCATGGTATTAGATGTCAACGAGTTTGGACAATTAACCGTTTCCAAACTCGGCAAACAACAATCCCACATGCTCAGTAATTTAAATCGAGCCAATAGTATTGTTCGAATCCCTGCTCGATCTGATGCCCCTGTAACATTGGACTATGTCGATTTCATCTCGATCTAAGAACATCGATTGGATAGTGATACAAACCAAGTGCTTTTTGCACACGGTCTTAAGGCATGAACAGCTTTGTCTTAGACCGTACCCTTGAATATTTAACGAGCATTATTATCCCTACATACGAATGTTAGATCAAAGGCATGCAAAACTACCCAGCAACAGCACTAGTGATTTTAGTGGGTGGGAAAGCCACACGAATGAATGAGCCAATAAGCTTTTACAAAGATTTTAGACTATTGTTTTGATGTACTGCTAAGTATAGCCCCTAAAAAAAATGGATTATAGGGGTACAGCATGGAACAAATTGAAACAAGAGAAAGGCAGATAATACAGTATTTATAGGTGTTTGAGGCTATGTTGGTATGTATTGAAATAGGTAAATGGTGCGCTCAGCGGGACTCGAACCCACGCCACAGGCTTCGGAGACCTGTACTCTATCCAGTTGAGCTATGAGCGCGCGAGCACATCATATCAAAAAAAATCACAAGGTAAAGCATCTATATAGCTTAGAGTGATTTTCCTGCTTATGCTTTATACAATGTTCCATATCTGCAACACAGAATTACGAGTAGATTACTTGGTTTATTAGGCATAATCGCTCACAATAGTGCCACTATTAATCATTCGAGAATTTCATGACTGATGCATTGACGTTAAGAGATTTGTCCAAAACCTATAAAAATGGGTTTCAGGCTTTAAAAGGCATCGATTTAACTGTTCCTGAAGGTGAGTTCTATGCCCTTCTTGGACCAAATGGTGCAGGCAAATCTACAACGATTGGTATTATCAGCTCATTGACCAAGAAAACCTCAGGCACTGTCCAAATTTTTGGACATAATCTCGACACGCACCCCTCTCAAGCCAAACAGTGCTTAGGGGTTGTACCTCAAGAGTTTAACTTCGGTCAGTTTGAAAAAACCTTCGATATCTTAGTCACACAAGCGGGCTATTATGGTATTCCTAAAAAAATTGCGGAAGTTCGTGCCGAAGAATATTTAGAAAAACTCGGCTTATGGGAAAAACGCGGTGTTCAAGCCCGTATGCTTTCAGGTGGTATGAAACGTCGCCTGATGATTGCCCGTGCCATGATGCATGAACCGAAACTCCTTATTTTAGATGAACCCACAGCAGGGGTGGACATTGAGCTGCGCCGTTCCATGTGGGACTTCCTCACAGAAATGAACAATAAAGGTACCTCGATCATTTTAACGACGCACTATTTAGAAGAAGCAGAAATGCTATGTCGTCGAATTGCCATTATTGACCGTGGTGTCATTAAAGAAGACACCAGCATGAAAAATTTCCTTAATCAACTGAATGAAGAAACCTTTATTTTTGATTTGGCCGCACCGATTGAGCCGATTCATATCGGCATAATTGGGGTTCGTTTCCATTTAGTCGATGCCGTGACTTTAGAGGTGACCATGGATAGAGCGCATACTCTCAATGACTTATTTCAATTGCTCGAATCGCAAGGAATCCAAGTCCGCAGTATGCGCAATAAATCCAACCGTTTAGAAGAACTGTTTGTGAAGATGGTCGAAAAAAATCTCGAAGGAACTACGCCATGAACTTAAATCAACTTAGCGTAGCTTTATATACTCTGGTGCATAAAGAAATTCGCCGCTTTATGCGCATCTGGCCGCAAACCTTACTTCCACCTGCCATTACCATGAGTTTGTACTTTGTGATTTTTGGTAATTTGGTCGGTTCTCGTATTGGCGAGATGGGCGGTTTTAGCTATATGCAGTTCATCGTACCTGGACTGATTATGATGGCGGTGATTACCAACAGCTATGCTAACGTTTCTTCAAGCTTTTTTAGTGCCAAATTTCAAAAAAGTATTGAAGAATTGATCATGAGTCCTGTACCTTTGCATGCCATTTTATGGGGCTTCGTCTTAGGTGGAATTTGTCGCGGGGTCTTGGTTGGTATTATTGTCACCTCAATGAGCTTATTTTTTACTGACCTTTATATTACCAATTGGTTTGTTACCATTTACACCGTCTTGGTCACCTCGTTCTTATTTTCACTGGGTGGTTTTATCAATGCGGTGTATGCCAAATCTTTTGATGACATCTCCATCATCCCAACATTTGTGCTGACGCCTTTAACTTATTTAGGTGGCGTATTTTATGCCATTTCAGCACTCAGCCCTTTTTGGCAAAATTTATCGTTGATCAATCCGATTGTATATATGGTCAATGCTTTTCGTTTCGGTATCTTAGGTCATAGCGATGTTAACGTCGTCGTCTCCCTATCTGTTATGACCATATGCTGTGCAGTGCTTTATGGCATTGCTTACTATTTACTTTCTCGTGGTTCAGGAATGCGTGAATAATGAGTGTAGAACATTCTCTTTTGGGTAAAGACACCAATTACCCTACAACTTATCAACCCGATATTCTTTTTCCTATTGCCCGTGCTACAGCACGTGAGCAATATGCGCATGTTGAAGGTATTCAACAAGGTAAAGACTGGTGGCATGTTTTTGAAATTTCTTGGTTAAATCACCATGGTGTTCCGCAAGTTGCCATTGGTCGCATCAGTCTTCCTGCCACCTCGCCCAACCTCATTGAGTCAAAGTCATTAAAGCTTTACTTTAATAGCATGAACTTTACTCAGTTTGAGTCTAAAGCGGCATTTAAAGCAACGGTTGAGCAGGATTTATCTGTAGCCGCTGGCGCAGATGTGAATATTGATCTTTTCCATGTCGATGACGTGGAAATTAGTCAACCTGAAGGTATCTGTATAGATGAACTGATTCCGACCCAATTAGAAAATCACCCCAATGCTAATCTGTTGGCATTAGATGATGCTGCGGAAGATGTTGAAGTACAGATTTACTCACATTTACTCAGAAGTAACTGCCCAGTCACTGGACAACCTGATTGGGGCACGGTATTTATCCGATATAAAGGTAAAAAGCCTTGTTATAACAGCATACTGGCTTATATTATCTCTTATCGTCAGCACAACGGTTTCCACGAACAATGTGTGGAACAAATATTTGCCGATATTTGGCAAAATTTGAAACCTGAAAAGCTGATGGTGTACGCAGCTTATACACGTCGTGGTGGTTTAGACATTAACCCTTGTCGTGTGTCAGATGTGTCATGGATGCCCCGCCCAATTCGATTGGCGCGACAATAAAATAAAGAACATTGAGGTTAATACACGATGCCATTTTTTGGTTTTATTCCATCGACTGAACTTTTACAGACTATTCAAACTGCTCAGCAGAAGAAAGACTCAAGTGAACCTTTATATCCACTTCGAGATAAAACAGCACTACTCATCAATGATGAAATTATTGATGCCATTTTGACTGGGTTAGTTCGCCGTTTTCCACCGAGTGATAAACGTGACACAGCCGAGAAACTGGCTGGCTATATTAAGTCAACAGTTGCGGTTCTGTTGAAGCAGCTTTTAGGCAAATCATCGAATGATGTGGTTCAAGCATCGATTCAGTTTTCTGAAAAAAGCTTGTTTAAAGATGCTGAAGGTCAGTTCCGTGTGGGTGAAGCGTTAGATGCAAGCTTAGTGACCAGCCTCAAATATAACTATGCTGAAATTAAAGCAGGCAATGAAGTAGATAAAGCCGCGTTAACCGAACTGTATAAACAGTTTGCTGAAGCGACTGTACGCTACTTCATGAATGACTTTAATAAAACCCTCGATTTGGGCATGATTAAGCGTAAAGCGGCCGATATCGGTTCTGCAGCTGTCATTAAAGCAGTGCATATTGCTGCCAATAAAATCATCCCCAATTTAACCAAAGATGAACTTTTAGCTTTAGCTGAATATCACGACACCTTATTTCATGCTTAAGTACTAAAAGTCTTCGAGACTTTTCAGATCAAAAATGACTCTACGTGTGTAGGGTCATTTTGGTTTCTAAGCTGTAATTTCTTAATCTTTATATAAAGCTATATAAAGGCCATATATAAGCTGAGACCAGATCTTTTTGTCATTGTCACTAGACCCTAAACACTACAATTTTAATTGCCTCTATATAGGGCATGGTGTAGGCTTTAGTGATGATTTAGATTTAAGTGAAGATGATGAAAATACAATATATCAATTGTTTTTTAATAGTGTGTTTTTAGAAATCTATGACAATGATGAATCACAAGAAATCGAATTTAGTTATTCAGAAAATTGGAATTAAACTATGCTAATTATCAATAAATACACTAATCCCCAAACGGGGGCAGTAACAGTATGCTGTCACATTATGAAGAATGAAAAGGTTATTAAATCATATAGTCCAATGCAGGAAGATGATCTTGAGTTATTTAAAGGACGTTTTAAGCGTGCTATGGTTAATCATGTTAGTCACCATTCAAGACTAAATTTTATTGAGATGATGGAAGGGTTTTAAGATGACATTTTATAAAGATTGAAGGAAGACTTTTTATATCAGTCAGTAAAACTTGACTTATATAGTCACGTAAATACTCTGCCTGAAAATCTGCGCCATTTTGAATAATCTGTCCTTTATATAGGCTGAGTTTGTCTTTTTTTGTATACCTATTTGCCCGCTTCAGTACAGACAATGTTATCTTAAAGCCTATTCACGATAGACTCCGTTCACAAGAATTTCGACATAACAGAAACGCGAACTATGGGCTTTACTCTATTCGCTTTGCTCCACTGCCAATAACGACTCTGGAAATTAGACTTCTATGTTAAATTTAAACTTTTATAACAAAGTTAAACGTTTACCTTTATTGATTGGCGCTTTGTCGATCACCAGTTTTTGCCAAGCCAACGATTTCGCTTCTCATCCTGACTATTACAGCTTTAAACAAAAAACCATGCAAAATTATGGCCTGTCTGCTGAACAAGTTGATTGGGCGATGAATGGTTCTAAAAATGTACCCAACATCATCAACATTATGAACCGCCCTGGCGAAAGTAAACCGTGGTACGAATATAAAACCAACTTTATGGCAGAAAGCACCATTCAACGTGGTGTCCGTTTTAAAGCACAGTACGCAGATACTTTAAACCGCGCCGAACAACAATTTGGTGTGCCGCAATCAGTCATTCTCGGCATTTTAGGGGTAGAAACAGGTTTTGGGACGAACAAAGGTAATTTTGTCACCCGTGATGCCTTAGCAACTTTAGGTTTTGGTTACGAACGTCGTAAGCAATATTTCCAAGATGAACTCAGTGCTTTAATCGCTTGGAGCTATAAAGATAGCGTGCCAACCAACTCAGTTGTAGGTTCATATGCAGGTGCAGTTGGTTACCCACAATTTATGCCAAGCAACATTCCAAAGTTTGGCGTGGATTATGATGGCAATGGTCATGTCGATTTACGCAATTCAGCTGTCGATGCCATCGGCTCGATTGCCAACTATTTAGCTAATCATGGCTGGCAACGTAATCAGCCAATTGGATTCGCAGCACGTTATAGTGGCTCGAATCCTGAAGCGGTCATTGCCAAAGATTTAACTTTACCGACGCCTTATGGTGTTTTAAAAAATCAGGGCATTCAACCGACCAATCCGATTGTCAAAATCGATGATTTAGATATGGTGAATGTGATCCAACTACAGGAAAATTATGGGCAAAGTTATTACATCACTTACCCTAACTTTCAAGTGATTACGACCTATAACAAGAGCCGTATGTATGCGACTGCAGTGTGGCAATTAGGGGCTGAAATTGCTAGCCGATAAGGCTAGCTTTTTAATCAAGTTTGAGATGTCAATAAAAAAATATTTAAAAATGATGTAAATTTCAGCATT
Organism: Acinetobacter sp. AB03; assembly: GCF_058107045.1. NCBI lineage: Bacteria > Pseudomonadati > Pseudomonadota > Gammaproteobacteria > Moraxellales > Moraxellaceae > Acinetobacter > Acinetobacter sp. AB03. The sequence goes on along the minus strand of NZ_JBUEBA010000002.1, from coordinate 1,000,907 downwards.
TTTCACACCTTGTTACAATATTGATTATTTTTTAACCAAAAAATGTTCAGTTTATGTAGTTTTTATCATTATTTTAATTAAACACTAGACATGCTTATGACTGCATGAATATTATCCATTTCGTCAAATGTTGTTGCAAAAGTGAATTAACAGGCAAGTTTTTTTATCTTTCAACCACTTAGTTTAAAGAAAAAAGTATTGTCTTTTGGAGTTTATAAATGCAGTCTTCACTTAAATATATACTGGCCATTGCCTCGACCATCGCGCTGAGCCAATCGCAAGCAGAGATGGTTCAGTCATCATTTACCAATGATAATGATAACTCTCGCCTAGCTGCGCGTGTCTTGAATAAAGACGCTCAAGGCTTCAACTCACACTTCTCAAATTTAAATAGCCTTTCAATCACTGAACGTTCAGGCGATAAAATTCGTCGCGAAACAATCGCTGCAAAAATTGAGATCCCTGAAGAAGAGCCTTCAGTGATTGAAAAGTTAAATACTGTTGCATCAAATACAGTACGTAAGTTTAGTCAAACGGGCATGGCGTCTTGGTATGGTCGTCAGTTCCACGGTCGTAAAACAGCAAGCGGTGAAACATTCGATATGAATGCATTAACTGCAGCTCATCGTAGCTTGCCACTAAACTGCTTTATTCGTGTAACGAATAAAACCAATGGTAAAAGTGTTGTGGTTAAAGTAAATGACCGCGGCCCATTCCACGGTAACCGCGTGCTTGATCTTTCTTATGGTGCTGCTAAGCAACTGGGTATTACCAATGCAGGTACTGCGAAAGTCAGCATTGAACGTATTGATGGGCCAAACTCTTAAGATTCGTCCCTACAACATGCATTTGACAGCAAAGCCACAGTAATGTGGCTTTTTTAATGTTCCATCTTTGCCTCATGTTTTACACAACCGTAAACAACTCGATCTCCATCATTTGATCTTTTCCAGATGCTTAGTTTAAATAAGATGCGAAATCTAATCGATCCGATTTTTTGAAGTGAGTACGCTCATATTTTTACAGCGGTGGAAGACTAGCAAAATTAAATATTTTCTCAGCTCATTCTTATCTGATCAAAGCCAATTTTTCTGCCTACCCTGAACTGTAGTTTTATGCATTCGTCAAATTAGAATGATTTTATGAATTACCTAGTAAATTAAGCGCCATTTTTGCGATATTAGATTCACTATTACCCTGCTTGTTTTATATAATTGAGTCCATTCTATGGACCAAAACTCAAAAGAAAACCTTCTTATTTCTTCAAAGTTCTCAAACCCCGCCTCATTTGCTCTATTTTCAACTTTTTTAGTTCCCCAATCAAAGCTACGCCAATTTGATAGACATAGTAAAAATCGCAAATGGTGAGCATTTATAGCAACACAAATTTAAAAGCAATGAAAAAGATCGGGCTCGCACACTTTTTTATCCTTTTTTCGGTATTTTATGGGCCTATTTGCTGATGAAATGCTAGAAATCGAATAACAGATTCAGACCGTAAAAAAATCCTAAACTCAGCAAAATACTGAGCAATAATTTTCTCGTCAAAAGAGTGATTAACAGCGTAAAAATTGCCCCATAAAAATAACTATTTTGAAGTATCCCTTTCCAGTGCCCGCCTTCGAAAAAAACCAGTGGCAAACAAATCGAAACCATCAGACAAGGCGCCGCATATTTCAGCATGCGTGTCGCAAAGTTAGGCAGTCGAATTTGAGTTTTAGGCTCTAAAAATAAATACCGATTAAAAAAGGTGACACAGGTCAAACTCAAAACAAATAACCAGGTCATGTTTTAGTCCTCTGCTTGATCAAAGAGCGCAGCAACCCACATCCCACTAAATCCAGCCAGCAAAATAGCTGATCCGAGTTCAAACCAACTCAAAATCAGCACCGTGATCGACGAACTCACCACGCCATAAATTGCGGCTTTATTTTGAATCAGCATCACAGCCATAACTAAAAAAACCACAACAATTGAAAACTCTAAGTGGAGATTTGAAAGATCAGGTACTGTATTTGCAAGCAAAATACCCATTAAACTAAACAGCACCCAACAGACATAAAAGCTGAATCCTGCACCCAACATATAGGCATAAGATGGTTTTTCCTTCAGCATCGCGGTGGCGTAGAGTTCATCGGTCAGCAAAAAACCGATACTCAGTCTTCTTTTGAGTGACCATGGCTTTACCTCTTCTCTTAAACTCAGTGCATAAATAAAGTGCTGACTGGTGAGGAAAAATACGGTGATCAGAATACTCAGTAAAGATGCACCCGTCATGAGCATACTCAAGCTGACCAATTGTGCCGCACCTGCAAACACTAACGCTGACATGCCTACAGCTTGCATGACACTCAGGCCCGCATTAATCGCTGCTGAGCCAGCCAATATCCCCCATGGAATAACGGCGACAGAAAGCGGCAACATATCTTGCACACCACGGAAAAAACCTAAACTTTTCTGTTGGATCAATTGCGACTGCACAGCAGCACTCCATTTTTCAATTCATTGGAGTCAATATGCGGCATACCTTAGATGGCTTTCTTGTATGAAATTGCTGTTATTTTAAATTTTATGTGCCAGATATTGCGCAGGCGTACAGCCCAAAGACTTTTTAAAATGACGAGTGTAATGGCTTTGATCAGAGAAACCACAGAGTTGTACTACTGTCGCAATCTCACAGCCTTGTTTAAGTAAATATAAAGATTTACGTAATCGAAACTGTACCAACCATGCATGAGGTGGAAGTCCAGTAAACTTTTTAAATTGACGTAATAAATGCCATGGGCTCATCCCGACGACAGCGGCGAGCTCGGCCAGTTGATGCTCTCTTTCAGGTTCCGCAGCAAGTAGTTCTTGTACCAAGACCACTTTACGCTGTGCTTCGGGCAAGTCTTTTAATATTTTTTTAGATTGATTATAACGGCTTAATAAATAAGCCAAAGTTGAAATATATAAACTCTGCTTAAACAGTGTATTTTTAGGCTGTAATAACAAATCGAACAGCAAATTCAATTGTTCAGCTAACCCTTCATCATGAACCACAGCTTGCGGAAACCACGGCATAGTGCCCGCTTCATGAAAAAAATCTTGACTCACCTCTTGGATCATTTCAGGAGTCGGATAAATTGCCCGATAACACCAGCCAGTTTCAACAGCAGAAGAACCCGTATGTACCTCATCAGCATTCACTAAAATAATATCGCCTTGCGGTGCAATATGCTGATTCCCTGTGCGTAAAAAAGACTGCGCACCTTCATCAATTAAACCAATACAGTAGCCTTCATGGGTATGTTTTGAAAACTGCGTATGTTGATAGGAGGCTTTTAACATTTCAAGACCATCAAGTTCTTGAACATGATGGTAATTTACAAATTCACTGGGTCTGATTTCGTGCATGAGTTGGCCTCTCCTGAACACTCAGCATACTGCTATTCAGCGAAACGTATAGAACAAAATTGCTCTATTACTGATAGGTTTTTCCTTGGTGTTTTAACCAACCACCTTCATGACGCTGTTGTGGATCGTGATGTGTCCAGTGGATCACCCCGCCTTTTTCACTATATTCGTATTCACCATTGAAGCCAACGGTATCCCCTTTTTGTAAGCGTTCAATACGTGGCGCCAAATCAATATTATGTGCAACCAAAACCGTCATTGCATTAGGGAGTTCTACAATAAATTTTTGATGACGAGTACCGTCATTATCATCCTTAAGCACAGCCACAACACGCCCTTGTGATTGAACTTGAATATTACTTTTCCGGCTTTGAAACGCTTGGGCAATTTTTGTTGTGCCCTCAAGCACTTGATTTTGCGGTTGACTGGTCTGTGTAGTGGACTCTACCGTGACTGATGGTGTCGATGTTTGTAATTGATTTTCTTGAAGATCGATTCCGAAATATGCAGCAATCAAAAGGACGATCACCGCACCAATACTTAGGTTGGTTTTGTTGGCCACTTATCTACTTCCCCGTTTTATTTTTATTCATTGTATAAAAAAAGCCCCAAAGGGGCTTTTTTTTACTCAAAATAATTTTTCAATTATTTTGCAGCAGCTTGAGCAGCAGCAACTTCTTCAGCGAAAGAAAGTTCAGCTTTTTTCTCAATACCTTCACCCACTTCAAAGCGAGCGAATTGAACAACCGTAGTACCAGTTGCTTTAAGAACGTCAGCAACTTTCTTGTCGTTGTCGATTACGTACATTTGACGATCAAGAGCAACTTCGTTCAAGTATTTCTCAACTGAACCAGTGACCATTTTCTCAACGATGTTTGCAGGCTTACCAGATTCAATTGCTTTAGCTTCAGCAATTTCTTTCTCTTTAGCGATAAGTTCAGCAGATACACCTTCAGCAGAGATAGCAACTGGGTTGAACGCAGCAACATGCATTGCAATACCTTTACCAGTCGCAGCATCACCTGTGTAAGATACAACAACACCGATTTTTAAACCGTGTTTGTAAACTGCAAGATTTTCGCCTTCAATGATTTGAGCACGACGAACTTGGATGTTTTCACCGATTTTTTGAACAAGAGCAATACGCGCTTCTTCTACAGTTGCACCATCTTCAAGTTTCAATTCAGCAATTTTAGCAGCATCAGTTTCGCCAGCAGCTAACGCAGCAGCAGCAACTTGAGCAGAGAAACCAGCAAAGTTTTCGTCTTTAGCAACGAAGTCAGTTTGGCAGTTTACTTCTAAAAGAAGCGCTTTGTTACCGTCTTGAGCGATAGTGATTGCGCCATCAGCTGCAATGTTACCCGCTTTTTTAGCCGCTTTAGCTTGACCAGATTTACGAAGGTTATCAATCGCTAATTCGATGTCACCATTCGCTTCTGTTAATGCTTTTTTACATTCCATCATTGCAAGACCAGTACGATCGCGCAATTCTTTAACCATGCTTGCTGTAACTGCAGTCATGTCAATCTCCTAAATACGGTAGAAAATGAATTCTTTTTAGAACAGAAACGGCCCAGAGCTGTCTCTTGGGCCGTCTGCATACATGACGCTTACTTTGCCACCATCACATGTCGCAAAAATGACAAGCTTACGTCAAACGCATTAAGCCTCAGGAGCTTCTTTAGCTTCTTCAACTTTAGCTTGTGCATTTGCTTGTGATTGAGCATATTCTTTACCAGCAAGAATCGCATCAGCCATAGCAGAAGCATACAAAGTAACTGCACGGATCGCATCGTCATTACCTGGAATAACGTAGTCTACGTTGTCTGGGTTAGAGTTTGTATCAACGATACCGATTACAGGAATACCAAGGTTTTTAGCTTCTTTAATTGCAATTGCTTCGTGATCAACGTCGATTACGAATAATGCGTCAGGTAAACCACCCATGTTCTTAACGCCGCCTAAAGCGCGTTCAAGTTTTTCCATCTCACGAGTACGCTCTAAAGCTTCACGTTTAGTAAGCTTAGCGAAAGTACCATCTTGAGATTGAGTTTGAAGGTCTTTAAGACGGTTGATAGATTGGCGAAGTGTTTTCCAGTTCGTCAACATACCACCTAACCAACGGTGATCAACATATGGTTGACCAGCACGTTGTGCTTGTTCACGGATGATGTTAGAAGCAGCACGTTTCGTACCAACAAACAATACTTTATTCTTTTTGCTAGCAAGGTTGTTAACAAAGTTCAAAGCATCATTTAACGCAGGAACAGTGTGCTCAAGGTTGATGATGTGAATTTTGTTACGCGCACCAAAGATGTATTGACGCATCTTTGGGTTCCAGAAACGTGTTTGGTGACCGAAGTGTGCGCCTGCTTGAAGAAGGTCGCGCATGCTTACGTTGTAATCTGCCATTTTCTTTACCTTAAAGTTTGGGTTAGGCCTCCATATATCCGCATCCTCCACCCTAACGGGCACCCAGAGAAATGTGTCGATATATGTGCGGATTTTATTGCCCCATCGCACAAAGCCCGTGAAATTTATTCACGAAAAAGCATTTGATAAAATGGGCGGCTATTTATACCATAGTCACACACAAATTTCCAAAAGTTTTTAGAGATCATGAACAGTACTTACGAAGCACCCCGTCGACTCATCAAAAGCGCTGAAGACATCGAAAAGATGCGTGTGGCTGGACGACTGGCGGCTGAAGTCTTGGATATGATCAAGCCACATATTAAACCGGGTGTGACTACACTTGAGTTAGATACGATTTGTCACGATTATATTGTCAATAAACAAGACGCGATTCCAGCATGTTTAGGTTACGGTGCAGCACCAGGTCGCCCTGCTTTCCAACATGTGATTTGTACTTCTGTAAACCATGTGGTCTGTCACGGCATTCCTTCAGATGCAAAAGTGTTGAAAAAAGGCGATATTTTAAATATTGATGTGACGGTCATTAAAGATGGTTTCCACGGCGATACCAACATGATGTACATCGTGGGTGGCGAAACTTCTATTCTCGCGAATCGTTTATGTAAAGTGGCACAAGAAGCAATGTACCGTGGAATAGCAACAGTGAAGCCGGGTTCAACCATTGGCGACATTGGTCATGCCATTCAACAATATGTCGAATCGGAACGTTTTGGTGTCGTGCGTGAATATTGTGGTCACGGTATTGGAACTGTGTTCCATGACGAACCCCAAGTCTTACACTATGGTCAACCAAACTCAGGCATGATTTTAGAAGAAGGCATGACCTTTACCATTGAGCCAATGGTCAATGGTGGTGACTGGAAAACCAAACTATTGGGCGATAAATGGACGGTAGTGACCAAAGACCATAGCTTGTCTGCACAGTATGAACACACGTTGTTGGTCACTAAAAACGGGGTTGAAGTGTTAACTGCACGCCCTGAAGAAGATTTATCACGTTTTCAGTCTTAAATGCTGTCATTGGCATAAAATATGATGCCATCTGTCAAAAAGACCACCTTCGGGTGGTCTTTTTTATAATTAAGCAAATATTGGATTTGAAATTTATTCTTTATTTTACAAACAGCTAGAATCAAAAAATATTCAACAGTAGCTTTCTATTACATTCATTCACCTGTAACAAAGATTGCAAGCTAGTAACATGATCACACAAAACAGGTTTTGACATTCACAAATGTCAAAAACACATGTCCTTCAAAAACAACAGCTTTATCGTAGCTGCAACCTTAATAATACGCTCTATAAAAACGAATAGCTAATTTGGACATGGAGTCCCAGAATGAAAAAAACATTGCTTTGTGTAGCAACGTCTATTGCTGCTTTACCTATGCTCACACATGCAGATTCACCTTATTTTAGTCTACAAGATGGTGATGGCTTTAAACGCTTTTCTGTATCGGTCGGTGCTTTACATGTCATGCCACAAGGTAAAGCCCAACCTTTCCGAGTTAACACATCGGTTAAAGAAGGTGAAACTGCAAAAGTTGGAGATATCAAAGCACAAACGGTGCTCGACAATATCAAGCCAGGAAGTAGCGTCAATCCTCTCTTAAAGGCTACTCTTGATGGGCTAGCTTTAATTAATGCTGATGTCCCCTCAGCACTAAGTGGAACTGCTGAAATCCGTGGACTCAGTCAATGGGATAATCCAGGTACGGGTTTAGAAGCCGATGATGTCACTACATTGGGCATCATGACCAATTACTTTTTTACCGACAATATTTCTTTTGAAATGAAAGCAGGGATTCCACCAAAAGTCGATTTACAAGGTAAAGGAAAAATTTATGCGCCTTTTTCAGCAACTGCAACACCTATGGGCGGAGCTTTAGGAAATTTAGAACTTGAAAATGATATTTTCATTACCGATTTGGAAGCACACGGCCCTGCGGCATCTGCACGTGCATGGACACCTGCTTTCGAGTTCCAATATCACTTTGGTAAAACAGGGGTAAATAAATTCCGCCCCTATATCGGTGTTGGAATGATGTATGCCTACTTTAATGAGCTGGAAATTAACCCACAAACTGAAAAAGACTTGATTGCAGCAGGTCATATGATTGCCAATATTAAAGAAGGAAATGCTGGCGCATCACTTGAAGGGAAAAAAAGTTCAGCCAATCCCAAAGTTAAGCTAGAAGCAACTGATGCCTTCGCGCCTATTGCAACCGTCGGTTTCACCTATGACTTTAATGATAAATGGTTTGCTGTCGGTTCCGTGTCCTATGCTCATCTTAAAAATGAAACCACGATTACCGTCAAAGATGCTACGCACGGTGAACTGATCAAATCTACAGCCGATATTGAAATTAACCCGATTCTGGCTTATGCAGGGGTCGGCTACCGGTTCTAAGCCTTAAAAGAACTACAAAAAAGACGACACCAAGTCGTCTTTTTTCATGAATATTCATTGTTTTTATTGATCAAATAGTCAATTTTTTATCATCGCTTTCAGCAAATAATTCACTTAATATAGCGAACTCTAAGCTCATTTTTTGGTTGAAATATGTCAGAAACTCGTTTTTCCAAACCGCTGATTTATATGCTCATTGGAAGTGCAATAATTCTGGCATTATCACTGGGTGTCCGACATGGCTTTGGACTCTACCTTGTGCCTATGAGTGATGAGTTTGGCTGGGGACATAATGTTTTTAGTCTAGCGATTGCGATGCAAAACCTGATTTGGGGCGCTGCGCAGCCCTTTACAGGCGCATTAGCAGATAAATATGGCTCTAAAATCGTGGTTGCCGTCGGTGGTGTGTTGTATACCATCGGTTTGCTGCTCATGGCAGTCAGCTCTACGGGTTGGTTACTCAACTTAAGTGTCGGTCTTATTTTGGGCCTAGCATTATCTGCGACCTCTTTTTCTGTATTGTTATCCGCGGTGGGTCGTGCTGCACCGCCTGAAAAACGTAGCCTTGCTATGGGTATTGCCAGTGCAGCGGGTTCTTTTGGGCAGTTCATTATGCTGCCGTCAACCTTACTGCTGTTACAAAACTTTGGCTGGTCTGCGGCGTTGGTCGTTAGTGCACTTTTAATTGCGATGATTGTTCCACTGGCCTGGATGCTCAAAGCCCCTGCCTTTGTTGTACCGAATGCGTCAACCAATCAAGTTCAGCTCAGTTTTAAAGATATTTTAGTCATTGCGAAAAACCATAAACCATTTTGGTTCCTATCACTTGGTTTTTTGGTCTGTGGCTTCCAAGTGGTCTTTATCGGTATCCATTTACCTGGCTATTTGATTGACCATGGTTTTAATGCAACCACAGGAACTGTTTTCTTAGCGCTGGTCGGTTTATTTAATATCGTTGGCACCTACACTGCTGGTTGGCTAGGTGGGAAATATTCTAAACCAAAGTTACTGATGGGCTTATATGGGCTCAGAGGCATTGCCATTATTGCCTTTTTAATGCTCCCGCTCAGCACATTCACCATCTATAGCTTTGGTGTGGTGATGGGTTTATTATGGTTATCTACAGTACCTTTGACCAACGGTATTGTGGCCAATATGTTTGGTATTAAGTACCTCAGCATGCTGAGCGGGATCGTGTTCTTTACTCATCAAGTTGGTTCATTTTTCGGTGGATGGCTGGGTGGTGTGAACCATGACGTTACAGGTAATTATGACTTGATTTGGCTGTTCTCTATTATTCTGAGTGTTTTTGGCGTACTGGTACATTTCTTTGTCGATGAAAAGGCGGTTGTCCATGACTAATTCATTTTTATGGCTCAAATGCGGTATCGGCATTAGCATTATTGCTTTGTTTGCTCTGGCGATTAGCCTTTGGCTGAATACGCCTGACCTGTTTGAGTATTTTAATCAGGCATTTTGCGCACATTAAATCTGTATATTTTGAGCTATATATTTCATTATAAAAGAAAAGCAATATAATCATTAGCTTAGTGTTTTTTTAAATTTTTTCATAAGTTTAGAACTTCTTTTAATTTTAAGATTACACATATTTTGATTACATTTTCTCTAGACCCTATATCTAGAGAAAATAATCAAAATGACCGCATTAACCCAACTTTCACAAGCGATTTATGATGCCCCGCGTTGGCATCAACCTGAACAATTTCAAAATCCAGAAGAAATACAAATTATCCCACTGGCGGAAGAAGCCTTAGGTGCTGTGATTTTTGGTTTAGATGCCCGTAAAGCCCAAGCAGGAGAAACCATTTATCGCTTAAAACAAGCTTTGGCTGAACATCTAATTTTAATTTTTAAAAACCAAACTTTGGATGATCTGCAATATTTAGCCTTTGCCAGCTATTTTGGTTCTATTTTCCGTCCAAGTGCAGACAATCCTGTGCTGGCTAGCCAGACTGACACTGGTGTTCCACCCGATGTGGTTCCTGTTTCCAATGCGGTCGGTCAAGGCGACTACACTGGCCATGGCGAACTCACCCCACATGCCGATCACCAGTGGACACCGCTTCCCTCTTTTGGCTCTCTGCTCTATGCCCTTGAGCTTCCTCAAGACGGCGGACAAACCTCTTGGTTCAATACCATCAAAGCCTATGATGCGCTTCCCGATGACGTCAAAAAGCAGATCGACCAGCTACAGCTGATTACTTATAACCCATTCGTCCGTGCGCAAAGTAATACAGGAAATACGGGTTATGGCGACAGCCCTTATTATCGCTTTAAAGATCAACCCATTTTAGGTCTTGCCTATCCGCATCCCTTAGTCCGCACACATCCAGAATCTGGGCGTAAAGCGCTTTGGCTCAATACCCGTTCGGAAGTTGAATTACTCAATGTCGATGATACCGAAGGCAGTGAACTGATTGCTGCACTTCGTACGCACATCCTGAAACCTGAGTTTCGCTATGAACATCACTGGGAAACTGGAGATATTGTCTTTTGGGATAATCAGGTGACACTACATTCACGTCGCCCCTTTCCTGTCGATCAACGTCGCTTACTCAAACGTATTAGTCTTGCAGGTGGGCGTCCGTACTAGGCGATAAATAAAATGAATAATTCATTGGCATGACACCAAAATGTCACGATTGTTTTAGATAATCTATTAAAAAACCAATAAAAAAAGCCCATCGTTTGATGGGCTTTTTTTATTTCTATGACTTAAGCATTGCGTTTCGCAAAGTCATCCATAAAATTCACTAGGGCTTGAACGCCTTCTAGTGGAACTGCGTTATAAATACTTGCGCGCATCCCACCAACTGAGCGGTGACCTGCAAGGTTCAACAAATGGTTTTCTTCAGCTTCTTTGAGGAAAAGTTTCTCCAAATCTGGATTCGCCAAAGTAAACGGCACATTCATAATTGAACGGTTTTGCACAGCAATTGGGTTCGCATAAAAATCGCTTGCATCGATATAACCATAAAGCAGTTTCGCCTTTTCAAGGTTCACTTTATGAATCGCTTCAACACCGCCTTGTTCAAGCAACCATTCAAATACTAGACCGGATAAGTACCAAGCATAGGTCGACGGTGTATTGACCATCGAATCATTCTTCGCTTGCGAAGCGTATTTCAAGATGCTTGGAATTTCAGGTTTGGCTTGATCTAGCAGATCTTCACGAACAATAACCAAGGTTAAACCCGCTGGGCCAATGTTCTTTTGCGCGCCTGCATAGATGATACCAAATTTAGTCACATCAACAGGTGCAGACAAAATACTTGAAGACAGGTCTGCAACCAATGGCGCATTGGTTTCTGGAATAGCCGCAAACTGAAGACCACCAATCGTTTCATTGTCTACATAATGCACATAAGCCGCATCTTGAGATAAGTTCCAAGTGCTTGAGTCTGTAATGGCAAGTTTTCCATCAATTTGCGTACCCGCTTCAATGACGTTGATATCACCATAACGCTGCGCTTCTTTCAGTGCTTTTTCAGACCAAATTCCAGTATGGATATAGTCCGCTTTGCTGTTTTTACCCAACAAATTTAAAGGAATCGCGGAGAACTGAAGTGAAGCACCACCTTGAAGGAACAAGACTTTATAGTTCTCTGGAATGTTCATGAGTTTACGTAAATCTGCTTCTGCTTTTTCAGCCACAGCAACATAGTCTTTACTACGGTGACTCATTTCCATGATGGAAAGACCCTTGCCTTGCCAATCAAGCATTTCAGCTTGTGCTTTTTCTAAAACGGCAGTAGGTAATGCAGCAGGACCAGCACAGAAGTTGTACGCGCGCATGATTTTTCCTTTCAAAGTGAAACACAATAAAATGATGGCATTTAACCACAGATAGCCAGTGTTTGCAGTAAATTCAACTGAAAATATTTCAATGTAATCTCACCTTTACAGTCAAAAACTCAATCAAGATCAACGATCCAGTTTTAACCCAGCACTGCTCAATCAATTACAGCAGTGCTTTCCCATTCACCTAAGCTCAAACGAAAGCATTTCCTTTGCTTAAAAATGTCGCTAATCTATTGATATACATTTGCAAATTAAACAATTCAGTAACTGAGTCAGCATTCAGAACAGTTAGATTATGCGTATAATGTGCAAAAACATAGAAAAGAGTCGTGCTCATGCCACAAAGACTATTCAACATGCTTAATACACCAGCCAACAAATTCTTATTGCGTACATCACTGCCATCAATCTTGTCATTAAGCATGTTCGGTCTCAGTCTCGGAATCAGCTCGACGACTTTTGCTGCATCTATCAGCTATCAACAAGCTGAGCAAAGTGTGTTACAAGACTCGTATAGCACACAGGCCACCCAAGCCTTACAACAAGCCTCAAAACTAGAAGCTGAAGCGGTCAAAGGTTTGGGGCTCCCCCGTATCGATCTGAACGTACGTGCCTATGCTTTTCATAATGAACTTGATGTGCCTCTTGGTGCACTCAAAAATAATTTAGAACACACACTTTCTCAAAACATTAATGACCGTATAAATCAACAAAACCTGCCACCTAATATTTCTGATCCTTTAAAAGAAGGTATTAATCAAACCATCCATAATGGTGTCGGGCTTATTCCGAATAGCTCGCAAATTACCTTAGAAGATCAAGTCATACGCCCGACCATTTCTGCAATGATGCCGCTTTATACAGGTGGGTTAACCTCAAGTGCAAAACAAGTCGCCAATATCAAAGCAAAACGTAGCGAACTCAACAGTAAACAACAGCAAGACCTACAACGCTTTGAGCTGATTCAAGCTTATTTCAATGTCCAACTGCAAAAACAGTTACTCGCATCTAGCCAAAATAATTGGCATGCAATGCAAAAACACTATGACAATGCACTTAAACTCGAACAACAGGGCTTTATTAGTAAAGGCCAGCGCATGCAATTTGAAGTGGCAAAAAACAATGCACAACGCAGTGAGCAAGCCAGTCAGGCCAATTTAAAAGCCAGTTTATTTCAACTGAATAACCTTTTGCAAAGCAGCCAAATTACTGAGCTCACCACACCACTCTTTATTAACAGTACCCAAAACCAAGATCTGAATACCCTACTCAGGTCGTATGCAGATCAATCGGCTTTAGTACAAAAACTGCAAATGGACACTCAATTGGCACAAGCCAATGTCACCGCACAAAACGCCGCCAAGAAACCACATATTTTTGCCTTTGGTGAATACAGTCTGGACGATAAAAATAACTGGATCGTTGGTTTAGCCGCACAGTACAATCTGTTCTCAGGCATTGATAAAAACAAAAATGTCCAAGCAGCAGAGTTACAACGCTACGCTTCTGAACTGATGACAGCACGGACTAAACAAGAAATTGAAAATGTGATTTATAAATCGTATAGCGAAGCCACCACAGCGCAGCAAAGTGATCAGTTATTACAGCAAAATATAAAAGCAGCGCAAGAAAATTTACGTATACAAGAACTGTCCTTTAAAGAAGATATGGGAACAGCGACCCAAGTGATCGATGCACAAAATATGCTCAGTGCTTTAAAAGCAGAAACCGCACTGAATGCCTATAAATATGTCATGTCACTGGCGACGCTTCTACAAAGTCATGGTTCGATCCATCAGTTCCAAACCTATCTTCTGCAACCCAATACGCGATTTATTCGTTAATTCTTTGATGAGAGCCATTTAATGAATCAAGATCAAAACCAATCTGATCCGCAAAAACCTGAAAAACAAGAAGATCAAGTGGAGCCATCAACAGAGGAATTAACCACAAATAATACTCAAGAACAGGCACAGACTGAGAGCGAACAGACTGAGCCAGCATCAACCAATACAAACCCCGAGCAAAAGTCCAAAGCGATCAAGCTGATTGGGGGACTCGCTCTTATTATTCTATTCATCGTGATTGCTTTTGGACTGTGGAAGGCCTATCAACCGAAAACGGTTGAAATCCAAGGTCGGGTTGAGGCAGAAACGATCCATGTCAGTACCAAAGTGCCCAGTCGAATTGATGAAATTTATGTACATGACGGACAGAAGATCAGCAAAAACCAAGAACTCGTTCGACTGTATAGCCCAGAAGTCGATGCCAAAAAACAGCAAGCGCTGGCCAGCTTACAGGCTGCTTTAGCACTACAATCCACCGCTGACCGCGGCTCTCAGGAAGAAAATATTGCGAGTTTATACGCCAACTGGCAAGCACTGAAAGCACAGCAAACTTTGGCACAAACCACCTATCAACGTGGTGCAAACTTGTACCAACAAGGTGTCATCTCACGCCAACGTCGCGATGAAATGCATGCTGCGGCGCAATCAGCTGCTCAAATGACAGAAGCCGCATATCAACAATATGCTCGGGCTGAACGTGGCAGCACTCCACAGCAAAAAAGTTCAGCAGATGCGCAAGTGCAAATTGCAAAAGCAGCTGTTGCTGAAGTCAATGCACTTGAAGCTGAAACCAAACTACTCTCATCTATTGACGGTACCGTTTCTAAAACTTATGGCAAACCCTCTGAATTGGTAGCAATGGGGGTACCGATTGTCAGTATTATTCAAGATCGCGAGCTTTGGGTATCACTGAATATTCGTGAAGACCAATATGCCAACATCTATCAGGCAAAACAAATTGAAGGCTTTATTCCAGCCTTAAACCTACATACCAACTTTAATATTAAGAATATTGATGCTGAAGGCGAATTTGCCACCATTAAGACCACACGCCAAACAGGGGGCTATGACATTCGTAGCTTTAAAGTTCATTTGACGCCTGCGCAAGCCATTCCAGACCTAAAAGTTGGCATGAGTGTGTTGTTTAAAGTCAAAGAGAGCAAATAATGCTAAGGGGACTACTGCGGGAACTGAACTATTTACTCAAACATAAGTGGGATCTATGTTTAGTCACGCTTGCCCCACTGTTTATTATCGTACTGTTTTCCAGCATGTTTGCCCAAGGCAAGCCTGAACATTTGCCTATTGCGATTATTGATCAGGACCAAAGTGAGCTAAGCCAAAACATACAGCGCTACTTAAGACTCAACCATACTTTAGATGTCGCCATCGTCAGTGATCAAAATACCGAAGTTGAAAAGCTGCTGAACCAAACCAAAGTTTGGGGTTACGTCAGTATCCCCAATGGCGCCGAACAACGTTTTGTTCAAGCTAAAGATGCTGAAATCAGCATTGCCTATAACCAAAGTTACTTTAGTGTGGGTAACACCATTTCATCAGCCATGTTACTCAGCACAGTTGAAGCCATGGCAGACTATGCTGGTGAAAGCTATTTAGAAAATACTATTCCTTATTTAGATGTACCTACGCCACACGTTAAAATTTCGACCTTATACAATCCAAATTTGAGTTATGAGTTCTATTTAGAACCCTTTATGATTCCTGCGATTTTGCATTTACTACTCTGCTGCTGTGTCGCATTTTCAGTCGGTCAAGAATTTAAGTTTCATACAGCGCAAAATTGGCTAAACAACCAATCTGCTTTTAAAGCCATCCTCACGAAAAACCTGACCTATGTACTTATTTTTAGCTTATGGACATGGGCGTGGATGTTTTGGCTAGTCGAAATTCGCGGTTGGTTTGTTGCTGGTCAGCTTTGGTTCATCATGTTGGCACAGCTTTTATTTTATAGCGCCTATGCCTTGATCAGTAGTACCATTGTTTTAGCCACCAACAACTTATCTAAAACCTTTGGTTTAATTGCTGTGTATGGCGGCTCTTCGCTCAGTTTTGCAGGAGTGACCCTCCCCTTAAATAACGCACCACTGTTTACCAAATTTTGGGCCAATATTATCCCTTACACACCTTATGCCAAACTACAAACCGAACAATGGGTCATTGGTAGCCCAATCAGTTCATCGCTGTTGCCTTTACTCATTCTTATTCTCTATGTGGTCTTTTACGCTGTGACCTCTGTCCTGCTCCTCAAAAAACGAAGCAAAGGAACAGTGTCATGAAGTCATTTTTGCACTATTACCTCAAGACATTTAAAGACATTATCGCCAATCAGTCGATTTTAACCACGCTCATCCTCTCGGTGATTTTCTATAGTATTTTTTATCCGACTGCCTACAAAGCACAGCAAGCAGAAGCTTTACCGATTGTGATTGTGGATGAAGAACAAAGTATCGTGACCAATAACATCATTCAGCAAGTTTCGCTCAGTCCAAATGTTGAAGTGAAGGCTGTGACAGGCAATTTCCTCGATGCTGAAAATATGATTAAACAACAGCAAGTCGATGGTATTTTGCTCTTACCCGAAAATCTTTCCAATAGTCTTCGGCATGGCGAAGTCGGTGGGATTGGGCTCTATCTCAGCGCGGCAAACTTTTTAAAAACCAAGCAAATTGGACTAGGTCTCACTACCTCTATTGAAAATGCTGTACGCGAGCACGTGGAAAAATTTGGTAATATTTCGCACTTTTCTCCAGCCATTTCCATTCATCAAACGCCGCTTTTTAACACCATGTCGGGTTATGGTAGTTATATTTTCCCCGCCATTGCTCCGCTGATTATTCATCAAGCCATCGTGCTCGGTTTAGGGATGTTATTGGCCGGATACCGCGAACAGAAATGGCGACCGACGACGACGGAATTTTTTGCGATTTTTTGCGCCATTCTGACCATTGGTATGCTCGGTTGTTTATATTTATTTGGCTTTATTTATTGGTTAAATGACTACCCACATGGGGGGAATTTTAGCGGCATGTTACTGACCGTGCCGATTTTTATAGGCTGTATCGTGGCATTAGGTATGTTGATTTCAACATTTTTCGATATGCCTGAGCGTGCAGGACATGTCATTGTATTTACCTCTATTCCGCTATTTCTTCTCTCAGGAACAGCATGGCCACACGCCGCAATGCCCGTTTGGATGCAATACTTGGGCAATGTTTTGCCATCGACCCAAGGGATTCAAATGTTTATTCAACTGAACCAAATGGGTGTACCAACTGCACTTATTCTGCCGAAACTACTCTATCTCTTTGTGTTTGGTATAGCTTGCACAGCATTTGCTTATTGGCGTCTCAAGCATCGCTAAATTTTAGAACGTATTGATAGCAATCCTACCCATTTAATCCGTTGAAGCCCCATAAAGCTTGACATCAAAGCTGCGAATTTTTGTGCTTCCGCCTGCTTTATCAAAACCAACATCGTATTGAACTAGGTTTTTATTGCTATAAGCATACTCATAGGTAACTGCGTACAAACTTGGTTTTTCCGTCGATTTTTCAATGTGTTTCGATACAATTTTTTGAGTCGTAATGGCTTGTTTAGGAATCGATTTTGCAAATTTGCGCATGTCTTTTTCATGAGTTTTAAATTCACGCTGTAACTCTGGCTCAAAATAAGTATAGAGCTGCGGAAAATCCCCCTGAGTAAAGGCTTGGTAAGCTTGCTGAGCCACTTGCTCTTGAGCAGGACTCGGATTTGGGATCGAATCCAATGCCTGTTGTCCCAATTTATCACACGCTGTTAAAGCCAATACACAACTCAAAACCAGTAATTTTGCTTTCATAAAATCGTCTCCGCCACTAGGTCATCGCCAATATGAAAAAGGACGCCGAAGCGCCCTTTTCTTTTTCATTCAGTTAGTCTTCGTTCGATGTATTGGTATCTGTTGTATTTTCAGATGCATCTACATTTACTTCGTCAACCACAGTTTCTTCAGTTGTTTCAATAGAAGCATCTAAAATATCATCTTCGACTTCAACGGCTTCAACAGCAACGACACCGACCAAGATTTCTTCATTACCTAAACGAATCAGACGTACACCTTGTGCATTACGACCCGTTCTAGCAACTTCAGAGGCACGAGTACGAACTAAAGTACCGCCATCAGAAATCAACATCAGCTCTTTAGATTCATCAATGGCAACCGCACCTACCAATTCACCGTTACGTTCAGATGTTTTGATGGCAATAACGCCTTTACCACCACGTTTCTTGGTTGGGAAGTCATCCACTGGCGTACGTTTACCATAACCATTTGCAGAAGCACACAGTACTTCGCCAGTTTCAGGTACAACAACTAATGAAACAATACGGCTTGCCACATTTAAATCAGAAGATTCTTCATCATCTGAATCTGTGTCGGTTTCAACATCATCTTCGGTCTGAGCTGCAGCTAAAGTGACGCGCATACCACGCACCCCTTTTGCAGTACGTCCCATCACACGTGCATCAGTTTCAGAGAAGCGAATTGCTTTACCTTCATTTGAGAACAACATGATTTGCTGTTCGCCATCGGTGATTGCAACACCAATCAAAGTATCTTCTTCTTTTAGCTCAATTGCACGTAAGCCGTTTGAACGAACATTACTAAATTGTTCTAATTCAACACGCTTGACCGTACCAGATGCAGTTGCCATAAATACAAAGAAGTTCTTACGCATTTTCTCTGCAAGATCAGCAAATTCAGCAACTGTTTCATTGTCCAAATCTGTGGTTGAAAGCTCAACACCCAACTCTTTCAATTGCTTACGTAATGCATCAGAGAGTTCATCGGCATCTTCAGCCAACTCATCGAATGAAGATTTTAACGCTTCATAATGCGCGTCGATAATACTATTTTCACGTAATGTCGCGACATTGCTACGCACAAAGTTTTTGAACTCAGCTAAGCGTTCTTTAAATTTCTTCGGCGCATCAATCACAGGAAGAATTGCTGTGATCGTCTCATCGGCATCCAGTGGCAATAAGTTCACCATTGGGCGACCTTTTGAACCACGCGATGCTTGAGGCACTTCAAACACTCTCAGGCGATAGACTTTACCAACATTGGTAAAGCACAACACTGTGGCATGGTTAGAGGTCACAATCAGATGCTGGATGTAGTCATCTTCTTTCATCGAGGTCGCAGATTTACCACGTCCACCACGACGCTGCGCAGCATAGTCTGAAAGCGGTTGTGTTTTCGCATAACCTGTTTTTGAAACAGTCAGTACCACTTGCTCTTCAGGAATTAAATCTTCACGCGAGAAGTCAATACGAGACTCAACAATTGCGGTACGACGAGCATCACCGTATTGTTGCAAAATTAAAGCTAATTCTTCTTTAATCACTGCCATCAATAAATTGAAGTCATTTAAAATAGCTGTAAGTTCAGCAATTTGACCTAAAATTTCAGTATATTCAGCTTGTAACTTGTCTTGTTCAAGACCCGTTAAACGGTGCAAACGAAGTTCAAGAATCGCACCGACTTGCGCAGGCGATAAACGATATATCTGACCATCTAGACCAAACGGACGGCTTGGATCTTCACCTTCAATTTCGTCTGGACGTACAGAAACAGAACCTGCTTTTTCAAGCAGTGCAATTACATTGCCTGCTGCCCACTCACCTGCTTGTAAACGCTCACGCGCCTCAGCCGGGTTTGCAGAAGTTTTAATGGTTTCAATGATCGCATCAATATTTGCTAATGCTACCGTCAAACCTTCTAAAATATGGCCACGTTCACGTGCTTTACGCAACTCAAACATGGTACGACGCGTTACCACTTCTTGGCGGTGACGAATAAATGCCGCAACAATGTCTTTCAAGTTCATTAACTTTGGCTGGCCGTTGTCTAAGCACACCATATTAATGCTGAAAGAGTTTTCCAACTGCGTGTTTTGGAATAAGTTATTCACCACAACTTCAGCGTTTTCACCACGCTTTAAGTCAATGGCAATACGCATCCCATCTTTGTCAGATTCGTCACGTAGCTCAGAAATACCTTCCAGTTTTTTCTCTTTCACCAACTCAGCGATACGTTCAATGGTTTTCGCTTTGTTGACTTGATATGGAATTTCTGTGAAAACGATCGTGGTACGACCTGTTTTTTGGTCTTCTTCAAAGTGGTATTTACCACGAATATGCAAACGACCTTTACCCGTACGGTAAGCATCAACAATGCCCGCTTTACCGTAAATAATACCACCTGTAGGAAAGTCTGGACCCGAAATATATTCCATCAATCCTTCAATTGAAATATTTGGGTTTTCAGCATAGGCCAAACAAGCGTTCACGACTTCAGTCATGTTGTGCGGCGCCATATTGGTCGCCATACCCACAGCAATACCTGTAGTACCGTTAATCAGTAAGTTAGGAATACGCGTTGGCATCACTTGCGGAATACGTTCAGAACCGTCGTAGTTATCTTCCCAATCCACCGTATCTTTTTCAAGATCGGCAAGAATTTCATGAGTCAACTTACGCATACGAACTTCGGTATAACGCATCGCAGCTGCGCTATCGCCATCGACCGAACCAAAGTTCCCCTGACCATCAACCAATTGATAACGCAAGCTAAAGTCTTGAGCCATACGAACAATGGTTTCATAAACAGCAGAATCACCATGTGGGTGATATTTACCGATCACATCACCAACCACGCGGGCAGACTTTTTATAAGCTTTGTTGTAGTCATTACCCAATTCGTGCATTGCATAAAGCACACGACGATGAACAGGTTTTAGACCATCCCGAACATCTGGCAAAGCACGAGAAACAATCACGCTCATTGCATAGTCAAGATACGAGTTCTTGAGTTCATCCTCAATCGCAATCGGTCTGATTTCCGATACGCTCATGCATACTCCTTATTCTACAAACGTAAAACCGCTTGCATTTATATGTCGTAAAACTTGCAAAATTATTAGTTCAAAATACTGAACTAAAAACTGAAATATAGCCGTAAATTATAGCATAAACACTCTGATTTTTGTGTCACGTCACCCCAGTTAATCTCGTTAATTTTCTTTAATTTAGGGGTTATTTTTTACACATGTATAGGATGTACATTTACAGCTCCATCACATTCCCTATCAGCGTTGCATAAAATGCAAAAAAGCCCTCATTTTTGAGAGCTTTAAGCCATGTCTTGCCTATCTTTGGACTTACTGATCGATCCCTTGCTTATCGCGCTGCATAATATGAAATGCAACCATAAACAAACCCAGTATTAAAGGAAACTCATACAGCTCCTCCATAAGGTCTTTATAAGCAATCTGATGTAAGAAAATTCCACCATAAATGCGGCTGTGCTCAATGCCGTCAGAAATAATCAATCCCAACACCGTGAGCAGCATTGCCCAAGCAGGAATCGCCATGCTCTTCATTTTTATCGCAATCTCATCGCGCAGTGGTTTAACCAACAACATAAATACGACTGAACCAATCAAAACCACCGAGATGCCACGAAAATATACTTTTGGGACTTCAGGGAAATAGTCTCCTCCCCAACTGGTGCTACGTCCAAACAAAAGCAACCACCACAGTACAGCCCAGATCCAAAAATACTTTTTACCCTCAGGAAGATGCATCGGTTGCATGTAAAAATAGCTAAATACAGCAAATATCAATAAAAGTAACGCTTGAATATTTTCCACGCCACGTACAACAGCACCACCTAAAAGTGGAAATTGCAGATCAGCTAAAAATGGAAAAATTAGACACAGAACAGCAAGGATCAGAACAGACCAAGATACACGCATATCAATCAGCAAGATTACAACTCCCAACTTAACAAAAAATGTTTTGTGTAAGTTAAGCTTAAAAATGGATGGCAAATAGTATCATAAATCTGAATATTCAGATGCACAAAAACCTTAATAAATTCTTAAATTTTCAGATTACAATGATTTAAAACAACAAAATACCGATAAGTTATTTCACCCTTCATTTGCATAAAGGCAGTATGCATTATCAAACAAAGCGTACATAAAAAAACGCCCCTTTCGGAGCGTTTTTGAAACGTTGTTAGGAATTAGATTTTAGATACTAATTCTGGAACAACGGTATTCAAATCACCTACTAACCAGTAATCTGCTACTGCATTGATAGGTGCTTCTTCGTCTTTGTTGATCGCAACGATCACTTTAGAGTCTTTCATACCTGCCAAGTGCTGAATCGCACCAGAGATACCTACAGCGATATACAGGTCAGGTGCAACAATTTTACCTGTTTGACCTACTTGCATGTCGTTTGGAACGAAACCAGCGTCAACCGCAGCACGTGATGCACCTTGAGCGGCGCCCAATTTGTCAGCCAATGGATCAAGAACAGTATGGTAGTTCTCACCTGAACCCACACCACGACCACCTGAAACCACGATACGCGCAGCAGTTAATTCTGGGCGTTCAGATTTTACGATCTCTTCAGCAACAAACTTAGAGATACCAGCATCTTTTGCTTCGCTTACAGCTTCAACCGCAGCAGAACCACCTTCAGCAGCGACAGGGTCAAATGCTGTACCACGTACCGTACCAACAATGATTGCTTCATCAGACTGAACTGTTGCAATCGCGTTACCTGCATAGATTGGACGCTTGAACGTATTTGCAGATTCAACAGCAATGATGTCTGTAATCATGCTGACATCAAGAAGAGCAGCCACACGTGGAAGAATATTCTTACCCGTTGTAGTTGATGCAGCCAATACGTGTTTGAAACCACCTTTAGCAATATCTGCAACCAAAGCTGCAACGTTTTCAGCCAATTGGTTTGCGTAAACTGCGTTGTCTGCAAGCAATACTTTGCTTACACCCGCAACTTTTGCAGCAGCATCAGCAACAGCTTGAGCGCCAGAACCAGCAACTAACACAGTGATATCACCACCGATTTTTTGAGCTGCAGCAACAACGTTTAAAGTTGCACCATTTAGTGCTTTGTTGTCGTGCTCAGCGATAACTAAAATACTCATGATTTTATCCTTCTGTATTAGATCACTTTCGCTTCATTTTTTAGTTTTTCTACAAGTTCGTCTACAGACTTCACTTGTACGCCAGCTTTACGTTCAGCAGGCGCTTCAACTTTAACTGTTTTAAGTTTAGTTGTTGTAGAAACACCAAAATCAGCAGGAGACTTCGTATCCAGCGGTTTTTTACGCGCTTTCATAATGTTTGGAAGAGCAGCATAACGTGGCTCGTTCAAACGTAAGTCAGTGGTGATGATCGCTGGAAGTGCAAGTTCAACAGTTTGTAAACCACCGTCGATTTCACGAGTTACTTGTACTTTGTCGCCATCAACTTTAACTTCAGAAGCAAAAGTACCTTGACCTGCACCTAGAAGCGCACCAAGCATTTGGCCGACTTGGTTAGAGTCATCATCAATTGCTTGCTTACCAAGAAGAATCAACTGAGGTTGTTCAGCGTCAACAACGCCTTTCAACACTTTCGCAATTTCTAAAGCACCCAGTTGGCTGTCATCAGCTTCAACTAAAATACCGCGGTCAGCACCAAGCGCCATTGCAGAACGGATTTGCTCTTGCGCTTCTTTAGGACCAATAGAAACAACGATGATTTCTGAAACAGTTCCTTTTTCTTTTAAGCGAACCGCTTCTTCCACTGCGATTTCACAGAATGGGTTAATTGACATTTTAACGTTGGTTAAGTCAACACCACTGTTGTCCGGCTTAACGCGAACTTTAACGTTGGCATCAACCACACGTTTTACAGCAACAAGAGCCTTCATGTAATCCTCGGCTGTTTTAGCAAATGTAAATGTTGAGAAAAGTTAGTTTAACTCTTCACTTAAATTTTTTTAGGTGCCCTATCTTGCAATGTGTACGGCATTTCGGTCAAGTCACAATTCACCAAAGAGCTGTAAAAATGCGTAAATTTAGCTGAACGACGCGTTCATACTTTTTTGTACGCACTATATTTGCACAAAATCGCACTCAGATTAAGTTATGATTTTTATTATATTTTTATCTGATTTACATTATTCAAAGATTTGATTTCTTTTCTCTAACATTCACCATCAAATAGATTATTGACTGTCTGTTCACATCTTTATCAGGCTTCACAAATCTGTCATTTAAGATAGATCACACATCCTTAGATTCAAATACTCATTATTCTAGACATAGGATGACACAATATTGCTGCTTTATTATGCGATCTTAAAAATTTCCTCAAAAAAAAGCATGCCATTTTGACATGCTTCTCTCAGTTTAATTGGCAATCAGCCATGTCGCGGCCAATGCCAGCAAACCACCTGAAGTGCCATCAATCCATTTTTGCTTACGTTCATCTATTGGGGACTTCTGTGTCAGTTTTGCAAAAACCAGACTCAAACTACAGTAGACCACAAAAATCATCGCGATAAAAAGTAAAGATAAAATCAAACCTTGACTGACAGTGTTGGCAGATTTGTCGATAAATTGCGGCAAGATTGCAAAATAGATAAGCATACCTTTAGGATTTAACAGTGCGGTAAAAAAGCCTTTTTTGATCGGGTTATTTTCCGTTTTTCGGTCTAGTTGCAATTTTTTAGTGCTAAAAACCGACTTTAATAAACCAAAGGCCAAATACAACAAATATGCAATACCCAGCCAGCGGATGGTTTCAAACAAAAGCGGGAAAGACACAATAATGGCAGCAATACCCAAAGCCACTAAAATTGAATGTAGTAAATAGCCTGTACATACGCCGATAGTCGCCATCATGCCTGCTTTTGCATCTTTGCCCATAACTTGAGACAGAATAAATAACATATCTGGCCCAGGTGTAAAAATTAGTGGCAGCACGGTCAATGCAAAGAGTACATATACAGACATTTTCTTTCCCCTTTCATCCATTAGAAAGTGAAAATTAGTATGTGCGAAATAATACAAAATTGGCTTTCAATTTATTCTATAATAAAACGTATTTTTCAAATTATATTCTAAGATATGAAACAATCACCAAAGTCTGTGCGCATAAAACTTGACCGTATTGATAAAAATATCATTCGCCACTTACAAGACAATGGCCGCATTCAAAATAATGACTTAGCACGAGAAATCGGTCTATCACCGTCTTCGTGCCTAAGACGCGTCAAACTATTAGAAGAAGCAGGCGTCATTCAAAATTATACCACAGTGGTCGATCCACAAAAAATTGGCCTTCAACTGATCCTGTTCTCGCGTATTTGGCTGGTCGGTCAAGATGCCGAAACCATCGACACCTTTATTGAAGCCATGAAAGAGCTCCCTCAAGTCATGGAATGCTACATTATTTTAGGGGAATGCGATGCAATGCTGAAAGTTGTAGTACCTGATTTAGAAAGCTATCGTGAATTCCAATCCACGCATTTGACCAAAAAGAATGGCATTACCAGTGTCAAAACAGACTTGCCAAGTCAAATCATTAAACAAAGTTTCCAACTCCCGCTCGATGAAATCTAATGTCAGCGCATTTCAATTTTGCGATAGAAACGGCGCGTTTACGTCTAAGAGCTTGGCGCGCAGATGACTTTCCTGCATTTGCGCAGTTAAATGCCGATGCTCAAGTGATGCGTTATTTTCCTAGTCCACTCACGCAAACAGAAAGCGATGCCCTTGCGCAAACGTTTCAGCAATTCATCAATCAAAATGGTTGGGGCTTTTGGGCAGTCGAACTGAAGCATAGTCAGGAATTCATTGGGTTTACAGGCTTAGATGCTCAACCTGAGTGCTTTGATTTTTCACCCTGTGTCGAAATTGGTTGGCGATTGGACTCGAAGTTTTGGCATCAGGGTTATGCCACAGAAGCTGCACAGGCTTGTCTATATTTTGCTTTTTCGGTTTTAAAACTGGATGAAGTTGTTGGTTTTACCGCAGTTCAAAATAGGGCTTCTGAAGCGGTAATGAAACGTCTCGGCATGCAACATCGTGGCTATTTTAATCATCCTAAACTCGACCAAAATAGCCCTCTGCTTCGACATACGCTCTATGCCATTAAGCCAACTGACTTTCTAAAAAATCACGATGAATATGACTTAAATCAATCAATTCATATTGTCCAAGATTAAAAATTTTCCAGACTTCAAGAAAGTCGTCTTTTAAATCAATGCTATTTGAGGG
Source organism: Acinetobacter sp. AB03 (assembly GCF_058107045.1). Taxonomy (NCBI): domain Bacteria; kingdom Pseudomonadati; phylum Pseudomonadota; class Gammaproteobacteria; order Moraxellales; family Moraxellaceae; genus Acinetobacter; species Acinetobacter sp. AB03. Next base: position 974,848 of record NZ_JBUEBA010000002.1, on the reverse strand, counting down.
CTGTGCAGTCGCTTGCCACTGTAAATCGGAAATCCATAAATAGTATTGCCCAGTCTCTGCATTAAAAGCCTGAACTTTACCTGCTGCATTGACGCCTTGAACAAATGCATTTTCAGGCAGTACAGGTTCAATATTGGCTAAACTAATTTCAACAAAGTGTTTGACCTGACGCAAACCATAGCCCGCAAAAATTTCTTTTTGCGCGGAGCTGAGTTGATCATACTTTGCTTGTATATCTGAAATCATATACTGACCTATTTTCACATTTGTCATCTTCAATATAAGCTTAAATCTACCGTTTCATTAAACTGGAACATTAAGCCCATCCTCTTTTAAGTTTATACTCTATTTTTTGCCGATTTATTATTCTACAAAAGTTCATAATCACACTTTTTCCAACAAAAGTGAGCGATCATTGCTACTTATTGATCAAGTTGATTCAAGCAAAAGTAAGTAAAGCAAGAATAATGCCGAATCTCACAGAGCGCCCTAGCGCTTTCATAGATATCCGCTAATGTGTTTACGCTGTTTGTTCTGACCTTTGGCATTTAACCTAAAACACAGCGCTATAGTGCATGCATTATGTGACACTATTTTTAAAGTATGAATGAACTAAGTTTTCACCTTTTGCTGTGCTCGTGGATGTGTCTGATCATACACTTGAGCCAGCCTGTCAAAATCGACATGGGTATAAATTTGGGTGGTACTTAAGTTACTGTGACCTAACATTTCCTGCACTGCACGTAAGTCACCACTGTTTGATAGCATGTGACTAGCAAAACAATGACGGAGTAAATGCGGATGCAGATCAATATTTACACCTGCACGCTGTGCTTGAAACTTAACCCGATTTTCAATCTGGCGCATCCCCAAAGGATTGCCCTTTTGAGTAATAAAAACTTGTGCATCGGGAACAAAGTCACCATTCCACAGCGGATAAATTGTCAGCCATTTCATTACCGCATCTTTGGCTTTAGAACCAAAAGGCACAACCCGAGTTTTATTCCCCTTACCTGTAATACGCAGTAACTGTCGGTTAAAGTCGATATCTTTAATTCTTAAGCCTTGCACTTCCGCTAAGCGTAAACCACTTGCATAAAGCAGCTCAAGCAAAGCTTTGTCTCGATACCACATTTGCTGTTCGACTTCTTTCTCAGGCAAGGCCTGATCCAAAATTTGATTGATGGTTTCAATATCCACTAGACCTGGCAAAGGACGAGGTTTACGTTTAAGTTGAAAGTCATCGGCAGGATTAAAAGCCAAATGTTGCCCCTGCTCAGCCCATTTCATAAACTGACGAATAGAGGACAACATCCGCTGTAAACTACTAGAGCTCAACTGTTGATATTCAACTTTTTGCGCAATAAATTCGCGTAAATCAGTGGCTTCAACATCGCCCAACTCAAGCTTTTTCTGTTCGCAAAACAATAAAAAATCAGACGCATCTCGTTCATAAGCCTGCAAAGTATGGGCAGACTGATTTTGTATTTCTCGTTGTTTTAACCACATCGCGAGCAGTTGCATCGGCTCAAAAGTCACAAGTCAGCCTCTATAGTTCTATTCGGTGAAAAATTAATTGGCTTTTGTATAGTAGCACTGTCTCAGTTCTTTATATGCCTATTTCATTTTTCATAAAAAAAGCACTGATGAATCAGTGCTTCTTGTGTGACGCTAAACTTAGTTTTGATAGTAACTCAGATCGATACGTCCTTCGTAGACATTTGAGGTTGGGCCCGTCATCCAAACCACATCACCTTCACGCCATTCGATATGCAACTTACCACCTGCTAGCTCAATCTCAACAGATGAATCGAGTAAACCACGGCGCATACCTGAAATCGCAGCCGCACAAGCTCCTGTTCCACAGGCCAAGGTTTCGCCTACACCCCGTTCAAACACACGTAAGCGCGCATGCTTTTCATCAATGATTTGCATAAACCCAACATTCACACGCTGAGGAAAACGCTCATGCGATTCAACCTGAGGTCCTAGACGTGCAACATCAGCTGTGATCACGTCGGGAACGATAGTAACTGCATGAGGGTTACCCATATTAACCACATCAATGGTCAATTGCTCATTGTTCGCCAAAGCAATGTCATACAAAGTTTCTGGTGCATCCGCAATAAATGGAATTTCCTGCGGCAAGAACTTTGGATAGCCCATATTCACACGTACCCAGCCATTTTGACCGAGTTCGGGTTCTACAATTCCAGCCTTGGTTTGTACTTTAATCTTGGTCTTTGTAGTGAGCTGACGCTCATGTACAAAGCGTGCAAAGCAACGCACGCCATTACCACATTGTTCAACTTCAGAACCATCAGCATTGAAAATACGGTATTTGAAGTCGACATTGGGTAAATCAGGTGGCTCAACAATCAACAACTGATCAAAACCGATGCCGAAATGACGATCCGCCAAGCGCTGAATCGTAACAGTATCAAGGAATGCTCTTTGACTGATTAAATCAACCACCATAAAGTCATTGCCTAGACCATGCATTTTGGTAAATTCTAGTAACATCTTGAATTATCCTTCAGGCAATAAACGTTCTTTGTCCCAAAGTGACTCAATGGTTTCACGCTCACGAATCAAATGTGCGTTTTCACCATCCACCATCACTTCAGCGGCACGACCGCGACTGTTGTAATTTGAACTCATGACAAAACCATAAGCGCCAGCACCCAATACAGCCAGTACGTCATTTTCTTTGAGTGCAAGCACACGCTCTTTACCTAAGAAATCACCTGTTTCACAAATCGCACCAACCACATCCCACTCTTTTGCCTCGACATCCGAACGCGGTGTAACGGGCTGAATATCCATCCATGCTTCATACAGTGCAGGACGAATTAAGTCGTTCATAGCTGCGTCAATAATCGCAAAGTTACGGTGAATGGTCGGTTTGAGTAAATCAACTTTGGTCAGGAGTACCCCTGCATTTGCCGAAATACTGCGTCCCGGTTCCATATACACTTTCAAACCCAATTTTTCTAAAGCGGGCTTCATTGCATTGGCATATTCAAAAACGGTAGGCGGTACTTCATCTTTATAGGTCACGCCTAAACCACCACCAATGTCGATGTGTTTCAACTGAATACCCATGGTTTTCAGCTGATCGATCATCACAATCACACGATCTAGCGCATCCACAAAAGGCTGTGTTTCGGTCAACTGGGAACCAATATGGCAGTCAATACCAATAATATCTAAATTCGGCAGCGTTGCAGCATATTGATAGGTTTCAAACACCGTATCTGAAGGAATACCAAATTTATTTTCTTTTAAGCCTGTTGAAATATAAGGATGCGTTTTCGCATCTACATCTGGATTGACTCGCAGTGAAATGGGTGCTTTTTTACCGAGCTTCGCCGCAACTTTTTGAATCCGATCTAGCTCTGCATGGGACTCGACATTGAAGCATGCAATACCCACTTCTAATGCTTTTTGAACATCGATCTCAGTTTTACCCAAACCCGAAAAGACAATTTTAGAAGCATCGCCACCCGCTTTTAGTACACGAGCCAGCTCTCCGCCGGTCACAATATCAAAACCCGCACCGAGCTTTGCAAGGATATTCAACACCGCAATGTTTGAGTTTGACTTAACCGCAAAACAAATTTGATGATCGATAAAGTCAAAAGCACGATCCATCTCTGTAAAGTGTTTTTCAAAAGTCGCTTTTGAATAAACATACAGTGGTGTACCAAATTGCTGCGCAAGCTGTTGCAGTGAGCATTGCTCAGCATGCAAAACCCCATGATTGCGGGTAAAACTCATGAATGTATCCTTTCTATGAAGCGTTTAAGGTATTAAGGCTGATTGGTTTCAACTGAAGGTGCAGCAAACTCTTGCTTCACGGGCGCTGTATCTTCCTTTTGTGCAGACGGCTTAGATGCTGCGTCTTTATAAAGCAAATATTTCGCTCGCTTGTCGTAGTTTGGATCATTTGGCATATGTAATGTACCAGACTGACCACAACCGACGAATGCAGTACTCATCACCAAGACACTGATGCAGCAAATGACAGAACGCATCTGATCACCTATTTGATATTTTGAAGAAGTATAACCTGATCAACATACATGACCAAACCACTAAGCTCTAAAGATTATAGTGAGTTAAAAAAAAACGCCAGTTAAAGACTGGCGTTTTTCTCAATCGTATCGATTATTTATGTTTCGGTTTGTAGAAACCAAAATAACCAATAATCAAAATGATGAACCAAATTGGACTCACCATTAAAGCTTTCATGGTATCGGCTTCTAGTGATAACACATAGATCACGCCAATGAAGAAAACAATCACAAACCAACAGGTAAACAGACCACCCGGTAATTTAAAGGTCGATTTTGCATGTAACTCTGGACGTGTTTTGTAATACACAATGTAGCTCCAGATAATCATAATCCAGACGCAGATAAACAAAATCGTCGACAGTGTAGTTGCCAAAGTAAAGGCTTCAACGGTGTTCGGTACAAAGTACTGCAGTGCAGCACCTAACAGTAAACAAATTGCTGAAAAGTACAATGCATTTGCAGGAACAGCACGCTTGTTTAAGTGGCCAAATGCTTTTGGTCCTTGATCTTCACGAGACAAACCAAACAACATACGCGACGTTGAAAACACACCACTATTCATTGATGACATCACAGAAGACAATACCACCAAGTTCATGATGATTGCTGCTGCTGCAATACCCGCTTGACTAAACAAGTTCACAAAAGGCGAAACCGCCGGATCAATCACGTTCCATGGTGTCACAGACATTACAATCACTAAAGACAGCACATAGAAAACAATGATACGAATTGGAATCGAGTTCACCGCTTTAGGCAAATTCTTTTCTGGGTCTTTAGTTTCAGCAGCCGTGGTACCGACCAGCTCTACACCTACAAAGGCAAAGATCGCAATTTGGAAACCCGCAAGGAAGCCTGTCACGCCTGTTGGGAACATTCCTCCATGTGACCAAAGATGACTAAATGATGCAATTTCACCCGTCGTTGAAGTGAAACCTGTAAAGATCATCCATAAACCAACGGCAATCAACACCACAATGGCAATAATCTTAATCAGTGCAAACCAAAACTCCAGCTCACCAAACAGTTTCACCGTGACCAAGTTCAAGCCCATGATGAACACAATGGCCGCAACACTGATCATCACCCCTTCCCCAGGTGTGAACGGCATCCCTCCATTAAAGAACTGAAGGTAATAAATAATGGCTGATAAGTCCGCGATACCAATCGTGATCCAACATAACCAATAGGTCCAACCAACGAAATAGCCTGCCCACGGCCCAATCAAATCGGTAGAGAAATCGATAAACGATTTGTACTTCAAGTTAGACAGCAGTAATTCGCCAAGCGCGCGCATGACCAAAAACACCATAAAACCAATAATCATGTAAATGATTAAAATAGATGGCCCAGCGAGACTAATCGTCTTCCCCGACCCCATAAATAAACCTGTACCAATCGCACCGCCAATCGCAATGAGTTGTAAATGGCGGTTGGATAAACTCCGTTTTAAATCACCCTGTTCAGAGGTCGATTCTGTATTTTCTAAACTCATTCTTGATGTCGTCTTTTATTTCCAGTCGCCAAAATTACCCGAAAAGAACAAAAAAATAAAAATAAAATTGTATTAATC
>NZ_JBUEBA010000002.1:934780-969096 GCF_058107045.1 Acinetobacter sp. AB03 | reverse complement strand
ACAATTTTATAAATTCTTACCGATTTTGAGCGAACCATTCAAAACATAGCTTTAGACAATGCCCAAGTATCAGAATAAATAATATTAACTCATCCTAGCGCTCTGCACAGATTGGAAAAATTCATATAAGACTTTGTTTTATATTTTATTTCCATTTATACCTGTGCTTGCACAAAAGACACATTCTTTTATACTTCAGCTCAATTTAACAGCAACAATAAATACAACGGCGTTATACAGATAACACTTTTAATCACATATTTTTCACTTGGGGAAAATTCGATGGAAATGCATAGCAACTTATATTACAAGCATGCAGATGCTCAAATCATGTCAAAATTAGACCGATTATTTCAAGAACATCGCGGCGATACGAGTCAATTTACGGCTTTAGTCTGTGACATCAATACAGAACATGGCGCTGAACTGGCCGAAGATATTTTAAATACCGTCGATAATATCGAGTTTGACTTAGGTCCTGAATCGCTATACTCCCTCGCGGGTTATTCCATCGCACACTTTGTCCATGGTTCATCAGGTGATGAGTTCATGGAAGCGATTTTGTTCTTCCTGAAAGCCTTGCTTCCAGACATCCATGCGCAAGCATGGGGTTGCGGTGATGATGATCCTTGGGAGTTTTGGTTCAAATTTGAAGGTGATGAACTGGTTCGTGAAGATGATGAACCCCTAAATGATCCTGAAGAAGATGAAGAAATTAAAGCCAGTATTTATGCATGGTGGCACGCAGATCTACCTAAAGAAATTAAAGAAGGCTTTTTAAACGAAGAGTCATAACATCCTAAGCAGCATGACTAGAGTGCAAGTCTATCACTTTGAGTCATGCTGTCACATTCACGGGCGATTTTGTTATCAACTTTTGAGCTACCAAATCGGCAGTTCTGTGGTTTGTTTGATATTTTGCAAAGGAATTTCTGTTTTAATACTTTGTATATTGGGGATTTTATTCAAGCGATGGATTTGAAACTGTCGATAGGCGTCTAAGTCTGCAACCACAATACGTAAAAAGAAATCACAATCCCCTGCCATTAAATGACACTCGACCACTTCAGAAACTTCACGAATCGATTCAACAAATTGGTTCACAGTTTGCGGATCCTGACTTTTTAGCCAAATGCGTGCAAACACGGTCAAACGCAGATTCACCTTAGCAGGATCAACCAAAGCCACATAAGCCCGAATAATCCCGTCTTCTTCTAGCTGTTTTACTCGCCTTAAACACGGTGAGGCAGACAGTCCGATACGCTGAGCCAACTCATTATTTTGAAGTTTTCCATCAACTTGTAGCACTTGCAATATACGTTTATCGGTTTGATCCATAAATTTCACCTCCTAAAGCATAATTTTGCTCATATTTAACCAATTACAGCATATTATTCCAAACAAGACCTATATTAAGCTAAATAAAGCAAAAAATATCTTCGGAAAAAGCCTAAACTTATTCACCTACTGCACCAAAACCTAGCACGCATAGGCGATTTAAAATGTTCTCCCTTAGAAATACGACTCAAGAACTCAATGACTCTACAGATTACGTCGAGTTTAAACGTGGTATTAAAACATCTATCCCCATGCTGCTGGGCATTATTCCTTTTGCTTTGGTCCTAGGAACACAAGCCACTCAAAAAGGCTTTAGCCATTTAGAAGTTCCATTATTTACTGGCCTAAACTTTGCGGGCGGTTCCGAGTTTGCCGTGCTCGAGGTCTGGACCAATCCACCAAATTTTCTCGTTTTAATTTTCATTACTTTTTTAGTCAATAGCCGTCATTTGCTCATGGGTGCAAGTCTCGTGCCCTATTTACGCCATTTGCCTAATCGACAGGTTTTCCCTGCCCTGTTTTTCATGTGTGATGAAAGTTGGGCCGCAGCTCTTGCCGATGCAGAAAAGAAGAAAAGATTTGGGCTACAACAGGCCTTTAGCATGCCCTACTACGCAGGCATCTGTTTTGCTCTGTACTTGATGTGGGTCAGTTTTACCAGCTTAGGTGCCATTCTTGGTCCTTTGCTAGGCGATGTTCACCGTTATGGATTTGATATGGCCTTTGCTGCAGTATTTTTGGTTTTACTGCGTGGTATGTGGAAAGGCTTTAGCGCCGCACGCCCTTGGCTTATCAGTCTAATCAGTGCGGCCATTGCTTATTTATATTTACCGACGGGTTGGTATGTGCCTATTGGGGCAATCTGTGGCATCGCCTCTGCCTTCTTATTTATTCAGGAGGATGAGCTATGATCCACAGCACTACACTTGGCGCAATTTTATTGGTCGCAGCAACCACTTATCTGACGCGTATATTGGGCTATGTTTTGCTGAAAAATAAAGCTTTAAGCAACAAACAACGAAAGATTTTGGAAGTTGTTCCAGGCTGCGTACTTATTTCAGTAATTGCACCTTATTTTGTCAAAGACAATGTCGCAGATCTACTCGCCATTGCCATCACATTGATTGCAGCTTCACGCTTTTCACTTTTACCAACCGTTGTGATTAGTATGCTGAGCGCGGCATTATTACGTACCGTGCTCATCTAAACTGAATTTTTAGCGTTCAGGCTGTACAGCTTTAGCGAGAATATTCACCAATTCAGCGTTTTGTAACTCAACTTTTTGCAACTTAGACGTAGTCTGTTCGATCACTTCCTGTTGCACATGCATTTTTTTTGCAAGATCTTGCATAATTTCCAAGGTCTTTTTTAAATTTTCTTCAAGATGATGTACTTTTTCTTGCAGCTGATTTTGCTCTACGCTTGGATCGGTTTTATCTGCCTGATTTTTAAATTGAAACCAAATTAAAAAAATGACAGCGACCGCCAACAACAAAATAAATCCCCAAATTAAGATCAACATAAGCACCGCTCTACATTATTTTCGTTTATAAATTCATGATAACCACAAGTCTGTATTCGGTCTATGCCTATCATCTTGTTTTCAGAGTAAAAGATGCTTAAAAATAAAAACCTTTAGGTAGTTGACGCACTAAAAGATTCACACAAATCTAATAAGCGGTTTGCATAGCCCCACTCATTGTCATACCACGCAAAGACTTTAGCTTGATGCCCCACCACCATGGTTTGCGTTAAATCAACAATAAGTGAATAGGGTGAATGATTAAAATCTGAAGACACCAAAGGTTCATCCGTCACATCCATAATTTCACGGTAGTCTGACTTCGCCGCCTGAATCAGTACTTCATTAATTTTATGGTCGGTAATTGGTGTTTGCGAAATAAAAGTTAAATCAATTGCCGCCACATTAATCGTTGGCACACGAATCGAATAACCATCGATACGATCGGCCATTTTCGGCATGACTTGTTTTAAAGCACCTAAAGCAGACGATGTCGTTGGGATAATGTTTTGACCTGAAGCACGAGCACGTCTTAAATCACGATGCGCATGATCCAATACAGACTGATCGGCAGTCACTGCATGAATTTCCGTCATGAGTGCAGTATCAATCCCAAAAGCATCATCAATGATTTTAACCAAAGGCACTAAGGCCTGCGTAGTACATGACACACTGGAAATGATTTGGTCACTGACTTTGACCTCATGGTGATTCACCCCATACACAATTGCGGCATCAACCGAGTCAAAAGGTGCCGCACCGATAATGACCCGCTTTGCACCGGCACTGATATGCCCTGTTGCTGCTTCACGCGAGCGAAATAAACCTGTGCACTCTAGAACCACGTCTACATGGAGACTTGACCAAGGTAAATTCTGCGGGTTTGCCTGACACAATACTTCAACCTTGAGCTGCGATTGATCTTTAGAAAGATGTAAATAAATCCTTTCATTTTCATAACTTAAATCGACTTTTCCGGGAAAGCGCCCATGCGTGGTGTCATATTTAAATAAATGCAATAAGGTTTCTACATCTGCTACATCATTTACCGCGACGATTTCAAACTGAAAGTTCTTTGGATTTTCAAACCAAGCGCGAAGTACATTACGTCCGATTCGACCAAATCCATTTATCGCCACTCGTTGCATGACTTGCCCTTATGTATAAAATGATGAAAGATAAAGCAGGCTTATATTAATGGATTTATACAGATTTGGTTAAGCTTTCTTTTTCTATCATCCATCAGTGAAGATGATGAATATGAACCCTTAAGTGATAAATTGACCGGCCTGACCACCTCGCACTAATCAACTCATTTCCACGAAATGATATAAATATCCAACAATAACAAGCAAAATCTTAGAACTATCGAATACATAGAAATGTCATCAATTCGCCTTAAAGTGATTGGTGCAACATCCTTTTTCCGTTATAATTTGGCGTTTTAAAATTTTTAAGCCAGTATCTGAAGTCAGCGTATTTAGAATAAGACTTTCTTCAGCTACTATTAGCCAAATCGAAATTATGGAGTGACTTGGTTGTGAGTACTCGTTTTATGACATCAGCTGAAATTCGCGAAGCTTTTTTAAGCTACTTTGAATCGCAAGGGCATACACGTGTCGCGTCGAGTTCTCTAGTTCCCGCCAACGACCCTACTTTGTTGTTTACCAACGCGGGTATGAACCAATTTAAAGATTGTTTCTTAGGCCTAGAAAAACGTGATTATGTACGTGCAGTGTCTTCACAAAAATGTGTCCGCGCAGGTGGTAAACACAACGACTTAGACAATGTCGGTTATACCGCACGTCACCATACCTTCTTTGAAATGTTAGGTAACTTCTCATTTGGCGACTACTTCAAACGTGATGCGATCAAATTTGCATGGGATTTCCTCACTGGTGAAGCTTGGTTAGCACTGCCTAAAGACAAACTCTACGCAACGGTTTACCACACTGACGACGAAGCATTTGACATCTGGAACAAAGAAATTGGTTTAGATGCTAGCCGTATTATTCGTATTGGCGACAACAAAGGTGGTCAATACGCATCAGATAACTTCTGGGCAATGGGTGATACAGGTCCTTGTGGTCCATGTTCTGAAATCTTCTTTGACCATGGCGACCATATTTGGGGTGGCTTACCAGGCACACCTGAAGAAGACGGCGACCGTTTCATTGAAATTTGGAACAACGTTTTCATGCAGTTTAACCGTACTGCGGATGGCGTATTACACCCTCTTCCGGCGCCTTCTGTTGATACAGGTATGGGCTTAGAGCGTATTTCTGCTGTTTTACAACATGTTAACTCAAATTACGAAATTGACCTGTTCCAACACTTACTCAAAGCAGCCGCTGAAATTATTGGTTTAGATACCGCTGCACTTGAAGCAGAAGCTCGCGAAAAAGGTACACCAGTTCAATATCCTGCATCACTTAAAGTGGTTGCGGATCACGCACGTTCATGTTCATTCCTGATTGCTGATGGTGTAAACCCATCCAATGAAGGTCGTGGTTATGTACTACGTCGTATTATCCGTCGTGCAGTTCGTCATGGTAACAAGCTAGGTGCAACAGGTTCATTCTTCCATAAAATGTTGCAACCTTTAATTGAAGTGATGGGTCAAGCTTACCCAGAACTTGAAGCACAGAAAGTACGTATTGAAGCGCAATTGCTGAAAGAAGAAGAACAATTTGCTAAAACTCTAGAGCAAGGTTTGAAATTGCTTGAAGGTGAATTGGCTCAACTGAAAGGTTCAGTGATTCCAGGTGAAGTGGTGTTTAAACTGTATGATACTTACGGTTTCCCAACTGACCTGACTGCTGACATCGCACGTGAACGTGATTTAACCATTGATGAAGCAGGCTTTGAAGTTGAAATGGCTGCGCAACGTCAACGTGCACGTGATGCAGGTAAATTCGCGATTGACTACAACTCTGTTGTTAAAGTTGAAGGCGAAACTCAGTTTGATGGCTATGATGCAACGGTTGGCGAAGGTCAAATTATCGCAATCTACAAAGATGGAGAACAAGTTGATGAAGTGGTTGAAGGTGACGAAGCCCTCATCGTACTGAACCAAACTCCGTTCTATGCAGAAAGCGGCGGTCAAATTGGTGACACGGGTATTTTCAAAAACGACACGGGTATTTTTGAAGTCCAAGACACCAAGAAATCGGGCGGTGCTTTTGTCCACCAAGGGATTGTTACTGTAGGTAGCATTAAGGTTGCTCAAAATGTTGAAGCAACAGTCAAAGCAGACATCCGCGCTGCAACTGCACGCAACCACTCTGCAACTCACCTTTTACATGCTGCACTACGTCAAATCTTAGGTGAACACGTACAACAAAAAGGTTCATTGGTTGCCTCAGACATCTTACGTTTTGACTTTGCCAACGATCAACCTGTGTCATTTGAACAGCTTCAAGAAATTGAACGTCTTGTAAACGCTGAAGTAATTGCCAACACTGCAGTTTCTACTGAGCTTTTAGACATCGAATCTGCGAAAGCAAAAGGCGCGATGATGTTGTTCGGTGAAAAATATGGCGATGAAGTTCGTGTACTTTCAATGGGTTCAATCATTGAAGAAAAGAACTTCTCAATTGAGCTGTGTGGTGGTATTCACGTTAAACGCACGGGCGACATCGGCTTGTTCAAAATCACTTCTGAAGGTGGTGTAGCTGCAGGTGTGCGTCGTATTGAAGCGGTAACAGGTACCAAAGCCATTGAAGTTGCTCAAAAAGCTGACCGTGATATCAACACCATCAATGGTTTATTGAAAGCTCAAAAAGACCAAACTTTAGAAAAAGTTGAAGCCTTAGTCGACACAGCATCAAGCTTGCAAAAACAGATTGAGCAACTCAATCAAAAACTTGCCAGCTTCCAAGCTGCTGAACTTCTTAGCCAAGTTCAAACGCTTGCGGGTCGTCAAACGCTGATCACGACTGTTCAAAACATGGATGCGAAATCACTTCGTAACCTACATGACGGTGTGAAATCAAAATTAGAAAATGCAGTCATCGTACTTGCTGGTGTTGAAGGTGACAAAGTTAGCCTGATTGCATCTGTAGCAAAAGACTTTACTGCTTCTATTAAAGCAGGTGACATCATCAAACATCTAGCAACTGAGCTTGGTGGTAAAGGTGGTGGCAAACCTGACTTAGCACAAGGTGGCGCGCCACTAAACGAGAAGTTTGCAACAGTGATGGCAGATTTAACTGCTTGGCTTGAAGCGAAATAAAACTTCACCTTTTGTGTAACTGACCCTGAATGATGCATTCAGGGTCATGGTTTATATGGAACAACTATGGCATTAATCGTTCAAAAATATGGCGGTACCTCTATGGGTACTCCAGAGCGCATTTTAAATGTTGCTCGTCGTGTAAAGCGTTGGCATGACCACGGCCACAAGGTTGTAGTGGTTGTATCAGCAATGAGTGGCGAAACCAATCGTCTACTTGCTTTAGCGAAAGCCATTACCGAAACCCCTGACCCACGAGAATTAGACCAAATGGTTTCTACGGGTGAACAGGTAACGATTTCAATGTTAGCAATGGCGCTCAATTCTATTGGCGTTGAAGCTAAGTCACTTACGGGTCGCCAAGTCGGTATCAAAACAGACAATGCGTTTACCAAAGCACGTATCGAGTCGATTGATACTGACACCATGACTGCGCATTTAGATGCTGGTCGTGTGATCGTGGTTGCTGGTTTCCAAGGCTTCGATGCCGATGGTAACACCACCACCCTCGGCCGTGGCGGTTCAGATACTTCTGGTGTAGCACTTGCTGCAGCATTAAAAGCAGATGAATGCCAAATCTATACAGATGTAGATGGCGTTTATACGACTGACCCACGCGTTGCACCAAAAGCGAAAAAAGTAGACCGTATTTCATTTGAAGAAATGCTGGAAATGGCATCACTTGGTTCTAAAGTTCTACAAATTCGTTCGGTTGAATTTGCAGGAAAATACCAAGTGCCTTTACGCGTATTATCAAGTTTTGATAATGACGATGATGGCGCATTCGACGAAGACTTTAAAAAGAACGTCGGAACACTAATCACCACTGAGGCGGAAGACAACATGGAACAACCAATTATCTCTGGTATCGCATTTAACCGTGACGAAGCTAAACTTACGATTCTAGGTGTTCCTGATGAACCAGGTATTGCATCTAAAATTTTATCGCCTATTGGTAATGCCAACATTGAAGTGGATATGATTATCCAAAATGTTGAAGAAGATGGTACAACTGACTTCACTTTCACGGTAAACCGTGGCGAACTTGCAAAAGCAACAAAAATTCTTCAAGAAACTGCTCAAGCTATTGGTGCGCGCGAAGTTGCTACACGTGATGACATTGTTAAAGTGTCAATTGTAGGTGTTGGTATGCGTTCGCATGCAGGTGTTGCAAGTAAAATGTTTACTGCCCTAGCTGATGAAGGCATCAACATTTTGATGATCTCAACTTCAGAAATCAAAATTTCCGTGATTATTGAAGAAAACTACTTAGAACTTGCTGTACGTTCTTTACACACTGCTTTCGGTTTAGACCGTGAACATGGTGAATCAAGCGCACGTGCTTAAGCAATCTTGCGAAAAACTTGTCATTGTCTGACAGTTTTTGCAAAAGACTACAAAAATCAGGGGCCACTATAGTTTTTTCTATAGTGGCTCTGTTATATTAAGCCCGAGGCTTTCTTAAATTTAGATGAATGTTATACCTAATGTCACTAGATATCTAAAAATTCAAGTGTCATGTGGTTGTATTAAACATTTGTTTAAATTTTTTTAAATACAAAAAATTATGTATTTTACTTTAGTACAACTGCAGGTTTAGCGTTTTGCAAGGAGATAAACATGCTGATTTTGACCCGACGCGTCGGTGAAACATTAATGATTGGGGATCAAGTAAGTGTTACTGTACTTGGTGTCAAAGGCAACCAAGTTCGTATTGGTGTCAATGCTCCCAAAGAAGTATCTGTACATCGTGAAGAGATTTATCAACGCATTCAGCATGAACGTGCAATGCATGAACATCTTCAACATCTTGATCAGGACTACCAGCCTGCATTTGAAGATGAAGGTGCACAGCAGAATAATTTCAATCGTTAAGATTGAAACATTCAGATATAAAGCGGCCCGATTGGCCGCTTTAAATTTTTATACAGTCTCTTTTTGCTCAAGTGCCTCAATTACTTTCTTTACAGGCCCAAAACTACGACGATGCTCGTCAATGACCCCATGTTCAGCAATCGCCTCAAAATGCGCTTTGGTTGGATAACCTTTGTGTTTGGCAAAACCAAACTGAGGATATTTTCGATCCATCTCAATCATTTGATGGTCACGTGTCACTTTGGCCAAAATACTCGCCGCTGAGATTTCAGCATGTAAAGCATCCCCGCCCACAATTGCCTCACAGCTCATACTCAAGCCTTGTGGAATTTTATTACCATCAACCAAGACATGTTCAGGCTGTATTGCAAGCTGTTCAACCGCGCGGCGCATCGCAAGCAAAGATGCTTGTAAAATGTTGATCTCATCAATTTCAGCAGCACTCGCCTCAGCAATCGCCCATGCCAATGCTTTTTCCTGAATTTCGACAAAAAGTTTTTCACGTTTTTTTTCGGTCAGTTTTTTGGAATCATTTAACCCTTGTATCGGGTTATTCGGGTCTAATATTACCGCAGCAGCGACCACTGAACCCACCAAAGGGCCGCGCCCTGCCTCATCTGCACCTGCAATTTGCATTTTCTACTCTCATAAAAAATGGCTGATCAACAGCCATTCTAAAATTTAACAATTTATTCGGCTTAGTTTAGCATTTCAGAGGCGCATGTGGCTGTTGTTTTTGTTGCTGCTAAAGCACCATAGGTTGCCTTTGCTTTGGGATCAATTGCCGCCAAAGCCAACTGCTCTTTAGACAACACTTTGGGTGAGTTATCACCCACACAGTTACATACTTCACGTTTTTTCTTTTGTTTTTGGTCTTCTGATAACAGCTTACTGCCCATGATCCATGTCGGATTAGTTTCTATTTCATCCATACATTTTGCATGTGAGGCCATTTTAATAGCCGAGATTCCATCATCATCTGAGCTAGATAAAGGATTCGATACACAAGCGGAAAGTATAAGCGAGCCAAACAAACAGAGAATTAACTTATCATTGAACCGTACCGGGTTTGTCGGAGAGTCAATATTCTGAGAGACTACCCCGATGACAAAATTAAAATATACCCCTGAAATCAGAGAAAGAGCGGTTCAATTATTGATTGAATCTGAAAAAGATTATCCTTCTACTTGGGCTGCAATCACAGCAATTGCGCCTAAGATTGGTTGTACTCCTGAAACACTTCGTGCCTGGCATCAAAAGCATTTAGATCAGCAAAATCCTATTAGAGTACAACAGATATCTGATCAAGAAAAAATGAAGCAAATGGAACGTGAAATTAAAGAATTAAAGCGTGCCAATGAAATTCTACGTAAAGCAGCCGCTTTTTTCGCCCAGGCGGAGCTCGACCGCCCACACAAATAATGGTGGATTTCATCCATAACAATAAAGACTTATATGGTGTTGATGCGATTTGTAGAATTTTACCGATCGCACCTTCAACCTATTACCGGACTCTAGATCTCTGCGATGAGAAGCATTGCTTCGCAAGGGAACATCGAGCAAAGCGAGATTTACATGACTTGCATCATGCTGAGGAGATTAAACAAATTTGGAAGGAAAGTTCAGGTCGGTATGGTGTACGTAAAGTCTGGCAAAAACTGAAACGTGAAGGCTATATTATTGCACGCTGTACTGTTGCTCGATTAATGCAAAAGCTAGGTATACAAGGTGTTTGGCGGGGTAAGAACAAACAAACCACCCGTAGCCGAGAGGATCAAAAACGAGCAGATGATTTAGTGAAACGTAATTTTACTGCTGATCATCCTGACCAACTGTGGGTGAGTGACTTTACGTATATTCAAACAAATTCAGGCTGGGTTTATACTGCATTTATTATTGATGTGTTCTCACGAGCAATTGTTGGATGGAAAGTATCGACACGGATGAATACAGATATGGTGCTCGATGCATTGGAGCAAGCATTGCATGATCGAGGCATGCCAAAGAATGTGATTCATCATTCCGACAGAGGTGTGCAATATCTTTCCATTCGCTATACCAATCGTTTAGAAGCAGCAAATTTACGAGCATCAGTCGGTACGACTGGTGATTCATACGATAATGCTTTGGCTGAAACGGTGAATGGCTTATACAAAACAGAGGTGATTGAATATCTAAAAGCAGATTGGCAAGGTTTAGCAGATGTACAACTTGCGACACTAAATTGGGTAGATTGGTTCAATAAAGAGCGTGTACATAGTGCACTAGGTTATGTATCACCTTTTGATTTTGAAGCAATGTACTATGATAAGATTAACCCGTTAGGTCAGGTGGCCTAACTTAAATAAAAAACTCTCCGACAAACCCGGTACGGTTCACATTTTTCATACAGATACACCCTTTGTTGTAAAAGAAATCAGGCTTCAATTGTTATTATTCACATCAATATAAAAGATAAACACCAAAAAGTACAAAAAAACTGCAAAGAAGCGAGGCATGTCCCCCGCTTCTTTGATATATCACAACTTAATTCACCGCTTCAGCCACACATGCATTGATGGTTTTCGTCACAGCATTGCTAATAATGGTTGTACGCGCCGCAGGGTCAATGGCCGCTGTTGCCACATCGACAGCGGTAATATTTTGTGGGGCTTTCTCACTGACACAACCACAAATTTCGGTTTGAATATCGGTTTTTTGATCAGCCGTCATAAATTTGGTTGCTGTTTTCCATGCTGGCAGATTATTCAACTCAGTCGTACATTTTGCATTAATGGCAATTTTAAGCGCTGCTGTACCCAGTTGTTGTGTGGTGGTCGTCGTATTGGTCGTTGCCATATCAGTCGTTGTACAAGCCGAAAGGATCAAAGCCAAAGGAGCAAGCACTGCAATCATTTTTTTCACGGATATATCCATTTATAACAGTTAAAGTGCGCGTATTTTGCCGAATCTTTGCTATTTACGGAAACACTATTTCCATGCCATTTTAATATCTTTCGCTTATTGCACGGTTTTAGATCAGTCATGCGCCATTGGTCTGTGCAGCGTTGCAGAATATCAACGCTATGTTGCATCTACTACATTTTTGACCTATCTATAGTTCTATAAAATAGCGCAACATAAAAATGGATGTGAATCTAATGAACTCGGCAAATACCCATTACACGCGTACTGCTCAAATCCTGCATTGGCTCATGGCAATTATCTTTATTGCTGCTTGGCTGATTGGTTTTTATAGCTGAAACTTCCTCAGCTATGATGCTGATGGTAGCTTTAAAGGGGATGTCATTACCTTACATAAGAACATTGCAACCACGATTATTTTTCTGGTGGTGATTCGTATCTTTTGGCGCTATACCCACCCTGCACCCAAACTTCCAGACAGTATGTCACCGTTCATGCAAAAAATGGCACACCTCGGTCATTTGGCTTTATATTTCATTTTGTTGGCTTTGCCAATTACTGGCTGTTTATTTAGCTGGAGTGCTGGGCACCCTGCGCCTGTATTGTACCTTTTTGAAATTCCCCGTTTAGTACAAGACAACCCTGAATTACTCGCAATCGTAAAACCTTTACATATCTGGATTTCATGGGCTGCAGGATTGCTGTTAGTGGGTCATATTGTAGCAGCACTGAAACACCACTTTATTGATAAAGATAATGTGTTAAATAGCATGACCAAACAAGCAAAGTAAGACCAAGTTGAATTAGCCTAAAAGCATCAATCTGTTGCTTTTAGGACTTCATCCACCACACATCCTTTCAGCGTATTCAACACGCCCTGTTGGACCACCTGTTTTTTGACTTGTTCATCAACCACTGCACGCAACAAAGTTGTTGCTGGAATATCGTTTAACGCATTTTCACCCACGCAACCACAGATTTGCGTTTGGAGCTGATTCTTTTTCTCTTCACCAAGCAATGCTGTACTGACTTTCCACAACCTTGTCGCTTCAAGCTCTACACCGCACTGATACACCACCACAGGCTTTAGTAGTTTTTGCGTTAACCCAGTATCGGTTTTGAGTAAATAAACTGCAAAGAGCACAAAAATAACCACAAGCAATGCAATGATTTTTTTCATATCAACCTCACATAAAAAAGACAGAGCGAACTCTGTCTTTAAAAGGACATTAGATTAAGCAATAGCTGCAATTTCAGCCGCCCATTTTTGCTTCTCTTCTGCCGAAATAAATGACGCTTCAAAAGAGTTCAACGCCAATTGTTTTAGCTCAGCTGCTGTTAAGTCTAACGCATCTGTAATGGCAATAAAGTTATCATTCATATAACCACCAAAGTACGATGGATCGTCTGAATTTACTGTTACTTGCACACCTTGTTGCAACAAACGGCGGATATTGTGCTGTGCCATATCTTCAACGACACATAACTTTAAGTTACTGAGCGGACAAACTGTCAGTGGCATTTTCTCCGCGATCAAACGCTGCATTAATACAGGATCTTCTTCAGAACGCACACCGTGGTCAATACGATTCACTTTAAGCAAATCTAAAGCTTCCCACACATATTCTGCTGGACCTTCTTCACCCGCATGCGCAACCACTAAAAAGCCTGCTTCACGTGCTTTAGCAAAGACATGTTCAAACTTTGAAGGAGGATGTCCAACTTCGCTTGAGTCCAAGCCTACACCAATGATTTGATCTTTATACGGCAATGCCTGTGCTAAAGTTTCAAGGGCTGCTTCTTCACTTAAATGACGCAAGAAACACATAATCAAATGCGAACTAATGCCAAATTTTGCCTTGGCATCATCACATGCGCGTTGCAGACCATTAATCACTGTTTCAAAAGCAATACCGCGGTCAGTATGCGTTTGTGGATCAAAGAACATTTCGGTATGCACTACACGATCTTCGGCACATTTTTCAAAATACGCCCAAGCCAAGTCATAAAAGTCTTGCTCATGAATCAGTACATTTGCACCTGCATAATAAATGTCTAAAAATGATTGCAGATTGTGAAAATTATAAGCCTGTTTCACTTCTTCAACCGACTTATAAGGAATGTCTATTTGATTACGCTGTGCGATTGCAAACATGAGTTCTGGCTCAAATGTCCCTTCAATATGCACATGCAATTCAGCTTTTGGTAAAGCACGAATGAGCTCCAATTGACTCATATATTTTCCTCTTTAAAATAAAAAAGGGCGTAAACTGAGTTTACACCCTTATCACTATTTGATGAATTAGCCACCAAATAACGCGAATTTTAATGCCCAAAGCACAGCCACGATCCACACCATGTACGGTACAGTCGCCGCTTTACCGGTGAACAATTTAACCAATGCATAGCTAATAAAGCCCATCGCAATACCATCTGCAATTGAGTAGGTAAATGGCATAAATACAATGGTTAAGAACGCAGGTACAGCTTCAGTAATATCATCCCAATCAATATGGGTAATCCCCTGAATCATCAACACACCAACAAATAACAATGCTGGAGCTGTTGCAAAACCAGGTACAGATTGAGCTAGAGGTGCTAAAAACAAACATAAGATAAATAACACACCGACCACAACTGCGGTTAAACCTGTACGGCCACCAGCAGCAACGCCCGCAGACGACTCAATATATGGTGTCGTCGAAGATGTACCTAATGCTGCACCAGCAACAATTGCGGTTGAGTCTGCAAATAATGCTTTTTTCAAACGTGGAAGCTTGCCATCTTTCAGTAAGCCTGCACGATGTGACACACCCACCAATGTACCTGTTGAGTCAAATAAATCGACCAAGAAAAATACAAAGATGACACCCACCAAGCTTGCCGTAAATAGACCTTCAAAGTCCATTTGCATGAATGTTGGAGCAATTGATGGAATCTCACCAACAACACCTTTAAACTCGCTTAAGCCCATAGCTGTTGAAATTGCAGTTAAAGCCAAGATACTAATAATAATGGCACCACGCACTTTAAAGTGATGCAGTACAACCACCATCAAGAAGCCAAATAAAGCCAAAAGAACCGTCGGTTGCTTTAAGTCGCCCAATCCAACCAAAGTCGCTGGATTGTCCACAATAACGCCTGCATTTTTTAAAGCAATCAACGCAAGGAATAAACCAATTCCGCCGCCAATCGCAAGCTTAAGCGACATTGGGATTGCATTCACAATGGCTTCACGGATCTTAAACATACTGATCGCAATGAACACCAAACCTGATACAAACACTGCAGCTAAAGCAGTCTGCCAAGGCACACCCATACCCATACACACCGAATAGGTAAAGTAAGCGTTTAAGCCCATACCTGGTGCTAATGCAATTGGATAATTTGCAACAATACCCATAACCAAACAGCCAATTGCGGCTGCAAGACAAGTCGCTACAAAGACAGCACCATGATCCATCCCCGTTTCGGATAAAATCATTGGATTCACAATAATGATGTAACACATGGTTAAGAATGTGGTTACACCTGCAAGAAGCTCTGTACGAAAACTGGTTTTATTTTCACTCAGTTTGAACATACGCTCGAGCATATTTTCTGAAGATGGATTAGGAGTCGTCATGACCTAGCCCCTGTAAATAAACTTTTAAAACTGTATAACTGCCAAAAAATTTCGACACTCAGTACGATGAAAATCTGATTAAATTTCTGGAAGTTAAAGCAATGAATATGCCAAATTTCCTCAATTCAGGAAAAGTTTATTTAGCCATGAATGGTTCAAACGCAGGGTTGAACCATATATACCTAAACAAAAAAGCCGCATAAACCGTATGCAGCTTTCAACAAAAACGTCATTTTAGACTCAAAATCTAAAATTCAATATATCTTGGCGCGAATTATAACACACTGATTTTTAATTGTTTTAAATTTATTTTTAATTAAAATTCAACATGATAAGTCATTTATACATGATTTTATTCTATCTTAAGCATCAAAGTACTTTAATGGAGACCTGCTCGATTATTGCTTCAGCATCACTTTGAAGCGGGCTACTAACTTTTTCAGGCACGGCCTTTGCCTTTGAGAAAGGACTCAACTTTTGTACTCTAGGCTCAGCACTGTTCATGAGTTGATTCAACTGTTGCTGTTTTTTCGTTTCTGTATCCTGAAAAACAGCAAACCCAAGCAAACAAACTGCAGCCACAAAAATAGGGATTAGAATTTTTTTCATGACATTCACAATATCCACAACTGCTTTAGCATGATTACAAATCATAACAAATAATACAAAGGGTCACACATTTATCAGATAAAAAGCATCTTCACACTTTATAGTTTTTTCTGATTTAATTATTTCAATAACATAAGATTAAGTTAAACGAGTGAGAAAAAAATATGATCAAAGTGCTCAATTTTGTAATATTTTATATTTCAAAAAATTACAGTTGATTAACCTTTTATGAACATAATTTGGTTTAGACAAGATCTTCGCATACACGACCATGCTGCACTTTGGCATGCAAGCCAACATGGACCTATGCTGGCTTTAGTGATCCTATCCCCACAACAGTGGCTATTACATCATGACGCGGCTGTAAAAATTGATTTATATGTCAGACAATTGCACGATTTAAAACAGAGCCTTGCTCAACTGAATATTCCTTTGCTCATTCTAAATATTCCGCTGTGGCAAGACATTCCACGTCAGCTTTCATCTTTATGTCATACACTGCAAGTACAACAAATCTTTGCAAATATCGAAATGGGCGTGAATGAGCTTAAGCGCGATGCCGAAGTTCAACAATGCTTAAATCAGCAGCACATTGAATTTACGCTCTTCCAAGATCGAACCCTCTTTCCCTTAAACAGTATTCGTAACCAATCTGGTAAGCCCTATCAAGTCTTTGGCGCTTTTAAAAAAACCTGTTATGAGCGCTTAAATATTGGCTTACCGCAGTGTTACCCTCTCCCTTCTGCACAGCAACCTATACAGCTTCCTGCCGATTTAAATACAGCCATTCCACGCATTGAATCGCTGATTGATGTGAATACGAATGATTTAAATCAAATTAAAGCCTATTGGCCTGAAACGGAAATATATGCGCTTTCAGTGCTCGATGATTTTATTAATCACAAAGTTAGTGACTATCAAAAAGAGAGAGACTTTCCATTTTTAAATAGCACCAGCCAACTTTCAACTTATTTAAATCTCGGGATCGTGTCGATTCGCCAGTGTCTCAATGCCCTGTTTCGTGCTCAACACGGTCAATTTATGATTGATAACACAGGCCAGCAGATTTGGTTAGATGAATTACTTTGGCGGGAGTTTTATCAGCATATTTTATTTGATTTTCCACATGTCTCTAAACATCGGCCATTTAAAGCCAATACACAGCATATTATTTGGCGAGATTCGCCTGAAGATTTAAACGCATGGCAACAAGGTCGTACCGGTATTCCAATTGTGGATGCAGGCATGCGACAACTCCTTGAGACAGGCTGGATGCATAATCGAGTTCGTATGATTGTCGCAATGTTCTTAACTAAAAACTTGTTGATTGATTGGCGTCTGGGTGAGCAATGGTTTATGCAACATTTGGCTGATGGTGACTTAGCTGCCAATAATGGCGGATGGCAGTGGTGTGCCTCGACGGGCACCGATGCTGTACCTTACTTCCGAGTCTTTAACCCTGTGAGCCAATCTCAGAAATTTGATAGCAATGGTGATTATATTCGACAGTGGCTGCCAGAGCTTGCACATTTAGATGCCAAAAGCATTCATGAGCCTTATGCGAAGCAGCAGAATATGGATTTGGACTACCCCAAACCAATCGTCGATTTAAAATCCAGTCGTGTTCGTGCCATCGAAGCATTTAAAGGGCTTTAAATACCTAAAGCTTGGGCTAAGTTTTGCTTAGCAAGACGCTCATAGCACTTTTGGAAAAATGGTGTCTGGTACAGTGGCTGCGTTTCTAAAAAGTGCCTTAACACTTGTTGGCGCTTCTGCACATAAAGTGAAGGCTCAACCCAAGCATATTCTTGCTGAATTTGGCGTTCATATTCAGCAAAACGCATAGGATCGCTGGCTAAAATAACCAGATCAATATCCAATAGATAAGCCAAATCAGTGTCAGCGGTCGGTGCATGTGCTTTGGTTGCCAAAATCCATGCATAGATCTTTGCAATTTGCTCAGCTCCAAGCACATTTTCAAGCATCCGTTGCATATAATCGGCGCTTTGCTGCTCATTATCATGTGCTTTCGGGTTATAAATGACATCATGAAACCAAATGGCCAACTCAACAGACAAAGTATCATCCAGATAGGTTTTGATCTGATGAAAATGCTCTAAACATTCAACAATATGTTGAATGCTATGATAATGCCGCTGCACTTCACTATAGGCGCCATAAAGCAACGCATAGAAATTTTGAGTGGTATCGTCATCCAAACTCAGTTGCTTTGCGGTGAGCGCCCAATAGTCCTGAAACTGTTTTGTATACTGCACCATTGGAAGGCCCTTTCGTTATGCCGCCTGTTCATCTCGTTTAAAGACCAACTCGCCTTTTAATGAGCTGTCTGCATCAAAATAATAACCATCTGTCTGGAATGATTTTAACCCTTCAATTTGATCAATTTGGTTTTCAATCATATAACGCGCCATTAAACCACGTGCTTTTTTGGCATAGAAACTAATGACTTTATATTTGCCATTTTTCTGATCTAAAAACACAGGTTTAATAATTTCTGCTTGGATTTTGCTTTCTTTCACAGATTTATAGTACTCATCCGAAGCAATATTCAGCAAAATTTTAGAACCTGCCTGTTCTAAATCTTGGTTAATTAAATCGGTAATGTGATTGCCCCAAAACTCATACAGATTATGTCCGCGTGGGTTAGCCAGCTTGGTTCCCATTTCTAAACGATATGGCATCATCAAGTCCAATGGACGTAGCAAACCATATAGACCAGAGAGCATTCGTAAATGTTGCTGTGCATATTCAATGTTCGACTCTGACAAATGATATGCATCTAAACCGGTATAGACATCGCCTTTAAAAGCAAACATGGCTTGTCGTGCATTGGTAAAGTTGAATTCTGGCTGCCAATCGCGAAAACGATCGACGTTTAAGGTGGCAATTTTTTCACTGACGCTCATTAAGCTTGCAATTTCACTTGCTGACAGTTTGCGACTAACTTCGATCAATTCTTGGGAATGTTGCAGCAATCTGGGTTGTGTATACGCATCGGTAGGTAAAGCAGTTTGGTAATCTAAAGTTTTGGCAGGAGAAACAAGGGCAAGCATAGATAACCTGATTAAAAAACAATTAAACAGACTATATCAGTAGACTTATTTTATTGCCAATCTGTGTTTTTAATAAGCATAAACGGTTAAACTAGCCCATTCTCCTGTTATATGTATCGATTCTCTATGTCTGAGCAGATGTTCATTCAAGGTCCAGTTGGGCAAATTGAAGTTTTTGTAGATTATCCACAGGGTGAAGTGAAAGGATTCGCGGTAGTTACTCACCCCCATCCACTCCAAGGTGGTACGCCTCAACACAAGGTTCCAGCATTGCTTGCGCAAATGTTCTTAGAACGCGGTTGCATTGTGTACCGTCCAAGTTTCCGTGGCTCAGGTCAAAGTGTTGGTCTACACGACGAAGGTCATGGCGAAACTGATGATGTTCTTGAAGTGATTAAGCATGCTCGTGCAGCACATACAACTTTACCCTTCTATGCAGGTGGTTTTAGTTTCGGTGCGCATGTCATGGCAAAATGCTATGATGCTTTACAAGAAGAAATTCGACCAAAACAAACCATTTTATGTGGTCTACCAACGGCAACGGTCGCAGGTGTACGCCACTATGTAACACCACAACTGAAAGGTGACATCTTATTCATCCATGGCGAAGCCGATGAAGTGACCTTACTGTCTGACATGATTACGTGGGCTAAACCGCAGCGCCATTTAGTGACTGTATTACCTGGTGCAAACCATTTCTTTACCGGTTACTTAAAACAGTTACGTATTGCGATTACACGTTTCCTGTGGATTTAACACATCACTCAGTTCAGGAAAGAAATGGCTGTCTAACATTAGCCCCTTTCTTTCTTGAACTTTTTATTTTTAATCTAGACGTATCTCTTTTTCTATTCCAACGCTTAATAAGCCATTTCCAGCAGCTTGATTAGTCTTCCCTTATATCTCTTGTCAAAATAGTTTTAAGCTTCCTTTTGAGCGCTAAACTCAACCAGCACGATCTCCATCAAATACCTGTTTTAAAAATCAGTGAGGGTTGAATCCTGCTAATGGTACTTTATGCAACAATCCACGCTTGAACTTGATATATTCTGCACATCATTATTAAAATAATAAGTTATACAATCAACATCTTAGCTCGAGAGAGCTATTCATTTAAATAATTTTTAAAATATTCAGGGATTTTATGAAAACAATTCTCGGGCAGTTTTAGTCACTATAGCCACCACATCAGCCTGTGCTCAAGACATTATAGGAACTTGGCGTTATATCGATGATAAAACTGGAGAACCCAAAGGTCTGGTGAAAATTGAAAAGCAAGCCAACGGGACTTATGCTGGAACTGCACTGAAAGCAACACCTCGTCCAGGTTATACAGCAAAAGAGTTTTGCACCAACTGCCCTGCACCCTACACCGATAAGCCTATTATTGGTATGCAAGTGATTACCGGTTTAAAGACTGAAAATAATATTAATTATACTCATGGTAAAATCATTGACCCCGTTTCAGGCAAGCTGTATAGCCTAAAAGGTAAAATTAGCCCAAATGGGAAAAAGCTATTCTTAAGAGGTTATTTAGGTGTTTCTGCTGTGGGACGTAGCCAAACTTGGTTACGTGTGGAATAAGTCTTATAGCACATCCAGTTATAAGCGCGTTGACCCATCAAAATATTAAACGTGTTCTGTTCTAAAAAATGCTGAATTAGGAAAAACCAATTCAGCATTTTTTATCTATTCAATTAGCCTTTCCACTCAAACTCAGTAAAACTTTTATCTGTTTTTAGTGTAGTTTCAACCGCTTGTGCAAGTTGGTTCAATAAGCTTCGTTCAGCAATTCGGTCTAACCAGTCTTGCTCTTCATCTGGATAAGAGGCAATTTCGCACACCAGATTTCCTTCACCGTCATGACCTTGGCACGTAATAGACAGTGGCAAAGTATGATTATCGACACTCACAGCCACCTGATCACCACTTTGTGGCAAAGTTTCAAAACCAAATTGACCTAACTTTTGAACCAGTAGGTCTTGTACCTGCTTCTGTACCACACCGCTTTCATTTACATCCTGCTGCTGTCCATGCTGTGCTGTAAATTGTAATTTTCTCATTGATCATCCCAAAGGCTTTTTTGTTATATGGGTTTAGCATAATGGCTTAACACAAAACAGCCAAGCAAAAGCTTGGCTGTTCTCACACAAAATATCTAAGCTTTAGTCTTATTCAGTGACTTGAATCGCTAAACCAGCTTGATTGCTTAATTGCGTAAAGGTCGGGAAACTGGTTGCAACCGTTTCAGTACCAATGATTTTAATTTCACCAGAGGTGCGTAAGCCGGCCATTGAGAAACTCATTGCAATACGGTGATCATGATGTGATTCAATTTCGCCACCAGTGAAAATCGCACCCCACTCGCCCGAATGACCTTTACCTTCGATGATGATGCCATCGTCAGTCGGTGTACAATCGATACCCATGGTTTTTAAACCATCTGCCATCACTTGAATACGGTCTGACTCTTTTACTCTCAGTTCAGCAGCACCCGTTAATACGGTTTGCCCTTCTGCACAGGCAGCCGCAATAAATAATGCAGGAAATTCATCAATCGCCAATGGCACTTGATCTTCAGGCATATGAATACCTTTGAGTGTACGTGTACCTTGAATACGAATGTCTGCAATCGGCTCTCCGCCTGCAATACGTTCATTTTCAACGGTAATGTTCGCACCCATTTGCTTCAAAATCTCGATCACACCTGTACGCGTTGGGTTAATGCCCACTGCTTCTAAAGTCACGTCTGAACCTTCAGTAATCGCAGCACCCACCATAAAGAAAGCAGCCGATGAAATATCTGATGGCACTTGAATCTCTGTACCGACTAACTTACCGCCACCTTGCAGTGAAATACGGTTGCCCTCTGTTTTCACATCATAACCAAATGCACG
The DNA here is from genome assembly GCF_058107045.1 of Acinetobacter sp. AB03. Taxonomy (NCBI): domain Bacteria; kingdom Pseudomonadati; phylum Pseudomonadota; class Gammaproteobacteria; order Moraxellales; family Moraxellaceae; genus Acinetobacter; species Acinetobacter sp. AB03. The sequence goes on along the minus strand of NZ_JBUEBA010000002.1, from coordinate 947,018 downwards.
TAGCATACGTTCAGTATGGTCACGTGTAGGTTCAGGTTCTGTGACCGATGTTTCACCTGCTGCCCACAAACCTGCCAATAAAATCCCAGATTTCACCTGCGCAGATGCCATTGGCAAGTCATAGTGAATGCCTTGTAAAGCTTGGTTTCCAGTGATCGAAACAGGAGGTGTACCACGCTCACCTGTGGTTTGAATCTGTGCACCCATTTCACGTAACGGTTTAGCAATACGTTCCATTGGACGCTTCGACAGTGATGCATCACCCGTCATGACAGAGTCAAATTTTTGTGCAGAAAGCATCCCTGAAAGCAGACGCATTGAAGTCCCTGAGTTACCCATGTAAAGCGCACTTGCTGGCGCTTTTAGGCCATTTACGCCCACACCATGAATCGTCACTTCACCATTTTTAGGACCTTCAATGCTCACGCCCATATCACGGAAGGCTTGTAAGGTCGCTAGCGCATCTTCTCCTTCCAAGAAACCTGTCACATGCGTCGTTCCTTCTGCAATTGCACCAAACATGATTGAACGGTGTGACACAGATTTATCACCTGGCACGCTAAACTTACCTTGGAAACTTTTTTTACCCGGTAATATGGTGAATTGCTGTGTCGTCACTTTATTGTTCTCCATGAAAGGTTTTTGAGCGAGCATATGGTTAAAATGCTGGCGTGCTGCTTGCGCATGTCCAAGCAAGCCCATTAAAGCATGTGAATCTTCATCTTCAATGAGTTTACGAATCGTTGCCAGTTGGTTTTCAAAACCATCTACGGCATTTAAAATGGCTTTTTTATTGGCAAAAAAGATGTCGTGCCACATTTGTGGGTCACTTGCCGCAATTCGAGAAAAATCGCGAAATCCCCCCGCAGCATAGCGAAAAATATCTAAATTATCTTCACGGTTTGCCAGTTGTTCAACTAAGTTAAAGGCCATCAAATGCGGAAGATGACTGGTATGCGCCAAGACTTCATCATGCTTGGCCACATCCATACAAATCACTTCTGCTTTCGCAGCTTGCCATAGTTGAATCAGTTTCTCTACAGCCCAATCAGCACTGGTCGGTAACGGTGTCAAAATCACTTTATGATTTGCAAATAAATCGACCTTACCCGCATGCACACCCGTGTGTTCTGCACCCGCAATGGGATGCCCCGGTACAAAGCCAGCAGGTAATGCTTCGCCGTACACTGCTTTGGCCGCGTCGACCACATTACCTTTGGTACTGCCCACATCGGTAATAATCGTATGTTCTTGCAAATATGGTTTGATGGTTTCCAAGACTTTTTGCGTTGCACGAACAGGCAAGGCCAAAACCACCAAGTCCGCACCTTGAACCGCCTGTACAGGATCACTATACCCCTGTTGGATTAAGCCCAAAGCTTTGGCATCCTGTAAAGTTTTTTCCGAACGTGTAGAAGCTACAATATTTTGAGTTAAACCCTCAGCCATCATCACCCGTGCAAGACTCGAACCAATCAGCCCAAGACCAATAAATGCAACTTTTTCAAACAGTGGCGCAGACATAATTTAAGCGTTCGCCTCTAAACCTAGTACGTTGGCCAAAGCCGTTAAAAATTTCGTATTTTCAGCTTCAGTTCCAATCGATACTCGTAAATGATTGGCGATGCCCACAGGACGAACAATCACCCCTTCTTTTAATAAAGCATTAAAAGTTTGTGCAGGATCGGCTTGTATATCGACCAAAATAAAGTTGGCACGAGAAGGCTCATAGTTTAGGCCTAGCGCTTTAAACCCTGTTTCAAGTTGCACCATGCCCGCTTTATTGACCACACGTGATTTCTTAATAAAATCTTCATCTTTCAGTGCAGCAACTGCTGCCACCATGGCTAAATGGTTGACGTTAAACGGCTGACGAATACGATTTAAGAAGTCTGTCACTTCTGTCGATGCTAAAGCAAAGCCAACACGTAATGCCGCTAAACCAAAGCACTTCGACATGGTACGGCTAACAATCAGGTTTGAATACTGTGCTAAAAACTTTAAGCTGTTAAAGTTTTCTGGGAAATATTCCACATAAGCTTCATCCAAAACCACGATCACATGACTCGGTACTTTTTGCATGAAGCGCTCAAACTCAGCCTCTTCAAACCAAGTTCCTGTCGGATTATTGGGATTCGCAATAAACACCAATTTGGTATTGTTTTTAATTGCTGCCGCCATCGCGTCAAGGTCATGCGAAAAACCTTGAGCAGGTACTTCAATCGCTTCGGCATTAATCGCTTGTGTGACCAAAGCATAGACTGCAAATGCGTGTTGGCTATACACCACCGAATCTTTTTCTGAAACAAATGCACGGGCAAAAATTTCAAGTAAATCGTTTGAACCATTGCCTAAAGTAATACAATCATGTGCTACACCAAACTGCGTATGCACTTGATCCTTCAAGATAAAACCACCACGGTCTGGATATCGTCCAATTTCCACCAATTCAGCAACAACTGCTTCTTTGACTTTGTCCGAACAACCCAAAGGGTTTTCGTTTGAAGCAAGCTTAACAATATCGGTCATTCCCAATTCACGCTCTAATTCGCTGATTGGCTTACCCGGTTGATATGGTTTTAACTTCGCAATACCTTCATTGGCTGGAGCAAACGACATGTGACCTTTCCATTCTTACAAGTGGTGTACATGGTTGAGTTTGGAGTAAACCCAACCACCTTAGAGATTACAGTACTGCAATCGGGTATGAACCCAATACTCGAACTTCTTTCACGAGTGGACGAATCTCTTCAATAGCTGCTTTAACATTATCTTGTTCCACATGCCCTTCTAGGTCAATGAAGAAAACATAAGCCCATTTTTCAGGCAATGCAGGACGCGTTTCGATACTGGTCAAACTAATGTTGTGCTTTGCAAATGGTGCAAGGATTTCCAATAATGCACCTGCACGATCATGTGCAGAAATCAGCAATGACGTTTTATCATTACCGCTTTGCGGTATTCTTTCACGACCAATCACCAAGAAACGTGTGGTGTTCTCAGGATTATCTTCAATATTGCTGTGTAAAATTTCTAAATCATAAATACTTGCTGCAACATCAGATGCAATAGCAGCCGAATGCCATTCAGTACGAATACGACGTGCCGCCTCAGCATTCGAACTTAAAGCTACACGTTCCACACCTGGATAGTGTGCGTCTAACCATGCACGACACTGTGCCAAAGTTTGCTGATGCGCATAAATTTGTTTAATACTGTCTTTACGCGTGTTTTCAGACACAAGAAACTGGTGATGAATACGCAATTCAACTTCACCAATTACATTTAAGTGTGAGGCTTTAAAACAATCCAAAGTATGGTTGACCACACCTTCTGATGAGTTTTCTACTGGCACCAAACCATAGTGTGCACTGCCTGCTTCCACTTCACGGAACACTTCATCAATGGTCGGTAAAGGACGAACCACAGCATCATGTCCAAAGTGCTTCAACACCGCAGAGTGTGTATACGTACCGACAGGGCCTAGAAATGCAATACTTTGCGGTGCTTCTAGAGCCAAACATGCAGACATGATTTCACGGAACAAACGTGCCATGGTCACATCAGATAAAGGGCCTTCATTACGCTCCATAACATTCCGTAAAACTTGCGCTTCACGTTCTGGACGGTAAAACATTGGATTCTCTTCAGAAGCAAATTTTGCTTTTGCAACAGCTTCCGCCAGTTTCGCACGACGGTTAATAAGTTGTTGAATCTGTTGATCAACAGAGTCGATATCCTGACGGATTTGATTGAGGTCAAGAGAAGTCGTTGTGTTTTGATCGTCTTGGATCATTGTTATGTCGCCCTTCATAAACATTGTGCAAACAGTATAACAATAGTTAGCTTTGAAATCTTGCGCAATAAGACTTTGTATGTTTCAGTGCTAAAAACAGACAGTTGATTTAATCATCAAGTTTATCAATAAACTGCCCCAATAATAGACATCAATAAAACCACTGAGTCCTGCCTATTTTCTTCTTACTGTTATGCATAGAATAGCACTCAAGCAAAACACTAAGACGATGGCATTTGGGTCTTAACTCAACGCTTTTAAAGCTGTGTCTAGGTTTTGAAAAATTTTGCTACACCTTCACAAAAATCACCATTCATCCGTATTTCAGTGCGTTAGAATATCTTTTAAAATATGCTTTACTTAAGTTGACGTATTCATAACAAAGAGAGTATGCAGCAGTAGCGATTGCTCTATAGTCTCAATAAAACAAAACAATAATGAACTGTAGGTACTGTCATGCACAAAAAAATTGCAGTCTTGGTCACCTATGACTTTGAGGATGCCGAATATGCTGAACCCGTAGAAGCATTTCGAGCAGCTCGGCATAGTATTATTAACCTTGAAAGTCAGGCTGGCAAAATCATTTATGGCAAAAAGCGTAAAGCTTTTGTCACCATTGACCAAAGTATCGATGATGCCTCTGTGCATGACTTCGATGCCTTACTCATCCCAGGTGGGTTTTCGCCAGACAACCTGTGCCAAGATGAACGCTATGTCATATTTGTCAGGCACTTTGCAAACACGCAAAAACCTATTTTATGCAGTGCAGACGCTCCGCAAATTTTAATGCATGCTGGAGTTGTGAAAGGTAGACGCATGACGTGTATCCATCACCTTCATCAAGACTTAAAAGATGCAGGTGCCGTGCTGTATGACACAGGTGTTATGAATGACAATAATTTATACATTTCATCGCAAACCCAATATGACCTACCCGCCTTTATACAAGAAAGTTTATTGGTACTGAACCGATAAAAAAGAGCCTACTTGAGGCTCTTTTTAGACACATGTTTATATCAACACCTAAGGCTTAGCGCCCAAGCAAACTACGTGCGACAATTTCTTTCATAATTTCATTGGTCCCACCGTAGATGCGTTGAATACGCGCATCGACAAAGAAACGTGAAATTGGATATTCACTCATATAGCCATAGCCACCAAAGAGCTGCAATAAATTATCTGCCACCTTCATTTGCATATCTGTTGAAAAGCATTTCAGCGCAGCTGCGGTTTCGACATCCAGCTTACCTTGCATATAAAGCTCAACGTTTTGATTGTAAAAAGCAGCTGTGGCTTGTTCATCAATCTTGGCTTGAGCCAAAACAAAACGTGTATTTTGGAACTGCGAAATATGTTGACCAAAGGCTTGACGCTCTTTGACGTATTGGATAGTGACATCTATCGAACCACGAATTGCCCCTATAGCCGTTGCTGCAATTGCTGTACGCTCTCGTGGTAGCTCTTGCATCAGATAAGCAAAACCTTGACCTGCTTGTCCCAACAATTGATCTTTCGGGACTTTCACATTGTCATAAAACAACTCAGAAGTGTCTTGTGAATGTAGCCCAATTTTGTCGAGGTTGGTGCCTTTTTTAAACCCATCCAAGTGGGTATCGACCAACATCAGCGAAACACCCTTTGCGCGGGCTTGCGGATCAGTTTTTACTGCCAACACCACAAGGTCGGCATGCTGCCCATTTGAAATAAAGGTTTTAGAGCCATTTAAAATATAATGCTCCCCTTGCAAAATGGCATTACTTCGCATGGCTTGTAAGTCTGAACCCGCACCCGGTTCCGTCATTCCAATCGCACCGACCACTTCACCTGACACCATTTTCGGTAACCAGTACTGCTTCTGTGCTTCCGTTCCAATGTGCAAAATATAAGGCGCAGCAATTTCAGAGTGACAAGAAATACCTGTCGATAAAGCACTAAAACCCGCACGTGCCGACTCTTCCACCAACATCAGTGAATAATGCGTTGGAACACCATAACCGCCGTATTCCTCTGGAACATCAACACATAAGAAGCCATTTTCACCCAAGGCATTCCAGACTGAGCGCGGCATTAAGCCTTCTCGTTCCCACTGTTCATAGTGTGGTGCAATGTGTTCATTCATAAAACGGCGAAAGTTATCGCGAAATAGTTCTAAGTCTGCATCGTAATTCAACATGCTTCTTCCTTGTAGTGACGTTGTTTTATTATTCAGTTCACATGCTAGCCATTTTTAAGGCAACTGTCATGACCGCATCAGGCCATTTTTTTATGCCAAAAAAAAAGGAAGCCCTTAGGCTTCCTGTTTAAGATGAACTGAAATTATGCGTGAGCATTTTCTTCAACAGCCATTTGGCGATCTACTTCTTCTGGATTTGCAAGTGCGAAGTTTAATTTTTCTTGGTCTAACTGACCCACCCATTTCGCAACAACAATCGTTGCCAATGAGTTACCCACCAAGTTGGTTAAGGCACGTGCTTCAGACATGAAACGGTCAATACCTAAGATGAGTGCAAGACCCGCCACTGGAATATGACCAACGGCTGACAAAGTCGCTGCCATCACAATAAAGCCCGAACCTGTTACACCCGCAGCACCTTTCGATGAAATCAATAACACACCCAATAAAGTCACTTGGTGCATAAGATCAAGCTGAGTATTGGTCGCTTGTGCAATGAAGATCGCAGCCATCGTTAAATAGATTGAGGTACCGTCTAAGTTAAATGAATAACCCGTTGGAATAACTAAACCAACCACTGACTTTTCACAACCTGCAATTTCAAGCTTTTTCAGCATACGCGGTAAAACCGATTCTGAAGATGACGTACCCAGTACGATCAACAACTCTTCGCGAATCATACGAATCATTTTCAAAATGCTGAAGCCACAAAGACGTGAAATTGTGCCGAGAACCAAGAAAATGAAAAGTAAACAGGTAATGTAGAAGCAGATGATCAACTGAGCAAGTTGCGCCAAGCTACCAATACCATATTTACCGATGGTATATGCCATTGCACCAAAAGCACCAATTGGAGCAAGTTTCATGATCATATTTACAATGTTAAAGAACACATGCGAAATTTGATCGATGAACTTGAGTACAGGTTTACCTGCATCACCCAACTTATGTAAAGCAAAACCAAACATCAAGGCAAAGAGTAGCACTTGCAGGATTTCACCTTCAGCAAATGCGCCAACAACCGTGTTTGGAATAATATGCATGAAGAAGTCGACAGTTGTTTGCTGCTGACCAGATTCAACAAACTTTGAGATACCTGAAGTATCTAGTGTTGAAGGGTCAACGTTCATGCCCACACCTGGCTTCCAGATGTTAATGACCAGTAAACCGATCAATAGTGCAATAGTCGATACAATTTCAAAGTAAAGTAGCGCAACACCGCCTGTTTTACCCACAGACTTCATACTTTCCATACCCGCGATACCACTCACGACGGTACAGAAAATTACTGGCGCAATAATCATCTTGATCAGCTTAATAAAGCCTTGACCTAGAGGATAAAAAAGCTCGCCCCAGCCGGGTACATATTTTTCAACGCCATTGATAACTTGCGTACCACTAGGGAAAAAATGTCCTACTAAGATACCCGCAATAATCGCGACAATAACTTGAAAATATAGTGACTTATAGATTGGTTTCTTAGTCATAACGAATACTTCTGTAAATCAAAAGACTGAAAAAATCGGTATACCTATACTTCCTCATAGGTAGTTGGCTTTCTGATAAACACAAAAAAGCCCACAGTTTGGACCGCATCCAAACACCGGGTAAAAAAATCATGGTGTACAAACAACAGCACTGTGACAAAAATCACAGTTCATTCATATTTACTGCAATGGGAGAGACTAAAAACTAGCGAGTCACAAGTATTGGGTAAATTTTACCTAACATTCTTTAATCAAAGTAAACTGATTTCAATCATAATGTATAAAATCTAAACAATATGGCTAATACTTTAGTCTAATGGTAGAAAATTTATTTAAAATTAAAAGTGCTGTTTTTTTTGATTGTTCCACTAAAATAGCACAATACAGCCTTCACTTACTTTGGTTTTTTCATGAACAACAAAAGAAATATTTATAAAGATGCTGAGCACCCTTTTGCCCAGTTTGTTCGCATTATTGGTAAAGGGAAAAACGGGGCACGCTCACTCAGTTATGAAGAAGCTTACCAAGCCTTTGATATGATCCTGAAAAATCAAGTGTTAGATGTACAGCTCGGTGCATTCCTAATGCTACTTCGGGTTAAGGAAGAGTCTGTAGATGAACTGGCAGGCTTTGTTCAGGCCACACGAGATCAACTGCCGTTCACGCCTTTAGAGGTCGATTTAGACTGGTCTTCTTATGCAGGCAAGCGTAAACACTATCCATGGTTTCTCTTAGCGGCACTGACTTTAGCTAAAGCAGGTTATAAGGTCGTGATGCACGGTGCATCAGGTCATACCATTAACCGTATTTATACTGAACAGGTATTGGAATATCTCGATTTTAATATTTGCCAAACTCAAGCAGATGTGGAACAGGAATTAGCGTCGCGTAATTTTGCATATTTACCGCTGCACGCCATCTCCCCGATTTTAAGTGACTTAATTTCCCTACGAAATGTTATGGGCCTTCGCTCACCCATTCATACCCTTGCGCGCCTGATCAATCCTTTTAATGCCAAAGCAACCCTGCAAGCTATTTTCCACCCTGCCTATCGTGGTTCGCATCAGCAAGCAGCATTTAAATTAGGTTATCAAAATAGTGCGGTCATTAAAGGTGAAGGCGGTGAATTTGAACGTAACCCAGATGCCAAAACACTGATCTGCGGCATTAAAAATGGAGAACTCTACGAACATGAGCTCCCTAAACTTACCGACAATCGAAGCCCAATCGAAGAAGAGCTGGATTTGACTGAGTTTAAAGCAGTTTGGCTGGGTGAAAAACAGCATGAGTATGGTGAAATGGCAGTGACTGAAACCATTGGCATTGCACTATATAGCATGGGAGTGTGCGATACGTATGGCGATGCCATGCAACAGGCCAAGCAGCTTTGGCACACTCGTTTCTAATCTGAGGGGGACAAACAAAAGCGTGAACGTTATTCGTCACGCTTTTCGATCCAGTAAAAGTCAGCCCAGTAAGGATAACGCTTTCCTGAAGAATGAATATTTCTGAGAATCAACTGATCACCAATATGAATCTCAATTTTTTGAGATTCATAAGGGCCAGATAAATAAACATCTTTTTGTTGTCCAATGAGGTTTGAACAATAGAGCTGATGGCTTTTTATCTTTTTCGATGCATCATTTGCATGGGCGTTATGGATGTTTATTCCAATCAACAACATCGGATAACCATCATTTTTCATTGATGTGTATTGTGTAACTGGATTTTGAAAATTTTGACTCGGTAACACAGAAACATCTAATAAACATTCAATTTTTCTTGCATCACTTGTTGGCTCTGCAAATACATTGGTCGAAATTGCAGTAATGAAGAACAAACTGAGGCGAGTGAGCTTTATTATTTTTTGTACAACCAATCTTAGGCGCAATTGCTGTGATTGCAGCCCAAGTAGAAGGATAATCTTTTTCAGATTCAATTAGTAGATCTCTTGCGAAAGTCATTATTGCAAGTTTATCCGGTTTACGAGTGCAGCAATTAAGTTAATGCGTAAGCCGAATCTTTTCCGTCTATTTCGATAGCGTTCACTTAATATTCTAAATGTTTTCAATTGACTATTAATGTGTTCGATCACAACTCGTATTTTTCCAACCATTTTATTGTACTTTTTCTCAACATCAAATAAAGGTAAATTCTTCTTTTTCTTTATTGGCATCAATAATTTAAAGCCATCTTGCTCTAATCCGTAGTACCCTAGATCAGTCATAACATATTCACAATGTTTGAATTTCTTAACCGTTTTTCTTGCCAATTTAATGTCATGCTGACTGCCATTCGATATATCTAGCCCTATGATTTGTTTGCTGTTCGGATGATAGATCACTTGTACTTTTAGCGTATATTTCTTCTTTTTACCACTGTAGAATTTACTCTGATTTTTTTTCGGACGTTCTATTGAACATTCTGTCGCATCAATAATTACCCAGTTAAAGTGTTCGTCTGCCGTGGTAATGCTTCGTTTTGGCAGAGTAAAACGTCTTGATTTCATCAATGCATCTTCAACCTAATGGTTCGATTCACATTACTTTCAGCGATATGGTAATTTGCCGCTAATTCCAGTTGAGTGCTGTAGTTCCGTAAGTAATTGAGAGTTAATAACAACTGATCCTCTATATCTAAGGTATGAGGACGACCTGATTTCTTTTTGAGTGATTCTGCTTTTTCTAAAACCTCTACCATTTCAGTAAAAACATGTCGAGGTACGCCAACCAAGCGTTTGAATTCAGAATCTGAAAAACGATTTAATTTCTGATATCTCATGAAATTTATATTGAGGTGGTTTTTACTTTCGCAAGAGATCTAGTAATTGAACCGCTCTTTCTCTAATTTCGGGGGTATAGGTTGGTTTTTTCATCGGAATAGTCTCTCAGAATATTGAGTCTCCGACAAACCCGGTACGGTTCACTTCAAAATTCTTGCTGAGCGTTATCGAAATAGAGGTAAAAGGCTTGGTTTGAGATTCAATTTAATCGCTGGAATCTACAACTTGGAGCTGAGTAAAAAATGATTTATGAAAGACATCTATTAATATTGTATATTAATTAACTAATCTAGGATGGTTTTTTGTCTGCGCTAAATAAATTTGGTCATGTAAAGCATAAATAATTGATATGGCTAAACTTTCAAATTGAGGTAAAGTTATAAATGAATACATCGGTAAAAATAATCTCTGTGGATGGTGATGTTTGGCGTTTTTCAAAGACAAATAAAAAAATAATTCTAAAAAAGGGGGCAAAGCTTCAGGTGAAAGATGTATTGCATCTTTCAGAAGAAAGTAGTGTCGTGTTGCAGCTTTCAAATGGCCGAGTTGTTGAAATTCATGGTAAAGATTTAATCAATAATGACGGCAATTTTAGCCTCAATTCTTTGCTAGGTGAACCAAACTCGGATCTAGATAAAATTGTAAATTTTGCAAAATCATTTCAGCAAATGAATGATACAGAACAACAAAATGATGTTGTTCGTTTGGATGATGGTCGAGTATTTAAAAAAGAAGGTAAAGATTATGTTGAAATTGCGGGAGAGTCCTTTGATGGCGATCCTGATGTAACTCAAGGTGGTCATCGTTTTGTTCAACTTACTCGTGTGGGCGAAACATCTGTCGCCGACGGTATAAAACCGTTAATGCTGAATCGAGTGTTAGATAATATTCCGCCTTTAGGAATTGAGTACCCAATATTATCTTCAGTTATCAAACCATTTGAGCATGGTTTGGGTGGTGGTAGTTGGACACCTTTGTCTCCATTTGCACCTACACCAAACACGCCACCTGTCGCAAGCGATGACACGTACAACACCGCATTCAACACGCCAGTGGCACTCAACCCATTGGCAAATGACAGCGATGCAGATGGCAACCCATTGACCATCACCGCGATCAATGGTGTGACCTTGACCCCGGGCACCGCCCAACAAATCAACACCCCGAACGGTGTGGTGAACATTGATGCCCAAGGCACCATTACCTTCACCCCGAACAATGGCTTTACTGGACAAGAAAGCTTCAACTACAGCATCAGCGATGGCCAAGGTGGCAGCTCAACAGCAACAGAAACCATCAACGTTGCAGCAGCACCAAACACACCACCTGTTGCAAGCGATGACACGTACAACACCGCATACAACACGCCAGTAACCTTAACTCCATTGGCGAATGACAGCGATGCAGACGGTGGCACCCTGACCATCACCGCGATCAATGGCGTAACCTTGACCCCAGGCACCGCCCAACAAATCAACACCCCGAACGGTGTGGTAAACATTGATGCCCAAGGCACCATTACCTTCACACCGAACGCAGGCTTTAGCGGTCAAGAGACCTTTAACTACAGCATCAGCGATGGCCAAGGTGGCAGCTCAACAGCGACTGGAACCATCAACGTTTCAGCAGCACCAAACACACCACCTGTTGCAAGCGATGACACGTACAACACCGCATTCAACACGCCAGTGACCTTAAACCCATTGGCAAATGATACCGATGCAGATGGCAACCCATTGACCATCACCGCGATCAATGGCGTGACCTTGACCCCGGGCACCGCACAACAAATCAACACCCCGAACGGTGTGGTAAACATTGATGCCCAAGGCACCATTACCTTCACCCCGAACACAGGCTTTAGCGGTCAAGAAAGCTTTAACTACAGCATCAGCGATGGCCAAGGTGGTACGTCGACGGCGAATCAGATCATCAGTATTGCGCCAGTGGCGACTAATGACACAGCGACGGTGGACGAAGGTAATACGGTGGTGATTGCG
>NZ_JBUEBA010000002.1:933436-934680 GCF_058107045.1 Acinetobacter sp. AB03 | reverse complement strand
CATCTCGCGTCCACGGTCATAGGTCAACGTTTTACGCAGTTCTGCAGGTAAATATTTCAGAGCTTCAGTTAAAGCCTTGCGCACTGATTCTGCCTTTGCATCAGGTAATGTTGCCAAGATACAGAGCCGTGTATTTCGTTCAATAAGTGTTGCTATCGAACTTTTATTGTCTTTACCTTTAATTAAATCAGCTTCCCAATGACCCGGTATTTTTCTTTCTTGAACTTCGGCTGGGCGCTCATGAATAGTTTTAATATCCTGTAATATAGAATCTTTTTTAGGTTCACCGTTAGCTTTTCGCTTTTTATTTTCATGACGCAGACAGGATAATAAGTCTTTTTTCAACTCACCCTTTGGTAATGCTCGTATCGTTGAATAAATCGTTGTATGGCTTACATTCATTGTTTGATCCAAATCAGGAAATGTCTTTAAACGCTTTGCTATTTGCTGAGGAGACCATAAACAACGGATCGCTTCAACAATAAATTTCCAGAGGATTGAATCGATTTTGAGTTTTCTGTGACCACGTCTACGTCTAGCGAAGGTGTTATCAGAAGCATATCGAGCTTGATAAACGTCATTGATGCTATTTCTTTTAAGCTCACGATAGATCGTACTAGGATGTCTTTTAATGAGTTCAGCAAATTTTCTGGCTGAAAAGCCTTCTTTTCTTGACTCAAGCATTAATGCAGTACGATCTTCAAAGTTAAGATGATGGTATGACAATTTTATATACTCCATAAACCCTTTAAATTAATTAGGTGGTTTATGTCGCACTTCAAGTTTTACTCTGCCCCGCCGCGAATACCGACAACAGCACAGCCAACCGGTGATGCAACAACTGTATGAATGGCTCAACCAACATTATCTGACGGTGCCATCGAGTTCTCCAACCGCCAAGGCCATCAATTACAGTCTGAAGCGTTGGCCAGCTTTAAGCCGCTATCTGGATGATGGCAATCTACCGATTTGCAATAATTGGATAGAGAACTCAATGCGTCCCTGGGCATTGGGCCGTAAGAACTGGCTGTTTGCAGGTTCGCTGCGCAGTGGTCAGCGAGCGGCAAACATCATGACATTAATCCAGTCAGCAAAGCTGAATGGGCTGGATCCGTATGCCTATTTAAGTGATGTGCTGAAAAGGCTGCCGACACATAAAGTGACCCAGATTGAAGAATTGCTGCCACATCGCTGGAAATCCAACTCAAATTAAAAAATAGGCATGGGGTTCAGCGGACGCTTAC
>NZ_JBUEBA010000002.1:910497-933336 GCF_058107045.1 Acinetobacter sp. AB03 | reverse complement strand
GCCAAATGGAAATATTACCTCGGTTAATTAAGGCTCGGTTATAGGATGACCAATTGGTTGTACGGTAGATTTTAGAGGCAGGCTTATTCATTTTGAAATTATATTGCTGAATAAGCTTTTGATGCTAGGTTTGTGCAACAAAGCCATTATAAGATGAAAGGAATAGTACGCTAAACTACTATTCCTTTCATTAAATTATTTTAAAAAACTAATTCGATGCCTGCACCATATTTCCAGCCTTTTTCAGAATCCGTAGCCTCTTGCATAGAAGTGGCTTTCTGTCCTTTTTCATATTGGTAAGCAACGTCAATAAAAGGTTTAATTCGCTTAGTAATTTCATATCGGGTTTTGATCCCCGTTTTTAGTTCTGATAAACCTGATTTTGCAGCATAGTCAGAATCATCACTAAATACTACATCTGCTTCGATGTAAGGTTGAGTAATAAGTTTTTGAGTTAAAATTAAATCACGTTCGAATTCAAAACTTGTTCCCCAAAAGTTATTCTCTCCTCCATAAAGATATGCTTGTGTTTCAAAGAAATAAGGAGCTAGACCTAATATACCAATAACCCCATCCACTCGATCGCTGCTGCTGTTATTTTTATCTTCACTATATCTTACCCCAGCTTGTACATCCCAAAAGGGTGCTACATTACGGCTATAAAGTGCAGATACATCATATTTAGGATCATTGCTTTCTGCTTTGTCCAAATTTGCTTCAATAAATAGACGATTTTCATCTGTCCCAATTAAAGTATCAAACTTTGTTCCTAGGTTGCCCTTACCGTCTTCATCAACTATCCATGCATTTTCAAGTCTTGTTAGTTGATAAATTTGTCCGCCATGTTCTTTAAGATGATCATCATTAGATGGGGCTGATCTCTTTCTTGCGGTCAGAATAATATTATCTCCCCCATTTGCATTTTCCATTGAATAATATTCTGGATACAATTCTTGGGGGCTATATCTTAAGCCACCAGACTCCTGTAATAAGACTCTCATACCATTTGTAATATTACTTTCTTGTTGCGAAGTACTGTTATCAGCAAAAGTTAAGTTTGATATACTTATTAATGCAATTGATAAGACTGTTTTTGAAAAAAGTTTTTTAGTGGTTTGCATGTTGATTCACTCCCTTATCATTTGCATGGGGTTGGGCAACGATACTTTTTGAATCAACATCATTGCTATCTACATTTGCCACAATGAGTTTGTTCATCATTCCAGCTGCCATGTGATATAACAAATGGCAGTGGATAGCCCATTCACCTAATTCATCAGCAGTAAGTAAAGTTGTAACTGTTTTCCCTGGTGGCACAATGATCGTGTGTTTATTTGGCATATTACTTGGATCTTGACCATTTTCAAGCTGCATAAACATACCGTGCAAGTGCATTGGGTGAGCCATCATACTGTCATTCACAAATTTCAAGCGTATACGTTCCCCATATTTCACTTTGAATGGTTCTGTTTCATTAAACTTCTTACCATTAATTGTCCAAATGTAGCGCTCCATATTCCCACCAAGACGGATTTCCATTTCACGTTCAGCTGCACGAGTGTCTTTTTGAGGGTTTAAAGATTGTAAATCACTATACTGGAGTGCTTTTTGACCAACGGGTGTTGAAGCATTTGCCCATCCAAATACGGTATTATCATTCTTGTCTGAAGCCGACTTAACAGTAGCGCTATTCATCGGCATATCATGATTCATACCTTTCATAGAAGACATATCGTGATTCATGCCTTTCATAGAAGACATATCGTGATTCATGCCTTTCATAGAAGACATATCATGATTCATATCTTTCATTGAAGACATATCATGATCCATACCTTTCATAGAAGACATATCGTGATTCATGCCTTTCATAGAAGACATATCATGATTCATTCCCATATCTTCCATAGTCAATAAAGAACGAGGACGAGGCTTAGGCATCTCAATTTGTTTGACTGCTGGGCTGCTTTCTTCATGTAATGTTCCCACTGAAAAACCGGTACGATCAATAGATTCAGCTTCAATTTGGTAATGTGCTTGTTTTGGTTCCACAATTACGTCATAAGTTTCAGCAGTACCAATACGGAACTCATCTACAGGAACGGGCTTTACAGGTTGACCATCAGCACTGACTACAGTCATTT
The DNA here is from genome assembly GCF_058107045.1 of Acinetobacter sp. AB03. Taxonomy (NCBI): domain Bacteria; kingdom Pseudomonadati; phylum Pseudomonadota; class Gammaproteobacteria; order Moraxellales; family Moraxellaceae; genus Acinetobacter; species Acinetobacter sp. AB03. The sequence goes on along the minus strand of NZ_JBUEBA010000002.1, from coordinate 931,192 downwards.
TTAGGTTTGGAATGCGTACATCAAAGAATGACATAGCGGAAGCATTAATAAAACGAAGGCGAACTTTTTCACCAGCTTTGAAGTTACCCGTCCAATTTTGCTGAGGTGTCTTGCCATTCATTAAAAATGTATAACCTGTGACATCAGACATATCTGTTTTCAGCATTCGCATCTGATTCCACATAGAACGGTCTTGCCAAGTCGCTTTTAGCCCATCACGTTTAACTTGTTTTAATACATCGAATACTGTTTCGCGGCGGTTCTGATAGTAGTCTGCTTCTTTTTTAAGATTTTTCATAATTTGATCACTTGTCGAATTATGAAAATCAGAAAGCAAAACAACGTAATCTTTATCGGTTTTTTCAGCAGCTGTTAGTGGAGTTTTATCTTTAGGATAAATAACAAAAGCACCATATAAACCGTCTTGTTCTTGTCCTTTACTATGTGAATGATACCAATAAGTACCATTTTGGCGGACTTTAAACTTATATTCATAAGTTTTATTAGGGGCAATGCCATTAAATTTGTTAAATCCAGGTACACCATCCATAATTCCAGGTAATAATAAGCCATGCCAATGGATTGAAGAGTCCTGATTTTTTAACTTATTGTGAACACGGATAACGGCCTCATCACCTTCTTCAAATTCAAGAAGTGGTGCAACGAATTTACCATTTACAGTAATTCTCTCAACTGGTTTTCCTGTGATATTTACAGTTTGTTCAGCGATTGTTAAATCATATTCTTTAACTGCCGCCATTACCCAAGTTGATGAAAATAAACCAACTCCAATTAAGAGTATATGACTTAACTTTTTTGACATTCTATCTCACCTTTAGAAAGGTCAAGATTGAAGTAATAAAGCAAATATTTAGTATAAACTTTAATACTTCTTTCTCGCTATTTATAAAATTATTTATTGCTACTAGGCATATTCATCTTTGAATGATCCATTTTAGAATGGTCCATATTCATCATAGAATGATCCATTTTAGAATGGTCCATATTCATCATAGAATGATCCATTTTTGACATGTCAGATGAGTTAGGAGACTGATGTTGACTATGATCTTGCTGAGTCTTGTCATCTTTTTCCATTTTACAAGGTTTTGTACAAGGTTCCTGTGCTTTTACCGTTTTAGTGGCACTTGAGGTTGATACATCTTTTGCCCAAGATTGAGTACCAGCAATTAAAGTTCCAGCACACATTAAAATTGTTAGACTACGACGCACTACAGTTTTCATAAGTTTCTCTAAAAGTTAATTTCTTGCTACTACAATAAAGTGAAGCACTGAACATCTAAGTGACTTGAAAATGACATTTTTGTAATCTATCTCGATCAGATGTTTTATAACGTTATTATAGTTTTAATGAATGACTTAGGATTCGGAAATGAGAATACTATTAGTTGAAGATGAACAAAAAACTGGTGATTATCTCAAGCAAGGTTTATCCGAAGCTGGCTATATTACGGACTGGGTTACAGATGGGTTAACGGGTAAACATCAAGCTCTTTCTGAAGAGTATGACTTAATTATTTTAGACGTGATGTTACCTGGACTAAATGGTTGGAATATTATCAATGATATTCGTAGCAGCGGTAAAACAATGCCCATTCTTTTTCTTACCGCCCGAGATCAAATCGAAGATCGAGTAAAAGGATTAGAGCTAGGCGCTGATGATTATTTAGTTAAGCCTTTTGCTTTTGCAGAGCTTCTAGCTCGAATAAAAACGCTCCTTAGACGAGGGCAACAAAGAGAAGATAATAATATTATTAAGATTGCTGATTTAGAACTTGATTTGAGAAAACGTCGGGTAACACGAGCAGGTCAACGCATTGATTTAACGGCTAAAGAATTTGCTCTTATGGAGCTTTTTATGCGTAGAAGAGGTGAAATTCTACCAAGAGCACTTATTGCATCTCAAATTTGGGATATGAACTTTGATAGTGATACAAATGTAGTTGAAGTCGCTATTAAACGATTAAGAAATAAAGTAGATAGTAATTTTACCCCTAAGTTAATTCAAAATATTAGAGGAATGGGGTATGTATTAGAGGTAGAAGATGAATAATAACTTATTCAAATCTATCAGTTTTCGGATCGGTATTATTTTCTCATTATCTACTATTTTCATTCTCATTATGATGGGGTTTTTCATCCATAAATTAGTGATGCATCATTTTGAAACGCAAGATCGTACCCAATTAGAAGGTAAAATCCAGCTTATTCAGAATCTTCTCCAACAGCATCCTAAAAATTCTCCAGAACTTGATCTATATTTGAAAGATGCTTTAGTTGGACACCATGATCTTATGGTCCAAATAGAACGACCGGCAGGTCAGATTTTATTTAGTTCAACACCTTCAATCATTAATACTCAACAGTTAATCAAGTCAGCAAATAACCCTTGGATTAAATGGAAAATTAAGAATAAGACCTATCGTGGCATGATCTACAACACGGATATAAACAAAAATACTGAAATACAATCTGTACGCATTATTGTGGGGATCGATACATCTGAACATCTACATTTTTTAAATGATTTTAAGCGTCAACTTTTTTACATTGGTTTAGCCGGTACGATTTGTTTAATGTTTTTAGGCTGGTTTGCAACCTGGAGAGGTTTAAGACCCGTGCAAAAAATGGCTCAGGTCGCAGAAGGCATTTCTGCCCAACATCTTTCAGAACGTTTAGAAGTTGAGCACACACCAACCGAACTAAAATCATTAGCAATTGCCTTCAATGATATGCTCGACAGACTAGAATCAGCTTTAGAAAGGCTTTCCGATTTTTCATCTGATTTAGCGCATGAAATTAGAACACCGATTAATAACTTAATGACTCAAACTCAAGTATGTCTTGCCCGTAAACGAGATACCAGTACCTATCAAGAAGTACTATTTTCTAATTTAGAAGAATTAGAACGTTTGGCTCGAATGGTATCCGATATGCTTTTCTTGGCAAAAGCAGAACATGGCCTAAAATTACAGAACTTACAGAATATTGACCTGGTTAAAGAAGTTACAGCCTTATTTGATTTCTATGATGCGCTAGCTGCCGAAAAAAATATGACGCTTCAACAAACAGGATCTGGAAATGTCAAAGGTGATCCTGCTATGTTACGTCGAGCACTCAGCAATCTATTATCTAATGCAGTTAAATATGGAAATAAGAATTCTACAATACGCATAAAACTTCAACAGAATTTAGATAACACAATATTTTCAATTGAAAATGAAGGCCCTGAAATCTCTCCTGAACAACTATCCAGGTTATTTGATCGATTTTATCGAACAGATGCATCTAGACAAAGAACAGAAGAAGGAACCGGCTTAGGGCTCGCGATAACAAAATCTATTCTTGATATGCTTGGGGCGACCATCCAGGCTGAATCCCTCAATGGTCGAATCATTTTTACCATTGTTTTTCAAAGTGAATCCATGCAAGGGGAATCATTTTAACTCATTTTTTGAACATCTTCCATTTACCCGAGTTGACCTTACATAAAGCTCAAACTGAGAGCCAGAGCTACGCCAGCACCTATCATGGCAATTGTGTAGCCAAATATGATAGCTCGGCCAAACTGTGCCCCCCCTGTCATCCATGCAATTGTCGCTTTGCTTAACATGTTGCTCAGTGTGGCCAGCCCTAGCGCGACAGCAGCCACATTTGTTGTTAAGCCTTCAGTACTATGCAGGCGGGCAAGTGAGACTAAAATAGCATCTACGTCTGCTAGCCCAGAAATAGTCGATAATACGAAGATGCCGCTGGTGCCCAACCATTGTTTTGCTGCCGGGACCAAGACTGCCATGACAGCCAGGAAAGCAGCGAAGCTGAATGCTGTCCCAAGATCAAAAGGAGCCATTGCTTCTATTGTTCGATCGTTGTTTTCAGCGCTGGTAATTTGGCGTTGTCTCCACAATGCCATACCCAGCAGAAGGATTCCCGCAATCATCATTGCACCACCAAAAGTGCTTAGCAATGCTGGCTCAATGACGCCTATCAGCACAACCATACGAAAAAACATGATGCCACAGGCAGCCAATGTTCCAGAAATAGCAGCACTGACCATGACGGGGTGCTGGCGTGTATAGCGTGCCAGTGCGACAGTTGCAGCTGTAGAAGATGCCAAACCACCCAATAGACCTGTCCAGAATATGCCTCTTTCTGAACCGGTAAGCCGCATGGCAAAATGACCTGCCAGAGAGAGTCCGGCAATCAGGATCACTGCCCACCATAACTGGTAAGGATTTAATGCAGCAAAAGGTCCCAGACCCGTATTGGGTAAGTAGGGTAATATAACGACAGAAAGTACCAGCAACTGCAGGGATGCGGTTAATTCACGATGCTCTATCAAGCGTAGCCAACCGTGTAAGGTTGGCTTGAGATCCAAAAATACAGCGACGATTACAGCCGCGGTTAATGCTAAAGTAACATTACCATGGGATGCATATGCACCTAAAACTAATGTCAACAGCATCGCGATCGTCGTGGTAGCGCTTAGATTACCGGAAAGTTTTGCGGTACGCGCGTAGGACACTGTTAATAATAAGGAAAGCCCTAATACGGCCGCGACCAGCGGCCAAGGCCCGAAGTTTGGTTGTAAATGACCGAGCACTCCTCCGAGCAATCCTGTCAATGTGAAGGTACGTAGGCCTGCTACTCGGCTGCCCTCGGGCAATTCACGATCGTGCCATCCTCGTTCTAAACCAATGAGCAGGCCGATGGCAAGTGCTGCAATCAGGCCTGATACATCTGGTGGAAGAAAAAGACTCTCTATCATAGCTTTTTATGTCGCAGGCGAAGGGCATTCGTGATCACTGAAGCTGAACTCAAACTCATAGCCAAGGCCGCAATCATCGGTGACAACAACCAACCGGTAAATGGGTAGAGTACGCCAGCTGCTATTGGGATACCCAAGGCATTGTAAAGGAAAGCAAACATGAGGTTCTGTTTCATGTTGCCAACAGTAGCTTCCGAAAGTGAACGGGCAACCGCGATACCGCGTAAATCTCCCTTGACCAAGGTAACTTGAGCACTATTCATTGCGACATCAGTTCCGGTCCCCATAGCGATACCGACATCAGCCTTGGCTAGTGCTGGTGCATCATTGATGCCATCACCAGCCATAGCCACGATGCGACCTTCCTTCTGCAATTTGCTGACCAGTTCTAGTTTATCTGCGGGTTTGACTTCGCCATGTACCTCATCAATGCCTAGACGTGCTGCGACTGAACGGGCAGTGGTGAGACCATCTCCTGTTGCCATCACGATACGTAGACCCGCTTCCTTCAGGGTGGCAAGTGCTTCTGGGGTACTTTTTTTGATGGGATCGGATACTGCAAGCAGGCCGGCCAATTTACCATTGATGGCTAGATGCATCACACTTGCACCTTCTGAACGCAGCTCTTCGGCTTGCGGAATCAGAGATTGTACCGAGATACCTAATTGCTCCATCAGTGCTGTGTTGCCCAAAGCTAACTGACGATCGCCCACTTGACCTCGAACACCAATCCCTGAGCCTGATTCAAAATTATCTGGTGTTTCAAGAGACAGGCCACGTTCGTGTGCTGCATTTACAATCGCTTCGGCTAGCGGGTGTTCACTGCCTTGATCAAGACTGGCGGCTAAACGTAATACTTCAGATTCATCGAAACCTGATGCGGCAACCACACGATCGAATACAGGGCGTCCTTCGGTCAACGTACCTGTTTTATCGATGATTAGTGTGTCAATCTTGCGCAGATTCTCAATGGCTGCTGCATCGCGGAACAACACACCATGAGTAGCACCTTGACCCGTTGCAACCATGATAGACATTGGAGTTGCCAAGCCTAGTGCACAAGGACAGGCAATAATGAGTACTGCCACAGCATTGATTAATGCATAAACCCAGCTCGACTCTTCTGGGCCGAACAATCCCCATCCAAAGAAGGTAAGCAAGGCAATGGTCACTACAGCCATGACGAACCAACCTGCTACCTGATCAGCCATACGTTGCATTGGTGCTCTCGAGCGTTGAGCTTGTGCCACCATCTGTACGATCTGGGACAACATGGTACTTGAACCAATTTTCTCTGAACGCATGATCAATGAACCATTGGTATTCAGGGTAGCGCCAATGACTTTATCGCCGATACGTTTAGTGATAGGTAAAGGTTCACCTGTCAGCATCGATTCATCCACTGAACTACTTCCTTCAGTGATTACACCATCCACAGGCACTTTTTCACCTGGGCGAATTCTGAGTAAATCTCCTACATGGACATGCGTTAGAGGAACATCTTCTTCAGTTCCATCAGGCAGGATTCGGCGAGCTGTTTTAGGAGCGAGCCCAAGGAGTGACTTAATTGCAGCAGAAGTTTGCGAACGTGCTTTTAACTCCAATATTTGTCCCAGTAGGGTCAATGAAATGATGACCGCTGAAGCTTCAAAGTAAACAGCGACACGACCCATGGAGATAAATGAGTCTGGAAAGATTTGTGGTGCAATGGTCGCAACCACACTGTAAATAAAAGCAGCCCCTGTACCTAGACCGATCAGGGTCCACATGTTTGGGCTGCGATTCACAACCGATTGCCAACCACGGGAAAAAAATGGCCAACCTGCCCACAGTACAATCGGGAGTGACAACACTAATTCAATCCAGCTCTGAACTGCCATGTCGAATAGGTTCAGTTGATGGCCAAACATTGCCAAAAAAGTCACGACTATGGTGAGTGGCAGTGTCCACCAGAAGCGTCGACGGAAATCACGTAACTCAGGATTCTCATCTTCCTCTAACTCGGGAATGAGTGGTTCCAGTGTCATTCCGCATTTAGGACAGTTTCCAGGATGATCCTGTCTAATTTCTGGATGCATTGGGCATGTATAGATGGTCGTACCTGTTGTGCTTGCCGCATTAACGTGTTGAACAGTCTGATGATGCTGTGTATGTGCATCGGCAGTCGTCGTTGCGGGTTTAGCGATATATTGCACCGGGCTGCTATGAAACTTTGATTGACATTTATCACTGCAAAAAAAGTAAGTTTTCCCCTTAAATTCCTCATGGTATTTCGATTCTTCAGTGACGGTCATACCACAGACTGGGTCTTTCAGTACGTCTGTTGTAGCCTGTGCCATATGGTCCTGGTTATGATTTTTTTGATCTGACATAAATAATTCTCTTATGGAAAAGTGGTTTTATGGCCGAATTTTGGAATAAATCTCGGAGTCTGTTGAGCATAGCTGTCATAGACAGCGCCAAACTGTTTACTCATTTCAGCCTCTTCCTTAATTGCCAAGCGGCTGTACATTAAGAGTAGGATTGGAAACATAATCAGTGTCAGTAAAGTTGGCCATTGCAATAAAAACCCCAGCAAGATCAAGATAAAAGCCACGTATTGGGGGTGACGTATGCGCGCATAGGGTCCGGTTACTGCCAATTGGTGATGACGTTGTGCGTGGTACAACACGTTCCATGCTGATGACAGTAAATAGAAACCATAGCCCAAAAAAATATAACTCGCGATGTGCAGAATGCCAAAATGTGGATCACCCTTTTCACCCAGTAGCGTTGACCATAAGTGACCTGAGTTATGCGACAGCAAATCAAGTTCAGGAAAGCGAGTTTGTAGCCAGCCTGACAACAGGTAAATGGTTAAAGGGAAACCATACATCTCGACAAACAATGCAATGATGAAAGCAGAGAAAGCGCTAAAAGTACGCCAGTCTCGTGCTGTGGCGGGTTTAAAAAAACTGAAGGCAAACATAATGAAAATTGCCGAATTTATGATGACGAGCCACCACAGACCATAGGCCGATTCCGCATGATTCATGAGGGGTCTCCTGGTTCGCGTGATTTTTTATTATCTGATGTGTCTGGATTTTTCTGTTGATGATGGTGATGTCCATGACCACCATGCATAAAAATATGCATGAGTGGGCATGCTAAAAGGAGTAAAAAGGGTAAAACACCAACGACATGGGCCAAATGCTCGGTTAAGAGAAAATAGGCTGCCACACCACCAATCACGAATAGGCCGATGGCATAACGTGTAGACCAAAAGTTAGGTACTGAATTATGTTCTTGAGGTTGATGGTTCATGGTGCTTCCCTCTCTAATTCATGGGTAATTATTTAGTTGTGGAGGGAGGCATACAGTCCATCATCATCTGCATCATGGATTGCATCATGTCCATACGTTTTTCCATCATTTGCTGACGGTCAGCCATATTTGCATTCATGCTTTGGCCGCTCATCTGTTTCATCATGCTCATACCTCCTTGCATGAGTTTCATGTGCTCAGCCATAAGTTTTTGACGTTCTTGAGGGTTTTTTGCAGCCATCATCTTTGCATGCATGGCTTGCATTGCTTTCATGTGCTGGTCCATTGCAGCCATTTTGTCTGGATTCATCTTGCCAGTAGTTGTCTTGTTAACAGTGACTGTAGATGAAAGGGTATTTTCTGGGTGATGCGTTTTATGCTCTTCGGGATTTTGAGCTAATGCACCTAAAGAGGCAACGGTTATACAAAGTGTGAGTAAAGTTTGGCGGATATAAGTCATGATATTTTCCTTCCATCAATTGATCAGCCGATACAACCTTTAAATGAATGAAGCAAACAAATAGAGAGAGGTATTTTTCATTTATTTGCTCCACTCATTCTTTTGATGAAGTTGATCGCTGGTTATGCCACCGGTGTTTTACTTAGGTGGTAGCTGGTTATAGTCAATGTTTTTATTTCTATTGAATAATTTTATCACTTGAGTCTATTGATTTTTAAAAATGACAAAAATGTAATTTTGAAGTCATCGCTCTGTTTCTGTCTCTCACTTATAATTGAAATATAAGAGGAGATGATGTGGTCTCATTAAATATAGATTTTATAAAGTCATCTCTAATGAACTAACGAATCAAGAGGAAACGTAAATGAAATTATTTCAAAATAAAATGACTGCTCTACGTAATGTTGTAGTAGCTGCAACGATGATTGTGGCTACTACAACTACGTTCGCTCATGTGAGTTTAGTGAGTGCGATTCCTGCGGAAAATGCATCTATCCTTAGTCAACCAAAGAACTTGACCCTTAACTTTGGTGCAGAGGTTATGTTGATGAATATTAAGTTACTGGATGCTCAGCGAAGAGATGTTCCTTTAAAATATGAAGTTACTCATGACTTAAAGAAATCCTTTGATGTCGCTCTTCCGAAACTGAAAAAAGGTAAATATACCGTTGTCTGGACAACAATGGGGAAAGATGGCCACAACATGAATGGTGAATATAGTTTCACTATCAAATCAACTAAATAAGAATTGATTACCTTTCAACATGTCAGTGAGGTGCTGACATGTTGTTCTAGAATGGACAAAAATAATGATTTCTGAATATTGGATGTGGGCCACTTGGTTAACTAAGGTTATTTTATATTTAAGTGTAGCTTTTGTCGTTGGTGGAGCCTTTTGCTATTTTTTACTTAGACAATATCTTGAACTAAAAGAATCGATTCTTAAATATATTACAATTGGCGCTGGATTAGGCCTAATTTCCAGTACCTTGGGATTTTTTATTCTGATTGGTAGTTTTGCCAATACTGGTATTACAGGGATGGTGGACCCCACGTATATTAATATATTGGTTAATACTCCGACGGGGTATATATACGTTCTTCGTTCTATTAGTTTTGCTCTTTTACTTCTTCTCATGGTGGTTAAAGTTAACAGGAACAAAGGTCAGTTTTCTATAATTGAAAGTTCAATATTTTGTATTTTACTTATCCCGATTATTTTTAGTTTTTCCCAGCTCGGACATGTCGCTAATTTAACCTTACTTGCTCAAATTTTATTATCAATCCATATTCTAGTTATGTCGTTATGGATGGGGTCTTTATATCCGTTATGGAAAACCAGCCGGGAAATAAGTGGTTTACCTTTAAAAGATCGCATGCATGTATTTGGACGTATTGCTGCTTTCATTGTTGGGATATTAATCGCCTGTGGCGCTAGTGTAGCTCTTCTTTTAATTAAAGATTTTAATACCTTAATCAATACTGCATATGGCTATGGTTTCATGGTTAAAATGTTTTTTGTTATAGGTATTCTACTTTTAGCTGCCTTCAACAAATGGTATTTCACCCCGCGTCTTCAACATCCTAAATTCGCTAAACACCTTAGTCATGCCATTTTATTTGAGATGTTATTAGGTCTATCAATTCTATTAACAACAGGCTATATAACCACTGTCGTGGGTATTGAATAAGAGAATTTCAAAATAAGGGAATTGAGGAAATTTAACATTACTGCATTTATCTTTTGTAGCTGAGCAATAAAGTTTCTACTGGACTGCCAACTTACGACAATCAGAACAGTAAAATCGCATCATGAGGCATTATACATAAAGGTAGTCACCGGTTTTTAGCTTATCTTCAACCCATAACGGTCTCATCTATTCAGTTCACTACCATTGATTGAAATAACTAATCTTATAAATTTCAGAGTGATCGTAGATGACAAAAATGTCATTTTAAAGTCACATTAATGTTGGTTCAGTACTTTTACTGTAGTCATTAGAACACTCTTCTTTGGAATACTCTGAAGAAAACTGTAAGGTTGTAAACAGACCAAGTTACAGCGAGAAACTGATTCAGAAAAAGGCTGGTTGTATGGTGAAAGTTTAGAGTTACTGTTCTAATGGTTTAAACAAATGTTTTGTTAAAAAGGAGCAACATATGAAATTTCACATCGCTAATATGACTTGTGGTGGTTGTGCACGCGGCATTACTACCGCAATTAAAGAGCTCGACTCGAATGCCTCACTCGATATTGATTTACAAAACCGTATTGTTGAAATCAACACAACGGTGAGTCAGGATCAAGTCATTGCCACTCTCAGTGAGCGTGGATTTACAGCTGATCCTGCTTAATCTCTGTTAGAGTAACAGTGGGAATTCCTTACCACTTTTACTCTCTCTTATTTTCCTCATCGTACAGATAAAACCTGTACTTGCTTGAAATAAAAGTAATCCCTGAATTCCCCCTAATCTTGGTTCGAGCTGATCTTCGCATATAGAACTCAGCATATCTAAATGATAGAGATCGTATATGAGTACCGAAATGACTGATACGCCACACTACAGTGAAACATTAGAGATTGAGGGGATGACATGTGCTTCTTGTGTAGGCCGTGTGGAAAAAGCTTTAAAATCTGTTGAGGGTGTTGAATCGGCTCATGTAAATCTGGCTACCGAAAAAGCAGTCATTTATGCGCATCAACCACTTGATCGCGCTACTTTAATTAAAGCCGTAGAAAAAGCAGGCTACGAAGTGGAAGCGCTGCAACCAATAGAGCTTACGATTGAGGGTATGTCATGTGCTTCTTGTGTAGGTCGAGTAGAAAAGGCCTTAAAATCTGTTGAGGGTGTGGAATCAGCTCATGTAAATCTGGCTACTGAAAAAGCGACTATTCAGGCAAGCTCATCTGTCACTCGTGACTCGTTAATTCAGGCTGTCACCAAAGCAGGGTTTGAAGCAAAGTCAGTTCATCAAACTACGGAAAGCACTCAAGATAAAAAAAATATTGAATTAGAAAAACTTAAAAAAGATTTAATTTTGTCAGTCTTATTGACTCTACCCGTTTTTATTTTAGAAATGGGATCACACCTGATTCCCGCCTTTCATACGTTTATGATGGATAACATTGGCCAACAAAATAGCTGGTTAATGCAATTTTTCTTGACCACAGTAGCATTAATTTTTCCAGGCCGACGCTTCTTCAAAAAGGGCATCCCAAGTTTATTCCGCTTAGCACCAGACATGAATTCCTTAGTGTCTGTAGGAACATTGGCTGCTTATCTTTATTCAGTGGTTGCTACTTTCTTTCCAAGTGTCCTGCCACAAGGCACGGTCAATGTTTATTATGAAGCTGCAGCGGTTATTATCACTTTAATTCTATTAGGTAGATTTTTTGAAGCCAAGGCAAAAGGCCGAACGTCTTTAGCAATTCAACATCTAGTTGGAATGCAGCCTAAAGTTGCCAGAATACAGCTCAATAATCAGGTGATAGAAGTTCCGATTGCCGAAGTTCAAACAGGAACGATTGTAGAGATTAGACCAGGCGAGCGTATCCCTGTCGATGGTGAAGTTATTCACGGCCAAAGTTTTATTGATGAATCCATGATTACTGGCGAGCCTATGCCCGTTGAAAAAATGATAGGCTCTACTGTGGTAGGAGGAACAATTAACCAAAGTGGCAGCTTAAATATCAAAGCCACCTCTGTTGGTAGTTCATCAGTGCTTTCTCAAATCATCCGAATGGTTGAACAGGCACAGGGTTCCAAGCTGCCGATTCAGGCATTGGTTGATAAAATTACCATGTGGTTTGTACCTGTAGTAATGGGTCTCTCTCTTTTAACTTTTATTACTTGGTTTATCTTCGGCCCTGAGCCAGCCCTAACGTTTAGCTTAGTTAATGCAGTTGCGGTACTCATTATTGCATGTCCTTGTGCAATGGGACTTGCAACGCCTACATCAATCATGGTGGGAACTGGGCGTGGTGCTGAAATGGGTGTTTTATTCCGTAAAGGGGAAGCTTTGCAGCTGCTCAAAGAAACTAAAGTGGTTGCTGTTGATAAAACAGGGACCCTGACTGAAGGGAAACCAATTTTAACCGATCTGCATGTCTTAGAAGGGTTTGAATACAATGCCGTACTTTCACTTATGGCAGCCGTTGAATCAAAGTCTGAGCATCCTATTGCTCGAGCAATTGTACAAGCCGCTATAGATAAGGAATTAATCCTGTCTCCTGTTGCTGATTTTAAATCAGTGACCGGCTACGGAATAGAAGCGAAGGTTTCTGAGCATTTGGTTCATATTGGTGCAGATCGATATATGGAAAAACTAGGTTTGAATCCTACTGTTTTTTCTCAATTTTCGGATCGTTTGGGAGAAGAAGGAAAAACCCCTCTCTATGTTGCGATTGACCAGAAACTTGCTGCCATTATTGCTGTAGCAGATCCAATTAAAGAATCAACATTTGCTGCAATTGAAGCGTTACATCAGTTAGGTTTAAAGGTTGCCATGATTACAGGTGATAACCGTCATACAGCTCAAGCGATTGCAAAAAAACTAGGTATTGATGAGGTTATTGCTGAAGTCTTACCTGAAGGTAAAATAGAGGCCGTTAAAAAATTAAAAAATCAATATGGTAAACTCGCATATGTTGGAGATGGCATTAATGATGCCCCTGCACTTGCAGAAGCAGATATTGGCTTAGCGATAGGTACAGGTACAGACGTAGCTATTGAAGCTGCTGATGTGGTTTTGATGTCTGGCAACCTGAAAGGAGTGCCGAATGCTATCGCTTTAAGCAAAGCGACTATAAGCAATATTCGTGAAAATTTATTTTGGGCATTTGTTTACAATGCAGCTCTGATTCCTATTGCAGCTGGTGTACTTTATCCGCAATTTGGACTGCTACTTTCTCCTGTATTTGCTGCAGGTGCAATGGCGCTCTCGTCAATATTTGTACTAGGAAATGCTTTACGATTAAAACGTTTTAAAGCCCCCCTTGCAATTATTTAACCATTTTTTATATACATTTAAAGTCTTGTTGGCTATTCTGCGTGTTGAAATAGAAAGGAAAATTCATTTTCTGAATGAAGATATCGGGTATGAACTGGTAAAGATACAATCCACGATTCATATTCAATCCCATGACTTTAAAGCGCAAAGCGTGTTGCAGATGCAGCTCTTATTCCGAGGAATTTTACACTGGTATCGCCCGCCGATAGAAACACCAGATCCGGCAGTCAGGACGTAAATAACCATTCCTCCAGTTTAAATAAAAAAACCTGCAGATTCGATGCAGGTTTTTTTTAGAGATAATCAATCGCGTCTTATTTGGCTTTACGCTCTTTTTCAATCAGGTAATTTACCACCTGAATTACTTTGGCATCATTGCCCTGCACAATATATTTACCATTCACGGTCACCGCTGGTACACCGCTTAACTGATATTGAGCAGTCAAATTTTTTGCCTGAGCAATTTTTGACGAAATCGGGAATGATTTATAAGTCGTGTTAAATTTCTCTTCAGAAATACCATAACGGGTATAGAACTTGGCCAATTGTGCCTGTTCTAAAATTGGACGCTGCTTGTCATGAATATCATGGAATAACTGTAAATGTGCTTTTTGACGCACACCCAGGGCTTCTGAAACATAATAAGCACGTGCAGCCTGTTCCCAAAGCGGGTTCATTGCAGCAGGTGTACGTACAAAACGGATATCTTTGGGTAATTTTTTCAACCAGTCCTGCATATGCGGTTCCAACGTGAAACAGTGACCACAGCCATACCAGAAGAATTCACGTACCTCAATTTTGCCCGGTTTTTCGACTTTGACTGGTTTTGCGACCACCTGATAGTCCTGACCTGCCACAAAATTGGCCATAGCACTACCTGAAAAGGCCAAAACAGATGCGGCAACAGCTCCTAAAAGGAATTTTTTCATTGGGATTATCGTCCTCTAAATCATTATGCTTAGTGTATGGGTTCACTATAAATCAATTATGCCGGTTCCGTTTTCATGCTGCGAACTTTTGTGCTATCAGAACCGCTACATTAAAGTATGCGACTGATTTTAAGTCAGTTAATATGGCCATTCGACCGCTATGTGTTTTTAGATAATCACAAAAGTTAAACTTTGAGTAATAAAAACGGTTATAATTTCTACGATTAAAACGTAGTGGTCAAACCTACAGTAAATATTAGCTTCTTACTATTCTCTTCAGTAACAGCCGCGTGGCTCTGAGAATGATCTTCTGACATACAATAGTTTCCTTATTCTATTTACGATTAGCTGAGAGACTTGAGTAAGCCTCAATATTTCTGCTAAAAATTGCTTACTATAATTGGTCAAGAAGCTTTCTTTTCATTTATCCACCGGGACAATATTGGTAATAAAACCAACATAAGAAGGGTTGATGAGATAATTCCTCCAATAACCACATTTGCTAGTGGGCACTTTACTTTTTCTCCAATTCCAATGCCTCCCTAACTAATTAGAGAGTTTTAAGCATTATTACATGAATCTTTCCAGTACTATTGTTGCAAATATACTAAGTTGCATATTTATTCCTGCCTATGTATAGGAGCATATGTAACCCTAAAGTTTAAAATAGTCTTTTCGGATTATTTAAAAATTTGAAAATGGTAAAGAATAAATTAAAAACAATAAATATATTTATCATTCGATTTAAAAAAATTAATTAATCTTCGTTACACCATACTAAAAATAACTAATTTTTAGTTTTCCTAGTTATATGTGCTTCATTATAATTTTGAATTAATTCTCTTCACACCCTTTGCTTTTTTCATTGTTAATTATTTCTAAATTTTTCTCTAAGAAACGAAGTCCCCCATCAGCAAAACTACTGGTTGAAAAAACTATAGTAAAAATAACTAAAACAATCTTCATATATATATTATTGAATCTAATCATATCTTGAACCAAAAAATAATTTCTTCATATACTAATTCCTAGATATATACACCTAAATGACAACCAAATTACAAATTTGTAATTTTGTTAAGGTTTGTCCTAAAAAAAATAAATTAATACTATTTTAACAAAGATAAGTCGTTGCTGAAAAATTTGAATTGTAAGGGATTTAATTATTGCTAAATCAAAAATTTATAGGACGGAAACTTTGTGATTCTTTGCTTTCTGCACTTATTATTTAATCAATGTTTCACGATTTTCATCGTGAAACTAAGTCTATTCGCAAATTTCAATGAGTTACTCACTGTCTTTTAAATAGCGGTATACCGCCTGGCGACTAATTCCAAATGCCTGGCCTAATGCCATTTTTGAAGGGTACTTCCCCTCCTTCCATGCCTGCCGTAAAGCTTCAGCTTGGTCGGGTTTTAATTTATGTACCCGGCCTTTGTACTTTCCTTTAGTAGAGGCTAGTTTAATTCCTTCCTTTTGCCGTTCTAAAATGATCTCACGTTCGAACTGTGCAAAAGCACCCATCAGTTGCAGCATCAAATTATCCATCGGAGTGGATTGGGCCGTAAAAGTAATATTTTCTTTTACAAACTGGATGGCGATCCCTCGTTTGACCAGTTTGTCTACTTCAGTGACCAAATCTTTTAGGCTTCGCGCAAAACGATCCATGGAATGTACAACAACTTGATCGCCTTCCCTGACATAGTTCAACATTTCCTGAAATTTAGGTCGATCGGTATTTTTACCTGAAGCGCGATCAACAAAAATTCGATCGACTTCAATTCCCTCAAGTTGACGTCCCGTATTTTGCTCGACTGAACTGACCCGGACATAACCTACTTTTTGACCTTTCACTTTTTCATGCCCCAATTGGATAAAAATGAACAATTTCGTAAATTATAAATCTTTAATACCAAAGTTACATGTTACTTATGATTAAAAATCATTTAAATGAGACATGCTTTTACGAACTTTTAGATTGTCACTTTAGGGTATAATCTAAAGTAACATAATATTCATAAATATAATCCTAAAAATTTGTCTCCACTTTTTTTTAAGTATTTTCAAATGTTCATCTATCATCAAATTTCACTATCACTCAATTGGTAAA
Source organism: Acinetobacter sp. AB03 (assembly GCF_058107045.1). Taxonomy (NCBI): domain Bacteria; kingdom Pseudomonadati; phylum Pseudomonadota; class Gammaproteobacteria; order Moraxellales; family Moraxellaceae; genus Acinetobacter; species Acinetobacter sp. AB03. The sequence continues at coordinate 914,590 of NZ_JBUEBA010000002.1, read as the reverse complement.
TCTCATGAGCAAAAAATCAACTAGCAATCATAATGCAGATATTAGTAATGCAAACAAAGGAACAAATGGTACCAATAAAACATATGATCAAAATCAAGGTAATCGAGGTACTCAATTAAATCCTCAAGTTAAAAAGTAAAAAATGGCTAGGTATTTTTAGATACCTAGCCAATACCTATCTTTAAGTAAGTTGAATAAATTATGGAATCTGTTGGCTTTCCTTCACAAGGCGATCTATTAAAGTTTTTTTATAATGCTACAGGTATCATCCCTGCAAAAGGAGAAGATATTTTAGATATTACGATAAGTTCTAAAAGTGTACATAAAGCATTAACACGTGTTGCAGAAGAAGAAGGGTGCAATTTTTTAGAAAACTTTAATCAATATAGTGAAGAACTTTTTTCTTCTATCTCTGCCCTGGTTTTGCAAAAAAAATTTAAAGATATTCTCATAAATCCAATAATAGAAATATTTAATGGTTATTTGAAATTGATATTAACTGAACATGCTTGTTTAGATAAAAAGCAGAATATAGAAAATCTTATTGAACGGTTTATGATTAATATTGCTCAGGCATGCTTTCCTGCAGAAATCTACTACAAATATATTTTAGATAAATCTTATCCTGAAGCACCAAATCTATTCACTTGGCTCAAAGATTCAGAAAAAACTCCTTTCATTCATGCTATGAACTGGATTTATAGTTCTGAAGAAATGACATATCAAGCATTTCATCAACTAGATAATGATTTAGACCAGAATGATAAGGATTTGATTAATGTAAAAAATTGGCTAGCTGGAAAAGTTCAATTGCCAAGTACATCTCAAATCCTTAGTACATTTCATAGAGCTTTTAAAAATCAAAAACTCAATACTAAGCTTATAGATACATATACTTTTTTTCTTTTGATCGCTAGGTTTCTAACTTATTGCAAAAATGCAATGTCATCAACATATGGTCCTTCATATACGTCAAGATACGTAGATTTATTCATACAAGCTTATTCTGCAGTGAAAAGAGATTTTTTCATTTTATTAGGAGAAATACCTTTTAAAGATATTAATTCAATGAGCATAGAAGAAAAAGAATTTCTCTTTGAGGGTCTTTTTATTTATAACATTGAAATATTTAATAAAAATTTTTTAGAAATGCAGAAAAAATTTACTATTAAACAAATGCTAGAGCTTTGGATACCTAAAGATCAACCGTATCATGCAGCAACTATACATATACATCGGTACTTAGGGTTAACAAAAAAAACTGAAGAAATCATGGCCTCTTTTAAAGTAAATATTGGAAATATTTTTCATGCCTATGATCTCATAAAAGGTGATAGATCAGATTATGACGTATGGTTAAATGAGTATAAGAGTATTAAAAATGATGAAATTTACCCTTGGTTAAAGAATTGGATTGATGCTGTCATTTATTACAAACAAAAACAATATGTTCAAGCACTAGAGAATATGAGAAAAGCTTTTAAATACATTCGTTACGCAGCAGCAGACAAGATGATAGAGTTTTTAGAGTTCTATATGATTCTGAGCCTTTTAGTCGAAGATAAAGCCGGATGGAAAGATTTTAAAAAAGCTTTTAAATGGGGGGTTTTTATCAATCAGTTTGGGGGAGATCTAAAGCCTTTTTACAATATCAATAATGAAATAGATATTAGAAAGCTTTTTGAAGAAAAAATCACACAGATTACACTTTTTGGAAATGTAAAAGATCTAAAATCTTTAGCTAATTTAGTCTTTCATTGGGAATATTCTTATAGTGAACCTAAACGGATTGCTATTTCTGAACAAGTTGAACTAGAACCCGAAAAAAGAGGCTTCTAGAGCAGCTTCTTTAAGCCGTATGGCTGATCTAATTGTTCACCAGGGCTTATTAAAACCGTGGAACATTGGTCAAGAATTAAGCGTGGAACATGATAAATCATAAAAAAAGCCCATTCGAGGGTGAACGGGCTTTTTTTTATGATATATCATACTGATTTTAAAAGATAAAACAATTGAATTTCGTATAAGGTGTATTATGTTAATTTTAGAAAAACTATAAAGAAGCTAGAAAATTGATGGAGCTTAAATTAATAAATACTGTCAACTTTACTGTATTCAACTACTTTCATTTCATAGCCATAATCTGTTTTATTTTTAAGATTAATCAGAACAAATCGGGTATCTATCACTGCTAATAGTCTCCAATCAGACTGATCATTTGGATATGCAGTTTGCTGCTCAAACAAAACTATTGGCAGTGTATTATTATTAATGGCGCTATTCGCATCGTTTATAGAAGGCAGTACCCATAAAGCATCAAACGTAGAAAAATAACCAAACTTATAAGTTCCAGCTAAAGCTATCAGTACCAGTGGTATAGCAGCATAAAGTTCAAGAACTTTCTTTAATGAAAAAGAGTTATACAAAAATATCCCCTATTTGAAAATATAAGACTTACATACATCTCAAAAGACACCGATTTGAGATGTATTTTTTATTGAATAAAAAAAATTAAAAGAAATTTTCAGGATATAAAAATGATGGTATATGTCTTCTAATTAATTGGACTTGCCCTTTATAACCTCGCTTCTCTAATTCTAGTAAGAATACGGGCCATGGAGGAATATTACTGCGATATACATTGCTTGATGATGTAGACATACCACCTCCAATTTCAGTAGATAACCCTCCATACAACTGCGTAGATAACCCTCCATACAACTGCGTAGATAACCCTCCATACAACTGCGTAGATAACCCTCCGTACAACTGCGTAGATAGCCCACCGTACAACTGAGTAGACATCCCACCGTACAACTGAGTAGACATCCCTCCGTACAACTGAGTAGACATCCCACCGTACAACTGAGTAGACATCCCTCCATACAACTGCGTAGATAGCCCACCATTCAATTGTGTGCTCAAATTTCGAGGCCAAGTTTTTAAATTTGGTATTTCTGGTCGTGACATAGCTCTATAACTCTTAGATATTAATCATAAAAAATTTATTAGAGTACATTACTATTTTTAAATCATTTATTGTGTGATGTTAAAAAAATACACGACAGATTATGTCTCATTAAGTAAATTTTATTATCTAGTCCTTATTTCATTTAACATAATAGCTGTGATGCAAAATCTTCAAAAATATAGTAAAAAATGGAAGCTTAAAGCTCCCATTTTGGAATCGTATAAGGTTTATTATGTTAATTTCAGAGAATATTCAATATTAATTTAATACTATTAGATGCCCCATCATTTTCTACATTGATCAGAGAGCAATCTAAAGTGCTTTATTCACTATGTGTTAAAAGTAGAGCCGCAGCCTTAAGTCGAATCTCCTCATTTTGACTACTTAGAAGTTCAAAAACCACTTTCATTGCCTCACTTTTCATCTCATCACAATTACTTGATGAATGTATTTTTTCATCCTCGACATCGAATCCTCGGTTAATAAATGATGTTAATACATCATAATATTGTGAAATTCGAGAGAGTGTTTTTCGTGCTCCAGATAAAGAGTGAAGTACCTCATTTGGAAGAGATTTTTTGGGAATAGTTTTCAAAAAATTTGCTTCGATATAGTGCGGATTTCCTATTTCTTTATTATCTGAAGATGCATCATATTTATAGGTGCTTGTAGTAATAAGTATATGAATCAAATTGGAATTTTCTAAAGATGGTGTTAACACTATTGAGCCTACTGGCATGTGAACAAATAGTTGAACCATTGATAATGTAGTTGCTGACGTTTTATCACTCAACACTTCAGATAGTTTATTTCTAGTAAGGCCCTCAAAACTGCAACCCCTTGCCCATCCTATACTAATTTTACCATTTTTGAATTGTGTTTCACGATCATATCCACTTGGTTTACTTCTTAAAATAAAAGCTGACACAATAATAACTCCTTTTCTTGATTTGAACTACAATACAACTTCTAAGAACTACAATCAATATTTATTTTTATTAACAGCCTCGCCTTGTTTGTTTAAAATCATTCGATATTTTTCTATTTTGTTGCATTAAGGATTTAAGGTAGAAAGAGCCAACCAAGTAATTGTGTTATATAACCCATTTTTTTCTATATTAT
>NZ_JBUEBA010000002.1:908132-910397 GCF_058107045.1 Acinetobacter sp. AB03 | reverse complement strand
AAATAGATTCATTTTCGATACTCTTACTTCAAAGCCAAAATTTTTCGGGCACCATTAAGTACGAATAAAGAAACCAGTATGCCAATGATTAAGTCTGGATAAGCTGATCCCGTCCACGCCACGAGTACACCGGCAAATATAACGCCCATATTTACGACAACGTCATTCGCCGAGAAAATCCAACTGGCTTTCATATGTGCGCCATCTTCTCGATGACCAGAAATAAGATATAAGCATGTCACGTTAGCTATAAGTGCGAGCAGGCCAATAACAATCATGAGCGTTGATTCTGGCTCGCTTCCAAACATGAATCGTCTAATGACATCAACAATCACGATAACAGCAAGTAATAACTGAATCCAACCTGCGAAATGGGCTGCTTTTATTTGATATTTCGCAGCTTTTCCGACGGCATATAGCGCAATACCATAAACGGCTGCATCGGCAAACATATCTAGAGAATCAGCAATCAATCCTGTAGACGCAGCAATAATACCGCTGATGAATTCTATAAAGAAAAGTAGAGCATTAATACCTAATAACAGTTTAAGTACTTTAGCTTGTCTCACAGGATCAGGTTCATTAGGTATATCGCCTGAAGAAAGCTGTATTTCATCAAGTTTCGCCCCAAAACCCAGTCCTTCGAGTTTAGCCGTAATTTGCTGAATCCCTTCATTATGGAAGACTTTCAGTTTTCGATTGGGAAGATCAAAAGTAAGACCTTTAACTGCTTCAATATCTGCAAGAGCCATACGGACCATTTGCTCTTCAGCAGAGCAATCCATTTTAGGAATGGTGTAGGTACTTGTTTGCTTAGCCTGTTGATTGCTTATATAAGTTTCAGTCTTCACAAGCTTTGCACCAAAACCCAAAGCTTCAAGTTTGGTGGTTATATTTTCATCTTTTTGATTATGTAGAATCTTTAAAGAACGGTTAGGTAAATCAAAGATGAGTTTTTGAACACCATCAATTGAAGATAGCGCCATACGAACCATCTGTTCTTCCGCAGAACAATCCATTTTGGGAACTAAGTATTCACTCATGTAGTGCGAATCTTTTAAAACGTCTTCAGTGCTTAAATTTTCTTTGGGATCAGAACCACAACAGGATTGTGCGGTATCTTCACAACTGTTTGAAGTGTTACAGCAAGGAGATGAAGATTTTTTTTCTTCCTCTTCACCACAACAGCTAAGCGTATTATCACAATTCTTTGAATTGTTTGCTTCTGCAATTGATGGATGATTTTCTTGTTGAGATTTCTTATCTTCGCATGGTGTTTCTTTACTACATCCACAACCACTCATAATTATACCCATTAAAAAAATTTATAAACTTTGAATATTAGAATCCCTATAGTTACTATAGAGTCAAGAATCTTTGGAAATACTAACTCAATGCATTTAAAAATTGGTGAACTCTCTAAAAAAACCTCATGTTCAGTATTAACAATTAGGTTTTATGAAAAGGAAGGTTTAATTCCGGAACCGGAAAGAACGGAAGGAAATTACCGCCTTTACGATGTAGGCTATGTTGAGCGAATTAAATTTATTTTGAATTGCCGAACTTTAAATATGAGTTTGAATGAAATTCGTCAATTACTTACCTATAAAGACAAACCTGAGAAAAATTGTTCAGATGTGAATGAATTAATTGACTTACATGTCAGTGCTATCAGAGAAAATATAATCAAGCAACAAAAGCTTATTGAACAACTATCTGATTTAAGAGGTACTTGTGATGGTTTATGTACAATTGACCAATGTGGAGTTTTAAAAAATCTAGCTTGATTATCTAGACCTATGCTTTTTTCAAAAAATCACGAATCTAAAAATGGGAGCCTATAGCTCCCATTTTTATTGTTAAACGTTGAATCCTATATGTTTTCCTGTTGGAAGCTCTACATCAATACGGAGCTTCCCACCCATTGCCTCAACATACTTTTTCATGGTTGAAATCTTAAGATCATTGCCACGATTTTCTATTGCTGAAAGCGATGGCTGTTTTATTCCCAAAGTTTCAGCAAGCTCTTTTTGAGAAATTTCGAGTTCTTCACGAATAAGATGAAGCTGATTTTCTAGCAGTAATTCATCAGCCATTTTTTGAATACGGGCTTGGCTCTCTGGAGAGCGGCTAGCTAACAATTCTTGCAGAGTCTTAGCCATTAGATTTATCTCCTTGGGTAGTGAGATGAAGTTGGTATTGTTCATCTGCAATATCCAGCATGTCTTTATAAAAACGCTTTTTACCGCCTTTATCAGCAATACA
>NZ_JBUEBA010000002.1:907173-908032 GCF_058107045.1 Acinetobacter sp. AB03 | reverse complement strand
GTCTTCATAGATTTGAATCCTAATGTGGCCCTGATGATTCGCTTTAACTTACCATGATCACATTCAATGACATTATTTTTATACTTAATCTGCCTGTGCTCAATATCTACTGGACATTTTCCTTCTCGCTTTAATCGTGATAAAGCATGGCCATAGGTCGCTGCTTTATCTGTATTGATGACCCGTGGAATTTGCCATTTTTTCACCGTATTGAAGATCTTTCCTAGAAAACTATAGGCTGATTTACTGTTCCGTCTAGCGGAAAGGTAAAAGTCAATCGTATGACCCCGTTGATCAACTGCACGATACAGGTAAGTCCATCGCCCCTTCACTTTGATATAAGTCTCATCCATATGCCATGAATGTAAATCTGTAGGATTACGCCAATACCAGCGTAACCGTTTTTCCATTTCTGGAGCATAACGCTGAACCCAACGATAAATTGTACTGTGATCCACATTTATGCCTCGTTCAGCGAGCATTTCTGCTTGCCATGATCACATTCAATCACGTTATTTTTATACTTAATCTGCCTGTGCTCAAGGTCTGGTGGACATTTACCTTCCCGTTTTAACCGTGATAAAGCACGTCCATATGTGGGTGCTTTATCCGTGTTGATCACTTGTGGAATTTGCCACTTCTTCACATTATTTAAAATTTTTCCAAGAAAACAATATGCTGATTTGGTATTACGTCTAGAAGAAAGATAAAAATCAATGGTATCGCCACGTTGATCGACTGCACGATACAGATAAGACCATCGTCCATTCACTTTTACATAGGTTTCATCAATATGCCACGAGCTCAGATCTGTAGGATTACGCCAATACCAGCGTAAACGTTTTTCTATTTCAGGAGC
>NZ_JBUEBA010000002.1:879249-907073 GCF_058107045.1 Acinetobacter sp. AB03 | reverse complement strand
CTTTAAATCCATAAATAGGTGTCCACTTAAATTTAAGTGGACACTATCGCGGTATTAATGAGTTAGAAAAAGTGGGGTTCAGCGGACGCTTACGCAAATCAGGGTCATGCCGAAGCTGCACAAGCTCTTAAATCAATGAAAAGTGAGTTAATTGCAAATAATTAACCCACTCCACAACTTAATAAAAAGGCAGTTATAAGCTGCCTTTTTTATTCATTTCTGCCTTGAAATAAACGCGAGTCCAAACCTATCGATCTAGGCCCACGTTAAAATATATGCAAAAAAAAGCCACCCGAAGGTAGCTCAGTTGGTAATAAAGACAATTTAGAATTTCAAGCGCAGGTTTTGCTCAACGCGCTCAATCAGAACCTTAGGTACATTTGATTGCACGGCGAGTGAAGTCCAACTTGAAACCGCCTCGATAACCTCTTCCAAAATCTGGCGAATACGCTGTTCATTAAAGATTGGACTTAGCTTCTCGAATGACAGGAAATCAGCCATTTCAAAATTGTCACGCTTTCCGTTAAGAGTCATCCAGTGTTGATCTACCCAAAAAGAGTTCGGCTTATAGCTATATGCCAAGTCATAAGCTGGTGCCAGTTTCCATTGATTATCTACAAGCATGTAGCCAAAGTTCTTTGAGTGGTCATCGTGGTTACGAGATACCACATTGAATACCATACGTCTAAACAACTGTTCTGCCTCGGCTGCAGTCAAACGCAAATGACGGTTCACGTTAAATATTTCTTCGTAAGAGAAAGAACCCGGTTTTTTATAATCCACATGCGCCAGGCCATTCAAGGATTGAATGTGAATCTTCTCATTCCCAACGCGATCAAAACGCTGCGTGATGAAATGTTGACGATCACCCTCTTGCAGCAACTTACAAGGCATCATTTCAATACCGCATTTTAAGGCCATTTGATGATAAACATACTCCATTGCGCCGTAGCCCATTGGATCACCAAAAGTTTCTTTATTGACGTTATGCTCACTCACACCATCAAACTTCATCAAGTAGTGCGTAAAGCCATCTGGAACATCTGTTTGACCTGAACGGACTTGGCTGTAATCCTCATTAAATGCAAGTACTGCTTTAGGGCGTGCGCCACCTGCACTTGTACCCACAGATAGAAGCGCAAGCATGGCATCCTTGTCTTCTGCACCATTATTATTAAGATCAACCTCTAAAGATGAGCGAGTGTCTAATACATCTTGGGCGATTTTAATCAACTCAATAATTTCAACTTGCTGAGACGCATTAAAACCATTCATTGATTTCATAGGGTGATACTCTAATGCACCCATGCCGCGCTTACCTGTATATTTCAGGCGTTCTAATGGAGTGATAGAGTCAGGAGATCGACCGTTACGTGCTGTCCACGCATTTAAAATTCGATTACCAAAATCATCAGGTAGTGAGTCAGCAAACAAACCTGCCAAACCCTTGAATGTTTCAGGGTTTAATGTTGGGAATGTATAAACACCCTCTCCTAAAGGCATATACAACGGAGAAAGCTCGATACCACTGTCAAGAAATGATTTAGAGTATTCAAAGGCACTTGGCTGTCCCTCTGTATACGCCATAACCCCAACATCCATACCAAGATATTCAACGCTTACTGTATCTCTCACCATCCTAAATCATCCTTATTCGCAGTTAATATTTTCTTGTTGTTCGAGTTAGCCTTATGTTCACCCGAAGCCTTTTTACGCTCTTTACCTTGCAACTTATGGAGTTGAATTGGCGATATTGGTTGGGGCGGTAAAAACAGATCTATCTGGTCCCTCATGTTTAGAGCATCCAAATATGCGATCAGATTTTCCAGTGTGACTTTCCCTTTCTCAGCATTAATAATTGCGCGTCTCTCTAAGCCGGATATCTCAGATATCTCAACTTGAGTTAAATCTTTATTAAGCCGAGCCTGTTTGATACGCTCACCAATTTCTAATGCTTTTGCATGGCTTGAACTTGTAGATCTAAATCCCATTGTTTAATACCATTTTTTGTACCTAACGAGCATATTTTAGCACATTAGTACCATTTTGTGTACTAAACGAAGTTTGTATTTTAGACGGCTTTGTTGCACAAAGCTATTCTTGAAGGCTTCTTCAGTAATATAATTTCCAGATGAAGAAGCCTACACCTAAAATCTATCGTACAACCAATTGGTCCTCGTATAACCAAGCTTTAATCAAGCGAGGAAATATTTCAATCTGGTTTGATCCTAAGACGCAATGGTATGCACAACCACAAGGCAAGCAAGGACGAAATCAAACTTATTCCGATACAGCGATTCAATGCTGTTTAATGATCAAATCTCTATTCCGTCTTTCTTTACGTATGGTTACTGGCTTTGTTCAAAGCCTGATTAAACTCTGTGGCTTGAATTGGACAGCACCAGATTACTCCACCCTTTGTAGACGACAAAAGCATATTGATATTGCGATAAGCTATCAGAAAAGTCATGATGGGTTACACCTACTTGTCGACTCTACGGGTTTAAAGTTTTTAGGTGAAGGCGAATGGAAGCGTAAAAAACATCAGCCTGAATACCGTCGGCAATGGCGTAAACTGCATATTGGTATAGATGCTGAAACACTGCAAATACGTGCCGTTCAGCTTACTACAAATAATGTCAGTGATTCACAAGTACTAGGTGATTTACTGGATCAAATTCCACTAGATGAGCGAATAGATTCTGTCTATACCGATGGCGCGTACGACACGAAGTGCTGCAGAAAAGTGATTTCAGATCGTCAAGCACATGCAGTAATTCCACCCAGAAAGAATGCCAAGCCCTGGAAAGATTCTAAAATAAGTTCAATAGAACGAAATGAGTTACTTCAAACGGTTAAACATTTAGGCAGAACCCTATGGAAAAAATGGTCGGGTTATCACCGTCGTAGTTTGGTGGAAACCAAGATGCATTGCATCAAATTATTAGGTGATAGGCTGACGGCAAGACATTTTCAAAGTCAGGTCAATGAAATTCATGCGCGTGTGGCAGTTCTGAATAGATTTACGGAATTAGGTAGACCTCGCACCCAAGTTGTGTCTTAAATTTGAATGGATTGGGGAGAACTCAGCTTTTGAATGTTTATGCAACAAAGCCCATAATAACTATATTTTTGGAGTACGATTCAATGGGATTCAAACTCATACCAACCATAATTTCAGTATCACTTACCCTTATTATTTGGTTTCTCATTCCAATTCCGCAAGATGTTTCTGCAAATGCTTGGCTTCTATCTATTTGCGATGTTTATTGGTGTTATTTCAGCCATTATTGGTAAAGCAATGCCTATTGGTGCAATTTCGATTATCGCGATAGCACTGGTCGCGATTACCCGAGTAACAGCAGATAACCCTAGCGATGCCATCAAAGATGCTTTAAGTGGCTTTGCTAACCCTCTTATTTGGTTGATTGGTATATCCATCATGATTTCAAAAGGGTTACAAAAAACAGGGCTAGGTGCACGACTAGGTTATTACTTTATTGCAGTTTGGGGTAAAAGAACCATTGGTATTGGCTATAGCCTTGCATTATCTGAACTCATTCTTGCACCTGTTACCCCAAGTAATACAGCACGTGGAGGCGGAATTATTCACCCTATCGTGCGCTCGATTGCAACGAGTTTTGACTCAGATCCAGAAAAAGGCACTGAAGGTAAAATTGGTAAATATCTTGCTTTGGTCAATTACCATTCAAATCCTATTACTTCTGCCATGTTTATTACGGCTACTGCACCCAACCCTTTAGTCGTTGAACTCATTGCGAAAGCGACCAATAGTCAAATCCATTTGAGTTGGACCACATGGGCATTAGCAATGGTTTTACCAGGTGTTGTTGCATTAGCATTTATGCCGATTGCGCTTTACTTTATGTACCCACCTGAAATTAAAAAAACACCAAATGCTGCACAATTTGCCAAAGACCGTTTACAAGAAATGGGTCCCATTACCTTACATGAAATGATTATGTTGGCTGTATTTGGAATTTTATTATTACTCTGGGCAGGTATTCCTGCCATGTTGTTGGGTGATATGTGGACTTTAGACCCAACTACAACCGCGTTTATTGGTTTATCACTCCTTCTGCTTACAGGAGTTTTAACTTGGGATGATGTCTTAACTCAAAAGAGTGCATGGGATACAGTAACTTGGTTTGCTGCATTGGTCATGATGGCGACCTTTTTAAATAAGCTCGGCTTAATCGCTTGGTTTTCTGGTGTTTTACAAACTAGCATTGGACAGCTTGGCTTAACGTGGGTTCCTGCTTCCATGCTTTTACTATTTGCTTATATGTACGCTCACTATATTTTTGCCAGTACTACTGCACATATTACCGCTATGTTTTCAGCATTCTACATTGCAGGTATCGCACTAGGTGCTCCTCCAATGTTCTTTGCACTGATTATGGCAGCAGCATCAAGCATTATGATGACGCTGACTCATTATGCGACAGGTACATCCCCTATTATTTATGGTTCAGGTTATACAACGCTTGGTGAATGGTGGAAAGCTGGTTTTGCTATGAGCATTATCAATATAGCTATTTTTATTGTATTGGGCGGACTTTGGTGGAAGATGCTGGGCTATTGGTAATTTAATATCTATAACAAAATTAAAATTTTATAAGTATAGTTATATCTATACAACCTGCCCCCTGAATAAGGGGGCTTTTTAATATCTGTCCATTACAGAAACTTCGTTATAATTTTACTCACTGAATAAAAATATATTTGATTAATTAGACTCGATGTCATAGACCCAATTATGCGCTTGCTTATCTGTTGTTGTTTCACAGACATAGTAGTCATGATAATCTATATTTTCAACATCTTTTGAAAAGTTAATTAATTTTTCTTATATTTAACACGACAAAGGACACGTAAAAGTTCCCGTTGAAAAAATCAGCAAAACACTTGTCAAAAATAAATTTCCGTGTAACAAATACAACAAGACTAAAAATCAATAAAAAATCGTGCAGGAAGCATGACTGTGGCATATCAATTGCTTAATAAAACTCAAAATTTTTCTAGAAATTTCAAGTTTTAAAACATAGAGGACTAAAAGAAAAATGAATACACAAAGTTTACAAACTTTTATGGAAACCATCAGTGGTTGGGTCTGGGGACCCTATATGTTGGTCCTCATTGTCGGAACAGGGATATTCCTCACATTACGCTTGTTCTTCTGGCAAATCCGCATGTTGCCTCTGGCCTTTAAACAGGTATTTGGCAAACATGACCAAGCACATTCTCATACTGGAGATATTTCCCACTTTGCATCCCTCATGACAGCACTCTCTGCCACCATTGGTACGGGTAATATCGCTGGTGTTGCAACCGCTTGTGTCCTTGGTGGCCCAGGTGCGGTGTTTTGGATGTGGATGACAGCCCTGTTCGGTATGGCAACCAAATATGGTGAAGGCGTACTGGCAGTTAAATACCGAATCAAAAATGAAAAAGGTGAAATGTCTGGCGGTCCAATGTACTACATTGAACGCGGCCTAAAATGGAAGTGGTTAGCACTGATTTTTGCACTATTTGGCACCTTGGCGTCTTTTGGGATTGGCAGTTCAGTGCAATCCAACACAGTTGCGCTCGCTGTTGAAAACAGTACGGGAGTTGCAACATGGATCACAGGTATCGTCATTACGGTATTCTCCGCTTTGGTTATTTTAGGCGGGATTAAATCGATTTCTAAAGCTGCTTCTTTCATCGTGCCGATTATGGCGATTGGCTATGTCCTCGGTGGCCTCATTATTATCTTCAACCATCTTGAACTCGTCATGCCTGCACTTGAACTGATCTTCCGTGATGCCTTTACTGGTGAAGCGGTAGCAGGTGGCGCAATTGGTGCTGTCATTCGTTACGGTGTCGCTCGTGGCGTCTTCTCAAATGAAGCTGGTATGGGTTCGGCGCCGATCGCCGCAGCTGCTGCAAAAACCGACCACCCTGCGCGTCAAGGCTTAGTCTCAATGACAGGTACGTTTATCGATACCATTATCGTCTGTAGTATCACAGGGATCGTTTTGGTCATGGGTTTTATTATGGCGGGCAATAGTTTTGGTGGCGAAACAGGCGCGGTATTAACCACCCATACTTTTAACCAATTACTGCCGGGTGTCGGAGGCTGGATCGTAACTTTTGGTATTGTGTTCTTCGCTTATTCCACCATTTTAGGTTGGTGCTATTACGGCGAAAAATGCTGTACTTATTTACTCGGTGAAAAGTATGTTCTGCTGTACCGTCTCATTTACATCGCGTCAGTCTTTATTGGTTGCGTAGCATCACTTGATTTAGTCTGGCTATTTGCCGACACCTTTAATGGTTTAATGGCGGTTCCAAACTTAATTGCCTTGTTATTGCTGTCGACGGTGATTGTGAAAGAGTCACGTGATTTTGTCGAAAAGCGTAAATCAGGTGAGTTGTACTAAGGCTATTTTCAAAGCACATTTTTAAAATCTTCAATAGTTAAGCCACCTTCAGGTGGCTTTTTGATTCAGAGCATTCATTTCAAATCCAATCCTCTGTATGCTGTTGAACCATCGAATACTCCAAATAGTGCATCAAATAAAGCATGGCAAAAGCAAAAAGTGTTTACCGCTGTGAACAATGTGGCGCTGACCATTCAAAATGGGCGGGTCAATGTTCTGAATGTGGAGAATGGAATAGTCTGGTTGAAGTCAATATTGCACCTGCAGTCACACATCGTGCGCAGCCCAAAATGGGGGGCGGCTATGCAGGTCAAGCTGCTGCTATTAGCACCTTAAATCAAATTTCAGTTTCACATGAGACTCGACTGGCTACAGGAATTGGTGAGTTTGATCGTGTGCTTGGGGGTGGTCTCGTCACGGGTTCCGTGGTGCTGATTGGCGGTGATCCGGGCATCGGGAAATCGACCATTTTATTGCAAACGGCAACGCATATGGCCGCGGCCAACAGTGCGGCATTGTATGTCACAGGTGAAGAATCACTCTCTCAAGTGGCTTTGCGTGCAAATCGTCTTGATCTACCCACAGATAAACTCAAAGTCATGGCTGAAACCTGTGTCGAGCGGATATGTGAAATGCTTGCCCATGAGCGTCCAGCTGTGGCAATTTTAGATTCCATTCAAACCCTGTATACCGAAACACTCCAGTCAGCGCCGGGCGGCGTTTCTCAAATTCGCGAATCTGCTGCTTTACTAACACGTTTTGCTAAAAATAGTGGCACAGCCTTGTTCATTGTCGGACACGTCACCAAGGAAGGTGCACTGGCTGGTCCACGTGTGCTTGAACATATGGTGGACTGTGTTCTGTACTTTGAAGGTCAGTCCGACTCACGTTATCGGATGATTCGAGCCGTTAAAAACCGTTTTGGTGCAGTCAATGAACTCGGTGTTTTTGGCATGACTGATAAAGGATTAAGAGAAGTGGCGAATCCTTCAGCCATTTTCTTAAGCCGTTATGATGAAGCCATTGCGGGCTCAATCGTGATGATCAGCCGTGAAGGCACACGTCCGCTGTTGGTTGAGGTTCAAGCTTTAGTTGATGATGCACATGGTCAACCGCGTCGAGTTGCCTTAGGTTTAGAACAAAACCGTTTAAATATGCTCTTGGCGGTAATGCATCGCCATGGTGGCGTGCAAACATCTGGACAAGATGTCTATGTCAACGTTGTCGGTGGTTTAAAAATCACGGAAACAGGCTCTGACTTGGCCGTCTTATTGGCCTGTGCCTCTAGCCTGCGAGGTAAAGCGCTGCCACAACAACTGGCTGTTTTTGGTGAAGTAGGACTCTCTGGGGAAATTCGTCCAGTCCCCAATGGGCAGGAACGCTTAAAAGAAGCCATTAAACATGGCTTTAAGTACATTATTCTACCGCGAGGCAACGCACCGCAAAAAGACATTGCTGGGGTGAAGGTCATCGCTGTGGCGCGCTTACATGAGGCACTCACTGAAGCCATGAGCTTAAGTGATGAACTCAACTAAGCTAAATTCCATTCATTTGGATTTCTCATAAAATAAACACGTTTTTTATTGAAATTTAGGATGAAAGACTGCATAAAGGTAGAGTTAAAATTTATTTTTTATAGAGTAGGAAAATTTGATGGAAGTTCGACAGCGTGGTTTGATTGCTGGTTTTTTAACAGCGGCTCTTTTAGTTGCACCCTTAGCCGCAGAAGCTAAACGTGCAGGTGGTGGTAAAAGCCACGGCATGAGCCGTCAAGCTGCACCAACTCAGTCTTATCAACAACCTCGTCAAGCAACTCCAGTTCAACAACCTAGCGCGCCTGCTACGGCTCCAGCTAAATCTGGTCCAGGCGTCGGCGGTATGGTTGCGGCTGGTGTAGCTGGTGCTGCAATTGGTGCTGTTGCTGCAAATGCATTGGCAGATGATAACTCTGCTTCTCAAGCGCAAGCACAGGAAGAAAAAGGTGGTATTCCGAGCTGGATTTGGATTCTTCTTGCCGCTGCTGTTGCCTTCTTCATTTTCCGTAAAATGGGCGCAAAAAAAAAAGTAGCAGCTAATCCATACGCGCCAAACAATGGTTCAACTCAAGCACCGTTTGGCCAACAAGCTGCACCACGTACATCAAATGACAATAGCAATATTTTTGGTCAGTCTGTAGGTGGTTCAGCTGCTACACCACAAAACAACGCACCTTTTGGCGCTGCCTATACCAATAGTGGTAGTCAGCTGCCAGACGGTACAGAACCTGCGGCTTTCTTACGTATTGCTCGTCAACGTTTCAATCATATTCAGTCGATGAACACAGCAAGTAACATTTCTGAAATTCAGCGTTACTTAACACCTGATCTTTACCAGTCTATGTATCAAGACATTATGGCGAATCAAGATCAAGATGTAGCTGAGTTTTCAAACCTTAATGCGATGGTTGCGGACTCTGCGACAGAAAATGGCCAATACGTGGTTAGCGTACGTTTTACTGGTACAGTAAGTGAAGATCTCAACAGCTTACCGCAACCTTTTGCTGAAGTTTGGCACTTTGTAAAACCAGCTGGTTCTACCCAAGACTGGCTCGTTGCGGGTATCCAACAAGAAGCATAATTTCTAGATATATAAAAACAGCGACTTCGGTTGCTGTTTTTTTGTGCCTTAATAAATCCTCCGATCGATTCAACCGAGTCATCAGCGCCTCGCTTAAACAAAAACACCATTCAAAACGATAACAGCAATGGTTTTTTAAAAGTTACGCTCAACATTTCCTGTAACATCTATGTTAAATAAGAAGCGTAATGAAAGGCTGTACAATGCATCCTCAATCACACGCCTTCTTTTAGCTTCGACCTATACCTCCACGCAAATAAGTTCATCGCGTTATGAATGCTTGATGCCATTGGGCAATATCTCAAAATAAGTGAGCTTTGATTTTCGACTCAAACTGAGATCATCATTTACCAATCTTAGGCATTTAAAATGCACAGCATTTTCTATTGATCATGCTCTGCATTTAATATTTACACTGTAAATCATCTACTCATAAAAAAATGCCTCTATATAAGAGGCATTTTTATTTACGTTTTTTAGTCTTATTCAGGTAATGGGATAAATTGAGAGTCCTGATTTTGCTCTTTTCTTTCCCCAACAACCACAGCAACATCTAAAGGTTTGCCATCGCGCTCAAGTGAAATCTGAATGGTGCTATTTGGCGGTTGTAGAGCCACAAAATTAATCAAATGTGAGGTTGAAGTAATCACTTCATCATTCACTTTCACAATCTTGTCGCCTTTCTTTAAACCAGCTTTTGCAGCAGGTCCCGTTTTTAACACGTCCGCGACAACCACACCTGGCCCTTTAGGCTCTAAGATATTGACTTGTTCAACAGGCAATAAACTAATACCTAGCCAACCACGTACCACACGACCGTCTTTAAGAATAGAGTTCAGTACTTGTTGGCAAATTCTTGCAGGAATGGCGAAACCAATACCTAAAGACCCACCTGACTGAGAGAAAATCGCAGTATTAACCCCAATCAAATTCCCCGCCACATCAATCAAAGCACCACCAGAATTACCAGGATTAATTGCAGCATCAGTTTGAATGAAGTCTTCATAAGTGTTAATACCTAGGTCAGAGCGTCCTGTAGCAGAGACAATACCTTGCGTAACCGTTTGCCCCACACCAAATGGATTACCAATGGCCAAGACCACATCACCCACTTCGTTGCCGCTTAGCTTAAAGGGTAAAACAGGCAGGTTCGCCAGCTCAATTTTAATCACAGCCAAATCGGTATCGGGGTCGGTACCAATCACTTTTGCCACTGCACGACGGCCATCTTGTAATGCCACAACAATTTGATCGGCTTGAGCAATCACATGATTATTCGTCAAAATATAACCATCAGGGCGAACAATCACACCTGAACCCAAACTGTTTTCATTTTTATTTTGGCTAAACTGATCTGGAATTTGATTGCCAAAAAATTCACGGAACGCAGGATCATTGAGTAATGGATGGTCAAGTTGTTTGACTTTTTGCGTGGTAAAAATATTTACTACTGCTGGTGCAGCCACTTTCACGGCAGCGCTATAAGAAACTACCCCACCGGTACGCGTGGTGTTAATTAAAGGTTCAACCTTTTCAGCAGGCATCTTAATACCATCGGATGCCACAGGCGCTTTTGGCTTTTGATACTGCTGCCAAGCAAAAAATCCAGCAATGACTAAAATGAGTAATACCCAAGGTAACCAGGAAAAGGTCCTGCGCACGATTTCACCCTCTAAAATGTTTTAATTCATTGATGACTAAGTAATTTATGCCTATTGTAAAGCGAAATTCAAGCCGAAGCACAAAAATAAGCAAGAGTTTTGTCATGCTTTAGTTACAATAAACAATAGGTTCCGATGTAATCAATTTAAAAGAGTTTTTAAGTCGATATGGCAAAATTACAAGACATTATTCAGTGGTGTGATCAAACCCTCAAATCAACTGAGTTTAAGGACTATGCACCGAATGGCCTTCAAATTGAAGGAAAGACCGAAGTGCATAAAATTTTAGCTGCTGTGACTGCATCGCAAGATGCCATAGATGCCGCGATCCGAGAAAATGTGGATCTATTATTAGTGCACCATGGATATTTTTGGAAAGGTGAAGCCTACCCCATCACAGGTATGCGCGGTAAACGGATCAAGAGTCTGATTCAACATGACATTTCTTTGCTGGCATATCACCTCCCCCTCGACAGCCATCCGAGTCTTGGAAATAATGTAGCGATTGCAGATTTGCTCAAATTGGAACGTATTGAGGCACTTGATCCATCTGAGCGTCATCCTATTGGCAATATTGGTTATTTAAACCAGCCTATGCCTGTGGAAGACTTTAAAAAGTTTGTGTCCGAGACATTAAAGTTTGATGTCACCCATCTTCCTGCGGACAAGACCATGATTGAAAAAGTCGGTTTTTGTACCGGTGGTGCACAAGATTTTATTGTAAAAGCCGCTGAACAAGGCTGTGATGCCTATATTTCAGGCGAAGTCAGTGAACGTACCTTCTATGAAGCTAAAGAATTAGGCGTACATTATTTTGCTTGCGGACATCATGCGACTGAACGCTATGGCGTGCAGCGATTAGGTCAAGCCATTTCAGAACAATTTGATATTGAATATGTTTATTTCGAGTTAAACAACCCGATCTAAGCAATCGCTGGGATGAAACTCCTTTCATCCCAGTCCTCTCAATGCGCCTACATCGTATAGCATCCAATACCACCTCCATTTGAACAAATGATTAATTTTTAAAATATTATTCAGACCCATTCAAATTTTTAACTTAAAACATAGCATCAGCTCAAAAATTCTGTGTATCTCACCTTTGTTATACCTGCTGAACGTTCAACCCAATACGAACAATATAAATTGCTACGCTGCACTCCAATATTGTAAATAATAAACATATTGATTCTCATTAATAATTAAGTGGATAATAAAACTGCTTTAAAAACTCCCAATAAAACAAACTTTGATGATTAAAGGAATCAAAAACATGGCTTATTCTTTACCCGCTCTTCCTTATGCCTATGATGCACTCGAACCCAATATTGATACGAAAACGATGGAAATTCATCACAGTAAACACCATCAAACCTACATCAATAACATTAATGGCGCGATTGCAGGCACAGAATGGGAGAAACTGTCTGTGGAAGATTTGGTTGCCAAAGTCAATGAAGTCCCTACTGATCTTAAAAAGATGGTGATCAATAATGCAGGTGGTCATGCCAACCACTCACTGTTTTGGACGGTCATGAGTCCACAAGGTGGTGGCCAACCGACTGGAGCTGTGGCAAAGGCTATTGATGAGCAACTCGGTGGTTTTGATGCTTTTAAAGATGCATTTACCAAAGCCGCGATTAGCCGTTTTGGCAGTGGTTGGGCATGGCTGAGCGTGACACCTGAACGCAACCTGATTGTTGAAAGCAGTGCAAATCAGGATTCCCCTCTTATGCACGGTCATACCCCTATTCTCGGTTTAGATGTATGGGAACATGCGTATTATCTAAAATACCAAAACCGCCGTCCTGAATATATCAATGCCTTTTATAATGTGGTCGATTGGGATGAAGTAAATCGCCGTTACCATGCTGCGTTGCAGACTAAAAATTAATTACACACCTCAATCCATCTAGAGCTTAGAGTCTTTTAAAATGAACACATTCTGTACAAAAGACTCTAACGATATCTTGTGTATCGTATATGTCTCCTTGCGAAATTTTTTGCATATTTTGTGTATTAAAAGACTGCCCTATTGTCTATAGAATCATTTACAATAAATGCACTTAAAGTAAAACCCAGCAAATCTGCAAGGAATGAAACATGACAACCATTACTTTACCTGCACTTCCATATGGCTACGAAGATCTTGCTCCACACATCAGCAAAGAAACTTTAGAATTCCACCACGACAAACACCACAATACTTATGTTGTTAACCTAAACAACCTAATCAAGGGTACTGACCTTGAAGGCAAAACTTTAGAAGAAATCATCACAGCTTCTGCTGGTGATGCATCTAAAGCAGGTATCTTCAATAACGCAGCACAAGTTTGGAACCACACCTTCTACTGGAACTGTATGGCTAAAAACGGTGGTGGTAAAGCAACAGGTGCTTTAGCAGCGAAAATTGATGAAGCATTCGGTTCTTACGAAAAATTCGCTGAAGAGTTTGCTGCTGCTGCAACAACTCAATTCGGTTCAGGTTGGGCTTGGTTAGTTGCTGACGAAGTAAATGGCAACCTTTCTATCCTTAAAACTTCAAATGCAGACACTCCACTTGCACACGGTAAAGTTGCAGTGTTAACCATTGACGTTTGGGAACATGCTTACTACATCGACTTCCGTAATGCGCGTCCTGTTTACATCAAAACTTTCCTTGAAAGCCTTGTAAACTGGGATTATGCAAACGCGAAATATGCAGGTCAAGCTGCTGGCGTTGAAAAATAAGATTCGTCTTGTTTAAAAAACCGCTCTT
Organism: Acinetobacter sp. AB03; assembly: GCF_058107045.1. Classification (NCBI taxonomy): domain Bacteria; kingdom Pseudomonadati; phylum Pseudomonadota; class Gammaproteobacteria; order Moraxellales; family Moraxellaceae; genus Acinetobacter; species Acinetobacter sp. AB03. Next base: position 893,592 of record NZ_JBUEBA010000002.1, on the reverse strand, counting down.
TTTGAGCGGTTTTTTTGTTTTTGCAGCCTAAACGCATATTTATAAAGCAAACAATTCATTTCTCAATATTTTTTGCTTGACCCATTTTCCTTTCCTCCCTAAAATGCGCATCAGATTCTCCAATAGCTCAGTCGGTAGAGCGACGGACTGTTAATCCGCAGGTCCCTGGTTCGAGCCCAGGTTGGAGAGCCACTATTCTTCCATAGCTCAGTCGGTAGAGCGACGGACTGTTAATCCGCAGGTCCCTGGTTCGAGCCCAGGTGGAAGAGCCAAGATTCTAAAAAGCCCAAGCATTGTGACTTGGGCTTTTTTTATCACTCATTGCTTTGATCCACACCCTATACCATTTTGTTATACAGCTATGACATATCAAATTGTTTATAAAAAAAACATTTAATCTAAAATTCGACTTTTTTTAGAATTGTAACTTGACCGATGTGTAATTTTCTCTATACTGCATTTCAGATTCTCCAATAGCTCAGTCGGTAGAGCGACGGACTGTTAATCCGCAGGTCCCTGGTTCGAGCCCAGGTTGGAGAGCCAAATTTTAAAAAGCCCAAGCATTATGACTTGGGCTTTTTTCTATCTATAAAAACGACATTCACCCATAAATGAAACTAAGATCTCAAAATCACTCCAAAGTATCTTTCCATACAAACCTTTCTCATCTTGCCCCCCAAAAAATGTCTTCATAAAAAGTGTATGGCTGAATCAAATCGCATCAATAAAAGCTAAACCGTTTATTTTTAAATCATTTAAAGCAAATTATATAAAAATATCAGGCCAAAGACTTGACCCTTTGAGCTTTGCCACATAGAATGCGTGCAGATTCTCCAATAGCTCAGTCGGTAGAGCGACGGACTGTTAATCCGCAGGTCCCTGGTTCGAGCCCAGGTTGGAGAGCCAAAATTCTAAAAACCCACTCCATGCGAGTGGGTTTTTTCTTTGCGCTAGAAAATATTGTGTTCGATCTGAGTCAAATCATCTTTTTTATCATCGGCTGCTTCGCCACTATTACGTTAGTGATGATGGTCTACCCTGACCTGTTTCGCCGTAAACAAAAGTTTTATGCCAAACACGTCATTACGCCGTTTGAACGTAAAATGTTTATTCGCTTAAAAGAAGCCTTTCCACGCCATCATGTTCTAGCTCAAGTTTCATTTAGTTCACTGATTACCAGTAATCACTATAAAATACGGGCCAAATTTAACCGTAAAGTCACCGATTTCGTTTTATTAGATGAACAATTAGCAGTCGTGGTGATTATTGAACTCGATGATCCTTCCCATATCGGCAAGGAACAAGAAGATGCAGAACGTGATGCCATGCTCAATGAAGCAGGTTACATCGTTCTGCGTTTTACTGAAATTCCAAGCATTCGCCAACTGCATAAACACATTGGTATCACGCCTGCAATGCGTGCTTGAATTATTTTGAGACCGCGCTGCTCGCTTCCTGCTGTGCGAATTGCTTTTCGGCAGCCAACTTTGCTTGAATACGCTGCTGTTGTTCTTCTTTAATACGCTGATATTCCGCTTGGTTTTTTGCATCGCTTTTTACCGCCAAAAAAGCAATCCCTAAAATAAGCAATGGAATCACAATACCAAGACTCGCTAAAAACATCACTTTTGGCGTTAGTTTTTGAGTTGATTTCGTCATAGCCAGCCTATTTCCAATATCTAGATTTTGATGGGCCAATACTATAACAAAAAAAGAGCCTCAATCATGAGGCTCTGTCTTCAGTTTAAATGGTTAATTTTATGTCGGTGCTATACCTGTACAATTTTCATTGGTGCTGGCATCTTTTTGTGCATCAGTTAGTACAATACCCGTACCTGCAGCCATATAGGTCTGAATAAAATCTACAGCCTCCTTATTTTGACATACGATTGCCTGCGTATGCGTCGCCTTCGGTACAATAGTTAGTTTATAACCATCAGCATAAGCATTTTGCGGGAAGTATGTGGTCGCTTTTGCTTTCATATTTGCATATAACGCTTGCGTCACTATAGGTAGTACTGCTTGATCATTCGCACCTTGAATAATAAATACAGGAGTTTTAATCACCTTCGCAGCAGTGGCATTGGTTGCTGGTTGATTATCCGCCAAGAATTTCTGAACCACTGGATCTGTTTTAATTTTATTTAAATCAACACCATACTGAGAAGTCCAGTGTGTTGGATCTGCCAAGAACTCTACAACGCCCGCTTTAAATTGTTCTTGTAAGCCATTTGCACTATTCGGTGCTGGATAACCTAAACATGCACCATCATCGCCTGTACGTCCATAAGCACTTTCTGCAATTTCAGCAGCGCCAGGGGTAAAGATATTTTTTAAATCATAGTCAGGCTGATACGCTTTAATACCCGAGCTTGTGAGTGCCGCATAAGCCAAGAGTTCAGCATAACCATCCGCAATTTGCGCAATCAATGCTTGGCCTTGCGCCGCTGGTAGGCCATTTGCCATTGCAATACGGACTTGTTGCAATTTGTCATCTAAAATATTCAAACCATTTGCTTTAGGTTGACCATTTGCGTCAAGATTATATTGTGGATCGAGATAAATTTGAATAATTTGTCCTAAACTGGATGCAGGTGCACCAGCCACAGCTCCTTTATAAGTAGTATCTGTATTAGCGAACTCGGCTGTACCCAATGATGCATGTCCACCTTGTGATTGGCCAATCGACATCCACGCTCCATTTAACTGGGTACCATAATGCTCTTTTGCAGCCTTGACGGCTGCAATGGCAGAATTAGCTTGGCTCGACAAATTCAAATAAGGATGTACACCTGATGTACCTAGGCCTTCATAATCTGGAGCAACAATGACATAGCCTGCAGCCAATAATGTATTCGCTAAAATTTTAAAGCGTGGATGAATCACATTTTTACTTGGCGCACAATCATCTCCGCCTCCGACCGTTCCATGCTCCCATACCACAACACGATAACCATCTTTAGGTCGAGCTACCTGTGGAAATAAAACCATTGCCGTTGCGGTCGCTGTCTTCCCCTGCACATTCGTCATGTTATAAGTCATGACTTTAATCGATGAACTATTCTCGACTGTATCTAAAGAATAATTCCCTTCCGACAGATAACTAGGTTGTTGATTTGAAGCGGGCGAATCATCATCGTCATTACAAGCAGTTAAAGACAGCATTGAAACGGCAACTGTAAGGGCTAATGCTATTTTCGAGCGTTTCATAAAATATCCTTTTATTCGTTGTTTTTTTAAGCATGAAACTACATGCCGTTTTATTAAGACATAAAAAAAGCGCCCTGTATAGGACGCTTTTCAACCAAACAATCACTTTAAATAATTAATTCTAAAAAGATTCCAGTAAAAATAATGAATCCCACCCAACGATTGTGACGGAATGCCCAAAAACAACGCTGTGGATCTCTGTCTTTGGTTTTTGACCATTGATAAATAAAATCAGCCACCACCACAAGCAATGCCATTAAACCCAATGGCATCAATAAATTTTCAAGGTAAAGCGCCGCACCGATCAAAACGACACTCATCGCCTGTAAAAGTGCAATGATTTGAATATCAAAACGACCGAACAAAATAGCTGTCGACTTCACCCCAATTTTTAAATCATATTCACGGTCGGTAATCGCATATTGAGTATCGTACGCCACAGTCCAAGCCAGATTGCCAAAATACAGCAACCAACAGGTTAAATCTAATGGCTTACCCATGGCCGTAAATGACATCGGAATTCCCCACGAAAAAGCCATGCCTAAAACAACCTGAGGCAAATGGGTATAGCGCTTCATGAAAGGATATATAAATGCGAGAAAAAGCCCACCTAAAGCACAATAAAACGTTTCAATCGGTAGAAACAACAACATACAAGCACTAGCAAAGACTAGAGCTAGAAACACATAAATGGCTTCTTTGGCCGTGATAATCCCTGTTGCTAAAGGCCTCGTTTTCGTGCGCTCTACATGCGCATCGACTTTACGATCAGCAAAATCATTAATTGCACACCCAGCCGCACGCATAAATATCGTGCCAAGTACCATCGGAATCAGAATACCAATTGGCGGTATGCCCTCTGCTGCAATCCATAGTGCCCACATGGTAGGCCAGAACACCAATTCTGTGCCAACAGGCTTATCAAAACGACATAAATAATAATAGGCTTCTAAACGTTCACGCCAAGTAATTTGATGCGCAGTTGTCATGACTGTCCTTCAGATGCTGAATTCTGCTTTTGCAAAAATTGCTCAAAACTCGCTAAAAAAGTTTCTTGAACAATAAACTTGCAGCCGTGCCAAGTATAACAGCTCTGTCTAGTCCAGCCATCTTCTAGCCAAATCACACGACGCTCACATGCTGGATTGGTGCGCTGAAACAAGAACCAACCAATCGGTTTTTTACCAATATGTTTAAAAAGCCGTGCACGGCCTTGCAAACTTAAAATCGGGAAAATGCTTTTGGCTTTCACCCAAGGCTCTACATCACTGCCATATAAAAAACTTTCTCGTACCCATGACGTATGCTGAAACGGCATGCCCATCCATTTTGCATCGATAAACTGAAGACGCTGAAAATGCTCTTTGGTTGGTTGAACCCTAAATGCTCCATCAGCCAAATCCGTCAGTTGCTGAGTAAGTGAACCTGAAGCATATAACCATGTTTTCAGTTCAGCTGGAATCTGCTGCATAAGCCTACCTGTACCATTGATTTACTGTGCGCTTAAACGCTTTTTGAGTTACGAAGAATGTATTTGATTGTAAGATTAATCTTTAGCAATTATCTGTTTTTGCAATGGTTTCAAATTTACCTTGCGGAGTTTTTACCAAAATAAAACCTTCAGCACTCAAGTAAAAACTTTGAGGATAATCATAATCCAGTGCTAATTCTGGGCTTTTCAATACAACAAATTCTGCCTGCTTATAGCCTTCAGAGGTGCGACCAACTTCGATATAAGTCACCATCGAAAAATTCAGCTTAAAACCTTTGTCATGATCTTTAGGGTCAATCCACGGATAAAAACTGGTGTGCTTCTTACGTTGTGCCATTGCTCTCATCAATTTTTTTCAAGTTAAACAGATGATACAAAAAAACCCGCGACTAGCGCGGGTTTTTTACAGTGAAATTCAGTTCAGAATTACAAGCTGTAGTACATATCAAATTCAACTGGGTGAGTTGTCGTGTTCAAGCGACGTACTTCTTCAGTTTTAAGTTCGATATATGCATCAAGCATTTCTTTAGTGAATACACCACCTTTAAGAAGGAACTCGTGATCCGCTTGAAGCGCTTCAAGAGCCATATCTAGGCTGTGCGCAACTGTAGGGATTTTTGCTTCTTCTTCAGGAGGAAGGTCGTATAAGTTTTTGTCAGCTGCTTCACCTGGGTGAATCTTGTTTTGAATACCATCAAGACCCGCCATTAACAATGCAGCGAAACCTAAGTACGGGTTCATCATTGGATCTGGGAAGCGAGCTTCGATACGTTTGCCTTTCGGGCTAGAAACGTAAGGAATACGGATAGAAGCAGAACGGTTACGTGCTGAGTAAGCCAACATAATCGGTGCTTCGAAGTGCGGAACTAAACGCTTGTACGAGTTTGTAGATGGGTTCGTAATTGCGTTCAATGCACGAGCGTGTTTGATTACACCACCAATGAAGTAAAGCGCCATTTCTGACAAACCAGCGTATTCATCACCAGCAAACAAGTTCTTGCCATCTTTAGAGATTGACATATGAACGTGCATACCAGAACCGTTATCACCAACCATTGGCTTAGGCATGAAAGTCGCAGTTTTTGCATATTGGTGCGCAACGTTCCAAACAGCATATTTGAACTGTTGTACTTCGTCTGCTTTACGAACCATTGTGTTGAAGCTTACACCAATTTCTAATTGGCAAGATGCAACTTCGTGGTGGTGTACTTCTACACGACCTGGGCCCATGATGTCTTCAATACGCGCACACATATCAGCACGCATGTCATGTGAAGAATCAACTGGAGGAACTGGGAAGTAACCACCTTTAACACGTGGACGGTGACCAGAGTTTCCGCCTTCGTAGTCTTTGTTTGTTGACCAAGCAGCTTCTTCAGCAATCAATGTATGGCGCGCACCAGACATATCAATTTCCCATTTTACTTCGTCAAATACGAAGAATTCTGGTTCTGGACCAAAGAATGCAGTATCACCAATACCTGTCGATTTTAGGTATTCTTCAGCACGGCGAGCAATCGAACGCGGGTCACGGTCATAACCTTGACCTGTTGATGGCTCAATAACGTCACAAGTAACAACTACTGTAGGCTCAGCGAAGAACGGGTCGATAAAACCAGTTGCAGCATCTGGGCGTAAGATCATGTCAGATGCTTCAATGCCTTTCCAACCAGCAATAGAAGAACCATCAAACATTTTACCGTCTTCAAAAGTATCTTCGTCGATAGTATCTGCTGGGTAAGTTACGTGTTGTTCTTTACCCTTAGTATCCGTAAAACGGAAATCGACCCATTTTGCGCCACTTTCTTGGATGAGTTGTAGGACCTTGTTCGCCATGCTCATTTTGCTCCGATGAATTTTTGTTGCACTCTTTAGTGCGTGTTAGTAGTTGGTTGTTCTAAAGCAATTACCGTACCAACTTTAAAAAGCTTAGCTAAAATGTTGAATTCATTATCAGAATAACAGTTTTAAGCTGTTTGCTTTGGCTCTATTATACTGAGCTAAAAAGTAAATGCACCATATTCAAGCATGCTTCTTCACATTTAATCTAAAAGATTTTGAGTGTGGATCATAATGGTGCATTTTTAAATTTCACTGTGCAATTTCCACCCATTTTTTATAAATTAGAGCGCTGTTTAAGCTGTTATTTTCGCCTTGATTTGACCTCAACACCTCATATTACGGCGGGCGATATACCTAAAATCAAATATAAGAAGCGTAATCAACTGTTTTTATTTGATTTTTAAAAAATTAAAAACCTCTCCTTTCAAACTAAATATAAAGCCGACATCTCAGATGTGACTAAGCAAATAAAGATGCTCTGTTTTGGTGATATTTTGGGAGTTTTTGGCTCATAGCATTAGGAGATATTCTTTTTATATTCATTGAATGTGCATACTTGATGCCAAGTAGACATAATCTGCGAGGTTTCTCGTTAGGATTTGAATCTGAGATATTCATAAACTCTATATCCGTTAGTAACAAAACCCATTGTAATTTTTAGACCCGCAAAAAAATGTCACGCCCTAGCTGTGTATTTTTTGCTATGATAATTTCGGTTTTGTGCCTCCATTCAAGTCATTGAATGAGAAAAATAATTTACTTATAGCTTTATAATGTAAACGCACGAATACCATAGGACTCTTCAAGCACATTTATGTGCATAAATTTCAATAGGTTAAGCTCATGCTTTTAATGATCGACAACTATGACTCTTTTACATACAACATCGTCCAGTATTTTGGCGAGTTAAATCAAGAAGTAAAAGTAGTACGTAATGATGCCGTGACATTGGAGGATATTGAGCGATGGCAACCTAAGTATCTTGTGATTGGCCCTGGCCCATGCTCACCTTCGGAAGCAGGAATTTCCATTCCAGCCATTCAGCATTTTGCTGGAAAAATTCCATTATTAGGGGTGTGCTTAGGACATCAGGCCATTGGTCAGGCTTTTGGCGGCGAAATCATTCGTGCCAAAAAAGTGATGCATGGGCGTTTGTCTGACATGCACCATTCGAATAAAGGCATTTTTAGCAACCTCCCTTCTCCGTTTTCAGCAACGCGTTATCACTCACTGGTGATTGATCAAGAAAGCTTGCCTGAATGCTTAGAAGTGACTTGCTGGACCAATGAAGCAGATGGCTCAATTGAAGAAATCATGGGTGTAAAGCATAAGACGCTTGCCGTTGAAGGCGTGCAATTTCACCCAGAATCAATCTTGAGTCAGCATGGCCATCAAATCTTTAAGAACTTTTTAAAAATTTACGCATAAATGAGTGCAGTGAAAAATGAATATGCAACAAGCTTTAAATAACATCACTAAAAATATTGAGTTGACGCAGCCGCAAATGGAAGACGTCATGCGCACCATCATGAATGGTGAAGCAACAGATGCCCAAATTGGTGCGCTGATGATGGGTCTTCGCTTAAAAGGTGAAAGTATTGATGAAATTACCGCAGCGGCTCGTGTCATGCGCGAGTTTGCCATCAAAATTGATGTCAGTGATGTGCCTTATTTAGTCGACATCGTCGGTACAGGTGGTGATGGTCAGAACTTATTTAACGTCTCGACTGCATCTGCTTTTGTGATTGCAGCGGCAGGTGCAACCATTGCTAAACATGGTAACCGTGGTGTTTCAACCAAATCGGGTTCCTCGGACTTGTTAGAACAAGCAGGTATCCAACTTGACTTAAACATGCAACAAACTGAACGTTGTATTCGTGAAATGGGTGTCGGTTTCTTGTTTGCCCCGAATCATCACAAAGCGATGAAGTATGCGGTTGGCCCACGTCGTGAATTAGGCATTCGCAGTATTTTCAATTTACTTGGCCCGCTTACGAATCCGGCTGGAGTAAAACGTCTAGTGATTGGGGTGTTTTCGACTGAATTGTGCCGTCCTATTGCAGAAGTGATGAAACAACTGGGCGCAGAACATATCATGGTGGTTCATTCTAAAGATGGTTTAGATGAAATTAGCCTTGCATCAAGCACTTATGTGGCTGAACTTAAAAATGGCGAAGTCACCGAGTGGGAAATTCAACCTGAAGATGTCGGAATCGAATCGCAAACTTTAACAGGTTTAATCATTCAAGATTCTGCTGAAAGTTTAAGCTTAATCAAAGATGCCTTAGGCAAAAATAAATCCGATAAAGGCGAAAAAGCAGCCAACATGATTGCTTTAAATGCAGGTGCTGGTCTGTATGTCTCTGGACTTTGTACTAGCTATAAACAAGGCGTGGCTTTAGCACATGACATCATCTACGGCGGACAAGCCTTAGAAAAGATGAGCATCCTTGCTGAATTCAGCAAAACCCTTAAACAATACGACGCTTGATAGACAGGACTTTGTCATGGTAGATATCGCAAATACGATTTTAGGCAAAATTGTGGATCGCAAGCAGGAAGAGTTTGCTGCACGCCTCAAACAACGTAGCTATAAAGATGTTGAAGAATGGGCACTTGAGGCAACTCCTGTGCGTGGTTTTGCAAAGTCTTTACTGAGCAAACAACCGGGTGTGATCGCTGAAATTAAGAAAGCATCACCATCTAAAGGCATCATTCGTGAAAACTTTGATCCTGCTGAAATCGCACAGCAATATGAAGCCGCGGGTGCTGCATGTTTATCGGTTTTAACCGATGTCGATTTTTTCCAAGGTGCCGATGAGAATATTCAAATTGCACGTTCTCACTGTGCACTACCTGCATTACGCAAAGACTTTCTGATTGATCCTTATGGGGTGATTGAAGCACGTGCTTTACATGCGGACTGTATTCTTCTGATTGTGGCATGCTTGTCCAATCAACAACTCGAAGAAATGTCTAAAACGGCTTTTGAACAGAATTTAGATGTCTTGGTTGAAGTACATGATGAAGCAGAACTTGAACGTGCTTTGCGTCTATCTGAACGTTGCGTATTGGGTGTCAATAACCGCAACTTAAAAACCTTTGATGTGGACTTAAACACTTCGATTCGTTTGAAAAAACTGCTTGAACCATCTCGTCTACTGGTGACTGAAAGTGGCATTGCGACCCCTGCAGATGTGGCGATGATGCAAGAGCATGACATTCATGCTTTCTTGGTCGGTGAAAGTTTTATGAAGCAGCCGCATCCAGACCACGCCTTTACTAAGCTGTTTGGAACACCTAAATCACTTTAATGGCATATTCAGGGTAAGGCATGCCTTTGCCCTGAATACTGTGCGATATATCCTTTCGAAAGGCCGTTGAAGATCTCGTTAAACAGCAACACATAAAAAATTATTCAATCTTAAATTACTCAATTAAACCCTGCTTCTTAGCTTCATTCACCGCTTCCATTCGAGAGCGGACCTGCAACTTGTTATAGATTTTGCGCAGATGCCATTTCACCGTATTGATGGACAAAAAAATCGACTCGGATATTTCAGCATCGGTACAGCCACGGCTTAGTTTTTCTAAAATTTGGATTTCACGTTTCTATAGCTAAATTCTAAAAACACTAGCACATGGAAACATCTGTAAAACCTCATTTCCTATGTTTTTAGGTGTGATAATAAATTAAGTATTCAGCTATATAAGGACTCAAGCCCAGAACTGCCGATCAAAGCTTCAACACTGCTTTCAGTTTATACAATCCTCTATGCATAATGCAATTCAGTTCAAATATAGGGAAAATCAGACTATAATTATCGCCTAATTTCTTATTTTGCGTATTTTTCTGACACTATGAGCAAACACGATTCATCGCTTTCTAAAGAACAGTTTAATTTACTGAAAGACTTTAAAAAGCAAATCACCAATCCGCATTCGACTGCCATCAAGCAGTCTGAGGCCCAAGCTCAAGTTGCTCCACCCGAGCCAGAAGATGATTTCGCGTTGTTTCAAAAACAAATGCAAGGTGTCCAAAAAATGGAGACCGCGAACATTGCCAAAATAGAAAAAAATCCAAAGAAAAAAATCGATGCGCAAACTTTAGCAAAACGTGCAGCGGCTGAAGGCCCTATGCATACCGATGCAACTGAGCTGTCCGATACTCAAGCGATGCTCAACCCTGTAGCGAGCCAAGCCGCACTCAGTTATCGCATTGCTACGCTGCAACACAAAGTATTTGAAGATTTAAAAGCGGGTAACATCCGTTGGTTTGAAGCAGTCGACTTGCATGGTTGCACCGTTGAAGAAGCCCGTGTCGCAGTTTTACAAGTCATTCAAATGGCCAAAGATGAAAATCAAAATGTCATTAAAATTGTGCACGGCAAAGGTCCGGAAGCCATTTTAAAAACCTATGTGAATGGTTGGCTGCGTCAACACCGCGATGTGCTGGCTTTTGTCAGTGCGCCGGAGAAGCAAGGTGGTACAGGTGCCGTTTTAGTGTTGCTAAAACGAAGCGAGAAGAACCCAAAGTTTAAACAGTAATCGGATTTTTGTCCAAAATAAGGCATTGGAATAGTTTTCTGCTACAATGCCGTCCTTGTTCAATATCAGTGTAAGTGAACACGTCTTATGTCTATGCAGCAATCCTACGCTAACATCTTAACTGCCGTTGGTGAAGACCTAACCCGTCCAGGTCTCCTCGATACGCCTATGCGTGCTGCTAAAGCTTTTTCGTATTTAACGTCTGGTTATAGCAAAAGCTTAGAAGAAGTGACCAACAATGCGGTGTTCCCATCGGACAACCGTGAAATGGTACTGGTTAAAAATATCGAGTTTTATTCACTCTGTGAACACCATTTATTGCCTTTTTATGGTCGCGTACATATTGCATATTTACCTGAAGGCAACGTCCTTGGACTCTCTAAATTTGCACGCATTACCGAAATGTTTGCACGCCGTTTACAGATTCAAGAAAATCTGACGCAGCAGATTGCAGAAGCGGTTGCAGAAGTGACAGGTGCACGTGGCGTGGCAGTTATGATTGATTCTGCACATATGTGTATGATGATGCGCGGCGTCGGCAAGCAAGAATCGACTACACGTACCGTTTCCTTTATTGGTGACTTTAAAACCAATAAAGAAGAGCGTCGTGAGTTTTTAAGTGCAGTCCCTGAAAGCTATTAATTGAAACATAAAGCCTCAACCTCTGTTGGGGCTTTTTTTTATGCATATATCATTGAACGATTCATTTTTTGTTTAGAGGAATACGCAATGTCAGCAATTTGGTTAGCAGGTCATGGTTTGACCCAAGGCGAACATAGTATTGATTTTCCACGTCCAGACCGTTTGGTCCAAGGCAACCCACAGCGCCAGACCTATAGTCTATATGAACACCCACACATGGGCTGCGGGATTTGGCACTGTGAGGTTGGTTCATGGAATATTCAATTTGCCGACAATAAACAAGAATTTTTTCAAGTGATGGAAGGCAGCATCCGTATTCATGATGCCCACACTCAAAACTTCATTGAAGTCAAGGCCGGTCAGGCAGGAATTATTCCACCGAGTTTTATCGGCACATTTGAAGTGATTGAAGCTGTAAAAAAATACTATGTGATTGTTGAGGTATAAGTACCTCAACAACCGATTTGAAACGTCTTAGAACAGTTCGTGTTTAAGTCTGAGATTTAAACACTTAACACTTTTTCAGTCATATGAATACAGTTACGCCCTTTATTTTTGGCTGCATAGAGTGCCGAATCGGCAGTGTCTAAAAAGCGTTGATAGTCAGGATGACCATTATAAACCGTACAGCCAATACTGACGGTAAAACTAAAACTTTGCCCATGAGCGGTACGAATTGGGGTTTCTTGTATCCGCATGCGAATCGTTTCAGCGATTTGTAAAGCACGCGTGAGATCACTGTCGACCAACAGCAATAAGAACTCTTCGCCACCGACACGGAAGGCATAGTCACTACCCTTCGCTACATCTAACAAGACTTCAGCAATAAAACGCAGTGCCAAGTCCCCTGCGGTATGCCCATATTTATCGTTGATACGTTTGAAATAATCCGCGTCGATTGCCAGTAGGCTCAACGCAGCATCATTTTTACGAGCAAAATTAATTTCACGCGACACAATCGTACTTAAATAACGACGGTTTAACAGCTGAGTCAGTGAGTCATTGCCTGAATCTATATATTCGGTCACTTGAAACAGTTGATCGACCAAATGCTGAATCTGTCGGTTCACGTCACGAATTTCTTGAATACGCTCCACCTTCCGAGTCTGATCCTGACAGTCGAGCACGTCAAAATTGAGGGTATCGACCTGTTGAATCAGCCTGATAATGGTCTCCACCTGCTCTGCGCCCGTAAATGCATACGCTGCTTTATGCACAAACCATAGACCAAATTCTGACTTAGACAAAGCAATGTGTTGCAACTGTGGATGCGCGGAGAAGACTTTGAACATCAACTCATTTTCCCAGTCGAGCAAAATGCTGCGCTGCTTATCTTTTTGTACTGCGACATCTTGCATTGCAGAAAATAAACGATAGCTATGCTTAACTTCATGGCTCCGCTCAGTATTGGCTTCATAGGATCTGCACATAATTTCTGTCGCAAAGCCCATAATTTGCAGCATATAACTCAGCATGTGGTGGTTATTTTCTAGCGGAAGTTCAGCCAAGAGTTCCAAGATCTTGTTTTCAATCTCACGAATACCGCGCATGATCAACCAAGAAGGAATGCCCACCCGCGCATGTACCTGCCCAACTTTTTGTTGTTTTTCAACTGCTGCATAATAAGCTTCATTCACAGCCACGTCGAAACTTTCAATGAGCCATTGGTTTAAACTGTTTTTTAAACGTTGTTGAATGATGTCATCTTTAAAAAAATCTGCAGCCTCAGGCTCCAAGACAATATTGCTATAAAATTCATTAACCAATACAGACGAATGCTGCTGAATAAAATTTTGCGCTTTAACGTGATCATTCACTGAATAATGTTGGCAAATTTTCCCCCACTGCTCGGCCAATTTAGCCATGCATTCATCATTCATAAAACTTACCTATTTATATATTTTTGAGACTTACTAGGGTGTGTTGACACTTTTAGCTTAAAAAAATAGCGAAGTAGTAAAATCAAATCGCCAAACCCAATTTTACTATTCGCTATGCCTCGTACCATGCTGACAGATCAACACTGGCAAAAGTTGAAAGTTATTCTGCGTAATTTATCCATTCACCACAACTCAAATTTACGCAATTTTATTGCAGCTATTCTCTATAGAATTAGAACAGGCTGTCCGTGGCGAGATATTCCTTGTTGTTTTGGTCATTCAAACTCTATTTTTAAACGTTTTAATCGTTGGTCAAGCAGCGGTAAGTTACTTAGATTATTCAAATTACTAGCCTCATGCCCCGATATGGAGTGGATTTTTATTGATGGCTCTCATGTACGTGCTCATCAACATTCTGCCGGCATAGCGAATCAATCTATTTCTAAAAGTGTAGGAGGAAATTCCTCAAAAATACATTTGATTGTTGATGCACATGGCAATCCTATTGATTTCATGATTACCGATGGAACCACACATGATGTTAAAGTTGCACCTGATTTAATATCAACATTAGATTTAAAAGAGACAAAAGTGGTATGTGCAGATAAAGGCTATGATTCAGAACCACTGCGTGAACAGATCAGGAAAACAGGGACTAAAGCGAATATACCAAAGAAAACAAATAGCCAATCGAACAATGACCATATGGACTGGTATTTATATAAAATC
>NZ_JBUEBA010000002.1:828399-879149 GCF_058107045.1 Acinetobacter sp. AB03 | reverse complement strand
GACATTTATGTGATTAATATAACAAATTTCAATACTTATTTTCACCATCAGCTTTCATTTTCAGCACTTTATAAAAAGTAAGGCTCACGTTTGATTGTTTTAACAGCAATGACTTTCATAAAAAAAAGCCCCATTAATGGAGCTTTGAAAAGAGGATCGAACTAAAAGAAATGGAGATAACTCAAACCCGTCTGATCCCAATCTTTGCCTTTTTGCTGTTGATACTGCCAATGAAGCCTCAACGCATTTTGCTGATTGAATAAATATTGCAACTGTGTATTCAGTCTGACTTGCCATTGATGACTATCTTCCCAATATGGCAGCTCGACCTGTACCAAACTATTGATATGTTCGCTCCAGATGTTCTGGCAGCCTACCGTTGGCCCAAGTCCCACGCGCCAACCTCGGTCTAAAGCTTTACCTGCTTGAACATGATTTTGCAATTGTGCATAGCACAAATGTTGACGCTCTTGATCTGCCACACTATAGCCAAACTGACTGGATAGATTGAATACACCGTGTTGATCCTGTTCACTAAATGCACCATCTCGATTTAGTGCCTCTTGTTGCCAACCCATGTTAAAACCCCAGCTTAATGGTGTTTTAAAGGCAGTCAGTGGACTGTAGGCATTGACCTCCAGCACATTCAGCTCTTGCAGTCTTAGTCGATCATCGCGATATTCGAGGCTACCATCTAGAAACTTAAGCTGTGTACCCAAACGAAAGCCGCCTTGCGGGTCAATCAAGTCATGATAGGCCTGACGATGGCTCAGTCGGAAATAAGTGTCACCTTGTATTTCACCCGCTTCAAACTGAACGGTTCGCGCATGGTGGCCTTTTACCGGATCTACTTTTGGCGCTTCGACTACTTGACGTTGCTTTTCCAAGTCAATCTGACTCCGCAAACCCAGCAGTTGTCGAATACGCGGTTGGGCGTCTTCTGCCGCAATCTTTTGTGCAATTAACTGTAAATACACATGGTCATAAGCCATTTCTAAAATACGTGCCTGATCCACCAAGGCATAGCGCTTCAAATAATCTTGCATTTGAGCAGGTTCAAGTTGCGCAACCTGATGCGCAGCCGCTGCCAAGGCTTGTCCGTGTTGTTTGGCTTGTGCCAACAACTGAGTTTCTAAAGCCGGACGGTAAACACTTTCTGCAATTAGATGGTTTTCATCGACCGCCTTAATAGTCTCAACAGGAATCGCAGCGGTTTTAAATTGTTTTTGTAGGTTGACCTCTGGCCGTACCAAATCAATTAAACCCAGTAAACGATAGGCGCAGTTATCACTGATAAAATAGTAAGGAAATTGCACATGCTTGAGTTCCCAAATATGCTCAACCATGGTTTTGGTTTCTTCTGGCGTCAGGGCTAACTCGTACTCCCACAAATCGCGGTTTTCCAAATCACCATATTCTTTCACTTTTCGATAGTACGGCATGAGTGAGTACTCACCTGGATACTGCCCGGTTAAGCCCTTCCATGCAAAAGAAAAGCTGTCGCTATTGGCCACTGTCGCTGCATAATTCACTGCATAAGAGACTAAGTTCAGCTGTTTTTGGTCTTTAGGATCGAGCCTTAACAGGGTATGCCCAAACATCGAACTGGGATTGCCCATAAAGTCCGTGGCGTAAATTAAAGTCGCCTTATACGGCTTAATTTGCCCAAGCCACTCATCCAGCTCAGGACATGAGGCTTTAGGCAGTTGGTTTGATGCAATATTCAGTTGTCCTATGAGCCATTTTGAACGTGCCGGAAAGCGACACTGAATCGATTGATTGGCTTCGGCTGGGGTAAAAAGTGCTGCAATATTGGCATCAAGCTCTTGTTTGAGCTGAGTTTGTCCGTGTTCGCTATAAAAAAATGGACGGTAGGTGACTTCACTTTGTCCTGAGACATTGGCATACATCAAACGTTGCCAAGTCACATTTGAGGCTAGCTTCAGCTGCTGTGCTTTTTCAATATAAAACTCGGCTGAGCTAGGTGCTTGAGCAAAGATGCTGGTGCTGAATAGCACACTAAAGAGGAGGACAACAGATTTCATGCAGTGTTAGCTATTCTTCTTTTTTAGATATGAAAAACCCTGCCTGAATGGCAGGGTTTTATGGTGCAATTAAACGTATGCTTTTAATACGCTATCCGTTGCCATCACTGCTTGTAAAGATGCTAATACTTGAAGCGCATCTTGGTTCTCAGCTGAATAGATTTTTGCAAAGTTTTGTTTAGAAACTTCAAAGAAACGTGCTTTATCACCAGATTGAATGTTGAGTAATTCAGCAAGGACATTCAGACTTTCACCCTCACCGACTGCCATATCACGCGCCAATGCTTCCGCATTTTCGTTGGTAAATGTTACTGCCTGAGCAGTCACAGTACCTGTACCGCTACAACCTAAAGTACCAAAGGTAATACCGAAAAGTTGGTTAGCAAAAAGACCATTGGTTGTACCCGCTAAAATTTTAGCGACTTTACCAGACTGGCCAGCCCAAATTTGTGAACCAATACCACAACCGACGTCATTATCTGCAAATGTAGCGGTAGAACCAACAGCCAAAACCGCAGCCAATGCTATTTTTTTCAACATAAGGTTTCTCCAGACTCGATTATCTCCGAGTATTTTTATTGTTCCTATTGTGTGTATTTTGAGCTACACCCTTGTAAGATAGCGGTAACAAGCGCATAACGCAAAACAATTTATACTAAAGTGAAGTGAATATTTAAAAATGTGCTAGCGGTATAAGGACCAACAGCCACGTAGGTCTCGTTTCCCTAAAATCTTTAACACCAACACCAGACTGAGCAGTAGCAATAAATACCAAGAACCCAACTTACCCCAACCGACCATATGCCATGCATCGACTTGACTTGGGTACAGCCAGATTTGGTAAAACGTACTGATATTTTCCGCAATCCAAATAATAAAAGCCAACAGTAAAAGTACGGGTAACATCGGCAGTTGAAAACGGTGCTGCTGTAATTCAAAGCCAATCTTGGTTTTCCAAAACAGCACTATGCTCCACGCAAACAAAAGATAACGAATATCGGGAACAAAAAATTTGGACATAAAGTTGATATAAGACAACACCGCCAATGTCAGCATGGCGGAGAAACGGGGCAAGTGCTGAAAAGAAACATGATAGAGACGCAATGAGCGCGCAAAAAAACTGCCTACAGCCGAATACATAAAACCTGCAAACAACGGCACGGTGAGAATTTTAAACACGGCGGGATGCGGATACTGCCAAGATGCAATTTGCGGATGGGTCAAAAAGATTTCCATCACCATTGCCATCACATGAAATAACGCAATCACTTTGGCTTCGGCCCAAGACTCGAGTTTTAAGTACAACAGACAAACTTGTATCAGTACGGCATAAAACAGTAGATAGTCATAACGGAAAAAACCGAAATATTCCCGATTCCCCATACTGGCTGTGAAGGCAAAAGCCAATAACAGTAATATCCCAAATAAGGCAGCCGAAGCTGCCTTAGATGAGAACTCAAAACATGATTTTAAAATCGTGATCACGCATGAACCCTAATTGAATTGAAGCTGTGAAACTTAGAGATATTTGGCACTGTATTCATGCACAGTATCAATAAAGGCTTTCGGGTTTTCAGGATCAACCCACTGGGTAATACCGTGACCTAAGTTTGCAATATAACCCGTTTTCTCACCGCCTGCATAAGTATCATCTAACATGGCTTTGGTGGCTTTCACGATGGTCTCATGCGAACCATATAATGTTGCAGGGTCTAAGTTGCCTTGCAGTGCCGCACGGCCAGCCACCGTTTGGCGAGCCACATTTAATGGCGTCGTCCAATCTAGACCAAAAGCATCTGCCCCTGTTGCCACCATTGGCTCTAACCACTGACCGCCACCTTTGGTGAATAAAATGACGGGAACTTTACGTCCTTCATTTTCACGTTTTAAACCTGCAACAATTTTTTGCATGTATTTTAAAGAAAATTCTAAATATTCACGGTGTGCCAATGCCCCGCCCCAACTGTCAAAAATCTGTACGGCTTGAGCACCTGCATCAATTTGCGCATTTAGATAGTCAATTACCGCATCAGCCAAACGATCGAGCAGCGCATGTAAAACTTCAGGTTGCGCATACATCATTTGCTTGGTGAAACGGAAATCTTTGCTCGAACCGCCTTCAACCATATAAGTTGCTAGCGTCCAAGGACTACCTGAAAAGCCAATTAAAGGCACTTGTCCACCTAAGGCTGAACGAATCGTCTTGACCGCATTCATCACATAGTCGAGATCAGATGCAGCATTAAACTTAGGTAAATTCGCCACATCTTGTTCAGTACGAACCGTTTTATGAAATTTAGGCCCTTCCCCAGCTTCAAAATAAAGCCCTAAACCCAAAGCATCGGGTACAGTTAAAATATCTGAAAATAAAATGGCTGCGTCGAGCTCATAACGACGTAAAGGCTGTAAAGTTACTTCACACGCAAATTCGTTATTTTTACACAGCGAAAGGAAATCACCCGCTTGAGCACGGGTTGCACGATATTCAGGTAAATAACGCCCTGCTTGACGCATCATCCAGACGGGTGTGGTATCTACAGGTTCACGTAATAAAGCACGTAGAAAACGATCATTTTTAAGCGTCGTCATTTACTTTCCCATCTCAATTAAATTTGCTCACCATCATAACAAAAAGGTCGAATTTTTAATAACTTCTCATAACACTAAAATTCGATCAGGACAAAGATGCAAACGAATATTTACACAAAACAAATACTGCATCTCCATCTTTTTTCTGTAATACTTCACTAGTTTTTACTTTGTAAATGAATAATTCTTAAGGTTGAATTACATGTTCGTTCGCACAATACTCGCGATGAGTTTAAGTTGCATTCTTGCTGGTACAGCGTTTGCTGCATCTACTACTGAACAACCCTTGACGCCAAAAAAGATCATTGATACTTCAGTTCAAGATCCTATTGATCCTTTAGCAACAGATGTCGCTTCAGCTTCTACTGCGGTTGCAAACAGCCAAATTACAGCAAAAGAACAAGCAGACTTAAACCAAGCTTCGCAAACTTTAGATCAACTTGAACAATCTGAAGATAAAACCGCTGACGTTGGTGCTGCACCAAGCAAAACCACCACTGCACCGACCACCACGACGACCAATCCTGCTGCGGCTAAAGCATCGTGGACATTAAATGGTCTAAACAGTGCAGAATGGTTCGACAATATTGGTAAAGGCCAATTTCCTGTCTATGCACGTGCTCACGTGATGCTCAATAATGCGCATGCGTCTCCAGGTGCAATTGATGGCATGAGCGGTAAAAATACCCTCAAAGCCATTGCTTCGTTCCAGCAAATGAGCGGTTTAAAAGCAACAGGTACCTTAACCAAAGAAACTTGGGATGCTCTACTTGCAAGCCAAGGTTCTAAGCCTGCATTTATTGAATACACCATTACCGAAGCAGACTTAAAAGGTCCTTACGCCGCATCAATTCCACGCGATTATGCACTACAAGCCAAAATGAAAGGTTTGTATTACACCCGTGTGACTGAAATGTTGGGTGAAAAGTTCCATATGGATGAAGACTTTTTACAAAAGTTAAATCCAAAAGCAACCTTCAAAAAAGCGGGCGAAAAAATTATTGTGGCCAATATCCGCAATGAAGTGCCAGAAGACATTCACTTGATTGTTGCGCACAAAGGTGCAAAACAGCTGTATTTATTTAACAGCCGCAACCAAATGATCGGTTCTTTCCCTGCAACCATTGGTAGCTCAGACACTCCGTCTCCAACGGGTACTTATAAAGTCACTGGTGTTGCGCCAAATCCATGGTATAGCTACTCGCCAAGTAACTTTGTACAGGGCAAAAACTTAAAACCACTTTCTCTACCACCGGGTCCGAATGGTCCTGTAGGGAATATCTGGATTGGTTTAAGCAAAAAATCATTTGGTATTCATGGCACACCAAACCCTTCTGCTATTTCTAAAACAGCATCACACGGTTGTATCCGTTTGACCAACTGGGATGCCAATGATCTTGGCAAAAAAGTGAAGTCAGGTGTTACGGTTAAATTCTTAGAATAATTGGCTTTCTAAGGTATTTACGCTATAAAAGGTGCTCTCTTGAGAGCACCTTTTTTTCAATTACAGCAATATAAAAATGACGATGAACGCTTTAAAAATAATACTGCCCGTAGCCTGCTTACTATCTGTCTCAACTTATAGCTTTGCTGAATTAGATGAAGAAATCGTGACCAGCGTGGATGCTTCTGCTTATGCGGTGGAATCTGACAATCCGTTTGACAGTCTGGATGATCATGAAAAAATCCGCCATCCCCAATACATTCCAGAGCAAGATAGTCTCAGAGAGCCACTTTTGAATGCACGCTATTACGTCATCGCAGGTAAATCTCCGGTTCACTATTATGCGATTCGAACAGGAGCAAAGCCTAAACTGCTTTATTTAAACCCGCCCCACTCCGCGGTTTTTTCAATAGGCGAGGCTTATGCTGAAAATCGAGAAAAAATCACCCTACAGCCTCAACTCGACACTACAGTCAAAGATCATGAACTGTTTTCGATTATGCCCGTCGCGAAGCATCTCGCACTGATTTTTCGTACTCGCTATGCCTATACCCCTACAGAGTTAAAAGCCAATGTGACAATGAGCTCCATCTATGCCAACAATCGCTACCGATACAGCTATGAAATTATTGAAATCGACACGAATGGTAAACAGCTTCACCGCGTACAATTTGTGGCTCCTGCCATTGAAGATGGGATGAGTTTTGGCCCCAAATGGGATGAAGACTTATCAGATTATAATAATGCAATACTGGAATACAGCACCAAGTCCCCAGGCGACTACCAAACCGTACACCCTTATAACCTTGAAACCCGCTATGAATACAAACAAGGTCAATTGAAGCACTTTGAACAGAAAATTCTGCTCACCGCCAGTGACAAAGTATTTTTGAAAAATCCACCCAACTCGATTAATTATGAAAACTATCTCGATGATCAAAATGCACCGCTCTCCGTTGAAAGCAGCACTTGCCTCGATGACTATTTTGTTTTTAAAGACAAAGCGGCTCCACTCGGTGTGAAATGGGGCAATGACTGGATGCAACAGCAGCCGAATCTACATCAACAATTTTTAGCTGAATATGCGCAAGGCAAAAACTACGTCTGGAAAGATTTCCGCGTACGGTATTGTGATTTAAACTAAGGCTGCAATGTTGCGTTTAATCATTCCAATATTGAAACGCAACATTGCAAATCCACTATTTTAGCGATAAATATAAAACGCTAGAATTACTCCATAGATTAAAAATAAGATTGGAGTTTAAAATGGATGCATTCATTCATCGCAGTCAAGACCGTGGTCATGTCAATATCGGCTGGCTAGAGTCGAAACACAGCTTTTCTTTTGGTAGTTGGTATAACCCTAAATATATGGGCGTAAGTGCTTTACGTGTCATCAATGACGACGTGATCGCGGGTCATCAAGGTTTTGGGCAACACCCCCATGACAATATGGAAATCTTAACCTGTGTACTCAAAGGCACCATCACCCATAAAGACAGCATGGGCAACCATGGTGGTATTTCAGCAGGTGAATGGCAACTGATGAGTGCAGGTACGGGTGTGCAGCACAGCGAAATGAATCAGGGTGATGAGCCAGTACATTTGCTACAAATTTGGATTACCCCAAATCAAAGAGATGCAGCGCCAACCTATCAGCAGATTCGTCTTGATCCGCATGAGCAGCCAAATCAATGGCATGTGATTTGTGGTCCAAATGACAATGCTGCAATGCATATTCGTCAAGATGCCGAAGTCAAAACGGCTGTGATTGAAAAAGATCAAATGCTAGAAGTTAAAGCTACACAGCATATTAACTACGTGCATGTGATTTCAGGTTCAATCCAAGTTGCAGAACATACTCTTCATGCAGGTGACGCAATTGCGTTCTTAGAAGCAAGTGACGTTAAAGCCTTGGAAGATGCACAAGTGATTTGGTTTGATTTGCCTGAAGTCAAATAAGTACCCACTCACAATAAAAAACCAACGTCTCGACGTTGGCTTTTTTAATGCAGAGCTCAAGCAGCTTTTTCACTTGGCTTAGAGAAAATTCACCGCAAGTAATGCCACAGCCGCAGGTAAGGCTTGAATGTAGATAATTTTCTTACTGGCGGTCAACCCACCATAAATCCCAGCAACCAAAACGCAGCCTAAAAAGAAATTGGCCAGTGGCAGTGCATAAGTTTCGGGTGCACATAGCGCCCAAAATAGACCTGCAGCCAAGAAACCATTGTATAAACCCTGATTTTGCGCCATGACTTTGGTCAGTTGTGCTTTTTCAGGCGTATTACCAAAGGCTTTTAGACCATAAGGCTTATCCCATAAAAACATCTCTAAAACTAAAATATACACATGCAACAGTGCAATTAAAGCAATCAAAATTTGTCCCATCATACGCTTTATCCTTATTTTTGATGAATGATGCTAGATCAGCTTCACAGCTGATCTAGGTCGAAACTCTTAGGGTTTCAAAAGTACTTTACCCTGACGCGCGCCTTGCGTCGCTTTCAGTGCAGCATCTTTAATTTGTGCAAAGCTGAAGATACCTTCAACAGGCAGCAGTAATTTTTTCTGTGCAGCAAGCGTCAATAACTCCACAATTAACGCTTTTTTGCGTTCAGCAGATAATTGCTTATTCACCACACTTGCCCAAAAACCTTTGACTGTGGCTTGTTTAAAAATCAGATCTCCCGAAGAAATCTGCATGGTCTCACCCGTCATGCTGCCAAATGAAACCAATAGACTATTTTCACTCAGCAAAGCTAACATTTCACCACTGGCCTGACCACCAATGGAGTCTACACCCGCGATCAATGGCTGATCTGCATGAATCGCTTTGACTTGTTCTTTCCAATCGGCTTGGTCTGTTGCCACCACATTTTGAATGCCTAAGGCCTGCATTTCAGCTACAGCCTCAGTACGGCGAACCAAATGAATCACCTTTTGACCACGCGCTTTTGCAATCATTGCCACTGTTTTACCCACCGCACCATTGGCAGTGTTCTGAATCAACCACGAATCTGCTGGTAAGTCGATAAAATCTAAAAGCATCAGTGCACTGATCGGCATTCCAATCAACTGCGCTGCCGTTTCATCATCAATCGCGTCAGTTAAAGGCACGATGCCATGTGCTGGCGCAATAAAATACTCAGCCCAACTGCCATGAACTGCAGCAACTGCTACACGCTGACCTACCAATACGCCTTGTACACCCTCACCAAGCGCATCAATCACGCCCACAGCTTCGCTACCACCAATTGTAGGCAGTGTTGGTTTATAACCATAACTACCACGCACTGTCCACACATCGTGGTTATGCATTGGCGATAGAATCATTTTAATACGTACTTCACCCGCTTTCGGTTCAGGTTGCGGCATATCTGCAGGTTCCAAGACGTCAACAGGTTCACCAAAATGGTGATGAATAATACTTTGCATTTGCTATTCCTTTATCGGCTGTAATAGTTGTTGGGTAGTTTCCAAAGCGAGGTAAAAGGGCTGCTTATCTCGGGCCAGTCTTGCCAATAAAGCTGCTCCCAACCACAATTGATACATGGTTTGTGCCATTTTTTCAGCATCAATATGCGCTGGAATTGAACCATCTTGCTGCCCGGCTTGGATTAGACCCGAAATACGTTCTGTTAACTTACGCACCCCGAAGTTCAAAATCTGACGCATATCTTCAGATAAATCTGAGACTTCTGCTGCCAATTTGACGATCAAACAATTCTCCGCCCATCCCCCATCGCTATGATGTTCAACATCACTTTCAATATGTGATGAGTTATCAATCCATGCTTGCCAAAGTGCCATCAGGCTTGCATAGGCGCTTCGCTGTTCTTGCTGTATCAGCTGATCGATTTTGACCTTATAGTCGGCCAGATACTGCTGGAGTAGCGCACAGCCGAAAGCCTCTTTCGAAGCAAAGTAGTAATAGAATGAACCTTTTGGCACATCACAATTCTTTAGAATTTCCTGTAAGCCCACTCCGACAAAACCTTTATGTAATACCAGTTGAAAACTGCTATTTAAAATGTGTAGTCGTGTTGCTTCACTTTTATCTGATCGTTTCATATCCACACTATAAATCAATAATAGACCAGTCGTCTATAAAATAATGCATCTACCTTTGATACTTCATCTCGAATCATTGGATTACATATAAATTTTGCTGATTAAATTTTAGATATAAATGATTGAAATAAATGTTACATTATACCATAACGCTAATTTTCAATTCATCTTATGTCTACACCTTCACAACGTTTACAAGCGATTGACGCCCTCAGAGGATTGGTTATTCTGATTATGATGGTCGACCATATCAGAGAAACTTTTTATCTGCACCAGCAAGTCCCCGACCCGATGCTGATTCCAGGAACCGAAGAATCCCTTTTCTTTAGCCGGATCTTGGCTCACTTATGTGCACCTGTTTTTGTGGTATTAACAGGCTTATCGGCTTATCTTTACCAAGCAAAAAACAACAGTGTTCAAATGACCCGTGAATTTTTACTCAAGCGCGGTCTATTTCTAATTTTTCTCGAACTGATCATTATCAACTTCGCTTGGACTGGACAGTTCCCGCCTGATGTCATCTATTTACAAGTGATTTGGGCCATTGGTCTCAGTATGGTAGTTTTAGCAGGCTTGATTGGGCTATCGCAAAAATGGCTCTGGGTGATCAGTCTCGGTATTATTTTTGGACATAATGCGCTGGATCAAGTGTCATTTTCGCAGATGCCGACCCTGCAAAATCTGTGGTTTATTTTACATGAACGTGGTTGGATCGAATTTGGAGATCTGATTCGTTTTAGAACCTCTTACCCAGTACTGCCTTGGATTGGGGTAATTACCCTCGGCTATTGCATCGGTCATACCGTATTTAACAGCACACATGATGTCGCAAAAAGAAATCAAATCTTGTTAGGCTTCGGGCTTGCCAGTATCAGCTTATTTATCATTTTAAGAATGATCAATCTCTATGGCGACCAAGCATGGTCAATCATGTCGACCAGCACTGAAACCGTTATGAGTTTTTTGAACTTGACCAAGTATCCACCATCGCTGTTGTTTATTTTGTGGAATGTCGGGCTAGGCTTAGTTCTGTTAGTGTTACTTCAAAGGGTTGAAAGTAAACCTTGGGTCAAACCCTTGATTATCTTTGGTTCCGTGCCGATGTTTTTCTATATCGTACACTTATATGTGCTGAAAGCCCTCTATCTCATTGCAGTCGCACTGTTTGGCACGACCCATGGCGAATACTTCGGCGTCGATCATGTCTCCACCCTCTGGCTCATTTCGATTATTTTAACTGTGGCTCTCTATCCGTTGATGTTAAAATTCTCAGCCTTTAAACATAAAAACAAACACATTCGCATTCTTAAATACCTCTAAGGATTTAAGGTGTATAACCCATTTCACTGAAATAACATTGATGCTTAGTCCAACTAGGCATCAGATTTCCCGACACCCGGCAAATATGCTTTATACGCCAACGAATGTCTGAAGCAAAAAATTTACTTTGCTTTAGTCTGCAATGCTAAGCAGATTGAAATTAAAACCATCCCAATCCAGCCGATTGGTGCAAGTTGTTCTCCCACCAACAGGATTGCAAATACAGCGGCAATCAAAGGCTCAAACAAGGTCAAAGTAATAGCTTTACTAGCAGTCACGGTTTTTAAGCCATATCCAAATAAAACATAGCCCAAAAACATGGGGATCAACATCATATAACCCACGACATAAAGGTTAATGTTTTCTTCAAACAAGTTTGAACCTGTTATCCATAAAGTCGGAAGTAATAATAAAGAACCAAGCCCGAAGATGAGCCCCATTGACGCTTTTGCATCCATTCCTTGGTCAATCATTCGTTTTGCCGCCCAAGAATATAAAGCATAGGTCAATCCCGCAACCGCCCCTAAAGCAACACCCAACATTGGTCGGTTTTGGGACAAATGCTCCGTGGTTGCCACAGCATGTGATTCCCCGAGAGAAAGTAGCGCAACGCCCGTCACGCCGAATACGAAACTCATCAGCCATGTCATCGAAAGTGCTTTTCGGTCAAATACCCTTTCTAAAAGTGCGGTAAATAAAGGTGCTGTACCAATCGAAACGACTGTCCCAATGGTGATGCCTGCATAGTGCATCGATGAATAAAAGGCCAAAGGATAAATAAAAACCGCAATTACGCCTACACCGAGCATCACAACATGGGCTTTGATATGTGCCAGATGGTAGATAATACTTTTTCGTGCCAAAAGTGCCTGTAACAGTCCACCACCGCCCATGGCGGCAGCGCCAACAGCCAAAGGACTCAAATTAGGTGCAAAAGATGCAACTGTGCCCGTCGTTCCCCATAGAAAAGCAGCGAACAGGACCGCGATAAAACCATAATTTGGTACCGCAGAAACAGACTGATTCACGTGCTGATTTCCTGTGCTAAAAGTGTTTTCACCATCGCCGTTGCAGCTTGTACTTTTTCACTCGAGCTTTCCAAGCCCGCTCGCGCAATCGATCCCTCTAGAATAAAAGACAACAACAAAGCCATTTGTTTGACCTTGTATGCGTCCGAAATGATAAGGGCAAGCTGTGTAGAGATAATGTTTTCAATTTCATCCTTATGCCGTTTTACAGCCAAGCGCTCGGCGCTGTGCGCTGGGAACTCAGCAGCAGCATTCAACAAACCACAGCCCCGAAAGCCTTTTTCATAGGCAAACTCGGCATGGTCTTGATAGGCCTCAAAAACTGCGACAATTTTATCAATAGGAGTATGTGCTTGTTGATTTCGAAGCGCATACAAATCTAACCACTCTTGATGCCGTGCTTCTATATAAGAGGTAATCAAGTCAGCCTTAGTCGGGAAATTATTATATAAGGACATTTTGGCAACTTTGGCCTTATCGGTAATGCTGTTAATCCCTGTACTTATGATGCCATCGTTATAAAACAAAATCGCGGCTGCATCTAAAATTTTCTGTTTCGCAGTTTTCGTATTCATCACACTCAAATAAGTAGACCGATCTATCTAATTTATAGAATCTGTAAAAATATGCAAGTCACCTTTGCTTATTTAATGAAGGAAATATCAGATGAATCAAATACGGGAGAATACCCTTCAATCGACCTATCGCAATAGCGGTGGGAAAAAAAGCGAAACGGAACTATCGCTCTATACTTTTACACGGCATATGTAGTTCCAACTTAGAGGTAATGAGTTGCTAGATAAACCAAACGAAGGATGCTAAAAAAACCCATCTGAGAAATTGAGAAACTTTCGAAAAACTGATCTACAGAAATGACTGCTACGCATTACAACTGCATAGTCTCTATAACTGTTTGCCTAAAACGAATAGTGAATCTAAAAAGGGATCGAGTTGGACAGCTCAATAGTTATAAAAGAAGGTTAAATACCTTAAATAAAAAAAGCAGTAAGAGAAGGTCTGACTGCTTTTTTTAGAATTTGATCACTGCCGATCTATGTGGTGTTCCCCACACTACTTGACGTAATGGCCCAACTTAAACTTGGGTTATCGATTAATGATTCGTTTTAATTTGTATTTAAAAATAATTTGGCGGAAGCGGTGAGATTCGAACTCACGGAGGACTCACACCCTCGTCGGTTTTCAAGACCGGTGCATTAAACCGCTCTGCCACGCTTCCATGGGCGCTATCATATAAATAAAAATATTTTTTGGCAAATATTTTTCATCTCACGGCCTTCAAAAAGCCACTATTCAGCTAAAAAATATTCAATCTCAATAAGATATTAACTTTACAGCCCACATATGCCAGAAAATTGAGCGATAACTCTGGCATCTTTTAGAAATTAATTTAAAAAAGGCATAAAAAAACCCTGACTCAGTCAGGGTTTTTTGAATTTGGCGGAAGCGGTGAGATTCGAACTCACGGAGGACTCACACCCTCGTCGGTTTTCAAGACCGGTGCATTAAACCGCTCTGCCACGCTTCCATGGGCGACATGATATAAACATTCAATCTACTTGGCAAATACTTTTCTTCAAAAATCACACCAAGTGGCTAAAATTAAAACAAAATCTTTTAGTTCTCTGAACTTTCAGGTCTGTCATAACGAATTGAATTGACATACCAGTGTTTTTTTCCAGTTGGCGTCAACACTTCAATTTCATCATCAACTTGCTTGGACAGTAAAGCTCGTGCCATCGGTGAGTCGATGGAGATGTGCTGCGGGTGATGATCATAAATTTCATCCACCCCGACGATGCGTAAGGTTTTTTGTTCCCCTGCGTCATTTTCAATTTCGACCCAAGCGCCAAAATAAATCTTGCCAGCCTGCTCTTCAGAAAAGTCGATAATACGAAGTTCTTCGAGGCGTTTTCCCAAGTAGCGAACCCGTCGATCAATCTTACGTAAGATCTGTTTGTTGTACTGATAATCCGCGTTTTCACTACGGTCGCCAAGGCTCGCCGCCCAGTTTACTTTCTTGGTAATTTCAGGGCGTTCTTCATGCCAAAGCTGCTTTAATTCTGCCACCAATTTGTCGTGACCAGCACGTGTAATTAAGTTTGATTTCATGATGAATGCCGTCTAAATCTGCTTATTGATTTACAACAAAGGATTATTTTATCCCTTATTTCTCCACAACAAAAGTTTATAAAATAAATTCATGAATTAAATTAAATTGTTATGTTACATTTTTCAAAAAAATATTGCACAAAATTTGACACTTTTAAAATTGCTATATATTATGCGCACATCTTAAATTAGTTGCCTATTTTTTAATCTATGTAGTTTTTCTACATAATCTTCTTAATCCCATGTCATTTTGAATGACGTCATGAATGCCCAACCTCTTATTGAATTTAGACAACTTGAACTCGTTTTAAGGCATGTTTTTGCCTTTGCGTTCTAGGGCATAAATTACTTGTAGCGGAGACAACATGCACAGTAGTTCAACTTCTGGATCGAGGCTTTGCCTTAATTCATTAACTTTCTCTCTCCCGTTGAAAGCCCTTGCTTTAAGTACTTTGTTAATTCCATTTCATAGTATTAATGCAAGTAAGACCTACCAATATGATAACGTCGTCAATCATAATAAATTGACTGTCGTTTCAGTGGAAAACCCAACGACCGTTTTTAAAGATGGTCAGCATTTGCATGGTTTTGGTTATGACCTTGCACGTAACTATGCAGACAGCTTAAATGTAAAGCTAGACTTCAAAACCGTTCCCGATAATGCTACAGCACTTAAATGGGTAGCACAGGGCAAAGCAAATTTTGCAATGACGACGGCAAGTGTTCAAACGATTGAACAAAAAAGTCTCGCAACCTTTTCTGCAACTTGTGGTGATTTAAACGTTTTACGTAAAAATGGCCTCAATACTGAGCTGAGCTGGGTATTTAAACATGCGAATGATCCATTGACGCAAACGGCGAGTGGATTTGTCTGCCGTGGTAAACAATCTGGTTCAATTGGCCAATTGGCCTCTTTTTACAACCGTAATGTCGTGAAGCCTGAAAACTGGAATACGATTCAACGCGATTTGCGTCAGCGTATGCCGATCTATAAGGCCAGTTTTAAAAGTACAGCGCAAAAGTACGATTTAGATTGGCACTTATTGGCAGCGATTGGTTATCAAGAGTCTTATCTTAAACCGAACTCTGTTTCTCCCACGGGTGTTCGTGGTTTGATGATGTTGACCAATAGCACAGCCAAAGCCATGGGTGTGAGTAACCGTACCGATCCTGCGCAAAGCATTCAAGGTGGTGCCAAGTACTACGACCAAATGCTGAGTCGCTATGAGGATATCCCCTTCCCTGACCGTAACTGGTATGCACTGGTTGCCTACAATATGGGACCGGGAGCGGTGAATCAGATTCAAAAACGGATTCAGGCACAAGGTAAAGACCCTAATAACTGGCTCAATTTGTATGCTTACTTACAACAGAACCAAGCCAAAAATGGTCGCTACCGTCAAGCGCTTCAGTATGTGACGCGTATCCGAGCTTATCTTGAGCACATTAAAACCACGCCGCAGCTGGTCAATATCTAAAAGATCATCTCTATTGGCATAAAAAAAGCTTACCTATATAGGTAAGCTTTTTTTATTTCAGAATACTTAAGCCGTTTGCTCAAGCACTTTCTTAAATAAATCTTTTTGCTCTTGGCTTGGCTTCGCTGTTTGCAATGCCATCAACTGTGACATATCACCTTGAACTTTTATTTTACCCGTCATGAACGCTTGCATTGCTGCAGCCATATCAAACTCAAGGAACACTTTACGTAGTGTTTCAGCATCCATGTTCAAGGTTGTTTTCGCGTTTGAAGACAAGCCTTTTTTAATTGCGCCGCCATCTAAAGATAATTCGGTATTACCCGCATTGTCAGCAACAACTAAGTTAATTGCAAGATTCGCAAGTGCTGGCGGCAGGTTCAAATTCCCCGCTTGAGCAGTTAATGTTTCTACAGTTGAAAACCAATCATCAGTTAAAAAAGCAGGCATGATGTTTCCTCAATTCTTTGTTCGTTGTGTGCTGCCTATCCAGACGGCATCATTGTGAAGCTAAATACGCTCGGAGATTGTTATAGCATGTATATCCTACATGTGCCTAAAGTTTTTTGTACGTACAGTTCATATTTTATATTTCTTATACAAAGTTTATCAAAATCATCCACATAAAAAAAACACCAATCATTGATTGGTGTTTTGCATTGGCCTAACTGACAAAATTAGTCTGCTGCAAAGCCAAGATTAACCATGTTAATGCGTTTGTTCTCCGGTTCATCTTCCGTTGAACAACTTTCACCTTTAAAGTCGAATTCACGTTCGCTATCTAACGCTTCAAAGTCGAATAACTCACGGTCTGCCAGCTGCGATGGCGACACATTTTGCAAGGCACCAAAAATACTGTGTAAACGCTTTGGATGCGCTTTATCCCACTCACGCAACATGTCATTTAACATAGCACGTTGCAGATTTTCCTGAGAACCACACAAGTTACACGGAATAATCGGGAACTGACGCATTTCAGCATATTTAATGATGTCTTTTTCTTCCACATAAGCCAGTGGGCGAATCAAGATATTCTTTTTATCTGACGATAACAATTTAGGAGGCATCGCCTTTAAGCTACCGCCATGGAATAAGTTCAAGAAGAAAGTCGCCAAGATATCATCACGGTGATGCCCCAACGCCACTTTGGTCGCGCCAATTTCTTGCGCAAAGCCGTATAAAGAGCCACGGCGTAAGCGTGAACAAACTGCACAATAGGTCTTACCTTCAGGTGTTAAACGTTTGGTGATGCTGTAGGTGTCTTTTTCTAAGATATAGTAGGGAATATTATTCTCTTCTAAATAACGTGGTAACACGTCCTCAGGGAAACCCGGTTGCTTCTGGTCCAAATTCACAGCCACCACATCAAAATTGATCGGTGCAATACGTTTAAACTGCAACATAATATCGAGCAAGGTATAACTGTCCTTACCACCGGAAATGCAGACCATCACTTTATCGCCTTCTTCGATCATTTTAAAATCGCGAATAGCATGACCCACCTGACGGCGTAACTTTTTCAACAGACGATAATACGCAGAGCTAGTGGGTAGTTCTGGTTTAAAATTAAATCCCTGATTGGACTCAACTGGCGAGAACATAGACGAGTTAAACCTTAAAAAAAATACCGCGCAATTTTATCCGATTCACAGCCATCTCGCACCTAAAGAATGTAAATTCTCATGAATTGTCATTGCTGTCATATTCATGTATTGAAATAGGTTTAACTTTGAACGATTGCGTTCATATTTTAGCTGAACTGCTTATGTTTTGGACTTTTCCACATTTTTCCACAAAAGCTGGGGATAACTTTGTGGATTCTAATCGACTTGACAGGGTGTTCCCCCCACTCTTTAAGGCTTCTATTTAAATTGATCATTTTTTGATCAATTTATTTACCATTAAATTTCAACAACTTAGCCCAGTCAAGCAATCCTCATTAAAAATAAATTAATTATTTTTTTTGATTACTTGCTCAACAATTTGACTTGATTTTTACAAAGAGATGGATTTTTTGAACTTAAAATAGTTTCAGACGGTTCTTTTTTTGCTAAACTCATTTCTAGTCACTGAAATCGATTTTTTTACGATTAATAATAGATAATGAAAAATAAGCTGCTTTTGAGTCGTTTTTACGTTTTGGGGTGTATGACGATTTCGTTCATGGCACTAGATTGTTACGCGGGTCAAACCATCTACCAATTGAGAGATTCCAACGGCACGACCTTGTTAACCAATAAACAAAGTCGTTATAGCAACTTAAAAGTCGAAAAGAAAACCTATTATCCAGACAGTAATATCCACAGTTATAGTAACTGGGGGGCTTCTGAATCTTCCGTATTGCCCAGTTATAGTCGTAACAAAAATGCTTTTGACCACATTATTCGCCAAGCGGCTCAAACCCACGGCGTTTCTGAAGGCTTAATTAAAGCGGTCATGCATACCGAATCCGGCTTTAATGTGAATGCACGCTCACCTGTTGGGGCTCAGGGTCTTATGCAACTCATGCCTGCGACAGCACGGCGCTTTAATGTCTCTAATGCATATGATCCACAGCAGAACATAAATGCAGGTGCCAAGTATTTGGCATGGCTGATGAAACGCTTTAACGGCAACACCAGTCTTGCGCTTGCAGGCTACAATGCTGGCGAAGGCAATGTACAAAAGTACGGCGGTATTCCACCCTTCCGTGAAACTCAAGACTATGTTCGCCGCGTGAGTAGCCGTTATAGCAATCTATATGCGGGCGGGATTAACATTTCTGCAGGCTCAAATAGCACACCGGCCAATGCTCAAGTCATTGCCCAATCTGCACATTACGATTCAGACTCTTCCCCAAGCACGCAACTCAGTGTGAGTCGTAGCGCATCTTCACGTCAAATTATCCTCGCAGCCGATGGCAGTTTTACTGATGCGCCGGGTTCCTATGCCACGGCCAATGCAACCGCCTCTGCCCGCATTCAAATTTCAGAATAATTTTTATAGCAGTTTTATTATTTTTTCTTGAATTTTGAAGAATTTCACCTCATATTGAGAGCAATGATTTTCGATTTATAAATCAGATTATTTTTTTATTATAAGAGGATTTTCTCAATGATGCGGATTGGTTTGTTCTTGCTAACCAACCTCGCGGTACTGGTTGTAGCTGGCATTATCTTGTCACTCTTCGGTGTCGGTAGTTACCATGGCGCGGGTGGCTTAAATCTAGGTAACCTACTGGTTATCTGTTTTGTCTTTGGTATGGTTGGCTCAATGATTTCTCTATTCATGTCAAAATGGATGGCGAAAAAAACAACTGGTACAGAGTTAATTGACCCAAATGCCCCGCGCAACCAAGCTGAAGTATGGTTGTTACAAGAAGTCGCTCAATTGGCGCAACGTTCTGGTATTAAAATGCCAGAAGTCGGTATTTTCCCGTCTTACCAATCTAATGCTTTTGCTACAGGTTGGAACAAGAACGATGCATTAGTTGCAGTTTCTACCGGCTTACTTGAGCGTATGAATAAAGACGAGCTTCGTGCAGTCTTGGCTCACGAAATTGGTCACGTTGCCAATGGTGACATGGTGACTTTGGCACTCGTTCAAGGTGTCGTGAACGCCTTTGTGATGTTCTTTGCACGTGTCGCAGGTGATTTCATTGATCGTAATGTCTTTGGTCGTGAAGAAGGTGAAGCACCAGGTTTAGCTTATTTTGCCATTACCATCGTGCTTGATATTGTCTTTGGTATTTTAGCTTCTGCAATCGTGATGTGGTTCTCCCGCTACCGCGAATATCGTGCAGATGAAGCAGGCGCGCGTCTTGCAGGCAAACAAGCAATGATTTCTGCCTTGTTGCGTTTACAAGCGGAGTCACAACTTCCAGATGCGATGCCTAAAGAAATGAAAGCGTTTGCGATCGCGGCAGGTCAAGAACAAGGCTTTAGTTTAGCTGCTTTGTTCCAAACCCACCCAACGATTGAACAACGTGTTGCTGCTTTACAACAACTCGATTGTCCATAAACAATTTGTTCACAAGATTTTAAAAAGCCTCCAATTGGAGGCTTTTTTGTGACTCGGCATAAGAACATTTTCATTTAATCGTCACTTGGATACAGCGCAATAAACTGCTATTTGGGTCAATGATGCAAAACTGGCGGATCTCATCAAAATCCTGAATATCGGTCATACGAGCGCTTTCCCACAACGACCAATTCACTTTAGACCAGTATTCATAATAGGGTTGAATTTCCGCTACGCGAATACAGGCACTAT
This sequence comes from Acinetobacter sp. AB03, assembly GCF_058107045.1. Lineage (NCBI taxonomy): Bacteria > Pseudomonadati > Pseudomonadota > Gammaproteobacteria > Moraxellales > Moraxellaceae > Acinetobacter > Acinetobacter sp. AB03. The sequence goes on along the minus strand of NZ_JBUEBA010000002.1, from coordinate 858,790 downwards.
GCCATGAACTATTTGGGTCTAAATGCGGATGATGGAAAAATTCCAGTGTCATTTCGCCCAAACGCAGAATCATCCACTCTGCGGACTGATAAACCAGATTAAAGCCCAAGCCTTGGTAAAATGAAGCGGTGCGCGCTAAATCAATCGCTGGCAAATTCGCCGTAATTTGACCTTCAAATTTCATCAGCGGCTATCCTAAGTTTAGTCCCTGTAACCAATGCCACATCGCACTGCCCCCCCACCACAATAAGCCCATAAAACACACTAAAAAGATCAGGCCAGACAAATCGGGGATGTGTAGCCAAAGCCATGCCGCTACTGGATTTCGCCAAAATGCGGATTGCTGCTGTTTCTTTTCCAATTTTTCATGAAGAAAAGGATGCGTCACATGATGCTCTGAATGGATTTGGTATTCTTCCCGAATATGGTCATGAACCACATCCAGTGCTTTACGACTCGGACGTATAAAAATATCAAACAATGTCCCTAACACAGGGATAAAACCGACGACGGCGTCAAGCATAGCCAGCTTCAATACAGGGCTCAATTTTTCTTGCGGTACACCAATTTGCTTGGCTTTATAAATGGCATAACACGTTAGGGCAAAACCAGCGATATCCCCAGCAATCGGAACAGTACTCAATGCGGCATCGGCACCGACTCCCTGCTTGGTGAATGGGATACGCACCACAGAATCCATCATATTGGCATATTTGGCCAAATCACGCTCTAAACGAATGACATCTTGCTGGCTCATTTTTTTTTGTTCTAAGGGTTCAGGCATGGTGTTACTGACCTCCATCATTTCAACCACATTAACATCATAAAACCACTGAATTATGCTGGTTTTTATGACTTTTTTCTGTGCTAACTTTGTGTTGAAACAATTACTTATTAGCTTAAGACAAGGTCAGAATTTGCGACGCAATCAGCAGGTATACCACCACGCCTGACGCATCACAAATTGAAGTGACCAAAGGTGCAGATGCACTGGCTGGGTCGAGTTTCATGCGGTTTAAGATAAACGGCAGACTCATACCAATCAGACAACCCATCAACACAATACCCATCATACTCAGTGCCAATACTACAGCGACCAGAATATCCCCACGGAAATAGCCCAAAATGGAGACTGCCGTTGCCATGGTTCCACCCAAGCACAGCGCAACCAGACTTTCACGCCCTAGCAAATAAAACCAGTCTTTAAAATGTACGTCGCCAGTTGCCAGTGCACGTACCATTAAAGTGGCGGACTGTGACCCCGCATTTCCCCCACTTCCCACCAGTAAAGGAAGGAAAAATACCAAAACGATATGTGCCGCAATCAAGTCTTCAAAGTGTGCAATTCCTAGCCCCGAGAGTAAACTGCCAAAAACCAGAAACACCAACCAAAACACCCGCTTCTGATACAGTAAGAGGATTGGAGCCGTTTTAATACTCATCTGCGGACTGGCCGCAACCGCACTACTTTTTAGAATATCTTCTGTGGTTTCTTGTTGCACCACATCCATTGCATCGTCATAAGTCACAATCCCCAATAGACGCTGCTGCTCATCGACAATGGGCAAAGCCATAAAATCATAATGAGCCAGTTTCTGTGCAATACTTTCCTGATCCTCACTGACTAAACCCGTAATGACATGGCTGGTCATAACCTGTCCAATCAATTGCTCAGGCGGAGACTGAATAATTTGCCGCAGCGAAATCACACCGTGTAAATAACGCGAGGCATCGGTCACATAGATGAGATATAAAGTTTCACTTTCCGCTGCATGCTGTCGTATATGTTGAATCGCCTGTTGCATGGTCATTTCGGCATGTACCGTAATGACCTCGGTGCTCATAATTGCACCCGCAGACTCAGCTGGATAGTGCATTAAATCATTCAGCTGAGCTTGAACATGCGTATCTAACTGCGGAAAAATATGACCTTGAACGTCCTGCGCTAAGCTTTGAAATAAATCGGTGCGGTCATCCGAATGCATATGAGCTAGTAGCTTCACCAGCAAAGCCTGAGGCAATTGCGCTGCTAGCTGCTGCTGCTCGGTTAATGCTAAAAACTCAAAGACATAACTGGCTTGTGGTAATTGTTCCAATAGCCGAATTTGGTCATTTATAGGCAGGGCCATTAAAATATCAGCCAAATCCGCAGTACTGTACTGTTTCAGACTTTGGATAAAAGCATGGTTATCGGGCTGATTTAATTGCTCTTGGAAATCTTGCTGTGAAAATGACGGATTTGGCATACACCACTCAAATATTGTTCTTCTTTATCTGTACGAGTATAGCAAAGGATCTTTAAATGTCAGGCCTTTCAGCCTGCATGACTTAAAGATTCGCTTTGCTTATTCATACTGCACACGAATGTTTCAGATTCGATCTTAGACTTCGTCCTAAGGTGTTCGTCCATGAAACACACGGCGAACCAAGACATACATTAAAGGAATAAATAGCAACACCAATACTGTGCCAAAAATCACGCCACCGAGTACACTCACCCCAATTTCCTGACGACTTGCGGCCCCTGCACCAAAGGCAAAGACCAGAGGTGTAACACCCGCGCCAAAAGCCAAAGACGTCATTAAAATCGGGCGTAGACGTAAGCTTGCTCCTTCCAAGGCAGCTTCAATTGCGGTTTGGCCTTTTTGCTGCGCCAGTGAAGCAAATTCCACAATTAAAATCGCATTTTTACAGGACAGACCAATTGTGGTCAGCAAGGCAATCTGGAAGTAAATATCATTCGGAAAACCCGTCAGATAACTGAACAGAATATTCCCACCGATACCTAATGGAATCGCACTCATGACTACCGTTGGAATACTCCAACTTTCATAAAGTGCAGCAAGGCATAAAAAGATAAAGCCTATGGAGACCAAATACAGCAATAATGCTTGGTTATTGGACTGGTTTTCCTCGAACGATAATCCACTCCATGCCAGATCAATACCATCATGCCCTCGTACCATATCTTGTACGTCTTGCATGGCTTGTCCCGAACTGACATTTTGTGCTGTATCCGCTTCCATTTCTAATGCGGTATAGCCCATAAAGCGATTCACCACCTCAGGGCCTCCACTCCAAGACACTTGGGCAAAATTTGTAAAAGGAATCATTTGGTTCAAATCATTACGTACCGTCCATGCTTGAAGGTCATCAGGTTTTGAACGAAACTCGGCATCCCCTTGCATAATTACCCGTTTAATCCGACCACGGTCAATAAAGTCATTGATATAACTTCCTCCCCAAGCACTGGATAAAGTGCTATTAATGGCGGTCTGGCTGAGTCCATTGGCCAAAGCTTGCTTTTGGTTCACATCCACTTTGAGTTCGGCTTTATCTGGGTTAGAACGTTTATCTAAATTGCTAAAACTAAAATACTGCTTGGATGCTTCCTGCAAAGTTTTGAACTGTGCTTCTAAATATGCACGACCTTCGCCATTGATATCACGTATCCAAAACTCCATGCCATCGGTTTGCCCTAAGCCACTGACTGAAGACGGCATATTTACATTAATTTGTGCATTTCGATGCGATCTAAAATGAGCAATCGCCCGTTCTCGAATCGCTTGTGCGGAGTTCTCTTTCCCCTTACGTTCATCCCAATGTTTCAGCGCAATAAAACCTTGACCTAAATTTTGTCCCGTCCCCGAGAAATTACGACCATAGCGGATCATCACTAAATTGATATTGGCCTGTTCTTTATCTAAAAAGTATTGGCGAATTTCTTCTCCCACTACACGGCTTTGACTCAGTGGTGCACCATCGGCCAGTTTAAACTGAACACTTAAAATGCCCTGATCTTCACTGGGAATAAAACTGGTCGGCAAAGCCCGATAAAACAGCGCAAAGACGGCAATCAACGCCACAAAAACCACCAGCATGATTTTACTGTGCTGAATGGTCTGCGTACTCAACTTTAAATAACGCTGTTTTAACTGATCCAACTTCAGATTAAACCAAGTTGCCCATCGTGCAGATTTATCATTGGGTTTTAAAATTAAGGCGCACAACGCGGGCGTCAATATCAATGCGACCAGCAGCGATAGCGCCATGGCAGCAACTAAGGTCATTGAAAACTGACGGTAGATCACTCCTGTCGAACCACCGAAAAAGGCCATGGGAATAAACACTGCGGTTAACACCAAAGTAATCCCAATCAATGCCCCACTGATTTCCTGCATCGATGCAATCGAGGCTTGTTGAGCACTCATCTGCTGTTCATGCATCAGCCGCTCAACATTTTCCACCACCACAATCGCATCATCCACCAAAAGCCCGATCGCTAAGACCAATGCAAATAAGGTTAAGGTATTGATACTCATCCCGAGCACATACAGAATGGCAAGTGTGCCCAAAATTACAACAGGCACAGTGATGGTCGGTATCAGCGTTGCACGCCAATTTTGCAAAAAGACAAACATGACCACAATCACCAAAAGCACTGCTTCAAACAGTGTTTTGACCACTTCCTTAATCGACTCTTGCACAAAAGGCGTGTTATCACGTGGATAAACAATTTGATAGCCTTCAGGTAGTTTAGAAGATAAACGGGCAACCTCTTGCTTAATCAATGCAGACGTCGCTAAGGCATTGGCACCTGAAGACAGTGAAATGCCCATCCCCGCTGAAGGAAAACCATTAATGGTATTAAATGACTGGTAATTTTCCGCGCCTAGTTCCACCCGTGCGACGTCTTTTAAATAAATAAAACTGCCATCGCGGGTCGATTTAACAATGATGTTTTCAAATTCTTCAACGGTTTTTAGACGTGTACCTGAAGTAACTTTGGCATTTAAATATTGGTCTGACAGGTTGGGTAACTCGCCAATTGCCCCTGCGGCCACTTGCGTGTTTTGCGCTTCAACCGCCGCACGAATATCGCTTGGCATCAGTCCATATTGGCGCAGTTTATGCGGATTCAGCCATAAGCGCATGGCATACTGTGCACCAAAAACATCAACCTCACCAACTCCATCAATACGGGCTAAATCTTGCTCCAAATGCGTCATCATATAATCAGAAAGTGCAATATTGCTGCTTTTACCTGTTTGGTCATATAGGCCTATCACCATATGTGTATCGCCAAGCGACTTATAGACATTGACCCCTTGACGCTGTACATCTTCTGGTAAACGGTTAATCACCCCATTGATGGCATTTTGTACTTGAACCTGAGCGGTATCTGGGTCGGTACCATTTTCAAAACTAATGCTGATTCGACTACGGCCATTCGAGTCACTGCTCGAACTAAAATACAGTAAATGATCAATCCCTTTAATTTGCTGTTCTAAAACCTGAGTAACGCTCTCCTCCACCGTCTCTGCCGACGCGCCTGTATATGTTGCACTCACCGTAATTCGCGGAGGTGCAATATCGGGGTAGCGCTCTACAGGCAACTGAAAGGTGGCAAATAAACCAAATGCCATCACGATAATCGCCAGCACACCAGCAAAAATTGGACGATGAATAAAAAATTTAGACAGCATGGGTCTGCGGTACTCTTGGGTCTGAGGCTAGATCTAGAAACTGGTATCACTTTATGCCTGATCTTCTATGACGAATCATTAAAAAACAAGACTTAACAACATGAAATAGAACATTAGAGCTAAATATGAAGAAACTATGAAGAAAGCTTTTTGACCAATTGATGACATCCTGTAATTTTTCGCAATTTGTCATTGATCTGAGATATTAAAATTTAAAATTGAACACTGAGTCCGCAACACCACAATAAAATGTTGAGGAACACATGTTAAAAAGAACATTATTGAGTTTTATTTTTTTAGGCTTATTGGGCTGTCATCATGATGAGAAAGACAATGCAGCGTCCCAGCCGCCCCTAAACAACGCCGAATACATTGAGCCTGAATTCCTCATTATTGGACATCGCGGCGCCAGCGCGTTACGCCCTGAACACACCTTAGCCGCTTATCAAAAAGCGATTGATGATGGTGCAGATTTTATTGAGCCTGATTTGGTGCCAACTCTAGACGGTTATTTAATCGCTCGCCATGAAAATGAAATCGGAGGAACCTCCAATGTCAGCAGCTTACCGCAGTTTGCAGAACGGAAGACCAGTAAAGTCGTTGATGGCGTGACTTACACAGGTTGGTTTACTGAAGACTTTACTTTAAACGAGTTAAAGCAACTGAAGGCGCGAGAACGTATTCCAGAGATTCGTCCAGCAAATGTCCGATATAATGATCAATTTGATCTACCCACTTTAGATGAAATTATTGAACTCGTAGATGCGCACTATAAAAAGACAGGAAAAATTGTGGGCCTGTATATCGAAACCAAACATCCCAGCTATTTCCAAGGTCTTAATTTAGCCATGGAGCAACTTCTATTAACCACGTTGGCCAAACACACCTATAGTCGTGACATTGCACCAGTCTATATCCAGTCGTTTGAAGTCAGCAACTTAAAACAGATGCGTCAACAGTTGGATCAATTAAAATCGATTCGACATGCCAAAATTATTCAACTCTATGGCGGCAAGTCCGAACAACCTGCCGATGCTGTGCTTGCCAAATCAACACTCCGCTATAGTGATATGGCAACACCTCAAGGGCTAAAAGATGTCGCAAGTTATGCGCATGGTGTTGGGCCAAGTAAAACCTATATCGTGCCGAATACTCAGCCGGCGACCCCGACCAGTTTTGTGAACGATGCACACGCAGTGGGCTTAAAAGTACATCCTTATACCCTACGCCCTGAAAACAATTTCTTGCCAGACTATTTAGACTGTAGCGCCATTGCCGCTGAAAAGTGCGAAAAAGGAGCACTGGCAGAGTTTGAGATTTTATTTAAAGCGGGAGTGGATGGTGTCTTTACCGATGATCCCGCTTTAGGTCGTCAAGCCGCCGATGCTTTTTTGAAAAAATAGAATAGATCATCTACGAAGCAAACCAGACAACTGAGCATCTCGTTTACTTCCAACCCATATCCACCCTTTAACTATAGAGATTAAAAAGCAGGCTTTTTAATCTCTTTTCTCTTATTTTAGGTATACATAGATTAAGCACTTTTTGAATACTATAATTAAGTGACTTTTAATATAGATCATGTATTGTGGCTGAAATTTTAAAATGGTTGATGGTATGAGCCAATATTCCCCACTCAAAGGCAAGTCAGGTTTTAGACGTATTTTTAATGCAACACATTATTCTATTTCAGGTTTTAAGGCCGCATTTGCGCACGAAGCTGCTTTTCGCCAAGTCCTGTTGATTAACCTGATTCTGATTCCAACAAGTTTTTTCTGTGATGTCAGTCGCTTAGAACAAGCCCTCATGGTAGCCGTCTGTTTACTTGCAATTATTGTTGAGTTATTCAACTCAGCGATTGAGGCGATTGTGGATCGTATTTCACTTGAGCGACATGAGCTTTCAAAAAATGCCAAAGACATGGGCAGTGCTGCACAGTTTGTTTCTTTAAGTATTATCTTTATTGTTTGGCTACTGATTCTGATGCCTTAACATTTTTGTTCAATATTTCACACTCAAGCTGTTCAACAAGCTTAAAATTAAGTCATAAAAAAACCCTGCTTTCGCAGGGTTTTCTTTTGAATCAGTTCAGTGCTTAGTGAGCAGCGAATTGGTTCATTGTGTTTTTAGCATCATCGTGCGCTTTAAGAGCGTTGTCACCAGAGAAGATTTCTTTGTGATCATCACCGATGTCAGAACCCGCCATTGCTTGGTGTTTAACACAAGCGATACCACCACGGATTTCTTTACGTTGTACGCCAGCAACATAAGCCAACATACCTTCAGTACCGAAGTAACCTTGAGCAAGCTCATGAGTAGAAAGCGCAGCTGTGTGGTAAGTCGGAAGTGTGATCAAGTGATGGAACACACCCGCTTCACGAGCAGCATCAGCCTGGAATGTACGAACTTTTTCGTCAGCTTCAGCAGCCAGTTCAGTTGCATCGTACTCAGCGCTCATCAACTTAGCACGGTCGTAAGCAGAAACGTCTTTACCTTCAGCAACCCAACGGTCATATGCTTGTTGACGGAAGTTTAAAGTCCAGTTGAACGAAGGCGAGTTGTTATAAACAAGTTTCGCATTTGGAACTGTTTCACGTACACGGTTAACCATGTGAGCGATTTCAGCAACGTTTGGAGTCGCAGTTTCGATCCAAAGAAGGTCAGCACCGTTTTGTAGGCTAGTTACACAGTCAAGTACAACGCGGTCGATTTGCGTGCCTTCACGGAACTGGTATAGACCAGAAGCAAGACGTTTAGGACGGTGAAGTTTACCATCACGCTTGATCAGGATTTCGTCTTCTTGAGCTTCTGAAATGTCGATTTCAGTTGTGTCTAAGTAGCTGATGTATTGAGAAGCGATGTCGCCTGGCTCTTTAACCACTGGGATTTTTTGAGTCAAGTCAGCGCCTTCAGAGTCAGTACGTGCAACGATGATACCGTCGTCAAGACCCATTTCTAGGAATGCATAGCGAAGCGCGTGGATTTTCGCGATGAAGTCTTCGTGTGGAACTGTTACTTTACCAGCTTGGTGACCACATTGTTTCGCGTCAGAAACCTGGTTTTCGATTTGTAGTGCACAAGCACCCGCTTCGATCATTTTCTTAGCAAGTAAGTAAGTTGCTTCTTCGTTACCGAAACCAGCGTCGATGTCCGCAATAATTGGCACAACGTGAGTTTGGAAGTTGTCGATTTGTGAAGTGATTTCAGCTGCTTTAGCAGTGTCGCCCGCTTCTTGTGCTTTTTTAAGTGCACGGAACAAGTCGTTTAATTCTTTCGCGTCAGCTTGACGTAAGAATGTGTAGATTTCTTCGATCAATGCAGGAACAGACGTTTTTTCGTGCATAGATTGGTCAGGAAGTGGACCGAATTCTGAACGAAGCGCTGCAACCATCCAACCAGAAAGGTAGATGTAGCGACGTTCAGTTGTACCGAAGTATTTTTTGTTCGCAATCATTTTTTGTTGCGCGATGAAACCGTGCCAGCAACCTAGTGATTGAGTGTATTTGCTAGAGTCTGCATCATAAGCAGCCATATCACGACGCATAATTGCCGCTGTATATTTCGCAATGTCTAAACCAGTTTTGAAACGGTTTTGAAGTTGCATACGCGCAGCATCTTCAGGACTGATGTCTGCCCAAGTGCTACCGAATTTTGCTTTTAATTCGCGGATTGCATCAATCGCTGTTTGATATGTAGTCATGATATTTCCTGTAATAATATTAGGATTTTCTTCAACGAAAAGCTAAAATCAGACCCTCAAGCTTTTGCTTAGATTTAGAGCGCTTCGTTGCGATGAATACAGATTAGATTGACAGAAAAAATTAATCCAATATTCTGCATTAATTTTCAGTATTTATTTAAAAAATATATAGATAAAAGTCTAATTATATTTCGACATATCCAAAACAAGTATTTGTTATTATTAAATTTAAATAAAATAGAATGAACCTAAAAAATACACACTTTGTCGAATATTTCTTCATTAGACTTAAGTCTCAGCCGTTGAAAAAAAGAGTTTAAACTGAAAATCAATACTTAATTTGACCGAAATGACAATAGTTCAATATTCAGTAAAAAGAGTATTTATCACGCTTTTATTCCACCAACAACAAGCAAGATTAAGCCATTTTCTAGGCGATAATCTGAGACTCAATTTACGCACTTTAAAACATTGTTTTGGGCTGATAGTCCCTCTATTTTTAAGCATAAAAACCCATTTTCTGAGAAAATGAAGGGGGTGTTCTTTATCCAACCCGATGCTTTTTTTTTCGTCAGTTTATTACACAAGCCCGATGGCTTATGGCATAATGCAAATAATTTCATGATTTTATTCTCGGTATTTATTTTATGAATCTGGAGCGGGTTGATCTAAACCTCTTAATTTACTTGGACGTACTTTTACGCGAAAAAAATGTAACCCGAGCAGCTGAACAATTGGGTGTCACCCAACCAGCAATGAGTAATATTCTACGTCGTCTTCGTAACTTATTTAATGATCCTCTGCTAATTCGCTCTTCTGAAGGTATGACACCAACCGAACGGGCTTTAGAATTACAACCCCGCATACGTGACGCTCTTTCTGATCTCTCCATGATTTTGGAACCTCGTACCGAGTTCCGTCCTTATACCTCAAATCGTGTTTTCCGTATTATGACTTCGGACTATGCCGAAGCCACCTTAGTTCCCCGCCTCGTTAAAGCACTGCGTTCAGAAGCTCCCAATGTGGTCTTAGACTTCTTAACCCCAAGTGATGTGTCATATCGTGATATGGAACAAGGTAAAGTTGATCTTGCGATTAACCGTTTCAATGAAATTCCACAAAGCTTCCACCAAGTTTTAGTCTGGCGTGACAGTTTTTCATGTTTGCTCAATGGTAAACACCCTGCTGCCAGCAATTTAAACCTAAAAAGTTACCTCGATGCACAGCATATTTGGGTCTCTAAAACAGGTATGGGCGTTGGTTTCGGCGTTAACCCTGAAAAACAAGCAGGTCTAGGTTGGATTGATCAAGCTTTAGAGCGTATTGGCCAAAAACGTAAAATTTCGGTCTTCACTCGACATTATCAAATGCCTGCACTATTGGCTTCAAATGTAGACTTGATCGCGACTTTACCGACCCGTATTGCACGCTTGCAAGCCAAAAGTCAAAACCTCCTGATTAAAGACCCACCTTTTTATATTCCAGAATTTGAGTTGAAAATGGCATGGTGTCCACTGTTACATCACCATCCTGCACATCGCTGGCTCAGACAGCTGATTTTGTATGTGGCACGTCAAATGATTGAGGAAGAAAATCGTGAGTTTTTAGGCAATAACTCGCAATTCTCACATTATTAAGCATTCAAGCTCTAAATAATTCATTTTCATACCAATAACTCAGGTATGATAGAAGACAGTAAGTGATTACTGTCTTTATTTTTTGTGTTAAAAATATTCATAATAACGATGAATCACAGGTGGATTCCGTGAGCCTTTTTCAAAACATAGTTATCATTCTAGTCCTGATTGCTGGGGCGGGTTTCTTGTCTCTGACAGAAATTGCACTGGCAGGAGCACGTAAGGTCAAGCTGAAAATCTTGGCTGAGTCGGGCGATGATCGCGCACAGAAAGTTTTGAATTTACAAGAAAATTCTGCTGACTTCTTTGCCGCTTCACAAATTGGCTTAAACGCAGTGGCGATCTTGGGCGGTATTTTAGGTGAAGGGGCTTTTCGTCCTTACTTCATGAGCTTTGTTTCTCGTTTTTATACTGGCCCCTGGTCTGAAACTATTAGCTTTGCGCTATCTTTCACTTTAGTCACCTCGCTATTTATTTTGTTTGCCGACCTCATGCCAAAACGTTTGGCCATGATTGCCCCAGAGAAAATCTCTATTGCGGTGATTAACCCCATTCAGGTATTTATTAAGGTCTGCAAACCTTTGGCTTGGATTATTAATGCCCTTGCCAACTTGTTATTCCGCCTGTTTAAAGTGAATACCACACGTGATGACAACATTACCTTTGATGACATTTCTGCAGTGATGGATGCGGGTGCGCAAGCTGGGGTGCTACAAAAGCAAGAACATCATTTCATTGAAAACGTATTTGAACTTGAAGAGCGGAATGTACCTTCAAGTATGACCACGCGTGAAAACGTGGTGTATTTTACTTTAAATGAATCCGAAGCCAGCATTCGTCAAAAATTGGCTGAATATCCTTATTCTAAGTTCTTAGTCTGTAGTGAAAATATTGACGATGTAATTGGCTATGTCGATGCCAAAGACATTCTGGTCCGTATTCTGAATAATCAATCTTTACTACAACTCAATGAAAGCACCATTCGTAATGTTCTCACCATTCCAGACACATTAACCTTGTCTGAGTTATTAGACCGTTTCCGCTCCACCAAAGAAAAGTTTGCTGTTGTGATTAATGAATATGCTTTGGTCGTGGGCGTCATCACCCTGTCAGACATTATGATTACGGTCATGGGCGACTGGGTTACTCCAATTGAAGCCGAACAACAGATCATTAAACGTGATAATAATTCATGGCTGATTGATGGCAGCACGCCGATTGAAGACATGAAGCATGCACTAGCTATTGATGAAATGCCAGATGAAGAAAATTATGAAACCTTGGCTGGTTTTATGATGTACCGTCTACGCAAAATTCCACGCCCTGCCGATACCGTAGAATACGCAGGCTTTAAATTTGAAGTGGTTGATGTCGATCATTTTAAGATTGACCAACTTTTAGTGACGCGCTTACTTGAAGAAACACTACAGCCTGCAACCCAAACAGTCGAGGAATAGAAACATCTCCTTAAATTAAAACCTTGCAACTGCAAGGTTTTTTTTGCTTCAGATTTAACCATATGAAGTTATACAAAATAAGTATCTTAACCATACTTTACAGATATATATTATTTATTAGAAAAATAGAATGAAAAATCACATATGTTTAAGAGCATTTAAAAATCATGCTGAATTGCATACTATCGCTGTCACTTGATGAATAAACAGACTTAACACGTTCAAAGGATTGATCCATGCTGACCATTTTAGGTTTAGGCATGATTATGTGCTTCATGTACTTAATCATGTCCAAACGACTGAGCGCTCTCGTTGCTTTAACTTTAATCCCTATCATTTTTGCATTACTTACTTATGTTTTAAGTCTCTTTGTTGACAACCTTGCTGGATTTGATATTGCTGAACTTGGCAATATGATGATGGAAGGCATTAAAAAGCTCGCTCCTACGGGCGTAATGCTTCTTTTCGCAATCCTTTATTTTGCAATTATGATCGACACGGGTTTATTCGACCCTTCAGTGAAGTGGATTTTAAAGCAGGTTAAAGGCGATCCTTTAAAAGTGACCCTCGGCACCATTACGCTGACTTTAATTGTTTCCTTGGATGGTGACGGTTCAACCACTTATATGATCTGTGTTGCCGCAATGCTACCACTGTATAAGCGTATTGGTATGAGCCCTTTAATTATGGCCTGCCTAATGATGCTTGCGAGCGGAATCATGAACTTAACCCCATGGGGTGGACCAACAGCACGTGCTGCAACTGCATTACATGTCGATCCAAACGATGTCTTTGTTCCGATGATTTTACCAATGCTCGTTGCAATTGGCTGGTTATACTTCCTCGGCTTTATGTATGGCCGTATGGAGCGTAAACGCATTGGTATTGTGGAATTAGATATTAGCCATGGTGACAGTATTCAAATTTCGCAAGAACCAGAAGCTAACCGTGCCCACTTAAGATGGTTTAACGCACTACTGACTTTGGTCTTGATGGTCTGCTTAGTGATGGGTGTTTTACCTGCGGCCATTCTGTTCATGGTGGCGCTGTGCATTGCATTGGTGGTGAACTATCCTGATTTAGACATGCAAAAGCGTTTGGTTGGTAACCACTCTGCTAGTGCCTTAGCTGTAGTCGGGATTATTTTCGCGGCAGGTATTTTTACTGGTATTTTGTCGGGCACAGGTATGGTTGAAGCCATGTCTCAAGAACTTGTTGCCATTATTCCGGAAAGTATGGGGCCGTATTTAGCACCAATTACGGCTGTGATTAGTATGCCGCTGACCTTCTTTATGTCGAACGATGCCTTCTACTTTGGCGTACTGCCTGTACTCTCTGAAGCCGCCGGACACTATGGTATCACTCCTGTGGAAATGGCTCGTGCATCGATTGTTGGTCAACCTGTACACTTACTGTCCCCATTGGTTCCATCGACTTACTTACTCTGTGGGTTGGCAGGAATTAACTTTGGTGAACACCAAGAATTTACCATCAAGTGGGCGGTGATTACTTGTTTAGTGATGCTGGTTACAGCGATGATCTTTGGTATTTTCCCACTTTACTCAACACTGGGTTAATCAAATACCTACACTGAATTATAACGAACCTTAAGCTCAACAACCGATAAATACCCGATGTGATACATCGGGTATTTTCATTTATAATGCCTTGATATAACAATACAATAGAGTCAAGCTTATGTCTTTTTCATTGCCCGCTGTGTTGGCATGTACTTTCTTTTATTCTGCGCTCTATCTGATTTATTATTATTTTGCCCAATACAGCCACACGCTGCTGATCGTAACTGCGATTGTTTTGCTGATTTTAGCATGGCGGATTACACCTTATGCTTATGAACGTGGGCAACGAAGCTTTAACGAGACTCTGTCTTTTGGACAGTATTTCTGGAATCCACTGATTACATGGTGGCGACTGTTCATTTGGCCCATCAGCTTATTACTGTCTTGGATTTTCCATAGTTAAATAGAAGCCCATAAAAAAGCACCCGAAGGTGCTTTTGGTGCTGCGATCTTAACGACCATACAATTCAAGTAATTTATCTAAAGTCGCTTGATAGTGAATGCTAATATCTTCAGATAAAATTTTATATGCGCTGTCAAACTGAACCATTGGCCAGCCTTCTTTCCAAAATGGGAAGATGTTGTGCAAATCATGTGTCACGGTCGCATCTTCCCGTACAATGGCTTGTGCAACTTGTGACAAGACTTGTGCTGTTTCCGCACCATCAATCGCCATGTAATCAATCCCACGTACTTTTAAAATACGGATGCGGTCTTTCTTATAGCGAATTTTTTTGGCTTGACCTTCATTCAGGCCCAACGCCAAAGCTACAGCTTCAACAAACTTACTTTCAAAAGATTGGTTCAAAGCCACAATCGCAAGTTTATGTGCTTCTTGACGACCAGCTTTACCACCCTTACGAATCTCTTCTTTTGCCTCTGTATCAAGCTCATCGTCTTTCATAGACTGCAAAATGTCTAAAATTTCGATATCACTTAAAGATTCAGGAGAATGATCAGTCATGAACTGCCCTTAGACAAAAAAATTGAATCCGACATTTTCGCATAATTCAGAGTGAAAAAGCGAAATTGTTGTACTTTTCTCTGTGAATATTCTGTTTCACGTATTTTTTTGAGCCATCCCCTTCCAAATCTACTATAGTAAAGGCTATTTTTCTCATACGCTCTTTTTTGACGATGCAATCCAAACAAGTTCAACTGTTACTGCAACAATTAGAGACCCTTTACCCTGCCGCATTTAAACGTAATTACTTGCTTTATAGTCAAATCAAAACACGCGGTATTTTAGATGACCAACGTGAAATTATTCCGTGGGTTTTGGCGGTGATGATTTTTATTCCAATCAGCTTAATTCTGAAAGATTTTTACTTAACTCACTTGGAGAATCTCGATCCGCTCCAAAGTCACAGTTATGCCATTATCAGTATTTTATTGGTGCTGATGTGGGTCTTACCTTGTGTCATTAAACAAATTAAACATTCATCAAACTCCCTGTATCAACTGCAACGCCATGCGCCCATCAAACTCGCTACAGTGATTCTTTTAAGTGGACTAAATCTGATGTTCCTTGAAAGCAGTTTGCTGATGTGGATCTTGTTTTATTTTGGTGTGAACTTTGGTTTTGTGCGCTTCTATAAAGAAAATTTATTTCGAGACCACAGCCAGTCGGTTGAACATCACCAGTTACAACAACTCAGACGTGTCTGCTTTTGGGCCTATAAACAAACGCTCAAATCACGACTCCAATTACGCTTTAGCTCCCATCAATCTGAAGATTATCAGGCACGAAAACTTCAGCTGGGGCGTGAAGCAGATTTATACGTGCAACTGCTGAAGTATGAGCATGCTTACTGTAAGCAGATTAAGCACATCGATCTCGACAGTTATATCGATGAAAAATTATAAAAAACCGAGCAATGATGCTCGGTTTTTCTAAGGTCATTTTATGCCGTTTGTTTTAATGCACTGACTGGCAATAATGTCGAGTCTAATATCACTTGATGCGAGCGAGTTTCGTCAACGATGTATTCTTTGTGCTTAATACTATCTACGAAAATCCAATCCGCTTGCACCTGCTCTGCGGTAAAACGGACTTTCAAATAACCGCGCTGATTTAAATTGCAATAACTCAGCTCATCAATCAAGGTTGTAAAAGCAAACTCAAACTCTTGGAGTTGTTGCATTGGAATAGACAAATATTTCTCCAACCCAGGGGAAGAAACTGAACTTGTCGCTAACTCCACACCCACAAATTGCCCTGTTAAATCGTGTAAGTCCGATGCCCATGCATTATGTGTATCACCAGCCAAGACCACGACTTTTTTATTTAAATACTGCAGTGTGCCGTACAGCGTCTCCCTTTCAACCGCATAACCATCCCATGCATCTAAATTGTAAGGAACCACAGTTTTAATACGAGACAACTGCTCTACTGTTAAAGATGGATCATGATTTAAGTAACGAAGTTTTATTTCCACCAATTCTTTAATGAGTTGATTCACCTGCGCCAAAACATCTGGAGTCACCGCGCCGCTACTGATTGCACTGAGCACTTGTAACATCTCGGCTGGAACAAGCATTTTGCTCATCAACACCTGCTGACCCAAAACTTGCCATGTGGCTTTAGAGCTCGCAAGTTGCTGTGTTAACCATGCGCGTTGATTCAACCCCAGTAACGTTCGATTTGGGTCTTGCATATCTGTAGTAAAGCGCACAGCATCCAAACCCGATGCGGTTAAATAATCTGCATAATCTAACTGTTTACTCCGCGCTAGAATACGCGTATCCAACATATTTAACTGCACTAAATTACCAAAGTTAAACTGGCGATAAATATTCAAATAATCTTTTTCAGAAAGCGGACGGATTGGCATCCACTCAAAATAGGCCGCCAGTGCCGCAAGTTTACGTTCAAGGAAATCGCCTTCAGTATCTGACTGATGATTTTCAGCACCCTTTTCCCATGTATCATTTGCGAGTTCATGGTCATCCCAAATCACAATAAAAGGATGACGTTGATGCGCGGCCTGCAAATCTGCATCTAGTCGGTATAAAGCATAACGTTTGCGATAGTCATCTAAGCGAATAATTTCTAAGCTATTATCATCCGCCAGTGCACGCCCCATCTCTACAGCCTCTTCCGTTGCATATCCGCCCATACCATATTCGTAAATGTAATCCCCCAAATGAATCACAACATCCACATCCTGTTTTGCAATTTCTTTATAAACATGGAAATAACCCGCTGGATAATTTGAACATGAGCATACGGCAAACTGTACCGACTGTACTTGCGTTGCCAAAGTTTTGGTTTGCCCTGTGGTTGAATATGTCGACGCCGATTTAAAACGGTAGAAATAAACTTGCCCCGCAGCAAGTCCCGTCACATCCACTTTCACAGTAAAATCTTGTGCAGCCGTGGTCAGCACCTTTCCTGTTGCTGTAATGTGTTTAAAGTCTGCATCTTTTGCCACATCCCACTGCACTTCTAAACGCGCACTGCTATCCGATGGTGTTACACGTGTCCAAATGATGATTTGAGTTTGTAAAGGATCACCACTGGCAACCCCATGCAAAAATTGCACTTGCGTGTTGGGCTGTGTGTTTGAGTCGGCGTCATCACCACAAGCGGTCAGTGAAATAGGTAAAGATAAAGCACCAAATCCTGCCAAAGTTTTTTGAATAAGTTCTCGGCGGTTCATTTTTTTTGTCATGTGGATTGCCTAAAGACGATATGGACTTGAAATTTATGCGAAAAAGATGACATCCATATCTCAAGTCGATGACATTTTTATGAAGCCTGAACGAGTGCAGCACAGATAATTTTGCTATTTTTTAAACATAAACCGCTGAATTGATTGAAAAGAAAGCAAATAATCACAAATAGACTTGCCAACTTTTATTTCGTCCTCTATTATTGCGCTCATGCCCGAGTGGTGAAATCGGTAGACACAGGGGATTTAAAATCCCCCGCCCACAAAGCGTGCCAGTTCGAGTCTGGCCTCGGGCACCATTCTTAAGCTAATTAAGATGGTGCAATAAAAAAATCCAGCGATATGCTGGTTTTTTTATGTCTATAATTTATGCCTCGAAGCACATAACAATCACAATATGAAAAAGAACACCCTCATTATCATCCTGAGCCTAGTTTTTTCAAACGTCAGCCATGCAGAAGCACTCTCTCAACAAACGGATAGCGATACGTTTTATGACTTGTTTGCAGGCACGATTATTGAAAAAGACCACCAACTTTATTTACACGCATGTAAATCAATAGATGCTCATTTTAAATTAAGCTTTAATCACACTAAAGATGAGCAATATATTCGTGAGCTCATGAGAAAGTATCCAAAGTTTTGGCTGAATCTCAGTGCAAATGCTGAAATGCTCGAGAGCGAATACCTGATGACGGTCGATGCGATTGGAGATGAGCATTTAAATCAAAGCTGTCATCTCACCGATCTTTTAGATGAACTGTAACAGCAATTTCAGCTTCTAAAGCAAAACCAACTGAACTTAAAATGAGAGTGTGACTTACCACTCTCTGTTCACCACCAATTCTTCCATTTCAATATCCATAAATCCTGCGTCTTGTACCACCATCATCATCGCTTCAGCAATAAAATCGGCAGCAGAGTCATCTAATGATGAATCTAGATCTTCAAAATGCGGCTTCATTTCATTAATTTCAGCCACTGCGGCATTGGCATATTGATAAATATCACCCTCAGATTTTGCTTTTACAATTTTTTTAGCAAAAGTCTCGACATGCTGCTTCACTTCAGCAACAAGAATATCGGGATAATATTCATCATCAAACATAGGGAGAAGTAAATCTGCAAACATACAGGCACTCAAAACGAGAAACTTAAAAAACGAGTCTGTATAACATAAACCAAACAAATCGCCAAATAAAAAAGCAGCATCTGAAGATGCTGCCAGTCTAACAATCTGATATAGATCAAATTTTCAAATTAAATCATTAGCTCCGCATTCCGCCGCCCCATTAAGCCATATTCATCGCTTGCCAAACCTTGATTGCATCACTCATGGCTTTAACATCATGGGCGCGCACCATACACGCGCCTTGTTGAATACTCAACAAATGTCCCGCTACAGAACCCACGGCCCGCTGCCCTGCATCTGCCCCACCTAAGGCTTCGCCGATAAAGCGCTTCCGTGACAATGCGGACAAGATGGGATACCCGAGCTGATTTAGTTGATGGAATTCTTTTAAAAGCTTAAGGTTCTGCTTTGCATTTTTAGCAAAGCCAAAACCCGGATCAATCATGATATTTTCAGCTTTGACACCAGCCTTGACTGCATCCGCCACGCGCTGGGAAAGCTCAGCCATCACATCTAGAGTGACATTATCATATTGATCTAAACCATTCATGGTGGTCGGTTCACCACGCATATGCATGATGATCACTGGAATATTCAGTTCAGCTGCCGTCTCTAAAGCATTCGGGCGTGTTAATGCTCTCACATCATTCCAGATATGTGCGCCTGCTGCGACTGCAGCTTGAATCACTTCAGGTTGAGAGGTATCAATCGAAATGACTACATCAAGTTCAGCCAAAGCTTCCACCACTGGGACGACACGACGAATCTCTTCTTCAAACTCAACTACAGAGGCACCTGGACGTGTAGATTCACCCCCAACATCGATGACTGTCGCCCCATCCGCAATCATTTGCTGAGCATGCGCAAGCGCTTGTGCTTTGCCATTATGTTTGCCACCATCACTGAACGAGTCTGGCGTCACATTTAAAATACCCATCACATGCGGTACCGATAGATCGAGTGATAGCTCACCACAACGTAGGATTTTCTTCGGTAAAGCCATCAATTGCATGTGATATTCTCCAGTTCAACTTACATTATCTTAACGCGTTCCCACTTTTAAGTGCCTATTTTTCTTCATCGGCAGTGGAAAATCTGCGCAATAAAAAACCACCCGAAGGTGGTTTTTTATTTTAACTTTTAAAAATTAAGTTGCAGATGGTAATGGTGGTGGTGTGCTTGGACCATCCGTTGGAGTTACATCAATCACAGGATTTTCTGCAACATATACTTTTGGTGGTTGTGGCTCACGACCTTCCATAATGTCACGAATTTGCTCGCGATCAATCGTTTCCCATTCCATCAAAGCTTTTACCATCGCATGCGCGATATCTTTGTTATTTTCCAAGATATCACGTGCAACACGGTATTGCTCATCAATGATACGACGAACTTCAGCATCTACTTGTTGCTGTGTTGCTTCAGAAATCGTACGACTACCAATGCTGCCCATGAATGATTGCTGAGAATCATCTTCATACACCATTACACCAAGTTTGTCAGACATACCGTACTTGGTCACCATCGCACGTGCCATTTTAGTTGCACGTTCAAAGTCGTTTGAAGCACCTGTCGACATTTGGTTGATAAAGATTTCTTCAGCAATACGACCACCAAACAAAATTGAAAGTTCATTCAACATTTTGTCTTTATAGTGGCTGGTTTGGTCATGTTCAGGCAACTGCCATGTTACGCCCAACGCCCAACCACGCGGCATAATGGTCACTTTGTGTACAGGATCTGTACCCGGTAGAATTTCAGCCACAATTGCATGACCAGCTTCATGGTACGCGGTTGCACGACGTTCTTCTTCACGAATCACCATCGACTTACGTTCAGGGCCCATGTACAACTTGTCTTTTGCATCTTCAAAATCATGCATATCGACAGTGTTCTTGTTACGACGTGCAGCAAATAATGCAGCTTCGTTCACAAGATTCGCCAATTGTGCACCTGAGAAGCCTGGCGTACCACGTGCAAGCACCTGTACATCGACACCAGTCACTGAAGGCAGTTTCTTCATGTGCACATTTAAGATTTGCTCACGACCTTTAATGTCTGGTAAGCCAACCATTACTTGGCGGTCAAAACGACCCGGACGGAGTAAAGCTTTATCCAGTACATCTGCACGGTTTGTAGCAGCAATGACGATAATACCTTCATTGCCTTCAAAACCATCCATTTCCACCAACATTTGATTCAAGGTTTGCTCACGCTCATCGTGACCACCACCTGTACCTGAACCACGATGACGACCCACAGCATCAATCTCATCAATAAAGATGATACATGGTGCATGACGTTTCGCTTGTTCAAACATGTCACGGACACGAGACGCACCCACACCCACGAACATTTCAACAAAGTCAGAACCAGAAATACTAAAGAATGGTACTTTCGCTTCGCCTGCAATTGCTTTTGCAAGTAAAGTTTTACCTGTACCCGGTGGACCCACCATTAGCACGCCTTTAGGAATCGTTGCACCTAAACGTTTAAATTTTGAAGGGTCTTTTAAGAAATCAACAATTTCTACAACTTCTTGCTTTGCTTCATCACAGCCAGCAACATCGGTAAAAGTCACTTTAATTTGGTCTTCTGCCAACATTTTTGCTTTTGACTTACCAAAACTCATTGGACCGTTTTTACCACCTGCTCCGCCACCCATGTTGCGCATAAAGAACATGAATAACAAAATGATTAAAAGTACAGGGAAGCTTGCGATCAAAAGTTGCATCAATAAACCTTGACGTGCAGGTGCAGTACCTTCAACGACAACGTTATTTTTAATCAGATTAGGCATAAGCTCTGGGTCTTGAACCGCAGGGCGAATACTTTCAAACTCTGAACCGTTTGATTTTTGGCCATGAATTCGTTCGCCATCAATTGTCACTTGCTTAATTTGACCAGCATTCACCGCAGCAACAAACTCTGAATAATTCATCGCTGTCGGCTTTTCATTGCTACTGACATTACTGAAAATAAGGATCAGTACGCCCAGTATCACTAGCCACAATATGGCATTCTTGAAGAGATCGCTCAAAGCTTTATTCCCATATCAATCTAATTTGATCATGCCCTATCGGGTGACCTTAAAGTTTCTGCTGAAGATCAGCTTCGCAAAATAATAAAAAGGTACAAAATGCACAATTTTTAACGACTTGGCAAGTAAACTTTATTTGAAAGCCTTCTTACGGCCTTGCCCAACTAAGAATACTTCCTTAGATCGGGCACGTGATGCAGCAGGTTTTACTGTCTTTAACACATCAAAGTTGTCGACTACTTGCTTACGGAACTCGTCAAAGCCTGTACCTTGGAATACCTTTACAACAAATTGACCATTTGGACCGAGCACTTTCGTAGCAAAATCGATGGCCAATTCACAGAGGTAAATCTGGCGAGGTTGATCTACAGCCTTGTTACCTGAAGTATTGGGGGCCATATCTGAAATTACAACGTCTACTTTACGTCCATCTAAAATATTTAACAATTTATCGAATACTTCTTGCTCACGGAAGTCACCTTGCAAGAAGGTCACATCTGGGAGTGCATCCATTTCCAAAATATCAGATGCAACCACCAATCCTCGATCACCGACCAGCTTTCCTGCAATTTGTGACCAACTTCCAGGTGCAGCACCCAAGTCAACCACGGTCATGCCAGGACGAATGATGTTATATTTTTCTTGAATTTCAAGTAACTTATAAGCTGCACGTGCTCGATAACCTTCTTTTTGCGCTTTTTTCACAAAATGATCATCAAGGTGCTCTCTCATCCACGCACGGCTACTTTTGGATAACTTTTGGTTGGTAATGCGTGTTGCCATATCTCTCTAAAACATTAAAATTTCTTAAACTTAATTGTACGTTAAATTCTCTAGGCTTGCAGTATACATCTGTATCCAAATCTTGGGTTTTAGTTGTTTTTTTCTATTATCTAAATCGATTATTTCCACAGAATATACAGCGTTTAATTTCGCAGTTTGTTATACTAAGCCGTTTTTAAAATTAGGTTATCTTTATGGCGACTTTATCCATTCAGGAACGCAAGCGTTTGCGTCAAATCGGTCATGCTTTAAACCCTGTGGTAATGCTTGGCGGTTCAGGTCTGACTGAAAATGTCGTTGAAGAAATTTTACGTGCTTTAAACGACCACGAATTGATTAAAGTCAAAATCGCGGGTGAAGACCGTGAAGAGCGCGCTGCAATCATTGCAGAAATTGCCTCAACTACAGGTGCAGAGATTGTACAGACCATTGGTAAAATTGCATTGCTTTACAAGAAAGCGGCGAAACAAAATGCCAAATTGTCTAATTTAGTTCGTTTCGCTCACGCAGCAAAATAATTGTAGTTTTTTATGGCAAGTTACGAACTCAGTGCATTTGATCGTCGCTTTCAAGCAATTTCGCTTGTTGGTGCGATTGAACAACAAAGCCCATATGCTCTCAATATCGGCTTTTGGTTACGCGATCCCAATTTGTACATGCACTGGCCCGAAGTCGTGAATGCAAATCCTCGTCAAGACTTTTTATGGGAAAATACCTGTTTTGAAGTCTTTATCGGGGTAAAAGGCGAAGATTATTATCGCGAGATCAATCTCTCCCCTTCGCAAGCTTGGCAGGCCTATCAGTTTGAGGAATATCGCTATCCTGAAGATATGCCGCCACAGGTCGCTTACGATATTGAACTCAATCAATTGAAGCGCACCCACTATGGTTTAAATGTCAGCATTGATCTGACTGAATTTATGCTGCAACACAAACTCAAATGGGCTGACCTATATCTAGGTCTATCCGCTGTGTTGAATACATCACAAGGTCAACAGTTCTATGCCATGCAGCATAGTAGTCAACAAGCTGACTTTCACAATAAACGTGATTGGTTGCATCAGTTTTAATCCAGACAAATAAACCAGAGCAATAAAAAAGTGAGGCTATGACCTCACTTTTTTATGCACTTAATCTTGAGCCTCGTACAGCGAGATTACTTGCTTGAAACTTTATTCCACGCATCTAAGGTGTGTTCTTTTGAACGTTTGAACGTTTCAGTCAACTGATCTTTATGTTTTACTGAAATTTCGCTGACATCACCTTTTAACTCTTTACCTAGTTTGGTCAAGTCATCTAAAACAGCCGTAAACTCAGTTTTAACAAACTCTTTTAGTTCAGTTAAGTCTTTTTGAGAGTTCGATAACTGCCCTTTAATGGTTTCTAAGCGCAGTAAAAGATCTTGTTTAAACTGGCGGAGTTGCTCTTGCACACTGGCATTCAACTGCTTCGCTTCAGCTTCAAGCTTTTCTTTGCTTTCAACTACAGCTTCAGTGACCTGCTCTGTTGCTTCTTTCGCCACTTGCTCAAGCTTTTCAGTGCTTTCTGCAACAACTTCTTTCAACGCTGGCTTTGGTTTGGTCACTTTGTCTTGTTCAGTCATGATGTTATTCCTGTTGTTATATATACAGCGACAGCTTAGCGTGATTCGATAAAATTTAGATTTTGATTTGTTAGACAATTATTTGTTGTTACATTTTTCTTTACAAAACAAAACTTAGAAACAGCATCCGCTACAAAATAAAAGCACTTTATCTTGCTAATTCCATCTTATTGGCATGGACTTTGTTAGTGAAGTTGCGTATAGTGCCATGTTAAGTTCAAGCGAGCAGACATAGGGAGGGTAGGTTTTTAGATAGCCTTCCTTTTTTTTCGTCTACTCGCTTTTTTACAGCCTAAATTTCAGGAGCTTTGGTTTGAGCACCCCAGCAATTTTAGCCCTTGCCGATGGTACGATCTTTAAAGGAACGTCTATTGGTGCATCGGGTAGTACGACTGGTGAAGTCGTTTTCAACACTGCCATGACTGGCTATCAAGAAATTTTGACTGACCCGAGTTATGCACAGCAACTTGTGACTTTAACTTACCCTCATATCGGTAACACAGGTTGTAATGATGAAGATGCTGAGTCAGGTCGAATTCATAAAGTGTGGGCCAACGGATTAATTATTCGTGACCTACCTTTATTGCATAGCAACTTCCGATCAACGCAATCTTTAGGCGAATACTTAAAAGAACATAATGTTGTCGCAATTGCAGATATTGATACGCGTAAATTAACCCGTATTTTGCGTGACAAAGGTGCGCAAAATGGTTGCATCCTTGCTGGTGAAAATATTACTGAAGAGCAGGCTTTAGAAAAAGCACGCGCATTTGGTGGTTTAAATGGTTTAGACCTAGCTAAAGAATGCTGTGACCCAACTGGTTTCGAATGGACAGAAGGTTCTTGGGTATTAGGCAAAGGCTTCACACAACCTGAACTTAAATTCCATGTTGTTGCATACGACTACGGTGTCAAAACCAACATCTTACGTATGCTTGCAGACCGCGGTTGTAAACTCACTGTCGTGCCTGCACAAACGCCTGCTGCTGACGTGCTTGCATTGAATCCGGATGGCGTGTTCTTATCGAACGGCCCTGGCGATCCAGCTGCATGTGACTACGCAATTGAAGCTGTAAAAACAATTGTAGAAGACGCTCGCAACCTACCCGTCTTTGGTATTTGCTTGGGTCACCAAATTCTTGCACTTGCCTCAGGTGCAAAAACAGTGAAAATGCCGCATGGTCACCACGGTGCTAACCACCCTGTTCAAAACATGGAAACAGGCACAGTGATGATTACTTCTCAAAACCACGGCTTCGCAGTGGATGCAGAAACTCTTCCTGCAAACTTGAAAGCTACGCACAAGTCTTTGTTCGATCAAACTCTTCAAGGGATTCATCGTACAGACAAACCAGCGTTCAGCTTCCAAGGTCACCCTGAAGCAAGCCCTGGTCCGCATGACTGCGCACCATTGTTCGATCATTTCATCGAACTTATCGAAGCATCTAAGAAGTAATTAAGGAAGCGATCATGGCTAAACGTACAGACATTAAAAGTATCTTAATTATTGGTGCAGGTCCGATTGTGATCGGTCAGGCATGTGAGTTTGACTACTCAGGTGCGCAAGCGTGTAAGGCTCTTCGTGAAGAAGGCTACCGTGTTATTTTGGTGAACTCTAATCCAGCAACCATTATGACCGACCCTGCGATGGCAGACGCAACTTATATCGAGCCAATCACTTGGCAGACTGTTGCGCAAATCATTGAAAAAGAGCGTCCAGATGCTGTCCTTCCTACAATGGGTGGTCAAACAGCATTGAACTGTGCGCTTGCACTGGATGCCAACGGTATTTTAGAAAAATACAATGTTGAATTGATTGGTGCGACTAAAGAAGCGATTGAAAAAGCTGAAGACCGTAAACTGTTTGATGAAGCAATGCGTAAAATTGGTCTTGAATGTCCAAAAGCTGCGATTGCTGAAAACATGGAAGAAGCTTTAGAGATTCAAGCACGCTTCGGCTTCCCTGTGATTATCCGTCCGTCATTCACGATGGGTGGTTCAGGTGGCGGTATCGCTTATAACAAAGAAGAATTCCTTGAAATCTGTGAACGCGGTTTCGATCTTTCTCCAACCAAACAATTATTGATTGATGAATCTTTAATTGGTTGGAAAGAATACGAGATGGAAGTTGTTCGTGACAAAAACGACAACTGTATTATCGTTTGTGCGATCGAAAACTTTGACCCAATGGGCGTGCACACAGGTGACTCAATCACTGTTGCGCCTGCGCAAACATTAACAGACAAAGAATATCAATTGATGCGTAATGCATCTTTAGCAGTTCTTCGTGAAATTGGTGTAGAAACAGGTGGTTCTAACGTTCAGTTCGGTATTTGCCCAGATACTGGCCGTATGGTGATCATCGAGATGAACCCGCGTGTATCGCGCTCATCTGCCCTTGCATCAAAAGCAACAGGTTTCCCGATTGCAAAAATCGCCGCGAAATTGGCTGTCGGTTATACCCTTGATGAATTAAAAAATGACATCACGGGCGGAACGACTCCTGCTTCGTTCGAACCTGCAATTGACTACGTGGTAACAAAAATTCCACGTTTCAACTTCGAAAAATTCCCACAAGCAGATGCAACACTGACCACACAGATGAAATCTGTGGGTGAAGTAATGGCCATTGGTCGTAACTTCCAAGAGTCTGTAAACAAAGCACTTCGTGGTCTTGAAGTGGGTGCGTGTGGTTTTGATGAAAAAATCGCAGTAGGAACTGAAGGCGCGAAAGAAAAGATCTTGGTTGAACTTAAAGTTCCGGGTCCAGAGCGTATTTGGTATGTGGCTGACGCATTCCGTCATGGTTTCACCTTAGAAGACGTGTTCCAAGCGACGAAAATCGATAAATGGTTCTTGATCCAAATCGAAGACATCATCAAAACTGAAAATGAAATCAAAACTTTAGGTTTTGGTGATCTAAACGCAGACAACATCCGTTCGTTCAAACGTAAAGGTTTATCTGACCTTCGCATCGCGAACTTGATGGGTATTTCACAAAAACAATTCCGTAAGCACCGTTGGAACTTGGGCGTAACGCCAGTTTACAAACGTGTGGATACCTGTGCAGCAGAGTTCGAATCTGACACTGCATACATGTATTCAACTTACGATGATGAGTGTGAATCAAACCCATCTGATAAAGATAAGATTATGGTGATCGGTGGTGGTCCTAACCGTATTGGTCAAGGGATCGAATTCGATTACTGCTGTGTACACGCTGCGCTTGCAATGCGTGAAGATGGTTACGAGACCATCATGGTGAACTGTAACCCTGAAACAGTTTCAACGGATTACGACACTTCTGATCGTTTGTACTTCGAACCAATCACATTGGAAGATGTACTTGAAATCGTTCGTACTGAAAAGCCAAAAGGCATTATCGTTCAGTATGGTGGTCAGACTCCGCTTAAATTGGCTCGTGCTTTAGAAGAAGCAGGTGCGCCAATTATCGGTACATCACCAGATGCGATTGACCGAGCAGAAGACCGTGAACGTTTCCAACAAATGATTCAACGTCTTCAACTTCGCCAGCCAAACAACAGCATTGTAAAATCTGCTGAAGAAGGTATGGCTGAAGCATCGAAAGTAGGCTACCCACTGGTGGTGCGTCCTTCTTATGTACTCGGTGGTCGTGCGATGGAAATCGTATACAACGACGAAGAGCTTAAACGCTACTTACGTGATGCGGTACAAGCATCAAATGAAGCGCCAGTTCTTCTTGACCGTTTCTTAGATGATGCGATCGAAGTTGACGTAGACTGTGTATCTGACGGTAAAGACGTTGTGATTGGCGGTATTATGCAGCACATTGAACAAGCAGGGATTCACTCAGGTGACTCAGCATGTTCGATTCCTCCATACTCACTCTCAGTTGAAATCCAAGACGAAATGCGTCGTCAAACCGTTGCTATGGCGAAAGAGCTTGGCGTTGTTGGTTTGATGAATGTACAGTTTGCTGTGAAAGGCGAAGACGTTTACATCCTAGAAGTGAACCCACGTGCGTCTCGTACTGTGCCATTCGTTTCTAAATGTATCGGTGAGTCTTTAGCGAAAGTGGCTGCGCGTTGTATGGCGGGTCAGTCTTTAGAATCTCAAGGATTCACTAAAGAAATCATCCCGACTCACTTCTCTGTAAAAGAAGCGGTGTTCCCGTTCAACAAGTTCCCGGGTGTTGACCCTATTCTTGGCCCTGAGATGAAATCTACAGGCGAAGTAATGGGTGTAGGTAAAACATTTGGTGAAGCATTCTACAAAGCTGTGTTAGGCTCGAATGAACGCGTACCGGGTCTTCCTACAGAAGGCGAAGTGAAGCATGCATTTATCTCTGTGCGTGATTCAGACAAGGCTCGTGCTGTTGGTATTGCGAAGCAACTGGTAGGCTTTGGCTTCAAAGTACTTGCGACTGGCGGTACTTATGAGTTCATTAAAGCTGCGGGTATTGAGTGTGAACGTGTAAATAAAGTCACTGAAGGCCGTCCTAATATCGTGGACCGCTTGAAAAATGGCGAAGTTCACCTCATTATCAATACAACTGAAGGCAAACAAGCTCAACAAGATTCGTTCTCGATTCGTCGTTCAGCGCTTCAAGCGAAAGTGTATAACACTACGACCTTGAACGGTGCTGATGCTGTATGCCAAGCTTTTGCGATTCAATTGCCAATGGATGTATACCGTTTGCAAGATTTACAAACTGTAGGTTAATTCGTTTACCGAGAAGTCCCGTCACCTCTCGGTGGCGGGCTTTTTTTATTTATAAACCTATATTTTTTACACTCACAGACTTGAGGGACAACAATGCAACGTTATCCTATGACTCCCCAAGGCAAATTAGCCTTAGAGAAAGAATTACATCAATTAAAAAGTATTGAACGTCCACGTATTATTGCGGCAATTGCTGAAGCACGTGAGCACGGGGATTTAAAAGAAAATGCGGAATACCATGCTGCGCGTGAGCAACAAGGTTTCTGTGAAGGTCGTGTTCAAGACATCGAAGGTAAATTGGGTGCGGCTCAAGTTATCGATGTCAAAGAACTTGAACAGAATGGTCGCGTGGTTTTTGGGGTGACAGTCACTATCGAAAACTTAGACACCGAAGAACAAAAGACCTATATGATCGTTGGTGATGACGAAGCTGATTTTAAAATCAATAAAATTTCAGTGAACTCTCCTATCGCGCGTGGCCTTTTGGGCAAAAGCGAAGGCGATGAAGCAAAAATTCAAACCCCTCAGGGTGAAGTTGAATACGAAATTGTAAAAGTTGCATATATCTAAGTTTCTTTGATATTTACGGCTGTAGAAACCCCTCGATTGAGGGGTTTTTTGTTTTTGTATTTTCCTAAATACCTCTCCCTAGCCCTCTTCTTAAGCACGTGGGAAATTTCACTCCAAGAATGAGATAGGTTTAAGGCATTCATTTCCCCCTCTCTTTTTCAAAGCAAGACTTTTATTTGTTATAATTTCTCACACTCTCCAACGCTGTCTTTTTATGTCTGAACCCCTGATTAATTCGCCTGTCAAACACTGGTGTGAGTTTGAGTTCATCTCTAAAACGGTGAAAAATCCGAATATTCACATTAAAGGGAATTACTCTTACTATTCAGCGTATTGGGATCAAGGTTTTGAACGTTGTGTCGTGCGTTATTTGCATGATAAGCCCTCGACCGTAGATAAACCGATTGATCAGCTCTATATCGGTAATTTCGTCTGTTTTGGCGCAGAATGCGTCATTATGATGGGTGGTAACCAACTGCATCGTACTGACTGGATTTCAGCTTTTCCTTTTGATACACGTAGTTTTGTGCCCGCGGGTAATACCATCATTGGCGATGGTTGCTGGATTGGCTCTCGTGCCATGATTATGCAGGGTGTAACACTCGGTGAAGGCGCAGTGGTGGCAACAGGTGCTGTCGTGACCAAAGATGTTCCACCCTATGCCGTTGTGGGTGGAGTACCTGCCCAAATTATTAAGTATCGCTTTCCCGAAGCAGATATAGAAAAACTGCTTACACTGAAGCTCTATGACTTAGATGAAAAGCAGTTTTTAAAAATGCGTGAGCAGTTACAGACAGATGATGTAAAAAAACTTTTTAATTTTTTATAAATCAAAGTCCTCGATGTATATAAGATTGCCAATTTTTAATGAAATTATTTGAATGGTCAAAGTCATAAATTGCAACATCTCTCAAAATCATACTCAAATGATATTCTGGATCTTCACTTCTTCCCGCTGTATCATAGGCGTTAAGAAGCTGGTCAATGAAAGTACTTTCCACATTTAAATCATAATGACAAATCAA
>NZ_JBUEBA010000002.1:813441-828299 GCF_058107045.1 Acinetobacter sp. AB03 | reverse complement strand
GCATTGCATCAAATTATTAGGAGATAAACTCAGTGCAAGGAGTTTTGATAGTCAAGTGAATGAGATCCATGCACGTGTAGCAGTCCTTAACAGATTTACGGAATTAGGTCGACCACTTACCCAAGTTACGCCTTAAATTTGGCTCAATTAGGGGCGCTTTGCATTTAAAATCTTTGTGCAACAAAGCCGATTAAAAATATCATTTAAAATTTAATTGATCCATTCTCGAGGGACTTGAGGGATTTTAGATGTTCTCACACAAAGCCTTCTAATTAAGAATTGAGGAATACCAAAAATCAAAAGATTTAAATTGTAGTCAGAAGGTAATTTCACTTGATTTGTTAAATAATCTCGCTCTGAAAATCTTAGTAGTTTAAGTTTAAACCAAGTTTCACTTGCTATCTCTTTACGGTAAATAACATTAGGAGCATAGTAATGAATATTATTTTTCAATTTAAATTGGGTGAAATATAAACAATTAAATTGATTGAAAAATGATTTATGAAGGAAGTCTAATCTATACCATTCGGCATCACTTATATCATCAACACCATTATTTCCCCATACATTTAAATTATGCTTCCTTAAAAAATTTCTTTTATCCGTACAGAAATACGTATTTATTTTTTTTACTACGGTATTAATATAAATATGATAATTCACATAAGGTTCTTGTCCCATTATTAAACTAAGTAAAATTAGATTTTTATGTAAATTTTCAGTTCTTAATAAAGCAAAGGTATTAATTTTTTTACTCAACTCTCTACTGTTTAATTTTTTATCTAATTGCAATCCAAGTGCCCAATAAAACAACTCATTAGTATCTTCAAAAGAATTGAGTTCCCCTATTCGAAAGAGTTGAAATTTTATTACTTCTTCAAAATCATAAGCATCTTTACTAGTTGGTAAATGGACTGTGAAATCAACAAATTTTTCTAAGTAATCGCCATTCATTTCTGAATCATAGCCATAAAAACTTTTAACTGATTGTAGCAATTGTGGCTTATTCATCACTAAAACAAAAACAATTTTAGGAATATCAAAGAAATGCTTAATCCTTTCAATCAAACGAATTGCAAAATCAGGACGGCAACGATCAAGTTCATCAATAATAAAAACTAATGGTTTTTCTAACTTATCAGCTAATTGATTTAACTCCTTTTTGAAATCTTGAATCGTCTCTTTTTCTAAGTGATGATTTTCAATTTTCTTTTCTATATGTTCCTTGAGTTTCCCAGTTATTTCATCACTAACTGAGTCATAAACATCTTTGCCATCTTTATAAACTTCTTGAAGTGCCTCACCTGCACCACCAAGACCAATCCAATGCAAGCCAGCTTTTGCTGCGATTACAGGAAGTATTGCGGCTAAAGAAATTAAGACAGATGCCGTTTTCTCATTAAAACTATTCACATCTTC
This sequence comes from Acinetobacter sp. AB03, assembly GCF_058107045.1. NCBI lineage: Bacteria > Pseudomonadati > Pseudomonadota > Gammaproteobacteria > Moraxellales > Moraxellaceae > Acinetobacter > Acinetobacter sp. AB03. Next base: position 826,880 of record NZ_JBUEBA010000002.1, on the reverse strand, counting down.
ATCATCAATATTGTCTGAACTTTTAAATGCTTGGCTAATCTCAGCAGCGATAGTTAAAAATGGATCATCTAAATAATCATTAGCAAATGCATCTAGATAAATCACATTATGATTTTCATCTTCTAAATGTTTTTGCCAGTGTCGAACAAACCAAGTTTTACCCTCCCCCCAACGAGCATCTAAAGCGAGTACAGCTCCACACTGCAAACGATCAACATAATTCGTTAGTTGAATACCCAAACGCTTACGATCCCAAAGGTCACCTTCCCAAGCTGTTTCTATATTCTCTAAATTTGTTCGTTGCCAATTCAGTTGATTCGTATCTGTCATCGTATTTATAAAGTAGTAAGTTGTTCATAAATATAAGCTATTTTTTAGGCAAAGCCTATGTTTCTTAAACGCTACATTTACATTCAACTTTAGTGTTAAATTGATTATTATTCACACGCTTTTGTGCTAATTTAGAAGTGAGAAATTAGCATTTCATATGCAAATATCCATATGAATTTACTAGGTTTTATTCTTTAAAAAATACAGCTATTATCAAGATATAAGCTGTATTTAACCCGTGATACATTAGAACAGAAATCTGCACGTATAATCAGTTGATAATAAGGAGAAACAACCATGGCATACCAAAACATTTTAGTCCCTGTAGACGGTTCAGAAACATCATATGCAGCAGTTGCGCAAGCGGCTGAACTTGCTAAAGCATTTGGCGGTAAAATTACAGTCGTTCAAGTACTTGCACTTGACCCTTACATTGCAGCTGAATACATTTCTGCAACTCAAACCAATGACTTAATTGAACGTGCGCGTACTTCAGTTTTGAAAACGCTAGAGGAAGCTGCGGCTAAATTTAGCGATCTGGGCATTCCAGTTGAAGCAAAACTACTTGAAGGTCAGGTGGTGCACCGTGAAATTATCAAAGAAGCAGAAACATCTAAAGCAGACCTGATTGTCATTGGCTCTCATGGCCGCACAGGTTTAAAACGTTTATTCCTAGGTAGTGTTGCACAAAGTGTTTTAGGTGAAGCGCACATTCCTGTTTTAGTTGTTCGCCAGTAATACATCGAGTGCTCTACTTCTACGGAAGTAGAGCATTTCTATTTTAAATATCCCACTGAAACTCTTTCATTTTCACTTTGTCCCCAATCACTAAAATACCTTCCGCCATAAGTAACTGTGCTTGAATGTTCTGTCCCTGATCATTCAGTTTACTTAGGCTAATTTTCCCTTGGGAGTTGATTACCCGATACCAAGGTAAACTACTGTCTGCATCCATATGTTTCAGCACATAACCCACTAAACGCGAATGTTTGGGAATGCCTGCTAAACGTGCAATTTGTCCATAACTGGCTACCCGCCCATAAGGAATCTGAGCGATCACCTGAAAAATCATCGGGGCTAGTTCTTTGACTATCGATTCTGCCATTTCAAATGTGCCCTATTCTAAGTATTCCATAATGACATCATTATTTGATTCAAATAAACCAGCTCATTCATTCTAAAGAGCCCCAATACAGGGGCTTCTTGATTGAGCAAATCACTAAAAATTATCAGGACTTTCCAGCCGTTTCACTTCCTGAACTCGCTCAGGGTTATGCACCGCGGCAATGCCGTCATCCGCTTTAACATCAATCAATGCTTCAGGTTGATAGACAATAATGGTTTCATAGCCCTGTGCATCTTCACCAATAATATACTTGAAACCTTTACGGTTCATTTTATTACACAGGCGTTGATACCAACCTTTAAAACCTGTCTTTTCTTCATTCGGGTTGTAGTAAAACGCATTCATTACAGCAGGTAATCCTAGACCGCAGACCATACCTGAAAGCAACACGGCGATAAAAGTATAACCAATCAAAATACTGCTGTATTCACTTAACTCAGGTACGTTAGCTACCGCTAAGATCAGTGCTAAGGAAATCCCTCCCCGTACTCCGCCCCATGACAAAATCGCCAAACTTCCGTTATAACTTTTCTTACGGAAAGAGGGAAAAAAGGCAAAAGATAAATAGTTCGCTGCAAAACGTGAAGCATGCAGAATAATAAAAGCGATGATGCCACCAAAAATTAGACTAAAGCTGAGATCTAAAATAAACAGTTCCAAACCAATTAAGGTGAATAAGAACGAGTTAATAATCCCTTCAACCGTATGCCAAAAATGGTTCACTTCCCGTATTTCGCGCTCTTGTAAAATTTCTTTCCATTTATTCCCCACAATCAAACCACCGATGACGCATGCAATCGGTGCTGAAGCATGGGCAAACAGTGCAACCAAGTACGAACCACAGGCCAAGAGTGCTGTGGTTAAAATGAGAGACTCCATTTCGTGCTTACCACGTAGTAGTCGCAAGATCCCTAAACCAAAGGCCCAACCAATAATGACGGCGACAAAAATTTCATAGAGTAAGGTCTGCAATACCCCCATGACGGTAAAGTTTTCACCTTGTAATACGTTTAAAAGCGTCATAAACAAGGCAATACACATGGCATCATTAAATAGTGATTCGCCTTCGAGCTTGACCATTAAATGATGGGGTGCACGTACCGAACTGAGTACGCCTTTGATCCCAATCGGGTCCGTTGCACCCAATGCAGCACCCAACAGCAAAAGCACCAATAAATCGACATGCTGCCCAATGATGAACTGATAACCATAAAGCACCACCCCAAAGAACACGGCACACAGAACCAACGCAATACTGGCTAAAATACTGATTGGCTTCCAATAACTACGTAAATCTGAGACTTTGAACTTCAGTGCAGAAGAGGTCAAAATGAAGCAAATCACGCCATTGATTAAAAAATCATAAAAATCGATATGACGAACCGCTTCTTCAATGTTGTGAATATTGATGGTAATAAACTGATTACCACTCAGCAGGCTCGCGCCCCACTGTAAAATAAAGACAAAAATGGCAGAAACGATGGGTACGCCAATAGCTTGGGGAAAACCTAAAATACGTTTATTGAAAATAGTCGTTGCAATGGATAATGCAAATATAACGGTAAAAACTTGTAGAAAAAAATAATTTCCCATTGAACTTCCAAATTGGGCGGTTGGGGAGATGGCGGCTTTCAGTGCTTATCTATGGAATAAAAATTCATTTCATACACATTGATGCTCGAAATATTTTAATCATTTTTCACATCAACGCCCGAAAAAAATAATTTTTTTAACATTTCTCCTGATGATGAATTAACATAGCGCATATGCATGTTTTTTATGCGTGAACTTTCCCTTTGGCCAAGTTTGATCTCCTATGCAATTCACTTTTAAAACCATCTTTCGGATGTTCTTCGCACTGATTATTTTCCTAACCACCTTTGCGTTGTTTCTGACCTGCTTTGCAAAAACCAAAGAAATTTTACAGGCTGAGCAAACTTTTGCCTCAGCCCAAAGTTTTAAAATGAACTCTCGTCCCGATCAAACACTGGTTCTACTTTCAAACAATAAAGCTCCCGATGATCATATTTATTTGCATGTGGCCAATCAGGGTTATATCGCCAAACTCAGCTGTGATCATTATTTAACTGACATTTGTGTAGATGACTACAACGAACAACATACCCGCCAAATTCAGTCAATTGAACTACTCAAAGCGGGGCAGTTTAACTATATTCAGCAAGTCAGTTATCTCGATACACGGACACAAGATGTTAAAACATTGCGTTATACGCCTGAGCAAATTCAGCAGTTTTACCACGCAGATATGAGCAACTTAAAGTATGTGGTGTTTGGGGTATTGTTATTTGCCTGTATTGCATTATATGTGAGTGTCCGTATTGCTCGAAACTTTAAGCAGTTCTTAAACCGCTAGAATGAATTGCTTGAAATAAAAAAAGAGGCGATCAATCGCCTCTTTTTTATAGCTTAAATGGCTTGATTAAAAGTATCACAACTTTCAACTTGACCCGACTTAAAGCCCGTGCCAAACCAAGTCATACGCTGTTGACTAGTTCCATGGGTAAAGCTATCAGGGACCACTTGCCCTGTTGCCCGCTTTTGTAAGTAATCATCACCAATCTTATGTGCCGCATCCATCGCTTCTTCAACATCTCCTTGCTCTAAGAACTGGGTCCGTTGATTGTTATGATGCGCCCATACTCCTGCTAAACAGTCAGCCTGTAACTCTTGGCGTACCGATAAAGCATTGCCTTGTGCTTTTGAGCCCTGTGCACGAGCCTTTTGTACTTGTTCAGAAATCCCTAAAATAGTTTGAATATGATGTCCAACCTCATGTGCCACTACATAAGCCTGAGCAAAGTCGCCCGCTTGATCTTGGCGCGCCAACTCCGTTTGGTTTTGCTCACCGCCGATCCCCATTTGAGTCCGCATGTCTTTAAAGAAAGCGGTGTCGATATACACCTTCTGATCTGCTGGACAGTAAAACGGCCCCATTGCAGACTGAGCAGTACCGCAACCCGAATTGATCACTCCTGAAAACATCACCAGCTTCGGTGGAACATATTGTTGTCCCAATTGCTGTTGGAAAATTTGACCCCATGTGTCTTCAGTGTCGGCCAGTACAGTACCGACAAAGTCCATCGCTTCCTGCTGATCAGGCGTTGGGTTATCCAAACCTTGAGTTTCTGCCGCTCCAGTTTGTGCGGTCACTTGTTTAGTGGCTTGGTAGGCTTGCTGCGGATCGACTCCTAGAAATTTCCATGCCACAAAGGCCACGATCAGCCCTAAAATACTGATGCCACCCGCCTTGACACCGCCACCACCGCGACGATCCTCGACATTGCTACTGACACGACGTCCCTTCCAACGCATAGCACTCTTCCTTCTTCTAATACATGCTGACCCGATCCAGTTTATGCCTTTTTTGAGCTCGGCCAAACTTTTTTAATCAAGCTCACAATAGCCAATACAATCAAACCAGCCACAAAACCAATCACTAAGTTAATCAGTGTTGGGGTTAATGCTCCCACAATGCTTCCCACAGTTGGAATATGTTCAGCATAATCCACTGAACCTTCAGTGAAATGATGCAATAAAGGCACGCCGTGGGAAATAATGCCACCACCCACTAAAAACATCGCGATAGTGCCCACGATGGTTAAGGTCTTCATCAGTTTTGGTGCAAAAGCCAATAAACCACGGCCAATAGTTTGCTTAAATGAAGAGGCTTGCTGAGTTAGATACAGCCCTAAATCATCAATTTTGACAATCATCGCCACAAAACCATACACACCGACGGTCATTAAAATGGCAATTACAGACAACACCATGACTTTGGTTGAAAAAGTTGTAGCAGCCACAGTCCCCAGTGAAATCACTACAATTTCTGCCGACAAAATAAAGTCGGTACGAATCGCCCCTTTAACTTTATCTTTTTCAAAAGTCGCCATATCCGTTTCAATCGCAGTTAATTCTTGGCTGGCTTCTTCTTCGGTTTTGGCTTTTTTGTGATGCAAACTGTGCAGGACTTTTTCGACCCCTTCATAACATAGAAATAAACCACCAATCATTAACAGTGGCGTGATCAGCCACGGTGCAACCACACTAATCAACAGCGCCGCAGGGACTAAAATTAATTTATTAACAAAAGAGCCTTTTGCCACAGCCCAAACCACAGGCAGCTCACGGTCAGTACGAACCCCGCTGACCTGTTGAGCATTGAGTGCTAAATCATCGCCCAAAACACCCGCCGTTTTTTTTGCCGCCATTTTACTCATGACCGCAACGTCATCTAATATCGTGGCAATATCATCTAGTAATATTAATAAGCTACTCGCCATTTATTTTTATCCATCTTGAGAATTCTGACATTTTAATCTGTGATCTAAGCTTTTGAATATTTGTTTTTTGAAATTTAACTGATTTTATAATTTTTTCACTGCAGTTTTTTTAAGACTGACATTGAAAAAGATTATGCCGTACAATGTCTGCATTCTTTGAAAATAGCATGTCGCTACGACGACTTTGGAAATAGATAATGAGTAATCAAGACAACCGTCCTGTTATTTTGACAGGCGACCGTCCAACGGGACAACTTCATTTAGGGCACTTTGTCGGATCTTTACGTTCACGTGTGGGTTTGCAGGATTCACACCATCAGCATTTATTATTGGCCGATGCGCAAGCCTTTACTGACAATGCCGATAACTTTGAAAAAGTTCGCCGCAATATTCTTGAAGTTGCCACAGATTACTTAGCAGTCGGGATCGACCCAACCAAAACCACCATTTGCGTGCAGTCGAGCTTACCAGCGCTGAATGAACTCACCATGTTGTATCTCAACTTTGTGACTGTGTCTCGTTTAGAACGTAACCCAACCATCAAGTCTGAAATTCAGATGCGTGGTTTCGAACGTGATATTCCAGCGGGTTTCTTATGCTACCCAGTTGCACAAGCAGCAGATATCACCGCATTTAAAGCAACGGTTGTACCTGTAGGTGAAGACCAGATTCCAATGATCGAACAGACCAATGAAATCGTACGCCGCTTAAACCGTCAGATTGGTCAGGAATTACTGCCTGAATGTAAGGCCCTGCTTTCTAATATGAGTCGTTTACCTGGCTTTGATGGTAAAGCCAAAATGTCGAAATCTTTGGGCAATACCATTGTGTTGGATGCAACCGATAAAGACATTAAAAAAGCTGTTAATGCGATGTACACCGACCCGAACCACCTGCGTGTTGAAGACCCAGGTCAGGTTGAAGGTAATATCGTATTTACGTATTTAGATGCGTTTGATCCAAACAAAGAAGAAGTTGAAGAACTGAAAGCACATTACCGCCGTGGCGGTTTAGGCGATGGTACGGTGAAAAAACGTCTTGAAGGCGTATTGAAAGAGCTGATCACGCCAATTCGTGAACGTCGTATGGAACTTGCGAAAGATCCTGATTACATCATGGATATTTTGAAGACTGGTACAGACAAATGTCGTGATATTACTCAACAGACTCTAGATGAAGTTAAATCGGGTTTAGGGGTGTTTCATTTCTAATCCGTTCTTAAACTAAAGCGCATATTTAAGCCTTTCTCACTGAGAAAGGCTTTTTTGATCACTAAACAAACAAAAATAAGCCACATGCATCTCAAAAACTGACATTTAGTGTCGTTTGTTAACCTAAATTTACAGTAATTAACGTGAATACTCATGAAATAAGAATGCACAGCCCTTATGATAAGTCCATAGCTTAGATTAACCCTGAGATATAACGTTTCTCCTTTTTACCGAAACTGTGTAACAACAGATTCGTAGTTCTACGCAATGAATACCCCAATCATTGCGTATTTTTTTGCCTAAAATTTGTCAAATCACAATTAAATCCGCTTTCTCATTACGTGCCAACAAACTTAGACATTCTGTTTTTTGAATGCTATGCTAAAGCCCAATTTCAATACAATTCTTTTTAAAAATTTACACTTAACTGATAACAGCATAAAAATAGAGAACCTTTAGAATGTGGGAATTATTTACTCACCCATCCAATTTAATTTTTAGTATTTGCCTCAGTCTGATGTTTTTATTGGGACTGCTCGAATTGATTCTATTGGTGTTAGGGGGCGGCTCACAAGGCCTACTTGACCAATTCCTACCTGATGACTTAGGCAGTACTAAAGACGTCGACATTGCACTAGATGCCGATCAAGGTTGGCTCAACGCCCTGCTGGATTGGTTGTTTATTGGCCGTGTTCCTCTCTTGGTTTGGCTGATTATCTTCCTCACTCTATATAGCTTAAGTGGCTTTATTCTACAGTCCATTCTTCAAACTTGGACGGGAAGCTATTGGAGTGCATGGATCATGGCACCACTTTGCCTCATACTTTCGATGCCTATGATTCGTTACAGCGCCATGCTGATTGCTAAAATTTTGCCACAAGATGAAACCACAGCAATTTACAGTGAAGAGCTGATTGGACGAACAGCACTGATTATTTTAGGTGAAGCTAAAGTCAACTCACCTGCTCAAGCACGAGTCCAAGATCAGTTTGGGCAAACGCATTATGTGCTGGTTGAACCTGAAACAGACCTTCATTTTTCTCAAGGTCAAGAAGTCATTTTGACTCAAAAAACCAAGATTGGCTTTAAGGCCATTTCACTTTAATTCTTTCATTTTGTACTTATAACTTTAAATAAAATCGGGACCCTTATGCTCAGCAACAATTTCTATAACATTCTTACATTCTTATTCTTGCAGGGATTATCTTTGCAGCTCTGGTTACTATCGGCATTATTATTGCCCGTCTGTACCGTCGTTCCAGCAAAGAAATCTCTTTCGTACGTACAGGTTTTGGCGGCGAAAAAGTTATTTTAGGTGGCGGTGCAATTGTACTGCCTGTATTACATGAAATTATCCCTGTTAACATGAACACGCTACGTTTAGAGGTTCGCCGTGCTGATGACCAAGCGCTCATTACCCGTGACCGTATGCGTGTCGATGTCATGGCGGAGTTCTATGTGCGTGTAAAACCTTTGGCTGAATCAATTGCAGTGGCCGCGCAGACTTTGGGACAAAAAACCATGTCTCCAAATGAGTTGAAGAACCTTGTGGAAGGCAAATTTGTCGATTCCTTGCGTGCAGTCGCTGCTGAAATGGCGATGGAAGAGTTGCATGAAAAACGCGTGGACTTCGTGCAAAAAGTACAACAAGTGGTGTCTGAAGACTTACATAAAAATGGTCTAGAGCTTGAAACGGTGTCATTAACAGGTTTAGACCAAACAGGTTTTAAATACTTTAACCCTCAGAATGCATTCGATGCTGAAGGTTTAACCAAGCTGACAGAAACAATTGAAGACCGTCGTCGTAAACGTAATCATATCGAGCAAGACGCTGACCTTGCCATTAAGACCAAAAACTTAGAAGCAGAACAAGCGCGCCTACAAATCATTCGTGAAGAAGAATACGCCAAACTACAGCAAGAGCGTGAAATTGCAATTCGCCGTGCAGAGCAACTGGCTGAAATTGCCTCACAAGAAGCTGAGAAAAAGCGTGAAGCAGAAGAAGCACGTATTGCAGCTGAGCGTGAAGTCGAGTTAAAGCGTATTGGTGCAGCACGTGATGTGGAAAGCCAAAATATTCAAAAATCACAAATTATTGAACAAGCGCAGGTTGAACAAAAGAAAACCATTGAGCTGGCTGAACAGTCACGTGCCATTGCAATTGCTGAAAAGTCGCGTGAAGAGTCTGAAGCCAAAGCTTCTGCTGACCGTGCCCGCGCTGAAGCGGTTAAAGCTGAAGAAGAAGTGATTACCGTACGTGAAACCCAGCGTGCTGAGCGTCAAAAAGCAGTTGAGTTGGTTGCGGCGAAACAAGCTGCAGAAAAAGATGCGATTGCGATTACGGTTGCAGCTGAAGCAGGCAAACAAGCTGCTGCCGATGATGCCGAAGCCGTTCGTATTGCTGCGGAAGCTCAAGCTGAACAAGCTCGCTTAAAAGCCAAAGGTGAAGCAGATGCCAAAATACTGTTGGCTCAGGCAATGGAAAAACAATACCAAGTCGACGCGGATGGTACACGTGCAGTGAATGAGGCCAACAACGTCTTATCTCCTGAGCAAGTTGAAATGCAAATTCGCCTAGCATTGTTAAAATACTTACCTGAGATCATTCGTGAAAGTGTTAAGCCGATGGAAAACATTGATGACATTAAAATTCTACAGGTTAACGGTTTAGGCAATGTCGGTTCAGCTACAACTGGAGGTGATGGTGCGGAATCTTCACAAGTTGCTTTGTCTGATCAAGTGGTGAATAGTGCGCTACGCTATCGTACCCAAGCACCATTAATTGACAGCTTGATGAATGAACTGGGGATTCAAGGCGGCGACATCAATGGTTTAACCCAAAGCTTAAAACCGCAAAGCAAAGCTCAATAGTAGTTAGACTTACAATCCAAAAACGCGACGATCTGTCGCGTTTCTTATCATCTGCTTTAATATTCAACTTTCTACAAAATACACATTTAAGCTTTTAAAACGATAAACCTAAGAATTCACTCAGCACCGTAAGCCCATCATCTATTATAAAAATTTAAGTTATCTTCGTTCTTAAGTCGATTCACTCGCCACCAGTGAATTCAAAGAAGTAATGTAAACATCCTAGACCTTACAATTGAGTGAAAACATTCTAAACAGTAACACAGTAACGGAAAAAACTTTTTAATGAATAAATAGAATTAAGCTATTTAGTGCAAACGTACCCAAAAGAAACGAATCAATTGCCCACGATCATAAGGAAAATTTGAAAGGTACTCATATCCAACTTTATTTCTTTTGTTGACTTTAATTTCAATACCATACCCAAAAGAAACACTAAGCATATCCAAGTCAGAACTGTGAAACTCCCCTGTCCCCAATTTATGACTCAAACTATCCGAATTGTAAGCCGTGTAGTTAAATACGCGAATATACTCATTCTCATAAAAATCGTTATTGATCAATGTATAATCGTTTTCTTCTTCATCATGTTGTGCCGCTAACTGCTAATAATAGTGGAAAATATCATCACTCAAAGACTCAGCCAAGTAGACGTCTTCATTTTCAGCATAAGCGCTATTCATCGCTAGCCCGAACAAGAATAAGCAACGACAAAACAATAAATGAATCGGCTTTAACATCTGTAATATTATGTCTTCAAAAGAATTATTTTAATTATGAATATAGCATAGTCTCCTATATAAACAGTGAACACCAAATATTTATCAATTCTCAGATTGTTAAGTACATAGCAAATCTTGCTCTAATTTAACCATTTTGTCTTTTGTCCAATATGGCTTTTTCAATGAGGCTAAATATAGTTTTCAGCTGAGTTTAAACACTCTAACCCCCATATTATTTTTATACAGAGAAATGTATTAGGGCAAACCAATATGCTCTCCACAAAAAAGCCGTATGTGCAATTAAGACATACGGCTTTTTCCTTTAAAATATAAAAGGCTTAAACTAAACCTTTGTCCTTTAAAAGTTGGAACATCGTTGAACCGAGTTCTGCTGGGCTACGCGTGTACGCCATCCCCGCCTTTTCAAATGCTGCAAACTTTTCTTCAGCAGTCCCTTTACCACCAGAAATAATTGCTCCCGCATGTCCCATACGCTTGCCTTTCGGTGCTGTTACACCGGCAATATAACCCACCACAGGTTTAGTCACATGCGATTGAATATATTCAGCTGCTTCTTCTTCAGCCGTACCACCAATCTCACCGATCATGATAATCGCTTCAGTTTGCGGATCTTCTTGGAACAGTTTCAAACAATCAATTTGGTTCATGCCCGGAATTGGATCACCACCAATACCAATACAGGTGGATTGACCTAAACCAAGCTTAGTCGTTTGCGCAACCGCTTCATACGTCAATGTACCAGAGCGAGAGATAATTCCGATTTTACCTGGTTGATGAATATGACCTGGCATAATCCCGATCTTACATTCACCGGGAGTAATAATACCCGGACAGTTTGGACCAATTAAACGCGTGCCATTACCATTGGTTTCAAGATAACGCTTAGCTTTGAGCATGTCTAAAGTTGGCACACCTTCTGTGATGACCACAATCAGTCCAACACCTGAATCCACTGCTTCAATAATTGAATCTAATACAAACGGTGCTGGCACATAAATCACAGTCGCATCTGCGCCTGTGCCTGCAACGGCATCTTTCATGGTGTTAAATACAGGTAAATCTAGATGGGTTGTGCCACCTTTACCAGGAGTTACCCCACCAACGACTTTGGTTCCATAATCTAGCGCTTGTGATGAGTGGAATGTACCATTTTTGCCTGTAAAACCTTGTACCAATACTTTGGTGTCTTTATTAATTAATACGCTCATATTGATACTCCTTACGCTTTTACTGCAGCAACAATTTTTTCTGCGGCATCCGACAAGCCATTTGCAGAAATCAATTTCAAACCTGATTCATCAAGTAATTTGGCACCCAATTCAGCATTGTTCCCTTCTAAACGAACAACCACAGGTACGGTCACATTTACTTCTTGAACCGCTGCAATAATTGCTTCAGCAATCATGTCACAACGTACAATTCCACCGAAGATATTAATCAATACCCCTTGTACAGAGGTATCTGCCAGAATAATTTTAAACGCTTCAATCACACGGTCTTTGGTTGCACCACCGCCGACATCAAGGAAGTTCGCAGGTTGGCCGCCATAGAGTTTAATAATATCCATGGTTGCCATCGCAAGGCCCGCACCATTGACCATACAGCCAATGTTGCCTTCAAGCGCGACGTAGTTGAGGTCAAATTCAGACGCTTTCAACTCCCGTTCATTTTCCTGTGACTTATCACGTAGCGCAGCAATTTCTGGTAAACGATACAGCGCGTTTGAATCGATCCCCACTTTGGCATCGACACATAGGATGTCACCATTTTCACGCACAGATAGCGGGTTAATCTCAAATAAAGCAAAGTCATTCTCGATGAATGCTTGATACGCAGCAGACATCACTTTCACAAATTGATTCACTTGACCATCTTTAAGGTTCAACTTAAATGCAACTTCACGTGCTTGAAATGGTAATAAGCCGACCAAGGGATCAACTTCAACTTTGATAATTTTTTCAGGGGTTTCTTCAGCAACCTTTTCAATTTCGACGCCACCTTCGGTTGAAGCCATAAAGGTCACACGACGGCTTGAGCGGTCAACCACTGCACCTAAATACAGTTCACGCTCTACAGGATAAACATCTTCCGCGACAAGTACGCTATTTACAGGTTGGCCATGGCTATCGGTTTGATAGGTAACAAGGTTGGTCCCGATGATGCTTTTTGCATATTCAGCAGCTTCCGTTGCTGACTTTACAACTTTTACGCCACCCGCCTTACCACGACCACCTGCATGCACTTGGGCTTTCATGACAGCAAATTTTCCGCCTATTTGTTCAAAGGCTTTTACTGCTTCGTCTGGAGTGGTGGCAAGTACGCCCTCTTGAACAGGCATACCATATTTTTTTAATAGCGCTTTAGCTTGATATTCATGTAAATTCATCGACTAACCTTTTTATTACTGCTTATTTACTTTTTGTTGCACCGAAACTGTTTACTATCACAGTAACCATTTTGGATTTTTAAAACTTCTTGTCTTTATTTTTAGATGATTCTTCATGAGAAGACAACACCTGAAACAAAAAAGAGCGACCGTAGTCGCTCTTTTCGTTGTCTTATTTGCGTTTACGCTGGATTGCGTGAATCGCTCGACCATCCACTGCAAGTGCAGCTTCATGAACCACTTCAGAGAATGTTGGGTGACCGAAAGTCATCAACTGTAGATCTTCAACCGAAGATACAAACTCAAGTGCAATCATACCTTGGTGTACGATATCAGACGCAGCAGGCCCAATCACGTGCATACCCAGTAAACGGTCAGTTTTTGCATCAGCAACAAACTTCACGAAACCAGCATTTTCACCCGCAGCCATTGCACGGCCGTTTGCAGCGAAACCAAATTGACCCGTTTTTA
>NZ_JBUEBA010000002.1:779151-813341 GCF_058107045.1 Acinetobacter sp. AB03 | reverse complement strand
TTCATGGCCTTTTTCTTTCGCTTGCTCTTCTGTTAAACCTACCCACGCCGCTTCTGGGTGTGTATAGATTACAGAAATGATTGTGTCATAGTTGACTTGTGCAGCATGACCGTGAATACGTTCAACAGCCATTACGCCTTCTTCCATTGCTTTATGCGCAAGCATTGGACCACGTACCAAGTCACCAATTGCATATACACCTTCAACAGAAGTTGCACACCAATCGTTCACTTCAACTAAACCACGTTCAGTGAGTTTAATACCTGAATCATCAGCCAATAAACCTTCTGCATAAGCACGACGACCAACACAAACAATTAATTTATCGAAAGTTTGAGTTTTTTCTTCGCCACCTTGCGTGTACTTAACGGTTACTTCACGACCGTTAACTTCAGTACCTGCAACTTTAGCGCCTACGCGAATGTCTAAACCTTGTTTAGTCAATAATTTTTGGTAATCTTTAGCCAATGCTTTATCAGCCATTGGTAAGAATGCATCCATTGCTTCAAATACAACAACTTCAGCACCTAAACGACGCCATACTGAACCAAGTTCTAAACCAATTACGCCAGCACCAATAACACCTAAACGCTTAGGAACTTCTTGGAATTCTAAAGCACCAGTTGAATCAACAATAATGTCTTGATCAACAGGAGCTACAGGAATATTTACAGGCACAGAACCAGATGCAAGAATCACATATTTTGGCTCTAAAATTTGAGTTTCACCTTCATGAGAAACAAACTCAACTTTTTTACCAGCAAGTAATTTACCAGTACCTTTTAACCATTCGATACCATTCCCTTTAAGAAGGCCGTCGATACCCATAGTTAATTGGTTTACGATTTTATCTTTACGATCAAGAAGTTTAGCCAAGTCAAACTTCACTTCACCTGTTGTAATACCGTGATCATCTAAATGATGAACTGTATCTTCGTAGCGGTGAGAAGAATCAAGTAAAGCTTTAGAAGGAATACAACCCACGTTTAAGCACGTCCCACCTAAAGATGGTTTGCCTTTGTGAATACGTTTTTCAATACACGCAACTTTAAAACCAAGCTGCGCTGCACGAATTGCTGCTTCGTAACCACCTGGGCCACCGCCAATTACAACAAGATCAAATTGTTGAGACATTTTTATCTCCAAAAATGGGCTTAGAGGATCGCTCTAAGCCCATGTTTTATTCTTTAGAATTAAAGGTCAAGGATCAATTTAGCTGGTTCTTCTAACAATTCTTTGATTGTTACCAAGAAACCTACAGCTTCTTTACCATCGATTAGACGGTGGTCATAAGAAAGCGCTAAATACATCATCGGTAAGATTTCTACTTGACCGTTTACAGCCATAGGGCGCTCTTGGATTTTATGCATACCCAAAATCGCAGTTTGTGGTGTATTCAAGATCGGAGTCGACAACAATGAACCGAAAGTACCACCGTTGGTGATTGTGAACGTACCGCCAGTCATGTCTTCGATGCCCAATTTACCATCACGTGCTTTGTAAGCAAAGTCACGGATACCATTTTCAACTTCAGCATAGTTCATGCGGTCTGTATCACGAAGCACAGGTACAACTAGACCACGCTCAGAAGATACTGCTACACCGATGTCATAGTAACCGTGGTAAACAATGTCATCACCGTCAATTGAAGCGTTAACTGCTGGGTAGCGTTTAAGCGCTTCAGTTGCAGCTTTAACAAAGAAAGACATAAAGCCAAGACGCGCACCGTGACGCTTCTCAAATGCGTCTTTGTATTGTGCACGCATTTCCATGATTGGCTTCATGTTCACTTCGTTAAACGTCGTCAACATTGCAGTTTCTTGCGTTGCAGCAAGCAGACGCTCAGCAACACGCTTACGAAGACGTGTCATTGGAACACGCTTCTCAATACGCTCACCTACAGCAACACTTAATGGTGCTGCAGCTGGAGCTGCTGGTTTAGTTTGGTGATTTGCCACATCTTCTTTCGTGATACGACCACCACGGCCTGTACCTGCAACATCAGCAGCTGGAATGCCAGACTCAGTCAATGCTTTACGCACAGCAGGCGCTTGATCAGCAACTTGAGCACGTTCAACGACTGGTGCAGCACCCGCTTCAGTTTGAACAACCGCTTGTTCTACTTTCGCTTCAGACTGAACTGCTTCAGTTTGCGCAGCGCCAGATACAGCACCTTCTTCAAACTGTGCAATCACTTCATTTGAAAGAACTGTGTCACCTTCACCTTTAATGATCGATGCAATTGTACCGTCAGCAGGAGCAACAACTTCTAAAACAACTTTATCTGTTTCAATATCACAGATCACTTCATCACGTGATACTGCTTCACCTGGTTGTTTGTGCCAAGTTGCGATTGTTCCATCCGCAACTGACTCAGGGAATACCGGTGCTTTAATTTCGGTTGCCATTACTAAGAATCTCCTGTTATTCAGCTACGATCGCTAAAGCGTCATTTACGAGCTGAGCTTGTTGTTTTGCATGCAAATATGGTGAACCACAAGCCGGTGCAGCAGAAGCTTCACGACCTGCATAACTGATACGTACTGGTTTAGCCGACTTCATTACATCATCATATAGACGAGGAGCAATAAATAACCAAGCACCTTGGTTCTTCGGCTCTTCTTGCGTCCAAACGATGTCTTTCACATTTGGATATTGAGCAAGAACTTCAGCAATACGTTGTTCAGGGTATGGATACAATTGTTCAATACGAACGATTGCAGTGTTATTCAACTCTTGCTCACGACGTTTCTCAAGCAAGTCATAGTAAACCTTACCACCACACAGAACCAGACGGGTTACATCTGACTTGTTGATATTGTCGATTTCATCAATCACAGTTTGGAATGTACCGTTTGCAAGTTCACTTAAAGTAGACGTTGCAAGCTTGTGACGAAGTAAAGACTTCGGTGACATAATGATCATTGGCTTACGAATTGGGCGAATCGCTTGACGACGTAAAGCATGGAAAATCTGTGCAGGCGTAGTCGGTGTCATCACTTGCATGTTGTCTTCAGCACATAGCTGTAAGAAACGCTCTAAACGTGCAGATGAGTGCTCTGGACCTTGACCTTCAAAACCGTGAGGAAGAAGTAAGGTTAAACCACACACACGCTCCCACTTGGTTTCACCTGATGCGATGAACTGATCGATTACCACCTGTGCACAGTTTGCGAAGTCACCAAATTGTGCTTCCCAAATGATCAAACTCTTAGGCAGAGTCGTTGCATAACCATACTCAAAACCTAACACCGCCATTTCAGACAACAATGAGTCATAAATAGCAGTACGTGGTTGATTTTCTTTGATATGACAAAGTGGAATGTACGTTGAACCATCCACTTGGTTATGCAGTTTTGCATGACGGTGTGAGAAGGTACCACGACCAACGTCTTCACCAGTCAAACGAACCAAATAGCCATCATCTAAAATAGATGCATAAGCCAAAGTTTCTGCAGCACCCCAGTTCAATGGAATTTCGCCAGTTTGCATTTTTAAGCGATCATCAATCACTTTTGCAACTTGACGCTGCATCACAAAACCTTCAGGAAGCTCGCGCATTTTGCGACCAAGTTCTTTTAAGCGATCTTCAGAACATGTTGTATCCCATACGTCTGTATAGTCATGTCCTAAGTACGGTGCCCAATCTACAAACATTTTTGTATTTGGTTTAAGTACCAATGCATTTGCAACGTGCTTACCTGCTTCTAAATCAGCACGGTAGTCTTCAACCATTTGATCTGCTTTAGCACGGTCTAATACGCTTTCTTGAACCAATTGGTCTGCATACAGCGCACGTGTTGTCGTTTTCTTGTTGATGACTTGATACATCATTGGCTGAGTTGCAGCTGGCTCGTCCGCTTCGTTGTGACCACGGCGGCGGTAACAGAACATGTCAATGACAACGTCTTTACGGAAAGTATGACGGAAGTCATGTGCCAATTGCGCAACAAACAATACTGATTCAGGATCATCACCGTTCACATGGAAAATCGGTGCTTGGATCATTTTCGCGATGTCCGTACAGTATTCTGTAGAACGCGCATCACGTGGATCAGATGTTGTGAAACCTACTTGGTTATTCACCACAATGTGAACCGTACCACCCACTGTATAGCCACGTGTTTGTGACATTTGGAAGGTTTCTTGGTTAACACCTTGACCTGCAAATGCAGCATCACCGTGAACAATTACTGGCAATACATCATCGCCACCAATATCTTTACGACGTACTTGACGTGCACGTACTGAACCTTCAACTACAGGGCCGACGATTTCTAAGTGTGATGGGTTAAACGCCAATGCCAAGTGAACTTCGCCACCTTGAGTCATTACGTTTGAAGAGAAACCTTGGTGGTACTTAACGTCACCAGAACCTTTTTTATGTAAGCTCTTACCTTCGAACTCACCAAATAGGTCTGCTGGGTTTTTACCCATGATGTTTACAAGAAGGTTCAAACGACCACGGTGTGGCATACCAATGACCACTTCTTTACAACCTACAGAACCTGCACGCTGAATTAAAGCATCAACCATTGGAATGAAAGATTCACCACCTTCCACGCCGAAACGTTTTGCACCAACATATTTATTCCCTAGGAATTTTTCTAGGCCTTCAGCCGCAGTTAAACGCTCTAATACGTGTTTTTTCTGTTCTGCAGTGAAGTTGAATTGACCACGTGCACCTTCAAGGCGTTGTTGAATCCAACGTTTTTCCTTGGTATCAACAATGTGCATGTATTCTGCACCAATTGAAGCACAGTACGTTGCTTCCATGGCTTGAACCATTTCACCTAGAGTTGCTTCGTCTTTACCAATCAAAAGATTACCTGTATTGAATACAGTGTCAAAATCAGATTGGGTTAAGCCATGTGCAGCAAGGTCAAGATCTGGCACGATTTCACGTTTTGCCAAACCTAAAGGATCAAGCTTCGCTTTTTGGTGACCGCGGTTACGGTACGCTGCAATCAGTTGTAGTACGCCAATTTGACGACGTTCATGTTCTGTACTAACAGAACTTTGTACCACTGCTTGAACACGACTTGAATTACGACCTAGTAATAAGAATTGCTCACGTACATTGCTGTGTGGTTGATCACCTTTCGGGTATTTATCGAAGTATGCACGCCAGTCAGCTTCTACTGAGTCTGGTGCAGCCAAGTACTGCTCATAAAGTTCTTCAATATACGCTGCACTATCAGCGGAAAGTTCAGTGTCAAGACGCAATGCGTCAGCAACTTCTTGCATTTGTGGACCCATTTCCTATTGCAAAAACATTTCAGGATGCTTTTTAAGCGAACCCATGATTAGTAATGTCAAATTGGTAACATGACATTAGTCCCCATAAGGCGGATGCCATGAGGCGTTATCACTACATTAGAATTACCCAATGTGACAATGAATCATAACGCCCTCAGCGGCATCATCACTCATTCATACCCGGCCAAAACCGAGCAATTTTTTGCAAATCGACTTAGAAAAAATAAGGCATTGCATTATTTTTTCTAAAGCGACTAACTCTTCATTTATACTCGCTCTAATGCAGCTTAAATGTTGAATTAATGTACATATTTAGCGCGCATTTTTTAAATATAAATGTGCAAAAATTTTAACATACTCCCCATATTTCAATTGATTTTTTTGACACATACCTTTCATAAATTGGCGAAATACACATATCAAAATTTCATCTAATATATGGTGCTTTAAATAAAACCGAGTTTCAACGTAGACCAAAGTCTACTCCAAAAAACACATACGAAAAGAGAGCATCATCTTTCAATATGCCCTCCCCATCAACCACATCCATCTTAACATCTTCATAACTTTTTTTGCAGACTCATACTTGCACTTATTTATGACATTTGTTTTAAATCGTCGCGCTTTTCACCAATCTGGTGCAATTTCCACAAAAGCCACCTATCACAAACAAAAATAGTGCCAAGCTCACGCTTTCACTCAACTTTATTTTTACAGCAAAAATCTAGCTATAAAATAAAAAAGCACACCCTAAAGGTGTGCTTTTTCTAACTGATAAATCAGCCTAGAGATTAACCCGCAGCATCTAAAAGCATGTTACGGATATGACCGATTGCTTTAGTTGGATTCAAACCTTTAGGACACACTGATACACAGTTCATGATGCCTTTACAACGGAATAGCGAGAACGGGTCGTCTAGACGAGCCAAACGCTCTTGAGTTGCTGTATCACGAGAGTCAATGATAAAACGGTATGCATTCAACAACGCTGAAGGACCCAAGAACTTGTCTGGGTTCCACCAGAATGATGGGCATGAAGTTGAACAACAAGCACAAAGAATACATTCATATAAACCATCTAAGTGTTCACGCTCTTCAGGAGACTGTAAACGCTCTTTTGGTGGCGCAGGTTGATTATTAATCAAGAATGGATGAATTTTGTTGTACTGATCGTAGAACTGATTCATATCCACAACTAAATCTTTAACCACTGGCAAACCAGGTAAAGGACGCACTGTAATCACTTCTGGTAAGTCGTTTAGGTTCCAAAGGCACGCTAAACCATTTTTACCATTGATGTTCACACCATCCGAACCACAAATACCTTCACGGCATGAGCGGCGGAATGTTAATGACTCATCCTGTACTTTCAATGCAAGAAGTGCATCAAGCAACATACGATGCTTATCAGTCAACTCTAACTTGAAAGTTTGCATGTACGGCGCTGCATCCTTATCAGGATCGTAGCGGTAGATATTAAATGTACGAGTACCTCTACTCATCTTACTTCTCCCAATTAGAATGTACGTGGTTTAGGTGGAATTGCAGCAACAGACAATGGCTTGTAACGTACTGGCTTGTACTCAAGACGGTTATCGCTAGAGAACCATAATGTGTGCTTCATCCACTCATCATCACGACGACCATATGGGTAAGCTGGGTGATCTGGCGACTCTTCAAAGTCTACAACCGTATGCGCACCACGGCACTCTTTACGAGCTGCTGCTGAAATTAATGTCGCTTTAGCCACTTCATACAAGTTTTCAACTTCTAAAGCTTCTACACGCGCTGTGTTAAATACTTTAGATTTGTCTTTCAAGTGAATGTTACGTACACGTGGTTCAATCGCAAGAATCTGCTTCACACCTTCTTCAAGAAGTGCAGTTGTACGGAATACACCAGCATGGTCTTGAACGATGTCACGGATTGCATCTGCAACTTCTTGAGCATTTTCACCTGTAGATGAGTCATCCAACTTACGGATACGTGCAACAGTTTGCTCAAGTACAGTCGTAGGAAGCGGTTGGTATTCATCACCGTGATGTTTAGTCACGTAATCAATGATGTGCTCACCCGCAGCTTTACCAAATACAACCAAGTCAAGTAATGAGTTCGTACCTAAACGGTTTGCACCATGTACAGACACGCAAGAACACTCACCAATTGCATAGAAGCCTTTAACAGGTTTCGTAAAATTACGATCGCCCGCATTAGTCGAATAGATATCGCTATCTTTGTCATAATGTGCTGCAAATGCTTCAGTTTCAGAACCTTCAGGCACAACCACTTGACCGTGGATATTCGTTGGAATACCACCCATTTGGTAGTGAATTGTTGGTACTACTGGAATTGGCTCTTTGGTGATGTCAACGTTCGCGAATTTCTTACCAATCTCGAATACAGATGGAAGACGCTTCATGATCGTTTCAGCACCCAAGTGCGTCATATCAAGCAAGATGTAGTCTTTTTTCGGACCACAACCACGACCTTCTTTAATTTCTTGATCCATAGAACGTGATACGAAGTCACGTGGCGCCAAGTCTTTTAAAGTAGGTGCATAGCGTTCCATGAATGGCTCACCTGCATCGTTACGAAGGATTGCACCTTCACCACGACAACCTTCAGTTAACAATACACCTGCGCCAGCAACACCCGTTGGGTGGAACTGCCAGAATTCCATATCTTGCAATGGAATACCTGCACGCGCAGCCATACCAAGGCCGTCACCAGTGTTGATATAAGCATTGGTTGATGCACGGTAAACACGACCCGCACCGCCTGTAGCAAACAATGTCGCTTTGGCTTGGAATACTGCAATTTTACCCGTTTCTTGGTCAATTGCTGTTACACCAAGAACATCACCCGCTTCGTTACGAATCAGGTCAAGTGCGATCCATTCAACAAAGAATTGTGTACCCATTTTCACGTTGCTTTGATAAAGCGTGTGAAGAAGTGCGTGACCTGTACGGTCAGCAGCAGCACATGCACGTGGAACCGCTTTTTCACCGTAGTTTGCAGAGTGACCACCGAATGGACGTTGGTAAATCGTACCGTCTGCGTTACGGTCAAATGGCATACCTAAGTGTTCTAACTCATAAACCACTTGTGGCGCTTCACGCGTCATAAATTCGATCGCGTCTTGGTCGCCTAACCAGTCAGAACCTTTAACAGTGTCGTAGAAGTGGTAGTGCCAGTTATCTTCTTGCATATTACCAAGAGATGCACCAATACCACCCTGCGCTGCAACTGTGTGCGAACGAGTTGGGAATACTTTAGTTAAAACAGCAACTTTCAAACCAGCTTGAGCAAGTTGGTAAGACGCGCGCATACCTGAACCACCACCACCAACGATGACAGCATCGAAAGTTTCGTGTGGAATATTTGTGTAATCTTCTTTAGGGGTTATAGCGCCCATGATCTATTCCTATCAATTCGCCCAAAAAATCTGGATTGCCCAGATCGCATATGCAAATACAGCAATAATTACTGCTGAAGTCAGTACAAGGCGTAAACCTGAAGCTGAAGGACCCATTTGACGAGTAGTCACATAATCCGTGAATACCTGCCACATACCAATCCAAGCATGTGCAACAAGAGATAAGACGGCCAATAAAGATAAAATCTTCATTGGAGCTGTCATCATAAAGCCGTACCACTGTTCATAGCTAAAACCGCCATTGCATAGGATCCAACCTAAAACAACAACTGTATAAACCGCTAATACGACAGCACTTACACGTTGGATAAACCAATCGCGAGAACCTGAACCCGTTAAACCAGTAGCACTTTTCATTAGATAACAATCCATACAAATGCCGCAACGATACCGATTGCAGACAAGATCAATGAAATAGTAGCTGCGATACGACCACTTTGCAGTTCTTCAGTAATACCGATATCTGCAAGTAAGTGCTTAACACCCGCAATAAAGTGGAAAATTAAGCCGGCTACAAATACCCATACGACAAAACGCACAATGAAGCTATTAAAAATAGCCTGAACTTGAGCAAATCCTTCAGGCGAAGACAATGACTTGTCTAAGATCCATAGAAGTACCGGTACGAGTAAAAATACGATGACACCTGATAGACGGTGTAAGATTGATGCAATAGCCACAGGGGATTTTAAGTTTACTTCTAAAACTTGACCCATGGACAAATTGACAGGTCTGTTGCTTTTCACAGCGGGCATCCTGTAAGTAAAAACTCCATCCGGAGTTTGTTGGAATTAATTCGAAGGAAAGCTGGCATTGTTCAGCAGTTACTTTAAAACTCTAAATTAAATAGCGTTTGAACTTAAAACGACACTGAATTATAAGACGTGAACTATCAAAATACAAACAATGCCCTTGGCCTTTTTGCATAAAAATTCTTTAAATAAGAATCATTAACACATAGATAAATACCTTGCGCTACAATACTTTAGCTTCAAATCTCAGCTATATGGTTGGTTTTTATAAAATAAACACCAAATTCAAGCGCTAAAATTTATACAAAAATGGGAAAATTCGACTTTAGACTAATGATGCACAAAAAAGTCTTGTTTTAAAAACTGGCTAATTTCACTGCTTTATTTTAATCATTTTTTATTTATATATAAAATGTTCATTATTTTATTTTAATATAGTGGCATAAATATGCATGATGTTGGTGCAACAGATTAATCCCCTACAAGATTGAAATATCTCGTAATAAATTTTAATTAAAACAATTTTTCACATCCGTATAAATAAAAAAAGTGACTGATATACCGTTTTCGAAATACCAAATAAGCTATTTTTTATACAATTAAATCATTTTTTTTGAGTCACTTATTGTTTTTAACAATGACTACGAAAGCAGCATTTTCTTTTTAAAATGATGCGTAAGTTACGAGAATCATAATAAATGTAAATATATGACGACTTGAATTCTGTTTCTTTTCAAGCGCTTTTTTCAATATAAAACTGCTTACAATTGCGCCAGCAACATTTTTTATTTATGCACTTGCTCGTTGAATTAACTTATTATAGTGTGTCGGTGCTGTGATTTTATGCAAATTTTAATGGATTAAATCTTAACTATAACTTCGGAAGTCATCATTTTATCCATAAGTATAATTGACAAAATTTCAGCACTCTCTACTCTTAGAGCAAATTTTTAATCCGTCTGATTCGTGCATTAAAAGATGAGTATTTCGAGTCAGATAAATCATTCACCAGGACAGGAGATCTATTGAATGTCTGAAGCAACTGGCAAAAAAGCCGTTTTACAGCTTGATGGCAAAGAAATTGAATTACCAATTTACAGCGGCACATTGGGCCCAGATGTAATCGACGTTAAAGATGTATTGGCCGCAGGTCACTTCACTTTTGATCCTGGTTTTATGGCTACTGCTGCATGCGAGTCTAAAATCACTTTCATCGACGGTAACAAAGGTGTGCTTTTACACCGTGGCTACCCAATCGACCAATTAGCAACTAAAGCTGACTACTTAGAAACTTGCTACTTACTTCTCAATGGCGAGCTTCCAACAGCTGAACAAAAAGAAGTATTCGATGCTAAAGTTCGTAACCACACTATGGTTCACGATCAAGTTAGCCGTTTCTTCAATGGTTTCCGTCGCGATGCTCACCCTATGGCGATCATGGTTGGTGTAGTTGGTGCGCTTTCTGCGTTCTATCACAACAACTTAGACATCGAAAATGTTGATCACCGTGAAATTACAGCTATCCGCTTAATTGCTAAAGTACCTACTTTGGCTGCGTGGAGCTACAAGTACACTGTAGGTCAACCATTCGTTTACCCACGTAACGACTTAAGCTACGCTGAAAACTTCTTGTACATGATGTTTGCTACTCCAGCAGACCGTGATTACAAAGTAGATCCGATCCTTGCTAAAGCAATGGACCGTATTTTCACTCTTCACGCAGACCACGAACAAAATGCTTCTACGTCTACAGTACGTTTAGCTGGTTCTACTGGCGCGAACCCATATGCATGTATCGCTGCGGGTATCTCTGCACTTTGGGGCCCTGCTCACGGCGGCGCGAATGAAGCTGTTCTTAAGATGCTTGATGAAATCGGCACTGTAGAGAACGTTGCTGACTTCATGGAAAAAGTGAAAACTAAAGAAGTTAAACTCATGGGCTTCGGTCACCGTGTGTACAAAAACTTCGATCCACGTGCGAAAGTAATGAAAGAAACTTGTGACGAAGTTCTTGGTGCGCTTGGCATCAACGATCCACAGCTTGCTCTTGCTATGGAACTTGAACGTATCGCGCTTTCTGATGAATACTTCATCAAACGTAACCTATACCCGAACGTAGACTTCTACTCAGGTATCATCCTTAAAGCGATTGGTATCCCGACAGAAATGTTTACAGTGATCTTCGCGCTTGCACGTACTGTTGGTTGGATCAGCCACTGGTTAGAAATGCACAGCGGTCCATACAAGATCGGTCGTCCTCGTCAGCTTTACACTGGCGAAGTTCAACGCGACATCAACCGTTAATTCGGTCTGCGTTGATAGACAAAAAACCACCCGCATGGGTGGTTTTTTTATATATTGAACTCTAAACCTACCATTCATGAATCACACCCTTAAACTATTAAAAGGCCTGAACAGACTCAGGCTTTTTTTAATACTTAATGTGGCTACTTTAAGCTTCAACAACATCGTAGTGTTTTAGCTCAAGCGCAGATAAACGTTGCTTTAACTCAGCCAAGGACCACGGCCAAGACGCGAAGTTACGGCCATTTTGATCTAAATAATAGCTTGAGCAACCACCTCGGTTAAATACGGTGGTTTTCAAATGGGTTTGTACCTTGGCATTGTGATAACGCAGAACATCTCGTTTCACCACCATACGTTTAAAGCCTTGCTGCTTC
Source organism: Acinetobacter sp. AB03 (assembly GCF_058107045.1). Taxonomy (NCBI): domain Bacteria; kingdom Pseudomonadati; phylum Pseudomonadota; class Gammaproteobacteria; order Moraxellales; family Moraxellaceae; genus Acinetobacter; species Acinetobacter sp. AB03. Next base: position 801,213 of record NZ_JBUEBA010000002.1, on the reverse strand, counting down.
ATTTTTAGTAGACCATCTACAATGTACTGAATCTGAGCTTCAGCAATGCCAATAAAAGAGTCATAGACCAAGATATTTGGGCCCAATACCAAAAATGCATTCGGCACATTTTCCAAACTTGTACCCAAGTACGCTTCTGGCGAACTATCCTTCCAAAGGTCGGCCAATCGCTCACCTTGAGCATTCCATACACGTTGGCCAATTGGAGGATGTGCCACTTCAAAACCAGTTCCCCAGATAATGACATCGACCTCAAATCGCTCCCCATTTGCCGCAATGACACTCTGCTCATCAATCTCGACCAAACCTTGTGGCAACAACGTGACATTGTCTTGTTGCAGTGCTGGATAATAATTATTGGCAAATAAAAGTCGCTTACAGCCGATCGAAAAGTTAGGCGTTACGGCTTTACGTAAGGAGTCATCCTGTATTTGTAATTTTAATAATTGACGGCTTAAAATATTGACTGGTTCAAGCAGTGACGGGTGACGAAGCCCAAAGTTGATCCCATTTAAAATACTGGAAACACTCTTCCTCCAGCCTTGCTGAATCATCGGGAATCTGGCCACCAGCGACTTTACTGTGGCATTGAGCTGCATATCCGCTTTGGGCAAAACCCACGGTGCAGTCCGCTGAAATACGATCAACTCTTTCGCCAATGGCTGAATTTGTGGAATAAACTGAATCGCTGATGCGCCAGTTCCAATCACTGCGACCCGCTTTCCAGTTAAGTCATAATCATGTTTCCAACGGGCTGAATGGAACATCTCTCCTTTAAATTCTTCTATTCCTTTAATGTTAGGTAAGGATGGTTCTGTAATCGGCCCTGTGCTAAAGATCACGGTTCGTGCTTGATATGCCCCTTGAGAAGTTTCGAGTTGCCAAATATTCGTCTCATCATTCCACTTGGCACTGAGCAACTCATGCTGAAAGCGGATTTTGTCTTGCAATTCAAACTGCTCAACCACCTGTTCCAAGTAACTTAAAATTTCAGGTTGTTTCGCAAATAAATGGCTCCATTGATGACTAGGTGCAAAGGAAAATGAATACAACGCCGAAGGTACATCACAGCCACAGCCAGGGTAATTATTATCACGCCACGTACCACCAACTCTCTCTGCCTTTTCTAAAACCAGATAGTCCTGATAGCCCACTTGTTTCATTTTATAAGCCGCAGCAATGCCCGAAATCCCAGCCCCGACAACAATGGTATCGTAAGTATGTACGGCTTTAGGACGAAGCACAGCCTTTTTACGGGTCTGCTTAGGTTGAGCTTCCGTACTTTTCGGCGTCGTGGTTTGATCTTGCATTTGATCAGATGGCGCTTGCACATCTGCTTGTTCTATCTCTAATTGCGTTTCCATATTCATTTTTCTCTATTCTTATTTTGTGAGTTGATTAAACAGTGGATAACCCAAACCCAAAAGCTTGACGTATAAGCTTGGTGATGCACGCTTCATCCACCAAAACAATTTGGCATCAGGTTGTGGAATGGTATAAAGCTTGCCTGCATCTAAGCGATTTAATGTTTTCTTAACCACAGCATCACTGGTTGTAAACGCATGGTTCATCAGCAGTTTGTCAGCCAGTCCAGAATAGCGACTTGGCAAACGCCCATTCTTCATAATATTGGTCGGCACCAAGGTCGGGCACAGCACATTGACTGCAATGTTATAAGCATGAAGTTCTGAAGCTAGTGTTTCTGATAGTGCCAAAACACTAGACTTGGTCACGTTATACGCTGTCATCTCAGGGGCTGCGGTATAGCCCGCAGCCGATGCCACATTGATAATGGCACCAAAACCTTGCTGTTTAAATTTGGGTACAAAGTAGTGGCAACCATGAATCACCCCCCACAGGTTGACATGCATACACCACTGCCAATCCTCCAGCGACACCTCATCAAACTTACCACCTAGCCCAACTCCGGCATTATTGATGAGCAAGGTGACAGGATGTCCCAAAAGCTGTTCTGCTTGCTCCGCCAAAGCATGTACAGATTCTTTTAATCCAACATCACAATGCACCGCATAGGCTGACGTAGATGTCATCGACTGAATCAAATCTACCGTCTCCTGTGCCGAGCTTAAATCAATATCTGCACAGATGACATCACCACCGCGCTTTGCCAGTTCCAGTGCAAAGCTACGGCCAATTCCACTGCCTGCACCCGTTACAACTGCGTAGGCCTTTTGACTTGGTTTATTTTTTTTACTCAACAGCCCCATGTCATAACCTCCTTTTTATGATTTAAGTACTGGAGTAAATTCTTTGGTGAAATAGGGGGTTAATACTCCTGTTTCAGGGTGTAGTAAACGCTCTTTGTAATAATCTAAAAATGCAGAAGTGTCATAGTCATTCGGGTGAAAGCTCGGACGTAAATAGTCAAAAATATGCATCCAACTACTGCCATAAACACCTCGTTTCAGCCCAAACAAGAGGCTGAAACTGCGCGGCACATCCTTCCAATAACTGAGACTCACCAAATTAGACGGTTTGCGATAAAACGGGACAAAAACTGACGCCACGGAAATCAGCAGCAAAATGGTGATAAGAGCTGGGAAAAAACCCGCAATACGTAAGGCATAGTTATTGGAAAGTGATTGAAACACATCATATGCAATGTCTTTATGCTCAGATTCCTCTAGCATGTGCCACATCCAAATCGCCCGTTGCTTTTCGTCTTGAGAATCGAAAAAAATCTCTTCATGGTTCATCATGTATTCAGACAGCACTGCGGTAAAATGTTCAATGCCTGCCATCAAAGACAATTTCATCGGCTGTGGTAAACGGTTAAAACCGTAGTCAAAAACGATTTCGGCTAAATAACGAAAAATGCCAACGCGTAAATCAACCTGTTTAAAAGTATCGTTCAATTCTTCATGTAGCTTTGAATGCAGTGCCTCCTGTCCAATTAAAGAAGTCACACGTTGTTTTAATACAGGGTCTGAGAGGAAATCGCGGTGATAACGGGCGGTATCAATCACCAAATCTTCACCATAGGTCAGAAAGATCGAGAGTGATGCAAAGTAAGCACTCGCTAGCTCCGCATTTAAGTAAAATTTAGGATCAATTTTCTCAGCATCAAAGTCAAATTTCATATGCCGAATCGGAATAATCGCAGACTGTTTTTCAGCATCGAATACGGGTCCTGCAAAAATTTGGCTGGCTTTGCCTTTCAATGGAAGAGCGATACGCATAGGACATTCCTTCTTATTTTTAGCTCATTTTTTAGGCTCAATCTCACGATTTTCACCATCTCTTTGCATTCAAAATAAGAGGCCGCTTCCCCTATGCCACTGGCATTTTTCTTCAAATGATTTGCAATTTATGACTTTAAAATCTGCTGTCTAACAATCACTCCGCAGATTTATCTATCGGGGTCAGAACGAGGCTTTGTGTGCCACAAAGGGAATACACTGTTCATAGGCTGAGCACTCTTCGCCATAGTGTTTTTTGAGAAAATAATCTTGCACCATTTGCGCCTGCTGTTCGATGCCATAGCTTAAAAACTGCTTCCCTTGTTTTAATGCATAGCGGTATTGACGGTTAAAAAGTGCCTTACGGACTACAGCGAGTCCCTGCTGAATTTGCCAAACATGCGTTAGCTCATGAATCAACCAAGCTTGTTGCTGAATCGGTTGGTCGGCAAAGTTTTCGCACCAGTCTTTGATATTAAAATAGACATGTCCATTGGGGCTAATCGCATAATGAGGCAACACTGCCCGATGCGCGATAATTCGAACAGAATCCATGTTTAGACTGTTCCCAAAAATACTGCTGGCGAGCTTTTTCTCCGCTTCAGTCAAGGGCCGATTTTTAAGTTCAAACTTTTGCTGTATTTTTTGTAAAAGCGGTTGAAACCACACAATCACACTCCATTAAAGACATTAGAATAATTTGTTCTTTTTAAGGACATTTACGGATTTTTTTTAGAATATCCCTTAAAAAAAATCGCATTTCGTATATAGTATTCGCACTTATTATTGATTAATACTTCTATTTGTTTATCGTCACTTACACCACGTAGAACTTATAGCTATAACAAACTCAATCGTCGTGTATATCCCTATAGGTATAGGATTTAGTTGGAAATGAAAAGTTTTAAAATTGCACTTGCACAGTTCTCTCCGCACATTGGCAACCTTGAAGCAAATGCCAAAAAAATGTTGGAGCAGGCCAATGAAGCAAAAAAACAAAATGCTGATTTAATTATTTTTCCAGAACTTTCGAGCATTGGTTACCCAGCAGAAGATTTACTTCTACGTCCTAGCCTAACCAAACGCACGCAACAAGTTTTTGAACAACTTAAAACAGTAAAAGACATTGTGATGGTCTTTGGTTTTGTCAATCAAACTGAAGACAGTCAACGCTACAACGCCGCTGCGGTCATGAAAGATGGACAAGTTTTGGGTGTGTATAACAAACAAAACTTGCCAAACTATAGCGTGTTTGATGAAAAGCGCTACTTCACCGAAGGGCATCAACACCTTGTTTTTGAATATCTGGGGCATAAGTTTGGTGTGTTGATTTGTGAAGATGTTTGGTCACTATCAACGGTACAACAACTAGCACAGCTCAATGTAGAAACTGCTTTGGTCTTAAATGCTTCACCATATGAAGTCGGTAAGCCGCAGCACCGTGTTGAAACCATGTCTGCATTGGCGAAACAAATGAACCTCAACTTGGTTTATGCCAACCAAGTCGGCGGTCAAGACGACCTGATCTTTGATGGTACAAGCTTCGTGATTGCCAAAAATGGTTCGATTGTACTTCAAGCAGAAAGCTTTAAAGAGTCTCTGTATTTCGCTGAATACGAAGCAGAACAACAAGCCTTTAAGGCCAATGCGCTGCCGCCTGCTTTAGACACTATGGCAGAGATTTATCAAAGCTTAGTGATGGCGACCCGTGACTATGTACAACGCTCAGGTTTCCCTGGGGTGATTTTGGGTTTATCAGGCGGGATCGACTCAGCTCTAACTCTTGCAATTGCAGCTGATGCCATTGGCGCCGACAAAGTCCAAGCCGTAATGATGCCATATACCTATACCGCTCAAATCAGTGTAGAAGATGCTGCTGAACAAGCGAAGAGTATGGGGGTGACTTTTGGGATTGCTGAAATCAACCCGATTGTGAACAGCATTATGCAAACGCTTTATCCGTTCTTTGGCAACAGCCCTGCGGATGCAACTGAAGAAAACTTACAAGCACGTGCCCGCGGTACACTGCTGATGGGTTTATCCAACAAATTTGGTAATTTAGTCCTCTCTACAGGCAATAAATCAGAATTGGCGGTGGGCTACTGCACGCTCTATGGTGACATGGTGGGTGGTTTTGCAGTACTGAAAGATGTGTATAAAACCATTGTGTTTGAACTTGCGAAATACCGTAACAGCATTTCAGACAAGCCAGTGATTCCTGAGCGTGTGATTACTCGCCCACCTTCAGCAGAGCTACGTCCAGATCAAAAAGACCAAGACTCTTTACCGCCATATGATGTACTGGATGCCATTTTGTATGCCTATATCGAAGAAGATATGAGCCAAGATGACATCATTGGCAAAGGCTTTGATGCTGAAGTAGTTGCAAAAGTAATTCGTTTGGTTGATTTCAATGAATACAAACGTCGCCAAGGTGCAATTGGTCCGCGTATCAGCTCACGTGCATTTAGCCGTGAACGTCGCTACCCAATCATGAATGGCTGGAAAGCTGGCGTATAGGCACCTTCTCCAATAAAAAAGCCCAAACAGATGTTTGGGCTTTTTTATATCGACATATTCAAGTCTATTTTTTACGCACAAAAAAAGAGACCAAGCTGAGAGCTTGGTCTTTTAAAATGGTGGCTATGACGAGACTTGAACTTGTGACCCCCGCATTATGAGTGCGGTGCTCTAACCAACTGAGCTACATAGCCGTAAACTGTGCGCGCATTATGCAAAGTTCAAAGACAAGCGTCAACCCTTTTTACACACAAGTGGTTATTCAATATACAAACACACTTTAAACTATCAATTTTTCAGCAACCCACTCTTTTTAAACTTATTTTCATACTGCAAGCTATATTCAAGTTATGCATATTTACGAGAAAGATAATGAAAAAGAGAGTCTGTTTTTTCTTCATCCTGAGTACTACAGCATTGAGCAGTTGTCAGCTGATTTCCCCCATGATCACCGACTATAACGGTGTACGGCGTGATGTAGCGACCTATATCAACTCCAACCTATTATTTAGCCTAAAAGATCGAGAGATATTGGTCAACTATGCCAAAGGACAACAAAAAATCCTGACCGTAGATCGCTTAAGCCCGACAGCACAGCAAAACTTGGCTTTAGAAAGAGCCGAAGGACGCTACTGTGCAAGTCAGCACATATCTTTAAAAAAACTCAATTTAGTCGATCATCAAATCTTTACATTGCCCGAACATCAAGCCAATTGGCAACACATTCAAAACTTACAGATGCAGATCAATTTAACGCCTGAAAACATTAACTGCGAGGGGAAGTTCTAAAAAGATCATAAATGTCAGCAGCCATAGCTTTGGTTTAAATATCGAAATAACGGTACATTGAACCACAAGGCCATTTCAGAAATGGCAAGTAAATAAAGACAGTTTCACAGCCTTTCTTTCCCACAAAAAAAAGATCATGCTGAGAGCATGATCTATAAAAATGGTGGCTATGACGAGACTTGAACTTGTGACCCCCGCATTATGAGTGCGGTGCTCTAACCAACTGAGCTACATAGCCGTAAACTGTGCGCGCATTATGTGGTTTTCTCACCAGTACGTCAAGTACCTTGCGCGCTTAATTGATCAAAATTTGTTGAAGTGAGCCGATAAGCCGGGTTCTGTCGAGAACGATCATTCCTCTAGGCGTACAATCACTCATACGCTCAAGCGACCTACCCGGATCCAGCATGGGCCATGCCTAAAGGATCCCTATTTGGTCTTGCTTCCGGTGGGGTTTACCATGCCATGAACTGTTACCAGCCATGCGGTGCGCTCTTACCGCACCCTTTCACCCTTACCTTCGATTTCGATTGCTCGAAACCACAATGAAGGCGGTCTACTCTCTGCTGCACTTTCCGTCGGCTCACGCCGCCCAGGCGTTACCTGGCACCTTGCCCTATGAAGCCCGGACTTTCCTCCCCTGCTTCAATCACGGAGATCTCCACAGCAGCGATCGTCTGGCTCACTTCGAGGCGCATAGTATCAAATCTTAGACTTAATTGCTTGCGCTTTTTTGAGCAATCAGCTTTTTATATTTATCCATGAGCTCATCCTCAGTTTCCGCATGATTAGGATCCAGCGGAATACAGTCCACTGGACAGAACAATTGACACTGGGGTTTATCATAATGTCCGATACACTCTGTGCATAAGTCTGGATTGATTTCATAAATCAATTCCCCCATGAAAATGGCTTCATTGGGGCACACAGGTTCACAAACATCACAATTGATGCATTCATCGGTTATATATAAAGACACGCTACCAACCTTGTTGATGTTTATGTTCAAAAGCAGCGACTACAGCTTGCGGTACAAACTTTGTCACATCACCTTTTAAACGTGCTATTTCACGAATCAACGTCGATGAAATAAATGAATACTGCTCTGACGGCGTTAAAAATACTGCCTCAAAGTGTGAATCAAGTTGACGGTTCATATTGGCTAACTGGAACTCGTATTCAAAGTCAGACACTGCACGCAATCCTCGCAGTACAGCCGTTGCTTTTTGTTCACGGAAGAAATTCACCAACAAACCATCAAAACCTACAAACTCAACATTATCAAGATGGCTTAATGATGCTTTGGCCAAGCTCACACGCTCTTCTAAACTAAAGAGAGGGTTTTTATGATGACCAATGGCAATGGCTACCACCACTTCATCAAACATACGTGATGCACGTGTAACCAAATCAATATGACCATTGGTAATTGGATCAAAAGTCCCCGGGTAAATGACGCGAGTTTTAGACATCCATTTTTACTCTGTTGATTTTGTAGAGCCACATTTTAGCAAAAACTTGTTTTATAGGTGAAGAAACTCCATAAATTTGAAAAAACTTCACCTTAACCCTGCTTTAAGGCACAATAGGTACATTGTTGGAAGTAATTGATTATGGCGAAAGCAACTGTAGTTAAAAAAAATACCAGCGGGACGATTGCACAGAATAAACGCGCACGTCACGACTATTTTATTGAAGAAAAATTTGAAGCTGGCCTGTCACTGCAAGGCTGGGAAGTGAAATCATTACGTGCAGGTCGTATGACGCTGTCTGAGAGTTATATCACCTTTAAAAATGGTGAAGCTTTCCTGTTCGGTGCTCAAATTCAGCCTTTACTCAGTGCATCTACGCACATTGTTCCTGAAGCGACCCGTACCCGTAAGTTACTGTTGAACCGTCGTGAACTTGATAAGCTACTCGGCGCAGTGAATCAAAAAGGTTATTCGTGTGTTCCGCTTGTTGCTTATTGGAAAGGACCACGTGCGAAATTAGAAATCGCTTTAGTGAAAGGCAAACAGCTACATGACAAACGTGCCACGGAAAAAGACCGTGACTGGCAACGTGATAAAGCCCGCATTATGCATAAATAATAAAAAAACCTCCCATGTGGAGGTTTTTTATTATTAGAACTGTTAATAGTCAGCTTTTAGCTCGACCAAATACTTTCCGAACTTTCGAGCAGTTTCCAAGTCACCTTCGGGTGGGGTTATTTCAATACTCGCGTTGTCTGACTGAGTCATCAAACCTAAAAAGCTCGACATCCGATTAATATCGTGTTGGCTACGTCCCGTCGGCATAAATGGTAAACCAGCCCACAACATACCATGCTGCATAGCAAATAAATTAATCTGCTGTAATACCGCCAGTTTATCGCCACTTAAGCCCCCACCATTGGTAAAGCCTGCAGCCAGTTTTCCTTGCCAAGCCCGTGCTAACCAACGCTTAGAGGAATCTTCCATAAACTGCTTAAGCGCTGCTGTAAGACTGCCCATATACGTTGGGCAACCCATCACAATAATATCGGCCTGATCTAACAAGTCCCACTGCACTGCAGCAACAGAAATTAAATGCACATCAGCACCCGCCTGCTCTGCACCTTGTGCAATATACTGAGCGACTTTCGCCGTATGACCATAGGCGCTATGATAAACCACACACACATGAACAGGTGTAGCAGAAACAAGATCAGGTACAGACATGGAAATTTTTAAGACCAATGAATTGAGTTAAGTTTAACACTTCCACTCGCTGAGTGGGGAGTAAGTACAAGGATTAAAACAGCCAAGCACTTCATCAAAAGCCAAACTATTGCATAAACACAAAGGTCGCCATACGCCCAGTTTTGGCATGACGGCGATACGAAAAATATTCATTCGACTGGCTAAAGGAACACTGATCACCGCCAGAGACTACTTCAACCCCGTGCTGTTTTAGAATGAATTTTGCGATTGCATATAAGTCAGCATAATACTTTCCAGCTTGCTCACCTGTTTGAAATGCAGACTCAAGCTCAGCATACTTTGAACAAAAGGCTTCTTTTACTTCCGCCCCAATTTCAAAACAAGGTTGGCTAATAGCCGCACCCAACCAAGCCCATGTCGGCTGAGTGTTCATACTGGCAATGGTATTTTCAATAATGCCATGCGCCAACCCACGCCAACCTGCATGCAAATTGGCCACTTCAGTTCCATCTGCATTGCCTAAAACCACTGGCAAACAATCGGCTGTCATCATCATCAGGGCATGGTTTGTACGCTGCGTCACCAAACCATCCCCTTCTTGAGCATCAAAGTCAATTTGCTCATTCACTACACGGCAAATGGTGCTGTGAGTTTGCGTCATCCATGTGATTTTATCGACCCCATAGCCCGCAAACTCTTCGAGCAAGATCATGCGATGCTGTTGCACACGTGTGGCATCATCCTGTACATGCAAAGCCAAATTAAAGCCTTGTAATTCAGTTTGAGTGGTCTCTAAAGCACGATCATGATGTACACGGGTTTGCCCCACAAAAACACCTGCCGGAAGTCCTTGAACAAATTGCATATACTGTCCTTATGATGATTCATCTATAACTTAATAGGCTTTGTTTTCCGTACGAAGTACATCAACCAAGGTCGCCAAGTCTGCTGGCCACGGCGCTTTAAACAACATTTCTTCACCTGTACGTGGGTGTTTCAAACCGAGCTCTGCTGCATGCAAGGCTTGGCGTCTGAAACCACGTAAAGTCTCATCTAAAAGCTCCGATGCACCTGCGGGCACGCGCACACGCGGCATATACACAGGATCGCCAACTAAACCAAAACCAATATAACTAAAATGCACACGAATCTGATGCGTACGTCCAGTTTCAAGACGCGCTTGGATACGGGTGAAATGTTGGAAACGTTCTTTCACGTTGTAGTGTGTTACAGCATCTTTACCGCCCGGCAATACCGCCATTTTGACACGGTCTACAGGGTGACGTTTAATCGGTTCATCCACCGTGCCGCCCGCAATCACATTGCCATACACAATCAGGTCATAAACACGGTAAACCGTTTTTTTCGCCAATTGCTTACTCAGTGAAAATTGCGCTTCTAAATTTTTCGCAACGACCAACAAGCCAGAAGTATCTTTATCAATACGATGTACCAAACCCGCACGGGTCAGTTCTGCCGATTTTGGATAGTGATGCAATAATGCATTTACCAACGTACCCGATGAATTGCCCGCACCTGGGTGAACCACCATCCCAACAGGTTTATTAACGACAATAATGTCATCATCTTCATAGACAATATCCAGCAGAATGTCTTCAGGCAGACTACGAGTTTGGGCTTCTAACTCAACTTCAAGGGTTAACAGTTCAAATCCTTCACATTTATATTTGGGTTTGACACTGTTACCATTTACCAACAAATGGCCTTCTTTTAGCCACTGTTTGAGTTTTTCACGCGAAAAGTCGCTCCAAATCGTTGCTGCAACTTGGTCTATACGTTGTCCGAGATAAGTTTCATCCAATTGAAATTGCAACGATAAACGTGTTGCAGTAGAGCTTGAAGTATGGTTATCTGCATCCTCAGAATCTTCAAGTAAATTGAAATCGGTTTCAGGGAAATTTGGATCGGAAGATTGTGCTTGAGCCATTTGATCATTCAAATAAAAGTGATTTAATAGCGCAATTGTAGCTCATTGCCCGTATTAACAGAGGAATTTTTATGTCGCTACCACATTATAAAATGACAATGCTTGCTCTAACGATTGGCATTGCATCTGCAATGGTAGGCTGTAGCAGCAATCCCAAGAAAGAAGTGGTAGATACCGGTCCACAATCGAGTGAACAGGTTTATATTCAAAAAGCAGAAAAAGCACTGCAAAGTGGTCAATATACCGACGCTGCAAAACACTTAGAAGCATTAGATACCTATTACCCTACAGGTGAATATGCACAACAAGCTCAACTTGAGCTGCTCTATGTGAAATTTCAGCAGAAAGATTATGAAGGTGCGATTGCACTGGCTGATCGTTTCATTCGTTTGAACCCTCAGCATCCAAACGTGGACTATGCCTACTATGCACGTGGTGTAGCCAATATGGAACAAAACTATGATGGTTTGATTCGTTATACTTCTTTAAAGCAATCACATCGCGATGTGAGCTATCTTAAAGTGGCGTATCAAAACTTCGTAGACTTTATTCGTCGTTACCCTTCAAGCACTTATGCTGTAGATGCCGCACAACGCATGAAGTTTATCAGCAATGAGTTAGCTGAAAGCGAAATGAATGCAGCACGTTTTAATATCAAACGTAAAGCATGGGTCGCAGCACTAGAGCGTGCGCAATGGGTGATTGAACATTATCCACAAAGCCCTCAAGTGCCTGAAGCTTTAGCAACTGTTGCTTATTCGTATGACCAATTGGGCGACAAGCAAACTGCGCAACAATATACCGATGTCTTGAAACTAAATTATCCAAATTTAGTGAAATCGAATGGTGAAGTGAACTTACGTGCTGCACGTAAAGAAGCAAGTTGGGTCAACCGTGCGACTTTAGGTGTGTTTGGTCGTGAAGAACAAAACAGTTCTGAAGAAAAAATCGAGCAACCCAAACAAACAACCGAGCGCAGCTTTACCAACCGTATCAGTTTCGGTTTACTTGATCGTCCTGAAACACAGCAAAACATCAATACTGAAACCGAATAATTCCTCTGAAATATTCGCTATTTTAGAAAGGGCAAGTTATCATACTTGCCCTTTTGTTTTGTGCGATTTCCGCTTGATCAAAACGCCTAAACGGTATACAAAACAATCTAGATTCGATGGTTTTTTGCATTTTACAACCTCCATCTCTGCTTCTTTTCACGGTTCAAAACATCAGCGACTGACGATTCGACATGGCTATTCCTCAACACACCATTGACCAAATTTTAGATCGGACCGACATTGTCGACCTGATTGGTCAACGTGTGAAACTTAAAAAGTCAGGTCGTACCTATTCAGGCTGTTGTCCATTCCATCAAGAGAAATCACCGTCTTTTCACGTATATCGTGACAAACAGTATTTTCACTGTTTTGGTTGTCAGGCCAATGGTAATGCCATTCGTTTTTTAATGGACATCGACAGTCGTAGCTTTATTGATGTGATGAAGGATTTGTCGAGCCAAACAGGCATCGAACTTCCAAAAGACAACCGTGACTCGAAAAAACTGGTGTATAAGCGCGAAGCTAAACCTGCCCAAAAACCACAGGTCGATGTCGCAGAAGCCAAGAAAACCGAGCCAGCTCCAGCACAACCTGAGTTTCAGATTGAGCATGATCCTTTTGCTGAATTTCAGTCCATGGACTACCAAGAGGGTTACGCTGATTTTGATACTTTCGAAGGCTTCAACACCGCCCCCGTTCAGGAAGGCAACTTATACGACCTGTTAGAAAATATTGCGCAATACTATGAGCAACAACTACCGCATAGTCGCGCTGCTCAGCAGTACTTTAAACAGCGCGGGCTCAGTCGAGATACCATTGCATATTGGCGTTTAGGTTATGCACCTGAGGACTGGCAACACCTAGAAAAAGCCTTCCCACAAGATATCGAAGGCTTAAAGCTACTCGGATTGATTCGCACTAGCGACAACGGTCGTGACTTTGACTTACTGCGGGATCGCGTCATATTTCCGATTCGTGATGCCAAAGGTCGCGTGGTGGGCTTCGGTGGTCGTGCTCTCAATGACGAAATTAAGCCCAAATACATCAACTCACCAGACTCTGAGGTATTTCATAAAAACCAATTACTTTATGGTTTATATGAAGGCCGTAAACAAAAAGCCCAAGACTGGCTGATGGTCGAAGGTTATATGGATGTGATTGCGCTACAGCAGTATGGCATAGCAGGTGCCGTAGCGACCTTAGGAACTGCCAGTAACACCGAACACTTAAATATTCTGTTTAAACAAAACAACCGGATTACCATTGCCTTCGATGGTGACGTGGCTGGACAAAAAGCGGCACGCCGTACTTTAGAAATTGCGCTCCCCTTACTCAATGATGGTCGCGAGCTGAAGTTTTTTGTTTTACCAAATGACCATGACCCTGACTCACTGATTCGTCGCGAAGGTATTGAAAACTTTAATAAGCTGCTTCAACAGGCCCCACTGCTGTCAGACTTTGTTTTTGCTCATCTGACGCAGAACCATGACATCAGCAGCCCTGAAGGTAAAAGTCAGGTCATGAGTGAGTTACGTCAACTGACGGACTTATTGCCCAAAACAGGCTCTTTCCGTTATTTGCTAAATCAATCATTCAAAGAAAAACTCGGTTTTGGTCGTCGCTGGACACCTCAAGTCAGCAACGATGCCTCGCTGTCTTTTAATATTCGTACCAAAGACGAAGACTTCGCCCTCGCCGTTCTGATCCATCATCCGTTTTTGTATATTCACTTTGAAACCTTGCGCGCCTATCTACCTGAAGATGAACTTTTGGGACATGTGCTACAAGTCTTAGACAGCATCTTTGATGATTTGCCCGACGACCAAGAACTGGCGACTTATTATGTGCTGGGTGCGTGTAGCCGTTATGCCAACGCGATTGCCGATATTATGCAGCGTACCAATATTGAAGAATTAACTAAAACACCAGAACTGGCGGATAAACTGGCCAGTGAGTATGCCCTTTCGCTTGAAGAAAAATATTTAAAACTTAAACTTAAAGCCCCAAATTCATTAATTGAGACACGAAATTTAAAACATAAACTCTTTGAACTGACCAAAAAAATAGGCTTAAGACTGATTACTTAAACCTATTGCATTTTTTATCTGGGTTTACTTTTTAGTTTTACGACGTTTGTTAAAAGTCTCATTTAAACATGTTTGCATTTGTTCAAAATGACTTGGATCTTCTGATTTGGCTGCTTCACGCAGCATAATCGAGGTCGGATGTAATAACTTCTGCGTCAATCGATGTGCAAACTCTTGCATCACCTGTTCCGCCTGTTCTCCTTTTACAATTCGTGCCAATGCCAGTTCTAGTTCTTCTTGTCTTAACTGTTCACCTTGCTGACGGTAAGCATGAATGGTTTCACCCGCTAGATTGACCTTTTGCTGGGTCACCAACTCCGTTGCTAGTTGGTTAACCATCACCTCTGCTTCAACCGCCGCTTGACGACGTTGAGCAAGATTTTCATCAATCACCGACTGTAAGTCATCTACGCCATATAAATAGACGCCATCCAAACTTTCCACTTTCGGGTCGATATCACGCGGAACAGCCAAATCGACCATCAACATTTGTTGATAACGACGCTTTTTTAAGGCAGCTTTTACATCTGGATAATGAATCACCTGATGTAAACTACCGGTACAACTGGAAATGACATCTGCACGCGCTAAGTTATTGGCCAACTGATCAAATTCAATGATTTCAACATCTACACGATGGGCTATTTCTTGAGCCAAAGTTTCAGCCCGTTCACGTGTACGGTTACAAATGAGGATTTTTGCGACTCCCATTTCAGCCAAATGCTTCGCCACTAAGCTATTCATTTCGCCCGCAGCGACCACCATGACTGTCAACTTTTCAGGCTTACTAAACACTTGTAATGCCAACTGAGCCACCGCGTAGCCCATCGATACAGCATGACTACCCACAGCCGTTTCAGAGCGGACGCGTTTCGCCGCATAGAAAGCATATTCAAAAATTCGGTTTAAATGAGGAGAAACAGTATGAGCCGTCTTCGCTAGAGATAGTGCAGATTTAACCTGCCCCAAAATTTGCGGTTCACCAAGCATGAGTGAATCTAAACCGCTTGCAACACGCATTAAGTGAGTGACAGCCTGCGCATTTTCATAACGGTATACATGATTCAACAATTGTTTAACATCTATGCCATTTGCTTGGGCGAGCCAGTTCAATACCATATCTGAGTTTTCAGACATGGCATACACTTCTGTTCTGTTACACGTAGACACCACCACCATTTCATTTAAGTCTTGGTTTTGGCCTTGTTGCTCAAGCAGTTGCGTTAACTTTTCAGGGTTAAATGCAATTTGCTCACGCAATTCTACGGAGGCGGTTTGATGGTTGACACCCAATGCAAAGAAAGACATATCAGATCATCATTTCGCTAAATTTATGCTATTGTGCAATAACGGTGTCATAAAAAGCATTACTTGGATCAAGAAAAATTGCGTCAAACACATTGCCGACTGAGCGGCGCGAGAATTAAGCAATATTCTACCACATTCTTACTCGTCGGTAGCATGGCATCTAGTGCTCATCTTAGAGCAGCTGGAGATTTTTCGCTATCTAATTATGATGCAATTCAACAAAGTATGATTGCCGAATTTGCACTGGCTTATCAAGACAGCGCGACTGCCCTGCATAACTATACTGTGTTGGCGATTAAAAGTAATTCCACCACCATTAAACAGCGCGCTTTAAATATTGCCCTTGAACAAAATGACTTACGTGCCGCACTCGACATTGCGACGCATTGGGTGGTGCAAGAACCCACTGACGTTCCTGCATTATTCTATCTATCCCACATTGCACTGAAAGCGCATGAATATGAGCTTGCTGCTGAAACATTAGACAAAATTCTCAATATCGACGCAAATGCCGATTTGGAACAAATTTTTGCAGGAATTGCCCCTGAAGAACCTGAAGATCAAGAAATTCTCATTCAAGCGTTACGTTCGAGTAAGGAGCGGAACAATCCCTCTATTTTGGCGTTGATTGCAGGTTTAGAGGCGCAAAATGGTCAGCTTGAACAAGCCCTGACCACCATTAATAAAGCCCTAAAAAAGCGTGGAAAAGTCACAGGCTACATCCTGATGAAGGCCAACTTACTCAGCGCACTCGGTCAAGAGGAAGAAACCCGTAATTGGTATGCGAAATCGAGTCGTAAACACCGCGACAATGTCGATATCCGTTTAGCAGAAGCCAAATATCTGATTAAAATTAATGCGTCGAATGAGGCCTTAACCAAGCTTGAGAGCCTGATTAAAAAATGGCCTAACCAAGAAGAAGCCTTGTTTATTGCGGGGTTAACCAGTATTGATTTAAAGAAGTACGAAAAAGCTGAAAAATATCTGGTTGAACTACGTAATTCGGCCGAATATCAAAATGAAGCCTATTACTATCTAGCAGTGAATGCTGAACGAAAACAGCATTTTGAAACAGCCAAGGCCTACTACCGTCTAGTCGATGGTAGTCTGTATACCGTATCGCGTCGTAGCCTCATCAGTATCTATACTCAGCAAAACAAACCCAATGATGCTTTACGCTTCTTAACCCAAGAACGGGTGAACTACCCACAACATGCAAGCTTCTTGTATCAGGCACAAGCCGATATTTTAAAGCGCATGAATAACAAAGCCGCAGCCATGCGACTGTTAGATGAGGCAATTAAAAACTTACCGGATGATCCTGAACTGATCTATTCTGAAGTGCTAATGTTGGATCCACATACGGATAAAGACAAACTTGAAAAGTTGCTCAATCAACTGTTAAGTATTGAACCCAATAGCCCAACCTATCTCAATGCTTATGCTTACACTTTAGCCTTGCAAAACAGACGCTTAGATGATGCGCGTAGATTTGTTGAACATGCTTTAGAATATGCTCCTGAGCAAGCCTCCATCTTAGATACCTTAGGCTTTATTTGTTACTTACAAAATGACTTTAGCACTTCAGCCAAAGTCTTAGAAAAAGCCTACCTCATCAGTGGTAGTGTCAACATTGGCGTGCGTTATGCGCGTTCAGTCTATATGCTCGGTGATCTGCAAAAATTCTCCACTGTGTTACAACAACTCAAACAAAAACACCCAAATGATCCTCAATTGGATCAACTCAATACTTTATTGTTACCCCAACAACTGAAAAAGAGTTCATAGTTTTTATGCGTATTTTCTCAAATCTGAGCTTAAGCTTACTTGCTGCAAGTAGCTTGGCACTAACAGGCTGTCAACAATTTACCAAACCTCAGCTTGACCCAAACACTATACAAACCGAATCTGATCAACACTTTAGCTTACAGGGTAAAATTGGGGTGCGTACGCCTGAACAGACAGGTAGTGCTTTTTTCACATGGGTACAACAGCAACAAGAGTTTGATATTGAGCTCAGTGGAATTTTAGGCGTTGGTAAAACGCAAATTACTGGTCGACCAGGTGAAGTTAGCCTGAATAGTGCTAAAACTGGCCTCATCCAAGCTGAAACGCCTGAAGAACTTTTAAAAACAGCAACAGGTTGGCAGGCGCCCATCACCCATTTAGTCAATTGGGTTCAAGCCAAACCAGCAACAGTTCAAGCACAAATCCAACGTGACAGTGCCAAACGCGCAGTACAGATCATTGAAGATGGTTGGAGCGTTGAGCTGAGCTATAACGAACAAGCCCATATGCCAAATCGGTTGATTTTAAAACAAGCACTTGAAAATGGTGCAGAAAACCGTATTACAATGGTCATTCAAAACCGCTAGTTTATCTCGTTATGATCCGTGTCCCTGCCCCATCAAAACTGAATTTGTTTTTACACATTACGGGTCGTCGTGAAAACGGCTACCATGAATTGCAAAGTATTTTCCAGTTGATCGATCTATGTGATTGGTTGGAATTTGAGCCTCGTACGGATCAAGAGATTCATATTGAAGGCTTAAACAGTGTCGATTTGACTCAAAATTTGATTTATAAAGCGACGCAGATACTTAAACCGTATGCACAAAGAGCTACCGGTTTATTCATTCGTCTTGAAAAAAATATTCCGATGGGTGCAGGCTTAGGTGGCGGTTCATCGGATGCCGCGACGACATTAATCGTGGTCAATCAACTGTGGCAGTGCGGGCTAAATATTCAGCAACTAGCAGACTTGGGTGTTCAGTTAGGAGCAGACGTTCCCATCTTTATCCATGGTCGCAATGCATGGGCTGAAGGCATAGGTGAGCACTTAACATTCATAGACTTAGATCAAAAACAATACATTGTGTTAAAACCTGATTGTTTTATCAGCACTCAATTGCTTTTTTCACAAAAAACATTGACAAGAAACACGAAGAGCTCTAAATTTTGCGCCTATCAGTTAAAGCCATCTGATTTTGGAAATAATTTTGAGCCTTTGGCAAGAAGTTTATATCCAGAAGTAGATGAAGCGATGCAATATCTCGACCAGTTCGGTGTTGCAAAACTTACAGGTACAGGTGCTTGTGTTTTTACTGAAGTAACGAGTGATATGAACATTGATGATGTTCTTGCAAATGCACCATGTAAAGCTTACTTGGTCAATAGCTTGAATGAATCACCAACAAGACATATCCACGTTACCTGATAGGGGTATCGCCAAGTGGTAAGGCACCGGTTTTTGATATCGGCATCCGTTGGTTCGAATCCAGCTACCCCTGCCATTTTATTTCACCTGTAGATGACTGTACTAGGGGTATCGCCAAGTGGTAAGGCACCGGTTTTTGATATCGGCATTCGTTGGTTCGAATCCAGCTACCCCTGCCATTTTACAGTAATCAAATTTAGGGGTATCGCCAAGTGGTAAGGCACCGGTTTTTGATATCGGCATCCGTTGGTTCGAATCCAGCTACCCCTGCCATTTTCCAAAAAAGACAGAACAACACTTTGCTGTTCTACTGTTAATTTACCTTGACAGAATGACGCAAAAATATTAAAGTTCTGCCGCATTAGGGGTATCGCCAAGTGGTAAGGCACCGGTTTTTGATATCGGCATCCGTTGGTTCGAATCCAGCTACCCCTGCCATCTAATTCCTAAATTGCCAACCGCCAAGGGTGCTTCATGCCCAATCTTGTCGTTTTTAGTGGATCTGCACATCCACAATTCGCCCAAAAAGTCGTAAGCCACTTGCACATCCCTTTAGGTGCTGCATCTATTGGTCAATTTTCTGACGGTGAAATTGCTGTCGAAATTACTGAAAATGTTCGTGGTAAAGACGTATTTATCGTACAACCTACTTGTGCCCCAACGAATGATAACCTGATGGAAATCCTCGTTATGGCTGATGCTTTGCGTCGTGCAAGTGCTGGTCGTATTACCGCAGTGATTCCTTATTTCGGTTATGCGCGTCAAGACCGTCGTCCTCGTTCATCACGTGTTCCAATTACTGCAAAAGTTGTCGCAGATATGCTGACAACTGTAGGAATTGACCGTGTGGTAATGATCGACCTTCACGCTGACCAAATCCAAGGTTTCTTCGATATCCCTGTAGACAACATCTACGGTACACCAGCGCTTTTAGCTGACCTTCGTCAACAATCACATGATAACCTCATGGTGGTTTCTCCTGACGTTGGCGGTGTCGTTCGTGCACGTGCTGTTGCTAAGCAAATGGGCGATATTGACCTTGCTATCATCGACAAACGTCGTCAAAAGGCAAACGAATCACAAGTCATGCACTTGATTGGTGATGTTAAAGGCCGTGACTGCGTGATCGTAGATGACATGGTGGATACTGCAGGTACGTTATGTAAAGCTGCTGATGCATTGAAAACATTTGGTGCGCGCAAAGTGGTTGCTTATGCAACTCACCCTGTTTTATCAGGTAAAGCTATCGAAAACTTGAAAAACTCTGTGATTGATGAATTGGTTGTTACAGACACCATTCCACTTTCTGAAGAAGCTCAAGCTCTTGGTAAGATTCGCCAAGTTTCAGTTGCGAGTATGGTTGCTGAAACAATTCGTCGTATTAACAACGAAGAATCTATTAGCGCAATGTTTGATTCTTATCTATAATATAGCGCTGAATTTTAAAAGCCCTGCCCAGTGCAGGGCTTTGTCTCACTAGGTCGGTCGCAGATCTAGTTTATTTAAAACTTAAATTAAGGATGTCTATCATGGCAAACTTCGTATTAAACGCTCAAGCGCGTGAAGCAGCTAACCAAGGGAAAGGTGCGAGCCGCCGCCTTCGTCACGCTGCTCAAGTTCCAGCTATCATCTACGGTGGTGCTGCTGAACCTGTAGCTGTTACTTTAGAACTTCGTGAGCTTGTTAAAGCTTTAGAAAACAACGCTTTCTTCGAAGAAGTTGTTGAAATCAAAGTTGGCGACAAAGTTGAAAACGTTAAAATCAAAGCGTTACAACGTCACCCAGCTAAAAACACGCCTATGCACGCTGACTTCGTTCGCGCATAAGTGTTATTGGTGTAATTAGTGTCAAATATTTCACTGATTGTTGGTTTGGGCAACCCAGGTTCTGAGTATGCCCAAACCCGCCATAATGCAGGCTTTTGGTTTGTTGAACGCCTTGCAGAACAATATGGCATTACGCTTAAAAAAGACCCAAAATTCAATGGAATGAGTGGGCGTGGTAATATCGAAGGTCAAGACGTCCGTCTGCTATTACCCACAACCTTTATGAACCTTGTTGGTAAAAGTGTTGTTCCCTTCGCAAAATTCTACAATATTGCTCCAGAAGCAATACTGATTGCTCACGATGAACTGGATATGAACCCTGGTGTCATTCGCCTAAAAACAGGTGGTGGTCATGGTGGTCATAATGGTTTACGTGACATAGTTCCTCATATCGGTCCAAACTTCCATCGCTTACGCATTGGTATTGGTCACCCCGGTTCAAAAGAACGTGTTTCAGGACATGTCTTAAGCAAAGCACCAAGCAATGAACAAAATTTAATGGATGACGCAATCCATCACGCATTGGCTCGCACTAAAATGCTGGTGAATGGTGAGATTCAGCCTGCCATGAATCAAATCAATGCTTACAAACCAAACTGATTAGTCAAAAAAATGTTGAACCATGCTGCTTGCCATACTGTCATTTTAAAGGCAAAATGCGCTTGCCTGATTGCTTATCCAGCAAGTTCAGATTGATTCAACCATAAGATAACGATCTTAGGTCCACTCAGGAGACGCTAGCCATGCTATCTCGTTTATTAAAAGCAAAAATCCACCGTTGTGTTGTTACCCAAGCTGAACTTCATTATGAAGGTTCATGTGCAATCGATGGTCTTTTATTGGATTTAGCCGGTATCCGCGAATATGAAGAAATTCACATGTGGAACGTGACTAATGGTAAGCGTTTCAGTACCTATGCAATTCGTGGCGAAGAAGGTTCTGGCATCATTTCAGTCAATGGCGGTGCAGCACATCAAGCCGATGTAGGCGATTTAATGATTATTGCTACCTTTGGTGATTTTACAGAAGCTGAAGCAAATGCACATAAACCACGTTTAGTTTATGCAAATCCAGATAACACTGTAAGTCACATGGCAAACTGCATTCCAGTACAAGTAGCTTAAGCCCAATAGATTAAAAAAATCCGCTGCGTGCGGATTTTTTTATGAGCAGAATAATGCAATTGGATCAATTCTGAGTAGCACGAAACCCGCTCAACCAATCTCGTTTGCTCTCGCAGCCTAAATCTTGTAGCTGATCACCTTTCAATGCCGTGAGTATCGCATTGCCCTGCTCATCGACTTTAAACTCAGCATATTCTGCCTGCTGATAACAATCCGCTAAACCTTCTGCAAACAAAAAACTTCTCGACGCAGGATAAAGCCCGCTATAGCGATTATTCGGGTTTTGTAAAATCAGTCGAGCTGTACG
>NZ_JBUEBA010000002.1:753379-779051 GCF_058107045.1 Acinetobacter sp. AB03 | reverse complement strand
GCTGTACGAACATTTTTCGGCAACTCAAAATAGCTATGTATCACGCGCCTCTGTGAATCGAGTTCAACATAAGTGAGCACCGAAGATTTGTTCTTAATCACTTCATCAAAATAATGACCTGAAAAAATCTGATCTTCTTGATTGCTGTTGGCTTGGCTGGTACTTTCTGGACTCAAATGCTGAGGCGCAAAATAAAGTTGATAATTCAGCGCCATATAATCCCCCTGAATAATCGAACGCGGGTCTACAGGTTGCAAACGCACATACATGGTTTGACTATTGTTTAAGTGCCATTCATTTTTAAAAATTAAGCCTAAAAATACCGCGATGCTGAGTAATGCCAAAGCAAGAGGAATCATTCTCTTCATATGCCGAACTCCTCTTTTTGCTTAAATAGCATCAAGCTCAATGTCAGCAAGAGCAACATCAGACCTGACAAGAACATACTTAAACTTTTAATTAGAAAGGTCACGTCAAGGGAATAATATAAAAATCCTAAAATTAAAGCGAAAGTTGCCAACGCAAATCCATAGATCACTTTATCTTGTGTTTTTAATGCCCATGAAATGATGGCCAAACAAATAAAAATATCGAAATAACCATAAAAAATCAGCCCTACTGCCAAAGCAGTCAAAATAAAATGCGCAAATAAATGAAACTGCTTTTGAATATGTAAAAAGACAAAAAGTACAAACCATAAAATCGGTAGGCCAAAAGCCAATATAGGAATGTGCTCAATTTTCGCTAATTCGTATTTCCCAAATAAAGTATAAAAACCCATAGAAAATAGAATAATCCCAAGTGCAGAAAGTAATAAACTGCGTTGATATTCAGTTGGCTGTATGAATTTTATGACCAAAATTCCCAGATAAAAAACATAATTCCAAAGTGCTAGATAAACAAAATTTTCAACAATATTACGCCAACTGAGATGTGCATTAATATCCCAAATACACGCCACACCTGCTGCATATAAACCCAAAATTTGAACAAAAACAAAGAACCAATGTGTACGCATAAAATAGGCGAGTGCAAGCATCACCAATTGTAAAAATAGAATAGGTATAATTTGATTCATCAAATCAACGGTGTGAAAAATCACCGCAATTTGTCCTGCAACCCAGAGACAATAAGCAAATTGTCTTAAAAACAAGCTTTTTTTAGCTTTCAACAAGTAAGCCGCCAAAGCCACAAAAACAAGGCCCATAAGCAAAGAGAAATTTCCCCAAAAGGTCAACATCAGCGTTGCAAAGACGATACCCGCAATCCAAGCTCCCACAGCAAGTGGAATAGCATTGAACCGACTATGCGGAATAAATTTAATCAACATGTAAGTGATGAAAGCAAACCACGCAAAAATAATCAGTGCGATAAAAAATAATTCAAAAATTTCATTCTGACCAAACCACTCCGTCACCGCCTTCACAATGATCATGGTAAAGCTAATGCCCAAGCCAACGGCTGAAAGTGCACTACACAACTGATCTTTATTTTGATAATAGTAAGCCAGTGAAATGCCCAACAAGAGAAAAGACACTGTGAAATAAAGAATGCTTTTATCCGCATAGAGGTACATCGCCATATGCCAAACCGAGAGAATGGCAAACCACAGCAAGAATAAGTAACGGAGTTTCGAATAATATTTATTGCAGAAATAGAATTGAATCAGTGCAAATGCATGAATACTGATTAAGAAAAGATCTGGATATTGATCTCCCCAAAAGGTTTGGATAAAAAATAGAAACAATGCCAATTGGCTGGTAATACATAAAAGGAAAAATACACCGATATTCGGATGATATAACCACGGTAAAAGCAGCACAGACCAAAATAGAAATAATAAATAGCTGTCAGCACCCGTTTGATAAATTTGACCAATCACAGCCAGACTTAAACCAATCATCAAACCACAGATACTATGTAAACATTGCACTAGAAAATCATGTTTTGTCAGCCACAAGCTGCAAACCGCACTAAATAACAATAACAACTGAGGAATAGCCAGCTGAATATTCTGTGGCAACATAAACCAATTAGCAGCAACCAAATACAACATACTGACCGCGATGAGGGTAAAACCAAAAACTTGAAGATGCTTTATGAAGGATTCAGCATTCCAAGGATAATCATATTGTTGAATTTTGATCAATCCCAATTCCTCACTCTTATTTTTATCTTCATTTATTTAAAAGGATTCAACCTAGAAAGGCTATACTCATTTAAGTTATGCCCTTTATTTTGGGCATTCATTTTGAAACCTTATACCTATACTAAGTTAAATCATGCAAAGAGATTGTTGATCTTTAGCAAAGCTATAGCAAAAATTGTTCTATGTATAAAACTGATCATTCTAAAACGCCCCCTGTTTTTCTAAATATTTAGCACTATAATGGAGTTACATCGCTTCAGGGCGGGGTGCAATTCCCCACCGGTGGTAAGTTCAGTTGAATGACTCAGACTGAATCAGCCCACGAGCCAGTCAAGCAGAAATCATCTATTTGGCTCGCAGATTTGGTTCAATTCCAAAGCCGACGGTATAGTCCGGATGAAAGAAGACGACGTGACCAATAGAATCTCAGGTGCAAACCTGTGAGGATTTATTGCTACGCCAATTTTTCAAAGTCCTGAAATGTTCAACCGTACTTCAATTTTACGCGAGCGTTTCAATGTCTAGTTTGATTCAACCCGAAATTTTCTTTTCAGCCCTTTCTCCAGCTGAACAACGTATCCAACAAGCTTTAGAAGATATCCGCCAAGGCAAACCTGTTTTGGTGATGGATGACTTTGACCGCGAAAACGAAGCCGACCTCATTGTGGCTGCCGAAACTCTCACTGTCGAAACGATGGCACGCATGATTCGTGATGGCTCTGGCATTGTCTGTTTATGCCTGACCGATGAACTGGCCGATCACTTAGACCTTGTGCCTATGGTGTCAGATAACTCAAGTCAGTTTAAAACAGCATTCACTGTGACCATTGAAGCCGCAACAGGCGTGACTACAGGTGTATCTGCACAAGACCGCACTACCACAGTTAAAGCAGCGATTAAAGATGGGGCAATTGCCAGCGACTTAAACCGCCCTGGTCATATATTCCCTCTTCGTGCGCGCCAAGGCGGTGTACTCACCCGTCGTGGTCATACCGAAGGTACTATTGATTTAGCACGTTTAGCAGGCTTGAAGCCAGCAGGTGTCTTGTGTGAACTGACCAATGCCGATGGGACTATGGCCTCTGGCATTCAAGTGTTGGCATATGCACAAACGCATCAGTTGACTGTGATTACCATCGAAGAATTGGTGCAATATCGCATTAAACACGGAGTTTAATTTTTACGCTCCCCCATCAAAAAGCCTCCATATTGGAGGCTTTTTTTATGCAATATCATCAGCATCAAACAAACACAGTATAAATACCATAGAGCGCAATACTGACCAATATCGCACCACAAACGCCTAATAACTTATTGTACAAAGCGGACTGCGATAGTTTATTAAAACCCAAATAAACCAAAGACAACGTGCTGAAGTCTAGAATAATCCAGAGAATGGTCAACAGTACAAGGCTGACATCGACATCACTGGTTACCCCAATGAACTGTGGGAAAAATGAGGCAAAGAAAATAATATCCTTCGGATTCGAAATACCCACCAAGAAACCTTGCTTAAAGCCCCCCTGCACCGCTTTAGTTGCACAGGCGATGTTTCTGTTCCTTGTGCAATTGCTTCTTTTAAAATTTGAAAACCAAGATAGGCAATATATACGCAGCCTAAAATCTTAATCGCATTTAACCAATGCTCTGCAATGTTTAAAAAGCCTTTTAAGATGAGCACAGATAGTACAATAAGAACCAAAGAGGCTAAATTCGTCCCAAAAATGGTTTTTAAGGCTTGTTTATATCCACCTTTTAGACCTGCACTAGCAACCAACAACATCACTGGGCCAGGTGTTGCAATCATGACCACCACAGCCGTACAGTACAACGCCAGTTCAAATACATTCACCATCGAAAAACCCTTTCCCCCAGTCACTCTCGCAAATAGCTTAGGTATGCGGAGTATTCTTTTTCTATATCAAACCAAGAGGACTTATTCGTCCTCTTCCATATGAATGAGATGTTGTCGAATTGCATCAGCACGCAAAAATGCCAAATCATAACTGGCGGTAGCAAGTGCCAAAACACGGCGTTCAAACTCTTGCCAAATCGGTTTCACTTGCTGCGCTTGAATACCTAAACCACTTTCTTCGGTAAAGTTCTTATTTTTTTCACAGATTTTTAACGCATGATAAAGCTTCCGCCCTTTTGATGCATCGGGACGCAAACGAACGCGTTTAGATAAAACAAAAGCTTCTACCTGCTGCACATCAGCCAAAGGCAGCATTGGCACTAAAATTTGATCTAATTGCGCATCTAAGCGTTGCCAAACTGAACGATGCTGCTCCGAAGTGTAGGTGTTCCACTGAATCACTTCATGATTAAAACGACGACAACCACGACACACAGAATCACCAAATACCGTTGAACAGCGCCCTGCACATGGGGTCAAAGAGGCAATTCGACGATCTGTACTCAAAACACACTCCTGTTAATAAACGCACCAAAACAAAACGGATTTTCTCATTGGCAACTGAATATACACGCTCACCTACTACTTGAGAAGCCATTTAAAATGTTTACTTATCTCGCATCTTGATTCAATTCCATGTAAAATGTGCGCCTTAAAATTATCTATCAAAATACATTGGAGTACTCCATGAACGCTACTGTAGAACAGCTTGCACCTGTAGAACAGCAAGCGACGACTGGTTGGGTTGTTGCCGCACTTTATCAATTCAAAGAAGTTCAAGATCCTGCTGATCTTCAACAACGTCTTTTAGACTTGGTAAAAACCATCAACCTATGTGGTACTCTGATTGTAGCGGGCGAAGGTATTAATGGTACGGTTGCAGGCGACCGTGCCGCGATCGATATGATTCATCAATTCCTTCTAAATGAAGGTTTTAACGAAATGGAATACAAAGAGTCTGACAGTACAGACAAACCATTTCGTAAAATGAAGATCAAACTTAAAAAAGAGATCGTGACTTTAGGCGTTGAAGTAAAGCCACGTGATTTAGTCGGTCACTACCTTGATCCGAAAGAGTGGAATGACCTGATTGCTCGTGATGACGTCATTTTGATCGATACTCGTAATGACTATGAATACAAAGCCGGAACATTTAAGGGCGCTATTGACCCTAAAACAGAAAGTTTCCGCGAATTTCCAGAGTACGTTAAGCAAAACCTTGAACAGCACAAAGATAAAAAAATTGCGATGTTCTGTACAGGTGGTATCCGCTGTGAAAAATCGACCTCCCTTCTTCTTCAAGAAGGTTTCAACGAGGTTTATCACTTAAAAGGCGGCATCTTAAAATACTTAGAAGAAACCCCTGCTGAACAAAGCATGTGGGAAGGCGAATGTTTCGTTTTTGATGGTCGTACTGCTGTCACTCATGGTGTTGAGGAAGGCCTTAACATTAAGTGTCATGCTTGTGGTTGGCCACTTCTTCCTGCTGAAGCAGAAGAACCTAGCTATGAACATGGTGTGTCATGCAAATACTGTATCGACAACACCACAGAAAAACAAAAAGAAGGCTTCCGTATGCGCCAGTCACAAATTGCTGCGGCTAAACGTAAACGCCTTTAAAATCATTCAGATGATTTAAGTCAAGAATAAGCCCTCATTTGAGGGCTTATTCTTTTATGCAGTTCCCGTTTTTTAAAAATATTTAACAATTTTGTCACAATATTGAACTCAATCTGAGTCATACTGTATAAATAATAAGCTAAAGTGGTGCCCTGAAGGTCTCCACATAACAATAAAAATGACATGCCTAAACGACGAAAATAGGATGATTGCCATGCATAAAATAATCATGCCACGCCATCGCACACTGATTCGCAATGCCGCAGCAAACCGGATCGAGCAATATCACAGTACCAGCTTCAACCAAATCAAAGCCAAGCTTGAACAGCGCACGCATTTATTTATCGTGGTTTTGGGCATGTTGATTGGTTCAAGTATCGCGCTCGGCATTGGTTACCATCTAAGCTCAAATCTTTTAAATTATACATTGCTCAGTTTAATCCCAGTTGCGCTGGCCTATAGCTTACGTAAAGTCTATATTCACACGCTAACCCATACCCGTTTCGATGAATAGAAAACAATACATTTCAATTCTTTACCCACATGCGATAAGTCCTTAAGATAACTTATCGCATTTATTTTTATGGTCTATATGAACCTCACTGCATGGATCATCTCCGTCATGGAACAATTGGGTTATTGGGGAATAGCCTTACTCATGTTTCTTGATAATGTTTTTCCGCCCATTCCTTCTGAAATTATCATGCCTTCGGCAGGTTATGCCGCATCACAAGGCGAGTTGGTTTTAATTGGGGTCATTATTGCAGGATGTATTGGTTCACTCTTTGCCGCAGCAGTGCTGTATTGGATCGGCTATCAATTTAAACAAGAGCATATTTTCAGATGGGTCGACCGCTATGGTAAATATCTGTTTATCAAATCTGCCGATGTGAAAAAATCCTTAGATTGGTTTGAGCAGTATGGTCACCGTATTGTATTTTTTGGTCGTATGATTCCTGCAGTGCGTTCACTGATTAGCATCCCTGCGGGGATGAGCCGTATGCCCTTTTGGAAGTTCATGTTTTATAGTGGACTCGGTACAATTATCTGGACAACATTTTTAGCAACAGTTGGCTATTACTTTGGTGAAAACCAAGCACTGATGCATCAAATTTTTAGCAAAGTCGGTTATGTCATTATTGCCATTGTCGCTGTGATTATCCTTTGGTTTTTATATCGCAGGCATTTGCGTAAAACACGCAGCTAATTTATTTATTTTGGGGAAATACATGAAACACTATTTACTGCATTTTGCGGCGGTATATAGCATTGCTTTGGTGCTGTTAATCACTGTACTGGTCTTTGGTCTAAACCTTGGAGGTTTAACCTTAATTCCGACATTAGTGGCTTGTGCACTGATTAGTGTCGGACACTTTGTGAAAAAAGAACACCGTGTTCCAAACAATCATGAAAAAATTCAACTGGTTTGGGGCTCAAGTGCTGTCGCAATTATCACTGGTAGTTTCTTTGTACTATTTTTAGTGCTAATGAACCCCAATGCTGAAGCGATTATGAAATCAGTCGATAATGCTGGTATTGGACTCACCGCTGTCGTTATGCTGTGTATGGTCGCGATTCATGGCGCTATTTTTCATATTGCCTATGGTTGGTACGCAGACTATTGTTTTAAAAAGTTACCATAAAAAAGCACCTCATTTGAGGTGTTTTTTTTATGCTTGATAGATAACAATCAAATGCCGCACGTGATTAGTGCTTTTGGGCGGAAAGTACCATTAACTTTGTTTGGCTGGCTCTCATTTCTTCAATCAACCAATCTTTAAAAATGACTTTATGCGGATCATCCTCAAAAGGAGATGCGGAAAGTAAATAATAAGCAGAGCCATCTTGCACAATCGGGGTAAGCATGTCTAACATTTGAAAATCGAGCTCTTTTTCAACCATATAAGCTGAAACTACTGTTGCACCCAACCCTGCTAAAGAAGCCTCTATACACAAATAGAAATGTTCCAACGCTACTCTTTGAAAGTGCTTAAACTGCGCTTTATATGCATCCTTAAATTGTGTCCAAATTTTAGGTCTTGAGCTTGAAATAAACAGCTGAGACATCGGGGCTAAATGCTTATGACGCGATACACAAACCATATGCTCATCCGCCATTTTTTCACTATAAATGGCCTTGCCCAGTCAAAATCATTACGTCTGAGAGCCAAGTCAATGTTTTGCACTTTAAAATCCGCTTCTCCACCAGCTGTTAACAAACTGATATCAATCTCAGGGTAACGTAGCTTAAATTGAACCAAGCGCGGAATCAGCCATTTCATGGCGATGGTCGGCTCACAGGATAAGATTAAGCTCTTCTTCTCATTCTTCTTTTCTCTTGTCATCTGCACAATGCATTGGTCAATCTGAGGAAAGACCTGCTCACAACAATCAAACAGTGCGAGGCCATCTTCCGTCAGCTGTAACTTTTTGCCGTCACGAATAAATAAACGATGCCCCAGTGCCTCTTCCAAGTTTTTTAACTGCTTACTGACCGCCCCTTGAGTGACAAAGAGTTTTTCAGCAGCGATGGTGACACTGTCATAACGAGCGACATAATAAAAAAACTTAAGAGAATTCAGTGATAAGCGCTCAATCATTCCAAAAACTCATCAATAAGCAATAATTAAAATCGATTTTCACTATAGCAAATATATGAAAAATATATAAATCCTTTAATTCAATCCAAACAAGGATCAATGAGTGAATGAAATTATAGCGATTGCAATCATCACCCTACTTGCAGTCATCAGTCCTGGTGCTGACTTCGCTTTGGTCAGCCGAAATAGTTATCTATATGGGCGTAAACAAGGGATCTATACCGCATATGGTATTGCTTGTGCTGTATGGATCCACATTAGCTATAGTGTACTAGGGCTCAGCTTCTTAAAGCACTACATTCCAAACCTATTGCATATCATTCAATATATTGGCGCACTGTATCTGATGTATATCGGGTACAAAACATTTACCCAACAGCAAATTAGTGACCATGCCACTCATACCTTGCTGCGCCCACGGCAAGCATTTATACAAGGTTTTCTAGGCAACAGCTTAAATCCCAAAACTACGCTATTTGTGATGAGCATCTTTGCACAGTTACTGCGAGGCAATCATGGTCTAACACATTTAATCGGTTATGGCATGTTTATCTCGGTCAGTCATCTACTGTGGTTTTTGCTCATTTCACTATTCTGCTCTACCCCAGTGATCCGAAATAAAATTTTACGCAAACAAGTGAGTATTAACCGTGTCATCGGTACCGTACTCGCAACTTTAGGACTTTGCTTATTTCTCACAAATTAAGCATGAGTGGTACCTGCGTTTAAACACTAAAATTTGGGCATAAAAAAACGTCCTCTAGGGACGTTTTTTTATTTGCTTGCTAATGCCTGCGTCGCTGATGTCACAACGCAAGAACAATTATGCTGGCGTATGATACATGAGATAAAGTTCGTTTAAGTTCTCTGGAATTTCTTCTGCAAGCTCATCCATTAACTGACCGTTACGACGGAAAGTTTCCATTTGCGGATCTTCTTCATCAATCCCACTAAATACCATAATTGGTAAAGTAAGATCGACCAGTTGCTCTTCAAACTCAGGCGTGAACCATGCATCTTCATTGAGGAACATTGCATCGACAAAACCAACGCTCCAATCCCCTAGACTTGACTCAACATCGGCCTCTTCAATTTCAAAAGGAAATTCAATCCCTTCTTCATTGGCAAGGTTTTGACGAATAGACTCAAGCCAAGCTTTCACTTGCACGATGATCTCGGCAGGCACTTTCTTTTGATTATTATCAAAAAGTTCATCCAACCATTTTGCAAAAGTAGGGCCAACTGCAATTGCACACAAAAAACCATGAGTCGCTGCAAAATCTAGACCATACTCATTTTGGTCACCATCTAGATATTCGCTCAATAAGTCTAAATCTAAAGCACTCATTTCAAATCCAAATTCAGAAACTGATTAGGGCATTAGCATAGCATTTTCAGACACGATGCTACATCTGATTTTAGTCTTCTTCGTCGTCAAAATCGTCGTCATCGTCGATGTCGTAATCAAAATCTTTAAGCTCACGTTCCAAACGGCGCTGTGCAAGAAGGTCATCAATCAGGCGACGTTTTTCTAATGATTCTTTCGCACTAATTTTACTTGATGACTCATCAAAATTAACATCATCATCAGCGTAGTTATCATCTAGTTCAAAATCTGTAGAAGACACTAAAACTACCTCATAGTGAAAAAATGTGAAGGGTCTTAGCCGCTATTTATATGGGTTCCAGAACCTTGTCAAGTTTTATTTGCATTTAGAGCAATTAATTTGATTTTTAGTCTTTATTTCTAACCAATTTTTATGGCATGATATAATCCACCCTGCGTCTTTATAGTTTACGACTTTAAATGGTCACATAAAATCCAAATCTTTCAGATTTCAAATTTGGGTTTTGAACTTGAGCACGCTAGGGATGAACTTGAAAACAACAAATTCACCCCCATCTAAATCACTGAATTTATATTTTTAATATTTTATCAGGCAGCTTTTTGCTGACTACCCCTGATGGAATACGCAGTTATTTACAAATAAGTTTATGAAGCGAATTGTGCCCAGATGCACAATTTTCCACTGCCACAGATTCAACGAAGAGTAAGCAAAGATGAGCGATATGACTTCCCCTACTTCACAAGTAGCGGCTCTGATTAGCCGAGGCAAAGAGCAAGGTTACCTAACTTACGCTGAGGTTAACGATCATCTCCCAGACTCGATCACTGAAAGCGAACAGATTGAAGACATTATTCAAATGCTTCAAGACGTGGGTATTCCTGTGCACGAACGTGCGCCTGAATCTGATGATGCAATGTTTGAAGGTGGTAATGAAGCTGCCGATGAAGTTGCTGAAGAAGAAGCCGCTGCTGTTCTTGCCTCTGTAGAAAATGAGCCTGGTCGTACCACTGACCCTGTCCGCATGTATATGCGTGAAATGGGTACTGTTGAACTGTTGACGCGCGAAGGTGAAATTAGTATTGCAAAACGTATTGAAGAAGGGATTCGTGACGTTCTTCACTCGATTGCTTACTGGCCAAATGCGGTTGAAGTGGTATTACAAGAATACAAAGATTATGAAGCGGGCGAACGTCGCCTTGCGGACATCCTTTCAGGTTATTTAGACCCTGAAACTGATGAAGCGATTCCAGAAGTCCTCGAAGAAGAGTCTGAAATTGATGAAGAAGATGATTCTTCAACCAAATCAACCAAAGATGTAAAATTGGATGATGACGAGGAAGAAGAAGAGTCTGAAAGTGATGATGATTCTGAAGGTGAATCTGGCCCAGATCCTGAAATTGCCAAAGCGCGTTTTGACGAACTGACTGCGGCTTGGAAAAACACCCGAACCATCATCGAGAAACACGGTCGTTCAAGCAAAGAAGCAGAAGATGCTTTAGAGTCACTTGCAACTGTGTTTATGATGTTCAAATTTACACCACGTTTATTTGACATCATTTCAGAAATGATTCGTGGTACACATGAACAAATCCGTACCTCTGAACGTGAAGTAATGCGCTATGCAGTACGTCGTGGTCGTATGGATCGGACTCAATTCCGTACCTCTTTCCCAGGTCAAGAGTCAAACTTTGCTTGGTTAGATGAACAAATTGCGAAAGCGTCGCCAGACCAAAAAGGTTATCTTGAAAAAGTACGCCCTGACGTTTTAGCGTTCCAACAAAAAATTGCAGACATTGAAAAAGATTTGGGCCTTGATGTTAAAGGCATCAAAGAGATTTCAAAACGTATGGCTGTAGGTGAGGCGAAAGCACGCCGCGCGAAAAAAGAAATGGTTGAAGCGAACTTACGTTTGGTAATTTCGATTGCGAAAAAATATACCAACCGTGGCTTACAATTCTTGGACTTGATCCAAGAAGGCAACATTGGTTTGATGAAAGCGGTAGACAAGTTTGAATACCGTCGTGGTTATAAGTTCTCGACTTATGCAACGTGGTGGATTCGTCAGGCCATTACTCGTTCGATTGCCGACCAAGCACGTACCATTCGTATTCCAGTACACATGATCGAAACCATTAATAAGATCAACCGTGTATCACGCCAGCTTCTGCAAGAAATGGGCCGTGAACCAACACCTGAAGAACTCGGTGAACGTTTGGAAATGGATGAAGTTAAAGTGCGTAAAGTGCTGAAAATCGCCAAAGAACCAATTTCGATGGAAACACCGATTGGCGATGATGAAGATTCGCATTTGGGTGACTTCATTGAAGACAGCAACATCACTTCACCTGTCGATGCTGCAACGTCTGAAGGCTTAAAAGAAGCAACGCGTGAAGTGCTTGAAAACTTGACTGAACGTGAAGCGAAAGTATTGAAAATGCGTTTTGGTATCGACATGCCAACGGATCATACTTTGGAAGAAGTGGGTAAACAGTTTGACGTGACACGTGAACGTATTCGTCAGATTGAAGCGAAAGCACTGCGTAAATTACGTCACCCTTCTCGTTCTGAACACTTACGTTCATTCCTAGAAAACGACTAATTGATACCGATACACCGGAGACTTGAAATTTAATCGCGAGTCTCCATTAAGTATTTAAGAGCAACACCTAACGCCTGCAGTTTCGCAGGCGTTTGGAATAAGGGGGACTGACGCTCATGACTATGTTAGACCGTACACCATCACGTGAATTACAAGAACATCTTTGGGTATTCCCTATGGACTACCCAATCAAACTCATTGGCTTTGCCAGCACTGAGTTACATGTTGCAGTGGTTGAAATTTTAGTCAAACATTTCCCTGAGTTTGATGGTGAATCGATTCAAGTCCAACCATCACGCACAGGTAAATATCATTCTTTAACTGCCCAATTGCGTTTTGAAGAATTAGAACAAGTTCATCAACTGTATGCAGACCTTGCAGCTTGTCCGTTAATTAAAACGGCGCTGTAATTCAAATGATGTATCAATGAGACACGCTTACGAGCGTGTTTTTTTGTGCCTAAATTTTTGATCTATTGAATTCAGCTTATTCACTGAAGAAATCCCCCTACGCTCTAGATCTTTTCTTTATAATTTCAGACATACTTTTTGTTTTATAAGGACGCAAGTGCCGTGTCAGATGCCGTTCTCAAACCACAACTCATTATTCGCCAGTTTGATAATTTAACTTTATATGCTGACCGCTTTGTAGAAATGAAAGCACTGACTGAACAACGGGATGTAGACACACCAGATGAACTTTGGATTTTGCAACATCATGACGTGCTCACTCAAGGTCAAGCTGGAAAACCTGAACACATCCTCATGAGCAGTAACATTCCTGTGGTACAAACGGATCGCGGAGGGCAAGTCACTTGGCATGGTCCTGGTCAGTTGGTTGCCTATTTTATGTTTGACCTCAACCGACTTGGTTGGAACGTCCGTACCTTGGTGTCTTATGCTGAAAACCTAATGATTGAGTTACTCAAAAAATATGAGATTGAAGCCTATGCCAAACCTGATGCACCCGGAGTGTATGTCGATGGACGCAAGATTGGCTCATTGGGTTTTAAAATTCGTAAAGGCCGCAGTTATCACGGTTTATCCTTAAATATTGACTGTGACTTATTTGGGTTTCACACCATTAATCCATGCGGCTATGCGGGCTTAGAAATGGTGCGTATCTCAGACCTCAAATCAGACTACCCGCGTTTTGAAAACTTATGTGCTGACATTATTGAAACTTTACAGCACAGCGGTTACTTTAAAGAAGTTCAAGTACAGCATATATAAAGGCTTTGCTTTTCATGGAAAAATAAATTAGAGTATTTACTCTAAACTAATAATTATTTTTAGAAAGGACAACAGCGAGTGATTAACGTAAATTCAGTGAAACCCGCTCTACAATTGACCTATGTCAAACTTATGATGGATGTGATTGGCCGAGGATTGGTCATGGCCAGCCAAGTCGATAGTGAAATTCAGCAAGAAGTTGCCAAATTTCCAGCCAATTTCACCTTATCGATGAATGTCTTTCCAAACGGCCCGGCTTTTTTAGCCAAAGTGACCGAAAACCATCAACTCGAACTACTTACTCCAGGAAGTTTAAAGGCAGATTTAACCATCACTTTTAAACATCTGAGCCATGCCTTTTTGGTGTTTTCATTTCAAGAAAGTACAGCACAAGCATTTGCACATGATCGTATGATCGCAGATGGCGATATTTCCTATGCAATTCGCCTCGTCCGCTGTCTAAATAAAATGGAATCGTTGATTTTACCGAAAATGGTCGCTGAACTTGCCGTCAAAGAATACCCAACTGAATTGGGCTTAAAAGAAAAACTCACTGGTGCTGCAAATATTTATCTCAAAGTAGCCCAATCATATTTAAAACGGAGTGCATAACATGGCGAAGCCTTATTACGAATTTTTCTGTCCTGTAAAAGTGATCGCTGGTCATGCTGCTTTAGAACACATTCCATTTGAACTGGCAACATTAGGGGCAACCCGACCTTTAATCATTACCGACAAAGGTGTACGTGCCAATAATTTACTCGCACCCATTGATGCAGCATTTGAGTCAACCGATGCAGTGATTGGCGCAATTTTTGATGATGTTCCACCGGACTCAAGCTTAGAGACGGTACGTAAAGCCGCCAATTTATATCGTGAACATCAGTGTGATGCAATTATTGCTGTCGGTGGCGGATCGGTGATTGACACCTCGAAAGCCACCAATATTTTGGTATCTGAAGGTGGTGATGACTTACTCAAATACTCTGGGGCACACAACCTACCTAAACCACTCAAACCCTTTTTTGTGATCCCAACCACATCAGGTACAGGGTCTGAAGTTACCATGGTTGCAGTGGTGTCTGATCCAGAGAAAAATGTCAAACTACCTTTCGCATCGTACTATTTAATGCCGCATGCTGCGATTCTCGATCCACGCATGACCCAAACCCTGCCACCGCACTTAACTGCGATGACCGCAATGGATGCCATGACCCATGCCGTCGAAGCCTATACATGCATGGCACACAATCCGATTTCAGATGCCTATGCTACGGCAGCAATTAAAAAAGTCAGCAATCATTTGTTTAATGTGCTGGATAATCCAAGCGATGCCAACGGCCGCTTAGAATTGGCTCAAGCTTCGACCATGGCTGGCATTGCATTTTCAAACTCGATGGTAGGACTTGTTCACTCACTTGGACATGCCTTAGGTGCAGTGGCACACTTGCCGCATGGACTATGCATGAACCTGTTCCTCCCTTATGTGCTTGAATTTAACAAGGAAGTGAATGGTGACAAAATTGCAGACCTATTGTTACCGCTTGCAGGACCAGATATTTATGCGCAGACCCCTGCCCACTTACGTGCAGACAAAGCCATCAGCACATTACTCACCATGCGTGATCGCTTATTTACCCTAACCAAGTTACCCCGTACCTTGAGTGAAACAGGAAAAGTGACCTTAGAACAACTCGATGAGGTGGCAGAAAAGGCCCTCAACGATGGTTCAATCATTTACAACCCGAAAGAAGCCAGCTTAAAAGATTTAAAAGCAATTTTAGAAAAAGCTTGGTAATTCATAAAAAATCAGCCAATATAGCGACAATCTTAGCCTGATGCTTTTTTAAACATCGGGCTTTTATTTGCCACAAGGAATAATGCTTTCCTTATACCTATTGGCATAAAAACTGCTAAAAAATCTGAAAAAGTTACTGACAAAAGCGGCCAAATTAATGTAGATTGGCGCACTTTTGAAATTAAACACAGGGGGGATCGTTCGTCTCAAACGATCCTTATTAAACATGACTGATCCTTGATCAACGATTAAGAGGATAACGCCGTTGACTAATATTTCTGGGACTCAATCGGCAGCTAAACTGCAAAAAACGCTAGGTCTCTGGCACATCATTATTATTGGTTTAGCTTATATTCAACCAATGACATTATTTGATACTTTCGGTTTAGTATCAGAAGAAAGTCATTATCATGTGCCAACGTCATATATCATTGCTTTAATTGCAATTTTATTCACGTCGATCAGTTATGGTCACATGATTCGTCGCTACCCTTCCTCGGGTTCAGCCTATACCTATGCGCAAAAATCCATCCATCCGAATGTCGGATTTATGGTCGGTTGGTCATCATGGTTAGACTATTTATTGTCTCCAATGGTCAACATCATTCTTGCCGTGATTTACCTTGAAGCCTTATTCCCTGATGTAAACCATTGGGTCTGGGTGGTTGGTTTAACTGCATTTATGACCGCGGTCAACTTACGTGGTGCACGCTTCGTTGCAAACTTTAATGGTTTGATCGTTTTTGTACAGTTAGGTGTGATTGCTTACTTCACGTGGATGGTTTACAGCTTACTTGCTGGTGGCGTCAACGCAGATGGTACTTTGGTCAATGCGAAATATCAGTTATGGAGTTTAGAGCCATTCTGGAATGAGCTTACTTCACTGGGTGCCCTGATTACAGGTGCGACTTTGCTGTGCTTCTCATTCACAGGTTTTGACTCGCTCAGCTCGCTGGCAGAAGAAACAAAAGATACCGAGAAAACTCTACCTAAAGCGATTTTCTTAACGGCACTCTTGGCCGGTGTGATCTTTATTATCAGCACCTACTTCATGCAGATTTACTTCCCGAACGATCCAAAGACTTACTTTGAAGATGTTGCTGCAACACAGCCTGACATTTTACAAGCCGTCGGTGGCGTTGCGTTTAAAACGGTGGTGTTGTACTTCGCAATTGTGACTGTTATGGCATCAGGTATTTCGGCACATGCAGGCGTTTCACGCTTAATGTATGTGATGGGCCGCGATGGCGTGATTAACAAGAAGATTTTTGGTCATATTAGTCCGAAAAGCTTCACACCATCTTATAACATCCTAATTGTAGGTGCTGTAGCATTAACAGCTGGCTTCATGGACTTAGACATCGTCATTTCGATGATCAGCTTCGGTGCATTAACTGCATTTACCTTTGTAAACTTATCGGTGATTTCAAGATATGCACTGCGTGATGGCCGCACAAAGAATATTAAAGACATCTTTAGCTTTGTGATAATTCCAATGTGTGGATTCCTCAGTATCTTTGCCATGTGGCTAGAAATTGAAGAAACCGCGTTGAAATTCGGTTTATGGTGGGCAATGTTTGGTATTTTATACTTAGGTTATAAAACCAAAGGCTTTAAGCAACCTGCACCACAACATAATGAATTTGACGATCCGCTTTAATCTTTCATTCAAAAGAAAAAGACGCTAAGTGCGTCTTTTTCTTTTTTAAACTAGAGCTAAAAAACTAGCCCTTAAATTGTTTAGTCATTTTAGCAATACGTTGTGCATAGGCTTTTGTGGTTTCGAGATCCCCTGTTGGGATTTCATCCGTACTTGCATCCGATGGTGATTGCACCAACAAACCGACAGAACCACCCAAATTATTTACATCTTGACGAGTTGCCGCTTTACTGTTGGCAGGCAATAAGCCCAAGCTTACCCAAATACCGCCATGCTGCGATGCAAGTGTTTGCAGTTGGATTAAGGTCACTTGCTTATCACCATTTAAGCTTGCGCTATTGGTAAAGCCACCGAAAATTTTATCTTGCCATGCGCGGGTAAACCATTTTTTTGAAGATGCATCGGCAAACTTTTTAAACTGCCACGGTGCAGTGCCCATATAAGTCGGTGCACCAAATACAATTGCATCAGATTGATCCAACGTCAGCCAATCTTGCTCTGAAATGTCTCCATTTGAGTCAATCTCCACCAAATTTGCACCAATTTCTTGCGCAAAAGTTTGTGCAATCACTTTGGTATGTCCATAGCCTGAATAAAAAGCCACTGAAATATTCGACATTTTAGTTTCCTCTTTTGAATTAGTTGATTGGCATCGCTGCGTCAATCATGATGCTGCGCCACGTAAACCATTAAAAATAAACAGTATGAAATATCTTAAACACTTGTCTGATCGGATTTAAGTTTCACATAACTTGCAACTTCAGCACTTAGGCCCTGCTTCAACTGCTGGGTCTTTTCACCAACCAAAACTTCATAAGCATTTTGCTCGATGCCTTGGAAGATTTCTTGAGCCACTGTTTCTGGCGCAATCTTAGTAATGGGTAATGAACGAGTCAGATCTGTGTCAATAAAACCCACATGCACCCCCATGACCTGAATATTAAACTGAGACAACCACAGACGACTTGAGTTGGTATAGGACCATGCTGCCGCCTTGGAAATAGCATAACTGGTCAAAACAGTGCTTGGCTCCCAGGACACATCCGAGAGAATGTTGACCACATAAGCCTGTTGATTCTTTTGCAAGGTCGGAGCAAAAATTTGCGTCACTCGCATCAAGCCCAACAAATTGGTTTCCAAAATCTTTTGCGTAGTCGTGATAATACTGGCATCGACAGGATGCTCATTCAAAAGCGCAATGCCCGCATTATTCACAAGAATCGTGGTATCTGCGCACTGTTCTGCTGCCTGCTTAATAGATGCTTCATCATTTACATCGAGTTGAATCGGGGTAAGCCCTTCTTCCTGAAAGTTACCGATCTGGCGCATACCCACATAGATCTTTCTAGCACCCTGACGACGTGCCTCTCGAGCGATGGCAAGTCCTAAACCACGATTTGCACCCGTAATAAAAACAACAGCCTCTGAAACTTTCATCATGTGATCCATCCAATTGCCAATATCTTGCGAAAGCGTAGTCTGATGACAGCGCTGCATTAAGTCTGTATTCATGATACACTTATGAAACCTAGTATCAATTAGTTACCACCTGGTAACTGGTCTGATTGATTGTTTCAAATGAAGATAGAACGTAAAAGGAGCATGGTTAGAAATGAATAAGCCAATGAAATTTAACATTTTTCATCCAGATTGTCCTGCTCGTCTTTTTTTTGAAAAATTTGCAGACAAGTGGATTTTATTGATTGTGTATACGCTGGATCAAGAGTCGCAACATTTTAATGAGCTCAAGAAAAATGTTTTAGGTATTTCCCCTAAAGTGCTGTCACAAAAATTAAAGATCTTAGAGCGCGATGGTTTTTTGACGCGAACCATTCATGAAGACAATGTGATTCGCGTGGAATATGCGTTAACCGAGATTGGCAAAGACTTTGCTCAAAATACCTATCAAATGAAAGATTGGGTCGAAGCCAATATGCTTAAAGTTTTAAAATCCAGAGCTGGATTCGATCAAAAGCTAGAAAAAACAGAACCCGCTTAAGCGGGCTCTGTTACAGCAATTTGATTAGGCTAAAGGCTTAAAACCCTGCTGACGCCATGCTTCATACACAATCACAGCTGTCGCATTGG
Organism: Acinetobacter sp. AB03; assembly: GCF_058107045.1. NCBI lineage: Bacteria > Pseudomonadati > Pseudomonadota > Gammaproteobacteria > Moraxellales > Moraxellaceae > Acinetobacter > Acinetobacter sp. AB03. Next base: position 760,041 of record NZ_JBUEBA010000002.1, on the reverse strand, counting down.
ATAAGTTCAAACTGCGCGAGTTTTCAGCCATGGGCAAACGAATCCAATGCTCTTTTGGAAACAACATACGAACCTGTTCAGGCAGACCACGCGTCTCAGGTCCCATAAGTAACGCCACGGGGCGATTCAAATCCGAAGTATGCGGGGTTTCCGTTCCTTTGGTGGTTAGAGGATAAACCGCGTTTATATCGACACCTTTTAGGGCTAAATTTGCTAAACACTCATCGAATGTTTCCCAAATTTGCATGCGCGCCCACTCGTGGTAGTCCAAACCTGCACGTTTAAGTTTTTTATCATCCAGTTCAAAGCCGAGAGGCTTAACCAAATGCAGCTGCGCTCCAGTATTGGCACATAAACGAATGATATTGCCTGTGTTTGCAGGAATTTCGGGCTCGTATAAAACAACATGGATCACAGCTTTTCTCTACTTTTTCAATCTGGCAAAAGTTAATCTTGCCATTGTAATTGTTCACGCAAACTCACTACATCACCAATAATGGTCAAAGTAGGCGCTTGAATATGATTTTCTTCAACTTTTGATGCAATATTCGCTAAGGTCCCGACCACCACTTTTTGTTCTGGCGTGGTACCTTTCGAGATCAAAGCAACGGGCATGTCTGGGCGCTGCCCATGCTCAATTAACTTTTCACAAATTTTTTCTAAACCAACCAAGCCCATGTACAGCACAAGCGTTTGATTTTGATAAACCAACTCATCCCACGGTAACTCAGGCGAACCTTCTTTTAAATGCCCCGTAAGGAAACGCACGCTTTGTGCATAATCGCGATGTGTCAGTGGAATGCCTGCATAAGCCGAACAACCCGACGCAGCAGTAATCCCTGGCACCACTTGAAATGGCACGCCCGCGGCAAAAAGCTCTTGAATTTCTTCACCACCGCGACCAAAGATGAAAGGATCGCCGCCTTTTAAACGGCAAACACGTTGACCTTTTGAGGCATATTCCACCAGTAAGGCATTGATGCCTTCTTGCGGTACAGCATGGTTAGAACGGGCTTTACCCACATAAATTTTTGTTGCATCGCGACGGCAGAGTTCCATAATCGCAGGGGAAACCAAACGATCATAAATCACCACATCGGCTTGTTGCATCAAACGCAATGCTTTGAGGGTCAGCAACTCAGGATCACCTGGACCTGCACCAACCAAATATACCTCACCTTTCGGCGTTTTCCACTCCAACAGCGCTTGCTCGATTAAACGATCTGCTTCTACAAGATTGTCATGAAAAACCTGTTCTTTCAGAGAGCTTGCATATAAGTCTTCCCAAAAAACACGGCGCTCGTCAGGATTAGAAATCTTCGCTTTCACCGCTGCACGCCATTTTCCTGAAAACTCAGCCAGCTTACCCATCCCATGTGGAATACTGGTTTCAAGCTGGGTTCGAATTTGGCGAGATAAGACGGGGGATGTACCATTGCTGGCCACTGAAATCACCAAAGGCGAACGATCAACAATAGCAGGAACCATGAAACGGCAATGCGGTGGATCATCAACACTGTTGACCAGTATTTTCAGCGCTTCACAGTCCTCAAAGACTTGAGTATTCACCGCATAATCATCTGTTGCAGCAATCACTAAACGATAGTCATTGAGTTGAATCTGCGCAGGATATAGCGCTTGGATATATTGCCCTTGGCTTTCTTCAACGAGTTGCAATAAATTTGCATCAATATCAGGAGCAATGACATGAATCACCGCTCCTGCTTTATGTAACAACACTGCCTTACGGTAAGCAATATGCCCACCACCGACAATCAGACAAGGTTGCTGCTGCAACTTTAAAGAGATTGGAAAAATATCCACGCACGACCTCAATGAGTTTTATCTGACTGTCTTAAAGCAATTATTGTGCACAAAACTGTGCAGTACATCGACTTTATTAGTCAATGTACTCAGCGCCGCCCATATAAGGACGAAGCACGGTCGGAATTTCAATCGAACCATCAGCTCGTTGGTAGTTTTCCATGACCGCAAGTAAAGTACGGCCCACAGCCAAACCAGAACCATTCAGCGTATGCACAAATTCAGTTTTCTTTTGGTCTGCACGGTAGCGTGCTTTCATACGACGCGCTTGGAAGTCACCCATGTTTGAACATGAAGAAATTTCGCGGTACGTGTTTTGACTTGGTACCCAAACTTCAAGATCATAAGTTTTAGTTGCACCGAAGCCCATATCACCACCACAAAGAATGATCTTACGGTACGGTAAACCAAGTGCTTTCAAGATCCCTTCAGCATGACCTGTAAGCTCTTCAAGTGCTTGCATTGAGTCTTCAGGTTTAACAATTTGCACCATTTCAACTTTGTCGAATTGGTGTTGACGAATCAAGCCACGCGTATCACGACCGTATGAACCTGCTTCACTACGGAAACATGGCGTATGCGCTGCATATTTCAGTGGTAAACGGTCTGCATCAATGATTTCATCACGCACGAAGTTGGTTACAGGCACTTCCGCAGTTGGAATGAGGTAATACTCTTTTTCACCTTGTAATTTGAATAAATCTTCTTCAAATTTAGGCAATTGGCCTGTACCACGGAGTGAGTCAGCATTGACTAAATATGGCACATAAGCTTCGGTATAACCATTTTCCAAAGTATGTGTATTCAACATGAACTGTGTAATCGCACGTTGTAAACGAGCAAGTGGTCCTTTGAGCACGCTGAAACGAGAACCTGTCAATTTGGTCGCTGTTTCAAACTCAAGACCACCCATCCACTCACCAAGGTCAGTATGGTCTTTAATTTCGAAGTCAAACGTACGCGGCGTACCCCATGTGAGGATTTCCACGTTATCACTTTCGTCTTTTCCTTCAGGAACAGACTCATCTGGCAAGTTTGGAATGCTGAGTGATTTCGCTTCAAGTTCAGCTTGTAATTCAGACAAAGCGACTTCTGCCGCTTTGATTTCATCACCAATCGCTGACATGCGCGTCATAATTTCAGATGCATCACCACCAGCTTTTTTAATTTGGCCAACTTGTTTTGCACCCGAATTACGTTCAGCCTGAAGAGATTCAGTTTTGGATTGAATCTCTTTACGGCGAGCTTCTAGTGATGCCCATTCTTCAACATTCAGTTGTACACCACGTTTTGCTAAGGCTAAATTTACAGCCTCAATATTATTTCTGAGTAATTTCGGGTCGATCATAGCCAATCTTTTGCAAAGAAAAAAACTGGCTATAGTGTAAGCGCTTCAGGCCGAAAAATACAGTCACGCGATCACTAGCTGTGGCTTATTACAGCAATTTTCATGGCTTTTCTTTGCTCGATTTTTCTCGTTCAGCTGCATATTCGACAAAACTTGGCAAATATTCCGCCTTAATTAAGCCGCTGGCTTGTTGATACGGTAAAACCAATTCAGACATCCCTTCTGCATAAGAGGCTAATTCGTATAACGGATAGACGAACACCACACCTTTGGCACTCATATAATAATTGTCAGTCAGCTTCAATTGCTCACGTGAAATATTATGATCGGACAACCACATGCTATTGGCACTATACAATGCATCTAATAATTGAGACTCCGTCTTGTCTACCACGATATCACTCAGCGCAACCCGTTTTTTCGTTGCCAAATCTAAGGTGATGTACTCGTTGTGATACATGCCATGTGCGGCACGCGCTGGGTAGTGATAATACATCAAGACAAAATCAGCATATTTTCCACGCTGCGCCACATAACGGACATCAGACAAAGTTTCACTGAGCATGTTTTCATCAATCTGTGGCTTTGACTGCTTCAAACTTTCAAATGCCACAGGATTGGCTTTTTTCATCCGTTCATCAAAATATTGATTGATCCATGGGACATTGGTGTCCAAGCTGTACAGCTGGTATTGGGTACATCCTTCCTCATCACAAGCAATAGAATGCGCCAATTGTAATGGTCGAACTTTTGCCTCAATCAGTGGCAAAGTCTGTGTGACTTGAGCTGGTTTAGTTGTCTCTTCACTTTTTGCAGCGTTACTGTCATTTTGTGGCTGACATGCACTCAGCAACCCCGTACACAACATCATTGCGAAGACAGATCCAATTTTATTGTTATGAAGTAATATCATGATTTACCCGCAGTTAAGTATTCAATAGCACAGACTATACAAAGCACAGCCATAACTTCCCACCACGTTATGTAACTGAACTTGATCCAATAAAAAACCACCCGAAGGTGGTTTTGAACAACAGACTCATTTTATTGGTCAATAATGTCTGTGCCTTTAGGTGGAGTAAAATTAAAGGTTGAAGCTGGAATATTGGTATTTACCTTGGTGTTATTAAAACGCACATAGGTTGTTTGTCCCAAAGAATCTTCTAAGATCATTAGCGTCGGCGCATTTTTCGCACCAAAACTGATCGTTAAGCTTTGAAATGCACCATCATCGCTTTTTGGGTACAAGGTATAGTAGGTTTTGCTCTGATTTGGTTGCGTAATACGATATGACTTACGAATCTGTTCCGTATTCCCTGACAATAATAGTGCAGGGGTATTCGCCACCTGTTCATCTAAAGTCTGACGAACTGCTTGCTGTAAGTCTGGATCATAAATCCAAACCGTTTTGCCCGAAGTCACAATGGTTTGTTTTGCAGGGCTTGTGGTTTCCCAATAGAATTTCCCTGGACGCTCAACTTTCATCACCCCTTTAAAGGTCTGATTCATGTGCTGGGCAGATAAACCTTGTTTCTTCGGTGCTTTAGATGAATTTGTGACTTTGGTGGTTTGCTCAAAGTTAGAACTGATACTTTGAATACCACTCAACTGTTTCACTAAACTCGTCGTCGCTTGTTGCTCCGATGCTGCAACCGGAGCTGCAAATACTGTACTGCTCATGACAGGGCCAAGTGTTACTACACCCACTGTCATTGCATATAAAGTCTTACGAAGCATTTTCATAATCTCACCTTTTATAATTTGCGCAGTCGCAATTTGTTAGATGAGCTATCTTAAATCAAATTTTATGGCTAATAATTGAGAATATAAGAAGATTTGTATATTTATTAGTGCTTAATGTTGTGAAATATCCATCATGATGAAGATAAGATGTGCTCTTTACATATAAAAAAGCCTCTGAATGTGCAGAGGCTTTTCTAACTGAGGTTAAGAATTATCACTGTCATTTCCATTGCCAACCAATTGCTGCACCTGCACCGAAATTACCTTCGCTATTGGTTGTTACAGCTACTTTGTATACATATTTGTTACTTTCAGTCACACCGCTGAGAGCAAAAGCATAACCTTGCTCACCTTCCCATGTACCCACGCCGGCACTCAACATATTGTAGCCAGCATCTGTCGGTTGCGGTAAAGATGCTATCGCAATACTTGATGCAACTGCTGCATAGGTTCGATCTTCGAGTTTTCGCATATCTCGGTTCAAGGCATTTACACGACTATCCGTATAAGCATTTGCTTGATTGAGGGTTTGTTGCCCAACTTGGTTCACATAGGTTTTTGCTTCATTCAAGATGTAGGTATCAGCAGCATCCATCACTTCTTTAGAGATCCCATTGGTACCATTTGCACCTTTAAGACTGGCTAACCATTGAGTAATGCTGCCCTCAAAGCCATTACCAACTGCAACATCATAAGCACTAAAACCTGTTGCACCTGTCATCCCTATGTTACCCATATCGCCTTTTAAGCTAGCGAGCCATTCGGTGATAGTACCGTCAAAACCATTAACTTGCGCAACTTGATAAGCATTATATCCTGTTGCTCCCGTTTCACCTTGGATACCTTGTTCGCCTTGTGCTCCAGTTGCCCCTGTGGCACCTGTTGCACCGGTATAACCCCTGTCTCCTTTATCGCCTTTGGCTCCTGTGGCACCCATTGCTCCAGTATCACCTTTATCGCCCTTGTCTCCCTTATCACCTTTGGCTCCCGTTGCTCCAGTAGCACCTGTTGCACCTGTTGCACCTGTTGCACCAGTATAACCCCTGTCTCCTTTATCGCCTTTGTCTCCCTTATCACCTTGTGCGCCTGTAGCACCCGTTGCTCCAGTGTCACCTTTCACACCCTGTAAACCTTGGAGGCCTTGCTCACCTTGCGCTCCAGTATCACCTTTTACACCTTGGATACCTTGCTCACCCTGTAAACCTTGAAGGCCCTGTTCACCTTGTGCTCCAGTATCACCTTTTACACCTTGGATACCTTGCTCGCCCTGTAAACCTTGAAGGCCCTGTTCACCTTGTGCTCCAGTATCACCTTTTACACCTTGGAGGCCTTGTTCACCTTGCGCTCCAGTTGCACCTTTCAAACTCTCTAACCATGCCTCCTCAGTACCTATAAAACCATTGTTCACAGCTACCTGATAAGCACTATCACCATCTGCCCCAGCAGGACCAGTAGGCCCTTGAGGACCTGGAGTTCCTGGACAATACCAAGTAGCACCCCACCCATCACATCTTTCTTTATCATTATTGGTTGCCCAAACACTATTTGCAGTCATCATCAAGGCACTAAGCAACAATACTTTTGCAGTAAACTTTTCAATACGAACATATTGATTAGGTTCAAGTGTGTACTGCTGAATTACATTTTTGACTGCAACGCTGATATGACTTTGCTCTTGTTTTAACTTTTGACCAAGAACTTCTGCTACTTGGTTGCTTGGATTGCCCAAGACATTTGTATCTATTTT
>NZ_JBUEBA010000002.1:697386-753279 GCF_058107045.1 Acinetobacter sp. AB03 | reverse complement strand
TCTATTTTATTCATATCCGTCTGCCTTTCTTTTACTTTTACACTATTATTACGCTCCTTTTTTTTGTGACGTATATCACCACTTACTGGTATTTAGTGCTTTATTTCAAAATTTAAAAATACAAGAAAAATAAGCTAACCATATGAATAGACGAAAAAAAACCCACAAAACTGTGGGTTTTTTTACTATTAAAACTTACGCTTCAACAGTTACGTAGCGACGGCCAAACTGACCTTTCACTTCGAATTTTACTACGCCGTCAGCGGTTGCAAACAAAGTATGGTCACGGCCCATACCAACGTTTTGACCTGCGTGGAATTCTGTACCACGTTGACGAACGATGATGTTACCAGCAGTCACAGATTGACCACCGTAAATTTTAACACCAAGCATTTTAGGGTTCGAATCACGACCGTTCTTAGTCGAACCACCGGCTTTTTTAGTTGCCATGTCTCATTACTCCTCGTGATTAGCCTGAAATAGCTGTAATTTTCAACTCAGTGAACCATTGACGGTGACCTTGTTGTTTACGGTAGTGTTTACGACGACGCATTTTTACAATACGGATTTTGTCGTGACGACCATGGCTAACTACTTCAGCAGTTACAGTAGCACCAGCAACAACTGGAGCACCGATTTGAATGCTGTCGCCATTTACTAGCATTAATACGTCATCAAACGTAATAGTTGCGCCAGTTTCAGCTTTCAACAATTCAACTTTAAGGGTTTCACCCTCTACAACACGGTGCTGTTTACCACCGCTTTGGATTACTGCGTACATAATGTACTCCAAACATGCCCGTGTCGTCGTGCCGATAAAGGAAGATATCGATCTTAATACGAACGCCACTGGGGTTAATCAAGGGCAAGGATTTTAAGTGATATTGACTCAAACAACAAGAGATTTGCCGAACTTATTAGACTAAATTAACGATTATTTAATAATCGAGAAAAACTCAATCAACAAATTACAGTTCAACTCTGGCTTGACTTTGCTTACAATGAAATAGATTTTTAAAATCAATCCGCTATAGTATGGATGAATTGATTTTAAAAATGTAAATAAGCCTACAAATGCAGTACGCTTATACATTGGGGAAATAAGGAACTGTCTTTCGTAAAATACAGCCTCGCACACTAGCGAGTCTTATTTAAGATTGAAATGAATCATTTAGACAGGTATCCCTATTTACACAATACTGGTAATGCTGATTTTTATCACTTTATATAGATGAGGCCGCTCTTCAAATGACCATCGACTTTAAGCAAGATATTCTCGCCCCTGTAGCTCAAGACTTTGCCACGATGGACACATTTATTAATGAAGGCATTACCTCTAAAGTGGCATTGGTCATGGCGGTGAGTAAACATGTGGTTGAAGCAGGTGGTAAACGCATGCGTCCCATTATGTGTTTATTGGCCGCCAAAGCCTGTGGTGCAGAAGACCTTGAACGCCAACGTAAACTTGCTGCAATCATTGAAATGCTGCATACCGCAACTTTAGTCCATGATGATGTGGTCGATGAATCTGGCTTACGTCGTGGTCGCCCAACGGCCAACGCGACTTGGAACAATCAGACCGCTGTACTGGTGGGTGACTTTCTAATTTCACGTGCCTTTGATTTATTGGTCGATCTCGGTGATATGACCTTACTCAAAGATTTTTCTACAGGGACTTGTGAAATTGCCGAAGGTGAAGTGCTACAACTTCAAGCACAGCACCAACCTGAAACCACAGAACAAACTTATTTAGATATTATTCACGGTAAAACCTCACGTTTATTTGAACTGGCAACTGAAGGGGCTGCCATTCTTTCTGGGACACCGCAGTACCGTGAACCACTACGCTTATTTGCAGGCCACTTTGGCAATGCCTTTCAAATCATTGATGATATTTTGGATTACACCTCAGACGCTGAAACATTAGGTAAAAATATTGGCGATGATTTAATGGAAGGCAAACCGACTTTGCCGTTAATCTCAGCATTGAAAAATACAACGGGTGAAGAACATGACATTGTTCGTCGAAGTATTGCGACAGGTGGAACGGCAGATCTTGATCAAGTCATTGCTATCGTAAACAGTTCTGGCGCACTAGATTACTGTCGACAACGGGCGCATGAAGAAACCGAAGCCGCACTTCAAGCATTACAGGCTTTACCTGACAGCCAATATCGTCAAGCACTGGTCAATTTAACCCAACTGGCTTTACATCGAATTCAATAACAAATGATGCTTTAAAATGTTTTTAACTTGCCTATGCATATAAAATTTAATGATCTTTTCTCTCAAATGCAGCAACAGCTTGAGCAACCTCAAGCTGTTTTAAATGATCAACTTTTAATTGAGTTGGTGGAGCGTATTCGTCCAACGGATTCGCATCAAACCGATGAAATCCATCAAAAATTTCAAGCGCTCATTCAAGCATTACTTATCACTCCCGATGCCGCATCGACCTTACAAAGCTTTGTGCTGCGGCTTATTTCCCAATATAAACAAACCAGTCTTTATGCCGATACAGGTATCTTGTCTTTAGATGGGTTTTGGAACCAATTGTCACAGCGTTTAGGGGCACATTTTCTCCCGCTGATTAATGACGAAACTCAACTGCAAGATTTAGTCCGTCGCGTTTTTCCCAACCGAAGTGATAAATATTGGCTCGATAACATCCGAGACAGTGACTGGCTACAACTGCTGAACCTGCTCAATCACGGGCATGCCAATCAAAAAGAAAAAGTCAAAATTCGCAGTGAAGTGATTAAAGCCATTACGGTGCTGTCTTATCGGATTAGTGGTATTGGTTTATATCCGGAGTTTATTAATGCGCATCCTGAGCTGACCGAATATGAATCGCCTTTTTTAGTGCAGAACCGCGAAATTATCGAGTTCATTCAACAGTATAAAAAGGCACATCAAGAAGCTGAAACCTCGAGTGTGGTTGCCCCACCCGACGCCTCTCAAGCACTGGTCATGATTGAGCAGTGTCGTGATGTGGTATTGAAAATTCGTCGTGCGACCAAACGTATTGGGGTCAGTGTCAGTTTAACTTATCTGATTTCCTTACTTGAGCAATGCTTAGACCGCGTCGAACTGTTGCTCAATTTAATTGTAGAAGAAGGCGAAGCACACTATGAAGCGGTGAGTCTGCTCTTGGTCGACATTACCGCTGCGATTTATAGTGAACGGAGTGTGCGCTCTTTACTGACGACCAATAGTGAATTGATTGCTTTACAGGTGACTGAAAATGCCAGTAAAACGGGCGAACACTATGTAAGTACAGACAAACAAGGCTTTTTAGCCATGTATAAGTCCGCAGCGGGTGCAGGTGTCATCATTGCAACCATGGCCACCCTGAAAATCTTGTCAGCACGGATGATCATGGCGCCGCTCATGCAAGCCTTTGTTTACAGCATGAACTACTCATTGGGGTTTATGCTGATTCATGTCTTGCACTTTACCGTGGCAACAAAGCAACCAGCAATGACAGCGGCGGCACTCGCGGCAACTGTACAACAGCGCAAAGGTTCAAAAACAGCGCAAATTGCTGAATTAGCAGCGCTGATTATTAATATTATTCGCACCCAATTTATTGCTATTTTGGGCAATATCTCAATTGCCATCCCTGTTGCCGCCTTTATTACATGGGCATGGGCAACTGGCATGCATGAACCGCTACTCAATCATGCAAAAGCGGCGAAAGTCTTACATGACTTAAACCCTTTTACCTCTTTGGCCATTCCGCACGCCGCGATTGCGGGTGTCTGTTTGTTTTTATCGGGACTTTTGGCGGGTTATTTTGACAATATGGCGGTTTATCGCAAAGTTGGCCCTCGTTTAAAAGCACACCCTCGTCTCAAAACCATCATGGGACAAGAACGGCTCGATAAATTTGCAGGTTATATAGAACGTAACTTAGGTGCGTTGGCGGGTAATTTTCTGTTCGGGATTATGTTAGGAAGTATGGGAACCATTGGTTATATTTTGGGTTTACCCCTAGATATTCGCCATATTGCCTTTGCTTCAGCAAACTTCATTCAAGGCCTGATGAATATTAATGGTAGTCCTGAGATTGGCTTGATTATTGTATCTTTCCTCGGAGTACTCGCTATTGGTCTGACGAACTTATTTGTTAGTTTTACTCTCACGATTATTGTGGCTTTACGTGCACGTCGGGTCCGTTTTGAACAGTGGAAACCGTTAGCAAAATTGGTTTTAACCCATTTTCTAACGCGACCAAGTGACTTCTTTTGGCCACCCAAAGTACCTCTTGAAGTTGATGAAAGTTCGAACAATACAAAACACCATACAAAATGATTTTGTACCCATTTTGAGCTCTTGTTACACTGTAAACAAAATTTTATACATGATTAATCAACACTTGAATTAAAGTGTACTGATGAGTACACTTTAACCCAGTAAATAACCGCGCTTAAATCGGTTGAAATGACACGAGTTCCAGCATGCCTTACTTGTTGCTTTTTATCGGTATTATTTTATTTATAATCAGTGTATTAGCTCTAAGCATTCAACCACTCACCGCTTTAGATCTGGCGATGGTCGAATGTTTCAGCACATTAAGAACTGAGCCTATAGATAAACTTGCAATACTTTTATCGGCACTCGGTGGCATGCCGTTTGTATTATTTCTAACCACTCTATGGTGTTTCCATCGTGCATGGTATAAAAAGTATAGAGATGTTGTTTTTATTGGTTTAGGCGTTGTTGGAAGTATTGCTTCTGCTTGGCTACTTAAATTTCTAATTTCAAGACCACGCCCACCAGAAATGTTTCACCTAGTGACGAGCTATGGTGCTTCCTTTCCGAGTGCGCACAGTATGTATGCTGCCACTTTGGCGTGTCTTGCCATTTTCTTAAGTCGACCATTTCCTGCACATCGTTATGTTGTATGCATTGCTATTTTATGGATGCTGATGATGGGAATTTCAAGAGTCTATCTTGGAGTACACTTCCCATCCGACGTTCTCGCAGGTTGGAGCATTAGTATTATCTGGATTTCACTGCTTTACATCTTGTGTGGCAGATATACCCAATTAAATACACATTATTTTTAGATAAGAATCTAATCGAGGTGGAACAATGATATCGGCAAAGCTTTGGGCCCCAGCCCTTACCGCTTGCGCATTAGCAACGAGTATTGCACTTGTTGGTTGTAGCAAAGATCCAAAGGATGCGCAGCAAGCTGGCGCTTCTCAACAAATGCCACCTACTGAAGTCGGTGTCATTGTTGCACAACCGCAAAATGTAGAACAATCTGTAGAGTTATCTGGCAGAACCACGGCATTTGAAATCTCTGAAGTTCGCCCACAAACGAGTGGAATCATTCTAAAACGTTTGTTTGCGGAAGGCAGTTATGTACGTGAAGGCCAGGCACTTTATGAACTTGACTCTCGTACTAACCGCGCAACATTTGATAATGCCAAAGCAGCATTATTACAACAAGAAGCGAATTTAAGCACACTCAGAACCAAATTGAATCGTTATCAGCAACTGGTTTCAAGCAACGCTGTTGCGAAGCAAGACTATGACGACTTAGTGGGTCAAGTAAATGTCGCTGAAGCACAAGTGGCAGCAGCACGTGCTCAAGTTAAAAATGCTGAAGTGGACTTAGGTTACTCAACCATCCGCTCTCCAATTTCAGGTCAAACCAACCGCTCTACAGTTACTGCTGGTGCTTTGGTGACTGCAAACCAAACAGAGCCATTGGTGACGATTCAACGTTTAGACCCGATCTATGTTGATATCAACCAATCAAGCTCTGAACTTCTTCGTTTACGTCAACAATTGAGTAAAGGTAGCTTAGACAGCAGTAACAACACGCGTGTGAAGCTGAAACTTGAAGATGGCAGTGACTATCCAATCGAAGGCCGCTTAGCGTTCTCTGATGCCAGTGTCAATCCAGATACAGGGACTGTGACGATTCGTGCGGTGTTCCCGAACCCGAATCACTTGCTGCTTCCAGGTATGTTTGCCAATGCACAAATCGTTCAAGGCGTAATCCCGAATGCGATGTTAGTGCCGCAAATTGCAGTGACTCGCACACCAACAGGTCAAGCGATGGCAATGATTGTGAATGACAAAGGCGTAGTAGAGCCTCGTCAAATCACCACAGTTGGTATTCAAGGCCAAGACTGGATTGTGACTGAAGGCCTTAAAACAGGTGAAAAAGTTATTGTTGACGGAATAGCAAAAGTTAAAGCTGAACAGAAAGTTGTTGCGAAACCGTATCAACCTAAAGCAGCAGCACCTCAAGCTCCAACAACGGATGCTAAAAAGACAGAAGCTGGTGCAAAAACTGAACAAAAAGCTACTTCAAATACATAAGGGGTAGACGAATATGGCTCAATTTTTCATTCATCGCCCTATTTTTGCTTGGGTGATTGCACTGGTGGTTATGTTGGCGGGGGTTCTTTCGCTAACTACAATGCCTGTTGCTCAATATCCAACAATTGCACCACCAGTGGTGACAATTGCTGCAACTTATCCAGGTGCTTCTGCACAGACTGTTGAAAACACAGTCACTCAGATCATTGAACAACAAATGAATGGTCTGGATGGTCTACGTTATATCTCTTCAAACAGTGCGGGTAACGGTCAAGCATCTATTAACTTAAACTTTGAACAAGGCATCGATCCTGATATTGCTCAAGTTCAAGTACAGAACAAACTACAATCGGCAACGGCACTTTTACCTGAAGATGTACAACGTCAAGGTGTAAAAGTCACCAAGTCTGGCGCAAGTTTTATGCAAGTACTTGCATTTTACTCTCCAGATGGAAGTCTTTCTGGGGCGGACATTAATGACTATGTAAACTCAAACATCTCTGAACCGCTGAGCCGTGTTGCAGGTGTTGGTGAACTTCAAGTCTTTGGTGGTCAATATGCGATGCGTATTTGGCTAGATCCAGCGAAAATGAACAGTTTGCAAGTGACACCAAGTGACATTGCTGCTGCAATTCGTGCTCAAAACGCTCAAGTGGCTGTAGGTCAGTTAGGCGGTGCACCTTCTGTACAAGGTCAAGTGCTGAATGCGACTGTCAATGCGCAAAGTATGTTGCAAACACCTGAACAATTTAAGAATATATTTCTAAAAAATACATCTTCTGGTGCTCAAGTCCGTTTGAGTGATGTTGCGCGTGTTGAACTCGGGTCAGATAACTATCAGTTCGACTCTAAATTTAATGGTAAGGCTGCTGGCGGTGTTGCGATTAAACTGGCAACTGGTGCAAATGCACTAGATACAGCAGCGGCTGTAGAAAAGCGCCTCAGTGAACTTCGTAAAAACTACCCAAATGGTTTAAAAGATCAACTGGCTTATGACACCACACCGTTTATTGAACTTTCGATTAAGAGTGTTGTTAAAACCTTAATTGAAGCGATCATTTTGGTCTTTATTGTGATGTTCCTGTTCTTACAGAATTGGCGTGCCACAATTATTCCAACATTGGCTGTTCCAGTGGTTGTATTGGGCACATTTGCTGTCATTAACATCTTCGGTTTCTCAATCAACACGCTCACCATGTTTGCGATGGTCTTAGCGATTGGTTTATTGGTTGATGACGCAATTGTCGTGGTGGAAAACGTAGAACGTGTCATGGTCGAAGAACATCTTGACCCTGTAGCGGCAACTGAAAAGTCCATGAAACAGATTTCTGGTGCCTTGGTCGGTATTACGAGCGTGTTAACCGCAGTATTCGTACCGATGGCATTCTTTGCGGGGACAACAGGTGTTATTTACCGTCAGTTCTCGATTACGCTTGTTACCGCAATGATTTTGTCACTGATCGTGGCATTAACCTTCACCCCTGCCCTGTGTGCAACCTTGTTAAAACAACATGATGCAAACAAGCCAGAAAGTAATAATATTTTTGCGCGATTCTTCCGTTGGTTTAACAGTAGCTTTGAAAAAGTTGCCGTGAAATACCAAGGCGGTGTCAACCGCATGACGCACCATAAAATATTCTCTGGTGTGGTTTATCTACTGGTGCTTGCAGGTTTATTCGGTCTGTATAAAGCCTTACCTTCTTCATTCTTACCAGATGAAGACCAAGGCGTCGTCATGACTTTAGTTCAGCTTCCACCAAGTGCGAGCCTTGAACGAACGGATAAAGTCATCACAACTATGACTGATTACTTCTTGAACAAGGAAAAAGAAAATGTAGAGTCGATCTTTACTGTTTCTGGTTTCTCATTCACAGGGGTTGGCCAAAATGCTGGTCTTGCATTTATCAAATTGAAGGACTGGAGTGAGCGTACGACACCTGAGTCGCAAATTGGTGCCATCATCCAACGTGGTATGGCATTGAATATGATTGTGAAAGACGCCTCTTACATCATGCCATTGCAATTACCTGCAATGCCAGAATTAGGTGTTTCTTCAGGTTTTGACATCCAGTTAAAAGATGCGAGTGGTCAAGGTCACGATAAACTGATTGCAGCACGTAATGCTGTGTTAGGCATGGCTGCACAAGACAAACGTCTTGCTGGTGTTCGTCCAAATGGTCAAGAAGATACGCCTCAATATCAAATCAACATTGATCAAGCGCAAGCAGGAGCAATGGGTGTAAGTATTGCCGATATTAATTCAACCATGAACATGGCGTGGGGCGGTTCTTATATCAATGACTTCGTTGACCGTGGTCGTGTGAAAAAAGTTTATGTTCAAGGCGACTCAAATACACGTATGATGCCGGAAGACCTAAACAAATGGTATGTACGTAACAACGTAGGTACGATGGTTCCTTTCTCTGCATTTGCATCGGGTGAATGGACTTATGGTTCACCTCGTCTAGAGCGCTATAACGGTATTGCTTCGGCTAACATCCAAGGTACTCCAGCACCAGGCGTTAGTTCGGGTGATGCAATGCTCGCGATGGAAGAAATCATTGGCAAGTTACCATCTATGGGCTTAGATGGTTTCGACTATGAATGGACGGGTTTATCTTTAGAAGAACGTGATTCGGGCAATCAAACAGCTCCGCTGCTTGTTCTTTCAATGCTTATCGTCTTCTTATGTCTTGCCGCATTGTATGAAAGTTGGTCTATCCCTGTTTCAGTATTGCTGGTTGTACCACTTGGTATTATTGGTGCATTTACTTTAACGTGGTTAGGTATGATCATCAAAGGCGATCCAAATCTGTCATTTAACATCTACTTCCAAGTCGCAATTGTTGCCGTGATTGGTCTTTCTGCGAAAAATGCAATCTTGATCGTAGAGTTTGCAAAAGAGTTGCAAGAACAAGGTGAAGACTTGTTTGATGCAACCCTTCATGCTGCAAAAATGCGTTTACGCCCAATTATCATGACCACCCTTGCTTTCGGTTTTGGTGTCCTTCCGCTTGCCCTTTCAACAGGTGCAGGTGCAGGTAGCCAACACTCGGTAGGCTTTGGTGTCCTTGGTGGTGTAATTAGTTCTACACTGTTGGGTATTTTCTTCATTCCAGTATTCTTTGTTTGGATTCGTAGTATTTTCAAATACAAACCTAAGAAACAAAACAATCAGGAGCAAACATCGTGATGCAAAAAGTATGGTCTATTTCAGGTCGTAGCATTGCGGTATCTGCACTTGCGCTTGCTTTGACTGCATGTCAAAGCATGCGTGGTCCAGAACCCGTCGCTCAAGCGGATATCCCAACAGGATATATTGGTTCAACGACAGGTCCATCTGTTGCAGAACAAGGCTATAAAGACTTTTTTGCTGATCAGCGTTTAGTCCAAGTCATCGAGTTAGCATTAGCCAATAACCGTGACCTCCGTACGGCGACTTTAAATATTCAACGTGCTCAGCAAGCGTATCAAATTACTGAAAACAACCAACTACCCACTATTGGGGCAAGTGGTAGTGTGCTTCGTCAAGATACGCTAAGTACGACCAAGCCAGTCACAACCTATAATGTTGGTCTTGGTGTCACTGCTTATGAGTTAGACTTTTGGGGTCGTGTTCGTAGCTTAAAAGACAATGCTTTAGACAGCTATTTGGCAACTCAAAGTGCACGTGATGCAACACAAATTTCGTTGATTGGTCAGGTTGCGCAAGCATGGCTGAGCTATTCGTTTGCCAATGCCAACTTAAAACTGGCAGACCAAACCTTAAAAGCACAGCTTGAATCATACAATCTGAACAAAAAACGTTTTGATGTCGGTATCGATAGCGAAGTCCCTGTACGTCAAGCGCAAATTTCGGTTGAAACCGCACGTAATGACGTTGCGAACTACAAGACTCAACTTGCACAAGCACAGAACTTACTCAACCTGTTGGTGGGTCAGCCTGTTCCTGCAAACTTATTGTCTCCTCAACCTGTGAAACGCATTACCCAAAGTACGGCGTTGACAGCGGGCTTGCCAAGCGACTTGTTAAATAACCGTCCTGATGTCCGCGCTGCGGAATATCAATTGTCTGCTGCGGGTGCCAACATTGGTGCGGCAAAAGCACAGTTGTACCCAACTATCAGTTTAACGGGTACAGCCGGCTATGCATCGACAGATTTAAGCGATTTGTTTAAATCAGGTGCCTTTGTCTGGTCACTTGGCCCAAGCTTGGATATTCCAATCTTTGACTGGGGTACACGTCGTGCCAATGTGAAGATTTCAGAAACTGACCAAAAAATTGCGTTGTCAGATTATGAAAAAACCATTCAAACCGCTTTCCGCGAAGTGAATGATGCCTTGGCAGTACGTGAAAATATTGGTGACCGTTTGGCGGCGCAACGTCGTCTGGTAGATGCAACCAACACCACCTATAAGCTTTCAACGGCCCGCTTCCGTGCAGGTATCGATAACTACCTGACTGTACTTGATGCACAGCGTACATCGTACTCGGCGGAACAAGGGTTGTTATTGCTTGAACAAGCAAACTTAAACAACCAAGTTGAAGTGTATAAAACCCTCGGTGGCGGCGTTAAAGCCAACACTGCTGATCAAGTGGTGAAACAGCCTTCTTCTTCAGATGTGAAATACAACAAAACAGCAAACTAAGGTTTGCAACATCAAAAGCTCACTTCGGTGGGCTTTTTTATTGCTTTTTGCTGGGCTTTTTCCTATCTTCAAAGATAATCAAATCATTTGAATATTGAACATTATGCTTTTAAGTAACCTTGAGTCTGTTCCTGGACATACCATTTCTCAACAACTGGATGTGGTCTATGGCAGTACGGTTCGAAGTAAACATGTCGGGCGCGACTTTTTGGCAGGGTTAAAAAATATTGTCGGTGGTGAACTCACTGCCTATACCGAGCTTTTAGAAGAATCACGCCAAGAAGCCATGAATCGTATGATTGCAAAAGCACAAGGCTTAGGTGCCAATGCCATTGTAGGTATTCGTTTTTCAACCTCAAATATTGCCCAAGGTGCATCTGAGTTATTTGTTTATGGCACTGCAGTCCGTGTCACACCGTTAGACAACCATCTCCCCGATCCATTTCCAACACAGGCCTAAGCAATGGAAAGTTTAGTTTTCCAACTGCTGATCTTTGCGGTGCTCTTTAGCGTCGGTTTTGGCTTTGGTCGCTACAATGAACGTAAACATTTGGCGGAGCTTGAACAGAATGAGAAGCGTCTTGCCTACATTACCGTGGGTAATTTACGCAAAGTAAGCTTCGAACAGTCTGGGCACATGATCAGTAGCAATGTTGTGATTTCTCATGATTATTTCAAATATGTATTGGCGACCGTGCAAAACTTTTTTGGGGGTAGACTCACCAGCTATGAAAGTGTCGTCGATCGTGCCCGTCGTGAAGCTATCGTCCGACTCAAATTTGAAGCAGAAAAGCACGGCGCAACGCATGTTGCTTGTATGCGACTGGCGACCACAGAAATGGGCATGCAAGGCGGTATGGTTGAAGTCTTTGCTTATGGGACTGCCATTCAAAGTCCTCAAACAGTCACTATTGACCAATTATCCATTCACTAAACTCAAATAGCATGAGCGTTCAAAATAGCTCATGCTCGCTCACCTTCTATCGTACATTCGGTTGGTGATTACTCACTAGAGCATAATTCTCTACACTAAACATAATAAAAATGGACTTCACCTACACTACAAAAAGGTCAGGCCATTTCAGATGAAGTACAAGACGTGTTTAAATACTACAGCCAAAAGGCTGGCTTACAGTTTACGCAAAGCAAACTATTGAATGATGGCGGAAACTGGGTGGAAGATGGTTATGGCAATGTCGTCCTCAGCACCAAATTTCTAGCGGATAACAAGCTCACCGAAAGCGAAGCCCGTAAAAAACTCATGGCTCTAACAGGTGCAAAGCAGATTGCCTTCATTGAAGCCGATGAACAAGGGGGCTTGGAACATGCCGATGGTGTGGTCAGCTTTGTCGACCAAAACACCTTGGTGATTAACTCTTACCCTGAAGATCCCGACTATGCCAAGCAACTTAAAGCCGATTTAAAGCGCGGCATTCCCAATGTTAAAATTCGTGAAATCATCACCCCTTATGATGGTAGCGAAATCTACGATGAAAAATTTGGTTCTGCATGTGGTTTATACACCAACATGCTGGTCACGCCTGAACGGATTTACTTCCCGCAATTTGGGATTAAAGAAGATGCTGTCGCGTTACAACAAATTCGTAGCGTAACCAAACGTACTGTTGTTCCTGTATAGTCTTCTAATGTCTGCCATATGGGCGGCGGTGTGCGTTGTATGTCTTGGCAAGTGCGTGGGAAAAATGCGGAATTATTCTTAAATTATTTAAATAAAATCAGCAAGTAGTGCAGCGGTGTTCCCCCCTATCAAAACATGGGGGGATGGGATATGTGAACATCATGATCCTAAAAGGCAGGTGGAAGAGACGTTCCTCCTGCCTTTTTCAATTTACTTCACTTTCATCTTACGAATCATTTTATACAACGTTGTAGGCGATAAACGAGACACCAGAACCCCCATTTTCTCCTTCCGACCACCGACTACGATGTATTCTTCACCTTTGAGCAATGCACTCACCACCGTTTGCGCAAAAATATCGGGTTCTAAACCATTTTCAATCGCTTCGTCTTGATGACCCTGTGGTTTACCTTCGCCATTTAAAGCATTAAACGAGACATTGGTTTTAACAAAGCCCGGGAAAATCACCGATACATCTACGCCCTCATTGGCCACTTCGGCACGCAGGCTATTTGCCCACATATGAATGGCAGCCTTGGCTGCTGAATAGCTGGCACGGTACTGCGTCCCCAACAACCCCGCAACACTCGAAACAAAAGCAATACGGCCAGATTTTTGCGCTAAAAAAGTCGGTAGAACAGTTTTGGTTAAAAACACTTGTGAGAAATAATCCACTTCCATAATTGCACGTTCAGTCTGCATGCTGGTGTCAGCAATCAAGGCTCTCTGGCTTAAACCCGCATTATTAATCAACCAATCAATTCGACCTTTTTTCTGTAGCACTTGCTCATAGGCATGGCGAACTTGAGCTTCGTCGGTAATGTCCGCACAAATGGAAATGTGTTGATCTGGATTCAGCAGTCCGACACGAACTTTCTCGAGTTCGTCAAAACGTCTTGCCGTGAGTACGACCTCAGCACCCTGTAAAGCACATTCTTTAGCCAGTGCTTCACCTAACCCTGAAGATGCCCCCGTGATCCAGACCACCTTAGCGTCTAAACTGTTTAACTGTGCCATGTCCTTATTGCCTCATACCGAAGTTTTATTTGCAGATTGATCATTTAAAAAAGTCAGGAAATGATCGAAATATTGACTCATCATCTGCGCATCATAGATACGCCCTAACTTATCAAAACGTTTATAGCCCAACTGGGTCGTTAAGTTAATCACCCCATTTAGTGTTTTATCGACCACCAGATTAAATTTAAGCATTTTTTTGGGTTCACGGACCAGACTGGTCACCCCTTGGTCGACAATTTGCGTAAACACCTTCAAAGCTGGAGCAACATAACTGTTATTGCCCTTTTCCATCTGTTCCGCACAACCCAAAAGTTCGGTGACTAAGGTTTTTTCGACTGGGTAGCTTAAAAAATGTGTGCTCTCGTTGTCATACATCATTTGCTCTAGATAATTCACCATTGGAATTAGACGGTCATTTGAAAAAAAAGACACGGACCACGGCATGTACTTACGCATAGTGTCCACAATATGCTGAATAATTTTCTCAGACTCTCCATCACCTGAGGTAGACAAGCGCGCAAGATCGCCAAAGACTTGATCAATCACTTCACATGAAATATCCGCTAAAACCTCACCCAAAGGTTTGGCAAGACTTTGGCTTTCGCCGGCATTAAGCTGTTGATGAATGTGGGCAAAGCGTTGGTGAGTTTCAGGTTTTAATTTTAATGATATTTGATAAGTCATAGTGATCCCCCCTTTTTTTGATTTTTACTGCGAACAAAGCGCACTCTAGGTTTAGACACATCATAAAGCGCTCTGCATCATGTCGCAATTGCTAGATCAACGCATTTGCTTTACATACCCCCATTTGCGATTTCTTTGCTACAATAGATGCAATTTTTTATCTACTTTTGAACTGTTTGAACTATGACTGATTCAGCGCAAAATATCGCTACAACTTACGATCCGACCGAGATCGAGAAAAAATGGTACCAAACTTGGGAAGAGCGTGGTTATTTCAAGCCCTCTGAAAAAGGTGAGTCATTTTGTATCATGATTCCGCCACCAAACGTCACCGGTAGCTTGCACATGGGTCATGGTTTTAACAATGCCATTATGGATGCCTTAACACGCTACAACCGTATGTCAGGTAAAAACACCTTATGGCAACCGGGTACAGACCATGCGGGTATTGCAACGCAAATGGTGGTTGAGCGTCAGTTGGGTGCTCAAGGTGTCAGCCGTCATGACCTCGGCCGTGAAAAATTCATCGAAAAAATCTGGGAATGGAAAGAGCAATCAGGCGACACCATCACCCGTCAAATCCGTCGTTTAGGTTCTTCAGTAGACTGGTCACGTGAACGCTTTACGATGGATGAAGGTTTATCGAATGCCGTAAAAGAAGTATTTGTTAAACTGCACGAAGACGGTTTGATTTACCGTGGCAAACGTTTGGTGAACTGGGATCCAAAACTGCAAACTGCGCTTTCTGACCTCGAAGTTGAGTCGGATAAAGAAGAAGCAGGTTCACTGTGGCACTTCAAATATTTCTTTGAAGATAAAAACCTACGTACCCATGATGGTAAAGACCACATTGTTGTCGCAACCACACGCCCTGAAACATTACTGGGTGATACTGCGGTTGCTGTGGCACTAGATGATGAGCGCTATACGCACCTTGTGGGTCAGAACATTATCCTGCCAATTACAGGTCGTGCTGTTCCAATCGTTAAAGATGAATATGTCGATAAAGAATTCGGTACAGGCTGTGTGAAAATTACGCCTGCGCACGACTTTAACGACTATGAAGTCGGTAAGCGTTGTGAATTGCCAATTATCAATATCTTCAATAAAAATGCAGAAGTGTTGGCTGAGTTTGAATACATCGCGAAAGCGGGCGAGCAAATTTCTAAAACCATCCCTGCCCCTGCGGACTATATTGGTTTAGAGCGTTTTGAAGCGCGTAAAAAACTGGTTGAACAAGCTGATGCTGAAGGTTGGTTAGATCAAATCCAACCATATACCTTGAAACCACCTCGTGGTGACCGTTCAGGCGTAATCGTTGAGCCACTTTTGACCGATCAATGGTATGTGAAAATTGCACCATTGGCGCAACCTGCCATTGAAGCGGTTCAAGACGGTCGCATCAAGTTTGTCCCTGAGCAGTACAGCAACATGTACATGGCATGGATGAACAACATTCAAGACTGGTGTATCTCTCGCCAACTTTGGTGGGGTCACCGTATCCCTGCTTGGTACGATGCTGAAGGCAACATCTATGTCGGTCGTGACGAAGCTGAAGTCCGTGCGAAAAATAACATTCCTGCTGATGTTACGCTTAGCCAAGACGAAGACGTACTCGATACATGGTTCTCTTCTGCGCTGTGGACCTTCTCAACTCTTGGTTGGACTGGCGATGCCAAGAAAGATGTGGAAAACTATTTCCTCAATACCTTCCACCCAACGGATGTATTGGTGACTGGTTTTGACATCATCTTCTTCTGGGTTGCTCGTATGATTATGTTTACGATGCACTTCATGAAAAATGAAGATGGTACGCCACAAGTTCCGTTTAAAACGGTCTATGTTCACGGTTTAGTCCGTGATGGCGAAGGTCAAAAAATGTCGAAGTCTAAGGGCAACGTACTTGATCCTCTTGACTTGATTGACGGTGTTGACCTTGAGACTTTGGTACAAAAACGTACTACAGGTCTAATGAACCCGAAACAAGCGGCGAAGATTGAAAAATCAACCCGTAAAGAGTTCCCAGAAGGCATTCAAGCCTATGGTACGGACGCAGTTCGTTTCACATTCTGCGCACTTGCCAACACCGGTCGTGACATTAAGTTCGACATGAAGCGTGTTGAAGGCTACCGTAACTTTGCCAACAAAATCTGGAACGCAACCCGTTTCGTGATGATGAACTGTGAAGAACAAGTGATTGGCACTGAAGTTCGTCAAGACCTTTGGGAATTGCCTGAACAGTGGATCGTAAGCCGTCTGCAAAAAGCCGAAGCTTCGGTACAACAAGCTTTCGCGACTTATCGTTTAGACTTGGCTGCACAAGCGATTTACGAGTTCATTTGGAATGAATACTGTGACTGGTATGTCGAACTGACGAAACCTGTTCTGAACGATGAAAATGTATCAGTTGAGCGTAAAGCTGAAGTTCGTCGTGTACTACTTGCGGTGATGGAAGCATCGTTACGTCTTGCACACCCAATCATGCCGTATTTGACTGAAGAAATTTGGCAAACACTTGCACCGAAACTTGGTATTTCTGGCGAAACCATCATGCTGGCGCAATACCCTGTTGCCAACCCTGAGCGTGTAAACGAACAGGCTGAAGCCGATATGCAATGGCTTCAAGGTTTGATTGGTGCAGTACGTAACATCCGTGGTGAAATGGGCTTAGGTAATGCACGTTTATTACCAGTTCTTCTACAAAATACCACTGAAGCAGAAAAAGCACAGATTGCGCGCATTGAACCATTAGTGAAAGCGTTGGCAAAAGTTGAAAGCATTACGTTCTTGGCTGATGGTGAGCAACCACCATTGTCTTCATCAAGCGTTGTTGGTCACGTGTCTGTATTCGTTCCAATGAAAGGTTTAATTGACCCGAAAGCGGAATTAGGTCGTTTACAGAAAGACTTAGACAAAGTGCAAAAGCAGCATGACGTCATTGCAGGCAAACTTTCTAATGAAGGTTTTGTAGCGAAAGCACCTGCGGCTGTCGTTGAAGGTGAAAAAGTGAAATTGGCTGAATTTGCCGACCAATTAGCGAAGATTAAAGCGAATATGGAGCAGATTGCAGCGCTGTAAAGTGTTGTAATCTTAAAATTAATATGTAATATAAAGGGCTGATTATTCAGCCTTTTATATTGAAAATGACTTTTATCCATACGCATGAAAGTAGCGGTAAAAAATACACTTTTTATGACAAAAAACTTTCATCCAACACTAATAACATTTTTACAATTCTTGTAGGAAAAAATGGTAGTGGTAAAAGTCGTCTATTAAATAGCTTAATTATGCGTAGACTAAAGGATGAGAAGTATGTTTTAGCTTTCTCAAACTCGATGTACCATAAGTTTCCACAACTTAGAACTTATGGCTCAAAATATTATTGTTATGCCAACTATCAGGGATTGCAAAAAAACTTCTCTTATTGCGATGCTTTAAATAAACTTATAGATTACAAACTAATAGAAATTTTAGACCAAAAAAATCTATTTGATGTATCACCAATTTTGCAATACAAGGATTGGAGCATTAGAACGTTAATACCATTATTAATGTTAAAACTAAAGCAAGATCCTATTAGAGAACATTTACTGGACAAAATATTACTATTTTTAGATTTTGATAAAAATCTCCACATCACATTCAATAAAAATAAAAAAAATTCAGATTTTTTTATGGGCACCTATAACAATAATCTTCTATACTTTGAAAACAAAACTGAAAATCATGAAATCTTAAAACAAATTTACCTCAATCTTTGTGATAGTAAACTTACAGACTATTATTTCCCTCTCGCTAGTAATTTAAAGTCATTTTCATCTTTAAGCTATGGTATCGCTCTCGGTCTTTGGAATATAAAAAAAATAGACTTTACAAAAAAAAATCATAAAGTTTCATATAGAGATCTCAGCTCAGGTGAAACTTCATTTCTAACATTGGGACTTTTTCTATTAATTTTTTTAGAAAATGACTCTTTAGTTTGTATTGATGAGCCTGAGATAAACTTACATCCAGAATGGCAAAATCAGGTACTTAACTTCTTAAACTCAGTTTTCTCCAACTTCGAGAATTGTCATTTTTTTATAGCAACGCACGCGCCACAAATTGTTTCAGGTACTGACTATTTACATACTTACATACACAATCTAGAAAAAAATGAGACATATAGTATAGATCATTTTAAAAATAGATCTTCAGATTTTCAACTATCAGAGATTTTTAATTTCCCAGGAAATAATAATGAATATTTGATCAGGAAATTAATTATTATTTTAAATAAGTTTAATATAGAAATTGATTTCCATCTAGATGATGAAAGTAAAGCCTTACTCGAACACTTAGAAAAATTAATAAAACATGAAAAAATAGATAAAGAAGACAAAGTATTTATTCTTTTCAATCTTATAGCTAGCTATAGAGGATGAAATGGAAATTTTTGTAATACCTGCAGAACTTAAGCCTTTTATAGATAGCTACGATAAAATAAATTATCAGTTATGGAATGATGATGAAAATAAGGATGTTAAAAGTTTTCGTTCGTTAATTCGTAATCACTATTTATCTGAACAAAAACTCACTTGTTTCTATTGTAAGCAATATATTTTTTCTACTAATGGATTGCATTGGCAAGTAGAGCATATTTTACCGAAATCATTATTTCCTCAATTCCTATTTGAACCTAAAAACTTAATTGTCATTTGTCCTGACTGTAATCGAGAAAAAGGAGACCAAAACCCCCATGTAAATGGTAATACGGCTTGCTCACAATCCACCTACCCGAGCACAAGGGGTCGTTTTAAAATTATTCATCCATTCTTCGATAATTATGAGGAACACATTAAAAGAACTCGCTCTAATCATTGTGATTATCCAGACCACTACTTTTTCACAGCTTGCGGTCCAAAAGCAAAAGCTACTTTCAGAATATTTGATTTGGATCGATTTAATAGAAATTTTGCAGGATTTCCAGATATGAGTGGCAAACAAGTCGGGGCATTAGATGAATTTATTGAAGAAAAAGATATAAATCTACTGACACGTGAACAAAAAATGGCTTTAGTTCAAAAAATTATGGAAAGTATGTAACCGTACCTCCCTCTCCCAAAGGGAGAGGGAGAAAAGCAAAAATTAAAGAAGCTGATGCCCCAACAACATCTCCACCCCACTCACCTTTTTCATATGCTTTAAACGCTCTTTTTCCCACTTCAATTGCTGCTTTAACTCAGCAACATCCTTATCAATCACCTTATACACATCATTCATTTTGAGCTGTTTGATGTTGATATGACTGCTCAAGTGAAAAGACGCAAAAATTTCCTCTAACTGGCTTTGCAAGTTCTGACTTTGGGCTTCCAAAGACAACTGATAAAACTTCACTTGTTCAGAACTTAAAGGCTTTGAGCTTAAGCTTTTATTGGTCTCTAACTGTAATTGGAGTTTGAGCAAATAAAATAAATCCTGCTCTGCATAAGCTTCATTGACCTTTTGCAAAAGTTCAGTCTTATCTAACTTCTTCGCTTCATCAGGCTCACGGTCAGGGTGAATCATCGCGGTAATTTTTAAATATACGGTTTTTAGTGACTGCTCTGCCATTTTGGCTGATTGCTCACGTTTTTGTTGTTGTTTCAACTGCTTGGCGCGTTCTCGCTCTGCTGCATATTGGGCAGAATCATATTCATAACTTTCCCAATCTGTTTCAACATCAAGTGCTATGCCTTGCTCTACCGTTTCAGCGAGGTCATGCGCTTGCGTTAAAATGGCTTTGGCTTTCTTCGCGCGTACATGCTCTGAATGCTGCTTATAGAAAGTATCCACTTTCTCTACTTGTTCTTTCTGTGCGGAAGTCAGCATCTGAGATTTTTTTAGCATCTTGGCTAAAGCGGCTATTTTGGTGTCAATCTGCGCCAAGTCCGCTTTGCTAAAGGCATCGTTGGCTAAGTGATTCCACAAGGTATCGAGCTGTTCAAATAAAACCGTGTGCAACTCGGTATAAACAGGTAAAAGCTTACTGCGCGTATAGTTTTGAATGTCGGCTTGGGCGTTTTGCCATGTCGCCAGTTCTTGTTTTTGTTGTTCAATACGCTCAATCAAACGATTTAATTTTTTCTGCTGCGGGGAGCGCTCAACCTTAGGTAGTTGGCTCATTTTTATATCGTAAGACATCACAATAATGCACAGTAAAGCAGAAGATACTTCAGTGTAGCAGATCGCCCCAATCTGCCACAGTCGAAGCCTAAATGTTAAAGTGCAACCACACGGTTACGCCCTTGCGCTTTAGCTTGGTACAAATGCTGGTCGGCACGGCACAAGGCAGTCTGTGCATCACTATCTGTGACCTGAACCACACTCACCCCGATACTAATACTGATGGGATGCTGATCCAAAATTGGGGCTTGTTCGACAGTTTGACGTAGATTTTCAGCTAAAACCATTGCACCTTCAAGCGTGGTCGTGGGCAACAACACCACAAACTCTTCACCACCATAACGAGCAACAAAGTCCGACTCACGGATGTTCGAGGACAACACCTATGCCACCCCTTTTAAGAATCGATCACCCACCTCATGCCCATACTGATCATTCACTTTTTTAAAGTAATCTACATCCAACAACAGCACCGCATAGCCCACATGACTACGTGTAAACTGAGCGTATAAATAGTCCAGATAATCGGTCAATGCACCGCGGTTATACAGTCCTGTCAGTGCATCATGCCGTGCCAACTTTTCTAATTCTATATTGGCCGTTTTAAGTTCCTGTGTGCGTTCCTGAACCTTTTGCTCAAGCGTTGTATTGGCATCCATTAGCTGATGTTTTTGTGTCAACAGTGTGTCGGTCATACTATTTAATGACTGTGACAAGCCTTTAATTTCTCTAATACTGGTATTCGCCTCAAAGTAAACATCTTCACGTCCCTGCTCGACTGCATGCGCACTTTTTGCCAAGTTTTCAATTGGACGGCTAAAACGATTCGCTAAGCGATAAGTCACAAAAAGTAGCAGTAATGAAATCACAAAACCAATAGCTAAGATTTGATGTTGCAGTGACCGAACTTCTACCAAGGCTATCGAAACTGGCTGGCGAATCATGACATGCCAACCCAAGTTCATCTGTGTTTGTGAAAACACAGGAACATCCGTGGTGAGGTAGTTTTGTCCCTCTCCCCAGTCATGCACAAAGTAATTGCCATGTTGTTTACTAAAACTCGGAGGGTTCACCTGACCAATACTTTTAAACGGATATAGAATTTCACCCGCTTGGTTCACAATAAATACTTCAATCCCACGTTGTGCGGCATTTTCAGACAATGAACTTTTCAGCACATGGCTTGCCCAGCTCCAGTCTGCATGCGCAGCCAAAACGCCTTTTATTTTATGCGTTGTAGGGTCATAAATGGGAGTCGCAAAATCAATAAATCGCATCGGTTCATTCGGGTTAATGGCCTTGATTTTTTTGGCGAGTAGAACAGCCTTGTGTGCATCGCCCAAATACACTCGCTTGGAGCCGTGAATAAACCAATCCCGCTCAGATACATCTGCACCTTGCAATAAATGGTTTGCCGCAACTTCGACTTTCCCTTCAGGGTTAGCAATCCCAAGCCATGCATAATATTGATATGATTTTTTAACTTGATCGAGTTGCTGTTGAACACGTGGATTATTAAAGTCTGCCTCAGCAATAAACGGTGATTGACTCAAAAGCACCATTTCCCGTTCGCGTTCTGTCAACGAATTGGCCAAAGTATTACTGATACTCTTCGCAGCAATATATAAGGTTTGACCGCTGGATTTACTCATTTGAGCCGAAGCAGTTTTACCGATATATAAGGTAATACAAAGCCCCAAAGTAAATGCCAAACCAGCAAATAACACCATCAACCGATTAGGAATGAATCCATTTTTAGCATTTACCCCACTGCTCCTCAGTTTAAAGTGTTTCAGTCAACAACAAAACCTACGCGATATTTCGTCTCTTTCTCTGTGCTAAAGCGATGTTTTAGCAATACTTTGATATCGCTATCCATGTGAGCTTTTGAAGCTTACCAATAGTTTTCGACCGCGATATTTCCTTCACCACGGCGGTTCATGGTCAGGCCACGTGCTTTTAATGCCTCTTTGGTATCTTCGACCATTTGCGGGTTACCACACAGCATCACATGGCTGGTTTCAGGGTTCAGACTCAAACCGACTGCTTTTTCAAGCTCACCATTTTCAATCAGTACGGGTAAACGGTCATGCAGTGGTGCATGCGGATCACGGGTAATAATCGGCACAAATTTAAAGCCTGTATGGCCCTCACCAAAGGTCTCTGCAATTTCTTGAATGCGTGTTGCATAGGCCAGTTCAGAGGCTGTACGTACACTATAAACCAGTGTAATGCTCTCGTATTTCGACCACGTCTCAAAGTCTTGCAACATCGAGATAAAAGGTGCAAGTCCTGTCCCTGTGCCCAGTAGCCATAAGTCTTTTGGTAACGGCAACTGATAACGCGCCAAGGTCAAAAAGCCGTACGGGATCTTTTCGAGGTAGATCTCATCATTAACTTTTAAGTGTTGTAAATTCGAGGTAAATGCACCTTCAGGCACCACAATCGAGAAAAACTCTAAAGTTTCATCAAAGGGAGAGGACACCACCGAATACGCTCGAACCACCAATTCATCACCCACTTTGATGCCAATACGGGCAAATTGTCCTGCGGTAAACTTAAAATGTGCAGGTCGCGTCATAGTGAAGCTAAAAAGTGTATTGGTCCAACGGTGTACGGATAAAACCTTTTCTAGGCTAAATTTTTCAATTGACATGATTTCAGCGTGGCATCAAAGACGTTGCTCATGTTAGCATGACCACATAATTTGTTAATATTTTTTAAATGTTAAGGCTATATTCATGCGCATGACTTTACGCCAGTTGGCGGTTTTTGTAGCAGTTGCTCAAGAAGGCACAGTAACCAAAGCCAGTGATGCGGTTCGACTCACCCAGAGTGCTGCGAGTATGGCTTTAGCAGATCTAGAAGACGGTTTGGGAGCTCCTCTGTTTGACCGTCTAGGTAAGCGTCTTCAGCTCAATGATCTGGGTCGTTTCCTGCTGCCACAAGCTTTAGAAATTTTGGGTCGCTGTGATGCTTTCGAGCAAGCCGCTAAAGGTGAGTTACAAAGCATTGATTTGCGTTTGGGTGCAACCCTGACCATCAGTGACTACCTCATGCCTGACCTAATGGCTGATTTCTTACAAATTCAGCCTCAAGCCCATTTACAACTGCAAGTTGGTAACACCCGTCAAATGATTGAGGCGGTGAATCAGTTCCAACTAGATTTGGCTTTGATTGAAGGCTCTTGTCACTTGCCGCAACTGCAATGTATTCACTGGCGTGACGATGAATTAGCGGTCTGCTGTGCACCAGATCATCCTTTGGCGCAGTTAAATCGCACATTAACGCCTGAAGACTTTAAATCGGTCGAGTGGATCTTGCGCGAAGAAGGTTCAGGTACGCGTGAAGTGTTTGATAATGCTATTTTAAAAGACTTGCCTGATGCCAATATCCGTCTAACTTTAGGTCATAATGAAGCGATTTTAAAAATCGTGGCGGGTGGTTTAGGGATGTCCTGTATTTCAAAGCTGGCAACTGAACCTTTGCGCGAAAAAGGCCAGTTGGTGGTACTTGATACGCCGTTCTGGTCTCTAACACGTCCACTGTTCATGTTGGTACATCGTCAGAAGTACCAAGGCCCAGGACTCAAAGCCTTTATGAAATTCTGCGAAAAATAAGTAAGCAAAAAGCACCCGAGGGTGCTTTTTTTATTTCCCAAATTGGCGCTCACAAGGCTCACCATCATTGTTCCCATCCATTTTGGTATTTGGACAATTCCTTAAGAAATAAACCGCTTCTTCATAAGAACGCATTTGGGAGCAATGGGTTCGTCCATCGCATTTAAACTGTCCAGTGCTGACAGGTAAACGACCATTTTGTTTATCAATGCTTTCCGTCACACGTTCCGAGCGAGGTTGATTGGTCTGATGCAGACCTGCATCTAAATTACGCTTCCCTTGCTCAGATAGGATTTGATCGGGCAACTTTCCTAAAGCTTTACGCTGTTCTTCTACAATCTGTTGCTGCTCAAGCATCAACTGTTCAGCTTTACGCTGTTTTTCTGCACTATAACTTTGATATTTCCCATAGGTCAAAAAGCTCAATACCGCGACGATAATGATGCCAATCACGGTGATGATGGTACTTTTATGTCCCGCCTCATGGTAACGTGGCGAGGCTTGGGTATGCGCTTTTTTCTTATTGGGTGATGTCGTTGCTTTGCTTTCTGAGGACAGACCGAGCCGCTGGATATTGCCAGCCTTAAACTTGCCTTGGTCTTCTACAATCATAAACTGAAGCGCTTCACCAATCTTGGGTTCAATGTTGTGCTGTGGCAAATCTTTGATATGAAAAAATACATCATCAATATCCCCCTCCACCTCAATGAAACCAAAACCACGTGAGGTACTAAAGCTTTTGATTTTCCCTTTCAGAAACATAATCTGCTCTATTCAATTGTATTTTTCGTATTGTAATCAATAAAAAAGAGACTAAAAATCCTCTTAGCTTCAAAATGCAAAGATTAATCTTTGCACGATTGCACTCTGAATCAACGCTGACTTAGCGTCTAAAATTAGACAATAAGTCTGTGGTGATCGATTTATTATGGCTTGAGACTTTCGATTTCTTGGCTTTGGCAGAGTTGTCTTCAACCCGCTCAATTTTAATCGCTTTATAGCGGTCGCCATTCTCAACCACATTAAATTTCACGCGTTCATTACGTTTCGGCTCACCTGAGTCTGCAGGGAAATCCGAGATATGAAAAAATACGTCACCTTCAGGTGAGGAAATAAAGCCAAAACCTTTATCCGCATTATATTGCTTAACTTTTCCTTGATATTGCTCGGCCTTCATAAACAGATCCTAATATGTACACGCTTTGTTGTAGTTTATAAAAAAGAGGCTATAAAAGCCTCTTTTTGCTGGGGCTTAATCTTAATCTTTTTGAACTGAACCAAAGATTTTGTCGCCCGCATCGCCTAGACCCGGCACGATATAACCATTGGCATTTAAGCCTTGGTCAATTGAAGCTGTGAAAATAGTGACATCTGGATGCGCATCCAAAACACGTTTAATGCCTTCAGGCGCCGCAACCAATACCATCACACGGATGTCTTTACAGCCACTTGCTTTCAATACATCAATCGCAGCAACCAATGAAGAACCCGTTGCAAGCATCGGGTCGATAATCATCGCTAAACGGTTTTGTACATCTGGAACTAATTTTTTGTAATAAGTACGTGCTTCAAGCGTTTCTTCATCACGCTCTAAACCCAGTACAGACACTTTGGCACTTGGGATCAGGTTTAAGAAACCATCTAACATGCCAATACCCGCACGTAAAATTGGCACAACGGTGATTTTTTTACCCACAATGCGGTCTACCG
This sequence comes from Acinetobacter sp. AB03, assembly GCF_058107045.1. Lineage (NCBI taxonomy): Bacteria > Pseudomonadati > Pseudomonadota > Gammaproteobacteria > Moraxellales > Moraxellaceae > Acinetobacter > Acinetobacter sp. AB03. The sequence continues at coordinate 727,470 of NZ_JBUEBA010000002.1, read as the reverse complement.
TTACTTTACCATTCCAACCATCAATTTCATGGTCGCAAACAGGTAAATCTTTGGTCGCTTCATAGGTCAACAGCATGGTCACTTCCTGAGCCAGCTCACGGAAGTTTTTAGTGCTGATATCTGCACGACGAAGAAGACCAAGCTTATGACGAATCAGTGGATGACGAATTTCATGGATAGCCACGGGAGAGCACCTAAAAGGTAAAATAAAATTCCTTACATTATAAAGCTTTTTATCGTGCGATAAAAACAAAAAAGCCCCCAATTGATGGAGGCTTTTTTGTTAAAACGAAACGTTTTTAAAAATTAGTGCTGTTGAGAAAGCATAAAGTGGATTGGAGATAAGATCTCTGACTGAAGTGCTAACTTAATAATTGGATCTGGATAGATACCAATCACAAGCACTGCTGCCGCAGCTAAAAGCACCATAATACCACCCACTTTTTGGCCCCAATGATCCACAGCATCTACACGCGGTGCATCTGGTGGTGTCATGTACATAACAACCATCACACGGAGGTAGTAGTACAGACCAATACCAGAACCAACAATGATCATCGCAGCAAGGAACCAGTGCTGAGTCGTTACCGCAGCCATGACCACAAGGAACTTACCAATGAAGCCCGCTGTCAATGGAATACCTGCAAGCGATAGCATCATCACGGTTAATACGGCAGTCAGCACTGGACGACGCCAGAATAGACCACGGTAGTCCGCTAGACTTTCTGCTTCGTCTACGTTGTTGTATGGACTAGACATCAATGCAACCGCACCGAACGCACCAATCGTAGTTAACACATAAGTGATCACATAGACCGAAACATTACCAAGGCTTGCATAAGTCATGCTGATTAAACCAATCAACAAGTAACCAAAGTGCGCAATTGAAGAGTATGCCAAGATACGTTTCAAGTTCACTTGTTTCACTGCAAGGAAGTTACCCACCAAGATCGATAACACCGCAATCACGGTTAAGATCGTCACGATTGAGTCAACAAGGATCGCACCTGAAGTTAAGATGTAACGTACAAACAGACCAATCGTCGCTACTTTTGCAGCTGTTGCAAGGAAAGTTGCGATCGGAGTTGGTGCACCTGCATAAACGTCTGGCGTCCATTTGTGGAATGGCGCTAAAGACAGTTTGAATGCCACAGCAAAAACAATCAGGCCTAAACCTAAAAGTACCATTGGCTGTTGAATGTTTTGCATTAACGCTTGAACATTGTCATAGAACGACATTGAACCTGTGTACGCGTAAATATAAGCCATACCCATCAACAACATTGCCGAAGCTGTTGCTGAAAGCACCAAGTACTTCACACCCGCTTCTAAAGACTTAGAGCGCTGGTGTGTATAGGCCAATAAGCCATATACAGGAATTGACATCAACTCAAGGCTAATGAAGAACGATGCATAGTGAGAGCTTGCCACCATTAACATTGCACCAGTCACTGATGACAACATTAAGATATACAACTCTTCACGGTTATCTTTATAGCTTTCGATATAGGCATGCGACAGAGTACAGCATGCCAAAGCAGCAATTAGAATAATTACTTGGTACAGCAAGGTGAACGCATCCACCATGAACATACCCATCACGTTCGCTGGTTTAAAAGCACCACCGAACATTGTGAAGAGTACATATGCTGCTGCAAGGTTTAAGCCCACCACTGATGCTGTCGCAATTAAGTTATGGTTACGCTTAATTGCAGTAAGAATCATCACGACGATCGTTGTTAAAGCAACGATCATCACAGGAGCTAAAGGCATAAGCTCAGAAAATGACATTGTGAAGTTCATGACTTATTGCATCTCCACATTTTCGAGTTGAACAGTTGCTTGACTCGCAACGTCAACTACTTCTTGTACAGGAATGTAGCTGTTCGCTAACCACGCCATGCTTGAATTTGAAATATCAAGGAAGCTTTGTGGGTACAAACCAAGCCATAACAGACCGAAAGCACAGATTAACAAGATCACTACTTCACGCGCATTTAAATCTTTCAATGGGTTGTTGTAGTGCTGCTGTTGTTCTTCGTTTGGCGTACCAAACAACGCTTTGTGGATCAGAATCAAGCCATAAAGACCTGCAAATACTAAGCTTACTGCTGCAAGAATAGTAAACACTGGGAATTTTGCATAAGAACCCATCAAGATCAGGAACTCACCAATGAAGTTACCTAGACCCGGAATACCTACAAGCGCCGCCACGAAGAACATGAGGAAGAATGCAAGATATGGGAACTGGCCACGCATACCACCCATCAAACGCATATCACGTGTATGAACACGCTCGTACACTTGACCACACATAATGAACAATGCAGCAGATGATAGGCCATGTGCCAACATCATGATCATCAAACCTTGGAAGGTTAAGATGTTACCTGCGTAAATCGCAAGTAAAACAAAGCCCATGTGCGAAATTGACGTATACGCAAGTAAACGTTTCATATCGGTTTGCTGGAAAGCACACCAAGCACCGTAGAAGATACCGATTAAACCGAAAATGATCGCGATGTCTGCAAACTGTGCAGAAGCCGCTGGGAAGAATGGAATCACAAAACGTAGTAAACCATATGCAGCGGTCTTAATTAAGATACCTGCAAGGTCAACCGAACCTGCTGTAGGTGCTTGTGCATGCGCATCTGGTAACCAGCCGTGTAATGGGAAAACTGGAAGTTTTACCGCAAAACCGACAAATAAACACAGCATGAATGCATAAGCAACGGTAGGTAATTCTTTGTCTAAAGTGTTGGCTACAGCTAATAAGTAGTTGTAATCAAAACCGATCATACCCGTCATCATGTAACCATAAACCACAAGGCCTAGGATACCGATCAACATAATAAGACCAGCGACTTGCGTATAGATAAAGAATTTGGTTGCAGCATAAACACGTGACTTACCTTCTGCTCCTTTATGACCCCAAAGTGCGATCAAGAAGTAAATAGGTACAAGCATCATCTCCCAGAAGAAGAAGAACAAGAACATGTCAATCGCTAAGAATACACCGATCACACCACCCAAAGACCATAAAAGGTTTAAGTGGAAGAAACCAACATTCTTTTGAATTTCACCCCAAGAACAGCCGACAGCCAACACACCTAAAAGTGCAGTTAAGCCCACCATTAATAGAGATAGACCATCCACCGCTAAGTGGATGTTAATGCCTAAAGTCTGAATCCATGGCAACATGAATTCAGCAGACCACGATGGCACTTTCGCGCCAAGTTCGTAGTTAAATGTACCTGTCTGCCATAGCGCAACAGTTAAGCCCAAAGTAATGAGCATACCCACTAACGCGATATAACGCGGCAGTTTGTCGTCGAGTTTGTCGACTAACCAACAAATAAAACCAGCAATGAACGGAACTAAGATCAGCGCGGGTAGAATCCAGTTGTTTGTGATTTCCATCTTATTTCCCCACGATCTGAGTTACGATCAAGACCATTAGCAATACAAAGATACCTAATGCCATGCTTGATGCGTAATCACGCAATGAACCCGTTTGACGTGAACTTGTGAAGCTATGACCACCTTTTACAAGTGCAGGCAAGACTAACCACAAACGATCAATTGGATCACGACCTAAAATCTTCGCAATAAGCAAATATGGTTTCACAAAAACGATGTCATAAAGCGCATCGAAGCCCAGTGCATTACGGCAAATGTTTGCAAGACCTGCACCCAATGACGTTTTAGCAAAGCCTTTCACTGCGCTATAAGCAAACGCGAATAAGACCACACCAATCACTAAACCAACCAATGCAATACCTACAGCAGTCCATTCAGCGCTATGCATGCCATGTTCTAAAGCTTCAGGAATCACAAATGCTGGAATTTTTGCTGCATTTAAAATGCTTTCCACAGGTGCTTTAAGTGCCGCACCGACGAAAGTTGAAAGTACAGCAAGAATCGCCAAAGGACCCCAAAAGGTAATGCCTTTAATCGCATGATACGGTGTATTTTCTTTACCAAAGAACACAACCCAAATCAGACGGAATGTGTAAATCGACGTTAAGAAAGCACCAGCTACACCCACCCAATATAATGAGTTATATACTGCGATTGATTCGCCTTGTACCCAAACTGCGCCCAAGATCGCATCTTTCGAGAAGAAGCCGACTGTAATGAATGGAATCGCTGCCAATGCACCGCCACCAATGGCGAAACAAGCAAATAGGAATTTGTTCTTGTAGAACAAACCGCCCATCTTGAAGATGTTTTGTTCGTGGTGGTAAGCCAAAATCACTGCACCTGAAGACAAGAACAATAATGCCTTGAAGAATGCGTGAGTCAGCATGTGGAACAAGCCTGCTTGATAAGCTTCAGCACCCACAGCCATAAACATATAACCCAGCTGACTCATCGTTGAGTAAGCCAAAATACGTTTGATGTCGGTTTGAACCAATGCAGCAAAACCAGCCACTAACAACGTTACCGCACCTGTGATTGAGATAAACATCATCACTTCAGGCGCCATTTCAAACACGGTGTACATACGGCAACACAGGTAAACACCTGCAGTTACCATCGTTGCAGCGTGGATCAATGCAGATACAGGTGTAGGACCTGCCATTGCATCGGCCAACCATGTTTGTAATGGGATCTGTGCAGATTTACCTGCCGCACCCAAGAACAACATGAGTGCTGTCCAAATGGTTAAAGATGAACTTTGTGTCATCACTGTTGGTGCAGCTGCAACCACTTCAGCAATGTTTAAAGTACCGAACTGTTGGTAAATTAAGAACAAAGCGATCAATAAGAAAACGTCACCGACACGTGTTACGGTAAATGCTTTAATTGCTGCAAAACCATTTGCAGGGTTTTGATAGTAGTAACCAATCAGCAAGTAAGAGCATAGACCTACGCCTTCCCAACCTAAGAACAATAACGCTAAGTTATCGCCCAATACGAGCAGCAACATGCTGGCAACGAACAGGTTGAAATAAGAGAAGAAACGCGCGAAGTCTTCTTCACCACGCATGTACCATGATGCAAAGATGTGAATCAGGAAACCCACACCCGTCACCATACCCATCATGAGCAGTGATAAACCGTCAAGATGTAAGCTAATGCCTGGGCTTAGGTTACCTACATTGAACCATGTCCAAAGATGTTGAACATAAGTCACTTTGCCATTATTAACAAAGTCTAGACCAGCGATCAAAGCAACCAATGCAGAAAGGCCAACCGCTCCCACACCAATAATGGCAGCGACATTTTCAGGAAGCTTGTTGCGACCTGCCGCTAAAAGGACAAAACCAATGAGCGGGAATAATACTGTTAAATATAAAAAACTCATCCGCGCATCTCACTAGCAGCATCCACATCCAAGTGATGGAAGCGATGGTAGAACTGAAGGACGATCGCAAGACCAATACAAGCCTCTGCCGCAGCAAGCGTTAAGATCAGAATAAACATGATTTGTCCGTCTGGTTGTACCCATGCACTACCAGCCAAAACAAACGCAAGCGCAGCTGCGTTCATCATGATTTCAAGACTCATTAACATAAATAATAGATTGCGTCGCACCATCACACCGTAAAAACCCAGTGCAAAAAGAATGGTTGCAACAATCAAACCATGTTCTAAAGGGATGTTGCCCATTATTGTTTGTCCTCTTCTGCACCTGGTTCACGTTTGCCAAGATGGAATGCTGCAACCAACGCAGCAAGCAATAACATGGCAGCAACTTCAACCAATAATAAATAGTGAGTAAAGAGTGCTTGGCCAACGACTTTTGGACCCACAACTTCAGTCCCCATAACAGGGCCAGCCGCTGTGTAGTCAGAGCCGAGCATCCACACCAACACCAAGCCCATTAAGAAGCTCATGAGCGCTGGATATGCCCAAGCAGACGATGTTAACCATTTACGTTCTTGTTCAACGGTGTGTTGACCAAGGTTTAACATCATCACTACGAATACGAATAACACCATGATCGCGCCTGCATAGACGATGATCTCAAGCGCGCCAGCAAATGGCGCACCCACGATCATAAACATGCCTGCAACTGCAAGAAGTGACACGATCAAGCTTAATAAAGCGTGTACAGGATTCGCGTTGGTCACAACACGAATCGTAGAAACGATGGCCACAAGTGCCATCAAATAAAATGGCCACATCATGGTAATAAGCTCCGTACATCAACTGGTGCGCTTTCACGCTGCGCTTGACCTTTGTCTTTTCCAGTTACAGCCATACCTGTTACACGGTAGAAGTTGTAGTCTGGGTATTTACCAGGACCTGAAATGAGTAAGTTTTCTTTCTCATATACCAAGTCTTGACGAACGTATTCACCCAACTCGAAATCTGGAGTCATTTGAATTGCAGTCGTCGGACATGCTTCTTCACACATACCGCAGAAAATACAGCGTGAGAAGTTGATACGGAAAAACTCCGGATACCAACGACCATCTTCTTTTTCTGCTTTTTGTAGTGAAATACAGCCAACAGGACATGCAACTGCACATAAGTTACACGCAACACAACGTTCTTCACCATCTGGGTCACGTGTTAACACGATACGACCACGGAAACGTGGTGGAACAATTTGTTCGGCTGGCACTTCTGGGTAAAGAATGGTGTCACGTTTACGTGTCACGTGTGAGAAAACCATCCACAGTGAACGTACGATTGACCCGAACCCAGCTAGAATTTTATACATTTTATTCTCCCTGCCCTTACCACAGAATCACTGCGCCAGTAACTAATAAGTTAACTAACGCTAATGGTAAGCAAATCTTCCAACCAAAGTTCATCACTTGGTCATAACGCGGACGCATAAGTGAACCACGAGCCAAGACAAACATCATCACAAAGAATGCTGTTTTGATAATGAACCAGAATACTGGTGGAATGAACGGAATATCGATGTTAAATGGCGCTAACCAACCACCGAAGAATAGCGTTACGATCAATGCAGAGATCAGAACCACGTTGACATATTCCGCAACGAAGAACATCCCCCATTTCATACCGCCGTACTCGACGTGGTAACCTTCCGCCAATTCTTGTTCTGCTTCTGGTTGGTCAAATGGATGACGGTGAGTGACCGCAACACCTGCAACCACGAAGATTAAGAAACCTAAGAACTGTGGGATGACAAACCATACATCTTTTTGTGCTTCTACAATTTCACGCATATTGAATGAGCCTGCAATTGCAACCACACCCATCAATGAAATACCCAAGAACACTTCATAGGAAATGGTTTGAGCTGCAGAACGTAGACCGCCAAGCAATGCATATTTGTTGTTTGAGGACCAACCACCAAACAATACAGCATAGACTGCAATACCTGCCATTGCCATAAAGAACAATAGACCGATGCTCATGTCTGCAACACCTAAGTATGGTGATACAGGAATAACCATGAACGACATCACCGCTGTTGCCATGGCAACAGCAGGAGCTAAACGGAAAGTCAATTTGTCAGCAAACTTTGGTGTCCAGTCTTCTTTGAACATGATTTTCAGCATGTCGGCAACGATCTGGAACATCCCCCCAGGACCTACACGGTTCGGACCATAACGGTCTTGCCATAAGCCCAGTAAACGACGCTCAATAAAAGACATCAACGCAGCGATGAGTACTACAACGAGTAAAATCACAATCGCTTGAATGACTGAGTAGGCAATTGGCCAGTTCTCAGCCCAAAGCGGCGTTTGACGGATTAATTCTTGTTGCATGAATTACGCTCCTACCGCGACTGATACAGGCTCAGCAAGTGAAACCGTAGGTGCAAGACCAACTGGATAACCAATATAACCTGTAGGTAAATAATCAATCACTTGAACTGGAAGTACGATCGAAGTCTCGCCTGCTTTCACAGTGATTTTTTGACCATCTTGAACATTCAAACGAGTTGCATCTTGCTCACCCACTGCAAAGACCGCTTCAGGAATACGCGATTCCATCGCAGGTGTTTTCACAGTAAATTCACCAGAAGCAAAAATGTGATGCATCGGCACTAAACGGAAGCTTTCAGGGTTTGCAACCACAACCGCTGGAGCAACGAAACTACGTGCTGGACGCTTCGCTAAACGATCGAATAAACGCACACCCGAATCACCACCTTTTAAGTGACCACCCACGTTATCTTGGAATTTGTTCCAAGCTTGTGGTGAGTTCCAACCTGCTGACCATGCAAATGGTACCAGTGAAGACGGCGTCTGGTTCCCAACATAACCTTCCATAGAGAATGTTAATGCCGAGTCGATATCTGTCGGTTGTTTCGGTTCATGCACGTTCAATGGTGCACGCATAGAGGTACGACCAGAGTAACGACGCGGTTCACGCGCAACTTTCAAACCATGGACACGGAAGCCCGCATCTGGAGCTACATCTTGAATCGCAGCAAGTGCAGGTACGTTTTTCGCAACTGACTCGATTACGTCATCAAGCAAGGTCCAAGAAATCGCTTTACCCTTCACACCTGTTTCAATGGCATGTAACCAGCGCCAAGATTCTTTGATCGCCAGTTCAGGTTTGTAGTAGCTCGGGTCATACACTTGATAGAAACGTTGTGCACGGCCTTCTTGAGAGACAACCGTACCATCGCCTTCAGCAAATGACGCAGCAGAAAGTACGATATCCGCTTTCTTCACAGTTTCAGTTTCAGAGTGATCTAAAACAATCACATCTTTACCAGAAAGTGCTGCTTCAACTTGTACCGCTGGCAAACGACGGAATAGATCATTTTCAACGATCACAACCGTGTCATAGTCTTGTGCAAACGCTTGTTCTAAGCTTTGTCCACCGAAGATTGCTAAGCCCATAGAGTTCACTTCAGGAACAGTCAAGCTTAAGCCAGCATTTCCACCAAGATTTTGCGCGACTTGTGCAGCAGCTTCCATGATAGATGCGTCTTGTAAACTTGTACCTGAAATGATCAGTGGTTTCTTCGCCGCTTTCAGTGTATCTGCAATGTTCTGAGCAAATGCTTTCGCATCATCTGCCAGACCAAGAATTGCATCACCTTTCACAGCAGCAGCAACGGCAAAACCTAAACGAGCGATGTCGTTTGGAGAAGCAACCACTTCACCTGCAGCAACATCAGCAAGACGAGTTTGCGTTGCAGCGAGGATGAAAATCGGTGATTTCGCATCTTGAGCAATACGTTGTAGCGGTTCTGCTAACCAGTCTTGAGTACGACGTTCTGCAGCCATTTCTTTGGCTTTGTTTTTCGCCGCTTGACGAACAGACAACGCCATACGTGGCGCAGTTTGCGTTAAGTCTTCACCCAAAATAAGCACGGCATCATAGCTTTCGATTTCACGCATACCGGGGTTATATACACCTTCGGTTTGCATAATCGATGCAGCCAATTCAACCAAGTTTTGCTCTTTTTGAGACATACCTGTTGAATAGTTCTCTTGACCGACTAATTTGCGAAGCGCGAAGTTCGACTCAAGTGATGCCCGTGGAGAACCAATACCTAAGACTTTTTTGCCTTGGATATTTGCAATCACCGTATCTAATGCCTGATCTACAGAAACTGTAGTGACTTCAGCACCATCACGGAACTGCGGTTGACGTGGACGATCTGCACGGTTCACATAACCTGTACCAAAACGACCTTTGTCACACAAGAAGTATTGGTTCACTTCACCGTTGAAACGGTTTTCGACACGACGAAGTTCGCCATAACGCTCACCCGGAGAAATATTACAACCCGAAGAACAGCCTTGGCATACGCTTGGCGCATACTGCATGTCCCACTTACGGTTATAACGTTCTGAGTGAGTTTTGTCGGTGAATACACCTGTTGGACAGATTTCAGTTAAGTTACCCGAGAATTCAGACTCTAAAGTGCCTGACTCAGGACGACCAAAGTAAACACGTGACGCGCTTGCATACACACCAAAGTCAGTACCACCCGCATAGTCGTTGTAGTAACGAACACAACGGTAACATGCGATACAACGGTTCATTTCGTGTGAAATGAATGAGCCCAGCTCTTGGTTGTAGTGTGTACGTTTAGTGAAACGGTAACGACGACGATCGTGTTGAGTCATCACGGTCATATCTTGTAAATGACAGTGACCACCTTCTTCACACACTGGACAGTCGTGTGGGTGGTTCGTCATCAAGAACTCAACAATTGACGCACGGAAGTCTTTCGCTTCTTTGTCTTCAATCGAGATGTAGGTATTGTCAGATGCAGGCGTCATACATGACATGACTAAACGACCACGCGTATCTTCAGGATTCGCGTATTGAGTCACGGCACATTGACGGCAAGAACCGACAGAACCTAAGGATGGATGCCAACAAAAGTACGGGATATCAATACCCAAAGACAAACATGCTTGCAGCAAGTTCTCTGAGCCATTGACTTCGTACGATTTGCCATCGACATGAATTGTAGCCATAGTCGAATTCCTTAAGCTTGTTCTACGTTGCTAGTTTGCGCAGCAGCATTCACTACTTTTGCTTCAAACTCGCCACGGAAATATTTGAGTGCACCCATCAACGGTTCCATTGCACCCGGAGCATGCGCACAGAAAGTCTTACCAATCCAAAGCTTACGAGTAAGTTCTTGTAAGTGATCGATATCTTCTTTCTTACCTGTACCATCTTCCAATGCTTTCAGTGCTTTCACCGCCCACGGTAAACCATCACGACAAGGCGTACAGAAACCACATGACTCACGTGCAAAGAATTCTTCTAAGTTACGAGTCGCTGAAACCATACATTGCGTTTCATCCACCACCATCAGCAAACACGTACCTAAACGTGAACCTGCTTTCATGATGCTCTCAGCATCCATCGGTAGATCAATGTGTTCAGCAGCCAAGAAGTCTGTAGACGCACCACCCGGTAACCATGCTTTAAGCTTCAAGCCATCACGCATACCGCCCGCATAGTCTTCAATGACTTCACGCGCAGTTGTACCAAATGGAAGCTCCCAAAGACCAGGGAATTTCACCTTGCCAGATGCACCATAAATTTTTGTGCCTGGATCTTTCGATTTACCCGCAGATAAGCCGATATACCATTCAGGACCACGCAACATGATTGCTGGTAGGTTATTGTAGGTCTCTACGTTGTTAACAATGGTAGGACGACCCCAAGCACCTGCAACTTGTGGGAATGGTGGTTTCGTACGTGGGTTTGCACGGCGACCTTCAAGCGAGTTGATTAATGCAGTTTCTTCACCACAGATATAACGGCCCGCACCAGTATGCACATGCAACTCGAAGCTCCAGCCAGTTCCAAGGATGTTTTCACCCAAGTAACCTTTGGCACGAACTTGCTCAAGCGCTTCATTTAAGTAAGCAGCCGCTTCAATGTACTCGCCACGAATAAAGATATAACCATGAGTTGCTTCTAGCGTATACGCTGCAATCAACATCCCTTCGATCAATTGGTGAGGAAGTTTTTCCATCAACAAACGGTCTTTAAAGGTTCCTGGTTCCATCTCATCGGCATTACAAATCAGGTAACGTGGACCTGAATTGTCATTTGGCGCCATCAAAGACCATTTGATCCCTGCTGGGAAGCCCGCACCACCACGGCCTTTTACGGTCGCAGCTTTAATCACTTCAAGCACATCTTTCGGCGGCATAGTGATTGCTTTTTTCAGACCCGCGTAACCTTCAAGCGCTTCGTAATCATCTGCATTACGAACGTGCTCTTGTTTACTCAAACGCCAAGTTAATGGATGCGTTTCTGGGTTACCTTCGCCATAAATTGGTTTTGGTTCGGTATTCATACATACTTCTCCAATAACTGTTTCACTGAAGAAACTTCAACCAAACCGTGAGTGTCTTCATTCACCATTAAGGTTGGGCCTTTGTCACAGTTACCTAAGCAGCAAATCGGCAGCAAAGTAAAACGACCATCAGCAGTCGTTTGACCAAACTGAATGCCTAACTCGCGCTGAAAAGCTTCTGCTAAAGTTTCCGCACCCATCAAGAAACATGCAATCGAGTCACAAAGTAAAATGACGTTACGACCCACGGGTTGACGGTAAATACGGTTATAGAAAGTTGCAACACCTTCCAAATCAGCAACACTGATTGTCAATAACTGAGCAATGGCGTTTAGCTGCGCGTCATCTACCCAGCCATTACGGCGTTGTACACACTTCAAAGCATCCAAAGATGCTGCACGTGGGTACGGGTAGTGACCAATGTGATGTTCAATTTCGTGGATTTCGTCCGTAGTCAAAATCCCTTCAACATTCACGCGTGGCTTTTTATCAGTCAAAATCATCATAATGCGTTTACCCCTTAGCGATCCACGTCAGCCATAACGACGTCAATAGTCGCTAAATAAATGATCAAGTCAGACATTAAGCTGCCGTTAATAACAGAAGGCATTTGCTGTAAATGCGTGAAGGTCGGTGTACGAATACGGGTACGATAACTCATGGTTGACTTGTCTGAAGTCAAGTAGTAGTTCGACGCACCTTTGACCACTTCCGCCATCACAGATGCTTCACCTGCAGGCATGACTGGACCCCAAGATACGCTTAAGAAGTGCGTAATCAAGGTTTCAATGTCTTGTAAAGTCTTGTCTTTTGGTGGTGGAACAGCCAATGGATGATCTGCTTTGTACGCACCTGAAGGCATGTTGTCTAAACATTGCTTCACGATTTTGAGTGATTCTTCAATTTCACGGAAGTGAACCATGACACGTGCATAAGCATCGCCTTCGTACTCAAGTGGCACATCGAAGTCGTAGTTTTCATAGCCACTGTATGGACGATATTTACGAACGTCGAAGTCAATACCTGTTGCACGCAGACCTGTACCAGTCACGCCCCAAGCCAATGCAGATTTTGCATCATATTGAGCTACGTTACGGGTACGACCAATAAATACTGAGTTGCGTAATGCAGCGGTGTAGTATTCATTCATACGCTTCGGCATCCAATCTAGGATTTCACGAATCAGATGCTGCCAGTTGTTTGGCAAGTCATGCGCTGTACCACCGATACGGAACCATGCTGGGTGCATACGGTAACCAGTGATTGCTTCAATCGCGTCATAGATTTTTTGACGATCCGCAAACATGTAGAAGACTGGTGTCATACCGCCGGCATCTTGAATCGCAGTACCGATATACAATAAGTGGTTATTGATACGGAACAATTCAGACATCATGACACGGATACATTGCGCGCGGTCAGGTACAGTAATACCCGCCATTTGCTCCACACCCATCACATAAGGCATGTTTTGCGCACAACCACCTAAGTAGTCGACACGGTCGGTATAAGGAATGAATGAATGCCAAGTTTGACGTTCAGCCATCTTTTCCACACCACGGTGGTGATAGCCGATATCAGGCACACAGTCTTTCACTTCTTCACCATCTAACTGCAAGATTACACGGAAAGCACCGTGCGCAGATGGGTGGTTCGGACCTAAGTTCAAGAACATGAAGTCTTCGTCGTCATTACCGCGCTTCATACCCCAATCTTCAGGTACGAAACGAAGGTGTTCCTGTTCGTAATCCTGCTTTGCTTGGTTCTGCATATACGGCGTATATTCAGTGGCACGTGCAGAGTATTCTTTACGAAGTGGGTGACCTTCCCAATAGGTTGGCAACAAAATACGACGGAGCATTGGATGCCCTTCGAAATTGATCCCGAACATATCGTAAGCTTCACGTTCGTACCAGTTGGCATTTGGCCAAATGTTGGTTGCAGTTGGAAGATTTACATCATTTTCATTCAATGCAACTTTGATACGAATATCACTATTACGCTCAAGCGATAATAAGTGATAGAACACAGTAAAGTCAGACGCAGGCAAACCGTCGCGGTGTGTACGTAAACGTTCATCTACCGCAGACAAGTCAAACAACATCACGTATGGACGTGACACTGTACGCAAGAACATTAAAACTTCTTGTACGCGCGCGCGCTCAACCCAGACTGTTGGAAAGTCTTCAAAAGTCGTTTGCACATAGAAGTTCTCGCCAAATTTGGTTTTGAGCTCTTCTACAATTGCAAATGCTGGGCGTGAATCAACTTGCGCTGACTCTGGCATAGCGTTTTCAGTTTCAGCCATTGGCTTGGCTTCCTATTTAATACAAATTCATTCAACCTAAACGACAACTACACCCAGACCGGGTGCATCAAAACAACTGTCGTTTAAATTATTTAATTTCATCCATAGAGCGTAAGTTTTTCACTGCAATACGTTCAGCATTCTTACGGTCACGTTCTGGCATCATCTTTGGCTTATACACTGGCTTAAGATCATCACCAATCACGGCAGAAAGTGGACGGCGCTCTAATTGAATTTGGTCTTGTAACAACATTAATGCTTGGATTAATGCTTCTGGACGGGGTGGGCAACCTGGAATATAAACATCGACTGGGATGATTTTATCCACACCTTGTACTACTGAATAAATATCGTACATACCGCCAGAGTTTGCACATGCGCCCATTGAAATAACCCACTTCGGTTCCAACATTTGTTCATATAAACGTTGAATAACTGGAGCCATTTTGACGAAACATGTACCTGCAACAATCATCAAGTCAGCCTGACGAGGTGAAGCACGGATTACTTCGGCACCGAAACGCGACAAGTCATGCACGCCAGTTAAAGTCGTTGCATACTCTACGTAGCAGCAAGATGTACCAAAGTTAAACGGCCAAACTGAGTTCTTACGACCCCAGTTCACTGCTGTATGTGCCACGTCCTCTAAACGAGTCATGAACACATTTTTATTCACTTCTTCTTCAAGCGGATCCGTTACGATTTGACGCTCTTGAAGTGGATATTGATCAGCATCCGGATTCGCACGGGTTAATGTATATTTCATCCCGAGTTACTCCTTATCAGACGATTTAGCCGGTGACTTATCTTTCACACGACCAGATGATTGAGCTGGGATTTGACCTGTAGGGTCCATAACCAACTCTTCAATTGAATTAAAGCGAGTGATTTCTGCAAGATTCATATTTGGAGAACCAACTTTAGGTTTAATCCCTGCTGCTTTACGTTTGTCAGAAGGCGACCAGTTAAGCGCACCAGTAGACAACTCATAAACCAAACCAACGAGTAAAACTAAAATAAATACTGCTGCAGTGGTGAAACCCACCCAACCCACTTCACGAACCGATGTAGCCCATGCATAAAGGTAAAGCGCCTCTAAGTCGAATACGACGAAGAAGATTGCAACCAAATAGAACTTTGCTGACAGGCGGATACGTGCGCCACCAGCACCAACCACACCTGATTCAAATTGCTCTTGCTTTGCACGGCCCCATGACTTACCCCCAAGGAGTAATGGGACAGTGAGCATAAAGACGCAAAGAAATGTAACGCCGATCACGAAGGCAATAATTGCCCATTCGTATGGAGTAATGGCACTCATGCGGGGATAACTCCTGGCAGGCCTAATTTATTAACAAAGAATGCATGTATTGGCCTTCAAATACACCAAACACAAAATTAATCCCGCCAATTGTACCCGATTGCTGACGTAAGTTGCTAGCTTATAGACCTTCGTCTTTAGGATGATTTCTCTTCGTTTTTTGAGATTTTTTCGATGAAAGCCCTTTTATTTCGAAACCAATCGCTTTATCTAATAAAACACTACTATTCTATTATTTTTCCAAATTTTAACATTCAAACAAAGCCTATAAAGCATTTTTCAGCCTTATTTCGATAACAATCACACAATCAGCAGTTTAAAAAACTCAGCTCTTCAACTGCAGCATTTTGCTTATTTAAAAAGTAAAAAAGTAGATTAAGTCACTCATATTTTTTGTATTTTTTTGCAAATCACCCCAATCAATTAATGCACTTGGCTTTTTCTTGTGCTATTGATATAAACAACCAACAACAAAGAATAAGGAGCACCACATGAGTCTGGAATTCACCCATAAACCTAACTATTTTTTATTTGCCCAGTTGCTTATTCGCCATGTTGAAACTTATGTTCGTAAACACCCCGATGCCAATAATGCCATCTTTGATTTACGCGACATTTATGAACTTTTTCGCCAAGACAAAGCTTCAGCCACCACCAACCTTGATGGCATTATGAATATTGTGGATGAATATAAAATTGAAACGATTAATGGTGATCAAAAGCTCATTAGCCGTTATGGCATAGATACGCAAAACAACTCTTTATTGATTGACTTTAATGCAGATGCGCTTGAAAGCCTAAAACAAGGCAAACAGATTATTTCTCCCGATGCCAGCATCCAAGAATAAGCCAGCATTGAAAATAAAAAAGCACCGAAATTCGGTGCTTTTTTATTTTCAATGCTTAGCTTTTTGGATCCGTACTTTCTTTGACACTATACTTCTTTTTAGACTTACTAAAGCGGTGTGCCGGCCATGTCATGGTAAAACGTGCACCACCGAGACTTGGACTCTGATCCACTTTAACACTACCACCGAACCAATAGGCAATTCGACTCACAATCGACAATCCTAAACCATAGCCACCCGATGCTCTAGTCCGACTATCATCCAAACGTGCAAAGGCTTCAAAAACACGCTCTCGCTCATCTTCCGGAATGCCTGGCCCATCATCTTCAACACAAACATAGGCCATACCACTGTCATTAATTCCGCCACTGACCAGCACCTGATGGTCACCATAACGAACCGCATTACCAACCAAGTTCTGCACCACGCGGTGTAAATAACGACGCTCAGCTTCAACTTTTAAAGTTAAAGGAGGAGCATTTAAATGAATTTCTTTCTGGGTTTTTAAGGCTTCCGTCTCAACCACCACCTGATCTAAGACTTCAAACAATACAATGTTTTCAATATCGAGTGATGGTGTGCCCTGCTCTAACTTGGCATAGGTCATGATTTCATCAATTAAGGTATTTAAAGCCTCAATATCTTTATCAATCATATCGACTTGCTGAAGACGATATTCATAATCATCTTCTTCAGCCAACATTTCCATACCAAAACGAATCCGAGCAACGGGCGTACGAAGCTCATGTGAGACCGCACGCATCAGCTCACGCTGCGCCTCGATGAGTCGCTGAATATGGTCTGACATGCTGTTATAGCTATTGGCTAGACTGGCCATTTCATCGGTGCCATCGACAGGCAAACGTAGGGTCATATCACCTGCTTTCATACGGTTTAAACCGTAATTGACCTCACGCAGTTTACGCTGCATCGGTACAAGCAAGCCATACACCCCCAAACTGAGTACAAACAGGCTCAACAAGGTAATCCCCGCTGCGAGCTGAAACGGCATCCAGTTGAAAATAGGCACAGGCCCCAATACCAAAACCTTGCTCGGTGAACTAGGTAAAGGTGGAGACACAATAGAAATGGTGGTGCCACGCACAGAAGCACTATCACGATATAAGATCACGCTATGATCTAAACGCAAACGACCAATCTGCTCCGACTCTAAAGCCAGATTTTGTACTTCTTCAATTTGCACAGGATAAGAGAAATGTTTCTGTACTTTTTCCAAGTACTCTTCTTCTTGACCTGGGTAATACACCAAATAATCTAGGATAAAAATCGGGAGTGCTTTCATTTGCAGCTCACCAATTTTATCTACTTTAATATACAGTAAATGTTTCGGATCATCTTTTAGACCAATAATCAGGTAAGCGACTTGCGTTTGTGCATCATAACGCACAGCCGCTTTACGCTCACTGATCCGCTTTAATTCTGCACGACTCAAATCCACCTTATCGGCAGGGATCATATTAATCGGCAGTTCAAGCAAATCTGAAGCATCTGAAATCCAGTCTGCTTTTTGCTGTGCATTGGTCTGACGGGATACACCTTCACTAATAATAAAGGAAATCCCGTCCGTCAAAGACTCGCGATATTCTTGCACTCGCTGATAGTTAATAATTTGTACAAGCAAATATCCCATGAGGGCAACAATAGCGACCAGCACTACCAGCCCAGCATAGATACGCAAGAATATACTGTGTTTGAACACTAAAAATGTCCCGTTTTAACGAATCAAATAAACGGCTTAAAGACCATTGGTTTCTTTTACAAATAAGTAGCCTTTACTACGTACCGTTTTAATACGTTTTGGATTTTCAGGGTCATCACCAATTTTTGGGCGGATACGCGAAATACGTACATCAATTGAACGGTCTTGACCGTCATATTCGATACCACGTAAGCGCTCGAAAATGTCTTCGCGAGAAAGAATGCGTCCTGCATTTGAAGCCAACAACCACAATAAGTCATATTCAGCGCTGGTAAAGTCAACCAACTCACCATTTAAAGTCACTGAACGACCACCGTTATCGATCACCAGATCATCAAATTCGATACGCTGTGCAACTTCATCTTCAGGTGCTTTGTCTGTACGACGTAATAAAGCACGAATACGTGCAAGTAAAACACGTGGCTGAACTGGTTTTGCCACATAGTCATCTGCACCCATTTCTAGACCAAGCACTTGATCCATATCTTCAGTACGTGCAGTCAACATCAAAATCGGTTGGTGATAATGTGGACGTACTTCACGGCAAATGGTTAAACCATCTGCACCTGGAAGCATCACATCCAACACCACCATATCGGGTTGTTCTGCAATAATACGGCGAATGGCACGGTTACCATCGGGTTCTACCCCAACCTCAAGACCATTACGGATCAGGTATTCTTGAGTTAAGCGAGCTAGGCGCTCATCGTCTTCTACGATTAAAATTTTTGGTAACTTTTCTTCTTGGCTCATGGAGTGCCCCTTTATTTTGACAACTTAACGTATCCTTTAAAATCCAAGGGATACGCTCTGATATATTTTGCAATATACACACGTTTACATTGTAAACAAGATCTTGTTCACCAAACTGATACATCAAAGTAGCATTTTGTTATACATTTTTTTAACCTCGAAATGCAGGCTTTCTCGCGTTTGCTGTATATCCAACCAAAGCAAAAGAAACGTTTCTTTACAAAATGGCGATTTTTCATACCAAGTCACTGTTTGAACAGTTTATAACTCACTCACTCGTCTGTTTTGAACTTATCCACAATGTTATCTATAAGCACTTAAACCGAGCTTTGTTATGCTATCGCCTTGTCTAATAAGGCTTAATACAAGAATCATAAAAAATGGATCTTTTTGAGATCTTTCCGAGACCAAATCGATCAAAATATTTAATAAAATGTCAATATTGATCTACCCTGAATTTTCCCGTATCTTGTGTTCAATTAATTTTTAAACCACTAGGTCTTGTGTTTAAACCTCAAACACTGTGGCATAAAAACTGCCCAGTTCAAACGGTCCATAGACATAAAAATAGATGACAAAATGGAGCTATGCTAGCATGAGCGTATCGAATTCAACCCCTGGTCAAATTCAGGTGATTAAACGCACTGGAGATGTTGCCAGCTTTGACGCAGAAAAAATCTCTGTTGCCATTGGTAAGGCATTTTTGGCTGTTGAAGGCCAACAAAGTGCTGACTCAAGCCGCATCCACGATCGTATTTCTCAACTTACCGAGATGGTATTAAATACGTTCAGTCGCCGCCTACCTTCTGGCGGTACAATTCACATCGAAGAAATCCAAGACCAAGTTGAACTTGCGCTGATGCGTACAGGTGAACAGAAAGTTGCTCGTGCGTATGTCATCTACCGCGATCAACGTGCTGATGCACGTAAACAAGCAGGTGAAAACCATCACCCAACCTTACAAATTACTGACGCCAATGGTCAGCTTCAACCGCTTGACATGCGTAAGCTTGAAGCGACTGTAACAAAAGCGGCTGAAGGTTTAGAAGGCATCAATGTTCAAGCGATCATCGATGAAACCATTAAAAACCTTTACAACGGTGTAAAAGCGTCTGACATCGCAACCACGATGATGATGGCAACACGTACACGTATCGAACAAGAACCAAACTATACCTACGTGACAGCTCGCCTCCTTCGTGATGAATTGGTCGCAACTGGTTTAACTTTCCTTGGCTTGTCTGAAGACACAGCTGAAGGCGATGCTTTAGAAACTTTCCTGAAGAAAGGTATTGAGCTAGACCTACTTTCACCAGAGCTTCTTAACTTTGATCTTGCGAAATTAGCCGCAGCGATTCAACCAGAACGTTCTAACCAATTTACTTACTTAGGTCTGCAAACATTATTTGACCGTTACTTCATCCACTCAGATGGCGTACGTTTCGAATTACCACAATTATTCTTCATGCGTGTTTCGATGGGTCTTTCACTCAACGAAGCAAACCGTGAAGAACGTGCAATCGAGTTCTACAACTTATTGTCTAGCTTCGATTACATGGCGTCTACGCCTACCCTGTTTAACTCAGGTACGCTACGTCCACAGTTATCAAGCTGCTATTTAACGACCATTGATGATGACCTGT
This sequence comes from Acinetobacter sp. AB03, assembly GCF_058107045.1. Taxonomy (NCBI): domain Bacteria; kingdom Pseudomonadati; phylum Pseudomonadota; class Gammaproteobacteria; order Moraxellales; family Moraxellaceae; genus Acinetobacter; species Acinetobacter sp. AB03. Next base: position 707,149 of record NZ_JBUEBA010000002.1, on the reverse strand, counting down.
ATGACATTTATGGCGCTATGCGTGATAACGCAATGCTATCTAAATGGGCAGGCGGTTTAGGTAATGACTGGACGCCAGTTCGTGCCTTGAACTCATATATCAAAGGTACAAACGGTAAGTCACAAGGTGTAGTTCCATTCCTTAAAGTGGCAAACGATACTGCTGTTGCAGTTAACCAAGGTGGTAAGCGTAAAGGTGCTGTGTGTGCATACCTTGAAACTTGGCACTTGGACATCGAAGAGTTCCTAGAGCTACGTAAAAATACTGGTGATGACCGTCGCCGTACGCATGACATGAACACCGCGAACTGGGTTCCTGACTTATTTATGCAACGTGTTTTTGAAGATGCTGAATGGACCCTGTTCACGCCATCTGAAACACCAGATCTACACGACTTAATGGGTGCAGAATTCGCTGAGCGTTATGCACACTATGAAGCAATTGCAAAAGAAACAAACATGTTGCACAAGAAAATCCGTGCAAAAGATTTGTGGCGCAAAATGCTGTCAATGTTGTTTGAAACAGGTCACCCGTGGATCACATTCAAAGACGTATGTAACTTACGTTCACCACAACAACACGTTGGTGTAGTTCACTCTTCTAACTTGTGTACAGAAATCACATTAAATACAAGCAAAGATGAAATTGCGGTATGTAACTTAGGTTCAATCAACCTTGTACAACACGTTCAAGGTGGTGTGTTAGACCGTGAAAAGCTTGCACGTACAGTGAAAACAGCGGTTCGTATGCTCGATAACGTGATCGACATTAACTACTATGCTGTGCCACAAGCGAAAAACTCGAACTTGAAACACCGCCCAGTGGGTATGGGCATCATGGGCTTCCAAGATGCGCTTTATGAAATGCAACTCGCTTATGGTTCTGATGCAGCAGTAGACTTTGCTGATGAATCGATGGAAGTGATCAGCTACTACGCAATTTCAACATCAAGTGATTTGGCTGTTGAACGTGGTACTTATGAGACATTCAAAGGTTCACTATGGGATCAAGGTATCCTGCCAATTGACTCGCTAGACCTTGTTGCAAAAACACGTCCTGAGCGTATGTTTGAAGTTGACCGCACTCAACGTTTGGACTGGGACACTTTACGTGCCAAAGTTCAAAAAGACGGTATGCGTAACTCGAACGTGATGGCCATTGCACCGACTGCAACCATCTCGAACATTTGTGGTGTGTCTCAGTCGATTGAGCCGACATTCCAAAACTTATATGTAAAATCGAACCTGTCAGGCGAGTTCACAGTGATCAACCCGTACTTAGTACGTGCGTTGAAAGACCGTGGTCTATGGGACTCTGTGATGGTGAATGATCTGAAACACTTTGAAGGTTCAGTTCAGAAGATTTCTCGTATTCCTGAAGAGCTTAAAGCAATCTTCGCGACGGCATTTGAAGTTGAGCCACGCTGGATTGTGGATGCTGCATCACGTCGTCAAAAATGGATCGATCAAGCGCAGTCTTTAAACCTTTACATCTCTGGTGCAAACGGTAAGAAACTGGACTTGACCTATAAAATGGCTTGGTTACGTGGTTTAAAAACAACGTATTACCTCCGAGCTTTAGGTGCAACTTCTGCTGAGAAATCAACCATTAACACTGGTGCATTGAATGCAGTAAAACCTGCAACTGTAACGGCAGCGCCTGTTGCAGCAGTTGCTCAGGAAGTTAAACCAGAAGTGGTTGCTGAAGATGAAGGCTTCGGTCAAGCAGCTCCAGTGCCAATGGCGTGTTCAATTGATAATCCAGACTGTGAGGCTTGTCAGTAATCACCTCCCCTAACCCCTCCTAAAAGGAGGGGAATTACACCAAACTTATTGAGGTGTGAAAGTCCCTCTTTTAAAAGAGGGATTTAGGGAGATTAAAAAAGTTAGAATTCTTGGATTAATTATGTAAATAGTTAATTCAACTCAGAGGCAAAGTAATTCCTACTACTAATCCTAAGAGACAAATTTTAGACATAAAAAAAAGGGAATCTTCCTACAGATCCCCTTTCCAGTCTAAGAAGCGAGTTCTTCGACATATTGCTTCGTAAAAAGCAGGTGAATAATCGCCTGATCTCGCAATATCGTCAAGGACTTTTGGGTAACAACTGCTCTAATGAATGATATTTAAGGAGATATAAATGGCAGTTTATTCGATAAGCTACGACCTCTATAAGGAAGGTCAAAGCTATGAAGCCTTAATCAAAGAATTAAAAAGCTTTGATAGCTGGTGTCATTTAATGAAATCATATTGGCTTATCAGTACCCCTAAAAGCGCTGATGAAATTTATGAAAAGTTAAATAAACATCTAGATAAAAATGATCACGTTCTTGTATTGCAAGCATCTAAAGATTTTAGAGGTTGGCTATCACTCAAAGGATGTGATTGGATTCAAGAACATATTTAATATGTTTCATTAAAGGAACCCACCATGCTCCATATGACACATAACTATATGTTAGGTCTTGCGACCTTGGTGATTTCCTTTGTGGTTTTGTTTTATATGCCCATTGCCTACTTTTGGGTAAAAGCAAACCAAAGCAAAAAGCGAAAGCAAAATAAGTCGTGAGAATCACGTTCTATGCACAGTTTTAGAACAATGATTGGCAAAACTTAATTTTGCTTTCACAAATTAAGCGTATAGTAAGACATCTCAGCGTAGCTGGATGTCGATAAAAGATATAAAGCAACGTAGAGAGAATTGATATGTCTATCCTAAGTTGGGACGATTTCGAAGATGATTCGCAAAAACCGGCTGCACCTGAACACAAGTCTGCGCCCGTCGAACCGCAAAAAGCGGCTAATCCGCAGATGGTATCTGCTGCAGAGCAACCACAGAAGAATGTGGCAACTGCACAACCCGCTTCAACCCCTCGAAGCCGATCAACAAATTCAGCCGATCCGTTGGCAAGAGCATCTAACGCCTTAGAAAGTTTAGATGTTGCTCCAGGTCTAGAAGAACTAGAAATGGGTGCACAACGTGTACAAGTTGACGACAAAGCCATGATTAACTGTCGTGCGGACTTAAACCAACTTGTACCGTTCAAATACGAATGGGCTTGGCAAAAATATCTAGACGGTTGTGCAAACCACTGGATGCCACAAGAAGTAAACATGAACCATGACATCGCCCTTTGGAAGTCTGAAAATGGCTTAACTGAAGACGAACGTACCATTGTTATGCGCTCACTTGGTTTCTTCTCTACAGCAGACTCATTGGTTGCAAATAACTTGGTGTTGGCGATTTACCGTCACATCACCAACCCTGAATGCCGTCAGTACATTTTGCGTCAAGCATTTGAAGAAGCAATTCATACTCACGCTTACCAATACTGTATCGAATCTTTAGGTATGGATGAAGGCGAAGTTTTCAACATGTACCGCGAAGTTCCATCTGTTGCACGTAAAGCGGCTTGGGGCTTGAAATATACGCAGTCTTTAAGTGATCCTACTTTCCAAACAGGTACACCTGAAAACGACCAAATTTTGCTTCGTAACTTGATCGCGTTCTACTGTGTTCTTGAAGGGATCTTCTTCTACTGTGGTTTCAGCCAAATCTTGTCGATGGGCCGTCGTAATAAGATGAATGGTGTTGCTGAGCAATTCCAATACATCTTACGTGATGAGTCGATGCACTTGAACTTTGGTATCGATATGATTAACCAAATCAAGATCGAAAACCCAAGCTTGTGGACTGCTGAATTCCAAGAAGAAATCATTCAAATGATTCTTGAAGGTACGATGCTTGAAATCGAATATGCGCGTGACACTATGCCACGTGGTGTATTGGGTATGAATGCTGCGATGATGGAAGAATACTTGAAATTCATCTGTAACCGCCGTTTAGCACAGTTGGGCTTGCCTGAGCAGTTTGCTGGTGTAAACAATCCATTCCAGTGGATGTCTGAAATGATGGACTTGCGTAAAGAGAAGAACTTCTTCGAAACACGTGTGACAGATTATCAGACTGGCGGCGCGTTGAGCTGGTAAGGTAAAGCATCACCGCTGAATGACAGATAATGTGCGTAAGGCGACATATAAGTTTTCCTTAGCGACAAATGAAATTTCCTCAAAAAGAGTCTAAATATTAGGCTCTTTTTTAATCATAAAATTTAATTTGAAAAGAATTCTAAATATGAAATTTTTTACCAGATCTGATGCACGTTCAGCAGCCAACAGAGCTCAAGCTAAATCTAAACACATTATGCTTGATTCAGTACTTAATGAAGCTATAAAAAATCAAGAGAGACAAAATAGTTTTGATATATTTTTATCTCATGCAGTTAAAGACGCCGATTTAATCTTAGGTGTTAAAACTCTACTAGAGGAAAGTGGTTTTACAGTATATGTTGATTGGATTATTGATCCCTTATTAGAAAGAGATAAAGTTAATGCAACTACAGCAAATATATTAAGAAAAAGAATGAGACAATGTAAGTCATTAATCTATATTCATACATTTAGCTCAAAAGAATCTAAATGGATGCCATGGGAACTCGGATATTTTGATGGATTTCGTCCTGAAAAAGTTAGTGTTCTTCCGTTAACTTTTGAAGAAAATGAAGAATTTAAGGGACAAGAGTATTTAGAGCTTTATCCAACAATTACTAAAAGTGAATACTTTAACGAACTCAAATATGCATGGGTAAAAGGAAAAAGATTACCAGATTTTATTAATTAACAAGAAAACTGTTAGATTGCCATATAGCAATCTAACATGTCTAATTATGCAATTTTTTTTACACCTTTTAGAATCAAATGAATAACTTCATCAATAAATGGTGTTTTCATTAATTTTCTATAATCAACTACAGATAGCCCAGCCAATGATGCCAAATGATCAATATCTATACTTTTAATCTTGGCAATAAAATCAAAATAGTTGATTTCATAACCTTGTTGTGACAAATAATCTATTAATTCATCATAACCTTCATTATTTGATAACTGCCAATCTAATGTCAAAGTTTCAGGTATAGTATCCCCACTAATTATCATACAGATATCTTTTATGATTCCACCTAAACCGCCCACTAAATATATTGGTTTATTATATTCAATCGAGATTAAAAGCTCCTCAAGAACACCAGGCATTTTACCTTTATAACCTTTAGGTCTACCCCCTGCAAAAACCCTAATATCGCTATTAGATATTGATTGTTCCCGCATAAATGTTAGTGATCTAGACCAAATAAATTTGCTAAAAGAATCTGTAGGGGGTAAAAAAACTGATTCATCTACTTGCCCATCTATGTCATCAGGAATGCCATATTTAATTTGTGAAATGATTTGATCATATTTAATTTTCCATTTGCTTAAATCATTAGTGATATGCAATGGCCAAGCCAGATGATTCTCGACTTTGAATTCCCTTTCAGGCAATCTATTTTGTAAAATACTAGCCTCATCAAGAAGAAATTCAGTAAAACCATCTTTCCTTAAATCTCCTCCAAAAATGATAGTATTACCTCTGACGAGAAGATGCCTAACAAGCTCTTGTGAAAATCGTTTCAACTCATCTTCATGAATGTGTATATTCTCAAAATCTTCACCATATTCAGATATCGAAATACCAATTTTTTTATTTTGTGTATTCGAATCTCCAACTGCCCATAAAGGAGTTGAAGGTTTCACCTTTAAGAATTCAAGCCAATCTATCTCTTCAGCATAAATAGGAGGCTCTGGATAACAAATTTTTAAAATTTCACTTTCATTAAGTGTACTTCGTAAAGAAACTATTTGTTGAATTTCAGGAGGACGAGCTAGAGCAATTGCTGTCGAGTCTATCCATAATTGTTGCTTATAATACTCTAGGAGAGATATAGAAAAATTAAATCTAATAGTTTCAGTTAACGCAGCAACTAGAATATTTAGAATTTCGAATTTAGTTGGCTGATCAGTAGGTGCAATATGTACGCATGGCACATTCGCAGCTGGCGGAAATATCCTATCTTCATAAACTTGTAAGCAGTTTACTGAAATGATTGGTCTATTATTTTTTTTAGCTTCTAAAATTTCACGCTGACACCAATAGCGAGATGAATATGCATCAGTAGTAATAGCTATTAACGTAGATTTATGGATATGACTAATTATCTCTGTATCAAATTGATAACCAACTGAAATTTCTGAGGCATCAAAGAAATTTTTCATATTAGTTGTATCAATATAATGCTTGATTGCTTTTGCATATATTTCACCCATTTCTCCTTTCTTAGCATGGCTCAAGAAAAGATGAATAGATGTATCAGACCCTACAGACGGTGATTCTGTATCAACAAAACCAAATCTATACAACTCATGTAATAATTTTAAAATAGATTCTAATTCACGTGTCTGATCATCATCTGCCAAACCGAATTCGTATAATCTCAAAGCATTGCGCTTTAAAAGAGCACCTTGATGGTTGCAATGCTTCAAACCATTTATATCGAAAGCCACTGGAATTAGTGACAAACTTTGATCTACAGGGAAATTTTTATAAAAATCAATCCATCTTTCATCTGTGAGTGTATTCTCACTCATACAGATAAATACTATATTTCTTTGAGCTAAACTAATGGGATAACTCGGAATTTCGCTTAAACTACTATAAAAAAAAGTAGGAATATTTAATTCACGCGAAAAAGGCCGCTCAATATCTCTCGTTAAAAATCTTCTAAAAGGCTGACAATACTTTTTAAATGATTCATTATCAGCATGGTGCCAAACAAAATGTATTGCTAAAGGTGGTGTAATAATGTCAATCAATGGGTAGCTCCATGAATATTGCATTTTGCATTGTAACCCAGCATGACTCTAGAGTTATTTATCAAATGCTTCCTTTGCGTTCTTGCAATATATGCATCTTCAATCCATTCAACCAATTGTTGATCTAAACTAGGATAGGGATAAAATCTTGCATAACAATTATAATGTTGTTGATCCCAATTATTCTCAAATCTAGCAGGTAAATAACAACGATTATTTTGGCTAGGTAATACAATCCCTATTAAACCATTCGGTAGAGTGTAAGCATCATATCTTAATGAACTTTTTATCTCCCAATCCACATACCTACGACTGTGCGTACAACTACCCAGCAACACAATGGTGACAGTACTATCGTCTAAGTACTTTTGGCGAATTCTTCTCATTACATATTCAGTATCAGTACTGTTAATAAACTCATCATTGTCATTAGCACCAAGAACTTTAGTAATAAAAAGATGACCAAACCTTTTTATAAAATTATCAACCTCTATTCGATCACCCTTGTAATGAGAAATGAAAACTTTACGCCTAATCATAGTTACCATCAAACAACCTTTTATTTTTTATTAATTTTATCATAACATTAATAAAACCTAATGCATCTTATTGATATGAAAAAAATCACTGACTCTCTTTCCTCATATATAGCTAAGCATCTAACAAAGTTAATTTTCATAATTCTCCTTGCTATGTTAATTAGTATGTTCTACATAGACTACTCAGCTTGGGTATCTGAAAAATTTAAAAACAACTTTTCAATCGTATCTTCCACGATTGTTACAACTGTAATTTGCTTAGTAAGCTACATAGCCTTTACAGCATATCTTGGTAAAAAGTATTCTTTGAGAATAGACAAACTAAGTTTAGGTGGATTAAATATATTATTTGATACATCTAGAACCTTATATACCAATAGTGTTTCTAACTTTTTAGATTCCAAAAGAACACTTTTTAGAATTGAGCCAAAATATGATAATTTTTCAGATGTATTCGAATCATATTTCGAAACTTATAATTTTTTCCGTCACGAAATGAAAATTCTTGATCCAAAAAGGGATAAGGATCTATATGACCTAACAAATCATATACTCCAAGAGCTAAACAAGTTTTTGACTAAGAATCAGAATAACTATCGTCGTTGGTATCAAAAAATTTCTACGGATAATACCATCGAATATTCCGGCGAAGGAAGTGGAAAATTTTTCTACAACACGACGATCTACGAAATACAAAAGACTTACTATGCTTATGCTGAACTATTAGATTCCTTTAGATCAATTAATACCTTTTTGAGAACCATGTTAAGGTTCCATTTGAAATAAATTCTGAAAAATGGAATTGGTAGAGTTATTAGAACTATTTTTACCTTTCATTGGTCTAGATAAATCATATTCAGCCTTATCCTTATCCTGAAAAGTTAAATCTATTAGATATCTTAATTTTTCAGGATTATTTACAATATCATCCCAATTAATGACTGAAATAAATGATTTATGAGTTAATAAATTATCTATTAAATCTCATAGAGTTTTAACACTGTGATATTTACTTCTCCTCGTTCAATCCGCCCTAAATAACTACGGTCAATATTGCAAAGCAATGCTAATTTTTCTTGGGAAATTTTCTGCTCAACTCGACAACTCCGAATTGCATGTCCAATTTGTTGTGCTAAATCGATCATAAGTTCTATTCCCTCAAAGAATAGAACTATTCATTTTTGAGGACTAAGTATCCACGGCTTATAATCCTCAACAGGAGAACATTTTAAAAGTTTCATAAAATTATAAAGCCATAACCTTTCTAGCTAGTATTCATTGTTCCCAAGTAACTATGTACTAAATATAAATTTGGCTCATTTTTATTAAGATCAGTTCCTGTTGATATCACATTAATTTCAATCTAGGGCTTTGTTGCACAAAGATTTCATAACTATATGATTTTAAAAGTTTTGATTATTTTTTGATCCAAAATTAAATTTATTTAAATCAAATGCTTACATATTTATGCAACAAAGCCACTCCTATCGAAATCTTTCTAAAAATAGCATCTATTCGTGAATTATAATCTTTATGACTTTGATAATTTTCTCTATGAAAATTATTCCAATCATCTAATGTTAAAATATCCATAAACCTACTCAATGACAGTTTAATTGAGTAATTAAAAATTTCTCCCAAATCAATCTTATTACTCTAAACGCCAGAAAATTTTTATAAAAAAGGAACCTCATCAGTTCCTTTAAATTCATATCAATGACTTAAATCCAAATACCAAATCGTTTCACCCCAAGCATTATTTGGAATCTCGGGCATCACATCACCTTGGTTAAAATGACGTTTATCCATGTTGTTTGCTGGGCTATACCATTCACCAGATTGAGGGCATATTTCACCTGCAAAACAACGTAAACGCTTGTCACCATCCTCAGCATTACCTTGTTGATCTAAAGGCGTATATTGGCTTCGAGCATAATCAACCAAGTCTTTTGGATAATAAGGTTTATCCCGATAACTACTATCATCTATTCTCAATACAACGGTAACTGCCGCTGCTTCAAGCGACCAATAGCCTGGAAATTGACTACTCTTATGCCGATCATGATAAGGCTCTCGTTTACTGGCTCCATACCATTCATCCAAATACTGTGACATCAGTTTTGGTCTGTCTTCTTCTTTGGCTGAAAAGACTTTATCTAGTTTTCGATAAGGCAACTGTCTTAAATAAATATTCGAAATATCTCGCTCTGGTAACCAAGGTGATACCAACTTATCTAATAGGGCATCTTGTTCGTCATTTTCATAAGCCAAAATATCCATGATCGTAGGTAAATGTTCAGGTTGAGCAAACAGTATCGAAAAGCAGACTAACTGTAGTGCTTCCCAATATTCACTTGTAACTAACTCTAAATGTGGGACTAGATGTCCATCGGATTCACCGCTTTTGTGAAAATCTAAATGAAAAAATTCTAATTTTTTAAGAGCATAAATAACATTTGGAAAATATTCAGATA
>NZ_JBUEBA010000002.1:695647-697286 GCF_058107045.1 Acinetobacter sp. AB03 | reverse complement strand
CAACGCATAGAATTACGCGTAAGATTCTTTCACATACCATTGCAGTAATTTTAAATACACGATTAGGAAATCCACCTTTACAACTGGAAAGCCTTATTCAAAGTTGAGATTGGCGTTCAGATAATACATTTACAGGAACACCTGCTGAATAACTAAAGAATTCAAGCTCTAAAGAAGCCTCAAAAAAGTGATTAGATGATAAATAAACCGCACCTTTGGGTTTGTCTTTTAAAAAATCTTTGTCATTTAGTCTTTCAGCAATTGTTAGGGTTGATTCTAAAGCTTGCTTAATAGTGTATTCATAATCCTTGAACTTTTGATATGGTTCGCGTCTTAACGACTCCCAATCACTTTTGCTTAACAACTCCATATATGACTCTCTATTCAACTAAAATATTATCGGGTAAAAAAATTAGAGGCATCTGAATATTATGTGATTTACCTTTTGATCGATCATGTTGCTCATATTGTTTTCCTGTTACCATATAAATTTCACGGTTATATATTGTTGGATATGACAAATTACGTAGAGCAATTATAATATTTGCAGATATAGTATTCTTATGTGTAGCAGAAACTGAGTTATCCTCTTTTAATGAGGCTCCAATCCATTTATGACTCATTTGACGACCTTTCGTCTTAGTTCCGCCTAGACCCGCTTTACCTTTACTCCCTTCCAAAGCACTTTCATTTTTAATTGAAGTCTCAGCACTGGTTGATCTCTTTCCTAAGCCTGAATTTTCATTATATTCAGTTTTTTCGTTAAAAATATTTCCAATCTCAGAACGATTTCCTTCAATAGCCTTAGCATCGGATTGTGCCATACCAGCCAAAAAAGAAAAGTGACCAAAAATACTTCCCTTCGTTTCGCCTACTAAATATTTACGCCCTTTATGGTTACCAAACCATAAATGATCTATACCGGTTTGGTTAATATCTTGCTTACGTATCCGATCACCAGCCGCATTACGCTTTAAACGCTCATACTCCTCAATCAAACGTCCATTATCATTGACCTTACGTAAAGATTTACGCTTTTCTTTCGAATAATAATCAACGATATGTTCGGCTGGCACGCCAGTAGACCAACGCTTTTTCTTTGCTTGACGTATTTCATGGCTTTTTTTTGCTTTTGCAGCTGCTGAACTTTGAGCAGTAGGCGCATTATTTTTAACTTGTTGTTGCGCACCACCTCGTTGAGGATTTGAAGGCCTTTGAGCAGGAGGAGGTGTTGCCCCTTTTCCACCACCTCTAGGCACGACAGGTCTTGCAGGAACTTGTTGGCTAGCTTTACCAACAGCAGTTGATGGTAAAGGTGGATGCATATTTAGCATTTGATTGACAGTTTTTTGAATTTCAGCAAATGCAGCGTTCATATACTTAGGCGCATCTTTTTTTACCTGAGTAAACATTTTGATTACTTCATTGACCTTTGGGCGACCTATAACCTGTTTAGCTAACCAAGAATCGAGTACATCAACAATCTCATCAATCATTTTATTGAGTAAAGAAATACACTCATTTTTTAACTTATTCCAATTTATTTCTTTGAGTGCTTTTTTGGGATCGATCTTGGCATATTTACGCATTGCATCAAAAACACGTTCTGCATTTGCCCCATTTTTAGCCAACTTAAACA
>NZ_JBUEBA010000002.1:632206-695547 GCF_058107045.1 Acinetobacter sp. AB03 | reverse complement strand
AACCCAGCTTTAAATGCATCACCAAAACCTGGGATACATCCTATCAGCGTAATGACTAAATCCACCCAGCCCATAACATTTGCAGGATTTGCTGAAACTAAAATAATGCCTCTAATCAAATCTCTTAGGTCAAATAATTGACCTACTACAGGGACACAACCTAAAACAGCAGTCACAATAATCTGACTTGGACCTGTCCCGCTGCCATCAAGTAAGCCCATAAACCATTTGCCAACATCATCATCAGCTTTTTTAAGTTGTTGTTGGGAGACATGGGGATTAACAGGTTTAGTTGCATTTGCAGGAACAGAAGGTAAATTAGCCATTAAATATCACCTTCTTGAAAATTACGTTCTGTTTCCGCTTCATCGTCAGTTAAGTTTTTTAAATGAGTATCAGGATCGAGGCATGCCAAAGAATGTGATTCATCATTCCGATAGAGGTGTTCAATATCTTTCTATTCGCTATACCAATCGTTTAGAAGCTGCAAATTTACGAGCATCAGTCGGTACGAGAGGTGATTCATACGATAATGCTTTGGCTGAAACGGTGAATGGCTTATACAAAACAGAGGTGATTGAATATTTAAAAGCAGATTGGCAAGGTTTAGCAGATGTACAACTTGCGACATTAAATTGGGTAGATTGGTTCAACAAAACGCGTGTACATAGTGCACTGGGTTATGTATCGCCTTTTGAGTTTGAAGCAATGTACTATGATAAGATTAACCCGTTAGGTCAGGTGGCCTAACTTAAATAAAAAAGTCTCCGACAAACCCGGTACGGTTCAAACCTCTCCCCCACCCATAAACAAATGCTGTCCCGCCTTAACCTCAAACTTTCCACTAGTTGTTGCAAAGACTCCGGAACTATTAATCTTAAGTTCAGAACCATCAGCGATTAATTTAATTTCTTTAGGGCTGGTAATGTAAATGGCATCTTCAGTTGAAATGATCTGTACACCTTTACGTGCTATCAAATCAGCCCCATCTGCTTGAGCCTGTATTTCAACTTTGCCTTGATCTGCATAGAATTTCGCACCGTCCTGTGCGGCAAACAAACTGATTTTACTTTGTGCATGTGCAAGTAAATTCTTTTGGGTACTAAAATTAATACTGTCCCCTGCACTGTGACCAATTTGACCATCTGCTGAAAGGTGAACATCTTCATTTGTAGTCAGAGCAATCGAATGGGGGGAGGTCAATATCATTAAAGCTTGTTTAAATGCTTTTGCCTTCGCCTCACTTTCTTGTTCAATTTGTTCAATAAACTCTTTTAGATTATCCAGTATTTCTAATGGATCGGTTTGTTGATTTTTAGCAACCTCACTTAAAGCTTTTGAATTATTTAGACTAGATTCAAATTGTGATTTCGTTTCAGAAGTATCAAGATGATGACCATTTGCTGAATCTTGTCGATAGGTAGAAAGTAATAAACCCTGTTTAGCTCTGAGTGCTCCCCACTGGTCAGTACGCAGTTCAAAACCTTCACCTCGCCCTTCACTCGTGTCCGTTTCTTTAGGATGACTCAAATTCCCTAAGTTCAGTTGTGTCGCACCATGACTACTTTGTAGCTGGGTACTGATCTGATCAGTCGTGTCATCAAAACGTAGTTGCCCGAAGCCCTCGCCTTGAATCTCTTTTGATCGGATCCCTGCCAGTTTTTTGGTATCAGGCAGTTTGCCTGTATTGTCAAATTTGCTTGGATGACGTTGTGCTTCATGGATGCGCCCCACGACAAAGGGTCTGTCGATATTGCCATCAAAGAAGTCGATAACCACAATTTCACCAATACGCGGTAAGAAGCGTGCACCATAACCCTCACCTGCCCAAGGTGTGAGCACATCAACCCAAGCAGAATCTGTGTCATTGTCATTTGAACCTGCACCGCCATCGTGAGTATTGTCTTCACTACGGGTGAACAGGAAACGGACTTTAATACGCCCCCATTCATCCACGTGAATTTCTTCACCACTTGGTCCAACCACTTTCGCGCGTTGTGGTGATGCAATAGGGCGTTGTCGTAGCGGATTGTACTCTGGAACAATTGTGATATTGCGTCGTTGTAAGACGAGGTGATTGGCTTGGCGTTCGTCTTTATTATTTGTCGTAATTTCAGCCTGTTGCCAATTGGTTTGTTTCAGCAAAGCTGTGATTTGATCGGTCAAATCTTTAGGCAAATTATTCTGATTATAGAATTTTTTGGATGTGATTAAGAATTCTTTGTCTGAACCACTATGCTGATCAATTTCAGGGTGCTCGTTGAGCTCAAACCAGTAACCCACTTGTGCATCTCGTACAGTCGAGGTAGCCATAAATTGCTTGGCTTGTAAGTCGTAATAATGACCAAGATTTTGATTAAACTTTTCAATCTGACCATTGCCTGATTTGGTCGTTCCATCTTCACCTTTAAGGTCTTGTATCCATGCAGGTGAGAAATGCCACGCCTGCTCTAAACCTAGACTGGCGTTGTCTTGATTATCACTATGGCTATGTTTGCTTTGAACTGAACCCGCACCTTCTTCTACTTCTAAAGTATTTGCTTGCCAATGTTGAATATGGACAGATGTTGGTTGTATAGAACGCTGCCCGACCAAATTTGTAATCGAATCACTACTTTCTACAGTACTGCTACGATGGAAGCGAATATTCTGACGCTCTAAACTTTGATATTGAGCGTTGTCATCAATCAGTCTAAGTTTTTGTGGCTGAATGGGTTCACTTGAACTGGACACTTTGAGCTGAGACTCATCAATAAGCCAGTTAATCCCCTCTGAAGAGAGCAGCCTTTGAATAAATTCACTATCTAATTCATTCGCTTGCATAATGAATGGGCGCACATCATATTCTTTGCTTAAACCACTTTTATCCAAAATCAAACTTGAAGCAAATAAGGGACTACGTTGCTGCCACTCGGCAAAAATGGTTTGAACTACATCAACAACAGACTTCGCCATGAAAACTCTAGAGTTACGTCGATGCTTCCATAAGGCTGTCGGGTCTTCCACGGTTAAACGGTATATGGTTAAAGCGCCATCGCTTGCCCCTACATCCGCCTTGGTGATGATGCCTGAAATACGATTGAGTTCTGACTTTTCAGTGACAATATCGACAGCCACCTGACTACCAATAAATTGCTTTAACGGAATATGAGCGGAGGTAGATAAGCAAAGGAGCTGTAACTCTATACCTGTATTCAGTTCATGCGTTCCATCTATGCGCTGAAGGAATACTTGTTCGTTAAGCGAGGTATTGCTGAACTGAATATGAATGGCACGTTTTTGTGCACTAAGTCCAAGTTGCTCTATTGCAGCGTAAATATTATTGGGCATCGTTATTATTAAATTTTAAGTTGTGGCTGATTGTACAAAAGTTACAAAAAATTTCTTTAATTTTTTGTAACTTTAATAGAATTTTTAAGTTCAGAGCCTTTTTTCAATAAATGACCGATCCATCTGTAAGTTTCTATTTTTATAGTTTTGATATTATCCCAGTCATATTCAGCTTAACCCAATTCATTCCTTTATCTACTCTAGAAATATTAAAGTTTTTCAGTTAATACCAGACCACTAAAATTTTATTTTTTTCATACTGGTTTGCAATTTACTCAAACTTCATTTAACTCGCTAACAATTACAACCTTCTACATAACCCGCAATTCTTGAAGCTGTTGCTTATCAGGATAATATAGGCCACTCCCCTATAGATAACATAGCCTACTGCCAATAGCTTATACATAGTAGCAATTGATCTGCTATCGACAGACAGTTTAGATCATCACCTTATGCAGGATAAATGCAAGTTAAGTACATCAATTATTATTCGAAAAAAAGACCCAGTTATTCACATCTTAGTATTTGAATTAAGATCCAGCCAGCTTATGTATATCAATATATGGCATAGAATTAATTACACAGGAAAGATGAGAAAATCTGAATGCAAAATTATAAAAATTATAGTTTATTATAAGTTATACGCGTGATTTATTGATTATCTCTGCACATTTCAACGGTTGTATTGATCAAGAGTTAAATGAAACTTGCAACTTTCCAGATTTGGCATAGCTCAAATACATTCAGTTATACATAAAAATTAAAAACTGAGTGTGTATAGTTTCTTTGAATCATCCTATTTGAGAATATTTTTTATCCTCAATCCTTTTGACTTTAATTCCAATTCCCTCAATTTATATAAAAAACCAATATGATTTAAACCCTACTTTTAAATAGTTTAACGTCAAACCACCCAAGGCTTGATCATAAAAAGCACCATTAGCTCCCCTATGCGCTTGTTTTGGTGCAACACTCAAAACACACAGAATCACTCAATTAAACTACAGGTTTGACCTTAAACCTATGATTTATAAAAGTTATAACTAAAGATAAATCAAATTGATTAGATTGGCATAGATTCTGCATTTTTGTATTCCATCATGTATACAAGTTGGAATGCAAAAAATGAGTCAGAACAAATGCATTGGCTGGACACTTCAAGAATGGCAAACCGCTTATCTTAACCAAGATATTCATCTTGAAGATTTAATCGACTATGTAGCGCAATTACCACAACCTGATCATGCATGGATTTCAATTGCTACAACAGAAATACTTTCCCAACAAATTGAAGTCTTAAAGCAAAAAGCAGATCAAGCCACAGACCTCAGCAAAGAATTACCTTTATACGGTATTCCGTTTGCAGTTAAAGATAACATCGACGTTGCTGGTTTTGTCACCACGGCCGCATGCAAGGCCCTGACAACTGTTGCTACACAAGATGCAGAAACCATTCGCCTGCTTAAAAATGCAGGGGCAATAGTTGTGGGAAAAACCAATTTAGACCAATTCGCAACTGGTCTCGTAGGGACACGCTCTCCCTTTGGTGCAGTCAGTAACACGTTTAATGCTGACTATGTCAGTGGTGGCTCTAGCTCTGGTTCAGCCAGTGTTGTTGCTCGTGGCTTGGTGCCCTTTGCACTCGGAACAGATACTGCAGGCTCTGGCCGTGTTCCTGCTGCATTTAACAATATTATTGGACTAAAACCCACCAAAGGTCGTTTTTCAAATCGTGGTCTACTCCCAGCCTGTAAAAGTTTGGACTGTATTTCGATTTTTGCTTTAACGGTAACAGACGCCGACACCATTGCCCAAATGGTAGAACACTACGATGCGCTAGATAGCTATTCACGCCAGCATCCAAAGACTGCACCTGTGAAACTCTCGACTAAGCCACATTTTGCTATTCCCCAAAAACTGGAATTCTTTGGAGATGACCAAGCTAAATATGCCTTCCAACTGGCTGTAGAACAGTTAAAAGTTCTCGGTGCTGAAATTACTGAAATTGATTTTTCAGCGTTTGAACAGTTGGCAGCCCAACTCTATCAAGGCTCATGGGTGGCAGAACGTACAGCGGCGGTTGCCGAGTTGTTGGCGCAGCAGCCTGAGGTTTTCGATCCGACAGTGCGTGCAATCATTCAAAAAGGTCATGATTTTAGTGCAATTGATGCCTATAACGCGGAGTACTTAAAGCAAGACTTAAGCCGAAAAATTCAAGACACTTTGGCCCAATTTGATGCATTGATTGTTCCCACCTCCCCAACCATTCATACCCTTGCGGAAATGGAACAGTCACCGATTAGCCTGAACTCTGAGTTTGGGACTTATACCAATTTTACTAACCTCGCCGATTTAAGTGCTCTCGCCCTGCCCGCAGGTTTCCGCACTGACGGTTTACCTTTCGGCATCAGCCTAATTGCACCTGCATGGTATGACCAAGCTCTGATTGAATTCGGAAAAATTTGGCAGACGCATTTGAACTTAAAGCTGGGTGCCTTAGACCGATATGCATCTATTCCAAAGCTACAGAACACAGTCTCTCCACATCATATCCGTGTTGCAGTGGTTGGCGCACACCTGACTGGAATGCCGCTGAACTTCCAATTGCTCACACGTGATGCTGTGCTTGTGGAAACCACGCATACCGCTGAGCACTATGCCCTGTTTGCACTGAATGGCACGATCCCGCCTAAACCCGGTCTAGCCCGAGTCGATGAACACGGTCAGCAGATCATTGTTGAACTGTGGGATGTACCCACCGCTCGCTTTGGAGAATTTGTCGCAGAGATTCCGACACCACTGGGCATGGGCAATGTCGAACTGGCAGACGGTCGATGGGTTAAAGGTTTCATTTGCGAACCTTATGGCTTAAACGATGCCGAAAACATCAGTCACTTTGGTGGTTGGCGCGCCTATATCCAGCACCGTAACAATTCAAAAGTAGAACAAGCTTAGTCAAATTTAGGAATTTTAAAATGTTTAAAACTGTATTGATTGCAAACCGTGGCGAAATTGCCGTACGTGCAATTCGCACTTTAAAAAAACTGGGGATGACCAGTGTAGCGGTATATTCAGACAGTGACCGTTACGCACAACATGTCAAAGACGCGGACATTGCCATTGCTTTAGACGGCTTAAAACCATCCGACACTTATTTAAGCATTGAAAAATTGATTCACGCTGCACAAAAAACGGGGGCTGAAGCTATTTTCCCGGGTTATGGCTTCTTATCAGAAAGTGCTGAATTTGCAGAGGCTTGTGAGAAAAATAATATTGCCTTTATGGGGCCAACAGCGACACAAATTTTAGAGTTTGGCCTGAAACACCGTGCACGTGAGCTTGCCGCCGCAGCTCAAGTGCCCATGACACCAGGTACAGGCCTACTTGGCAGCTTAGATGAAGCAATTTCTGCGGCTACAGAGATTGGTTATCCCATCATGCTAAAAAGTACCGCAGGTGGCGGAGGGATTGGCCTCACTCGCTGTGATAATGAACAAGCCTTAGTTGAAGCTTATGAAAGCGTCAAACGTTTAGGCGCACAATTTTTTAAAGATTCGGGCGTATTTTTAGAACGTTTTATTGACCGTGCGCGTCATGTCGAAGTTCAGATTTTTGGTGATGGCCAAGGTCAAGTGGTTGCATTGGGTGAACGCGACTGTTCATTGCAACGTCGTAACCAAAAGGTAGTGGAAGAGACCCCAGCGGCTCATCTCCCCGAAGCCACACGTCAAAAACTACACCAAGCAGCAGTTGAACTCGGCAAATCGGTCAATTACCGCAGCGCAGGTACGGTCGAATTTATTTATGATGCTGCACGTGATGAATTTTACTTCCTTGAGGTCAATACCCGACTACAAGTGGAACATCCTGTCACTGAGATGGTGACGGGTTTAGACCTGATTGAATGCATGCTTAAAGTTGCTGCGGGCGATGCACTGGATTGGACGGCACTTAGCAACATCCAACCGCAAGGTGCGGCGATTGAAGTGCGTATTTATGCAGAAGATCCAGTTAAAAACTTCCAACCCAGCCCGGGTGTACTGACCGAAGTTGTATTTCCAGACAATTGTCGTGTTGATACATGGGTTTCAACAGGAACAGAAATTTCGCAATATTTTGACCCGATGATTGCCAAAATCATCGTACATGCGGACACCCGTGCACAAGCCATTGAGCAACTAAAAAATGTACTCTCTCAAACTCGTTTAAATGGCATCAGCACCAATTTAGACTATGCACATAGCGTGATCTCTGATGAACGCTTTGAACAAATGCAAATCTGGACACGCTTGCTAGACGACTTTGACTACGTACCGAATGTGATTGAAGTACTCCAAGCTGGCACACAAAGCTCGATTCAGGACTTTCCGGGACGTGTTGGCTATTGGGATATTGGTGTACCACCATCGGGTCCTATGGATGACTATGCTTTTCAATTGGCCAATCAAATTGTAGGGAATGATGCTAGCGCAGCAGGCTTCGAGTTCACTCTGCAAGGCCCAAGTCTCAAGTTTCACCAAGACAGTGTGATTGCACTGACAGGTGCACCATGTCCTGTGCAACTGGATGATAAGCCTGTGGCCTTTTGGCAGCCGATTCACATTTGCGCAGGTCAAGTACTCAGCTTAGGACAGGTCGAGTCTGGTTGCCGTAGCTATTTAGCAGTGCGTCATGGACTCGATATCCCCCTATATTTGGGCAGTCGTTCGACTTTTGCTTTAGGTAACTTTGGCGGGCATGCAGGACGCGTGCTTCGTGCAGGTGACATGATCAAACTCGTCAACACAACCCATCCAAATAGCGATACACCTTTAGCCACGCAAGAACCACAAGC
The DNA here is from genome assembly GCF_058107045.1 of Acinetobacter sp. AB03. NCBI lineage: Bacteria > Pseudomonadati > Pseudomonadota > Gammaproteobacteria > Moraxellales > Moraxellaceae > Acinetobacter > Acinetobacter sp. AB03. The sequence goes on along the minus strand of NZ_JBUEBA010000002.1, from coordinate 687,383 downwards.
TCTATCTTCTGCCCTGATTCCAAGCTACGGCAGAGAATGGAAAATTGGCGTTCTGTATGGACCACATGGTGCACCTGACTTTTTTAAACCTGAATATATTGAAGAGTTTTTTGCCTCCGAATGGACTGTCCACTTCAACTCCAATCGTTTAGGCATCCGACTGTCAGGGCCAACACCAAGCTGGGCACGTGAAAATGGCGGTGAAGCAGGACTTCACCCATCGAATGTCCATGACTGTGAATATGCCATTGGTGCGATTAACTTCACAGGTGACTTCCCTGTCATTTTAGCCAAAGATGGGCCAAGTCTAGGTGGTTTCGTTTGCCCTGTAACCATTGCCAAAGCTGAACTTTGGAAAGTGGGTCAGCTTAAAGCCGATGATAAAATCAGCTTTTATCCTTTAACTGTTGAACAAGCCAATGCCTTAGAACAACAACAAATTGAACGGATCGAAAATTTTGCCGACGCAGCACTTAATTCTGCGCCGCCAAGCAGTGTTATTCCAACATCCGCAATTCTTGCCAGCTTAGAGGCAACTGACATGTCCCCACGCACGGTATACCGCCAAGCGGGTGACAGTTATATTCTACTGGAGTACGGTGACAATGTTTTAGACTTGGCGCTACGCTTACGCGTTCACCAACTGATGCAACTGATCCGCGCGGCTAATATTAAAGGCATATTGGAACTGTCCCCCGGCGTACGCTCGCTGCAAATCAAATACGATGGACTCACGCTTCCACAGCATCAATTAATCGAATTTCTACTCAAGCTTGAACAGCAAATGGGAGATTTAAGCCAAATCAAGATTCCGTCACGGATCATTCATCTCCCAATGGCATTTGAAGACAGTGCAACTTTAGGTGCTGTTGAACGCTATCAAGAAAGTGTCTGTGCCAAAGCACCTTGGCTACCAAACAATGTCGATTTTATTCAACGCATAAATGGTTTAGACAGCCGAGAGCAAGTCAAAGAAATTATTTTCAATGCCAATTACCTCATTTTAGGCCTTGGTGATGTTTATCTCACCGCCCCATGTGCAGTGCCGATTGACCCACGCCATCGTCTCTTAAGCTCAAAATACAACCCTGCACGTACTTTTACCGCTGAAGGTACCGTAGGCATTGGCGGCATGTATATGTGTATCTACGGCATGGACTCTCCGGGAGGCTACCAACTAGTCGGGCGCACCCTCCCCATTTGGAATAAATTTAAAAAGAACAAACAGTTTGGTGACAAAGAATGGTTCTTAAACTTCTTTGATCAAATCAAATACTTCCCCGTATCAGAGTCAGAGTTAGAGCAATGGCGTGCCGACTTTGAAAATGGTCAAGCGCAAATTCAAATTGAAGACACTGAATTTGACTATGCAGCGTATTTACAACTGCTTGAAGATGAAAAAGACAGCATTGCCGAGTTTAGAGCACAGCAACAACACGCTTTTAGCGCTGAAGTCGGCTTATGGAAAGAAAGTATTGATCATCAAGAACATCTGATTGCAGAAATACCTGATGAGACTGACTACAGCGCCTATGCAGCACTACATGCTTCGATGACCGGTAATATTTGGAAAATATTAGTGGAACAAGGTCAGATTGTGAAAAAAGGTGAAACCATTGCTATTATTGAAGCCATGAAAATGGAATTACCGGTGTACGCTGCGGATGATGGTACTGTCAAAGCCATTATTTGTCGGGCTGGACAAACCGTTCATAGCGGTGAGCCTTTGGTTTATATGGAATAGTACATGCCCAATATGACACGTGCAGGTTCAAGTTCAGACAATTTGTCTGAACTTGTTTACCAAAAAATTAAAAACGATATTTTTGATTTCAAATTGATGCCGGGTGAACGTTTTACCGAATCCGAAATCGCCTTGAACTATCAGGTCAGTCGTACGCCTGCGCGGCAGGCACTATATCGGTTGCAACAAGAAGGCTACGTAGAGGTAGCATTTCGTAGTGGCTGGACTGTCCGTCCGTTGAACTTACAATACTATGACGAGCTATATGAGCTACGCATCATGATTGAGCAGTACGCAATTCGAAAGTTATGCAGCAGTGCATCTCAGCCATCGAAGGAAATAAAACACCTACACAAAATTTGGATGGTTGCACCTGAGCAGTATCTGTCAAGTTTAAAAGCCATGGCGAAAATTGATGAAGATTTTCACTGTGCATTGGTTCGTGCCATTGGCAATCAAGAAATGATCAAAATTCACCAAGAGGTCAGTGAAAAAATTCGCATTATTCGTCGCCTCGATTTTTCTAAAATGGATCGGATTGAAGCCACCTATGCTGAGCATCAAGCCATTTTGAATTATATAGCACAGCAACAGACGGAGCTTGCCGTTGAAAAGATCAGCGCTCACATTCAACAAAGTCGAGATGAAGTAAAAAAAATTACCTTAGGTATGCTCAGTCAGCATGCTGTTGTGAAAGTAAGTCGCTAAGCACTCGATCAACATTCCACTCTCAAATAAAAAAGGCGCTTCATGCGCCTTTTCTTCAACCTTTGGACTTAAGCAGGAATACGTAGGACTTGGCCTGGAAAAATATCATCTGCATCTTTCAATAGCGGACGGTTGGCCTCAAAAATTTTATTATACTGGTTGGCATCACCATAAAATGCTTTGGAAATTTTCGATAAGTTATCCCCCGATTTAACTGTGTAGAACTTACTTTCAGGTTCAGGGCTAGCCACAGTGAGTTGATCATCGACTTGTGCCACATGGTCAATATTACCGACGGCTAAAACAATCTTTTCTTTATCGGCTTGAGTCTGAACTTGCCCTTTCACGGTCGCCAAATCCGTGGAGGAGTTATAGCTGACTGAAAGTCCCGTCACAGGTAAGCCCAATGCTTTGATATGACCCAATAACTTGTTGGCAATTTCTTGAGCCGATGGCTCTGCTGGTGTGCTTGGTGCGGCTTGAGGCTCGGCTGCGGCTGTGTTTTTCTTACCAATGCCTTTAACAAAATCAAAAAGACCCATGTGTATGCTCCATCTTGTTATATCAGTGTTGTTATAGTAAATGCTCAAAAATGAGACACCCTTTTTTATACCCAAAAAAGACAACAGATTTGGTAGCGAATAGTCCTCTTAAAGTAAAACTTTGTAAGTTACCCCAGTAAATAAAAGATTTTAAAGATGGGTTAAGCACTTTGCGTTTTTTGAAAGGCATAAAAAAGCCACCCAAGTGGGTGGCTTTTCCATTCAGCAAAGCTGAAACAATATGTATTAACCTAGTTTCTTAGAAACGTAGTCAATCGCAGATTGTACAGTTGTGATTTCGTTAGAATCTTCATCTGGGATTGTGATGTCAAAGTCGTTTTCGAAAGACATAACAAGCTCAACAAGGTCTAAAGAGTCAGCACCTAAGTCATCCATGAAAGATGCTTCGTTTTTGATTTCTTCAGCCTTAAGACCAAGTTGTTCTGCAACTGCTTGCTTGATGCGTTGTTCGATATCGCTCACAGGAATTCTCCTCATTGCTTGTGGCGTTTTTAATGCCGTTAGTTTAATTGAATCTTTAAAATTTTGAAAGTTTATCCATCAGCCAATTAGCTCATGTATAGACCACCATTTACATGCATTACCGTACCAGTAATGTAATTTGCTTTGTCTGATGCCAAGAAGCTCACCGCATTTGCAATATCTTGTGGATCACCTAAACGGTTCAAGGCCACTTGATCGCTCATTTTCTTACGGATGTCTTCGCTTAATTGCTCAGTCATTTCTGTTGCAATAAAACCAGGCGCCACTGAGTTTACAGTGATTTGACGGCTGCCCATTTCTTTTGCAAGGCTACGGCTAAATGCTTCAATACCAGCTTTCGCTGCTGAATAGTTGGCCTGACCTGGGTTGGCAAAATGCGCAACCACAGAACTAATATTAATAATTCGTCCAAAACGCGCTTTGGTCATACCCTTTAAAACGCGTTTCGACAAACGGTAAACTGCTTTTAAATGGATATTTAAAATGTCATCCCAGTCATCTTCTGACATACGAAGTAACAAATTATCTTTGGTAATTCCAGCATTGTTCACCAAAACCAAAACAGGGCCATAGTTTTGTTCAATGTCAGTTACAAGCGCATCAATGGCAGTACCATCACGAACATCGAGCACTTTACCTGCACCGTGTTCACCGAAGCTTGCAGCAAGTTTTTCTGCACCTGACTCAGATGTCGCAGTACCCACAACAAAATAACCGTCTTGAATAAGTTGCTGAGCGATGGCAGCACCAATCCCTCGACTTGCACCTGTCACGAGTGCAATTTTGCGTTCCTGTGTCATGCAATTTTTCCTTCAGCCACTAAAATGGCATTTAGTGCATCTTCCAAGCGTGATTTACTATCGAGTGGAAATGCTTTTTCAATATTAGGTAGACGTTTTGCCAAGTTTGCCAAAACATTGCCTGGACCACACTCTGCAACATATTGGATCCCTTGATCCTGAATAAACTGCATTGTTTTGGTCCACTGTACAGACTCATATAACTGAGCGGTAAGTGCTTGGCGGACTTGTGCTACATCTGTAGCAATTTCCGCGCCCACATTTTGTATTACAGGTATGCTAGGCAGCTCAATGGCAGTTTGTTCCAAAGCTTCTGCGAACTGTTCTGCAGCAGGCTTCATCAATGAACAATGCGATGGAACAGAAACTGGGAGTGCAATCGCTTTGCCGCTGTTTTCTTTGGCTAAAGCCATGACTGCTTCAACTGCTGCTTTTTCACCAGCAATCACCACTTGACCTTGAGCATTGTAGTTAGCTGCTTCAACTGAACCTTCAGCTTGACTCGAAACTTGTTGGCATAAAGCAACAACTTGCGCATCATCTAAACCTAAGATGGCTGCCATTGCACCCTTACCTTGAGGTACAGCACTTTGCATTAATTTGCCACGCAAATTTACCAGCTTGACTGCATCGCCTAAGCTTAGGCTTCCTGCTGCAACCAACGCACTGTATTCACCAAGTGAGTGTCCCGCCAAATACTTTGGTGCAACACCACCAAGTTCTAACCATACACGCCACAAAGCAATGCTGGCAGTTAACAATACTGGTTGGGTAAATTCAGTTTGGTCTAAACCGTCACCAGATTGTGCAATGTGCCACAAATCGAATCCAACCGCTTTAGAGGCTTCTGCAAATGTTGCTTCAACACTGGCAAATTGTTCTGCCAATTCAGCCAACATGCCAACCTTTTGTGAACCCTGACCGGGAAATACAAAAGCTGTTTTTGTTGCCTGAGCGACTTGATCAAGTTGTTTCGCAGACATAAAAAAGTCCTTTCTTGTCTTTGCTCTCGTTTATGGAGCGAAAATTTAACACTTAATTTAGGTCGATGTAATTGCCAAATACAACAAAAACAGCAGCGATAAAAATTCGACAACAAAAAAAGGGAGCTTTACGCTCCCCTTTTTTCGACTAAGCTTTAAGCTTAATGCTTCGACAATTATTCAGCAGATGCTTTAGCGAATAATTGACGACCACGGTAGATACCATCTTTAGATACATGGTGACGACGGTGAATCTCGCCAGTAGCTTGGTCTACAGTTAATGCATTCTCGGTTAAAGCGTCATGTGAACGGCGCATGTCACGGCGAGAGCGACTTTTACGGTTTTGCTGAACGGCCATGATGGCTCCTTACAAATCGAAAAAATATGGATCAGAACAAATTCAGTTGTCTTATACGGAAGAGTATAACACAAAAATTAGTTAAGTTTACCCTTCAAACTTGCCAAAACATCAAACGGATTATCCCGCTTTTCTTCAACAAGTTCTTCAACGGCAGGTTGATGCTTATGTTCACAAGCGTCATGCTTAGCAGACAAAGGCATCAACAATAACAATTCATCTTCTATCAGAGACAGTAAATCAGCCGTCGCAGGCGCATCATAGCTACCTTTCGTCGTTGCTTCACTTTCACCTAAGACGATGAAATCAGCATCCTCATCCAAGCGCTCTATCAGTGACTCATCATCCACTAGAGCTAGATGAAAATCTGAAACGAGTTCAATGTTTACCGTGCCTAAACAGCGCTGACATTCCATTGGAACGTTCGTTTCAACGTGACCATCTAGCCATACAATACGATGATACGCATCCATTGATAGCTTACAGTCTATGTTAATCAATTGATCATCAATTGATCCAACAGCTTCACGGGCTATACGAGCAAAGCGAGACAATGGCAGTGTTCCTGACCATGTAAAGCCTTGTTCGGCCCATTTAAACGGCTCAATCTGTGCCGGAAAGGTATTTGCTGACATAATTAAGGCGGCAATTCTACAAATTCATCAGTACTCTGTCAAAGATTAAGATACAATTTTGTACTTATTTAGACAGACCATTTGGGTAACTTAAGTCATGCATCTGTTGCAGCCGCAAACAGAAGTGAGTATTTCATCACTTGTGAGCACAATTTCAACTGTCGATTCTGACATTTCAAACCGCCAAGTGCAACTCTCGACGTGGGAGAATTTGTGTACAGAAGCAGAACAAGTTGATTGGCTCATCTTACACTTTAATCGTTGGTTTTCCCACCTGAATGTCAACTTGGTTAAAGGTGACTTTGAACCTGAATATTTTCCCGCTATAGACAACACCCCTGCACGCATCCAATTTGCCCATGGTTTTTTTAATAGTGCCTTGCATGAAATCAGCCATTGGAGCATTGCAGGAGACAAACGTCGCCTACTCCCCGACTTAGGCTACTGGTATGCACCCGATGGTCGCACAGCTGAACAACAAGCTTTATTTGAACAGGTTGAAATTAAACCTCAAGCCATTGAATGGATGTTTGCAAAAGCCTTTGGACGTAAATTTCGGGTTTCACTCGACAATTTGACTGGTGAAGGTGGTGACGGCAGCCGCTTCAAAGACCATGTTTTCGCTCAAGTTCAGGCTTATTTTTCAGGCCAAGCCCAATTACCGCGTGATGCGAAACACTTCATTGACTGTATATGCCTATGTACTCGTGCTGGCAAAACATTACAGAGCGATGAATTTCAAAGAGAAATGCTCGACTAAATTTAGCACGATTCACATTTTGGTCATTGAACATCACCGAGATAAAGCGCGATAATGTTGAAAAAACCATCAGGAGATAAAAACGATGCTTCATTTAAGAGTCCATCCTGATAACCCTCAAGCACGCTCAATCAGCCAAGCAGTAGAACGGATTCGCGCAGGCGATGTGGTGGTGTACCCGACCGATGCTGCTTATGCCATTGGCTGCCAGATTGGGAATAAAAATGCCATGGAGCGGATTGCTCAAATTCGCGGCCTTGGGGCCAAACATCAATATGCCATCATTTGTGCAGATCTGTCCGATATTGCCACTTATGCCAAAGTCGACAATGCCATGTATCGTTTACTGAAAAACAATACACCAGCCGTGACCACGTTCATTTTGCCTGCAACCAGTGAAGTTCCAAAACGCTTGATGCATCCGAAGAAAAAAACCATTGGTCTACGTATTCCAAGTAACCCTGTGTGCCAAATGTTACTCAAAGAGTTAGGTGAGCCGCTACTAACCAGTACCTTAATCCTGCCGAATCAGGAAGAGCCACTAGATGATCCCTATGACATCGAAATGCAACTGTCAAAACGAATTGATGTGTTTATCGACAGCGGGCTGGGCACATTAAGCACCACTAGTATTGTCGACTTATCAGGTGATCATCCTGAAGTGATTCGCCGTGGGCTTGGCGATGTCAGCGCATTTGAGTAATGCGCTGCATTTATTCGCTAGGGAAACTGAATCTCACATTCTCAAGAGATCAACATGACCCTGTTTACGGTTTTACTCAATCTGAATCAATTTCCCGAGCAACATAATTTATATGTGCAGCGTCCTTGGACGCTTGAGTCCGAGACTTTGGTGCAAAGTCCGAGTTCAATCAACTGCATTATGCGGGAAGAGAATCTGTACAGCTATTTCCTGCCGATCGCGACCATCCAGCAATATTTCAAATACCTTGAACCCAAAAACCTCTGCTTACAGGACAACTGTCAACGCATCATTGAATTTGCTCTACAAGCACCTGAATAAATCTTGAATGAATATTTTCCGTCGCGTCAGCTGATCCATTTCTGCAGACTTTAGACGCATTTTTCTTTCCTACGCGTTCAAATAAATCCACGCATCCATAACAATAAAGTACCTAATCTATGCAGCTTCAGTGTTCACAACCACTGTTATCGCAAATAACCATCTTCATTTTAAAGTGCGGAAAAAACAGCCAAGTCCATTCTTTTGAGTGGTTCATCCTCTGAAGCAGTTTGATACTTTACAGCCAGAACATTAAACGTACTTCACCGTGCATTGACGATGGATCGTCATGGGTATGAAAAACAGCTACAGCATAATCAAATCAATAAGGACAAAAAATGTCGAACCAAGGGAATACAACAATATTAGCCCTATTTGCGGTTTCAACCACTCCAATGCATTCTAGCCAATCCATCGCATTCAGCTTCCAACTATTCAGGTTTCCTCCAAACGCGATCTCTGCTTCGTTTAAATCAAGCCTGTAACAGTCTGTATGAGATGAGAGCCTCATGTCTGAAGCTACAACTCAATCGAAATCCCCAAACATCTAAACCTTTTTATTCCGTAGGTCTTTTCCCTACTCAGCATTTTTGCACATTTTTTCAACACCACAGCAAGGAAACTTTTAATAAGGGATTGTATATGAACAAAAATAGATCATTAAGCTCCAAACCACTGACACGTGTCCTCACCTTGGTCGCAGCCATTACAGCATCGCATGCCGCTTTAGCAGCTCCCGAAGCCCAAAGTAGCACACCTCAAGCCTCAAACCAGACAGGCTTGGTTTTGCCCCAGCCTACACCAGAATTTAAAGGGGTGATTAAAGAAACCTTTGAGGGCTCTAAACAAGATTTTCCTCGACCTGTAAAAGCACCCAAAGGTGCCCCTAACGTGGTGGTATTTTTGTTAGACGACTTAGGCTTTGGGCAAGCTGGCACCTTTGGTGGGCCTGTACCGACACCTGAAATGGATGAACTTGCAGATGATGGTGTGATTTTCAATCGTTTCCATACTACAGGGATTAGTTCTCCAACACGTGCAGCTCTTTTAACTGGACTAAACCCACATCAAGTTGGAGCGGGAACCATCACCGAACTTTCAACGGGTTATCCGGGATATAACACAATATGGCCTAAGGAAAGTGCCAGTGTCGCTAGAATCCTTAAAGACAATGGCTATGCCACTGCGGCATTTGGTAAATGGCACAACACCCCTGAGTGGGAAACATCTCCAGTTGGGCCTTTTGAACGCTGGCCAACAGGTCTCGGTTTCGAATATTTTTATGGCTTCTTTGGTGGTGAATCGAGCCAATGGGAACCCCAGCTGATCCGCGGAGTAACACCCGTTGAACCAACTAAACGACCAGAGCAAGGCTATAACCTGAATGTTGACTTGGTCAATGATGCAATTGGGTGGATCAATCGTCAAGGCTCAGTCTCTCCAGATAAACCGTATTTTGTCTATATGGCACCCGGTGCCGTCCATGCACCACTCCATGTCAATCAAAAATGGATTGATAAGTTTCAAGGCCAGTTCAACCAAGGTTGGGACAAAGTCCGTGAAGAAACCTTGGCCCGTCAGAAGAAATTGGGCATTGTGCCTAAAAATACTGACTTAACGCCACGTCCAGACAGTATTCAAGCTTGGGCTTCCTTATCAGCCGATGAAAAGCGTTTGTTTGCAAAACATCAAGAAGTCTTTGCAGGCTTCCTCGCGCAAACAGATCATGAAATGGGACGTTTGATTAAAGCCATTAAGAAACTTCCCGATGCAGATAATACCCTCATTATTTTTATTGCTGGGGATAATGGTGCCAGTGCTGAAGGGACGTTAACGGGTACTATAAATAATCTAATGACTCAAAATGGTTTTCCAGATACCGTTGAAAATCAATTAAAACATATTGATGAAATTGGCGGACCAAAGCACGAAAACCAATATCCTGTCGGTTGGGCATGGGCTGGCTCTTCCTCGTTCCAATGGATGAAACGCGTTCCTTCTCACTTCGGGGGAACACGCAATGGCATGATCGTTTCTTGGCCTGCAAAAATTAGAGCCACGCATGCGATCCATAACCAATTCCATCATGTTTCCGACATCACCCCAACCATTTTAGAAGCAGCCAATATTCCGCAGCCCAACTCAGTAGATGGTGTAAAGCAAACGCCAATGTCTGGCATTAGCATGGCATACAGTTTCAATGATGCAAAAGCCAAAGATCAGCGTCATACCCAATACTTTGAAACGGGTGGACATAGAGCCATCTATCAAGACGGTTGGGTTGCTTCATCCTTCCATGGCGTACCGTGGAAGCTCAGTGGCTCTTTAGGCTTTAAAGATAGTCCGTGGGAACTATACAATATCAAACAGGACTTTTCCCAAGCGCATGACCTAGCAGCCAAAGAGCCTCAACGCTTAGCAGAAATGCAGAAACTGTTCGACCAAGAAGCAGGCAAATATGGCGTTTATCCGTTAGATGACCGTTTTGTGGAACGTGCTTTTAATCCAGAACGGCCTTCTTCAGTTCGTGGCAGAAAGCAATTCACCTATTCAGCAGGAACCACGCGTCTGCCTGAAGGCAGTGCACCACCCATGTATCAGCGCTCGCATAGTATTAAGGCTGACATTGTCATTCCTAAAAGCGGTGCCAATGGTGTAATTGTTGCTGAAGGTGGTTCAGGTGGTGGCTTCTGTTTGTATTTGGAAAATGGCATACCTGTGTACGAATACAACTTCTTTGCCCAATCGTATTATCGGATTGCTTCCACCAAAGCATTAGCACCGGGTAAACACAGCATCGTCGTAGACTATCAACAGACTCCGCGTGAAGGACGACATGGTATTGGCGGACCCGTGACCATCAGCGTCAATGGCGATATGGTTGCCCAAGGTCAGGTTGAAAAAGTGGTTCCTTACCGCTTCTCAGCAACTGAAACCTTCGATATCGGTATGGACTTAGGCTCAACCGTTTCACCTCGCTACAATGAAAAAGCGCCGTATGCATTCACAGGTCAAATCGATACCGTCACAATCGATTTAAAAGACTAAATATTTTTAAACGCGATGATCTGAGATTGATCAACACCCAAAAATTTGAGGCTTCAAAGTCTCTGAAGTTGGAGCAGCGCTGAAATACTTTCTTCGTATTTCAGCGCTATTCTTTAAGGTATTCATCCAATGCCTATTTTGTAGGCTGCTTTTGAGGTTCATAATGCCGCACTATGCAGTCTCATCTAGCTACTTACAATAAATCGATTATTTTTCAAACCACAGGACTAGGCCCTAAGTACATCATGTTCTCTCAAACCCACCCCACTTCTGCAAATTTAGCCACGACATCAGCGCATAAAAAGCATCACACAAATAAATACTCTCTATTTATTTACAGCTTTTTTTGTTATTTGGTCGGTGAAATCATGTATTCACGCCGCAATTTGTTTTACACTAAGCCCTATTAAAATTATGTATTTTTTAAATCGCCTCTACTTTTTCTCCTTAAGTACTGATTCGAAAAAACATAATCATGCCTTTGAAAATTCGCGTGGCCAATAACTGTAATGAATCAATCCGTCCATAATGCCATGGAAGATCTTCCACAAATCCGTGTTATGGATGAGTGGCATGACTCCATCCCCGAGGATTTATATATTCCTCCAGCTGCATTTGAAATTCTTTTAGAGCATTTTGAAGGACCACTCGACTTTCTGATTTACCTGATTCAAAAAAACGGCTTCGACTTATTACAGTTAGATATTGCCCCTATTGCAGCGCAATACCTGTCTTATATGGATGCCATGAAGTCGCTTAACATTGAGCTGACAGCAGACTATATGGTGATGGCCGCGCTATTGGCTGATTTAAAGTCACGTTTGCTATTGCCAAAAGCACCCAATGCAATCCAAATTGAAAAAGACCCAAAACAAGAGCTGATTGACCGTTTAGAAACTTATCTCCGTATTAAACAAGCGGCTGAACGCTTGGGGCAAATGCCTATATTAGAGCGAGACACATTCTCAACCAATGTCAGCTTAGGCCAAACTCTGGATAATAATGATGGTCATGATGTGCAACAGCTGCGTGATGCACTGTTCTGCGTGTTTAACCGACCTGAGCCGATCACCCATCAAATTGCACAAGAACCGGTTTTACTTGAAGAGCGCATGGCTTTTATTGAAAGCAAAGTCGCTTCAGGTGAAGTTTTAGTTTTTGAATCTTTGCTGCGTCCCATCCAAGGTCGGATGGGCATGGTCGTGACGTTTATGGCCATTTTAGAGTTAACCCGTCAGCAACGTATTCAAATTGTGAGTTCAGGTGTTGAAGCACCGCTTTCGATACAAGGAGTCAAAAAATAATGCTAGAACAAACCGCTCCTGTAACGAATGAAGACAACTTGCATGAAGTACTGATGCAGTTAGAAGCAATTATTTTTGCCAGTGATGCGCCTGTTTCACTTGCACGATTGAAAGAATCGTTCCAAAATCAATATAGCAAACAAGATTTACGCCAGTTTTTACAACAACTTGCCATGTTACAGCATGGTCGTTCGATCGAACTGATTGAAACTGCTCAAGGTTTTCGTTTTCAGGTTCGAGCAAAATACCGTCAAATCGTTGCGCAAACGTGGCCAGAGCGACCAACTCGCCTCTCGCCATCGCTACTCGAAATGTTGGCCGTGGTTGCTTATCATCAACCCGTCACTCGAGCAGATATAGAACAAATTCGAGGAGTCTCAAATAACAGTCAACTGTTACGAGCGTTATTTGATTGGAACTGGATTAAAGAATCTGGTTTTCGTGAACTCCCAGGAAGACCTGCGTTGTTAGTTACGACGCCCCAATTTTTAAATGCATTTGGCCTAAATTCTTTAGGTCAGTTGCCTCCCCTGCAGGATGCCAAGGAAGCTTTTATGGCGCTCGATGCGAATGCACCGAAGTCGTAAATAGGTGAACTGTTGATGATAATTTCTAAGGTTATGCTGTCATGAGTGAAAAGTTGCAAAAGGTACTCGCACGAGTTGGTTTGGGTTCTCGCCGTTATATGGAAGAAGTCATTGCCGCTGGTCGTGTGAGTGTCAACGGCCAAGTTGCCCAAGTAGGCGAACGTATTGAACCAGGTGATGAGCTTCGCATCGATGGTCGTAAAGTATCGTTCCAAATTGAAGATGAAATTCGTCGTCGTGTTCTGATTTACTATAAACCAGAAGGCGAAATTTGTTCACGTAACGACCCTGAGTCACGTCCAACGGTATTCGATCAATTACCTGCAATCGCGAATGATCGCTGGGTGATGGTTGGACGTCTGGATATTAACTCAACAGGTCTACTGTTGTTCACAAATGATGGCGAACTCGCGAATCGCTTGATGCACCCATCAAATGAAGTTGAACGTGAGTATGCTGTACGTGTTATGGGTGAAGTGACGCCTCAAATTAAGAACAACATGCTCAAAGGTGTGGTGTTAGATGATGGCCCAGCGAAGTTTGAGTCATTCTCTGAAATTGGCGGTGAAGGGATTAACCGTTGGTATCAAGTGGTGGTAAAAGAAGGTCGTAACCGTGAAGTACGTCGTATTTTTGAATCACAAGGTTTAAAAGTCAGCCGTCTACTCCGTACACGTTATGGCACGGTTATTTTACCGCGTGAATTACGTACGGGGCGTTGGATGGAGTTGGACAAAAACGACATCGACAACTTAACCAAAGCGGTTGAGTTAAAACCACGTCAAGGCACTGGTTTATACGGCATGGCAAAACGTCGTACTGAACGTATGCAAGAAAAACCAATGGCTGCGCGTCGTGGTGGTTTCTTACGCCAACAGCGCCGTGACAATGAAGATGAAGGCCAACAACAAGCGAAGCCAGCTTTCAACCGTGAACGTCGTGAAAATCCAAATGGTCATAGCCAACGTCGTCAGGACAATGCACAAACTGGTTATGGTCAACGTGAACCACGCCAAAACTCAGGCTATGCACAACGTGACAGCCGTCCAGAGAACTTTGGCAACAAAGGCACCTATGGTCAACGCGACGCGCGTGATGAAAATGCGCCACGTAAACCTTTTGGAAATAAAAGCTTTAAGAAATTTTAATTTCTAAAGTCCAAATTTGAGCCACTTTCGAGTGGCTCTTTTTATATGTGTTTACGCTGCACAATAAGCTCCCTTTCTGCTCTAGATCAGAAAAAACTGCAAGCTCCTTATAAAAAATGCCCAACTTATTGAGCGTTTTTATTATTAAAACAACAGCCACCCATTCATGCCACACTTTGCGGAATAGCACTAAGTAAACGTTTGGTATATTCGTGCTGTGGCGACTGGTACAAATCATCTGAATTGGCTATTTCCACCACATCACCATGATTCATCACCATGATTTGATCTGAAATATATTTCACCACTGATAAATCATGTGAAATAAAGATATAACTCAGTCCAAATTCATCCTGTAAGTCTTGCAGCAAATTCAGTACTTGGGCTTGTACCGAAACATCCAAGGCCGAAACTGACTCATCACAAATCAAAACCTCAGGTTTTAAGGTTAGACAGCGCGCAATCGCAATACGTTGACGTTGCCCACCAGAAAACTCATGCGGATAACGATAAAAAGCCTGTGCAGGTAAGCTCACACGCTCCAACAGTTCCAAAGCCATCTGTTTACGTTCAGCATCATTCGCGCCGATATGATGCACCTGCATCGGTTCCATCAGAATCTGCCCGACGGTAAAACGTGGATTGAGTGATGCATAGGGATTTTGGAAAATAATTTGAATCTTGCGTTGATACCGAGCAAACTCTTTTTCTGACATGGCCAAAATATCTTGACCTTCAAACAGCGCTTTTCCTCCCGTCGCCGCCTGTAAACGCATCAGCAATAATCCGATGGTGGTTTTCCCCGAACCAGACTCACCCACCAAGCCCAAAGTCTTGCCTTTTGCCAGTTGGAAACTCACGCCTTTGACCGCTTGAAACTCCTCTATGCCGAATAATCCTTTACGACTATAAAATGACTTTTTAAGGTCACGCACATCTAAAATG
Organism: Acinetobacter sp. AB03; assembly: GCF_058107045.1. Lineage (NCBI taxonomy): Bacteria > Pseudomonadati > Pseudomonadota > Gammaproteobacteria > Moraxellales > Moraxellaceae > Acinetobacter > Acinetobacter sp. AB03. The sequence continues at coordinate 672,292 of NZ_JBUEBA010000002.1, read as the reverse complement.
ATCTCTTCTTGGCCAGTTAAGCCGCGAGATCTTTGTTGAAGTGACTCGACATCGATGGTATGCATTTCAATATAGTCATCACCCTTTTGCTGCATGAAATCACTGATCATGGGCAAACGCATGGGACGTTTGGACAATTGTGGACGGCAGTGTAACAACGCTTTGGTATAGACATCTTGAGGGCGTTCAAGCACATCTTTAACCCTGCCTTGTTCACGAATTTGACCATGCCGCATTACGATTACCTGATCGGCAATTTCCCCGACTAAAGCCAAATCATGGGTAATAAACAGCATCGACATTTGATGCTTCTTCCGCAACGACTCCAGCAAATCTAAAATTTGCTTTTGAATGGTGACATCCAGCGCTGTCGTCGGTTCATCGGCAATCAATAGTTTGGGTTTACACGCAATTGCCATAGCAACCATGACGCGTTGCTGCTGCCCACCCGACAATTGCCCCGGATAAGCATCAATCTTGGCTTCAGGAGATGGAATTCCAACTTCTATCAAGAGTTCCAAAGCACGTGCACGCGCCTGCTTACGACTCATGCCCAAATGTAACTGCAAAATTTCTGCAATTTGTGAACCCACCGTAAACACAGGATTTAAGGATGACATCGGTTCCTGAAAAATCATGGCAATATCTTTGCCGCACTTTTTCCGCATTTCACGGCGTGGTAAATCGAGTAGGTTTTTCCCCTCAAACAGAATTTTACTGTCCAAAGCAATTTGACTACTTTCAGGAGGTAATAGCCCCATGGTCGCTAGCGATGTGACCGATTTACCACTGCCAGACTCCCCGACTAAAGCCACAGTGGCATTCACTGGAATACTAAAACTAATGCCTTTGACTGTTTCAATGTACTGCTTTTCTTCATTTTTAAAGCTGACACGCAAGTTTTCCACCTGAAGTAAGACTGGCGCTGTCATATGATTGAGTTCAGACATTCTCATACTCCTATTTCAGTTTCGGGTCTAATGCATCTCGCAATGCATCGGTAAACATTGAAAATGCAGTGACCAGAACCGCCATTGCCACAGAAGCAGCCGCTAACTGCCACCACTTACCTAAAATCAGTTCACTTTGCGCTTCATTCAACATGCTGCCCCATGACACCACACCAACAGGGACACCAAAACCTAGGAAGCTCAAAATCACTTCTGACTTAATAAAGGCCACCACTAAAATTGACATTTGAACCAGTGCAATATGACTGACATTGGGAAATATATGCACAAAAATACGTCGGCTATGACTCACCCCAATTGCTTTTGCCGCCAACACATATTCCCGCGAAGTATGCTTCATATATTCGGCACGAATTAAACGATATACCCCCGTCCACCCCGTTAAACCCAAAATCAAAACAATGGATAAAACACCTTTTTGTTGCAGTACTGCGGCAATCGCTAGCACCAAAAGCAAATAAGGAATCGAGGTAAAAATGTTATAAAACCAGTTCAAGACATCATCGACCCAGCCACCAAAGTAGCCCGAAATGGCACCTAAAACCGTGCCAATCACCACAGCAAGAAAAGCTGCGACTAAGCCAACAATAATTGATGTTTCTGCACCTTTAATGGTTTTCAGTAAAACACTTTGTCCCCATTTGTCGGCACCTAAAATCAGGCTTTGCTTAAGTTCCGCTTGCTGATCTAGTAAATGACCATCTAGCGCTTGATCAATCGCTCTCATATCTTCGGCTAAAGGATCAACAACCCCATAGTAATCAATTGCCCCCCCCACACCCTGTTCAGCAGCAATTTCTGTGTTGAGCTCACGAATCACATCTTTTAAAGGATCAACAGGGTTCTCAGGCACAGCCGCTTCGACTTTTCGTGTTTCACTTTGCGTAGCAGGTATCGCTGCTGCACCGATAAACGTAGGCGGTGCATAACTCACAGCGACTTCTTTATTCCAGTTTTTTGCAATCAATCCTGTAGATGACAAAATTAACAGCACCAAATAAAACAGTACGATTAGGAGAGAAAACATGGCGATTCGATCGCGTTTTAAGCGGCGCATGGCGAGTTGCCATAGTCCTGTAGACGCTGTTGTAGGTTCAGCAGTATCTGGTTTTCTTTTAGTAAGAACACTGAGCATAATTCACCTACTTCAACTGTACACGTGGATCGACCCATTTATAAATCAAATCGGCAATCAAGTTGAAAAACATCGTTGCGAGGGCAACGTACACGGTAATGGCTTTAATTACGGGAAAATCACTACGCTCTACCGCAATAATTACTTCACGACCAATGCCCGGGATACCAAAGAAACGCTCAATCAAAAATGCACCAATCAACAAAGCAGGTAAACTTGCCATCACGTCTGTAATAATCGGGATTGAGGCATTACGTAGCACATGCACGCCTAAAATGCGCCGTTCACCAATCCCTTTGGCACGTGCAGTACGAACATAGTCTTGATTGACTTCATCCAAAACAAAACTACGATACAACCGTAAAGTCGGGGCAATACTGACCACTAACATGATCAGAATGGGCAATAAAGCATATTTAAACAGGTTCACACTAAAGCTATCGCTCCAGCCTTGTACTGGAAACCAGCTCAGCTGATAGGCAAAGACATACTGAAAAACAATGATATACACCAAGATACTGATCGACATGCCAATCGTACACAGCATCATCACCATACGATCCGTTAAACTGCCACGCACCGCTGCCACCGCCAAAGCCAACACAATAGAAATGATGGTTTGTAAGATCGTCAGCGGAATGAGCAAAGTCAGCGAGGGTCCGAGTCGTGTCGTGATGATTTGCGATACTGACTCCCCTGTACTCCAACTCAGCCCATAATCAAAAGTCAGAATCTGCTTAATGAAAATCCACAGTTGCACATAATAGGGCTGATCGACCCCAAGCTGCTGTCGGATATTTTCAATCTGTTCAGGGTTCGACATTTTCCCTGCCAAAATATAAGCAGGATCACCACCAACCCAGTTAAACAAGAAGAAAATCAGCAACACCACTCCAAGCATGGTCGGGATCATTTGCCAAATTCGACGAATAATATATGCCAGCATAAAAATGCCCCTTATTTCACCCGTTGACCGGTAATTTCATCGAAAAAGGCTTTGTTATCAGGTTCACGACCCAAAAAGTCTTTGACCAATGCTTTGGCAGGTTTTTGACCACCTTGGGACAAAATCGTTTGACGATAGTGTTGTCCCACTTCAGGATTATTTAAGTTATCACCAAAGGCTGAGAGCATGTCCAACGCCATCACTTCTGACCACATATAACCGTAATACCCGACTTGATAACCACCCATGATGTGACCAAACTGCCCCGGAAACTCGGTGGTTGGAACATAGCCCAAAGCCGTTGCCCCTTCCATTTTTTCCCAAACCTTTAAGGGCTGAACCTCTCGTGCATCACTGCCATGTAGCGCCATGTCATACTGCGCATACAACGTCTGACGAGCATAATGTAAACCACGCCCATAGCTATGCACGGCATTGAGTTTGGCAATCAGCGCATCATCCACGCGTGGGCAGTCAGGTTTACAGTAATCAGCCACCTTTGACAAAGTCTCTTTGCGTCGTGCCCATTCCTCATACATTTGTGACGGCGCTTCGACAAAGTCCCGCTCAACTGAAGTTCCTGACTGAGACGAAAAGCGTGTGTTGGATAAAATGCCATGCAACGCATGACCAAACTCATGTACAAAAGTTTCTAACTCATCACTATTTAAACCATTGCGGTTAAAGTTAGTGACCAGTGCTGAAATCGGTTTGCGTCCAGTTAAGCTACTACCGCCATAAACACCCCACACAGCAGCATGTCCATATTTACCTTTACGTGGAAATTTATCCATATATAAACCGCCGAGCAGTTGCCCTGTTTTGGCATCGGTCACATCGTAATATTCCACTTCGTCTTGCCAAACCTCGACTTTGGCAGGCTTAAACTTGATGCCATATAGGTTTTCAGAAATGGCAAATAGCCAGTCTTGAGAGGCTTGTGTTGGAAAATACTGACGTAGCTGTTCTTGGTCAACCTGATACTTGGCTTTGCGTAATTTTTCACTCCAATATGCTTCGCTCCAACGCTCAATACTGGCTTGCTCAACAGGGATATTTAAACTTTGCGCTTTAAACTCACGTAGAGTTTGGACTTCCTTTTTCTCTAGGGGCGCCACGGTAGCATGTACATCCGCCAAGAATTTATTCACGGTTTCAGGGGTTTTCGCCATCCGACTTTGCAGTACCCATTCGGCATAACTAGACTTACCAAATAGTTGTGCTAACTCATAACGTAGGTCCATGGCTTGCTTCAGCAGCGCCAGATTTTTCTCGCCACCACGTCGGGTAAATGCAATTTGATAACGCTTACGTGCTTCATCGTTATCTGCCAACTCCATAAACGGACGATAATCGGGATACTCAAAGCCGAGTAAATAATTGCCTTTGTCATTTTTCTTTAAGCCGTCGATATAACTTTGTGGCAGGCCTTTTAGCTCATCAGGGCTAAATTCGATTTTTTCAGGATTATCACGTACATTACGCGCATACTCTTGTTCAACTTTTGCCAATTCATCAAAAATCGCTTTTAAACGTACTTGTTTATCTGCTGAAAGCTGTATCCCTGTTTTTTCAAAACCTTCCAAAATATCTTCACGGAACTTGGCTTCAATCGGATCAGCAATTTTAATTTTCTTAATTTGTAGATATAGCTTTGGATTCTGATACACATCGGTTTGGAATTGGCTAATTTTAATTTCACAGTCTTCAGCCGCTTTACGCAGTGCTTCATCAGGGTCAACATTGCTATACAGACCAATCGGGCCGTAAAAATCTTCAAATGATGCAAAAATACGATCCCATTCAGTCAATACAGGCGCTGCAGCGGTTTCATTTTTAAGGGGCTTATTTTCAAACGTTTTAAGTTGCTTTTTCACATCCGCAATTTTGGCATTACACATTGCAGGGATGTCTTTGGCTTGAAAGCTGGGTAATGTTTGGCGCGGTGCTGTTTCCGCCAAAGCCATCTGACTCATCCCTAGGCCCAACATGCACAATGCAGTGAATTTAAAATGTTGCTTTTTCATCATGACTCCAGTTTTGTTTAATTTCTATTTCTTCAAATCAATATCGATATACATCCACTCTGCGGGCAGTATGGGATGCTTTTTAAAACCAATCACCCGCGGTTGTGCCAAGATATTGCGGTAACGCGCGCCAATCACCTGTACAGGCATATACACCTCCAACAGGCGTGACATTTTGGCGTAGATTGCATCGCGCTCTGGGCTTGGTGTCATCTTTTGGGCTTGTTCATATAGGCGGTCATATTCAGGAATTTTGACGCAGCCATTGTTGGTGATCTTGATGTTCTTGCCATAAAACAGCTGCATAAAGTTATCTGCATCTGGGTAGTCTGCAATCCATGCTGATGCTTTAAACATGGTTTTACATTGTTTTTCTAATTTCAAAGCTTCAGCAAAAGGCATCGACTTGGTGGTCATTTTGATTTTGATGCTGTCTAAGGTTTTCTTCCAAAACTCGGCTTGTTGTTGACTGCGTAAATTATTGCCCGAAAGCGTCATCTCAATCACCAAAGGTTTGCCATTCGGCTGAGCACGCCAACCATCCGCAGCTACTTTATAGTGATAACGATCTAACAATAAATTTGCCGCTTTGACTGAATAAGGAATACTGCTTCGATAATTGGGATCGTAGCCCACCACACCACTTGGAATCGGTGCTTGCAGTTTTTGCGCATCACCTTTTTGTAAAATATTGATGTAATTATCGGCTGAAAAAGCCATTGCCATAGCGCGGCGCAGGGAAATTTTATCTTTACTTAAGCCGCCGACCACTGGGTTTTGCATATTCCAATAATGATAGTCAATCGAAGGATCGGTGATCCGTGACAGCTGTACGCCTTTTTTAACCAATTCCGGTTTTAACTTTCCATTTTGCAAGGCTTGAACCGTCAGCTCACCATCTAAGGCAAACAAATCCACTTCATCTTTAATAAAGGACAACCAGCGTGATTGTCCTTCTTCCATCACCTGAATATCAATCTCGCCAATTTGCGGCATCTTTTTGCCTTGCATGGCTTTGACGATCTTTTGGTCCTTAGGCGTACTGGCTTTAAAGTTCCAAACAAAACTTCGGAAATCAGGATTGGCCTTTAAAATAATCCGCGAACCCGGCGTCCAACGACTGAGCATATATGGCCCCGTTCCTATTGGATGCCCCATGACAAAACCCGCTTTGTCACGATATTTTTCGATGACTTCCCGTGCAACCGCGCCTGCAGGCTGATGCGCAAGCAACATTGGAAAGTTCTGATCTGGGCTGGTCAGGCGAATAACCAAGGTATAACGGTCTGGTGTTTGCAAGCCCGCGACAGATTGGTCGTAATTGAATTTTCCCGTTTTCTGCGCCTGTTTCAGCAAAGCCTCCATCCCTAAGATTCGCCCATCAAATAACCAACTGTTGGGTGAATGCAAACTCGGATCCAGTAAACGCTTAAAGGTATACACATAATCAGCCGAAGTCAGCTCACGCTTTTTACCTTTAAACACTGGGTCTGCAGCAAAATAAATCCCCTTTTGCAAACGAATGGTATAGGTCAATCCATCCGGGCTCACCTCGGGTAAAGCCTCAGCTGTTCGTGGCACCAATTTCGCAGGTGAGGCCAAATAATCGTAGGTAAACAACGTTTCAAAAATCGAACCATTGACATGGGCCGAGTACAAGTCATGCACGCCCGCAGGGTCAAAGCCTGTTTCAGCCACAGGAAAAACATAACGTAAAACTTTTTTCGGGTCGGCAGGGCTTTGCGCAAAACTGGAAACTGAACTACTCAGCAGAATGCTGCCTGCCAAAATTCCCAAACCCCATCGTTTCAATTTCTGATTTAGATCTCTCATTATGTTCTACATCTCAATTATTTTTTTATGGGCTGAATATCCAAATACTGCCAATTGGTATTCATCATCGGATGTGCTTTAAAACCCTGAACTTGTGGATGTAACAACCAATTTCGAACACGACTGTTATGAATAATCCATGGGTTATCGGCCTCAATTTGACGACTGAGTTTTTCATAAAATGGCAAACGCTGAGGCGGTGGGAGTGCCATTGCTTGTGTATAAAGTGCATCATAGGCTTTGGACTGATAGCAACTGAGATTGCCCTGCGCCGAATTGGGCCCATACAGCAGCTGAGCAAAGTTTTCCCCTTCAGGATAGTCTGCAATCCAAGCCCCGCCCCAAATCATATATTTACATTGCATCGCTGCTTTTAAATTGTCAGCAAAGTTACTCACCACAAAGTCGGCACGCAGACCAATAGCATCTAAATTTTTCTTCCACAGTTCAGACTGAATCACGGAACTGGAACTGTTTTCAGTCATAAACTTGAGCGTTAAAGGCTGACCATTCGGTAGCCGACGATAACCATCTACACCTTTTTTATAACCGAAACGATCCAGTAATTTATTCGCCAAGAGCGGGTTATAGGCCACGCTACTCCGATAATTCGGATTAAAGCCTTGTACCCCCTCAGGCACCAACATCTCCGACTTCACCGCCTGCCCTTTATACAGTTGTTTAATGGCTTCTGCTTGGTTATAAGCCAGACTAATCGCACGTCTTAATGCAACTTTTTCAAGCCCAAAACCACCCACTGTAGGGTCTTGCATATTAAACATGGTATAGGTGATTTCAGCGTCTTTATTGGGGAAATGTTGAATACCCTGCTTGACCAGTTCAGGTTTGAGTTGTTTGCCATTTAAAGCCTGTGGTACCGCATTCGAAGTCAGTTTGTCAAAGTCGAGTTGCCCTGATTTGAACGCGAGCCAGCGAGACTGTTCCTCTTCAATAATACTGACGCTGACTTTGCCGATTTGCGGCATTTTTTTGCCTTGCATCTCCTTGACCAGACGGTTGTCCCAACTCGAACCTGTAGATTTAAAGTTCCATGTAAAACCACGATATTTCGGGTTGGCCACCAGTTCAATACGACTCCGCGGTACATATTTGCTCAGTTGATAAGGTCCTGTCCCCACTGGATGCTGCGCAATTCGATCCCCATAAAACTCCACCACTTCCCGCGCTGTTCCGCTAAATGTGGCGTAAGCTAAGATATAGGGAAAATTATAGTCAGGACGAGTTAATGTGATTTGTAGTGTGTATTTATCGAGGGCTTTTAAACCCAGAATCGCGGCATCGTAATTAAACTGGCCTGTTTTCTTGGCCTGAGCAACAGCAGCATCGCCACCGACAATTTTGCCCTCAATAAATGAATAGGTCGGTGAGCGATTTTTCGGATCCATAATCCGCATCATGGAATAAATATAATCCTGCGCCACCAACTCTCGCGGCTTGCCTTTGAAGGCGGCATCATCGCTAAAATAAATATTGGGCTGAATTTTAAAGATATAGACTTTGCCCTCTTGTTCTATTTTTGGCATCGACACTGCTGTGTTTGGAACCAATTGAGCGGGGCGTGCCAAATAATCGTATTTTAAAAGCGGTTCAAAAATGGCTTGGGCAATACTACCACTATAAAAATTATAGGTTTTAACCGTATCAAAACCATCATCAGGCGCTTCATAAGCGATATTTAATACTTTGTTTGGATCTGCAGGCGACTTTGCATAGGCAGAAAAGCCAAAACCCATCGCAAGGGATAAAGCAGCAAGCTTCAGTTTTTTTGAATTCAAGTTCATACCTATACACATCTTTTTTTTAAGCAAGGTGATCTCATGCCATCCATGTTCAAGGTCTGTGTTTTATTTTTAAGACAACACTGACAAAGACTTAAAACATAAACCCATGTTTTATAAATTAAATTTTAATTATCAAAATTTAAAAAACGGTCATGGGCAAATATTCACCTCAGCAACAAAGCGAATATCATGCCACGCCTATTTTTTCTAATTCCTTAGAATGTTGTACCATAAGTCGAAAAATGTTCCATCCCATTTATACGGCTAAGCTTCAGATATAACTTAGGTAAAACATCAATTTCTTCTTGAATAGTGCCCGTAGACAGCAATTTACACCTGCTCTTTATTCGCGTCAGATGATAAAAGTGAGGTCATACAGTTATCCCTCTGTCATTGCGCACACTATCTTTTTACTTCTTTGATGTCATTTAAATTATTTTTCTAGTCGATATTCATGAAAACATTTTCGTCACTGCAAATCTTCATTTTTAGTTTGAGCGAAGTTCGGCTTGAAGCGTTCCAAAATTTAGCAACAACTCATCTTCCAAATCCAGCGTGATCATGCACGCTTTGGAAGAGGATAAGTTTCACTCTTTTTCACATGTAAGTAATAAAAGTAAAAAGATTACTTCAACACGGGAATGTCGATCCACAAGGCTTGCGGAAAATGTGTCGCCAAATAAGCTTTTAAATAGTTCGCAGTATCTTTAGAAATGAGTTCATCTTGTGACTCATCATTTAAGTTATAGGCTAAAGCATAGAGCTCCAAACCACGACTTTTCAGTGCTTCTAAACTTAAAATGGTATGGTTAATACTGCCCAAACGCCCCGAACTCACCAAAATTACAGGCAGTTGCTTGGCTGCAATATAGTCAATGCTGAGCAGATCTGTGGTTAAAGGCACCATCAAACCACCCGCACCTTCTAACAACACCACCTCATATTTTTCAGCCAGCTGCTGAGTAGCACGCTCGATTTTTGCAAAATCAATCTCACGACCATCAATTTTAGTCGCTAAATGTGGCGATGCAGGATAACTAAAAATTTCAGGCATGGTCAGCTTACTGTCATCTTCAGGAAACCAGCCCATACCCATAATTTTACGGTGCTGTTCAATGTCTTCAGAAACATCCACATTACCCGTTTGCACTAACTTTTGGGTAATGGTTTTTTGGCCTTGTTCATTCCAAAGCTTGGCTAAGTAGCCCGTGGTATAGGTTTTCCCAATGCCTGTATCGATTCCACTGATAAAGTAAACTGATCCAGTCATGGCATTCTCCGTGCAATACAATAAATAGGGTGATAACTCAGGCGATAATGAATCTGTCCTGATGTATCGAGTTGTGAAAATTGTTGATAATCTTGATAAAAGCGTTCAAGCGAGTGCTTGGTCCAACGAAAGCTCGATGCAGTTGCCGTGACACCTGTGGCTTTTAAATGTTGCAGTATCTGTTTCGGTGTCGCAAAGTCTAAGCACTCAATTTGTTCAGACAAATGCAGAACTTCAAAACCTTGATTTTGCAATTTTTCCCGTAGTTGATCGAGGTTGACATAATCTAAGCCTTGCCCCGTTAAGGTCTTAATCTCTTGTAAATTCCGCTCGCCAAAGGTGGAAAAACAAAACAGCCCTTGTGGGAGCAGACTGTCATTCGCTTTCTGAAAAACAGCAGCAAGATCTGTCATCCACTGCAACGCAGAGGTCGATACAATCAGTTCTAAATGAGTTGGAAAAAAAAGCTGTTCAATATCACCTAATAACCAGTCTATATTTGAATAGCCATGAAAGTGCTGCTGCACCTCGGCATATAAGTCATTCAGTAAATAGTGCTGAATTTGGAAATCTTTCAGCAATAAATGGCTTAAATTTCCTGAACCACAACCAATTTCAAACACCCGCTCAAATTGCGTTTTAGCAGCATGACGTTGGATTAAATTAAAAAGCTGGCGTGCAATTTGCTTTTGCACAACCGCATGCTCACTATAGCTTTGCCCTGCCTGAGCAAAGCGCAATGCGACTTGTGCTTTATCAATCTCTAAATTCTTCACGACTCACTCACAACAACTGAATCAACTGATCTAAATCAGTATGGCGAACTTGAGCGGTCAAGGAAATACGTAGTCTAGAACTGTGCTGCGGCACAGTCGGTGGTCGTACAGGCATAATATAAAAACCTGCTTGTTGCAAAGCTTTCGCCTTCTCTACCGTTTTGCTCGAATCACCGATGATCACAGGGACAATTTGAGACGTTGATGGACAATCAAAACCTTTGGCCTGAACCGCTTGCTGCAAGGTCTGACTGATACTGTGTAAATGCTGTCTTGAGGTCTTTAACTGCAAGACTTGTTGCAAGATAAAGTTGCTCCACGCCATGCAGATCGGCGGTTGTGCCGTACTAAAAATCAATGGGCGCATCGTATTGATCAGATAGTCTCGAATCACAGGGTGACAAATCAGATAGCCGCCGATTGAAGCCATCGCCTTACCCAAAGTGCCAACCAAAAAGTCGATCTCATCAATCACTTTGTATTGCTCAGCACTGCCCAAGCCTTGCTCACCACGCACACCGATACCATGTGCTTCGTCTACATAGAGCATGACTTTTTCAAACTGTTTTTTGATGCGAACCAATTCAGCCAAATCGGTTTCATCACCATCCATACTAAAAATGGACTCGGTCACCACAATGATTCGATCAAAAGTATCATCGGTATGATACTTTTGCAAAAGTTGGGTTAAATGTGCCAAGTCATTATGGCGATAACGTACCAACTTCGCTGTCGATAAACGAATACCATCAATCATGCTGGCATGGATTAATTTATCAGCCAGAATTAGGGTTTTACTGTCCGCTAGCGCAGGTAAAATACCAATATTCATGTGATAGCCGCTGTTGAATACCAAAGCCGCTCGACCATGAAAAGCTTGACTTAGGCTGGCCTCAAACTGTTCATATTCAGGAAAATTACCCGTCAATAAACGTGAAGAAGCTGAACTCATCCAGCGCTGCGCATTTGGTGTTTCATCGAAAAACTGTTCTCGTAATTCGATATTTGCAGCCAATCCTAGATAGTCATTCGATGCCAAATTCAACATCTCATGATCATGGATTCGAATCATCCGCCCTTGCTGCACATTGGACGTGAACTGGCGCAAATTGCCTTGCTGTTTAAGCACATCCAGTTGTGCTGCAAAATGCTCTACATGCTTCATACAACAGGCTCCTGCATCTGCACCACCACTTCAACCAATTGCTCAAGCAAGGTCTTGAGTTCCTGTGTACTAATCACATAAGGGGGCATCACATAGACCAGTTTTCCAAAAGGTCGCACCCAAATACCACGGCGGACAAACTCCTGTTGTAAGGTCTTCATATCCACATTAAACGTCAGCTCAACCACACCGATGGCACCCAATACACGAACCTCGTGTACATATTCAAGTGACTGCAACGGTGTCAAGGTGGTACGAAGTTGTGTTTCGATGCGTTGAATATTGCTTTGCCAATCTTGTGAGATGAGGAGTTCTGTACTTTTCGCCGCTACTGCACACGCCAAGGGATTGGCCATAAACGTTGGGCCGTGCATAAACACACCCGCTTCGCCTCGACTGATAGTTTCAGCAATATGCTTTGTGGTTAAGGTTGCAGACAAGGTCATATAGCCGCCTGTCAAACCTTTACCAATACACATAATGTCAGGTTCGACCTGTGCATGCTCCCAAGCAAAGAGCTTCCCCGTACGCCCAAAACCCGTCGCAATTTCATCAAAAATCAGTAAAACACCGTATTTTTCGCAGAGCAATTTGGCCTGTCGTAAGTACTCAGGATGATAAAAACGCATCCCACCTGCACCCTGAACAATCGGCTCAATAATCAGCGCGGCGATAATTTCATGCTGTGTAGCTAAGGTGTTTTCAAGCTCATGGACGTCATCCTCATTCCATGCTGCATCAAAGGCAACTTGCGGTGCAGGAACAAAAATACGATTGGGTAAACTTGAGCCAAAAATTTGATGCATCCCTGTGACAGGGTCACAGACCGACATCGCATTCCATGTATCACCATGGTAGCCCGAACGCGGAGTGACAAAATTGGTTTTGTCTTGTTTCCCAAGCGAAGTCCAATATTGAACTGCCATCTTTAACGCCACTTCAACCGCAACAGAACCCGAGTCTGCATAGAAAATTTTATCTAAACTTGGCGGGGTGATTTGCAACAGTAATTTGCCCAGTTGAATGGCGGGATCATGGCTAAAACCACCAAACATAATATGCGACATGTTTTGCAGTTGATCCGTCACAGCCTGATTCAGTTCAGGATGATTATAGCCATGTATGGTGCACCACCACGAAGACATTCCATCAATCAACTGACTACCATCTTCTAATTCAATGGTTGAACCAAAGGCTTTTTTAACTTTAAAGGTGGGGAGCGGATTGGTCATCGAGGTATAAGGATGCCAAATATGTTCCCGATCAAATGCTAAGTCATCCAACTCAGCATCAAATTTGGCATTGATCTCAGTCATCCTTAACTCCATATCTACGACAGTTACAGCAAAATTTCAATTTGACTGATCTTAAACCTGCGCGCATCAAAAAGAAATTGCGATATTCACCACTCAGTGAATTGTTTAATCCATTTTTTGTAAATATTGGCAGATTTTGTCAGTTACTTCATAGACATGAAAAACTGGAAGTCCATGTGAACCAGTTAAAAGCATCGCATCTAAAAAAATTGCACCTAAAGTTTTTAAATTATCCAAGACTTTGTAGCTAACTAAAAAATCTTGTTTAGCCAGCAGATGGAGTTGATGCCCCGTATAATTTTGTAAGATCTCAACCGTATTTAAATACTCTAAACAATTGAGTCCCTGTTTTAACAGATCTAAAGACTGAGGCTGAAGCAAACTTTGCAACTGCAAAAAATCTTGCTTGGTGGTTGCCGTCCCTTGGCACACCATAAATCCAAATTTCTTTAATGTTGCAATCGCGTCTGCTTCGAAGGATTGTTTAAAACTTTGAAATGTCGCTGGACTCATCGCGGTTGCCCAGTTTTCATGCGCCACAAAGCACGGATTTGAAGCCAGAGTAATTAATACTTTTTGCTGTTGATACTGCTGTTCAACGGCCTCGACCAATAAAGTCGCCAGTTGTCCCCCCAAAGACCAGCCGATAATGACATCAAAATCTTTGGCTTGTTCAGTATATTGCTGCAACGCCTGTGTATCCAATCCATTAAAAATATTGATCAGCTCAACCGAATGACCTTTATGCTGCAAAGCATGAGCCAAAGGTTGCAGTAACTTGGTCCCACCACCCCAGCCCGTGATGAGTAAAATACGTTGATTCAATGCAGACTCTAAAACTGTAAATTTCAAACAGTATAAAACCTCAGACTCCGTTGCAAAGCAAGCCCTTTGAATGAACAGCAAATTTAAATAAATAAGGCTCTAGACTAGCAGATTTACACTTAATTTTACCTAATGAGGTTCCACAGCTCAGTTGCTAACTCATTAGGTTCCCTCATCCAACGCCATTCAGTTTCTTTAAGATGATAATCAAAGTACTCTTTTGATATGCCGTTAAACTTTGCTAGCCTTCTTTTACAAAAGCTCCAAAATGATTCTATTCCATTTATATGGCATTGTCCTCTAGCAAACTCATTTGCTCCGTGATTTACCCTAAAATGCTTTGAATAACCCACATCAACAAGACCATTAATCACTATAAATCACACTCTCAAGTGAAACTTTACCAATGATAACCTCTTGTAAAGTCTTCATTTTACAGTCAGGTACGATTTCAGTATAGACGCGCCCATTACGTTCGAATATTCCAAATACTGGCTGTTTTAGAGTCCCACGACCACGCTTTAACTTTCCATGAAACCCACGTTGCCTTCTCGCTCCAAAATAGCTTTCATCTACTTCTATTGAACCAACAAACTTAGCTCTTAAATCTGTTTGATGATCATAGATAGTTTCTCTAAAAAGCATGTACCAATAATTAATCGTATTACGATTTAAATTGAGTAATAAGGCTGTTTTGGAAGCAGGAAATATCAACACAAAAGCATTGAATAATTTTTTTAATCTTGTAGTGACTTAATTTACTGTTTTCTATCATTATTCTAGACTAACATAATTATTCTGCTAGTCTAGAGCCTTAATAATTCAAATTTGGACATGAGAATCTCAGCACTTTAGTGCCTTAAAATTTGCTAAGATCGATGGAATACATTTCTGGACAGCCTACACAATGAAAATAATGCAAATGGCAATGATTAGCTTAATTTCGCTAGGTAGTTTCTGTGCCATCAGTAGCGCCACTTATGCAGCACCGGCTTTTTCAAGCGCTTCATCAGACCAAAAACAATGGGTAGGCAAGCCCGCACCGAGTTTTAAGTTACAAGATCAAAATGCCAAATGGCATGAGCTCAAACAATATCAAGGCAAATGGATCGTTCTGTATTTTTATCCGAAGGATGACTCGCCGGGCTGCACCCAAGAAGCCAATCAGTTCAAAGCACTCTACCCACAATTTAGCAAAAATAATGCGGTGGTCTTAGGCGTGAGTTTGGACGATGTACAGTCACATCAAAAATTTTCTAAAAAATTGGGGCTGAATTTCCCTATTTTGGCTGATAACAATCATCAACTGGCAAATCAACTCGGCATCGTACGAAACTTAGGCATCGCAAAAATTGCGAAACGTGAAACCTTTCTGATTGACCCACAAGGTACAGTGATCTATCACTACAGCAGTGTAAATACCCAAACCCATGCGGGACAAGTATTGGCAGATATTCAAAAATTCTCTAAAAAATAACCCATACAAAAAAGCCTTCGGACATTGATTCGAAGGCTTTTTGATTACTCAGTATGTAAATACACATGCCACCTTTACATAAAACTGGTAGCTGGCATCTCTTACATTTGAGACTGAATGTAGTTTTGCAGACCAATCAACTCAATTAAACGTAATTGTTTTTCTAACCAATAAGTATGGTCTTCTTCGGTATCTGACATTTGCTGACGTAACATGTCACGGGTAATGTAATCACCCTTTTCTTCACACAATTTTACGCCTTGCGCTAATTTTTCACGTACATGATATTCAAGCTTTAAATCGGCTTTTAAGCATGAAACGACATCTTCACCAATTTCAACGTCATCACGTTGCATATTCGGTGTGCCTTCCAAAAACAAAACACGGCGAATAATTGCATCCGCATGTTGTGCTTCTTCTTGCATTTCATGATCGATACGTTCAAAGATTTTGCTCAAACCCCAATCTTCATACATACGTGAATGAATGAGATATTGATCGCGTGCAGCCAATTCTCCACCGATCAACATATTTAAGTAGTCTACGACTTCAGGATTGCCACGCATTTCAAAATCTCCATTCTCTAATGCAACTATTATGGACATATTTAATTCACTTTGCAAAAGATAAATTATGTAAGTTTATGATTTTTATAAAATTAAAATGAGAAACATACGCATTTGCAGTATGAATCATCAAAATAATAGTTATAAAAGAAGCCTTTGCAAAACTTCATCCCTTTTGCAAAGGCTTTTTAGGCTTGAACCGCCCTGTGCTTCATTTTGTAACCATTAAAAATGCTTCTTATTTCAACCTTGGAACGGTGCACAATCTTTCATTTTTTCTGAGCAACGGACCAAAGAGAACCCACTTCTGCGGACTGGACTCGGGCCTGAGCTTGGCGATAAAAACGGAAAAATAACCCAGCAAAAATAATAGCAAAGACGTCAACCCACCATAAAGAGGAAGAAGATGACCATAATCCAATCTCAGGTAAGAGCAATGCGATAGCAGAAGTCAAAGGCATGAGCAGTAAAACAATCACAATCGACAGCAATAACGTTGGTAATGCCCGTGCTCCGCCCAGTACGAAGCTCAGCATTAAGCTGAAAATAAAAATCGCATAATAGATATACATAAACCATGCGTTGATGCTGTGTAGTTCAGGACTGAGTACATAGGCCCAGCGCCCGATCAACATACTCATAACAATGCCAAAGACCGCTCCCAAACATGCGCCTATGGTTAAGTTTGCGATGAATTGCACATCCTTACGCTGTGCAGGTGGTGCTAAATTTGGATTTTTTTGTCGCTTTACACGCGATTCAATCCATAGAATATTGCCTGAGTAAAATAAAAATGCTCCGCCCAGACCCAAGGCCAAATACAACCAACGGGTAAAATCTCCACCATAGTTACCAAAGTGCAAACTGAACATCGATCGAATCAGTTGATCTAGACCAGAACTTTGGGTATTTAAATTGGCTGTACTATAAGGTGCAGGCTGATAAGGATTGAAAAACATCACGTCGAAGTTGTCACCGCGTAACATCTGATCTGGACTATATAAACTGACGCGTGCCGATGCCTTGGCAGGTTGGTCTAGATTGTTAAAGCTTACAGACGAGACCTCATAGCCTAGTGCTTGTTGCTGTACCTGTAAGAGTATTTTTTCAACATCCAGTTGAGGAACTGGATCTGCAATTTGCACCGCAGCAGGACGTTCAAACAATGGTTTGCCTTTGGACACCAACTGCCCCAAGCCATCATAAAAGAGATCATGAAATGCAAAAACAATTACCGTCACACTAATCAAAATATGAAACGGTAAACTGGTAATGCCAATCACATTATGCGCATCGAGCCAAAAACGTTTTTTGTTCTTACCTTGCCGTATCGCAAAATAGTCTTTGACCAACGTCGGCAAGAGGATGATTAAACCTGTCATTAGCGCCAAAAAATATAAGACAGATACCACACCCATCACATAAACACCGAGTGTATGATGCCCAAGCATCCCTGGAATACCTGCCGTTTCGTGCAGTTGTTCAATCAACCAACCCAGTTTAGATAAGTTTTCCTGTTCAACCTGTAAAGTCCCATCTGGTTTCAGTGTTGCTAACATCGCGCTTTGATCGGTATCAAAGGCATGATCATCATGTACTTGACTTTGCGCAGGTTGCCACTGAATCGGGGCATAATGAAACTCTTTGGAGTTTAAATTGATCTGAAAGCTTTTTTGAGCTTCAGGATAATGCTGCTGTACCTGTAACACCAAATCGTTGTACTGATGGAGTTCAACCGTATTTAAACTTTGTTGCGGTGGCGTTGCCCACTTACTCAAATCATGCTGAAACATACTCAGCCCACCTGCAAAAAAGCAGATGAACAAGAGAATGCCTGCGCAAATTCCTACCCATGTATGCAGCTCTTTAGCCAGTCGGAGAATATCTGTACGTATCTTCATGCCCTATTACCCTCTGAACCAAAACACAAGTGTGTAAGCCACGAAATTGAAAAACAGATAAATCACAATGGACTGCCAACCGCGTGGAATAAAATAGGCCACGAAAAAGAGCGGTAGCCAAATCCACGGAATCGACCACATACCTAATTGTGGTGCAAGGCTATGATACTCAGATTGCAGTCCCCACATCGTGATTAACGCAGCTAAAGCGAAAGCTAGGCTGAGTCCAAGAACTGCGCCCGCAAAGCTTTTCGTCCACCAGTCAGGTTGTATCTTTTGATCGCGTAGCAACGTCATGCGTCAAAGCCCCATGTAATAAAGGAATAAATGGCAGTACTGACCACAACACCAATGGCATCAGCAACCACATCAACACGGCCACCAGTTTTGGTAATACCGCCAGTAAAAGAACCAATGCCAAAATAAAAGCAAACCACCCGACCCAACGATACTTTTTCGCCACAGCCTGTTTAAGAACCGTTTGATTAGGATGGGTCAAATACAGCAGTACACAACCACCGCAGCACAGGAATAAACCGAGAAATTTCATCATTGCGTTCAACTTAAATGAGACAGCATTCAGACATAAAAAAGCCCACTGCATCGCAATGGGCTGATCATAAAAATTAGAAATCGAAAGTGACGCCAAGTTTATAGGTACGTGCACCACCAACCGTTGCATAGTAAGAGTTGAACACACCTTCCCAATATTTTTTATTAGTCACGTTATCGACATTGGCTAGGAAAGTCGTGTTTACACCACCCAGTTTTGTTTTATAGCGCGCACCAACATCAAGAATAGTATAGTCAGGAAGTTTATAGGTATTCAAACTATCTAAATATTGTTCACTAACATAGTTAGCCCGAGCATTAACATTTAAACCATCTACCACAGGTACGGCATAATCCAAGCCTAATGAGGCAGTAAAGTCTGGCACACCATAAATCGTATTGCCTGAAATATCAGTGGTGCTTGTAGAACCTTTTGTATATTCAGCATCAATATAAGCCATGCTTCCCAGTAGACTTAAGTCCTCGGTCAAATTCCCTGAGAAGGACCATTCAATACCACGTGATCGACTTTCTCCACCATCTTCAGTAATCTGTGTATTACCATTAACCGCTGTCGCCAAAGCTGTTGTGATCAGAGTCGGTTTTTCAATTTGATAAAGCGCCAAGCTATTTAACCAAGAACCGGCTTGATACTTCGTCCCCACTTCATATTGCTTCGTTTCGTAAGGCTTAAACAGTTTTCCTTCATTCACATCCGCGGTAGAAGTTACTGAGTCTGCTTTTGATAAACCTTCAACATAACTTGCATAGAAAGATAAATTTTCTCCAAATGGTTTGATTACGATGCCTAAACTTGGTGAAAACTTATTTTCATCGTATTTCACATCTGTAGTGAGACTTTCTAACTGCATATCTTGATAACGAGCACCCAAAATCAACTGCAATTTGTCATCCAACATTGAAATTTGATCCGTCAAGGTATAACTCATGAATTTATCATCCTCATAAGGTACAATTGTTGGATAGGTCGTTGGCATTGTCCCATTCGAGTTCGGATTATAAAGATTCGTTGTAAATGATGAACTGGTCGCACGAGAGTGTTGATCGTATTCGCGATGTACATAATCTGCACGTAACCCAAGGGTATGTTTAATGGCGCCTGTATTGAACTTAGTTTCAATACCCGTATTACCACTTAGGTTATTTTCTTTAGATGTGACTCGATAGTACTGCGAAGTTGCATCACCTGCACTGTTCTGCAAGATCATACGCGTACCAAAAATATGGCCCGAATAACCTTTTTCAACATAACCCACACCTGCAAAAACTTTGGTATCAGGGGTGAATTTATATTCACCATTTAAGCCCGCATAACGGCTATAGGTTTCCCCATGAATTTGATCAAAGTAATTATTATCACCCTTTGGTGCAGCAACTACGCCTGTTTTTTGCATAGAGATCATTGCAGGTGAACCATTATCACGGTTTTCACGAATGGCATAAGCATCAAAGTTTAGTTTTAATTTATCGGTCGTATAATCTGCTGCAATCGAACCCAGTGCTAAACGGTCATCCATACCTTCAATAAGATGCTCACCGTCTCCATATGTGCCGTTTACACGAACTCCAAATTGTTTTTGGTCACCAAAACGACGAGAAACATCTACATTGGTTTTATAATAACTCTCATCTTCTAATGACGTCGAAATACGTGTTAGATCTTGGTCGGCACGTTTAGAATTAGCAATCACGACTCCGCCAACGCTTCCCGCTGGTGCCATACCTGCAACCAAAGCATTCGGTCCTTTCAATACTGTCACCGATTCTAGTAAATCTGTTGGTATACGTCCCATAGGAGCTACAGCGTATAACCCGTTATAAGCCATATCATCATAGCCGACACTAAAACCACGAATTTGGAAGTTTTCGTTTAAATGACCTTGATTGGTCGTCGCACGAATACTGGCATCATTTTCTAAAACTTCCCCCACTGTAGATGCTTGTTGATCACGAATCAGTTGCTCTGTATAAGTAGAAACCGTAAATGGCGTATCAATCGTTGACTTATTCCCTAAAGCACCCAAGTCAGCTGCCTTCGCCAATTTACCATCGGCATAGCCTTGTTGTGATTGCGCTTCTGATTTTAAGGCAGGTAAAACTGAAACCTCCTCTGCAAATGCAAGCTGTAAACAGCCGCCACCCATCATTAAAAGCCCAACAGAGCTTGCAAGAATTTTCTTAGAGAAGGATTTCATTTTAAACAACACTTATTTTTAATGAGAATCATTATTATATGTAAAATAATTATCATTATTTATTGTATTTTATCATTTGACTTATCTATCTGATCTAAAATACAAATTTAAGCTTACTGCTAAAAAATACGTTTTACTCGCTCATTTTCAATACAGTGTGGTGCAATATTATAAAATGACGCATAAGTCAGACACCTGTTCACCCCAGAGAGACAAAGACTTTCAAGGCATTCACGTTTACACTAAGCCAATACTTAAAACAACAATGGGTAATCTATGACAAACTTAGCAACACAAGCACCGGTACTGGTTACAGGTGCATCGGGTTATATTGCCAGTTGGGTGATTCAAAAATTATTAACCCAAGGGTATACCGTTCATGCCACTGTACGTGACTTGAACAAAACCCAAAGCTTTGCACATTTATCTAAAATTGCAGACAGCAGTGCTGGAACACTGAAACTCTTTAAAGCCAATTTGCTCGAGCCCAATTCCTTTAAAGAAGCGATGCAAGGCTGTGAAATTGTCTTTCATATGGCCTCTCCTTTCGTCGTTACTAACTATAAAGATGCAGTGAAAGACATCATTGAACCTGCTGTTTTGGGTACAGAAAATGTCTTAAACACCGTAAATGAAACCGAGTCCGTTAAACGCGTTATAGTCACTTCGAGTATTGCGTCGACCTATGGCGATGCCATTGATATTTTAAAAACAGACCATAATTCTTTCGATGAAAGTCACTGGAATACCAGCAGCTCAGAGACCCATCAGCCTTATCCATATTCCAAAGTGATGGCTGAGCGTAAAGCTTGGGAAATGGCGGAGGCACAAGATCGTTGGCAGTTGGTATGCATTAACCCTGCGTTGGTCTTTGGTCGTTCATTGACACCAAATACACAGTCAGGTTCGATTGAGGTCTTACAACAGTTTACCAATGGCTTGACTTTAGCAGGTGTCCCACCCATGTGGAATGGTGTGGTCGATGTTCAAGATGTTGCTGAAGCGCACTTACAAGCAGCATTCAACCCAGAAGCAACAGGTCGTTACATCGTCAGTGGTGGAACTTTAAGTCTGCTTGAAATCGGTCAATTACTTAAAGCACATTTTGGTTGGAAGTTTCCATTTCCACGAAATGAACTTCCTAAAGCAGCTTTTAAGGTGATTGGTCCATTCATTGGTTTTAGCCGCGAGTTTGTTGAGTTAAATATGGGTTATCCAATTTATTTTGATGCGAACAAGAGCCAAAAAGAATTAGGCTTAAAGTATCGAGATGTCAAAGAAAGCTTGGTTGAGCACTTTCAACAATTGCTCGATGACGGTGTTATTAAGCAATATATTCCTTGAAAATAAATAAAAAGCTTAGTGCTCGTCAACGTCATAGCTGACAAGCACTATGCTTTTTCTAAATTTATGAAGGTATGGGATACACGAAATGTCATCAGCAACTGTTCGAGACAACACTACATGAGAAAAAAATGTTTCTGCGACAATTTTACTCATTGATAGCAATGAACGAGTTTTGCTGATGACTCATGCCTTTGGTTACTTTGGGCTAATCCAAAGTAACATACGAACTTCAAGCATTTGATGCGAATACGTAAGACTCCGCTGTAACCCTCATCATTAAAAGTCATTTTAGTCGTGTGCTTTAACTGAACGCTATTATCTGAACAGTATATTTTTGATCCAAATCAAAAATCTAAGCCTCTAACTGGCCATAATCTTTCATCAGTTGAATAAACTCAGCTTCATTGATCACAGCAATCCCGAGCTTCTCCGCTTTATCCAGCTTTGAACCTGCTTTTTCACCTGCGACAACACACTTAGTTTTACTCGACACACTACCACTGACACGTGCGCCCAGTGCTTGTAGAAGCTGTGTTGCTTCATCACGGCCCATCGTACTGAGTGTCCCCGTCACGACCCAACTTTCTCCATTTAGAGGTTGGCGACTTGGTGCCACAGGCGCGTCCCAGTGAATACCTGCCGCCAATAATCGGTCCAAGACTTCAAGGTTATGCGGTGCTTGGAAAAAGTCGACAATCCACTCCGCCGTGATATCCCCCACATCTGGAGTTTTCTTTAAAGCGTCAATGTCTGCTACACGTAGCGCATCTAAAGTTTGGAAAGTATTGGCCAACATACGTGCTGTGGTTTCACCCACTCCACGAATCCCCAGTGCATAAATAAATGCAGCCAAAGTGGTTTTCTTACTATTTTCAATCGAATCAATCAAGTTCTGAACGGACTTCTCACCCATTTTTTCAATGGTTAATAGCTTTTCTCGGTGCTCATGTAGGTGATAAATATCAGCCACATCTTTAAGCAGATCAAGATGTAACAGTGATTCGACCCAACGATCCCCCAAACCTTCAATATCAAGCGCTTTACGTGACACGAAGTGGCGAATTGCCTCAATACGCTGTGCAGCACAATACAAACCACCTGAACAACGTGCTAAAGCTTCACCTTCAGGCATCACCACAGGTGATTCACACACGGGACATTGGCTCGGGAGTTCAACTTCAGTGGCATCGACAGGACGGAACTCAGGCCATACTTTTTCCACTTTGGGAATCACATCACCACTACGGTAAACACTGACAGTATCGCCAATTCGTACATCTAGGCGGTGAATTTCTCCAATATTATGCAAGGTCACATTTGAAACGGTCACGCCGCCCACAGCAACAGGATTCAAACGCGCCACAGGTGTGAGTGTACCTGTACGCCCCACTTGCCAGTCAATATTTTCAACCGTGGTGAGCGCAGCCACCGCAGGGAATTTATAAGCCGTTGCCCAACGCGGTTCACGACTTAAAAAGCCGAGCTGTTGCTGTTGTTTGAGGCTGTTGACCTTAATCACCATACCGTCAATTTCCACACTCAATTGTGGTCGTTCCGCATTGATTTGTTCATAAACCGCTTGAACTTCTTGAATACTATCGCAGACAAAATGACGCTCACCAACTGCAAAACCAAACTGTTGCAACCACTCTAGACTTTCCGACATGGTGCTTTGACCATGATTCGGTTCACACTGCGCAATACCATAAGCATAAAATGCGAGTGGACGCGAAGCCGCAATATTCGGGTCTAACTGACGTAGACTTCCCGCTGCGGCGTTACGTGGGTTGGCAAAAGTCTTCTCCCCTTTGGCTTCATTTTCGGCATTGAGCTTTTCAAAACCTGCTTTAGGCATCAAAACTTCGCCACGAACTTCCAGTAACGTAGGTACTTCACCCTGATCTGTACTCAACACCTTCGGCAAGTTCCGAATGGTTTTGACATTTTGAGTAATGTCTTCCCCTGTTTCACCATCACCACGTGTCACCCCACGCACCAGCACCCCCTGTTCATACCACAGTGAAATGGCAAGACCATCAAACTTCAGTTCGACATCATATTGAATCGTTTGATTCGGCAACCGTTCTTCTGCACGGCGTGCAAAGGCAAAGAGTTCTTCTTGATTAAACACATTGCCTAAAGACAGCATCGGTACCACATGGGTCACGCTCGTAAACTTCGCCAAAGGTTTACCACCGACTTTATTGATCGGGCTATCTGGCTGAATATACTCAGGGTATTGTTCTTCTAAAGCTTTCAACTGATGAAATAACTGATCATACTCGCTGTCGGCAATGGTCGGCTGATCCATCACATAATAAGCATGATTATGCTGTGCCAAAATTTGGATCAGTTGACGCATTTGCGCAACGACAGTCGAAGGTTGAGTCATAATTTCACCATAAAAAAGGGCGGTCTTTGTTCCGCCCTAAAAATTGTATTTCTACTGTCTATTATAGAAATCGTTATCACTGCTTTCAATCAGATTAAGCGTCAATTGCTTGTCCAGCACGGTAATCAATCGCCAAGTGGCGCCAATGCTCACGCAGTTGTGGCGTGAACTCTTGGTTGTTTTGGTCATAAACTGTTCCATCGATTTCACGGGCAATCAAACGTGAAATACTGTCCATAGTGTCGAAGGCATTTTGGACATCGCGGTGTGGTAAGGCCAAGAAAAATGCAAAGCCTTTAATTGGATCGGTCGACAGATTTTCCAAGTCAAAACCATCCATGCCTGTATCGGTAATTTGCAACACAGAGAACAGTAACTTGGTTCCATCTTCGTTATAGCGATGGAAACAAGACATTTCGCCAAAACGTAAACCATACTTCATTAAAACTTTTAAAGTTTTCTCACCAGACAATGCACGACGTTCAGGATAAACATTCAGGGCAATAAACGATTCTGCTGTGGCTAAAGCACTTTCATCATCGACAATTTTTTGCTCATACAAATGTG
Organism: Acinetobacter sp. AB03; assembly: GCF_058107045.1. Classification (NCBI taxonomy): domain Bacteria; kingdom Pseudomonadati; phylum Pseudomonadota; class Gammaproteobacteria; order Moraxellales; family Moraxellaceae; genus Acinetobacter; species Acinetobacter sp. AB03. The sequence goes on along the minus strand of NZ_JBUEBA010000002.1, from coordinate 647,208 downwards.
CATCTAAAATGCTGCTTTCATCGTCAAACTCTGAAATTTCGGCTTTTTCGACATTGGCATTTAAACTAAATTCAGCTTTATCCGCTTTTGCTTGGTCATCAACAAGCGAGGAGCTTGCGCTTTCAGTCGTTAATTCCGTTGCATCTGCTACAGCATTTTCAGGAGCGACTGAGTCTACTGCTTTATTTTCTACCTCAGCTGACGCATCCAAACTTGGTTCAGTACTGCTGCTTTCGAGCACACTGTCTGCATCCAAAGCTTTCGGTTCGGCTTTTTCAGACAGTGTCTCTTCTACAGAGTTTTCGTTTAAAGTCGGCTCTTTACGTTCAGCCTCTTCAACTGATGCCGTTTGCAGTTGATCACGTACGTGACGCGGGATAATCGGTTTTTGACTGTCAGCATCGATATGCAATGCGGACTCAAGTGAAGGCGCTGCATCTGCCGGCTTTCGAAAAATCATTCGAACCCCAAACAGCATAATGATCACTGCTATGACGATACCAATAATTGTTGTGTATTCCATCTTATTAGGCCTCCGCGACTAAACCGTATTCTTTTGCCTGTTCTAAATTTACAGTCACTAATTTTGATGTTCCCGGTTCAGGCATCGTAACACCTAACAAGTCGGTCGCCATCGTCATTGCGAGTTTATTATGGGTAATGTAAATGAATTGCACCTGTTCAGAAAGCTCTTTTACAAGATTACAAAATCTTCCCACGTTCGCATCATCCAAAGGTGCATCAACTTCATCCAAAACACAAAATGGCGATGGATTGAGACGGAAAATCGCAAACACCAAGGCCAACGCAGTCAGGGCTTTTTCTCCCCCTGAAAGTAGCGCCAATGAGCTATTGCGTTTGCCTGGCGGACGGGCCATGAGCTTAACCCCTGACTGCCAGTCATCTTCTAAAGTCAGACTCGCTTCTCCGCCATTGAAAACTTTCGGGAACAGATCTTGTAGTTCGGTATTGACCCGATCAAAAGTGCTCATGAACAGTTTACGGGTTTCTTGATCAATACTTTTCATTGCAGCGCGCAACTGCTCAACGGTATTTTCCAAATCTTGAATTTGATGACTCAACTCTTCAAAACGTTTTGATACTTCTTCATATTCTTCTGAAGCCGCCAAATTGACTGCGCCCAATTTCTCAAACTGCTGCTGTGCTTTTTCTAAAACTTGTTGATGGCTACTGATCTCAATGCTCAAACCCTCAATAGCTTCAACATTCATCTCTTTCAGCTGTTCAGAATAATGTTGTAAGTCTGACTTTGCCGCTTGCCACGCCAAACGTTTCTCTTCTAACTGGGTTCTTAGCTTTTCATCTTGTTGTTGCTGTTGATGACGGTGTTCGGTCAAACTTTGCTGGCGCTCTTGCACTGCATTCAGTTCAACTTGCCATTCAGACCATGTCTTTTGCAGCTTTTCAGTAATCTGTGCTTGTTCGCTAAACTGGCTTTCCAAGGCAGGCAGTTCAAGTTGTACAGGGTCGATAAACTTTTTGGCCTGCTCCATCTGTGACAATATTTGCTGATACTGCGCCTTTAAGAAAGTACTGTCTTTTTCTAATAGTTCAATCTGCTGTGTGGTTTGCACCGCCTGACGACGCACCATTTCAAGCGCCTGCCAAACCTGCTGTGCCTGCTGCTGGCTATCATCCAGTTGCTCGGTCAATGACTCCACTTGGAACTGCATGGTTTTATAGTTTGGCAAGTTTTGCTCTAGCTTAATATTTAATGCATGCAGATCAATCTCCAGATCATCTTTTTGCATGGCATCTTCTTCAAGCTGACTGTCTAGCTGCGCCAGTTGATTGGCCAATTGTTGCTTTTGCACTTCAAAGGCTTGGTTGGTACTTTGCACTTTGGCAATATTCAAATCAATCTGCTGCGTCGCTTGAACTTCTTTTTTCAACAGTTGTTGATCCGCTTTTAACTGCTCATCCACCGCTTGGACTTGAGTACGAAGCTCTGTAGTTTTCGTTTCAAGCTGAGTCAGAAGTCCCGTTTTTTCAGCAAGACTCTGTTCAATTTCATCTAAACGAATTCGATGGCTTAGCGCACCCTGTCCAGCTTGGCTCGCTTCGTCATAATCCAAACCAATCACCCAGTCCATGCCAACATGGTATCCATCTAAACTTAAAAGAGACTGACCATCTTTCAATTGCTTTTGCAGCGCTAGGGCTTGTTTTAAGTTGGTGGTCACCCCCACCTGCTGCCACAAAGAGGATTGTGGCGATTCAATCCAACTGGCTAGGCTATCGCAACCTGCAATTTCGATCAGTTCAACATGCGGCTGAGGCGTTAACTGACGTGCAACGGCATCGGTGAATGCATCGCTGTTTTCCAAACAATGCGCTGAAAGCCATTTGGCTAAGAATTTTTCGACCAGCGCGGCATGGGTTTTAGCTGCATCTTTAAGCTGCAGCACATGCATCAACTGTGGATGATCACTATTTTTTAAGGCACTCACTTTAACCAGAAGCTGCTTTAGATGCTTCTGTTCGGCACTTAAGACCTGTATATCTGCTTTGTGCTGATTTAACTCAGTTTGAGCAGCTTGGTGTTGGATACGTAAATCATCCAACTGCAACTGCACCTCAATGATACTTTGCTCACGTTGTAACTGCTGTGCCTCGGCGTCTTGCTTGGCATGTAGCAGTTGATCAATCGCATCCAACTGGCTTTGGTTTTGAATTTGCGCAGCTTGCTGCTCTAAAACCTGCTTTTGCTGTTCAAAGCGTAAAATATTTTTGGCCAACTGTTCACTTTGCGCCAACATTTGCGTTTTTTGTTGCTGCTGTTTTTCAACCAAACTTTTGACTTGTTCAAACTGTTGAAGCAACTGTTGCTGCTGTGCTTTTAAGTCCGTTAAACCTTGGCTTTGCTGTTGGTTTTGACTTTCTTGCTGTTGTAACTGTTCGGTATGAAGCTCATTTTGTTCGTGAAGGCTTTCCAGTTGCAGCTCGATCAGTTGCATACGTTCTTTGGTTTGCGCCTTCTGCTGTTCAAGCTGTACCAAAGTAGTCGTGTTTTGCTGGAACAGGCTCTGCTTTTGTTCCAAAGTCATTTTCAGCTCAGCCAGCTTTTTCTCTGCCTGTTGCCACTCACTCTGTAGTGGCGTGGACTGCTGAATCAGGCGTTGAAATAGTTCACTGGTCGAAGTCAAATCATGCTCTAAAGTGGTTAACTCTGAACGCACCAGCTTGAACTGCTCACCTAAATCATTCATGTGCAGCGTATATTCTTGCTGTAAACGGCTGCTTTGTTCACACTGAAAAGATAAAACTTCGACTTTAATGGTGCGAATTTGGCTTTCCAGTGTTTTGTACTGAATCGCGGTTTCAGCCTGACGTTTTAAAGTTTTTAACTGCGATCTTAATTCAGAGGCAATATCTTCTAAACGCGATAAATTTTGCGTGGTGTGATCCAAATGCAATAAAGTTTCACGGCGACGTGCTTGATAACGTGAAACCCCTGCAGCTTCCTCAATAAAAACCCGCATTTCTTCAGGTTTTGCATCGACCAAACGGTTGATCATGCCCTGTTCAATAATCGAATAAGAACGTGGCCCTAAACCTGTACCCAAGAAAATGTCGGTAATGTCCCGACGACGGCATTTGGTGCCATTTAAAAAGTATTCAGACTTGCCATCTCGGTTGACCTGACGTTTGACCGCCAGTTCGGTATAGGCATTATAGCTACCGCCTAACTTGCCATAGGTGTTGTCAAAACGCAGTTCTACACTGGCAACACTCACGGGTTTACGCTTTGCCGTACCTGTAAAAATAACATCCTGCATACTACCACCACGCAGTTGGCGAGCACTGGATTCGCCCATGACCCAGCGAATAGCATCGATCACATTGGATTTACCACAACCGTTCGGCCCAACGACTGCTGTGCGGTTATCTTTAAAGTGTAACGTGGTACTGTCGGCAAAAGATTTGAAGCCGGAAAGTTTTAAACTGCTTAAACGCATAATGTCCTGACTAACGTCGTGAGCGTCTCGCCCACGCAAGTTCAATTTGTTTCATTCGGGTCAGAGATTCCAACACCAAGTTACGTAAGTGTCGACAAAAATCTTCCATAAATAAAGTAGCTTGTTGTGATTTTCTGATTAAAACCGCATCAGTCACCAGTTTAAATAAATCATAAGATTCTTGTAACTCTCTACGCGAAGTATTTAAGGTTAAAAAATAGCTCCGACGTATCGAGGGTAACAGTTCTTGATAAAACTTCATCAAATAAGCATTACCCACCATTTCATGCTGCCGCGCCAATCCTTCAAAAATCAAATCATAAAATTTTTCGATACTGCCCTGTTTCAGCTGATTCCCCAACTCATCCAATAGCAGCTGTAAACGTTCCGCTTCATAGCTGCGCCATGTCTCCGCTATGCGTTGCACAATTTGCCCCAACAGCAGACTACTGGTGTCAAACAAGGCGCGCACTTGCTGAGCGGACATTTCAGAGACGATAGCGCCACGGCGCGGGTAGATTTCAATCAGATGTGTACGTTCAAGCAGTAACAAGGCCTCACGCACCGAGCCGCGACTCACATCCAGTTCAGCCGCAATACGTAATTCTTGTATGCGCTCACCTTCGACCAACTCACCGCGAATGATTTGTTCACTGATGTGCTTGGCAATTTGTTCGGACAAACTCTCTGTATCATGTGCTTGCATACTGTTCCTAACTTGTTTTTATAAGATGCAATCCATGGTCTTTAGTGACCTATTTTTAGGTTTTACCCGATCTTAAACGCTAAACACTATGTCATTGTCTAACAATTTTACCGTCTATAATGCCAATCAACAGCAACGCACACAACATTGTCAAAGAAATTAAGAACTAAAACCTTGATAAATAAAATATAAACCAACTACCACCAACAAACCAGAAAAACACTTTTTCAACATCGCAGGCGATAAAAGATGCGCCACTTTTGCCCCAAACTTGGCAGTGATAAAACTCATCAGCGCAATCCCGAAAAAGGCATAGACATGAATATAACCAATAGTATTCGGTACATTTACTTCAGCTTGGTGCCCGAACCACATAAAACCTAAAGCCCCAGCCACTGCAATAGGTAAGCCACAAGCCGCAGACGTCGCCACCGCTTTTTGCATAACCACACCATGACGGTTTAAGTACGGCACCGTCAAGCTTCCCCCACCAATGCCAAAGATCGCAGAAGCCACACCAATGCCTGCACCGACAAATAACTGTTTGCCTGTAGACGGTAACTGACGCGATGGATCGACCTCAATATGTGCGCCACTAAACATTTTGTACGCCACCCACACTGCAAAAAAACCGATCAGCAGCTGTAAGCCATGTCCCGACATATAGTCTGCAATGCCCGCACCTAAAAAAGCGCCCATGACTAGACCAGGAGCCAAATTGCGAAACACAGACCATAACACTGCCCCGCGTTTATGATGTGCACTCACGGAACTCATTGACGTGACAATAATAGTCGCCAGTGATGTGCCAACCGCCATATGCATAATGACACTCGGGTCATAGTTCAGATGAGTAAACACCACATATAAAATCGGGATGATAATGAGTCCACCACCGACCCCAAATAGCCCCGCAGCAAAACCAGCGATTGCACCAATCAGTAAATATATGATTAACTCCATGATCATTTTTCACTTTTCTCAGATTCATATGGATTTAGAGACACGCCAATTACAACAGCTTCTCGCTGAAGCACAGCAACTTCCTGAAGTTTTATTGCTTAAGCCAGTTACCACATCCACCAATGATGATGTGCGTGAAATTGCGCAAAAAGGGATTCAGAGCGTTTTGGTCTGCAGTACACGACAAACTCAAGGTCGTGGACAGCGTCAACGACAATGGGTTTCTCCTGAAGGAAACATCTATTTAAGCACATTGCTACAGACCAAAACACCTATAGATGGGCGCTTGGCTTTAGAAATTGCGTTAAATATCTTGCAAATGCCGAGTTTGCAAGGCCTTGCTCTGCAAGTGAAATGGCCAAATGACCTTTACAGTGCTCAAGGTAAATGGGGCGGAATTTTAGTTGAACCACTGTCGAGCCACCAAGCGATTATTGGGGTGGGCATCAATATCAACCAAGTCGAAGATACCCAGCTCGATCAAGCCACCAGCTCCCTTGAAGAGCTGGGTTTAGCCCAAGCAGATCGCATTCGCTTAATGGCGGAACTATATCTGGCGATTCAACAGGCAGGCCTATGGTTCACCCATAATAGTGCAAATTTGGCTTCTCGTTTCAATCATTACGCAGCATTTATGCAGCAACAGGTTGAATTTGAACATATGAAAGGTCTATCTCAAGGCATCTTCTTAGGCATTCAAGATGATGGTGCGGTCCAAATTCAGACCACCAATGGTGTTGAAAACTTTTATCAAGGCCGTTTACGCCCAATAATTCCTGTTTAAATGATTGAGCATCATCATGAAAAATTTATGGTTAGATATTGGTAATACTCGTCTGAAGTATTGGATTACGCAGGAAGATCAAATTTTGGAACAAGGGGCTGAGTTACATTTACAGTCCCCTGCCGATTTGCTTTTAGGTCTAATTCAGCATTTTAAAAACTTAAAAATCCAACAGATTGGTGTTTCTTCGGTTCAGGACAAAAAAAATAATGACCGAATCCGTAGACTTTTAAAAAGTTTAAATGTGCCGATCACCTTTGCTCAAGTACAGGCCAACTATGCTGGCCTACAGTGTGGTTATGAACATCCAGAACAACTCGGAATTGACCGTTGGTTGCAAGTGTTGGCTGTCGCACGTAATCCAGAGCAGAACTATTGTGTGATTAGCTGTGGCACGGCGCTGACCATCGACTTGGCGGATGGTTTACAGCATTTGGGCGGCTATATTTTACCAAATCTCTACTTACAAAGAGACTCGCTAATCCAGAACACCAAAGGCATTAAAATTCCAGATGCGGCTTTTGATGAACTCGGTCCCGGTCGTAATACCATCGACGCAGTGCATCATGGGATTTTGTTCGGCTTGGTCAGTACCATTGAAAAAGTCTTGCAACAGTCTCCACGCCAACTGATTTTAACTGGCGGTGATGCACCTGTATTTGCGCGCTATTTGGCAGAGTATGCACCATGCATTGAAAATGATTTATTACTTAAAGGGCTACAATATTATATTCAGCATCAACTCTGAGCCACCGCCTGCTGTTGTAAAAGGGGTTTTAAGGTATTCAGCAGTAGCTCAAATTCAGCATAGCCATTTTCACGCATAAAATGCCCTGCACGTTTCACCTCCAGTACCTCTGCACTCAAGAAGTGCCCTAAGGTAAGTGCCAAAGGCGGTGGAACATAAGGGTCATTATTGGAAAACATAACCACACGTGAAGCGATGTGAGAGTGGAGTATACCGCTGTCCAACTTCGCTTGCGCAATAAAGCCACTTAACTCAGGTAAGCTTTTTAAAGCCGCTTTAAAGCCCGCAATACAGAAGATCGCTTTGATTCGACGTTCACGCAGTTTACTACTGAAATAATGTAAAGTCGCTAGACACCCCAAACTATGTGCAATGATGATGGTGTTTTCATCCAAAGTGGTCATTTGCAGGGCCAAAGCCTGTTGCCATTCTTCGAAATGTGGTGCATCACTATGCGGGAGCACTAAACGTTTTACTTCAGCATGCAGATCCATCTGACTGAGTTTTTGACTTAGCCACGGAAACCAATGGTCATTGGGCGATGCTTGATAGCCATGCACAATATAGATATGTTGTTTTGATCCATTCATTTTCAACTTCTTATTATAATGTTTGAAAAGAATAAATTTTACGCAACTTTCAAGCCATAAACAGTGCGTTTTTGTTATTGATTGAGGGTATTGAAAACGCACACAATAATTTCCATGACTCACAAAACGACATAAAAAAAGGCGCTCAACGCGCCTTTTTCTGAAATGGTAAGAAGCAGATTACTTCTTTTCGTTGCCACCAAATAATGGTCCCATTCCGCCGCCACCACCAAATTGTTTTTGCATACCGCTTAATGATTTCATCATTTTTGCCATACCCGATGGATTAGCAAATTTCTTCATCATTTTTGCCATTTGCGCATGTTGTTTAATCAACTTATTGACTTCAACGACATCCATACCACAGCCTGCTGCAATGCGCTTTTTACGGCTTGGGTTCATCAGGTCTGGATTACGACGCTCTTTGATGGTCATCGATTGGATAATCGCTTCCATCTTTTTCACTTGCTTTTCAGGGTTCGCTTGCGCCAACGCATCTTGAATCCCTGCATTGCTCATGCCAGGCAACTTATCCAAGAAGCCCATCATGCCGCCCATTTTATTCATTTGCTCAAACTGCATTAGCATATCTTCAAAGTTGAAGCTGCCGCCTTTTTGCAGTTTTTTCGCCATTTTTTCGGCTTTTTCTTTGTCGACTTTACGTTCAAGCTCTTCGACCAAAGAAAGTACGTCACCCATACCCAAAATACGTTGTGCAACACGTTCAGGATGGAATGGTTCTAAGGCATCGAGCTTTTCACCCATACCTAAGAATTTGATTGGCTTACCTGTGATTGCACGTACTGAAAGCGCCGCACCACCACGTGCATCACCATCAGTTTTAGTCAGAATCACACCAGTTAATGGCAGTGCATCATTGAAGGCTTTGGCTGTATTTGCCGCATCCTGACCGGTCATTGCATCAACCACGAATAAAGTTTCAGTTGGCTTTATGGCCGCATGAAGTTCTTTGATCTCGTCCATCATTTCATCGTCTACGTGTAGACGACCTGCTGTATCGACGATCAAGACATCCGCAAACTGAATTTTGGCTTGTTCAATTGCACGCGTTGCAATGGTAATCGGTTTTTCGTCAGCACTCGATTCAAAGAAAATCGCGCCAACTTCACCTGCAACGGTTTGTAGCTGTTTAATTGCTGCTGGACGGTATACGTCGGCAGATACCATCGCTACTTTTTTCTTTTGGCGTTCTTGTAAGAAGCGAGCAAGTTTTGCAGCCGTTGTTGTTTTACCTGCACCTTGTAAGCCCGCGAGTAGGACTACAACAGGAGGTTTTGCTGCAAGATCAAGGCTTTCATTTGCCTCGCCCATCATTTTTGTTAATTCGTCATGCACGATTTTAACAAATGCTTGGCCCGGCGATAATTGAGTCATGACTTCTTGACCCAACGCCTCTTCCTTAACTTTCGCGATAAATTCACGAGTTACAGGAAGTGCAACATCGGCTTCAAGAAGTGCCATACGTACTTCACGTAGGGTATCTTTAATATTGTCTTCGGTTAGCTGCCCAGAGCCAGTAACATTTCTTAAACTCTGCGTGAGTCGTTCCGTTAAGGTATCAAACATTGCAAAATCCGCTTAAAATTGCTAGTTGCAAAAAAATCTTTCTTAAAATAGAAAATTTATGCATAGAATGCTATAGGATACTGTAGTTCGCACCGAATTTATATAAATGAATATTCATCATCCTGAAAAAGGTTTGACATGATTAGCCTGCCCTTGGTTTACACCATCTTAGCATTAGTCGCTTATACCACCTCTTTTTGGTATTTGTTTCTCAAATTAATGGCTAAACGTGATCCAAACCATTGGTTTATTGGCATTATTTTAGGCTTAGGCTTATTACTACATGCAACTGTTTTGTACCATGACATGCTCACGCCGATGGGGGTGAATTATGACGTTTTTGTCTTAATGTCATTTACATCGGGGCTCATGCTGTTACTTAGTCTACTCTATAGCACTTATCGTCCAATTCTAGCTTTGAACCTGATTGGCATTCCTGTGGCCGCTACAGGACTCATTTTAGGTTTTGCCTTTAGCCAGTCTACCCAATTTATTGAACAGCGCTCATTGGGTTTAGATATTCATATTATTTTATCGCTGTCGGCCTATGCGGTGCTACTCATGGCAACCATACAAGCCGTGATTTTATGGTTCCAAGATCGTGAGTTAAAGAACAAACAAAAGAAACGCTTTTGGGTCAACTTACTGCCCTCTTTTCAAGCCATGGAGTCTTTACTGTTTGACTTGATTAAAACGGGTTTTCTTTTACTGACCGTAGCGTTGGTGTTTGGTTTCTTTACCATCGATAATTTTTTTGCCCAACATCTGGCACATAAAACCGCTTTTAGTATTATTTCTTGGTTTGTGTATGGATCTTTACTCATCGGACATTACCGTTTTGGTTGGCGCGGTCAAAAAGCGATTCGTTTTACCTTAATTGGATTCTTCTTGTTGGCTGTCGGTTTTATCGGATCTAAGTTTGTATTGGAAATGATTTTAGGTCGATAAAGTCTTTTGTTTAATTCGCTTAATTAAAGATACAGAGCTCTACTCACAAAGTAGATGTGCAACTTGATAACCCAATAGAAAAGCCCAGCTTGACCAAGCTGGGCTTTTTAGTAAACCTCAATATTTTGATTTAGAATAAATTATCGAGTGTATTTCGTATTATGTAAATTTTAGAAAAACTTAAATACTTTTTACTGTGTTGAATACATTGTATGCCACTTTTATCTAATTTATTTTCTATAATAAATCCTTATCACTTCCCTATGTAGCACTATAGAGGTTATGCAGATTATTCTTAATCTAATGCGTAATATCCATAATTTAAAACCCATCCATAAAAAAGAAGCTTGTCTTTTTATCCAGTTGAAATTCAAATCAATTCTCTGGTAATTCATTTTCTTTAATAGATTCTTCTCTTGAAGCTAAAGCATTCTTACTAGAAATAAATTGTGAAATTTGAAATGCCATACCCATCACTGCACAAAACACACCAAGCAGACTCAAGCCCAAAGCTCGTTTCACAACAAGATGATCAGTAGCCGCAGAGTCAAATGACATTCCAAAAAATATTACAAACATAAGTGGTGTTAAGAACAACATAAGGAGGCTAAATCGCGACCAGAAGGTTGCACGAACTACATCTCCACATAAATCAATCAATCAATAAGTTTTTTAAAACAGTTGTAATCACAAAAGTAGTAGCGCTACTCACCAGTAATGCAATACTAATTTCAATAATAAAACGTGTTAAAACATCCATTGCAGTCCCCTCACTATCATTATTTAATTTTATTATCTACTCAAAAGAAAAAGAGCCTACACTCCGTGTCTCATTAAGAATACAAGCAGTGATTTAACATCAATCTCTTATACGAACTCTAAATATTCAAAGCTATATCACTCTACAGCCTTTCCAAAGGCAGCTCCACTAAAAACGTATAACGCCACTGTGAGCCTCAACTTTGCACTCCTAAAAGCCTAAATAACCCAATCGTGCGGGTTGTACTCACACCTACAGGAAGCTTCGACTCGTGTATGCTGAAGTTCCCTAACCAATAGCATTGATCGATAAACCTTAAGTACATAAGAAAGATAACAAAATGGATCATTTTTTATCCACCTGCTATACTTGTTAAAATTATTACACCTCCCTTGTTCTATTTTAGAGTAACGCCAATGAAGTAAGTCTTATTTTCCGTCAAATCTAATTTATTTGTTTTCTGACGTGCAAAATAAACTTATTTACTGCTCTATCTCTATAAAAATTTATTTTGTATGTCCTGTATAAAGGAGTCTTCAATGACCCAACAGGCCTGTACTATAAAAAACCTCAGCGTTCAATTTGCTCATGAACCGCTTTTTCAGCATTTAAATTTTGAATTGCCCGCTACCCAATGTTCAGCTTTGATTGGACGTAATGGTCAAGGTAAATCAGTATTAATGTCCCTACTCACTCAAGCGCACAGACCCAATTATGCGAGTGGCGAAGTGATTTGGCGTATGCCATTTTCCTACTTAAGTCAGCTCGAGCGTTTAAGCAACTGTACGCTTGCCGAAGCCCTTAATATTGCTGACCTGTATGTAAGTTTTCAGCGTATTGAACAATCGACTGCGAGTTTTGAAGACTATGATCGCGTCGAACATGCATGGCATCAACCCACTGAATGGTTGAAATTGCTAGAAAGTGCAAACTTACCTACAGATCTATCTAACTCAGTTTCTCAACTGAGTGAAGGTCAGAAAACTAAACTGGCACTGTGTCGCCTTTTTTTACAAACTGAGCATTATTTACTTCTTGATGAACCCAGTAATCACTTAGACCATGCAAGTCGTGCGTGGTTAAGTCAAAAAATCCTTCAACATCCTGCGGGCTGTTTAGTCATTAGCCACGACCGCACATTGTTAAATCAAATCTCCAATACCTATGTTTTAAATGATTTTGGCTTGCAACACTTCCGTTGTAACTATGCCGAGTATCAGTCACACACAGAGCAACAACAGCAGGCACTACAACATAATATCTCGCAAGAGAAACGCGAACTCAAACAATTACAAGCCCAACAGCATGAGCAGCGCATGAAAGCTCAGAAAAGGCAAAAGTCTGGGCAGAAATTACGAAGCTCTGGTTCTCAAGCCAAAATCCTGCTCGACTTTAAAAAAGAACGTGCGAGTCAAACCTTATCGGGAGTCGCGCAGCAACAACTTCGCCAAAAGGAACAAGCGCAAGATGAGCTCAAAAACAAACAGCAACAACTAGAACAGATTAAGTCACAAAAGTTTGATTTCCATTTTCAACCTAAACAAACTGGTGAAATTCTTCGTTTAAAAGACGTGGTTTTAGCAGCACTTTCTATCTCGCCTATTTCTTTTGCCTTACATAGCGGAGAAAAAATCCAACTGCGCGGCCAAAATGGTTCAGGTAAGTCGACCTTACTTCGTGCCATTCAAAGCCATACGTATATTCAATCAGGAGACATTTTCAAGCGAGGAGCATCGTTATATTTAGATCAAAACTTTAGTCTGCTGAATCCAAAACTGAATGCAGTACACAGTTTACAATTATTAAATCCGTCTTTGTCCGATGAGGCGTGTCGAAGTCAATTGGGGCAACTTCGAATTCGACGAGATAAAGCTCTGCTTCCCATCTCACTATTCAGTGGCGGTGAACAACTCAAAGTTGCCTTACTGTGTATCAGTCTCGCGGCACTGCCTGTGGACTTACTGCTACTGGATGAACCCGAAAATCATCTCGACATCGACTCAAGACAACTGTTGGCACAGGCTATTCGCGATTTTACAGGGGCGGTTATTTTAGTTTCACATGATGACGCCTTTGTCGAGGAGACACAGATTCAAAGCTATTTCGATTTAATCCAAACGCATTAGACTAGACAGCGTGATCGGATTTGCGTATAACACCGTTTTTCTATTTGACTGGTGACACCGCTGTGAAACTCATTCTTGCACCAATGGAAGGCTTAACCGACCCAATCATGCGTGATGTGCTCACGTCTGTAGGTAGCTTCGACTGGTGTGTGACCGAGTTTATCCGTGTGACCAATTCAGTGCTACCCGATCATATTTACCACCAGTATTGCCCTGAATTACTCAATGGCGGAAAAACAGCGGCGGGAACACCCGTGCATGTGCAGTTTTTGGGCAATGATCCTGAAATGTTGGCTGCCAATGCCATCCGTGCAGTGAAACTCGGTGCACCCGCCATTGATATGAATTTTGGCTGTCCAGCCAAAACCGTGAACCGTCACCGTGGTGGCTCTGTACTCTTGGATGAGCCAGAAGTAGTGCATGAACTGGTCAAAGCCGTGCGTGATGCGGTTCCTGCACACATTCCTGTTTCTGCGAAAATGCGCTTAGGTTATATGGACCGACATTTTATGTTGGACAATGCTCATGCCATTGAAGACGCAGGTGCGGCTTGGGTTACCGTGCATGCACGTACCAAAGCCGATGGTTATACCCCACCAGCTTTTTGGGATCAGCTCCGCCCGATTCGTGAAGCATTAAAGATCAATGTGATTGCCAATGGCGAAATTTGGAACAATGCAGACGCGAAACAGTGTCGGTTAGAGTCTGGCTGTGAAGATTTGATGATTGGACGTGGTGCCGTGACCACACCTGATTTGACCCAATGTATTCGTCAAAATATCGATACGCCTCTGCTGACATGGAATGAGCTATTAACCTTACAAATCCGTTTCTTAAACGGCGGGTATAAGAAAGAAATGAATATGGTCGGACGTTATAAGCAGTGGTTGGGCATGATGTCTAAACACTATCCTGAAGCTAAAGCCCTCTGGGATGAAGTCAAACGCATCAAGCCGCTAGATGACATTATTCTCAAACTAAAGGCAAGCGCGACTTAATCCGTTCGCGCAACGATCGCGACAAAAGTGGGCAAGTTCCATGCACCACCTGCAAAGCCTTTACATTGCTGCGATTGTGCATGATAACTGAGGACAAAAGCCTTTCCATTCCAAGCCCACTCAGAGCGAATACCACAGTCAGCGATACCCCGCCCTTTTTGTTCTGAGAAAATTTGCGCCTCACTAAAACTTGAGCCTGATGTGGTGACTTGCTGCTGAATCTTTTGCAATGCTTTGTCCATAACCCAATAACCTAGACCTTCATTGTACGCCCCACGCCAACATGGTACTTGAACCACCACTTGTTCCGCATTCAGCGGATAGACTGAAACCCGATCATCCTCAAAAAACCGCGCCTTATAGAGATTTGGACAGTCTTGTTCATCTGTTTTTGCTTTTAACTTTTTAAAGAGTTGATGGGCATTTTTACTGTCCACGGCAAAGTGGCTGGCAACCGCAGGTCGGTATCCTGTAATGCCAATTTTAGGGATGGCTTTGGGCTGTAAAACATTTTGCTCAGACTGATTGCCTTTTTGATATACCGCATTTGGTGTATTTACACGTTTTTGTATATCATCCATTTTGAGCAAAACTGCATTTGCCCCAGCAGTTGAAATTTGCCATTGCTGTGCTTGGGTCGTGAGACGAATATCTTCCGCACCCACCAAAGCTTTTAGCAACTGCGCACTTTGAGCACTGGACAGTTTCGCAGTACTTTTCTTATCATCAATGGTCAGGCTACCTAGAGATGTTCCCCCTACATTTAAACTGGCTTCAGTATCCTGTGTAAACTCCTCAGCCACTTGAATTTT
>NZ_JBUEBA010000002.1:627690-632106 GCF_058107045.1 Acinetobacter sp. AB03 | reverse complement strand
TTGGCAAAAATTGAAACGTGAAGGCTATGTTATTGCACGTTGTACAGTTGCTCGATTGATGCAGAAGCTAGATATACAAGGTGTTTGGCGTGGTAAGAACAAACAAACTACCCGCAACCGAGATGATCAAAAACGAGCAGATGATTTAGTGAAACGTAATTTTAGTGCTGATCGACCTGACCAATTATGGGTCAGTGACTTTACGTATATTCAAACTCATTCAGGCTGGGTCTATACCGCCTTTATTATTGATGTGTTCTCACGAGCAATTGTTGGATGGAAAGTATCTACACGGAGGAATACAGATATGGTGCTCGATGCACTTGAGCAAGCATTGCACGATCGAGGCATGCCAAAGAATGTGATTCATCATTCCGACAGGGGTGGGTGTGCAATATCTTTCTATTCGCTATACCAATCGTTTAGAAGCTGAAGATCAACTACCTTTCTGATGATAACCTTTCTTATGTATCATTTTTTAATCTTATATATATGGTAAATGGTAGTATCCAATATCAATCTATAACATATTGGATACTCAATTATAAATTTCCACTGTGGAAATTTATAATTTTTTATACCTTATCGTCTAAATCAGCAAGAAAAGCTTCTAGTTTTTCAATTTTTTCTTGATTAAATTCAGCATTTAAACTAGTACGAATATTTACGACTGTCTTCCCATTGAGATTTTTTTCAATCTTAATTGAGCCAAATTTAAGACCATTTTTATCTTTTAGTACCATTTTATTAATTTTAGACGTATTTGTGATATTTTGTTCTTGCTTTTTAGCTATCTCTTGTACAGTTAATGCTTTTTCTATTTCGTAAATGAATTTTTTTGATGGACGATTAGTTTCTGTAAATTCATTTAGATATTTTTTCCATATATTAAATGTGGCAGATTCAACCAATTGATGATTAAATTTTAAAACGAGTTTATTTAATTCGGTTAACAATTGTTGTGCAGTTGCACCTGAAATAGCTTTTGGATTTATTTTTAGATCTTCTTTTATATAATCTGGAAGTTTATAAAAGCTCATTAATCTAAAGTATTTAGATTGATCTAGTTGATATTTTTGAGTGATAAATTCTACATTTTGTATAGAGTATCCAAACTCATTACAATGTTTTTGTATGGCGTTGACTAATTCAAAATCACTAAGATTCGATCGATGTAAGTTATCAATCAATGAAATTAAAGCTGTTTTTTCCTTGGATTTATCATCTCGAATAATTGCACGAATCGTCTTATGCTTTAATATATCTCGAACAGCTCTAAACCTTTTTTCTCCACCGACGAGCTCATATCTTTCCTCTTTTTTTATAACAACAATAGGGTAAATTTGTCCATTCGTTGCAATACTCGTGGCAAGAATTTCAACTTCCTGTAAAACTTTATCTGTAATAATACGAGGTTGATGCTCTGAGAAGTCAATAAGTTCTATAGGTACATCAACAATATTATTTTCAATTGATGATATTAACGATACTTTTCCTGTTCCTGCTGCATTAATAAATGCCTGCTCCATTTCAAGAGAATCATTAAAATCGACAATTAATGGTTTTTTTGCCATTACAGGATCTCCACCAAAAATTCATTTAATTCATCTTTTGCTTTGCTGCTACCCATTTCTAATACTGATTTTCCTTCGATCATCGCATCGCGAAATTGTTTGCGATCACGCAAAATTGTATTTAGTGTTTTAACAGACTTGACTTGCTGTAATAGCTCTAAAGCAGCATCAATTTCTGTAGATTTATTATTAGTTGGGGCTTTATTTAACACCACAAATGTTTTTAAATTTTTATTCACTTGTTTTGCTGTATTTACTAATCTTAGAACAAAAGGTAGTACTTCAATATCTGTTTGACTAGGTTGTGTTGGAATAATAAGAACATCTGCTGTTAATAATGCTGAACGAAATTCAGCTGAATCACGCCCTGCAACATCCAATACAATATATTTATTATTTTGTTTTAATTGTTGTAATTCTTCTTTTAAATTATCTTTAAGAGCAATGGTTGTAATAGAATCTTGTAGTCTACGTTTACTCCATTTTATAGAGGATTGTTGATCATCTCCATCTACAAGAGTCGTCTTGCCTTTTTTACTCAGAGCAACAGCTAAGTTGGTTGATAGCGTTGTCTTTCCAACACCACCTTTTTGATTTGCGATTACGTATATTGTCATGGGTAATATATATAAAAATTAAATTTATATTAGCATAATAAAAAAATAAAAAAAATATTTTTAAATTTCCACTGTGGAAATTTAAAAAATCAAATTATCTATAAGCCTAGTTATTATCTTTTTCGGATTCAATAGGCCTTGTTGCACAAAGATTTAAAAATTAAGGTTCCCCATATCACTTCAAATTTAAGTGATAACTTGGGTATGAGGTTGGCCTAATTCCATAAATTTATTTAATACTGCTACACGGGCATGAATCTCATTGACCTGGCTTTGAAAGTTCCTTGCACTCAGTTTATCCCCCAATAATTTGATGCAATGCATTTTGGCTTCCACCAAAGAAGCAATGTACTATGATAAGATTAACCCGTTAGGTCAGGTGGCCTAACTTAAATAAAAAAGTCTCCGACAAACCCGGTACGGTTCATTTCGATTTTTTACCGTGCCTCTCATAAATTAACAGTCAAAGCTGAAGAAGTGTTCTGGGAAACAAGAAACAAAGGCTTTTTGAATATCGCTGTACACACACTCAGGATGCTTCTCTAAATAACGTCGAGTCCAAATCAGTGTGGCTTCATAATCATTAAAGCACTGATCGAGTTGTAAAAAAATCCACAGTTCATGGGCTTTTTGAATGAAAAAGTCATTGATGATCATGAGAGCAATTTTCTTTTCAGTGTTTGAATCCGGGTATGAGTACATATTATATTTCTCCGATAGTAAGGATAAATAGGTTAGTTGATAAGCTATTTATAACACATAAAAATATGTGTTTACCACATAATTTTATGTGTTTTTATGTAAGTATAACCCTATGCTATAATCTCAAAACACCATTTCTATAAATTTAATTAAATGCCATATACTGAATTTCAACGTCTTGTCGGTAAAGCAGGGCTTTCAATTAAGGAATTTGCTGCCTTATTGGATATGAAACCTAATTCGATTACGAATTACAGTAAACAAGGTGTGGTTCCTACACATATTGCTGTAATCGTTGCGTTGATTTCTACGATGAAAGATGAGGGATTAGATTTCTATCCAATTTTTGAAAAAGTTAAGTCGTATTCACAAGAATAAAACTCTCGTTTTTTGATTGTTGTAAGCTTTTTAGTAGATATTGATGATGTAAAAAATGCCTGAACTTCAGGCATTTTTTTGTTTCAGGGACTTATAAGCCTCGATAGAACTTTTCAATAAAGTATCGAGTTTTGAGAACCAGGGTGATCATCAAATTCTTATGTTCTGAGATCTTAGGTCGAGCAATCGATAAACCGGACATTTCTATTTTGGGCTTACAACTGAATTTCGCATAAGAGTTTTTATGTTAAATAATAAAAGGCTCTAACTGAGAGTGAGAGCCTTTATTCTTAAATTTTTTTATCTATTGTGATAAACCATGTGCCGTTATTACGCTCATAAAGTGGTAAATTGCTGTCAATTTTTTGATATCTATAATTTAACTTGGGAGTAAAACCTTTCCACTGCCATTGCTTGCGCCAAGTAGCTATACCAAATTCATATTCACTGTCTTTGCGTTGAATACCATACCAAATATTATCTGCTAAAAAATTACGCTTAGAGTAACGTATGTTGCTACTAATACCCAATGAGTCCCCAAAGTATAAAAAACCACTTCGTATACCTTTTTGTAAGCATCCGGCTAACACAGCCTTACCAAGCGATCCTATAAGCCTTAATTTAGTTCCCACCTAAAAACAAGTGGGGACTTAATCCATGAACATGGATATATATTCAGCAACACCTCCTGTTGCTAAAAAACGCCGAAAATACAGCAAAGAATTCAAACTCAGTATTGTCAATGCCTGCAAAAATCCTAATACCTCGATCGCTTCGGTCGCACTGCAACATAGTATTAATGCCAACCTTGTCAGTCGTTGGATCAGGATCTTCAGCCATCATGAGGGTGCCGTGCAGGATCCTACTCATGTGAATCCAGCATTTATTGCTTTGCCTTACACTGCTGCAATCAGCCAACCTATTGATGAGAGGATCACGTTGTGTATCACCGTGCCTCATACGAATAATGATATTCAGCTAAAATGGCAGACATCAGAAATACCTGCCTTGGCAGAATTACTCAAGGCACTTGCAACATGATCCGCATTGATGAAATCTGGTTGTCTACTCAGCCCATGGACATGCGTGCAGGTATGGATACGACCATGGCTCAGGTGGTGAGAGCCTTTGGCTACATCAAACCG
>NZ_JBUEBA010000002.1:625369-627590 GCF_058107045.1 Acinetobacter sp. AB03 | reverse complement strand
CATTGTGCTTACCTGTTCTGTAATAAACGTGGCCATCGCATGAAAGTGCTGGTACATGATGGATTGGGCATCTGGCTGTGTGCCCGGCGGCTGGAACAGGGCAAATTTCACTGGGCTCAAGTTCACCAAGGTGAAACCGTGGCCCTCAGCCCGGAACAGTTACAGGCACTGATCCAAGGTTTGCCCTGGCAGCGCATTGGACGACAGCAGGTGGTGACGATGCTTTAAACCAGGCTGTTCCATTCTGCTATTCTCCAAACGTTCTATTTCATTCTTCTCATGACCTCAGGCATACTGCGGTCATGAATACGCTGCCTGACTTAAGCCAACTGACCCATGAACAACTGCTGGAATTCACCAGGCAGTTGGCGCTGCAGCATCAGTCTCTAGCACAATCAAACCAACAATTGGATGCCCTGGAACAGGGAAAATTCCACTGGGCGCAGGTTCACCAGGGTGAAAGCATGGCGATCAGTCCGGAACAGTTACAGGCACTGATCCAGGGTTTACCTTGGCAGCGCATTGGACGACAGCAGGTGGTCACAATGCTCTAAACTAGGCTGGTCCATTCTGCTATTCTCCAAACGTTCTATTTCCTCTGCGTCATGACCTCAGGCATACTGCGGTCATGAAAATGCTGCCTGATTTAAGCCAACTGACCCATGAACAACTGCTGGAATTTACCCGGCAGTTGGCGATGCAGCATCAGTCTCTGGCACAATCAAATCAAGAATTAGAAAAATCAAACCAGCAATTGGATGCCAAAGTTCAGCATCTTTCTATTCTCAATCAAAAATACGAGCATGAACTGGCGCTGTTTAAAAAGCATAAATTCGGCAGTAAAAACGAACATCTCACCGCAAAACAAATCCATCTGTGGGATGAGGCGGTCGAAGAAGATATCGCAGCAGTCGATCTGGAACTGGAGCGGCTGAATGCAGATAAAACCGATGCAGCAACACACAAAGCCACAGTCAACAAACCTAAACGTCGACTGCTGCCAATCAACACAATGCAGTTGTGGCTGTACCTTGCGTCGTATCGGTGAAGATGTCAGTGAAAAACTGAATTTCAGACCGGCACAGTTCTATAAGGAACAGCATGTGCGTGGTAAATGGGTCTGTGATCAGTGTGACACTCTGACTCAGCAAGCGATGCCAGCCTATGTGATTGATAAAGGCATTGCTTCACCTGAATTGCTTAGCCATGTGCTGGTGTCAAAGTATGCCGATCATTTGCCTTTGTACCGTCAACGTCAAATCTTTCTACGCGCAGGTGTTGATCTGTCTAGATCAACGTTATCTGACTGGATTGGCCGCTGTGGGGTGGAACTGGAACCTCTGGCCAATGCCTTAAAACAGGTGGTACTGCAACAGCAGGTGATCCATGCAGATGAAACACCGGTGACGGTCATGCAGATGGGTGAAAATGAGAAAAAGCCCAAAAAAGGTTATGTCTGGGCCTATGCCAGCACACAGTACAATCCAGTTCAGGCAGTGATCTATGACTTTCAAGATAGCCGTTCTGGCCAGCATGCTGAAGACTTCCTGAAAGGCTGGCAGGGTCATTTGGTCTGTGATGATTACAGTGGTTATAAAGCACGCTTTAGATCAGGTCAGGTCATTGAGGTGGGCTGCATGGCACATGCACGTCGTAAATTCCATGAACTACATGTGACCAAGAAAAGTCAGGTCGCTGAACAGGCATTAGTGCTGATTCAGAAATTATATGCGATAGAAGCAGAATTAAGAAAAAAGACGGATGGTACAGCGGAAGACCGCTGCGAATACCGACAACAGCATAGTCAACCGGTCATGCAACAACTATATGAATGGCTCAACCAACATCAGCTGACGGTGCCATCGAGTTCTCCAACCGCCCGGGCGATCAATTACAGCCTAAAACGTTGGACTGCTTTAAGCCGCTATCTGGATGATGGCAATCTACCCATTGACAATAATTGGATAGAGAACCAAATGCGTCCCTGGGCCTTGGGGCGTAAGAACTGGCTATTTGCAGGTTCGCTGCGCAGTGGTCAACGAGCTGCCAATATCATGACTTTAATCCAGTCAGCAAAGCTGAATGGCTTGGATCCGTATGCCTATTTAAGTGATGTGCTGAAAAGGTTGCCAACACATAAAGTGCCCCAAATAGAAGAATTACTACCTCACCGCTGGAAACCTGAACCCCGTTAAAACTTGGCGATGGCGTTCAGCGGATG
>NZ_JBUEBA010000002.1:618230-625269 GCF_058107045.1 Acinetobacter sp. AB03 | reverse complement strand
ACTACAACAGCAGGTGCTGCATGCAGATGAAACACCGGTCACCATCATGCGGATGGGTGAGAATGAGAAAAAACCGAAGAAAGGTTATGTCTGGGCCTATGCCACTACACAGTACAATCCAGTTCAGGCGGTGATCTATGACTTTCAGGATAGTCGTTCAGGCCAGCATGCTGAAGAGTTCTTGAAAGGCTGGCAGGGCTATCTAGTCTGTGATGATTACAGTGGTTATAAAGCACGTTTTAAATCAGGCCAGGTGATTGAGGTGGGGTGCATGGCCCATGCACGTCGTAAATTCCATGAACTGCATGTAACTGGGAAAAGTCAGGTTGCTGAACAGGCCTTAGTGCTGATTCAGAAACTGTATGCGATAGAAGCAGAACTCAGGAAAAAGACCGATGGTACAGCGGAAGACCGCCGCGAATACCGACAACAGCATAGTCAACCAGTGATGCAACAACTATATGAATGGCTCAACCAACATCATCTGACAGTGCCATCGAGTTCTCCCACCGCCAAGGCTATCAATTACACTCTGAAGCGTTGGCCAGCCTTAAGCCGCTATCTGGATGATGGCAATCTACCGATATGCAACAATTGGGTAGAGCTTACACACAAAGTGACCCAAATTGAAGAATTGCTACCACACCGCTGGAAACCTAAATCGAATTAAAAAATAGGTATGGGATTCAGCGGACGCTTACCTTCAAAGTAGAAATGTCTGGTCTGGATTGTTGCCACTCTAATTTGAGTTTAAAAAAGCTAGCAAATCTGCTAGCTTTTTAAGATGATTATTCTATTTTTTAGAATTTAATAAACCAAAGAAGTTCTCTCCATCGTTCTCTAAGTCTTCAAAAAACTTATAAAACGATTGGGCAATAGCCTTATTTTTGACAATAATACCCACAGGCACTGTTGTTAAAATATTTGTGGATGAATCACTAACGTGAATAATCAAAACACAAAAAGAGTCTTTCATAACCAAAAGCTCAAAATTACCGTCAAAAACTACACTACTTTCCTTAAACGTTAGAAAGTGCTTGGCTCCTGCCTCAGCTGTGATTAGTTTTTTATAACTTGCGATTGATTGTTTATCATTTCTGTATGCCACTGGTAAGAAGCATTTAAAGTTTTTGGTAATTGTGGTTGTCGATAAACGATCAATAAAATCACTAAATCTATCTGACTTACCCCAAAATTCATCTGATGGAGCTAACCAATACAGCTGTTTATCATCATTATTCTGGTCTTGATATTGTTTGATTGTTTTGAAAAACAGGTCTGAATTTTCCTTAGAATATATTGGCCCGATAAAGTATTCATTGGATTTGTGTTCTAGCTTAAATAAGCGATCTAAATTAAGCTTATTCTCGCTAAAAATAGATTCAACTGAAAAAGTATCCTCCATATCTAATTCATGGAGTACCTTTAGAATATCCTCAATATTTTGTGGCTTCTTAGCTGATCTAAGAGCAGCGTAAAGAGAATCTTCGATTTTGTTAAGATTTTCCATGTGATTAAAATCACTAATCTCTGTAGGTGTATAATTCTCATCAAGCGTCAATGGTAATGTAAAACGACGAGAATGGTCTCGCAATTTTTCCACTTGGCTCATTTTATACAGTTGCAGCTTCTTTTCATCCACTGATGGATTCAACTTAACTAATCCTTGGCTGAAATAAAATCGAAAATTTTTCTGAAACTCCTTACTAACCAAAGACTCACCATTTGAAAGGTATTGGTTAGAAGCATCTAATTTAATTGAATTTGCCCCATTGTCAGATGCGTTGGGATTAACTGGCTCAGGATTCAAGCCAATCATCTCAAAACTCATCTTTTGAATATTGTCCTCAATCTTATTTACATAAGGAATTGCACAAACATCCGAGAATGCTTTCTCAAGTCGCTGAGTCAGAGCAAATCGATCATCTTCAAGATGTTTTATCTGCATTTGTTTTAATAATTTAGTTAATAGCACATCTGTTTCATGATTAGATAACCCTAAGAACCGCGCTATTTTTTCAGCAGAAAGTGGTGCAATTACCAATAGGCGCAATACCATAGAATCAATAAAATCTAAGGTATCTGTTGTGGTATAGCTAAATGCCACATTGAATAGTTGTGATGGCAATGTAACATCTACGTCATGATAGCTTCTTAGTGAATTTTCCATGAGTTATACCCCTGCCTTTCTATATTTTTTTGATCTATTTTTATTAATGTGCGGATTGTTTTGTACTATTTTGACAATGGCGCGTTTTGAAATATATCGATATTCTAAAGTCTGATTTTCACGGCACTTGATGTAATTTAATACGCGTCCTAAAGGTAAGTTACTGTTGACTCCTTGCCACATTTCTGACGCACCAAAGATTACAAGACGATCCATTGCGCGAGATAAAGCCACGTTCACACGATTTGGTGACTTCAAAAATGCAGGAAACTTAGTTGGATCATTTCGCGTAACTGAGAGAATGATGATCTTATTCTGTTTACCTTGATAACTATCCACCGTATCAATACGCACAATTGATCTCAATGCATCTGACACTTCACACAAAGAGAAGGCTTTTCTTAACCGGTTTTTTTGCTCAGCATAGGTACAAATTACACCAATAGCAGGCTCTTTAAGGGAATCAGGCTCTGGCACTAATTTATTTAACAAGAGTTTGTCTTGGTCAATCCGCTGAAGAAAATCGATAATTTCATTAATTTCATGTGGGTTATAAATACTACTACCTTTCTCCATTTTGAAATGCTCAGCATTCCCAGTATCCACCCAAGTAACTGTTGAATTCAATTCTATTACGATGTCGGATGCATAGTTATCAGGCACAATCCGCTTTAACTTAATTTCTTTCAGCTCTTCATCACTTAAACCACGAGAATCGACAACTTCAGTTTCAAGTTTTCCTTCATAAAAACAGTCTGAAACTAATTCGCCGATGCTCGGACTCATTCGGTACTGTGACAAGAGTTCTGAACTAGCCTTTAGTCCATAATGTGAATTAAAGATACGGCCAAAGTCGCTTTGTAATTTATCTTCCAAATCATCATCTGATATCTTAAGTTGCTTAGCTAAAGCCTTTATATGATCGCTCGAATATAGTGGAGGAAGTTGGTCTTGATCCCCAACTAATAAAATACGTGCACCTGACTGCATTGCAATTGCCAATTCTGAAGCGATTGAACGTGCTGCTTCATCAATAATCACCCAATCAAATACGTGATTGGCGATTCCAATACTTTGTTGGCCAACACCAACGCATGTGCCACAGACTAATTGCCTTGTTTTGACCAGAAAACTTTCATAATTAGCATTTTGGCTTTCAATTAATGGTTCATAATCTAGGGCAATATTGATCAAGGCTTTCGCTTTAAGTCCTTCCTCATTAGATACCCCGTAGTATTGATTAAGTGCTGCGAACGTAATCATGTCGATCTTATTTAACTGGTTTAATACTGTTATCTCTTTATCATTGATACAGTCTTCCAGTTGATCCCAAAAGTCTTGATTTCCGTCAAACATGCTCTTCAGCTTATGCATTGCTGATTTGAAAGCCTGGGTATACTCTTCTAATGAGAAACTAAACTTTTGATCAAGATCATCTTGGTCGATTGACTGATACGCAGATTTAAGACTATTTAAAATAGTGACTCTGATTTCATAAAGATCGCTCAAGTATTCAGCTTCAAGTGATAAATCTTTTGCAAGCTCAAGCACTCTTTCTTTAATATTAGACTTAAACAGCTCTATCTGGCTCGTAATAATTGAGCCTGTATAGACATCTTTTAATTCAGGAGACACAGCACTCTCTTTATTGCTTATTCGAGCAATACTTAATGGTGTGTCATACTCTGTGCATAGCTGACGTATACGCTCAACACTTGTATTTACAGCTTCGTGCGACTGACTAACAATTAAGATGTTAGATACATTTTGTTTATCATAGAGATAGTGAGCCAGTATAGAGATAAATTCAGTTTTGCCGGTTCCTGGTGGTCCCTTTAATAGTGATACAGGTCCATACTTAAGCACATTACGGAACGCTTTACGTTGTAATGGATTGAGGGCTTTAACCAATTCCCCATTTTTGTATTTGTTATAGTGATCTAGATCTTCATCAGGCACTTCAATCTCATAATCTTTTGCTTCAATCACTAATGATGGTTCAAAGTAATCTACGAGATTTTCAATGACAGCCTTATTACTCAGAATATTTGTCAGAGCATCTGCACGTTTCCGATTAGATGACTTATCTGCCTTGCTTTGTAGAAACAGTGTTGCTTCTTCAGGAACTTCATTTGTTTTTTTACAAAAATCGATCCACAATTCTCCGACTTTTGATTGCGCAATATTCACCGTACCTATGCAGAAAGTGTAATCACCTCCCGCCCCAGTTTCTTTAGTGCACATTACATCGACTTTATCGGTCTTTGAAAATTTAGCTGAAACATCTTCTGCAGAGTCATAGTATGCAATAGCACTCTTTGAATCTTTAAAATGTTTGCTCGAAACTATCTTTAACGGCTCAGACAGAGTGATTGTAGGATGTGCATGACGCTCAGTCGCCATGACTTTTTTCCACAACTCTTTCGTTTCAATATCAATTAAGTGGCTATGTGTAGGCAGATGACTCATTGGCTGTGCCATAAGCTCATCAGTAGCTATAACATCGCCTATCTCTTCTTGTAATGCTTTTTGTTCACGCAGAGCCCGTAATGTTTCCTCTTTCTCTTGAGTCCTTTTGAGCTGTGCTTGCTTAAACTGTTCAATAGCATCCTTAAAGTTTTGATCTTTTGCTAAGAAGTCATTTAACTCTACAATGTTGTCACGCTTACTCATCCCAGATATCGGGTGGACTTCAATGCTAACATCAATAGTCAGATCTGCATCCCTACTAGCCTTCCACCACAGGTCTTGTTTTTTGACAAAATCAAGGAAACTTAATTGATTTTCATGGGGCTTATAAAACCCTTTTAACATGCCATTGATTCCGCTAAGTGTAAATCGAAAATCCCCCTCACTTGCTGCCTCAAGTTGGATATAAACTTTGCCGTTTTCGGGATAAATCGTAAAGGGCGTCTCA
This sequence comes from Acinetobacter sp. AB03, assembly GCF_058107045.1. Lineage (NCBI taxonomy): Bacteria > Pseudomonadati > Pseudomonadota > Gammaproteobacteria > Moraxellales > Moraxellaceae > Acinetobacter > Acinetobacter sp. AB03. Next base: position 620,182 of record NZ_JBUEBA010000002.1, on the reverse strand, counting down.
ACCTTACTTGTATAAATACTAATCTGAGGAGCTTCTTTTACAATAGCACCCTTACATTCAAATGCCTCTATAAAGCGAGAATTATCAATATAGCGTACACTTGGATCTTCCATTCCTTCTATGCTCAAGGCTGTATTTAGCCAGGATAAAGTAGGATCCATTGAAGCCACATCATCCACAGCCAAGTCTATATCGTATAGATCTGCGATTAATTTCAATGCAGTAAAGTTGTCACACTGAATGACTGTTGGATCTTCAATATCAGATGGGAAATAAGCATTAGAAGAATCAGGTTGTGGTACTTCAGGATGGAAGCAATCATTAAAACTAACTTTCAAGTTTGTTTTATCTACTAGAATCTTTTCATCATCCAAGTTTCCATGTTGAAAGCCATGCTCATGAAATTTTTTCAGAGAATGCAATAACTGAAGTGAAAGTTCATTTTTTTCATCCTCAGTTAAGCCCTCAATAACCGTTGACCAAGCTTCACCCTTTACCATTTCAGTTACTAGATACACACATGCTGTGCTAGTTGATAAACCAAAATCAATAATCTTAGGAAGGTATGGCAAATTGAGAGCCTGCGTCATTTTAAGTTCTTCAAAGAATCGCTTAAAACAACTCTTTTGATAAGTTGTCATTGCAGATGCAACTTTACCCATCCATGTTTTGACTAACATGTTGCCTGATGCATAGAGTGTAAAATTTTGGTTAGCATCAATAGGCGCGCCAAATATCGGGTAACTGATATAGGTATTTGTCTGATTTAAATATGGATTCAGTACATCTGCATCAAGTTCATAACTAACTTGTTCAGCAGGTTTTTGAGCTAAGAAATCTTGGAATACTGCACATGCATTATCATATTTCCCTGTCAAAGCTCGTGTTAAAATACGCTCTAACCAGTGGTTCTGATCTCGCTCCTCAAGACTAAATTTTTTCAATGAACGTGGGCTCAGTCGAGCATTCTTCCAAATATGAAGGATTAACTGCCCTAACCAATACACATCCTTTTGTGCAGCTGTCAGCGCAAGATTCGGAAGATGAGCTGTTGTATTCAAAAATGGGAGTTCGTTAGCCAGTTCAGGGTCAATTTTCGAGGGCTGTGTTTGATCATTTGCTGCCGAAAAATTGGATAGCAATATCTCCTTTTTATAAGAGATCCACACACTATGATCACCCACATCACCATGAGTAATTCCCATTTGATGTAGGTGATTAAATTTACCAAGCAAAATCTGGAATAAATCCAATTTCTCAGATTCAGACATTTTCTCAGCATAAGCGCCGATGAATTCGTTGACTCGATAGCTGTTCTCAGGCAACTCATACAACTCATTATATTTTGATGTCATGTCATCAAGACTTGGGTTTGTAATCGGGTGCAAACAACTTTGATAAAGATCAGGCTTTTCTGTTTTAATTTTTTGGAAAACCCGGCGCTCATTGCAGATCAAGTTGAATCGATGTTGAGGCTGACTCATTCTTGAGTTACTCAACTTGAATTCATTAAAATCCCAACAACGCATTAAAGATTTTTCACCAACGATGGTCAATGAATGCGCTTTATACTCGCTATAAATCTTTTTAGGATGCGGTAAGATCAAGTCACCTCGTTCATGATTATTAATAATCAAAGAGCGTGGTTGAATTTGGTCAGGCGCAAAAATTTCATCAATAATGGCGTGATATTCTTTTTTAATATCATATATGCGACCATCACGTTCCAGATGCTTGCGGAACATATTATTAAAATTCTTCTGTTGAGCTAATTGTATAAACTCATCTATCGAAAGAATGTGCTCTAAATCTTCTGGAGGCAGGCGCGAATAATCTGCTTTACCACACATGACAACAAAGTGAGAAACACTTTGGTAATGAAATGTAATGCCCTTAGCTTTCTTTTCTGAAACTTTATCCTTTAGTTTATTAACTATAATTTGCATTTTTTT
>NZ_JBUEBA010000002.1:605557-618130 GCF_058107045.1 Acinetobacter sp. AB03 | reverse complement strand
TTTGGCTGAGTACCGCACTGCCTGCACCTGCGGGACGAGAAATCAGCAATGAAACTGGATGACCAAACTGAGCATCACTTTGATACCCCACCGCGCGGCACATACCCGTATTATCACAGGCAAGCTCCCAGTCTTTATACATAAAATAGTTGCCCGTTTCAGCATGAGCCCACTGGCTCAAGGCACTCATCAGCAACACACCAATAATGGGACTATTTCGTTTTAAGGTCTGATTATTCAACATATGCGCTCACTCCACTTCAGAGGAATCTTAATCTTGCACTCAAAAACTTCGACTTTGCACGATACCTATATAATTTAAACAATCTTCAACGCGAATCCGTTGTACTTTCGACAGCTGATCAAGATCAAACCAAGCATAGGCCGTATGTTCATCACTGAGCCTGATCTCAGCAGATGCAGTCAAATGACATCTAAAAATAAAGGCATGCGAGGTCACTGCCGAATGAAAGTACACCCCCGATAAATAATCGATCTTAACCTGACAACCGAGTTCTTCTTGGCACTCACGTAGTAAAGCCTGATGAATGGTTTCCCCCATATCCAAGGCTCCACCGGGTAGCCCCCAAGCCTGATCAGCATAATTGGCTTTCAGTAATAAAACCTGTCCTGCGTCATTGGTCAGCACCGCATGAGAGCTTAGCCGGTAAAAGTCTTGAAATGCCATAGATACCTTCTTCTTAAGTTGTTCATGTTGTCATTCAAACATAGCCCAGCAAAACGGAGGTGGCTCAACCTGTACCCAAGCCAAAGCTTTAGTCGAACTCAGTCTGGAAAATAAATCGGCTTTGACATTTTAGTTTCAAAGTCCACAGGCACCGAAATATGCTGATGGGCAACCAACCACTCACCTGCCGTTTTTTGAAAACATAGCGTGGTTCTGCACCAAGGAATCTCTGGGGTTGCAACGCCACTGGCATGATCCAATTTAGAATAACAATGTAAAAAAGCTAAACCGTCACGACTAAAAATATTGATGTTACGTCTGAACACTTTGATTTCCCCCTGAAAAAATGGGGCATATCGTCTCCACAATTCTTGATAGGCTTGCACACCTTGCAGCTCAAACCCAATATCAAACAAGCTGACATCACTCTGACAAAGACGAATGATATTTTGTACATCCATTTTACAAATGGCATCATCCCATTGTTTGAGTTTGAAGATAATTTCATGCCCTGCATGCTCATCTCCAACTAATCGAAAATCCACATCGCACTCCCACACTACAAATCAAACCGCATAAAAAAACGCGTGCGCCATCCATAGCAAACACGCGGTTTTCTTTAATTCTTAAAACAAGCAAAATATGTAATCTGATCTTAAGTTGTCAAATCCTTAATCGTGGTGCTTGAACCATTGTTTTTGACCGACTCAATGCCTTTATCTCGGGATTGCTCACTGGCATAAAACTGGCTGGTACCAATAATCTGATGATTGGCAGCCTTTAAGTTAAAATAAGGTTTGCCATTTTTGGCTTCTAAGCGTTCATAACGCGTATCATCGGGGCTATTTTTTTGCACCGACTCAATTCCATTATGTGCTGACGCTTTTGCTTTATACAGTTCACTGGTCAAAATGACCTCGCCATTTCCCGCTTTTAAAACAAAGCGATATTGGCCATCATTTGCCTGACTTACTTCGTACCATCCTGACATAAGCTCACCTATTGTTATTTTAAAGTGATTGTAGATCCACCAAAATTGAATAAAAAAACATCCAATTTCATAAAATATAAATGACTTCTTTTATAAAAAAAAGTGCATTTACTACCAGCCCAAATTTTATTTTTTTAAAATAACAGCGCTATATGAATAACGCATGACAGCCTCAAACCGTTTAAATGACACGCAATATCGGCCCAATAAACAGTTTGGCACTCTTCCTAATTTTATGCTTTTAATACCAATTTGCTATAACTGCTTTTTGGCATTTCAATAATTTCTACACAAATTTGTACCGTTAAATCCTGAGGAGCGGTAAAGTTTTGCTGCAAGGTTTTAAGTAATTGGCTCGAAATGGCACACTTGGTGGCTTCATCTCGTCCGCTTAATAAAGACACTTTGGCATGCAAATAAGCCTGCGCATCGCCTTCTACCCCAATCACAAAATCTGACTGTCGAATAGCACGACTTTTGATGTCATTGCCCGATTGTACAAACTGACCATCCAGCAAAGCTTGGTTTAACGCCAGTAACATCGGCTTAACTTCAAGGGTGTCGATATTATCTGAATATTCAAGGTGGATATGTGGCATAACGTATTCTTCAACAGTTTTTATCTTTATAGCATGCTGTACTGGTGTTTCAACGCTTAAATGTCTTTTCAAAATGGCTAAAAACAAAAACGGAGTCCAATTGACTCCGTTTTAATCTCGAGCTGTAAATTCAGCGGATTAAGCTTTTTTCACATACTCAGATTTCAGTTTCATCGCACCGACACCGTCAATCTTACAGTCAATGTCATGACCATCTGCGGCATCTGGCAGTAAACGAATATTTTTCACTTTGGTTCCGACTTTCACCACCGACGACGAACCTTTAATTTTTAAATCTTTAATCACCGTTACCGTGTCACCGTCAGCAAGTAAGTTGCCGTTGGCATCTTTGATTGCTACCACTTCTTCAGTTGCTTCTCCCTCTTTCCATTCGTTTGAACATTCAGGGCAAATTAGCAAGTCACCATCTTCATAGATATATTCGGACTGGCATTTTGGGCAGTTGGGTAAAGACATAAAAACCTCAAAAATAAAAAAATAAGCAATTCACATTGCTCAAAACGCCAATATAGCATTTTTCAGACGAAAACGATGCGAATCACCTATTTATTTTATGGTTTTAGCCTTGACACAGGATGGATAAAATAATGCTTAGGGAAATATAAGTTTTCCCTGTAATAGCATCAGCTCAACACTTATTTTTGTTCCAAGCACTGCTTCAAAATCACCACATGGTTATGCTGTTCTTCTTTGGCTGCGGTGAGTAACGTGATCTGCTCACGCACTGCCAGTTGGCGCAAATCATTCAACTCGGCGGGATGTGCTTCCAGTTCTTTCATATAACGTACTTTAAACTCATCCCAGTGTGCCACCATGTCTTGGTGATACCATTTCCGCAGCTCATTAGATGGCGTGAGAATTTTTGGCCATTTATCTATTTTGGCCTCCAGTTTTGAGACCCCTCGTGGCCACAACCGATCAACCAAAACCCGTTTACCATCCTCTGCATCGACAGGCGCATAAATTCGCTTCATGCGTATTGGCATGCAAAACTCCTTTTATTCTTTTGTGCAACTTATTCAATTGTTCAACAATGACGAAGCACTATTCATCGGGAATGTCTGGATTCACTAAAAAAGCCAAGAGTTGCAATGACTCTTGCCAACCCAAATAACAGCCATCGACAGGAATCACATCAGGTAAACCAGACTGCGTAATATGGACCTCAGTACCGACAGATACTTCTTTAAACTCAACACGCACTTCAATTTTACCTGCAAGTTCAAGCACATCGAACTCATCTGTATAGCGCAATAAACTGTTTTCAACTATTTCATGATAAGTGCCATGAAATGAATGCTGCATGCCTGTACTGAAGTTGGTAAAGAACATGCGATATTGACCACCTTCACGCAGATCGAACTGATCTACATGTGCGGTAAAGCCATGTGGTGCCATCCACTTCACTAAAGCATCTGCAGTGATAAAAGCACGATAGACGCGCTCGACGGGCGCACTAAATACGCGGTGTAATTGAGCGCTATTTGACATGATTTTTCTCGTTCTTTTCAAATATTCAGATTTAGTTTAAAACGCTCAAACCCACATGCTGTATTTTTTTTGTGCATCTTTTTTTAAATAGCCAAACTCGGCCCGCTGGCTTTTCTACCCACCAACAAAAAAAGCATGTTTTTCAACATGCTTTAACTTTAACCATTTCTTAGGCTTGACCTTGCTCATAGTCCTCATCATCTTCGTCGTCATAGACATAGGCCATACAGCCCCAGCCGTCATATTCACCACCAAACTGTTCTGCAATTTTAGTAAACCATTGTTCTAAGTCAACAATGTCTGAATACTCAGGTTCCATATACACGTAAATGGTAATAATCCACTCAGATACGTCGCTTTCTTCATCGACAAACAAAGTGATTTTTTGCTCTTCTTGTAATAAATACAACGCACACTTTTCTGCTTGTGACTGCTCTTGAAAGGCAATCGAATATTCTATTTCATGCGGTTCAGATAGGTCGTCGCCATCCTCAGCCATTTGCCAAAGTACATTTCCGTTATCATCATCTGGATATAATTCATAATCACGTGTCATGCGTATGTCCTTGTTATCTTTTTAGCCAATATATCGTTGGCAAGTGACAAAATAGTGACTTCAACATAGCATATTTTGCTCATTTTTATAGCAGTTACATCTGATTTTTCGAAGGTTGTTTGGACTTTATTTCACGCAGGCTTTGCCGTGTTAATGTAAAACCCGATCTTCAACTAAAATGTCCGCTTGAAACTGTAAATCACTGCTTTTTAAGTTTTCTAATAAGGCCGCAAATTTAAGTTCTTCTAAGCGTAAAGCCAGATAACTGTCTTGTATACGAGTATGACCAAAGGCCGCACCATAGTGATTGATGAGGGTAAAGTCATCCTGTAAAGCTTGAATCAAAAGGCCAAGATTGTTTTTGCTCACACGTTGTAAATATAAGTCTGCTTTCGTATTAAATAACTGTGAAACCAACACCATCATCGATAATCGCCGATTCTCATCCATAAAGGCGCAGTTCACAACTTCGTTTTGCTCAACCGCACGAATCACCTGTTGCCGAACTTTCAGTAGATGACAGGCCGCATCTGTTTTCCCATAGCCTTCGATGAGTTCATCTAATAACTGCTCCGAAGGCAGTTGATAACTCTGGCTGTAGGTTTCAATTTTATGGTGTAGTGCCTTCGATATTTCAGCCAGATGTTGTCGTTCTTCAGCCATGTGAAAAAAAGCACCCAGTTTTTCTCTGGCGCGCCGCATGGTAACTTCTTTGGCTTTACATTCATATTCCGTTAAGAAGTGATTTACTTTTTCGATGCGCTGCCGACATTGTTTGAGCATTTGTTCAGCATCAAATTTGACCGTCTCAGCAAACAATTCAACTTGGTTGTGTCGTTCAATGACATAGTGTTCGACATCAATAATTTCTTGGTAAGGACTCAAAGTTTCGTTACGTTGTCTGAGTGTTCCAAGCTCAATTCTTAAACTGGTCAGCCGGTGTTGTAATTCACTTTGCTGCTGTTCATAAACTTCTAAACTATTTCGATTAAGTTCTAAATTGCTTTCTAAGGATTCAATCTTCTTTTTTTGGGCAAGACTGTGTATTTTTTGCCCGCATATAACAGCACACAGCAGGACAAGAATGACAGCGAGTACATAAAGCATGGCCTATCTCCCTACGGGAATGTCATTTTTATTTTAAAGACTCAGCTGTAAGAACACATGAAACTCGAACAGTAAGCCTTGGAACAGACAAACATATTTTCATTCAATTTCAATCAGTCGTGACCATGGCCAAAAAGCCAAACTCAAATGTTAATTTCAACAAAGATAAGCACACTGGATAAAAGTACACTTACACAACTTACGCTAACGGTTTTTTAAACCGCCCGATATCCCAAATTTTAAGTATTTCTCAAAATTAAAATAAAGTGTGACACAGTTAAAATGGCACTCGTCCATGAATCGCAACCGCTTTTCCACTTAAAGGCTGCTGAAAGGCGAGAAAACTGGCATGTAAAGCCATACGTTTTAATGGACTCCGTGTCGGCTCAGGGTGATACAACTTATCCCCTGTAATTGGATGCCCAATATATTGCATATGCACACGGAGCTGATGTGAACGCCCCGTAATCGGGGTCAGTAAAACTCGCGTAATATCGGTCTCAATGTCATAGCTAAGAGCTTGATAAAGCGTTTTTGCAGGCTTACCCAGTTCAAAGTGCACGATCTGCCGTGGTCGATTTTCCCAGTCAGTAATCAGTGGTACTTCAACACTGCCTTCAGCATCCAACTGTCCTTGAACTAAAGCAATATAGTGTTTGTCCACCGTGCGGGCTTGGAACATTTTGCTGACGGCGACTTCGGCATCGCGGTGCTTGGCAAACATTAAAATCCCTGAGGTCGCCATATCTAAACGATGGGTAATTTTGGCATGTGGGTACTGGGCTAAAACCCTTAAATAGGCACTGTCTTGGTGTTCTGGTAAACGTCCCGGCACCGACAACAAGCCCGCAGGCTTTTCAATCACCACCAAATCATCGTCTTCATAAACGATCACCAAGTCTTCTTGGGGCGGTGTATAAATAAAGTTGTCATTTAGAGCCATGGGAATAACAGCATACAAAAGCGAGCACGAAAAATAGCAAGCTGTGTTTCTGCTGTCAATCATTCACAAAATATGGAAAACAGCCTTAATCCTAGGCGTCCATCACTCCATATAAAACCAGCTTTTTAGCAGCGCTGATTAGATTGGAAGCTTAAAATAAAATGATGTAAGTGAAACTACAACAGCAGGATTTTTCGGTTTTTGCGGGAAATATTAAAATTTATTTTTTTTTGATTTATTTTTTTTTGATTTATCTTTTATTCGAGTTCAAATTTTTTAGGGTGTCTGGGAAAACATGTTGTTTACTTCAACTATCATAACTTTGTAAGTGATGATCTTATAGCCTATAAACTTTTGATTTATAGCGTCCTAAGCCGAATCAAGACCTTTTGGGTAAGTACTACTCACGCGTTTTGCGCCACTGGTAGCATGCTACTCTTTTCGATCCCGTCACACCCTTGAGATATAATTTAACAATCCAAGGGCGGGATTGTTTCCCGAAGATAAAGTCTTTTTGGCTATTTTTGGAAAAAAATCTTGGCTTTCAGGTTATCTAAAAAATATTTTCCCAAATGCAGCGTATTTATGATTTTTTTCTCACATAAAATCACTTTTCTCAGGATTTTATTTCTTTACTGCATCACAGATGAGAAAATCAACTTCCTGCACAGACCTGCATCAGCTGAATGAGATTCCCGCAGGTATCATCAAAGACCGCAACTTTAACTTTTCCTGCCCGCATCGGTTCACTGGTAAAACGTACCCCTAGGTTTTTGAGTCGTTCATATTCCGCATCGAGATCTTCCACTTGAAAAGAAGTATAGGGAATCAGATCTGCTTTAATTGCGGCCTTAAACGGCTGTGCCGCGGGATGTGCATCAGGCTCCAGTAGCAGTTCAACACCCTCTGGACTTTCGGGTGAAACCAAGGTCAGCCAACGAAAATCACCCACAGGTACATCATGTTTGATTTTAAAACCGAGTTTTTCTGTATAAAACTGACAGGCTTTTTCTTGGCTATCGACCATGATACTGGTGACATATATTTTCATTGTTGTTCCATATTTTTTATCAGACTTTTAATGGTTATAGCAGAACTCTAAGCGTTCCAATGTTATCAAATCGCAATTTTTTTAAAGCCGTTTTCGCAAACCAAAGCGCCAATTTGTTTTGACACAGTTAGAGCAAATATTGGGATAAATTCGGAGCAATATAGAAGTTTTAAAATGGAAGAAAATATTTAAATGGACGTGTCTTTTATCGTGTTGTTTTTATCATGTAGTTTCTAGGGATCAGGAGATAACTTCAACGATTAAAACTGGGTAAGTTCTAAACTTTTGCCTATAAATGGATAATCTATAGCGTCCTAAGCTGAATCGAGACCTTGTGGGTAAGTACGACGCTGATCTGATAGATAACAAGTCGCAAACTACTCTTTTCGATTCCTGTGCCCTTAAACGCTATATTAAGCAAATTGGTGCGGGATGAATTTCCGAAGATCGGCTAATTTCAAGCAATGATGAAAAATATTTCCCTAAATAAAACCAAATTTGATAAAAATATTCATAATGGCAATTGAATCATCTATTTCATCGCATAAAAATGAACTTCTATCATTTTTTACACCATCATTTCAGAACGCTTAAGTCCCCATGTAACCTTGCAGCCACGTTGCAATAAACCACCATAAACTAATCGCGGACATACCACAGAGTAAATTAGCTAAAACCTTCTGCAGATTACTGAGCTGAGACAGATAGATTTTTCGGTTAATTACATACGCAACCACAGCTAAGGCTCCACCGATTGCACCACCAATCATCACTAAAAACAAAGGCCAACCTGCCATCAAATGAGCAGCTGTACTCAGCTTAGGTTTCTCTGCAGCACTCAAGAGCAGTTCTTTATTTTCCATCGCTTTCCCCTATACATAATCCAAGCAGTCATGTGACTGATGCCTCAGACTCACGTCACTCATAAAAGTGCATTTTGAGATATAAGTTAGCAAAAACTAAGCCAACACTATTCAAAACTCAGATCGTCGATGTCCTGAATTTTGCTCAAATACATCGGAGCAACATTCACTTTGCTCCATGCTTCTTTAAATTTAGGGTCGCTATCAGGATCTTTGTTGAGATTTTCTCTGACCAGCTTCTTAGCGGTGAGAAAATTGACACTGGTTTCACTGTTCACATAAGGGCCAAAATTATCAGAGCTGTCATAGCCAATCAAGCGCATATCACGCCCCTCTAAACGGAACTGATAGGCCCAATATCCATAACGGCCATGGGCATAATGCAGTTTTAACAGGCCTTTTTCGATAGAGGGCACCAACTCAGGCGCAAAGTACACACCGCCATCTTCATTTTCTGAAGAAAACAGTGACAGGTTCTGAACGACTTTTTGGTAGCGCCCTTTTGCATTCAACAGCACAATCACACCACGGCGGTTACGATCTAGTTTTCCACGGTATTCATCGGTGACCCATTGTTTCGGATCTGTACCTTTGACGATTAAAACCACATCTTTTAAACCATCTTTGTTTAAGTCCCCTTGTACGACCTCAAACACCGTATATTTTGCGGGAAGGTAAGCTTTGTAATGGTTGGTGGCTTTGTGTCGCTGAATATCCGCTGCGCTTAAGTTTTCAGCACAGAGATTGGTGGATATACCCAACATTGCAGCGAACATTAGAGAAGTTTGAATGAACTGTTTTTTCATAGTTTTGTTAATTTTTTAAATAAAGTAGGTAAAAGAGCACACTAATAAATGCTTCATTTTTGGCATCTGTGCTGAAGCTTAGCATTTAACAGAAGTCTATTTGTAGAATGTTCTACAATTAAAAACAGATGACTGTATCCATGTCATATTTTGATTACTGCCGTTGAAAACTTTCGGCTAAAGTGGCGAAAGACCATTCAAATACGCTTCATCATGAAAACCAAAACTGCCCTGCTGATGCTGTGCCTTGCGCTTTCCCTCAGTGCATGCAAAGTGTTAAAAACACATATCGTTAAAGTCACCAGCTCAACTGAAACACAGCCAAATGAAGTATTGTTAAAAACCACCAAAGGCTATGTGTACTTATCGACACAGAACATGACGGAAAAACAAAAGCACATCCTAAAAAATCTGCGCCCTTTTCAGTGTTTGGAAATTAAAACACCTGAACAGTTTGCTATGCAAAACCGAGCAGTACGATTTTCTGACTTTAAAATTCGCGCTTTAGTTGAAGCTGACCGAGAGTGTCGAAAAATTAAGGTCACGACCCGAATTGAAATTCATTAATGTTGTAATGCTTAAAAAATAGAACCTCCATATCCAACAATGAAAAAGCTCTGCATAAATTGCAGAGCTTTTTTGCTTTTGGCTATTTGAAACAACACTTGTCACAACCTTCGACTTTTTCTCTGGGCCAGTTCATTCTTGCCCGTTTATAAGCCAGCTCATAATTGGCAAAATAACCAATCAAAATTTGATCCTCCGAGCTGGGTAAATCTGTACAGCCTAAGGATGCATTATGAATATGATGGATGCCTTTTTCACTAGGCTGTTCATTTACAATAAATTTTATCATTTACAGTTCCCCGAATAATTTTTATAAAGTTCAACTACAAACAAACCCATACAAAAAGTATGTATTTATAAAATTAAACGGATTCCGTATAAAAATCAATCATTATTTTAAAAGTGAAACTGACCTCTAAGTCATATCAACCTAAAAGAATTGATGTCCACATAAGCGAAAAATTAGCCACTTTATTTTTAAAGTTTAGAGACCCAGCAATGCCATAAGAAAACTGCTGAAACTATAAAGGGGTGCTGATACTTTCTTGTTTTTTACGTTTAAACCAACGCACGGCCCAGATCGCCAAAATAATACCCACAATCACCACCAAGAAAGGAACCAGTAGTGAAAGCACGGACAATAAAACGGCACCCACCCACTCCACTGTAGACACCAGTGGGTTGGCTATCCCGCCCGTCGTCGCGGTTGACACCCCTCGAACGGCAACGGTACTCATTTGCACGGCGCCTGCTGTACCGCCACCGACAATGATTGCGGCAGCCCAACTGGCAAACTGCGACATTTCTCCGCTACTGACCGCCATAGTGGTGAGGGTGCCTGCGGCCATTGCGGCTGGCGTTGCAATGGTGTCTAAAGCGTTGTCGACCCATGGTATGTAATAAGCTGCGATTTCACAGACAGTTGCAATCGCTAATGCGATACATACCGATGGCATACTTAACCATTCAAAACCTTGCATGGGTTCGAACCATCCCATAATAGATGCAAGGCTCATGACCAAGAGTGGGACAAAGACACGAAAGCCACAGGCAGCACTTAAGCCAATGCCGATACAAAGTCCTAATATAGTTTCCATGTGCTTTTCCTATGTGGCCTAAGTCGGGATGTTTTTATCTTTTTTATAACTTAGCAAAAAGCCCTATCGGGTGATAGGGCTTTTCTTTTAAACAGTGGGTAACTGTTAAACTTTGGCTTAGGCATTCTTATTGTTAAATTGATTGCCTTGGCATTTGGTACACGGGGGTAAACGATCTGTACCAATTTCTAAGTAGACGCGGTGTCCGCATTGAACACAAAAATAGAAGCCTGTTCCAGGTTTTTCGCCAGCAGTAACCATTTTTGTTCTCCATATGTTTAGAAAATGGTCTTACTAGTATATGCATTTTATGATGGATGTCTATTGATCATTTCGACAAATGATGATGGCATTTGGGCAAGAAATAATTTCCATAGAAAATCTAAACATCTTACAAGGTGTTAGTCACCCAATTTTCGATCTGCAATCCATCGACACGCAAAAATTCTTTTTCATTATTGGTCACCATCACCCAATTATTCGCACGTGCATGCGCGGCAAGCCACAAATCATTCGCACCAATAATCTGCCCCTTGGATGAAAGATCGTGACGTATTTGCGCATAGTGGTCAGCGACATATTCATCTAACTCAACCACTTGAATCATTGAGGTTAATTCATCTATCACTTTGAGGGCTTTTTCTTTTTGCTGACTTTTCTCTGCACCAAAACGCAACTCCCCCAAAGTAATGACTGAAATTAAAATATTTCGATGTGGGAGATGTTTTTCAAAATGCTGACGGACAATTTCAGGTTGATGTTTGATGATGTAGATACAAATATTCGTATCCAATAAATATTGTGTCTGCATTAGAACTCTTCTCGTTCCTGTGGTGGTTCATCCACTCTTTCTTCTGCATAAAAGTCATTCGGCATTTGCGCTAATACTTTAAATAACCGATCTACGGTAACTGGTTTTTCACGCAGAATCACTTCATCGCCACGACGGAAAATTTCGACTTCTGTACCTTCAAAGCGAAATTCTTTGGGTAAGCGAACAGCTTGACTTCGACCAGTCATAAAAACTTTTGCGGTAGTCATAAGGCTACTCCATCAGTTTTGATATATATCTTATGATAGGTATTTTTTGAGTGTTTTTCAATCAAAAAATTAAATGCCTTGTAAACAAACTAGTGTCAACTTTTAATGTTAATAATCAGCATTAATATAGTTACTTAATCGCTCATTCTCACTATCTAACCAGTTTCTAAAAACCTCTAAATCCTCTGCTTTCTTTAGTAGTCGTGAGAGTGATTCATCATCCATTATTAGATCCAATCCACTATTACAAAACATCCATGAAGCCTCTAGATTTTCTTTAAAAAAGTTATCTACCACATCAAAAAAAAGACAAATATTCTCAAATTCACTTTCATTCAACGGTATAAAGTTAAAGTGAACACTATTTTTATAATCTGACATGGTTGCAGGAACTACTCCATAATTTTCTAAATGAAAATGAAATGATTGCCCTTTCTTTTCAAAACCACCGTGAGCAAAAGTATTCCTATACTTTTCTTTAATTAAATTAAGTTCATCATGTATTCTTTTACTATCTTGATTATTTAAATCAAAAACTTCACTGTATTTTTTAGACCAAAACTCACCAATAAATTTTTTAATATCATATTCCTTATTATTTTTTGAAAATGGCAATGCAAGCACTAAAATATGTTCTAATCGACTAAAATATGAATCAATCATTGCCAAGGAGTTATACACCGCATATTGCTCTAAATCTCTTTTAGCAAAAAATGTATTCAACATACTAGAAAAGTCATTATCCTCAAAAA
>NZ_JBUEBA010000002.1:570034-605457 GCF_058107045.1 Acinetobacter sp. AB03 | reverse complement strand
ATGTTATCAATTTCTTTTTTAAACATTTTTTTAGACTGGTCGCGAAAATAATAATATTGACCACTTAATTTATGGAAAAGATTTGGAATTGTAAAATTATTTAATGCAACTTGATTTTCAGCATACTGATTCAAAATATTCTTTTCAATAAATTTAATATTTTTCTTTAATTTATTAATTAATTCCTTCTGAATAGCTTCAACATCTGCTATTCGTTCACTATACAATCTTAAACCAAATTTGTGAGAGCTAATTAAATTTACCGCACCTTTATATTCAAAAATTACTCCCCAATGCATCTTATCCCATCTGAATATTGTTCTAAATCCACATATCTTATGAAGAGTAAATAATAGTATAGACTCGACTGGAAAATCTTTACGAGAAACAGATATTGCTGTTTTTTCATCTAATTTAGATTCAGATGAAGTATCTATTAATTTGAAATCTTGAAATATTCTTTCTAATCGAGCTTTTATGTCTTTGGTGAACTGCATGTCTCTAACTCAAAAAAAAACCCACTTAACAGTAGGGTCTTTTTACAACAATTTCAATGACTTTAATCTCCCGTAACCCCTCTTTAAAAAGAGGGGAACTCCTTCCTTTTTCAAAGGTGAAGAATATATTCCGTAAGGGGAGGATTTAAAGAATTACATCACGCCACATTCCCTTCCAAGAAATCCTGCGCAAAGCGTTGCAATACACCACCCGCTTCATATACAGACACTTCTTCTTCAGTATCTAGGCGACAAGTGACAGGCACTTCAACGATTTCACTCTTACCATCTTCCGTAGCACGCTCAATGACTAAAGTTAACGTCGAACGTGGCGCAATATTACCAATCACGCTATACAGCTCAGTACCATCTAAACCTAAAGTTTTACGGTCAGTTCCTGCTTTAAACTCAAGCGGTAACACGCCCATACCCACCAAGTTAGTACGGTGAATACGCTCAAAACCTTCTGCCACAATCGCTTCAACACCAGCAAGACGAACACCTTTAGCAGCCCAGTCACGACTAGAACCCTGACCATAGTCTTTACCTGCAATGATAATCAGCGGTTGCTTACGATTCATATAAGTTTCAATCGCTTCCCACATACGCATCACTTCGCCTTCAGGCTCTACACGTGCTTTCGAACCTTGCTTAATCGTACCGTCCGCGCGCACCACCATTTCATTAAACAGTTTCGGGTTCGCAAACGTTGCACGTTGTGCCGTCAAGTGGTCACCACGGTGCGTTGCATACGAGTTAAAGTCTTCTTCAGGTACGCCCATTTTATGTAGATACTCACCTGCTGCCGAATCCATCATAATTGCATTCGATGGCGACAAATGATCCGTTGTAATATTGTCAGGCAAGATTGCAAGCGGACGCATGTTCGACAATGTACGAGGTGCAGCCAATGCCCCTTCCCAATACGGTGGACGGCGGATATAGGTACTTTGCGGACGCCAGTCATACAAAGGACTTGCTGCTTTTTCAGTAACACCCAAATCAAACATTGGAATATACACTTTACGGAACTGTTCAGGTTTCACCGCTTCTTTGACCAATGCATCAATTTCTTCATCAGAAGGCCAAATATCTTTCAAGTAAATTGGATTACCGTCTTTATCTGAACCTAAAGCATCTTTTTCGATGTCAAAACGAATGGTTCCTGCAATCGCATACGCTACAACCAGCGGAGGTGATGCCAAGAACGCTTGTTTTGCATAAGGATGGATACGACCATCGAAATTACGGTTACCCGAAAGCACCGCTGTTGCATACAAGTCACGGTCAATAATTTCTTGTTGCAGTTTAGGGTCTAAAGCACCTGACATACCGTTACAGGTGGTACATGCATACGCCACGATACCAAAACCGAGTTTTTCTAAGTCATCCAATACGCCTGCTTCTTCAAGATATAAAGCAGCAGCTTTAGAACCCGGTGCAAAAGAAGATTTCACCCAAGGTTTACGGGTTAAGCCCAATTCATTGGCTTTACGTGCCAATAAACCTGCTGCAACGGTATTACGTGGGTTTGATGTATTGGTACATGACGTAATTGCAGCGATAATCACAGCACCGTCTGGCATTAAGCCATCGCTACGGTTTTCAACAACGCCTGCAATGCCTTTTTCTTTTAAATCCGCAGTCGATACACGTGCATGCGGGTTTGATGGGCCAGCAATATTACGTGTTACTGTTGAAAGATCGAAGCGCAAGACACGTGGATATTCCGCTTGTTTCATATCTGATGCCCAAAGACCAATTTCTTTAGCATAGTTTTCAACAAGTGCAACTTGCTCGGCTTCACGACCTGTCAGGGTTAGATAATCAATGGTGTTTTGGTCAATATAAAACATCGCCGCTGTTGCGCCATATTCAGGTGTCATGTTGGAAATCGTGGCACGATCCCCCACCGACATGCTGTCCGCACCTTCACCAAAGAATTCTAAATATGCACCGACCACACGTTCTTTACGCAAAAACTCAGTTAAAGCTAAAACGATATCGGTTGCAGTGATCCCCGCTTGACGTTGTCCAACAAATTCAACCCCGATAATGTCTGGAAGACGCATCCAAGACGCACGACCGAGCATTACATTTTCAGCTTCTAAACCACCGACAC
This sequence comes from Acinetobacter sp. AB03, assembly GCF_058107045.1. NCBI lineage: Bacteria > Pseudomonadati > Pseudomonadota > Gammaproteobacteria > Moraxellales > Moraxellaceae > Acinetobacter > Acinetobacter sp. AB03. The sequence continues at coordinate 602,838 of NZ_JBUEBA010000002.1, read as the reverse complement.
CAATCGAAATCACACCAAGTGCATCGGTATGTGGTGTGTGTGAGTCTGTACCGACACAAGTATCTGGGAATGCCACGCCATCACGATTTTGCACCACTGGAGACATTTTCTCCAAGTTGATTTGGTGCATGATGCCGTTACCCGCTGGGATCACATCAACATTTTCAAATGCTGTCTTGGTCCATTCGATGAAGTGAAAACGGTCTTCGTTACGACGGTCTTCAATGGCACGGTTTTTCTCAAAGGCGTCTGGGTCAAAACCACCGTATTCCACAGCTAAAGAGTGATCGACAATCAACTGTGTTGGCACAACAGGATTCACTTTAGATGGGTCACCACCTTGGTCTGCAATCGCATCACGTAAACCAGCAAGGTCTACCAATGCTGTTTGTCCAAGGATGTCATGGCAAACGACGCGAGCTGGATACCAAGGGAAATCGTGATCTTGTTTTGAGAAAATCAGTTCTTTTAGTGACTGCTCCAAAATGGCAGGATCACAACGACGCACTAACTGTTCAGCCAATACTTTTGAGGTGTATGGAAGTTTTGCATAAGCGCCTGGCTGAATCAGTTCAACGGCTTCTCGCACATCAAAGTATTCTAGCTGGGTGCCTTGCAGTGGTTTGCGGTGATTATTGTTCATAGCGTTCCTGCCTTTGGTGTTTCATTTTTCTTCACTGTCTTTACTAGACAATTCATCTTTGTCTGCTAGGCATACTACACTGTCGAAAACCCATTTCCCAAATCGTTTATATTTCATAAACTTAGGTATAAAAATAGGGGTTTTTGAAATATTTAGTTACATTAACTTTTAAATATTTACTCTAAATATGATTTTTTCTGAAAAATAGCGGAAAATAGCCCTAATTCTTTAGTATTAGATTTTAAGGTAGGCGAGCAATTCATGAGCGATCTAGCTTTCTCCTCTTTCACTTTAATTGGTGTAGATGCACTCAAATTTTTACAAGGTCAAGTGACGGTCAACGTTGAAGCTTTGGCTGAAAATACAACGCAATACACCGCCATTTGTGACTTGAAAGGCCGTATCCACTTTGGTTTGTGGCTGACAAAACGTAACCCTGAACATTTTGAAATTGTCACCACTCAAGACCAGTCGGAAGAATTTGCTAAGCACATTAAAAAGTTTGGTGCTTTCTCTAAAATGAAACTTGAACCTGTGGGTTCAGTTTTCCCAACCTTCACGCAAGACCGTACCACCTTTTCTGCTGAGCCTACCGATATTGCTGCATGGCAAGTGCAAGCCATTACTCATGGTGAGGCATTTATTGACCAAAGCATTGAGCATATGTTTCAACCTCAAGAACTTCGGTTACACCAGCGTGGAGGGGTACACTATGACAAAGGCTGTTATTTGGGACAGGAAGTGATTGCACGTTTATGGTTTAAAGCTAAACCTAAAGCATGGTTACATTTAATTCAGGGTACAGGCAGTGCACCTGCGCAAGCTGAACAGTTGAATAAAGGTATTCAAGTGGTGAACAGCGCTGCGATTGATGGCGGTTATATCGCGTTGGTGGTGGCACGTCCTGAGTCTTTGACCGAACTGGATATGACGGTTTTAGACTTACCAGAACGCTTAAATGGTGATGTGGCTCGCCCACAATAAGTCTATAAATTTTAGAATGTTGTGATAAATTAGCCTCTAAAACTTATTCTTAGTTTTAGAGGCTTTTTTTAACTTAGAGCGATGAGGGATCTTTCTTCCTCACATAATAAATCACACCATCCTTATCATCGGAACAATAATAAGTCCTATTATCTTTTAGGCTGACCACTGCAAGTATCTTTGCAGTGGGTAAAGACATTCACACTCGTTCTTCAGGTATAAACAAAACATAAAAAAATTATTGCTTTAGAACTCTATAGCAAGCATCAGTACTTGGGTAAAAGGCTCATCCAAGGACTTAAACTATTTAACAGCACTATTGAACAGTTCACTCATTTTCAATGAATATGAAATATCAAAAATCATGAAACAGCTTATTCATGTCTTTGCAGAGATAGTCTTTGAATGAAAAATCTCGTGCATGTTTAGCATCAAATTTTGCGGTCACACCGTCTTTTTCAAAAATATATACACGGTCATCTTTGCTCACTAAAAACTCACCACCCAATTTCATCAATAAGGCATCAGTTTTTTCGCCATCTGGAATCGACTCATCGGCCAAAACTTTTAAATAATTTCGCTTAATTGACTTAATAAACATGCTGAACTCACTACTCATTTTCAGCGCTATTTAAACAGAATCTAAGCCAGAATCCTAATAAAACCCGAATCTCATCAGCTACAAATACCAATAACACGTTTCAGACTTTTCCACTGCACAGCACGCGGTTTGTATTGGAAAAAGATATACCGATCAATACAATCAACGGAAATTTGTAAGACCAAGACACAATTCAGATATTTACATTCACACAATTCAACTTATGATGTGAAATGACTAAAAACAAATACACACATAGATGGACTTATGTGTAAGAAAAAGGTTTATAAAACATGAAGAAAATCGTACTTGCAAGCTTAATTGCACTCTCTAGCCAGCTTGCACTTGCAGCCTCCACTCAAGATACCATCAACCCCGAATTTGCCAAGATTGAGGAAATGGTTAAAGCCAACAATATGGCGGGGGCATATCAGGCTTTAGAAAAACTGGCAAAGTCTGGCAACCCACAAGCCATGTATAACTTGGCTTATTTGACTCAGACTGGCCAAGGCACAGCGAAGAATGAGAAGAAAGCCATTCAGCTCTATCAAGATGCTGCAAACAAAGGCTACCCTGTTGCGCATTATGTGCTTGCGAAAAACTATGTCACTGGTACTTTAGGCTTGCCTCAAGACATTAACAAAGCCAAACAACACTTTGAAGCCGCATCTAAACTAGGCTTTGATGATGCAACCGTTGAATATGCCGTGCTGTTATTTTCTGAAAATAAACCAGAGTCTGAAAAGTTAGCCCTTAAGAAACTTGAGCCTTTGGTGAAAAAAGGCAACTATCAAGCCATTCATGCACAAGCTCTGTACGACATCAGCACAGGCTTTAAAAACAAACAAGAAGCGCCGATTCAAAAAGGCCTCAACAGCATTCAAGACTTAGCCAAAAAAGGCTATATTCCTGCCCTGATGGCCGTAGGCAATATGTTTGCTAATGGCAATATCATTCCGCAGAACTTGCCTGAAGCGAAGAAAATTTTCACCGCTTTAGCCAAGGAAAATGTACCGCAAGCCAAAGAATCTTTGGCGATGGTTGATAAAATGATTGCCGATCAAGCCAAAGCCCCTGCTGCAACAGCTGCGGTCAAAAATAAATCTCTTCTTCAAAAAAATACTCTCAATTGAGAGTATTTTTTTCACCACCAAAGACCAATCAAGACACTAACCACCACAAAACTCAATAGCGTACTGATCATCAATGGAGTGAGTGCTTTTTCATTCAAGCCATACACTTGCCCAAAAATTCCAAATAGAGAGGGCATCGGTAAAGCTGCAATCAAGGTCCCTGCATAAATCATCTTTTGGTCTAACTCAGTCAAATAAGTCAGGCCTAAATAGACCAAGATGGGCATACAAATATTTTTAGACCCCACCAGATAAATGGTTTGTAAGTTAAACGATTGAATGGTTAGCCCCACCATGCCCCCACCAATAATAAAGAGCGCTAAAGGTGCTGCGGTCTGGCCTAGCATCGCAAACACTTGGTCGATTAAATGTGGAATTTGAATTTCGAAAATCGCACAACTCATACCAATCATCACCGACAAAAACAGTGGATTTTTAAGTAAAGTGAGAAATGTGGTTTTTAAAATGGAGGCTAAATTGGCTTGTCTTTGTCGCCCTATTTCTGCCAGCGTAAGCATCAATGGAACCAAAAATACACTTTCAATGATCACCACCAATGAAATGTAAATCATCGCTTCACTTCCCATCAGAAGTGTCAAAATTGCTGCTCCCAATAACCCCGTATTGGACATGGATGCACCCAGTGAAAAGACTGCAGCATGGGTAAAGTGATTTTTAAACAGCTTTTGACCTAAAATAAAAGCCGTAATAAATAAACCAAAGGTCACAGCGGCATAAACATAAAAATATGACGGATACCAAATTTCATGCAAATCTTTTGAAGCTAAGGCATGCAACAATAAAGCAGGTAACGCAATTTTGATGACAAAAGCACTGATCGCAGTCATTTGCTCTTTAGCGAGCAACTGGATTTTGACAGAGGCAAAACCAAGGAAGAGCAGGAAAAATACTGGAAAAATTACCGAAAAAATCATTCAAGCTGTTCCTTTTCCAGATGATGTAAATAAAGACCTATCCTAGGATACACCTTTACTCAGTTGAAATATTTTAAAAGACCAATGGGCGAATATATGATTAAAACGCAGAAAACAAATCTTTGATCCCATGTGGCTGACACCGTAAATACTGCGGTGCGATAGAGACTTTCCCACCCAGTTCTGCAGCGGCATGCCACGGCCATCGTGGGTCATACAACATGGCACGCGCCAGACCAATTGCATCCGCTTCTTGCGCTTCTAAAATATGTTCAGCCTGCTTAGCTTCTGTAATCAAGCCCACCGCAATGACTGGAATTTTCACCGCTTGTTTCACTGCATGGGCAAAAGGCACTTGATACTTGGGCTTAATCTGAATGTCTTGTTCCACATGCAAGCCACCACTTGAAACATGAATATAAGCCGCACCGAGTTGCTCTAACACTTTCGATAGCCCAACCGTTGAATCAATATCCCAACTTTCTGTTGCGGTCGACTCCATCCAATCAGTTGCAGATAAACGTATACCTACGGGATAATTTTCAGGAACAGCTTGTTTAATGGCTTGGAATACTTCTAAGGTAAATCGAATGCGGTTTTCAAAACTTCCGCCATATTCATCAGTCCGTCGGTTCGACAGCGGTGACATGAACTGATGCAACAAATAGCCATGGGCTGCATGTAGTTCGATCAGCTCAAAACCTGCATCTACTGCCCGTACTGCTGCACTGGCAAAGTCATCGATGATGTCTTGCATCTCCGCCACACTCAAAGCATGTGGTGCGTGCTCTTCGGGCTTAAAGGGGACATCACTGGCAGACACCGTTTGCCAACCATGCGGTTCATTCGGTTTGATTTGACCTTTTCCCGACCAAGGACGATCGGTCGATGCTTTACGCCCCGCATGTGCCAGTTGAATGGCAAAAGGCATTGGTGAAAGTGTTTTGACTTTTTGAAGCAAGGCCTTCATTTGTGCACGTTGCAAATCATTCCACAGCCCTAAATCCGCAAAACTGATTCGTCCCACAGCTTGTACGGCTGTCGCTTCAATAATACATAAGCCCGCACCTGACAAAGCATAATTGGCCCATTGTTGCTCATGCCAATAGCTCAACTCTCCTGCATCATTGGCTGAGTATTGGCACATCGGTGCAATCACGATTTTATTTGTTAAGTTTAGATCCCCAAATTGAATGGGTTGAAATAATAATGGCATCACCGCTCTCCCTGTACTCACTATGATCTATAACAAATAAAGTGCCTTGCATTCAACGCTAAAAGTGCAAATCTGCTGTCAAACCTTTGCACTTTTATGGCTATCCATTTAGAAAATAATGCGGCTTCCAAGCCCCAAGACCAATGCATTATCCACCACATGGCTTGAACCTGAGTTGACCACATACTGAATGTTGGGACGTAACATTAACCATGGCGTAGGGTTATAGCTATAGTTCAGTTCAATATTGTATTCCGCGCTCGCATCATACTGTACTTTACCCGCAGTGAATCGCTCATTCAGATGTACACGATTCACCCCCAAACCTAAAATATCCGTCGGATGCTGCTCAAATACCCCAATATATTTCAGCCCCACTTGTTGTGAGTTATCTACTTTATTGGTGATGCGGTCATGCCATGTAAAGTTGGCAAAACTATGCAAACCTTGGCGCCCTGCACCCGTTGAAGTCAGTTGCTGTTCGATGGCAATCCATCCTGCAAATGTCCGGTCTTCGCCAACCACACCTTTGCCATAAGCCACGTCATATTGGTTATTTGGATCATCTGCGGTGTTATATATCCCACCGACCCGATAACTCCCCGCCAAACCATTGAATAGTGCTTTCGGTGTCCAAATCACTTCTACTGGAATAGTCACACCGTCGGCATGTTCTGTGTCTAGGCTCCAACCTTGTCCCTCGGCTTTGCCATTGCCATTATCTGGATTGAATTCGTAAACACCAATTTGCGTTATCACTTCAGGGGTCAGTTGATATTTAATGCGACCGCCCCATTGTGAAACCGGCGTATTCATCCAGATATTGCCCTGCCATTTCCCCATTTGTGCGGCACAAAAGGCATTACTAACAAAATCACACGCCATCACATCAAAATCAGAACCCAAACCCAGTCGCCCAACTTTGACACTGAGCCCTTGTTCTTTAAATCGCTTTTCAATCGAAAGCTCAGATAAACGGCTGTCTTGGTTTCCACGGCCATAGGTGGCTTGCACATTGGCTAATTGCGGTGCAGAAGGATCTTGCAAATCTCGAATTGAGGTACTTTGTCCTTGACGCGCAGTCGCAACAAAACGAATGGTGACCCCTTCCCAGCCCGCTAGCTTCTCTAAATCAAATTGTGTACCTAGCCAAAACTGTGAAGCGGTATTTGGGCTTGCACCTGCATTATGCCCGCCATCCGCCAAATAGTTGGTATCTGTTAAAGCATTGGCTTCAAACTTAATGCCTTTTTGCGCCAATTCAGTTCGTTTTCCCTGCCAGTCACCAAACAAATACTGACCATGTACATCCAACATCTGCTCCGCATGACTCACTGTCGCCCAGGCACACATTGCAGTTGCAAATAAAGAGAAAGAAAACTGTCGCATAAAACCTAAGCCCCAAACTAAAATGAAGAACAATCCATTTCATTTAAATGAAAAATTTAATGAAAAGTACATAATTTTTAAACAAAGATCTCAGCAAAATTTTTATCATTAAGTCAAAAAAAGTTATCAATATCGTCCACAGCTATAAATAGAAGATTGGATTCGGGTGATTCATAGCAGTTTTCACTCAATTCAAGAGTGTAATTTAAGGAAGATGATTCCTGATCACACTTGCACTCTAGCTCCGTACAAATGTGCTAAAGGCAAGCCTCTCGTTGAAATCACTTGCAATCTTGCGTGTACACCGCAATATTAACCTCAAGTTTTATCAGCTCATGTTGCCATGCCAGAATTACCCGAAGTTGAAACCACCAAAGCCAGTTTAGCGCCGTTATTAGATCAACAAGTACTCAGTATTGAAGTTCGCCAGTCGAGCCTGCGCTGGCCGATTCCCGCCGATCTCAGCAAACTGGTGGGACAGCGTTTAATTCAACTCAAACGCCGTTCTAAATACATTTTGGCCGTTTTTGAACAAGACACGATGCTTTGGCATTTGGGCATGTCAGGGAGTTTCCGTATTTGTGAGGTGGGTGAAACCCTGCGTAAACACGATCATTTGATTATTCGTTTTGAAGATGTCGAGCTACGCTACCATGATCCGCGCCGCTTCGGCTGTATTTTATGGCTGGATGAATATTCGCAAACCAAGTTAATCGATACACTTGGGCCTGAACCACTGAGTGCTGATTTTAACGCTGAATATTTAAGTCAAAAGTTGAAAAACAAACAGGTCGGCATAAAAGTTGCAATCATGGATAATCATGTGGTGGTTGGTGTCGGAAATATCTATGCCACAGAGAGTTTGTTTAATTTGGGCATACACCCTGCGCAAGTGGCGTCTAGTTTAACGCACGACCAAATTGAAAAATTGGTGGTCGAGATTAAACGTATCTTGCAGCAGGCCATCGACTTAGGTGGGTCTACCCTGCGGGACTATTCCAATGCGATGGGTGAAAATGGCTACTTTCAACAAACCTTATTGGCTTATGGCCGAGCAGGTGAAATGTGTGTGAACTGCGAAACCACGCTTGAAAACATCAAACTGGGACAGCGTGCTTCTGTATTTTGTCCCGAATGCCAACCGCTGAAAAAAGTGCAACCTAAGCCCAAAGCCACAGCTCGAGGAAAAACCAAATGAAAACTGCCATTGTTCGTCATATTTTGGTCAAAGACAAAGACCTCGCTGAACAACTGAAAAAGAAAATCCACGATGGTGCCGATTTCGCCAAAATTGCCAAGCAATATTCCACCTGTAATTCAGCTAAGCGCGGTGGTGAACTGGGTGAAGTCAAAAAAGGCCAATTGGTGCCTGCAATTGATAAATTGGTTTTTAGTGCAGCTGAAAAAGTACTACATGGCCCCATCAAGAGCCAATTTGGTTTTCATTTACTAGAAATTAAATTCCGTATGGATTTTTAAAAAGTTACCCAGTGTGTGATGTGTTTAAGTCTAAGCACATCACAAACACCGTATTTGATTAAGCCTCTTTCATCTCATATGTCCAAGCATCAACACGTTCGCCAGATTCCAGCATCCCTTGCACCCTCACCCGTTGATACTGTATCCCTTCAAACTCATCCAACGCATCCCAATGTTCGGTTAATTTTTCACTGCTAAAAAAATATCCTTCAACTGCTGCTGCTTGCGGATCTAAAATAATGGCGAATAAGCCTTTGTCAGGTCCCCAATCCAAAATATGCACCACGCCATGCACATAGCCTTTTTGCCATGTTCCACCTATACGCTCTAAAAGATAGGCATTTTCATGATTTGGACGGAGCGTCCCATAGACAAATAATTGGTTCATATGGCATCACCACAGCTATTCAATCAGCGCGCATCATAAAGTCAAAATTGTACAAAAACCAGTCTTTGGATAAGTCTCAGACATAAAAAAAACGGCACTTGATGTGCCGTTTTATTTTAACCGTTCGATTACTGACGTTTTTTCAATTCATCACGAATTTCACGTAGCAACTCGATATCTTCTGGCGTTGCTGCTGGTTCTGGCGCTGCTTCTTCTTGTTTACGGCGCATACGATTAATCATTTTCACCATTAAGAACACCACCCATGCCAAAATGATGAAGTTAATTAAAATCGTAAGAAAGTTACCATAAGTCAGGACGTTCACCCCAGCTTTGGTCAACTCATCTAAAGACTGTAAATTATTTGGGTTGTCCCCCAAAACAAAGAATTTCTGTGTGAAATCTACACCACCACCAGTCACAACCGTGATCAATGGCATGATGATGTCTTTCACCAATGAATCGACAATTTTACCAAATGCACCACCGATGATTACACCGACAGCCAAATCAATCATGTTGCCTTTTACCGCAAATTCGCGGAATTCTTGAACAATACTCATCTAAATCTCCAGTTATTTTTTGACTTTAATTTATGTGACGAAGTATACATTAATTTTATAGCTTCATTTCCACGTAATTTACTCGGAAATCATCTGCTTTTATATATTTGTTTGCTAATTTTAAACAAAAAAATGCCATCAATAAATTGATGGCATTTTTAAATGTCACGGCCCCGCATGGGGCAACATCATTTTTAAAACTTATTTACCAGAACGGTTACGTTTACGTTCGTTTTCAGTCAAGTAACGCTTACGGATACGAATTGACTTAGGTGTTACTTCAACTAATTCATCATCTTCAATGAATTCAAGCGCTTGTTCAAGCGTATATTCAACAGCAGGAACAAGAGTCAACGCATCATCAGTACCAGAAGCACGTACGTTTGTTAACTGTTTTGCTTTAGTTGGGTTAACTGTCATGTCATCTGAACGAGAGTTAATACCAATGATCATACCTTCGTAAACTTCTAACTGAGGTTTAGCAAATAGACGACCACGGTCCTGCAATGTGAACAATGCATAGCCAAGGCAAGTACCTTGAACCATAGAAATCAACACACCGTTTTGACGTTTCGCAACAGTACCTTGTTTCATTGGACCGTAATGCGAGAAGCTTGAAGTCATGATCCCTGTACCAGAAGTCATGGTCAAGAATTCTGAACGGAAACCAATTAAGCCACGTGAAGGAACAGTTGCTTCAATACGGATACGGCCTTTACCGTCAACTTCCATATTCGTCATTTCGCCTTTACGGTGACCCATTTGTTCCATTACAGAACCTTGGTGCTGTTCTTCAACGTCAAATGTTACGTTTTCGTATGGCTCTTGCTTTTCGCCATCAACTTCTTTCAAGATTACTTGTGGACGAGATACGCCCATCTCGAAGCCTTCACGACGCATGTTTTCAATAAGAACTGAAAGGTGAAGTTCACCACGACCAGATACTTTGAAACGGTCTGGACTATCAGTGTCTTCAACACGTAACGCTACGTTATGAATTAATTCACGGTCTAAACGCTCACGGATGTTACGTGAAGTTACGAATTTACCTTCTTTACCAGCAAACGGTGAGTTGTTTACTTGGAAAGTCATCGTTACTGTAGGTTCATCTACAGACAATGGTGGTAAAGCTTCAACATTTTTCGGATCACAAATTGTGTCAGAGATATGAAGTTCATCAATACCTGTGATACATACGATATCGCCTGCTTGAGCAGAATCAACATCAACACGTTCTAAACCGTGGTAACCCATGATTTTTAAGATACGACCGTTACGAGTCTTACCTTCTTTATCAATTACAGTAACTTGAGTGTTCAGACCAACTGAACCACGTTGAATACGACCAACACCGATAACACCTACGAAGCTGTTATAGTCAAGTGAAGAAATCTGCATTTGGAATGGACCATCAACATCAACTGCTGGTGGCTCAACAATGTCTACGATGGTTTGGAACAATGGAGTCATATCTTCAGCAAGTTCTTCTGGAGATGGACCAGCAACACCACGAAGACCTGAAGCGTAAACAACTGGGAAGTCTAACTGTTCGTCAGAACCACCAAGGTTATCAAACAAATCAAATACTTGGTCAATAACCCAATCTGGACGCGCGCTTGGCTTGTCGACTTTGTTGATAATTACGATTGGCTTCAAACCACGTGCGAACGCTTTTTGCGTTACGAAACGAGTTTGTGGCATTGGGCCTTCTTGAGAGTCAACAAGAAGAAGTACACAGTCAACCATCGACATTACACGTTCAACTTCACCACCGAAGTCCGCGTGCCCTGGGGTGTCGACGATGTTAATACGGTATTCTGTATTGGTACGTGAATCTAACCATTTGATTGCAGTGTTTTTTGCAAGAATGGTAATACCACGTTCACTTTCAATCGCGCCTGAATCCATGACACGCTCAATCTCGCCTGCACGATCGCCAAGTGCACCTGATTGCTGTAAAAGTTTGTCTACTAGAGTGGTTTTACCGTGGTCAACGTGCGCAATGATGGCAATGTTGCGGAGAGTTTTGATATCTGACATGTAAATTCGATACGCCTAAAGTTTGAGGGCAAATTATACAGAAAAATAATAGAATTTAGTAGTGACAGTTTATTGACAGACTCATTTTTTTTGATAAGTGGTGTGTAATTAATTTTGTAAAGCTGTGTAAAGCGATTAGAATAGCGCCACCTTGCTAACACCCTTTGACATATGTCTGATCAAAATCTCTCTCCCAATCAAACAGATCAACTCGATTTGGTCTATGGTTTAAACGACCGCCCTCGCCCAATCATTGCTTTTCTTGCTGCCTTTCAACATCTCCTTGCAATTATTGTCCCAATTGTTACTCCGGGCTTACTCATCTGTCTAGCGCTTGGTGTGTCGAAAGAAGACACCAACATGATTTTATCCATGTCTTTGGTCATTTCAGGGATTGCAACCTTCTTACAATGTAAAAAAGTTGGACCTTTTGGTGCAGGCTTATTGATTGTTCAGGGCACCAGTTTTAACTTTATCGGCCCGATTATTGGAATTGGCTCTGCCATGGTTGCTGCAGGTACTCCTGTAGAATCCGTCATGGCTGCAATTTTTGGTGTAGTAATCGCAGGTTCATTTATTGAAATGGGCGTGTCACGTATTCTGCCTTGGGTGAAAATGCTCATTACCCCGTTGGTCACAGGCATTGTGGTGTTATTGATTGGTTTGACTCTCATTAAAGAAGGTCTAATCAGCATGGGTGGTGGCTATCAAGCCATGTCAAACAATACCTTTGCCAATACAGACAACTTAATCATGTCGTGTACAGTATTGGCACTGATCATTATATTGAACCGTATTCGCATTACTTGGGTAAAAAGTTCGGCTATTTTAATCGCACTGATTGTCGGTTATGTGTTGGCAGGCTTTATGGGGCATCTTGACTTTTCAGGTCTTCAGGATGCACCTTTGGTTCAAATTCCAACCCCAATGCACTTTGGTTTAGACTTCTCTTGGAGCTTGTTTATTCCAATGGCCTTCATCTATTTAGTGACGTCTTTAGAAGCAATTGGTGATATCACCGCGACTTCAAAACTTTCCAACCAGCCTGTGGATGATGCCACTTGGATGGAACGTATTAAAGGCGGTGTCTTGGTGAATGGTGCAAACTCTTTCCTTGCTGGTATTTTCAACACCTTTCCTAGTTCAGTCTTTGCGCAAAACAATGGTGTAATTCAACTTACTGGCGTTGCGAGCCGTTATGTCGGCATCTGGATTGCTGCGTTATTGGTGATTCTAGGTTTACTCCCTGCTGTTGCAGGTGTGATTCAGGCGGTACCTCAAGCTGTTTTAGGCGGCGCTGTAATGGTGATGTTCGGTGCTGTAGCAGCTTCTGGAATTAACATTCTGTCAGGTATTCATCTTGACCGCCGCGCACTACTGATTATTGCCATTTCATTGGCACTCGGTTTAGGTGTTGCACAAGTTCCACAAATTTTGGAACATTTACCTGAATTATTCCGTAACATCTTCAGTTCAGGTGTTGCGACAGGTGGTATTGCAGCATTGTTATTAAATATTATTCTTCCTGAAACGAAGAAATAATTGTTCATTTCAGTATGCACTTTGCCCAGCACTGTCTGGGCATCGTTTTTACAATGGAGTATATAAAATGGATCCACGAAGTGAAGTTGTTCTTCGCCAGCAAGAATTTCTCTCTGGTTCAGTTTTACTGGTCAATGCACCGTGTGACGAATTAAATACACAGCTGATTGATGCTGTAGAGCCACATTTTTGGACATGGAATTTTAACGAATTACAATATTTCCAAAACCAACAAAGTGATGTGCATTTTGGTACAGATTTGCCTGATGTCGCTTTTGATCAAGCCATCGTATTTGTTCCAAAGTCAAAAGAACTACTCAATTATGTCCTACACCAGCTGGTCAGTCGCTTGGCAGTAGGCGCATTGATCTTTTTAGTTGGTGAAAAGAAAGGCGGTGTAGAGCGCGCCTCTAAACAACTACAACCTTTTGGTAAAACCCTCAAATTAGACAGTGCTCGACATTGTCAAATGTGGCAATTGGTCACCGAAAAAACCGTAACCGCAAAACCTTTGGCCGATTGGGCACAACTCTATACAGTGCCAACCCCGAAAGGTGAATTACAGATTTGCGCATTACCGGGTGTATTTAGTCAAAATCGTCTGGACGTGGGTACAGCCGTGTTATTGCCTCATCTTTCACAGGTCACTTCTGGAAAAATTGCAGACTTTGGCTGTGGTGCAGGCATGATCAGTGCTTATTTAGCCAAGTTAAATCCGAAAAATCGCATTTTTGCACTCGATGTCGATGCCTTTGCATTAGCTTCAACAAAAATGACTTTTGAGAAAAATAACCTTTTACCAGAACAACTTGAGATTAAAGCGGTACACGGAATTGAGGATGCTCCTCTGTTTTTACACGCAATCGTCAGTAACCCCCCATTCCATCAAGGCATTCATACAGATTACAATGCCAGCGAAAATTTATGCAAAACATCCCGTCGCCATCTTAAATCGGATGGCGAGTTGTGGATTGTTGCCAACCGCTTTCTGAATTATCCATTACTCATTGAGCAAAGTTTTGGCCAATGTACAACCAAAGCCGATCAACAAGGCTTTAAAGTGCTGTTTGCCAGCACACAAAAGAAATCTTAAGGAACAATGATGAGCGAAACGACTCAACCAGCTCAACTCAAGCGGAAGCTTGGAGCTCGCCATCTGAATATGATCGCCATTGGTGGTTCAATTGGTACAGGTTTATTCCTTGCCTCAGGTGCAACCATTGCAAATGCTGGCCCTGGCGGGGCGTTATTGGCCTACTGCTTAATTGGTGTGATGATTTACTTTCTCATGACCAGTCTGGGTGAGTTGGCAACACATAACCCAACATCCGGTGCATTTTTTACCTATGGCACCAAGTATGTTGAAGGTGGTTTTGGTTTCGCCCTTGGCTGGAACTATTGGTATAACTGGGCCATTACGGTTGCATTTGAATTGGTTGCAGTCCAATTCATCATGAAATTCTGGTTTCCCGACCTGCCCGGTTTCTACTGGAGTGCTCTCTTCTTAGCCGTTGTCTTTGGGATCAATGCACTGACAGTCAAAGGCTTTGGTGAAAGTGAATTTTTCTTTTCCTTGGTCAAAGTCCTTGCCATCATTGTGTTTATCATCATTGGTATTTTCATGATTGCTAAAATCATGATGACTCCAGGTGTCGCAACTTTTGCGAACTGGACCAAAGGTGAAGCACCCTTCGTTGGTGGCTTATCTGCACTGATTGGTGTGGCGATGATTGCAGGGTTCTCGTTTCAGGGTACCGAGATGGTCGGTGTTGCTGCAGGCGAATCGAAAGATCCACAAAAGACGATTCCGATTGCCATCAAACAGATTTTTTGGCGTATTCTACTGTTTTATGTGGTGTGTATTTTCATTATCGGCACACTCATTTCATATGATGATCCACTTCTGCTACAAGCAGCTTCATCAGAGAATATTGCACTCTCTCCATTTACCTTACTCTATGAAAAAGCGGGGTTTGCCTTTGCAGCCAGCGTGATGAATGCTGTGATTTTAACCGCGATTCTATCGGCAGGCAACTCAGGGATGTATTCATCGACGCGTATGCTGTTTAATATGGCCCAAAATGGCAGTGCACCTAAAGTGTTTGCCAAATTAGACCCTCGCGGCGTACCCATGAATGCGCTTTATGCGACAACAGCAATTGCTGCTCTCTGTTTCTTAACTACTTTCATTGGCGAAGAACAAGTCTTCAACTGGCTGCTCAACATGTCAGGTATGTGTGGCTTTATTGTTTGGTTAGGGATTGCTGTTTCACACTATCGTTTCCGTAAAGGCTATGTTGCCCAAGGTCATAAGGTTGAAGACTTAGCTTATCGTGCGAAATTCTTTCCCTTTGCCCCGTGGTTTGCCTTTATTCTGTGTGCCATTGTGGTTTTAGGCCAAAACTACCAAGCGGTGCTTGATGGCGAATGGCTTTCTGTTTTATCGACCTATATTGGTATTTTCTTATTCTTGGCAATTTGGCTAGGCTATAAATGGAAATACAAAACCAAACTGGTTTCTTACCAAGAAATGGATGTCAGTCCAATGAATCCTGATCGCGAATAAAATTCTTTCATAATAAAAAAACAGCCTTCGGGCTGTTTTTTTATTATCATTTATTCATTTACTAAAGCCGTAAAGCATAAATTAATAACGCAATTTTCAATAAGACAGGTCAATTATTGAAGTTACATAGAATCGATAGTTATGACTCGGATCCATCCTAAACTTAGTTAATATTCTGTAACTAGCATCCGTTCACTTGCGCGATGAACAATTTACATATTTAGGTAGTAAAAATTTAGCCTCTCAATTCGCACCGCCATAACTAAATAAAACGGCTTATTGAGCACTGATCTCTCTCAAATTCCTAGCCCCTAAATATCAAGCCAGAAATATTATCTCGCTAGCAAACAAATCTTTATAAAAATCAACAACTAGAAATATCCATTCACTCTTAAGGCAAAATTATTATCGATGTAGTGAAGCATGAGTGACGGAAATCCACTTTTCATTCTTCTTATATTCATCCTCTAAAATTAAATACTTCTAACTATATTTAATATCCTATACGTAGCTAACCATGACCACCGTAAGCCTTAAAGGCTCTTGCATTGAGCTCGAGTTTATTTTCAACGATGTGAGTTAACATAAATTTCATTATTTTAGACATAAAAAAACGACTCCGAAGAGTCGTTTTTTAGTTAAAACTCAGATTATTGAGCTTGAACTGTACGGCTGCCAGAAATTGTCGCGAATACACGACGGTTCATAGCACGGCCTTCTTTAGTGTTGTTGTCAGCAATCGGTTGGTCCCAAGCGAAACCTTGAGTAGACAAACGAGCTGGATCAACGTTGTATTCGTTTACTAGAGACGATTTAACAGAGTTAGCACGAGCTAAAGATAAACGTTCGTTCAATGCACGTGGACCAGTGTTGTCTGTGTGACCTTCGATGCGAGCAGTAGCGTTTGGATATTCAACTAACTTCTCAGCAACTTTAGCGATTTCTGGCTTGTATTGGTCTTTGATGTTTGATTTGTTTGTATCAAAGAACACACGAAGTTCCATGTTAAGGTCTTCAGTTAACTCTTGTGGTTCAACTGGAGCAACTGGCTCAACTGGAGCAACTTCTACTACTGGAGCAGCAGGTTTCAAGTGACCACCAAGAACTACGTTAAGACCAGCAAGTGCTGTGTAGTTCCAGAAATCTTCATCGATGTTGTAAGTAGCACGAGCTTCAGTACGTAGAGACAAAGCATCGTTCAAGCGCCAGAAAGCACCGAAACCAGCATTACCTAAAGTACCTTCTTCTTTAAGGCCACGACCAGCACGACCTAGATCGTTATCAAACTCGTATTTGTAGTGACCAGCACCTAAAAGTACATATGGCTTGATTTTGCTGTCGTAGTTTTTAGTAATCAAGTCAGAAGTAGCATAGAAATTACCGTTGATTTGCGTTTGCTTGTATTCAGCATTCGCTTGGTCAACCATGTCACCTTTAACTTGGTTGTATTCCACTTCAAAACCTAACCAAGGAGTAAGCTCTACACCAAGTGCAGCACCAACAAATAGGTCATCATCCATTTGAGCTGAATCAGTCAAATGATCACCACCATTATTATGTTGAGTGTCTTGGAAAGTGTAACCAAGCATTAATGGAGTAACAGTTACGCCCGCGTTTGCAGCAGCTAAAGGAGCAGCTACGAGCATTGCTAATGCAATACGACTCATTTTCATGGATTTATCCTCCAGAGATAACAATTGTTTTTCAAGCTTAAGCTTAAAATTATTTAACCATTCTGAGATAGGCTTTTTTATACCCCAGTTTTATTTTTAAGCTATTCGCAATGAATCATACAAACACTTTATTTTTTTTCCAAGTGCTTGATAACTTTAATCAAGTAAATTATTGACAAAATTACTTACAATTTCCGTTGTAATTCGGTAATTTTTTACTCAATTTTTACTTGCGAATAGCTTATTTTCACTTGTATTACATTTTAACAGCTTTTTAAACAAGTTGAGTACTACTAATTATGTATAAAATTTGTTTGATAAACAAAGCTTTAATAAATAAAAAATAGCTCTATAACAACATAACTGGATAACCATATGTTTTTTATCAATAAAAAAGGGTTCACTTTATTCGAACTCATGATCACTATTAGCATTATTCTGATCATTTGTACAATCGCACTTCCTCACTTTCATCAGTATATGGCCTCACAAGAGCGCAGCAAAACACTGAATACATTACGAAATAGTATTCAGGCAGCCAAAAATATGGCCAACCTGCAACGTCAAAATATCACCATTTGCCCAAGTCAAGACCTCGTTCAATGCCAAAATCATCAGTGGAACATGGGCTTTATTGTATTTATCGATAATAATAAAAACCGACGAGTAGATACCAGTGAAACGATTATTCGGACAGAACAACAGCAGCTCAAATATGGCAATCTTGATTGGCGTGGCACACTCAGTCTTCCATCGTTAAGCTTTAAAGCTGAAAATGGCCTCCCCCTTGGCTCAAATGGAACTTTCTATTATTGCTCTATGCAAAATCAGGATCACTTTAAATTAGTCATGAGCAAAATGGGGCAGACCCGGACTGAACCCCTCGATGCCTGTAACTAGACCCATGAGTCCATAATCACGTTTTCAGCTTTTCTCGCTAGCAAATTTGCATATACTGCTTAAGTTTCCAACAAAACGTATAAGTGATTCGGAGAAGAAAATGACAGACATCGTAATTGTGAATGGTGCTCGTACAGCAATGGGCGGTTTTCAAGGCAGTTTAGCCAGTGTAACCGCTCCAGAGCTCGGTGCTGTAACGATTAAAGAAGCGATTGCTCGTGCTGGCCTACACGCAAACGATGTAGAAGAAGTAATCATGGGCTGTGTTCTACCTGCTGGTTTAAAACAAGGCCCTGCACGCCAAGCTATGCGCCAAGCAGGTTTACCTGATTCAACAGGTGCCGTGACCATCAATAAACTCTGTGGTTCTGGCATGAAAGCGGTAATGCAAGCAGCAGACATGATCAAAGCAGGTTCAGCAAATATCGTGGTTGCAGGTGGCATGGAGTCGATGACCAATGCTCCTTATATTTTAACCAAAGCACGCGCAGGCTACCGTATGGGGCATGGCGATGTCAAAGACCACATGTTCCTTGATGGCTTAGAAGATGCAGAAACAGGTCGATTAATGGGTTCTTTTGCACAAGATATGGCCAATACTCGTGGCTATACGCGTGAGCAAATGGATGCCTTCGCGATTCGCTCTTTAGAGCGCGCACAAACAGCGGTCAACGAAGGTTACTTTGCAGATGAAATCGTGCCTGTGACAGTTTCATCTCGCAAAGGTGATGTTGTCGTTGATAAAGATGAACAACCGTTCAATGCCAATATTGCAAAAATTCCAAGCCTTCGCCCTGCTTTTGCTAAAGATGGCACCATCACTGCAGCAAATGCAAGTTCAATCTCGGATGGTGCATCCGCACTAGTTTTAACTTCAGCAGAAAATGCATCGAGCAAAGGTTTAGCACCATTAGCCAAAATTGTGGCTTATGCATCGAACTCACAACATCCATCAGAGTTCACCATTGCACCAGTCGGTGCAATTGAAAAAGTGCTTAAGAAAACAGGTTGGAATGCACAGGACGTAGATCTTTGGGAAATCAATGAAGCTTTTGCGATGGTAACTATGTGTCCAATCGATGACTTCAAACTTGATCCAGCAAAAGTGAACATCAATGGTGGAGCTTGCGCATTGGGTCACCCTGTCGGTTCAACTGGTTCACGTATTATCCTGACTTTGATTCATGCGCTTAAACGTACAGGTGGTAAAAAAGGGATTGCGGCACTATGCATCGGCGGTGGTGAAGCGACTGCTGTAGCGATTGAATTACTTTAAGATGCAAGCAACTTTCTTTTATTGACATATTTTATACAATGAAAGACTGGCTGATTAGCTGATATAAAAGCGACATTTATGAAAATCCCTCGACTGCGAGGGATTTTTTATTACAAGATTGTATTAGGGTCGATCTTAACGACTTGTTAAAATAACGACAAAAAAAAACAACAAGGATAAGACAATGCAACTGAATCACTACCTCAACTTTGACGGTCAAACTGAAGCCGCTTTTAATTTTTACAAGTCTGTCTTTGGTGGAGAGTTTGCAACGTTCATGCGTTATGGAGACTTACCTTCAGATGAAAGTTCAGTTACCCTTTCCGACGCTGACCAACAAAAAATCATGCATGTTTCGCTTCCCATCAATGCCAGCACGATTCTGATGGCTTCGGATACCAATGATCAGTTTTGTGCTCAAAGCAATACCGTCTTTACTGTAGGCAACAACCACTATATTTCCATTAACTTAGATGCCCATGAACAAGCCGATGCTAAACGCTTATTTGATGCACTTTCAGTCAATGGAAAAATAGAAATGCCTTTAGAGAAAACATTTTGGGGCGCACTCTATGGTGCATTTACCGATCAGTTTGGAATTAAATGGATGGTGAATTGCCAATTAGAAGAAGGATAAATGCGTCTTCTTTTTAAACATCAATATTTGAAAATTGCGCAATAATAGTGAGTCCCACGGTAATAAAACCGATACCGAGCCATCCAGCCAAATCGATGTTCTGCCCTAAAAATGCTTTAGCAAGAAGTGCTGTGGCAATGACACCAATGCCAGACCACAGCACATATAAAATTCCCGCTTGCATAAATTTTAAGGCATAGGCGGCACACGCAAAAGAAATCATGTAAAGCACCAGTGCAATGCCTTGATCCAATTTATTGACCAAGCCATTACCTTTTGCGGAATAAAAAGTCGAAAGCACATCTGTAGCAATAGCAATAAGTAACCAAATGACACCGGGATTAATTTTTGCAAAAAGTGCCATCATGTCTAATTTACCTGATTCTTTTTCTTTAATTTGTTCATCAAAAATGCTGCGTATAAATACAAAAAAGCTGAACCGAAGTCCAGCTTTTCATTGCTTGCTTAAAAAATTAAGCGCCCGTTTGATAACTGGCTTGTGCAACGGCTGTTGATGCTTGATATGGATTTCTAAAATCATTTAAACCCGCAGCAGCTTCAAGAATGTCTTTACCTTCTTTAATAACAAAGGTATCAAAGCCTGAACGTTTCATGTAATTCAAGACATCTTTAAACACATCACCTGTTGCACGTAGTTCACCTTGGAAACCTTGGCGACGTAATAGCGCTGCAAATGAATAGCCACGACCATCGTTAAAACCCGTAAAATCAATAAAGATGGCATCTAACTGATCTAAAGGGAATTCATGCGTTTCAGGAGAAGCATCAACTGTAACAAGGAGTGCTTTTTTACCTGAAACTTGAGCCAATTGATCTAACTGCTCAACCGTTAAAACCACATCACCTTGCGGTAAAACACCATCTTCACCAATCACTTGATAAGTGTTGTCTGCAATCGAGCCATCTTTAGAGAGGACTTGTAGTGCGAGATTAAGCATATGCACGCTCCTTAAAGGGTTGAATGCCCACACGGCGATAAGTATCGATGAATTCTTCACCCTCAGCACGAAGGTCAAGATAGGTATTTAAAATTTCTTCAACAATGTCTGGCACAACTTCAGCTGCAAATGATGGGCCTAAAATGTCACCAATTGAAGCATCATGATCAGCATTACCACCCAAAGTGATTTGGTAGAATTCAGCGCCTTTTTTGTCTACACCTAGAATACCAATGTTGCCCACATGGTGATGACCACATGCATTCATACAACCTGAAATATTCAGATCCAGTTTGCCAAGGTTATAAATGGTATCTAAGTCATCAAAACGGCGTGAAATCGCTTCTGAAATAGGAATTGATTTCGCATTTGCCAGTGAACAAAAGTCACCGCCTGGGCAGCAAATAATGTCGGTTAAGAAACCAATGTGCGCACGTGCTAAATTGTTTTTTTCAAGAATAGTCCACAGTTCAAATAAATCCTTCTGTGGCACATCTACCAAAGAAATATTTTGCTCATGCGTGGTCCGCAGTTCACCAAAGGTGTATTTGTCTGCAAGGTCTGCAATCAAATTCATCTCTTCCGTGGTCACGTCACCCGGTGCAATACCCGTACGTTTCAACGAAATCGTTACAATACGGTAGCCCTTCACTTTGTGCGCATTGGTATTGATATTGAACCACTGCTTGAATTTCGGATGCGCAGCAAACAGTTCAGAAAAATCTTCATCTGCATAATCTTGATAATCAAACGGTATAAATTCTTCGTCTAATTTCTGCAAAATTTCAGGCTGAATTTTTAAAGTTTTAATGGTGTGCGCAAACTCAGCTTCGACTTTTTCGGCAAAGACTTGAGGCGTCAACGCTTTCACCAAAATTTTAATACGTGCTTTGTATTTGTTATCACGGCGACCATGCAAGTTATAAACACGCAGTACTGCTTCTAAATAAGCAATCAGGTCTTCACGTGGCAAGAAGTCACGAATGAAACTACCAATCACAGGGGTACGACCTAAGCCTCCACCGACTTTAATTTTATAGCCGATCTCACCTGCTGCATTTTTAACGATATACACCCCAATATCATGGAATGAGGTCGCTGCACGATCAGTTTCTTCAAATGCTGATACAGCAATCTTGAACTTACGTGGCAAGAAAGCAAACTCTGGGTGGAAGGTTGACCATTGACGGATCAATTCACACGTTGGACGTGGGTCAGCCACTTCACCAGCAACTACACCTGCATATTGGTCTGTGGTGGTGTTACGAATACAGTTACCCGAAGTTTGGATTGCATGCATTTGTACAGAAGCTAGCTCTTGAAGCATGTCTGGAACATTTTCTAGCGCAGGCCAGTTAAACTGAATATTCTGACGCGTTGAAACGTGTGCATAACCACGGTCAAACTCAGTTGCAAGTTCTGCAACTTTGCGCAATTGCGTTGAGTTCATTAAGCCATAAGGCACAGCAATACGTAACATTGGCGCATAGCGTTGTACATAGAGACCGTTTTGAAGACGTAATGGGCGGTACTCATCTTCAGTGAGTTTTCCAGCTAAATAACGTTCCGTTTGGTCACGGAACTGTGCAACACGTTCATTGATCAGTTGCTGATCGAAATCAGTATATAAATACATGGCGTACAGCTAGTAGTTTCATTATAACGGCTGACAGCATAACGAGATTTAAACTATCAACAAAATGCGTTTTTTACATATTTCATAGCTGTTTTATTGATAAGGATAAGTAGATGTACTGTTTGTCCCTAATCCTAAAGGTTTTTTCTGATTAAAGTATTTTTTATTAGATACTTATACATTATTCAGCTAACTCCGTTCAGCTGATCACATACACACTAATTCATTCATTGCTACCACGTAAATTTTAAACTCGGCTTATCTGGGTAGAACTCAATTTTTCTATTCTTTCCTCCTCGTCACTTTGCCCTTTTAAACCGACTGCATATAAAAATAGCCTGACGAATCAGGCTATTTTAAAGTTTAAATAACTACAGACGATTATTTTGCATCGGGTAAGGCATACGCCACCAAAGCATCTCCCATCTTAGTACCAAATGAACCATGACCACCCGCCATAATGACCACATACTGTTTGCCATTGGCTTCATAGGTCATTGGTGTTGCTTGACCACCTGCTGGTAGACGACCTTTCCAAAGTTCATCACCATTGGTCACGTTGATGGCACGGATATAATTATCCTGCGTACCACCGACAAACATCACATTACCCGCAGTTGAGATTGAACCACCAAGCATAGGAACCCCCATTTTAAATGGTGGTAATTGAATCCCCGGTAAGCTGTCACGGATCGTACCAATACGACGTTTCCATGCAACTTCGTGAGTATTTAAATCCACACCCGCCACAAAGCCCCAAGCAGGCTGTTTACATGGCAAACCAAATGGAGACAAGAACGCACTGATCTCTACACCGTAAGGCACACCATACATCGGTTGTACACCCGCTTCGGTGCCTGCACCTTTGGCTGTTTTCGGACGGTTTGGATCGGCTGGAATGAGTCGAGAAACAAACGGTAAACCGATTGGGTTCATCACCGCGATTTGACGATCAGGGTTAACGGACATACCGCCCCATTCAAATACACCCAAATTGCCTGGGAAAACTAAAGTTCCATTTTCTGAAGGTGGGGTATAAATACCGTCATAGTTCAGTTTGTGGAAAGACACACGGCACATCAACTGGTCAAACATGGTTGCACCCCACATTTGCTTATCTGTCAATTTCTCTTTTGGTGCAAGGTCAAAGTCTGAGAAAGGTTGTGTCGCAGAGTAACGCTCACCTTTGGTTTGCGGCCCACGTTTCACTGTTTGTGGTACAGGTTTTTCCGTAATTGGAACAATGGCTGCACCAGTACGACGGTCTAGAACAAAGGCATTGCCTGTTTTCGTTAACACGTAAATGGCAGGAACCATTTTGCCTGACTTATCTTTAATGTCCGTCAATGTCGGTTGTGATGGTACATCCATATCCCACAAATCATGATGCGTGGTTTGGAAATTCCACACCAACTTACCTGTTGAGGCATTCAATGCCAGCATTGAGTTAGCATAACGCTCATGCAACTCGGTACGGTTACCGCCCCAAATATCTGGCGTACCCACACCCGTTGGAATGTAAACGATATCCAAAGCTGCATCATAGGCTAATGGTGCCCATGCATTCGGTGAGTTTTGAACATACTTTTGACCCGGAGCTGGAATAGCATTCGGATCTTCTGCACCTGTGTCAAAGACCCACAACAATGCACCCGTATTTACATCATAACCACGAATCACACCTGAAGGTTCTTCAGTTGAATAGTTATCTGTGGTTGAACCCGCAATAATAATAGTCGTGCCTGTGACTACAGGTGGCGACGTTGGGATATAACCGCCCGGATAAGGGAATGGCATATCTTTTTGCAAATCGACTTCACCATTTTTACCAAAGTCAGTACAACGCTCACCAGTATCAGCGTTGATAGCAACCAAACGGCCATCATTCACAGGTAAGATTACTTTACGTGGACATAGCGCAGACGATGACTTTTTATTCTGCAAGCTGGCTTCAAAACCAGACGTATTGTTCGCATCATAATAAGACACGCCACGACAGGTTAAATGCTGAAAAGTATTGTCCGCTTTGAGTTTCGGATCAAAAGTCCATTTCGCCTTACCTGTAGCTGGGTCAAGTGCAACCAGTTTTTGGTGCGTGGTACAGATATACATATTGTCCCCAACTTTAATTGGGGTGACCTGATTGGTGGTTTCACCAGAGTCATTTTCTGTTTTGAAGTCGCCTGTGTTATAGGTCCAAGCGACTTTTAAATCTTTAACATTCTCAGAATTAATTTGCGTTAAAGGAGAATAACGCAAACCAGACTGAGTACGGCCATAAGCAGGCCAGTCGCCATCAGCAACACCTGGAATGGACTGTGCGGTTGCAGGCTGCTTACTGCTCAGTTCACCTCGAATTTCTTGAGGGTCATTAAATACGGCATAGATCATCACTGCAATAGTAATTGCCAGTGAACCTGTTAAAACCAGTTTTGCACTTTTAGCGTTGTCAAAGCCACGTGTGACCGCTGGAATGAGTAGCCATAAGCCAAATAAACCAAGGATATCTAAACGTGGTGCCAAGGCAAAGAAGTCTGAACCCACTTCCCATAAGCCCCAAACCACTGTACCCAAGACCAACAACGCATAAACGATTAATGCCGTACTTTTTAATTTTTGCAGTAGAACTGCAGTCGCGATGAAGAGTAAACCTGCAATGATGTAGTACCAAGACCCACCAAGCACTGCAAGATAAATCCCTCCTATCAGCAGGACTAAACCAAAGATTACAGCAATCACAGCTGTAAAAGTTTTAAGCCCTGAACCTGAAGACGGAGTACTCATATTGACCACCTTTTTCTTAGATTCTGTTAAAAGCTCATATCGTTTCAATATCGATATGAGCACCTAGACAGTTTTTAGATTTTAAGTATCTGTCCAAACGACTTATTTCGAACAGTTTTATGCTTTGAACAACCGTAAAAAGTATTTATCAACCTTGTTGGACAAATACTTATCGATCTAGAAACTAAAATGCGGTCTGGAATTTAATTCCGCCGACCCATGCATTTTCACCATTGTTATACGCGCCTACATGGCGGATATATTGAATATTGGGACGAATGGTCAGCCAGTTGGCTGCATGAATACCGTAGTAAATCTCGGCATCATACTCTTCACTTTGTAAGCCACGGGCATCGACATCATCATTAATATTAATACGGGCTAGACCAATCGCGATTTCGTCTTGAGGGCGAGCATCAAAAGCACCTTTATAGACCACACCAATATTCTGCATGTCGCGAACCGTATTGGTATCTGAATCATGTAGTGTGAGATTCACAAAAACTGTCAAACCGCGCGCAGCATCACCGTGATGTGCTGTGAGTTGCTGCTTGGCAACAACCCAGCCGCCTTGTTTATGTGAGGTTTGCTGTGGGTTTTGAATGTCTGTGGCATCTGCTGAACTGTAGTAATAACCTGCACGATATTCGCCGGGTAACTTATTTATACCTACAGCAGGTTGCCACACCACTTCAGCAGGAATAATGGCCCCCTGCGAACCGTCGGTACTTAAGTTCCAGCCTTTGCCACGTTCTAAGTTTTCAGGGTTATATTCATACACCCCGACTTGTGCATACAGGTCTGGCCGAAGGTTATATTTGACTCGCGCAGCCCATTGGCTGACAGGCCAGTTGTACCACTGGTCACCGACCCAGTTACCAACTTGAGAGCCACAGAGCGCAAGGTTTTGGAAATCACAATCGAAACTGTTGAAATCTTCCCCTTCACCAAAACGACCGACTTTGATGTCTAACTTTTGATCCATGAACTTTTTCTTAATCCACAAATCCGTTAAACGCCACGTTTGACCACGTCCCCACACTTCTTGAGTGGAACTTAAATGCCCATCTAAAGCATCGGATGTTTGAGAAAGTGAACGCCCATTGCGTTCGGTAATGGTGATTTGAGCCTCAGTATCCTGCCAGCCCAAAATCTTGTCTAAATCGAAGTGCGTACCGAATGCAAACTGGTCTGCGTATTCGGTACCGTGACTTGAAGAATGCGAGGCATCGAGCAACGTTGCCATTTCACCCGTATAGCCAAAGCTAAAGTCGTAGCCTTTTTGCTGCAATGCACTGCGCTGACCATTCCAGTCACCCAGCATCCAAGGGCTTTCTGCCTCAAAGGCATTTGCAGCATACACACTTTGAAAGCAGCAACTAAGTACTAAGAGACCGAGATTAAAACACCAACTTCTTTTACATTTATTCATAATTGGTGACCTTTCTTACAAAATTACAACTAATCGATATGATACGCTTTATTTGTATAAAAACCCATTTTATGACGTTTTGTTGTTTTAAATCTATCCAAATTATCGCTATATGATATTTATAAAGAATCAAAACCAAGTGGTTTGCCTATAAATTCATATCTTATTTTTGAACGTGAAAACTTAATTGGACAAGCTAATTGTTGTTCGCTTTTTGTACTTCCCTCTTGTAAAGGTACAGAAACCACCCATGCACGATCTTTGGCCAACTGCGAATCGAGTGCTTCATCCAACGTTAATACCGGCTCAACGCAAACATCTTGCTGCTGAAAAATTGCGTTCCACGTGGCAAAATCTTGAGTTTTAATTTTGTCTTTTATTGCTTGTTTCACCACCTGACGGTCATCAGTTGCCAATGAGGCTCCTTTTTCAGCCACAATCGGCAACTCTAAAATCTGGGCCAACCCATGTAAAAACTGTGGCTCTAAACTTCCAATCGATAAATAACGCCCATCTTGGGTTTCATAATAGTCATAAAAAGTCGCACCATTGAGGTAGCTTTGCTCAGGCCCTTGTTTTTCCTGTCCTGCTAAGCTCGCAGCTGCGGCCATGCTACTGAGCCCCACCACACAGTCGGTCATGGAAATATCAATATACTGCCCCAAACCACTACGCTGTCTTTCAATTACTGCGGCTAAAATTCCAATCACGCTATGCAAAGAGCCTCCTGCAATATCCGCAATTTGAATCCCCATTGGTGGTGGTCCACTGTGCTGTCGCCCGCTATGTCCCGCGATCCCTGACAAAGCCACATAGTTGATATCGTGTCCTGCTTTATTCTGATACCCCCCTGTTTGCCCATAACCCGTAATGGAACAATAGATCAAGCGCGGATTAATTTCAGATAAGGTCTGATAGTCGAGTCCCAATCTTTGCATCACACCTGGACGGAATTGTTCAATCACAATGTCATAGTCTGAAATTTTCGATTTGATCAGTTCAATATTGGCAGAATCTTTCAAATCCAATGCCACTGCATGCTTATTTCGGTTGAGATAACTATGTGCTGTGGCCTGTCCATTGGCATAAGGTGGCATTAAACGGATCAGATCAGGTCGGGTTGGAGACTCGATATGGATCACTTCTGCACCTAGGTCTGCTAAGTACATTGTTGCAAAAGGTCCGGGCAAAAGTGTAGAAAAATCGAGAACTTTCAATCCTTTCAATGCCATATCCATGTTTATTTTCTCTTTTTATGTTGATTTTTTAGCTATTTTAGAAATATAAAAGCAACAAAACAATGTCATGTTCAGCCATTTACCTTGATCATTTCGGCAATTTAACATGTAAAAAGGCAAAAAACTTTAGTGTAAATTGCCTAAAATACTTTTTTTAGCGTCATTTAGGTCAAACGCAAGTGAATATAAAAGAGACTGAAGGATTAAATATGAGCCGTGATACCATTAGTATCCATTTCGTCAATGCGGCTTTAACTGGCGTAAAACGTCTCGGCATGGATGTCGAAACATTACTTTCTCACGTAGGGATTGAGGCAGAACTGCTGCGTCAACCTAAAGCCCGTATTTCTCCAGAACAATATACTCGCTTCGTTAAAATGTTATGGATGGTGACCCAAGACGAACATGTTGGCTTCGATAAGCAACCACGTCGTTTAGGTACGTTTGCCATCATGTGTCAGCTGATTATTCATGCCAAAACCTTAGGTGATGCTTTAGAACTGTCGTCACAGTTTTATAAATTGTTTGGTGATGAGTGGTCGGTGACATTAGAGCGCGACAAGCATGAAGCTCGTCTTGTTCCTCAGATTCCAAAATCGATGGATCCAGATCACTTCATTACCGAAAGTATGCTAATGATTTGGCATGGTCTCGCATCTTGGTTGATTGAGCGTCGTTTACCGCTGGAACGTGTACACTTTGGTTATGAACGTCCAACCCATGCAGATGAGTATGATGCCCTGTTCTTCGCACCTGTGATGCAGTTCGACATGCCGCGTACCGAAATCACTTTTGCCGCAGATTATTTGGACTTACCAATTCGTCAAAATGAAGAAACATTAGAAGAGTTTTTAAAAGCCGCTCCTGCACAGTTGTTGGTGAAATTTAAAAACACCAACTCACTCACTTCACGTATTCGTGATGTATTGAAGAGCCAAATTGGTGAGGAAATGCCAACTCTGAATGATGTGGCTTCTATGCTGTATTTATCGCCACAAACGTTGCGTCGCCGCTTAGCTGCTGAAGGTAAAAGTTACCAAGGCGTGAAAGATGCATTACGTCGTGATGCCGCGATCCACCTACTATTGAACCCAGGTTTGACTTTAGAAGATGTGGCACAACAAGTGGGCTTTAGTGAAACCAGTACCTTCCACCGTGCATTTAAAAAGTGGACTGGGGTCACACCCGGTTTATATCGCCAACTACACGGCTATCACTAATTTTCTAGTTTAACGACGGTTCGGCACATTGCTAAACCCAAGATTTCGATCTTGGGTTTTTTTATGCCCAAATCTTCAGTCTATTGGCAAAAAGACTCATCTGACCTGACCCGTTCTAGTCATTGCATCACGGCCATTAATTTGTACACTCAAATGCATAACAACTTAAAAGTCATAAAAAGGAACAGCTATGAGCGAGGCTTATATCATTGACGCCATTCGCACACCACGCGGAAAAGGAAAGAAAGATGGTTCATTGCATGAAGTGAAGCCGATTACTTTACTTACAACATTATTGAATGAACTCAAAGACCGCCATCACTTAGATACGTCTAAAGTAGACGATATTGTCTTGGGGTGTGTCACGCCTATTGCAGACCAAGGTGGTGATATTGCTAAAACTGCTGCAATTGCGGCAGGGTGGGATAATGATGTTGCCGGTGTGCAAATCAACCGTTTCTGTGCTTCAGGTCTTGAAGCTGTCAATATGGCTGCACAAAAAGTACGTTCAGGTTGGGAAGATGTGGTTGTTGCAGGTGGTGTCGAGTCGATGTCACGTATTGCAATGGGTTCAGATGGTGGGCCATGGGCATTAGACCCTGAAACAAATTTAAAATCACATTTTGTTCCGCAAGGGATTGGCGCAGATTTAATTGCAACATTGGATGGTTATACACGTTCAGATGTCGACGCATTTGCAGCAAATTCGCAACGCAAAGCAGCAGCTGCACAAGCTGCGGGTTATTTCAATCAATCAGTGGTTGCTATTAAAGACAAAGCCGGCGTGACCATTTTAGATCAAGATGAATTTATCAAACCGTCAACAACAGCAGATGGTTTAGCAAAACTCAATCCAAGTTTTGAAATGATGGGTGCAATGGGTTTTGATGCGATTGCATTACAACAATATCCAGAAGCACAAAAAATTAACCATGTACATCATGCCGGAAACTCATCGGGTATTGTCGATGGTGCAGCACTTGTATTACTTGCTTCCGAGAAAGCGGTCAAAGAACAAGGTTTAAAACCACGTGCCAAAGTATTGGCGACCGCTTTGGTGGGTTCAGATCCAACCATTATGCTGACAGGGCCTGCACCTGCTGCTCGTAAAGCATTGGCAAAAGCTGGTTTAACGATTGATGATATTGATCTATTTGAAGTCAATGAAGCATTTGCATCAGTGGTGATACGTTTTATGACGGAATTAAAAGTTCCTGCTGAGAAAGTCAATGTGAATGGTGGCGCAATTGCGATGGGGCATCCATTGGGTGCGACAGGTGCGATGATTCTTGGAACTTTACTGGATGAGTTAGAACGCCAAGGTAAAAAGCGTGGCTTGGCAACATTATGTGTAGGTGGTGGCATGGGTATTGCGACCATTATTGAGTTGGTATAAGGAGAATAATAATGAGCGCAATTCAATATTTAAAAAATGACGATGGCATTATTATTCTGACTTTAGATTCTCCGAATCAATCAGCAAACACGATGAATGCAGATTTTCGTGTAGCTTTGGAAAATATTGTTTCTAAACTGAAATCTGAAACTTCTATAACAGGGATTATTTTTCGTTCAGCGAAAAAAACTTTCTTTGCAGGCGGCGATTTGGATGAGTTGATTCAAGCTCGTTTGGAAGATGCCACTCCATTTTTTGAAATGATTCAGAAAATGAAAGCAGAGTTCCGTTATATCGAAACTTTAGGTGTTCCTGTGGTTGCAGCATTGAATGGTACGGCTTTAGGTGGCGGTTGGGAAATCGCTTTAGGTTGTCATGCACGTATTGCATTGAATGATCCTAAAACTAAATTTGGACTTCCAGAAGTGACTTTAGGTCTGCTGCCGGGTGGTGGTGGTATCGTGCGTATGGTACGCCTTTTAGACTTACAAAATGCCTTTCCATTCTTAATGGAGGGTAAGCAGTTTGGTGTGGATAAAGCAAAATCTCTTGGTTTAATTCAAGATACTGCGGAAACAGCTGAAGAGTTGATGGACAAAGCGATTGCTTGGGTAAAAGCTAATCCGAAATCACAACAACCTTTTGATGTTAAAGGCTATAAAATTCCGGGTGGTGATCCTAAAACACCTGTGGTTGCGCAAATGCTGGCGATTGCTCCCGCAATGTTACGTGATAAAACCAAAGGTTGCTATCCTGCTCCTGAAGCGATCATGGCGGCTGCGGTTGAAGGTGCGCAAGTCGATGTGGATACGGCACTGACCATTGAATCACGTTATTTTACCTATCTTGCGACAGGTCAAGTTTCAAAAAACATGATCGGTACTTTTTGGCATGGAATGAATGCAATCAAGGCAGGTGTGAGCCGTCCTAAAGACATTGCAAAATGGCAAGCGAGCAAAGTCGGTGTACTTGGCGCTGGTATGATGGGGGCTGGTATTGCTTACTCTACAGCAATCAAAGGGATTCCCGTTGTACTGAAAGATGTTTCTGTAGAAAATGCAGAAAAAGGTAAAGCCTATAGCCAAAAATTACTGAATAAAAAGGTATCGCAAGGTCGTATGACGGCTGAAAAACGTGATCAGGTTTTAAGTTTAATTACTGCAACGGCATTTGCGGAAGATTTAAAAGGCTGTGATTTAATTATTGAAGCAGTATTTGAAAATCAAGAACTCAAAGCGAAAGTCACTCAAGAAGCTGAAGTATTCCTTGTAGAAAGTGGTGTGATGGCTTCAAATACTTCGACATTACCAATTACTGGTTTGGCAAATGCATCGAAAGATCAAGCGAACTTTATTGGTCTGCATTTCTTTAGTCCAGTCGATAAAATGCAATTGGTTGAAATCATTAAAGGTAAAAACACTTCTGCTGAAACTTTGGCGAAGGCGTATGACTATGTACAGCAAATTGGTAAAACCCCGATTGTTGTCAATGACAGCCGTGGCTTCTTCACCAGTCGCGTATTTGGTACTTTCGTTCAGGAAGGTCTGCGTTTACTGCATGAAGGTGTACATCCAGCTCGTATTGAAATGGCTGCACTCAAAGCAGGCATGCCCGTTGGACCATTGGCCATTCAAGATGAAGTTGCATTAACACTTTCTGAGCATGTTGCCAATGAAACGCGTAAGGCGCTTCAGGCTGAGGGTAAAGATTTACCACGTTCAGGTGCAGATGATGTGATTCAAACCATGATTCATACTTTTGACCGTAAAGGTAAAGCAACTGGTGCAGGTTTTTATGATTATCCAGAAGGTAGCAAAAAACATCTTTGGGATGGATTAAGCCACTGGAAAAAAGATGTAGATATTTCTGAACAAGAAATGATAGACCGCTTCCTGTTTGTACAAGCACTAGATACTTTGCGTTGTTATGAAGAGAATGTCCTTGAATCTGTGATTGATGCCAATATCGGTTCGATCTTTGGGATTGGTTTTGCGCCGTGGACAGGGGGTGCAATTCAGTTTTTAAACCAATATGGTTTAGACAAAGCTGTACAACGTGCCAATGAACTTGAAGCGAAATACGGTGAGCGTTTCAAAGCACCGAAACGTCTGGTTGAATCGGTGTCATCGGGTCAGATTCGCTAAAACTTCAATCTTAAAAAAGGGATCGGCAGA
>NZ_JBUEBA010000002.1:568158-569934 GCF_058107045.1 Acinetobacter sp. AB03 | reverse complement strand
TTTATTGAACCAATCTACCCAGTTTAGTGTCGCAAGTTGTACATCCGCTAAACCTTGCCAATCTGCTTTTAAATATTCAATCACCTCTGTTTTGTATAAGCCATTCACCGTTTCAGCCAAAGCATTATCGTATGAATCACCAGTCGTACCGACTGATGCTCGTAAATTTGCTGCTTCTAAACGATTGGTATAACGAATGGAAAGATATTGCACACCTCTGTCGGAATGATGAATCACATTCTTTGGCATGCCTCGATCGTGCAATGCTTGCTCAAGTGCATCGAGCACCATATCTGTATTCATCCGTGTAGATACTTTCCATCCAACAATTGCTCGTGAGAACACATCAATAATAAAGGCGGTATAGACCCAGCCTGAGTGAGTTTGAATATACGTAAAGTCACTTACCCACAGTTGGTCACGAAGGGGCGATCGGTAAAATCCTACAAATCGCCTCAACACCGTATAACGCTTTATTGTTATGGATAAAATCCACCATTATTTGTGTGGGCGGTCGAGCTCCGCCTGGGCGAAAAAAGCGGCTGCTTTGCGTAGAATTTCATTGGCTCGCTGCAGTTCTTTATTTTCGCGTTCAAGTTGTTTAATGCGTTCTTGGTCTGAAAGCTGCTGTACTTTGATTGGATTCTGTTGATTCAAATGCTTCTGATGCCAGGAACGTAGTGTTTCAGGAGTACAGCCAATCTTGGGAGCAATTGCTGTGATTGCAGCCCAAGTAGAAGGATAATCTTTTTCGGATTCAATCAATAATTGAACCGATCTTTCTCTGATTTCAGGGGTATATTTTAATTTTGTCATCGGGATAGTCTCTCAGAATATTGACTCTCCGACAAACCCGGTACGGTTCATGAACCGTACCGGGTTTGTCGGAGACTTTTTTATTTAAGTTAAGCCACCTGACCTAACGGGTTAATCTTATCATAGTACATTGCTTCAAACTCAAAAGGCGATACATAACCCAGTGCGCTGTGTACACGCTCTTTATTAAACCAATCGACCCAGTTTAGTGTCGCAAGTTGTACATCTGCTAAACCTTGCCAATCTGCTTTTAAATATTCAATCACCTCTGTTTTGTATAAGCCATTCACTGTTTCAGCCAGGGCATTATCGTATGAATCACCCGTTGTACCGACTGATGCTCGTAAATTTGCTGCTTCTAAACGATTGGTATAGCGAATAGAAAGATATTGCACACCTCTGTCGGAATGATGAATCACATTCTTTGGCATGCCTCGATCGTGCAAGGCTTGCTCTAATGCATCGAGCACCATATCTGTATTCATCCGTGTCGATACTTTCCATCCAACAATTGCTCGTGAGAACACATCAATAATAAAGGCGGTATAGACCCAGCCTGAATGAGTTTGAATATACGTAAAGTCACTCACCCACAGTTGGTCAGGATGATCAGCATTAAAATTACGTTTCACTAAATCATCTGCTCGTTTTTGTTCATCTCGGCTACGGGTGGTTTGTTTGTTCTTACCTCGCCAAACACCTTGTATACCTAGCTGCTGCATCAATCGAGCAACAGTACAGCGTGCAATAATATAGCCTTCACGTTTCAGTTTTTGCCAGACTTTACGTACACCATACCGACCTGAACTTTCCTTCCAAATTCGTTTAATTTGTTCAGCATGATGAAGGTCATGCAGATCCCGTTTCGCTCGATGTTCTGGATTGTCCGCGAGATCTAAAGTCCGGTAATAGGTTGAAGCTGCGATCGGTAAAATCCTACAAATCGCATCAACACCATAT
>NZ_JBUEBA010000002.1:546975-568058 GCF_058107045.1 Acinetobacter sp. AB03 | reverse complement strand
TCACTCATATTTTAACTGTTAGGACTCAGGTTTTTTTATTTAAAGCAAACTATGGGACAGCAGTGATCGGCAGATCCCTTTTTTGCACTCTCAGCACACAACAAAATTAACCTGCTGATTCAGCATCTAATTTTGACTTATTATAGTGCATTCTTTTCAAGCCCGACACCGTTTTTTGTGTTATAAAGTTACATAGTTTTAGATTTATTTTTATTCAATTGGGCTGTTGCACATGACTGACAATACTTCTCCTGAAAAATCACCATGGGGTTGGAAAGCACTGATTATTGCTTTCATTTTAAGTGGAATCTTCTTAGGTATCTTCTACCTTGCGATTACCAATGAGCCTGACTATATGCCAAGTCAGCAAACGCAGCAAAACTCTCAGCAACATGCCTTTAAAAATGCGCCTGCAATGTCTGAAGAAGCCATTACCAAAGCACAAGCGGATAAAGAAGCGCGTGAAGCAAGAGCTCAAGCAGCTTCTGAAGATACCACAGAACATGTAACCGCTGATGAGCACAGTATGAATGCTGATGAACACGCGAAAATGTCATCTGAACATGGTCACTAATATGCTGTGACTAATAAAAAAGCCCTGAAAGATCAGGGCTTTTTTATGGATGATAAACGCATGTGGATATGTGGAATACCACAATCCAAATACTCCTCACCCTCTTGTATAAAGCCCAAAGCCTGATAAAACGCTTGCGCATGCACTTGAGAGGACAAGACTAAAAATGGACGCTGTTGCTGTTGGGCATATGCAATCACCGCCTGCATCAGGACTTTGCCTACGCCCAAACCACGATGTGACTTTAAAACTGCAACACGACCAATACTATGATTTTGCAAAAGTCGTGCGGTGGCGATGGCTTGATCTTGTTCATAGACCACAAAATGAACTGCGATTTCATCTTGCTCATCCCATTCATCTTCAGCATCAATGTTTTGCTCTTGAATAAAGACCTGCTCACGAATCATTTTCGCAGCCTGTTGCAACTCTTCCCATGTTCCGTGCGTAATTCTCAAGCTTGACATTTTCATTTCCCTATAAATCATCTCTATATTGGTGATTGCACTAAAAAGTGATGTTCAGATCAGCATTTACAGCCTACATCTTGCTGATCCCATTGATTATTCAACAGCAATTCCAGTGAATGCTTTTGAATACCATACATCTCTTTCAAGGCTTGAATTTGTGCCAAGACAGCAACATCGGGCGCTTGATAATCCTTACGCTTGGTTGCCAAAATCATTTTATTTTTGCTGGTATGCTCAAGTGCTACAAACTCAAACACTTTGGTTTCATAGCCATAGGCTTTGAGTAACAAGGCACGAATAGTATCGGTCAGCATTTCAGCTTGCTGTCCTGCATGAATGCCAAACTGCAACATGGGTTGCAACACGAGCGGAGCTTTCAGCTGGGGGCGTAATTCTTTATGACAACACGGCGCGCACATGATCATTTCAGCATTTAAACGAATGCCGGTATGAATCGCAAAGTCCGTCGCGACATCACATGCATGCAGCGCAATCATCACATCGAGGCGTTCAGGTTGGTACGTCCGAACATCACCCTGAAAAAAATCAAGTTGCTGAAAATCCGACTTGTTCGCAACCTCCTGACAGAATTCCACCATCTTGCTGTTTAGCTCAACCCCAGTCACAAAAGGGTTCAGATCTTGCTTCAGCAAATAATCATACAAAGCAAAAGTTAAATAGCCTTTTCCTGAGCCAAAATCGACCACGCGCAGTTGTTCAGGCAGCTGAATATGACTTAGTGCCCCTGAGAAAATTTCGACAAACTTATTAATCTGCTTCCACTTACGCGCCATACTGGGAATGATGTGCGCTTTTTCATCGGTAATACCAAGCGGCTGTAAGAAATAACTGTCTTGATCGACAAAACGCTGTTTGACACGGTCATGACCTTTCTGCTCAACAGCTTTGGTTACCGTTTTATTTTTACTTTGCGTCAGTATGGCTTTCTTCTTGTTCTTCTTCAGTTGCCACTCTTGTTCAGTTGTCAGCAGATTGGCTTGTTTACACTGCGCCAAAAGTGCAGTTACCGTATCAAGTGCTGTGTCTAATGAATAATTTTTGGTGACATCTTGGGTTTTATGGCGATATAAACAGCTCAATACAAGCTGTCCTTGCAACATGACGACTCGAAAAGTCATCTTCTCGAGTTGCTCCAGTTCACCCTGATATTGACTCAGAATCATCCGATCAAAACTTTGAGATTCAAGCGCTTGCTGGAAGGCTTGAAGGAATTGCTGCTCTTGCGCAGAGGACGATACCGAAACGGTCATAATAGAAACCAAAAAAAGAATTGCGATTAAATTTTAAAGCGTCTTACGCTAAATGCAAATTTGAATTACGATACAGTTGTATATTTTATAAAAATGCACATGACTTATGAGCGCTCACCCTGTTGTAAACTACGATCCAGTTGAAGAAAGAATCAATTTTATTAGCCATGCTATTGGAGCAGGTCTTGCACTCATAGCGGGTATTTTATTGATTATCAAAGGGTCTTACTTAGAAACAGCGCAGTGGATCGGGCTGTGGGTCTATGCTTTGAGCCTATTTTTATTATTTGCCGCATCAAGCTTGTATCATCTTGCGGAATCTCCAGAGCGTCGCGGCTGGTATAAAAAATTAGATCACACTGCCATTTATTATCTGATTGCAGGCACCTATACTCCATTTTTGTCTATCGCACTGCCCACACAAAAAGCCCATTACCTACTCATTGCACTTTGGGTGATTGCACTCATTGGTACACTATTCAAGTTAGTTTTCATTCATCGCTTTGAAAAAATTTCACTGATTGCTTATCTGCTTATGGGTTGGTTGGCTGTACTGGTAATGGATGATATGCAACGCTTTTTATCTAAACCAGCTTTGACTTTTTTAATCATTGGTGGACTTTCCTATACCATCGGTGCATTGTTTTATGCGCTAAAAAAGGTAAGATATACGCACGCTATCTGGCATATTTTTGTATTGATTGGTGCAGGATCACATTTCCTGTCCATTTATCTTTACGTGATATAACCCGCGCACACTACATTTTTTAGTAACCCTAATTCCGTAGTCTGTTCGAGGAACATTCGTATTTTTTTAAAAAATTACGCCTTTTTTAAAAAGATGACGCTTTTAAAACTCAGTTCGACTATTTTTTAAGTGTAAGGTCTACCATGGCGTCATTAAATACTGCTGTTGCTGAACAGCAGCCTGTAAACTCAAAATTCCGCGTACTTACAGCCAGTCTGGTAGGTACAACTATCGAATTCTTCGATTTTTATATTTATGCCACTGCGGCTGTCATTATTTTTCCGTACCTGTTCTTTCCAGCAAGTACCGATCCAATGACTGCAACCATTCAGTCTTTGGCAACCTTCGCGATTGCCTTTATTGCACGCCCGATTGGCGCTGCACTCTTTGGACATTTAGGTGATCGTATCGGCCGAAAGGCGACCTTGGTTGCAGCTTTGCTGACCATGGGACTTTCAACCGTGTGTATCGGCTTATTACCCACCTATGCACAAATTGGAATTGCCGCACCATTACTGCTTGCGCTGTGTCGTTTAGGTCAAGGTCTCGGCTTAGGTGGTGAATGGTCGGGTGCGGTATTGCTTGCCACAGAAAATGCACCTGAAGGTAAGCGTGCTTGGTATGGCATGTTTCCCCAACTGGGCGCGCCGATCGGCTTTATCTTAGCAACGGGTTCATTCTTAACGCTGGGTCATTTTATGACTGAAGAAGCGTTCATGACTTGGGGCTGGCGTATTCCCTTTATCTCAAGTGCTTTACTGGTGATTGTAGGCCTCTGGATTCGTTTACAACTCCATGAAACCCCCGCGTTCCAGAAAGTTTTAGACAAGCAAAAAGAAGTTAACATTCCATTTAAAGAAGTGATCACCAAGCACTGGGGCATGTTAATTTTAGGTACCATTGCAGCCATCTGCACCTTTGTGGTGTTCTACCTCACGACAGTATTTGCTTTACAATGGGGTACCAAACAGCTGGGTTACACCCGTGAACAGTTCTTACAACTTCAACTGGTCGCAACCCTCTGCTTTGCTGCATTCATCCCTTTGTCTGCGGTTTTTGCGGAAAAATTTGGTCGTAAAACCACCTCTATTGCAGTCTGTATTGCTGCGGCGTTATTTGGTTTAGTATTCTCAAGCATGTTGGAATCAGGCAGTACCCTTGTTGTGTTCTTATTCCTATGTATTGGTTTATCCATCATGGGTTTAACCTATGGACCAATTGGTACCGTGCTCTCTGAAATTTTTCCAATATCCGTTCGTTATACAGGTTCAGCGCTGACCTTTAACCTTGCGGGGATCTTTGGAGCATCATTTGCACCTCTCATTGCCACCAAGCTTGCAACCACCTATGGTTTACATGCAGTGGGTTACTACCTCACGGCGGCATCGCTTCTGTCTTTATGTGCGTTCTTAATGATCCGTGAAACCAAAAATGATGATGTCAATAATCAAATTTAACCCTGAATTTGATGTCTAAAAACCAGCACAATGATGCTGGTTTTTTTATACCAATGCGTTAACAAACGCTACAAAAACCATATTTAAAATCTGTCGTTTTACTTCAAAAATAGAGAGAGATACAGATGAATAGGATCGAAAAATGGATGAAAAAATACAACAACTCACCAATGAACAACTCCTTGATGTCATCGTATTAGTTGAAGAAAATAAAATTATTCAAGCCATTCAATACATCGCCACACATACTGCTTTTCAATACGATGATGCACAAGAGATCGTGACTGAACTCACAAAGCGGCATGATGCTGCACTAAAAAGCATGTATCGCCATAAACGACATCAACAACAAAGCATACCAACTGCTGAATTAAGACACCACAGCTCCCTTGTGTCTGAAGGACGCAGCTTTACACAACAACAGCCACAAAGCCCGCATAGCACCACAGTGAATAACCTCGATGCAATACAAGACCTACAAGAGCTCCATACAAAAAATCACAACCTTTGGATCGTTTTGGCTGTGGTCATTTTGGTTTTAAGCTTTATTTTTTATTGGTTCTAAACCCAACTTAAATCAGTTCAATAATATCGATCGTCGGTGGTACACGAAAACGAAACGGCACACCCACCATGCCTGTTCCAACCGTGACAAACACATCCGCATGTTCATGTCGGTACAAACCTTTTTTGTGTCCTAATATAGACACTTTTTTCATTACATAGTCTGTGAGCCATGGCAGCTCAACTTGACCACCATGGGTATGACCTGAAAGCATTAAAGGACGGCTGGGTAAAGCGGGTACCATATCGATCGTGTCTGGATTGTGCGATAGGATGACCCACGGCTTGTCCTGCGGTAAATGCGGCATAAAACGCATATCCGCCTTGCCGGCCCACAAATCTCCGACTCCAATCAGACGAAACTCTTCAAATTCAACAATCTGACCTTCAATATCAATCACATTATTCACCTTCAAAGCATGTCTTAACAAATTTTGAATCGGCGGACCTGGATATTGCTCATCATGATTACCATTGACCGAATAGACTGGGGCATTAATTTCTTGCAACACCTCTAATTCTTC
Source organism: Acinetobacter sp. AB03 (assembly GCF_058107045.1). Taxonomy (NCBI): domain Bacteria; kingdom Pseudomonadati; phylum Pseudomonadota; class Gammaproteobacteria; order Moraxellales; family Moraxellaceae; genus Acinetobacter; species Acinetobacter sp. AB03. The sequence continues at coordinate 562,450 of NZ_JBUEBA010000002.1, read as the reverse complement.
TGCCAGTGTATTTTCAGGTTCATAAGTCCAGTCCCCAGCTACCACCACCAAATCAGGTTTTTGTTCATTCAGTCGTTTGACGATGGTTTTCAGCTGTCGCTCATGCCCTGAAAATAGACCAATATGTAAATCGGCAATTAACGCAATACGAACGGGTTTGAGTAATTTATAATCTTCTTGGATTTGATATTGAGTGGTTTTGACATGGACAAAATGCGGTTCAATGAAACGTGCATAACACAGTACACCACTGACCAAAAACACAAAAATAGCTTCATGCCATGAATAATAGCCCTGAAAACCTGCATATAAGCTAAAGAAAAACAAAGGAATGAGTAAATAAGAGAGATAAAAAGCCAACAAATGCACAAAGGCTTTAAACGGATGAATAGTCTCCGTATTGGTTTGACTGATCCATGCCTGATACACCGCCCACCCCGCAAGCAAGGCCATCGCAATATAAAAATAGAACACGACGGAGTGTATATTCATCATAGACTTTTACTCACAAACTGTTCATCAAGAACACATAATCTTCTGTTTATCTTTTCACAGCTCAGAATTATACTCAAACCAAATTTATAGACTTTATGACGATGGAAAAACCTCACGGCTTAGCGAAACAAACTTCATTCCGCTCATCTTCGACTCAGCAAGGTGCTAAACTATTGTTGCTGAGCTGTATGGTTTTGACTGTCCCAGCGTGTAACACCTTACCCAAACAGATCCCACAGACGCCCGTCTATGCCTTTGATTTGCCAACAGATCAAACCAGTTTAGGCAAAATCGTTCTGCCTTTACGTGAACAAAATCCAGGCCTTACAGGTTTCCATGTTCTCTATAATCCACTCGAAGCGTTGGCCGCGCGTATCCATCTCATTGATAAGGCAGAAAAGACCTTAGATCTACAATACTATATTTGGGACAACGATCGTATTGGTTCTTTAGCGCTTTATTCTATTTTGAAAGCCGCTGATCGCGGGGTGAAGGTTCGTTTACTAATCGATGATAACAATGCCAAGAAAATGGAAGGCATTTATTTGGCGCTCGATCAACACGCTAATATCGACATCAAACTGTATAACCCCTACCGCTTCCGTCACTATCGCCCGATGGATATGGTCTTAAATTTAAAACGCATCAACCGTCGTATGCACAATAAAAGTTTCATTGCCGATAATCAAATTTCGTTGATTGGTGGGCGCAACATGAGCAATCAATATTATAACGTCAGCGACAGTTATCAGTTTTCCGATGTTGATGTAATGTTGGTCGGCTCTGCCTCAGATGAAATTGTGCATTCTTTCGATGAATACTGGAATGACGATTATGCCTTTCCAGTGCGTCAAATTGTCAACGCTAACCATTACAGCTTGCGTTATGAAGGTTTAAAAACTCAGTTAGCGCAGCACTATCAGGAAGTGACCGTCCAAAATTATCTCGATCTAGCCAATCGTTCGCAAGCCTTTGAACACTGGTTAAATGATAGTATCCAATTCGATTGGGTCAAAGCCGAAGTGGTGAAAGACTCACCGAGTAAAATCAAATCAAGGGCAAAAAAAGAAGAACATTTAAACTTCCAGTTGCAAACCCATTTAGAAAAGCCAATGGAAAGCATCGACATTATTTCAGCCTATTTTGTACCTGAGCGTAAAGGCAAAAAACATCTGGCTAACCTAGCACAGAGTGACATTCAAGTCCGCGTATTGACCAACTCATTTAAAGCCAATGATGTACCGTTGGTGCATGCTTTCTATGGAAAATATCGTGAAGACTTGCTGAAAAGCGGTGTTCATCTCTATGAGTTTTTAGCCACGCCTGCGGCCGAAGCCCTAAACGAAAACAATGAAGAAATTTCGAAAAAAGCCAAAGTCAGCATCAAAGGATTAAGCCGCTCGAGTCTACATGCCAAACTCATGGCCATTGATGAGAAACAGGTTTTTATTGGTTCATTTAATTTTGATCCCCGCTCTGCCAACTTAAATACAGAAATTGGGGTTTTACTGAACAGTCCACCGCTGGCCAAAGCGGTACACTACACCATGGACCAAAACCTCAGTAAATATGCCTATAAGCTGGTTTTAGATGCAAATAAAAACATTAACTGGCAAATCAAACAAGCTGATGGTTCTACCAAAACCTATACCACTGAACCCAAAATGAATTGGTTCAAACGTGCTGGTCTCAAAGTCGTCTCTTGGCTACCAATTGAAGGCTTTATGTAAGCCTTCAAGCTTATTGCATGTTGGGTTGGGACTTCAAAACTTTCTGATGTAAATCGGCCAAACCTTGCACCATTTTTTGTTGGACCAGTGCCGTTAAACTCTCAACCGTATGTCCTGCGGTACAAATCGCTGGCAGCGCAACTAAATGTGCCGTGACTTTTGGCATTTCTAGTACTTTTTTAACATGCTCGGCAAAACTAATGTTACCGATAAACGGAGAGACTTGGTCAAGTCCGCCCTGTTGATTCACATAGCAAAGCAAACAAATTTGCACATCACGCTGGGCCTCAATTGCTGCGCCTAAAATACGTCCATGAACCTTTTTCACTTTAGAACCATCGGTCGTGGTCGCTTCTGGGAAAAATAGCACAGGAATATCTTGTTTTAAAAATGCTGTAATTTGCTCTCGAATTTTGATGGAATCGCCTGAACCACGTTGAATAAACAAAGTTCCACCACTTTTTGCCAGCTTGCCAAACACAGGCCATTTTTCAATTTCAGCCTTGGCCAAAAAGAAAACTCGTGCGCCTGAGCCTAAAACCGCGACATCTAACCATGAAATATGATTGCTGACCCAAAGTGCAGGCTTACGCGGAATATCCCCGTGGACATGCACATCAATGTTAAACACCTTGCACAGTCGACGGCAAAAATACTGCACGTAACGGGTATTTTGTGGATTGTTAATGTCTTTATACAAGCCATGTCGATAGACCAAATAAAACCCTTCGGACACAGTGCCAAGCCCTGAAGCCAGCTTTTTACCATACAGAAAAAGCTTAGAGACAGCTTTTATTGATGTTGTTTTTATTTCAGTATTTGATTGCATAGACGGTTCACTTGGCACAGCTTCATTCAACATTTAATCATTGATTTCGAATCATTCTATACTGATCTTGAGTAACTTGCATTGATCATAAAAACCGAAGGACCAGATGATTATTTTCAATTTTAATCGTTTAAACAAATTAATTAAAATAAATCAATCGAAATAACAAAACATAGTATGTATATGAACGATCAAATGAATCCTCCAGCTCCGCCGTTAAATCCTGTTCAGGCACTGAAATTTATTATAGGACTCAGTATTTTATACTTTGGCACCTTACTGCTTTTGGTTCAATTATTTCGCTCAATGTAAGGCAAAGGTATAACTATTTCGCTCAATATTAACAAATTCATCTACACTAGAGTTTTCAATGTGAGATCGAATTTAGTGGAATATTTTGAGCAGAAGCAAGGTGGCGAAAAAACCATTTTAGTCAGTGTTGCCATTCATATTCTAGAAGACCTTGATGCAGAAGAATTTCGTTTGCTTGCTAAGTCGGCAGGTGCAGAAATTCTGGAGCATGTTCACGCTCAAAGATTCAAACCCGATGCTAAATATTTCATTGGTTCAGGCAAAGCAGAAGAAATTGCTGCTCGTGTTGAGGAGCTTGAAGCTGGTTTGGTGATTATTGACCATGCCCTGACTCCTAGTCAGGAACGTAATCTGAGTCGTATTATTAAGTGCCGCGTCATTGACCGTACACGCCTTATTCTAGATATCTTTGCACAACGTGCCCGTACCCATGAAGGAAAACTTCAAGTCGAATTGGCTCAACTCGATCACTTGTCTTCTCGATTGGTTGGTACAGGCATTAGCCTCGATAGCCAAAAAGGCGGGATTGGACTTCGTGGTCCAGGTGAAACGCAACTCGAAACTGACCGTCGTTTACTCCGTGTCCGGGTTGGCCAACTTAAAGATAAATTAGAAAAAGTCCGTCAGACCCGTATCCAAGGGCGTGCTGCACGTCAAAAAGCTGCGATTCCAACTGTTTCTTTGGTTGGTTATACCAATGCGGGCAAATCGACCCTGTTTAACACCCTAGCCAAATCTGATGTTTATGCCGCAGATCAGTTATTTGCAACCTTAGACCCAACGTTAAGACGTTTGGAATGGGATGGTATTGGCCCACTGGTCCTAGCCGACACGGTTGGTTTTGTGCGTAATCTCGCGCATGCTTTAGTGGAATCGTTTAAAGCGACACTAGAGGAAACATTAGAAGCCAGTTTGCTGTTGCATGTGATTGACTCGAGCAGTCCAGACCATATGGAACAAATTGAAGCTGTTGAAAAAGTGCTCAAAGAAATTGGCGCAGATATTCCGATTCTACGGGTGTATAACAAGATCGATCAAAGTGGTGAACAAACCAAAATCATTTACGCTGAACCCAATGTACCTGAGCGTGTCTATGTCTCAGCACATACAGGCGAAGGATTTGATCTACTACGTCAAGCGGTACAAGAATGCTTGATGGGTCAAATTCAAAACTTTGATGTCCTACTCAAACCTGCCTATGGCAAATTGCGTAATCAACTGTACGCCCTAAATGTGATTCAATCTGAAAATTATGATGATGAGGGCAACTTACACCTACAAGTGTATATTGCGCCACATAAACTTGAACAATTGATCAAACAAGCACATTTACCGATTGATGAAATTTTAGGTTTGAAAGCAAAACAATTTCATCGTGAACTCGAAGAATTTGAAATCAAAAGCTAAATCGGTTAAAACGTGATAAGTAAAATTTTAATGACAGAACAAAATGGAATGGATAAAAACTGTTGATTGGAAAGCATGGATCGGCACGGTTGCCCTGATCATCATCTTTCGTGAAGCGGCTGTATGGATCACTGGACGTTTTGGACATCCTGAACTGGGCAATTTAATTGGACTGATTAGTTTATTAATCGTCCTTTTGGGTTGGAGAAAATTTCATAAAATTCCAGCACGTTTGGTCGATACCAACAATAAAATCATGAAAGAAAGTGCCTTTGCTTTTCTACCTATCAGTGCAGGCTCCCTGCTGATGATGACGCATTTAGGCAGTGAAATCCCAATGTTTTTGGTGGTGCTATTTGTCAGCACACTAATTCCACTGTGGGTTTACGCAAAAATGTCTAAGAAATGGCTTTAGGAGTGTGCACATGATTCCCATTATTTTCGGTTTTTTCCTAACCCTCGTTGCCTATTTACTGGCAAAGCCACTCAACAAAAAACTGCCACAAATTCCCGTGATTGTTTTTGGCATGTGCTTTGTGATTGCTCTGCTCTTATTGTTAAACATTCCGTATGAGCAATATATGGCACAGGTCAATCCAGTGTTTAACCATCTGCTCGGTTATGTCACGGTCGCATTAGCAATTCCATTGGCTGCCATGCGCTATGACGACCTCCCTCTCAAAGCCGTGGTGGGCATCTTGGTCTTTGCCAGTATCAGTGCGGTCGGACTGCCGATGGGACTGGCTTATCTACTACATTTGTCTGACCCTACCATTATGGCATTTGCCACACGAGCAGTCACAACGCCTATCGCAATTAACATTGCAACACTGCTGCAAGCCCCTGTGAGTCTGGCTATTTTAATCGTGATTTTATCCGGTGTAATTGGTGCTGCATTTTCGCCACTGATCCTCAAACACATTAATGACGAACGAGCATCGGGCTTAGCGCTAGGTCTTGCAGCTCATGCCATCGGTACAGCTCAAGCATGGCAACGGGGAAGTATTGCTGGACGTTATGCAGCCTTTGGAATGGCTGTCAATGCGGTATTTACAGCAATCTGGTTACCGTTGTTTATTCTATACTTGCAAAAAATGTGATACGTTCCTCACATAAACAATTGTATTGTTTAAAAAATCGACTTAAGATGAGTTTGTCGTTGATTAAATGATAAAAGGATTTTGTTCATGAGCAAATTGACACTTGCAATCGCATTCGCTACAACCGTTATGGGTAGTACAGCTTTCGCTGAAGATATTAGCGGCACTTGGAAAAATATTGATGACAAAACTGGGGCGTCAAAAGCCATCCTTGAGATTCGCCAAGAATCAAATGGGACCTATACCGCTAAGATCGTTAAAGTGACGCCTCGTCCGGGTTACACACCAAAAGAAACGTGTATTAATTGCCCTGCGCCGTATACCAATAAGCCTATTTTAGGCATGGATGTGATGAAAGGTTTGAAACACAGCGGTGATACCAATTACACGGGTGGAAAAATCATTGATCCACTGTCTGGTAATATTTATAGCTGTAAAGCAAAACTCAGTTCGAATGGCAAACGCTTAACCTTGCGAGGATACGTGGGCATATCGGCTCTAGGTCGTAGTCAAACGTGGATTCGAGAATAATCTAAGTTCTATTACTGAACAGGCTTGGTCTACGCAATCATTTGATCGATTCATTTTAGATTTTGTAGACCACCTGAGTCACTCATACATTGCATCAAACTTAGTCTGATTGTTTCAAATTCAATGAATAAAAGAGTTTCAGCTAAACATGTATGATTTTTCAATTTTTAAAGGCAACTGTCTAACTCATATCTAAACACAAAACAGTTTGCCTTGTGCAAACTGTTTATTTTTTTGTGTCTTGGATATCTTTTTGTGAAACTATAGAGAACCTTATATGAAAAGTAAGTTTTTTATCGCGGGATTAACATTGTCCATGCTTTGCGGGGGAGCATTTGCACAGGACTTAACAGGGACATGGCAACAAATTGATGATAAGTCAGGCTCGCCAAAAGCCATTATCGAAATTCGTAAAGAATCGAATAATACTTATACTGGAAAAATTGTAAAAATTACACCACGCCCAGGTTATACCCCAAAAGAAACTTGTGTGAATTGCCCTACGCCATATACCAATAAACCAATTTTAGGTATGGACATTATTAAAGGCTTAAAGCATGTCGACGGCACCAATAATTATGAAAAAGGTCGTGTGATTGATCCTTTGTCTGGCAAACTTTATGATGCGAAAATGAAACTGAATGCCACAGGAAAGCGTCTTTCTCTACGTGCATACATCGGTGTTTCTGCTTTAGGTCGTAACCAAACCTGGTTAAGAATCGACTAAGAATAAAAAAGCCACGAAGTTCGTGGCTTTTTTAATGCATGTGCTATTGAACTGGATTATCAACTGCAAATAAGGCCTCATCTTCTAAACGGTAAGCCATTAATTGATGCCCCCAAACACAACCGCCATCTACATTTTGAATCGAATCCGAAATGGTTTTACCTTGTAAAGCTGCCCAGTGACCAAACACAACTTTATGGGTTTGCGCTGCTTGTGAAGCAAATTCAAACCATGGTTTGAAGCCTTCTGGCATTGGGTCACTGAGTGAGTCTTTAAAACTAAACTCCAAACGCCCTGTACTATCGGTTAAACGCATACGGGTCAAATAATTCACGATACAACGTAAACGTGCGTGTCCCGTTAGTTCATCCGACCACAACGTGGGCTCTTTACCATACATTTCTTTTAAAAAGGCATCCACAACATCAAAATCATCCGCTGCAATGACCGCCTCAACTTCTGCGGCTAAAGCAGCAGTTTGTTCCGCTGTCCAATTGGTTGGAATGCCCGCATGCGTCAGAACCGTGGTTGCATTTGGAAACACACACAGGGGTTGTTTCCGTAGCCAATCAATCAAATCATCACTATCAATCGCATCAATTACATCACGAATGTTATCTTTGTCTTTAATTGCTTTAATGCCACGTGCAGCCGCCAGCAAAGTTAAATCATGATTGCCTAAAACTGTTGCAGCCGCATTACGCTCTACTAATTTTTTAATAAAGCGTAAAGCACCCAATGAGTTTTCACCACGGGCAACCAAATCCCCAGCAAACCAAATAAAATCTTGGTCAGGATCAAACTGAATAGTCTTTAGCAAGGCTTTTAGTGCTTCAAAACAACCCTGCACATCACCAATGACATAATTGTATCGAATCTCTGCACCTGTCACCTTAAGTCACCATTTGATCTGCTAATGCCACAAATTGAGCCAGTGTTAAAGTCTCTGGACGTGCCATCGGATCAACACCCGCTTGTTCAAAACCATCTTCAACCAACATGCCTTTTAAGCTATTACGCAAAGTTTTACGACGCTGGGTAAAGACGTGCGAGACCAAACGTGCCAAGGCTTTTTCATTTTTTGCCACAATAGGCTTAACAGCATACGGCTCTAGACGGAACACCGCAGAAGTCACTTTTGGTGGCGGGTTAAATGAACCCGGTGGTACTTCAAACAAGAACGTAGGTTTACAGAAATACTGAATCATCACCGACAAACGACCATATTCTTTGCTATTTGGAGAAGCCGTAATACGGTCAACCACTTCTTTTTGTAGCATAAAGTGCATGTCTTTAACTTTGTCACCAAACTCCAAGAGGTGAAACAAAAGTGGCGTCGAAATGTTATACGGCAAATTACCCACAACCCGTAAAGGACGACCATCTTCAAATAAATTGGTGAAGTCGTACTTCAGTGCATCAGTTTCAATAATGGTTAAACGTTCAGGATGTGGCACACGCCCTGGCAAACCTGCCGCCAAATCACGGTCTAATTCGACCACCGTGAGTGCGTCACACTCGCCAATCAACGGAGAGGTTAAGGCTGCCAAACCCGGCCCAATTTCCACAATGTTATCACCTGAACGTGGTGCAACTGAACGTACAATCTTGGCAATCACACGTTGGTCATGTAAGAAGTTTTGCCCAAAACGCTTCCGCGTATGGTGCCCTTCATCTTTAGGGTTTAAGGCATTAATTTGATACATAAAATTTTCCAACGTGAGTTAATCACTGAACATTAGTGACGAGCTAATTCTAACGCTAAATCAACAGCGACCTGTAAGCTTGAGCTTTTCGCAAGACCAGTGCCTGCGAGGGAGAGAGCTGTGCGATGATCGACTGAGGTACGAATAAACGGTAAGCCCAAAGTAATATTAATGGCTTCACCAAACCCTTGCGATTTTAACACAGGTAAGCCCTGATCGTGATACATCGCCAAAACAGCGTCTGTATGTTTTCATTTTTTAGACCTTAAATGAATCTTTTAAAAATACTTGAAGTAAAATCTAAGACCTTCGCCCCAATCATTTTCAACCTAGATATCAATTTAGCAAATCTATACACGCTATTGTCGAGTTCTTTCTAATCGATTCAATTTGATAAACATGTCATCAGAGATTTTTGCATTTTCTCTTGCTGCTTGATATGTACTCTCTAAAGGCTCACGTTTTTGCAGTAAATTAAATGCTTTCGATTCTAAAATTATCTGAATATCTTCTTGAATTGAAAGCAGGCCTTCACGCATTTCTGCATCATTGACACGCTTAACACCCAATTCAGCATTACCATTAAGCTGTGCCTGAAGATAAGTATTGAATACATCAAAATCAGCTAAAAAATCTTCCATACTGTCTGAAGAAAACTCATTAATTTCAGATAAACTATTGATTGAACGTAATATTCTTTCAGCTATGAAAACTTGATTTTTTGCGATGATCACTTGATCTGAAGGATAATTTTGGCGTGCCATCATATCGGTCAATAAATTATATTCAGCCTGAATACCTGGAATCTTTTCAAAAACAACGAGTTTGTAATCATATAAACTATTCAAATGACGTTGGTTATTCGCAATAATATCAATGTTCTTATTGATCATTTGACCATCCTTAAGCAGATTAGCTAAAGCGCTATCATTCGGTTCATTTTTTTGTACTAAAGCCATCGTTTGATTTAATTTTTCTTGGCTCTGCTTTAAGGCACGTATTGATTCCATATAACCCGATTGAACAGCTTCTTCAGACTGCCTCGGAATTAACAGTGATAAGACTTTTAATTCACAAAGACTTTTGTCTGTAGCCATACTCGTACAAGCCGATAAAATACTTGTCATACACACAACAGATACAATGCTTATGTTCCTCATCACCGATGGCGTTTTTATCTGCTGCTTCTTGTGAAGAAGCATCGACATGATAAACCTCTTATTGATATAAAATTTATTAAAATAGGACTTACGCACTGTTATTTATAGACTCTCTGTGGTAGCAGATGATTTTTATCGAGAATAAAGTCATCAATGAAGTTTTTGATCATTGGTCTAAATAATTTCTTCTGCCAATAATATACATTTTCAAAGATCCGGTATTTTAATACTTTTTTGAATCCGTCAATGCGTAAGTCCTATAAAATTATGATTGTGCTATTTAATGACGAGCTAATTCTAATGCTAAATCAACAGCGACCTGTAAGCTTGAGCTTTTCGCAAGACCTGTGCCTGCGAGGGACAGAGCTGTGCCATGATCAACTGAGGTACGAATAAACGGTAAGCCCAAAGTAATATTAATAGCTTCACCAAACCCTTGCGATTTTAACACAGGTAAGCCCTGATCGTGATACATCGCCAAAACAGCATCGGCATCTTTTAAATTTTCTGGGGTAAATAAGGTGTCGGCAGGTAGGCTCAGGCTGATATTTATGCCTTGAGTACGGTAGCTTTCCAGCACAGGGTTAATCACCTCAATTTCTTCCATACCCAAATAACCATCCTCCCCTGCATGTGGGTTTAAGCCACACACTAAAATGTGGGGATGCTCTTTTTTGAATTTGCTTTTTAAGTCCTGAATTAAAATATCAATCACTTGATGCAATCGTTTTTTGGTAATCGCATCAGGTACAGCTCTTAATGGCAAATGTGTAGTAGCCAGCGCGACACGCAACGTCTTGGTTGCGAGCATCATCACCACACGTTCAACTCCAGCAAACTCTTGGTAGTATTCGGTGTGTCCACTAAAGTGAATCTCAGCATCATTGATAACTGACTTTTGTACAGGTGCAGTTGCAACACCTACACTTTTACCTGCCATGGCATAATCGGCCGAACGTCGTAGCTGCTCTAAGACATAAGGCGCATTTTGAGAATTGAGCTTACCCATTACAACAGCTTCGCTTAACGGTACATGCTCAACATAAAGTTGCCCCTGAGTTGATGATGCTTCTTGCCCTGAATATTCAATCAGTTCAATGTCTAATCCCAAACATGCTGCACGTGTACGTAGCAAGTTCATATCACCAAGGACCACGATCGGACGCTCATCTATACGAGCAGCAAGGCTTAAACAAATATCTGGACCAATCCCAGCAGGTTCACCACTGGTGACATATAAAGGCAGCATAATCAACTCAAGTAAAATGCGTTTTGACTATTATACAACGTCTCACCCAGTATCTCCGCATTCACCGTACTCAACTTGAACCTATTCTTTTATATTTAAATCCTCACTTATCCTGTTTTCACATTCCACCGACTTTCAAAGAAAAAATAAAGCCTTAAACATATAAAACATGAGCAAAGAAATTGCGAGTCGTAACTCCTGTATTATCCGTTATTTTAAAATGGTTCTATGCTGATGATCCCGCATTTCATTCAGTGAAGTCATCAAGTTCAATATCGCTGTTTCCTCATTTTAAAATTTGAACTCTTTTGTGTTTTTTTTAAAAAGAATAAACTTTGATCTCTTCCTTTATACTGGGAAATATCTTAAAATATTGCTCTTGAAATTTTATATTTTCATTTGTGATTCTGAGCAACTTCGTTTAGAATCGCGTCTCCTTTTGTTTGGACAGATTCCATAGTCCAAACCAACTATAATAGGTAGTGGTTTAATGAAAACTCTCAGCGCTAAGCCTGCTGAAGTTCAACACGACTGGTACGTTGTTGATGCTTCTGGCAAAACTTTAGGTCGCCTTGCGACTGAAATCGCTCGTCGTCTACGTGGTAAGCACAAGACTTCTTATACTCCTCACGTTGACACTGGCGATTATATCGTTGTAATCAATGCTGAAGAAATTCAAGTGACTGGTAAAAAAGCGCTTGATAAAAAATACTATCGCCACACTGGCTTCCCTGGTGGTATCCGTGAGACTAACTTTGAAAAGTTAATCGCTCACAAACCTGAAGCAGTTTTAGAAAAAGCTGTTAAAGGTATGTTACCAAAAGGTCCTCTTGGTTATGCAATGATCAAGAAAATGAAAGTGTATGCAGGTACAGAGCATCCACACGCTGCTCAACAGCCACAAGTTTTGGACATCTAAGGGATACAGCACATGGCTACTAATTATGGTACAGGTCGCCGTAAGACCGCAACTGCACGTGTTTTCTTGTCAGCTGGTACAGGCAAGCTCGTAATTAACAACCGTACTCTTGAGCAATACTTCGGTCGTGAAACTGCTCGTATGGTTGTTCGTCAACCTTTAGAGCTTCTTGAAGTTACTGAAAAGTATGACCTTTACATCACTGTTGCTGGTGGTGGTATCGGTGGTCAAGCTGGCGCTATCCGTCACGGTATTACTCGTGCGTTGATCGCTTCTGACGAAACACTTAAACCTGCTCTTCGTCAAGCTGGTTTCGTTACTCGTGATGCTCGTGAAGTTGAACGTAAGAAACTTGGTTTGCGTAAAGCTCGTAAACGTCCTCAATTCTCTAAACGTTAATTCGTTTACCGAATCGGACAAAAAAGCCTTGGTTTATCCAAGGCTTTTTTTATGCGTCATTTTCAAGTTTTAAGTATAAGTTTCCTGCTCTATTCTTACTATAGTCAAACTACTTTATTATCCATACAGGATTCGAAAAAAACTCGAAATAATTCATCGACTTATTTGTATTAGTTTTATAATGATTTGACTATACATGCCTCTAGTTGCATATTCCAGCTTATTTTGATAATTGATGATCTTTGGGAAGTGGTGCATTACACGGCTCGTCGGTTTTCTCATCGACCATTTTCACAGGCCCATCATTATAAACAGTGACCTTACAGCCTTTTACTGTATATTGTTGCTGAATGCCGCCATACATCTAATCCTCAGATACAGAAGTAGCAACATCACAGGCTTCATCGGCAATACAAGCTGCATATTCAGCATTCTGCTGCGCTACATCTACTTGTTCGGCTGCATCTTGATTTTGAGCATAACTACTTGAAATGGAAGTCATTAGTATAATAACTGCGATCGACTGGGTGGTTCTGAGCCAAAGCTGCATGGTTCTATCCTTCTTTTTCATTTATTCCAAGTTGTTCTATTGTATAAGCATATTAAAGTTAAGATGATTTTATTGGCTATTTTTAGTATTCTAACCGATTCACTTCACCTAGTTTCTTGAAATATGTCTGTCGAAACTACTCCGCTTCAAGGAATTACGCTGTATAGCCATGCAGATGATTTTCGCTCCCATTGGATTCGTTATGTACTTGCAGAGAAGCAAATCAAATACCATTTGGTTTTAAGTGATGCAGATGATGAAGATCTCGCCAGCTTAAACCCTTATAATCAGCTACCGACGTTGATTGAAAATGATTTAAAACTATTTAATGCCAATATCATCTCTGAGTATTTAGACGATCGTTATCGTCAAAACAAGCTCTATGCCGATGCACCTATGCCTCGTGCGGAACAGCGGCAGTATATTTGGCGCTTTGAACAAGATTGGTTAAAGCTTGCCGATATGATGCTGCGACATCCAGATACACTCGATGAACAAGCAAAACTGAAAGCACAAAAAAAACTGAAAGATACGCTCATTTCCTTAACACCATTGTTCCAGCATTTCCCCTATTTCATGTCGGAAAGCTTTAGTATTTTAGATTGCATGCTTGCGCCTATCTTTCTACGCTTAAACAGCATGGGCGTGCATTTACCGAAACAGCAATGCCGCCCAATCTATTTATATTGTCAACGTATTTTTAGTCGTCCTGCATTTTTAAAGTCTTTAACTTTGCAGGAGAAAAACCATTATCAATCTGAATTTAAACAGCCGTAGAGAACATTATGTCTGATCAAGAATTAAACCTTACGCCGACTCGTCCATATTTAGCTCGCGCCATTTATGAATGGATTTGTGATAACCAATTAACACCGCATTTATTGGTCGATGCAACCCAGCCCAATACTCTCGTTCCTGAACAGTTTATTCAAGATGGCCAAATTGTCTTAAACATTGTCCCTCATGCCGTACATGCGCTACATATGAGCAACGATGCGATTACATTCTCAGCACGTTTTGGTGGCGTATCTCGTGATATTTATGTCCCACTTAATGCTGTGATAGGCATTTATGCCCGTGAAAATGGACAGGGCTTATTCTTCGATCCAAGTGAGTATGACAATCATACCCAAAGTGAGCAAAATGCTTTAAAATCAGACAATCAAGAAAAAACTGAACCCGCTAAGAAAAAACCAAGTTTAAGATTATTAGATTAATAAAATGGAGTAATTATATGGCTTTTGATTTAGTACAATATTTTGCAGAGCAGATTAAAATTCAAAAGCCTGAGCTTCTGATTCAATATTCAGACGAGGAGCGACTTCAATATATTTCTGAGGCCAACACTCTCTCGCTTGGAAAACTCATCACCTTGATGCGTCAAGATGGCACCAAGCTCTATCATGAGATTCAAACCCAAGATCATCTCTATATTCAAGAACTTGCAAGGCACCTCACCACGTCTCCGCAAAATCAATCACTGTTAGCGAAGCCAGACTTAGAGCATAGCCTGACCACCATGTTAGATCTTCAGCTTGCTGAACTCAAACAACTTGATGTCACGGGGAACTTTGGTGAACATGGAATTCGTGAGCTGCTTGTCGGTCAAATTGAGCACCTCTCAGGTCTGGCTGATGACTGGGTTTGGACAACAAGTGAGCTAACAGAACTGATTGGCTCTAAACCAAAGCCTGAAGAAGAGCTATCATTAGAAGAGACGATGAAGGAGTTTAATCAAATGGTTAATCAACACACAACAGACCACTCAGATCAGCTACACACACAGGTAGTAGAGCAAAATCCAACGCCAACATGGGCAAAACTGATTGAGCCTGCTGTGGCTATTGTTATTTTATGGGGACTTTATTGCGCAGCAAGTCAAATGTTTTTCTAATTCCCAAGGGATGCACTCATTTTGCGCATCCCTTTATTTTTTAATGAAAAATAATTATATATTTCATCGTTATAAATCAAAAAAATCAATTTATTTTTTGCTTTTATTTGTCCAAATGGTAAAATTTACATTTCGTTACAATAGTAAATAAATTAAACACTTTTTCAAATAACAATGAACTTTATCACACTCCTTTTAAAATACACAAAATTAATCACATAATCTGTAGCGAAAACTGACTAAAAGCCTCGGATTCAGTCGTACATTTATTCATCTTTTTTTGTTACATTTATTTATATTGATAATTTTTTGACGACGTCCATATAATTAAACCCACTTGTTAAACAACAAGTTATAGTCAAACTACTTTATTATTCATACAGGATTCGAAAAAAAATCGAAATAACTCATCGACTGAGTCGATTAACCATTCTTTACGCTTACGTTTAACCCATGCCCACATCTGT
>NZ_JBUEBA010000002.1:545249-546875 GCF_058107045.1 Acinetobacter sp. AB03 | reverse complement strand
TCAATCAATGAAATATTTTCGATCGATCAATCAGTAAAAATCCACACAAGTTGTTCTTCATAATCTCTTAATGATCTTCTTGCTGATTCGTCACCAGCAAGCTAGGTCGGCTATACTACTCTCTTTCAAGAAGAAGTCAACTGGTTTTGTTAATTATTTTTAAACTTATTCAAGACTCTCAGATTCTACCGCTTGGGCTAAATCCTTGTTTCTCAACAAGTTTTAATCAACATCACCGCCGATGGATGTGCATTCTACAGCATTTCTAATCCCTTGCAACAACTTTTTCTATTATTTTATTTCAAGCGCATATTTTTTGGTCAAAAATGTGATTTTTGTCGATTATTAAAGCAATTTTAACCATCACTGTTTATTTTTCGTTAAAATAAGCTCACTTTCGCTGCCAAGCAAAATGAATAATGACAGCTTTTAAATACAAAATTTATTTAACCCTCTTGTCCTGCTTAATGATTTCTCAGGTGCAGGCACAACCACAATTAAATCTCCCTGCAACCACATTGACGATTTTGAGCTATGTACGTTGGAATACCCCCAATCCCATTTCTTTATGCATTTTAAATAACAACCAATTATCCAATCAGTTCATTCAAGTGAATCAGCAACTCGAAAGTGCGTATCAAATTCAAGCGGTCAGTTTGTCCGAATTGAATAAGGTTATGTGTAATGCTGTTTTTTTCTCAACCTACACGCCACGTCAAGAGCAAAATATTATAAATAGCTTAAAAGATGCTCCACTGACTTTCAGCTCCAACAATACTGAATGCGAATTAGGCAGCGCATTTTGCTTATATCAAAACAAAACACGAACTTCCTTTAAGGTAAACTTGGCCAACCTGTCCCAATCCCAAGCGCGTGTAGATCCACGTGTCTTATTAGCAAAATCTACGGAGCCTTAAGTCAGTGTTTCGTAAAAGCTCTAATACCTCCCTACAAAAAATTTTTAGTCAGTCTCAATTGCTGATTTTTGCTCTTACTCTTGGAATTTGTAGTTTAATTTTCGTGGTAATTTCCATCTACACCATCAATACCTATGCCAAACAAAGCCTCAATATTTTTAGCGCAACCTTAAGTGAGCAAATTCAACCTGCTGTCATTTTCAATGATCGTATTACGCTACAGCAAACACTGAACAATCATATTCAGCAATATCCAATTCGCGTTATTAAAGTTATCAACCTACAAGGGAAACCACTGGCCGAAGCATACAAACCAACACCTGAGTTTGCCTGGATGGAAAATCTGTTTGATAAGGTCTTCTTTAAACAATATAGAAATAAGTATATTTCAATTAGCAGTTACAAACCCTGTGACACGCACCATTAAACATCAAAACAACCAGTACGGGACATTGATCATTTACGGAAGTGCTACCCAACTCATGAGCTTTTTCTTTCAGCTTTTGATTTGTCTCTCCGTTGGAATTTTTGTCATCCTGTTGATTATGTTGTGGTTGGTACATTCAACCTATCAAAAACTGATGCACTCGATTCAACCCATGGTCAATACCGTTGAAAGCCTTAATCTTGATACTCAATATCAAGCACGTCTTCCATCATCTCCCATTTATGAATTTCGCGTCATCAGTGGTGCATTTAATAATTTATT
>NZ_JBUEBA010000002.1:543901-545149 GCF_058107045.1 Acinetobacter sp. AB03 | reverse complement strand
ATTTATTAGATAAAGTGCAGCGTACCAATGAAAAACTACAAAGCGAAAACTCTCAGTTATCACATCAAGCGTTGCATGATCAGTTAACTAAACTCCCGAATCGTCATTATTTTTACAATATTTTGTTCAATCAATTTGAGCACCCCGAGAAAAACCAGACAGCTCTCTTTTTTATCGACAACAATAACTTTAAAAACATTAATGATGTTTATGGGCACTTAGCAGGTGATGCCGTGCTCAAAGAAATGGCTCAACGCTTAAAAAAGAATGTCAGAAGCCACGATGTGGTAGCACGATTAGGTGGTGATGAGTTTGCAATTCTGCTTCGTAATATCAAACACTATGATCATTTAGAACTAATTTGCAAGCATTTAATCGAATGCAGTAAAGCCCCGTTGTCTTTTGATCAACAACAGATTCATTTTAGTTTCAGTATTGGCGTTGCTTTCTCAAAATGTGCAACAACGCCTGAAGATTTGATTGCTGAAGCAGACAATGCCATGTATAAAGCCAAAAACTTAGCTCAAGGGTGGTATATCACACCTTGCATAAATCCTGATCAGGAACCCTCATGTTAAAACATGTTTGCAAATTTATGCTTATCACTGCTTTATCTGACTGCCTGAGTTTAGGGTACCTCAACTATAAGCAAACACGCATGCTGAAGAAACAAGGCTTTACCCTGAACGAAGAAGGCTGGACGCTGAGACTGCCTGAAAATTATTGTTTGGATTTGAGCAATCCGATATAGTCCGCACGCCAAAAAACCAATACAATACTGATATGAGTTATCCAATACATTTTAGAAAGAAAATATTAGCCAAGCTTGAAGAAGGTCAATCTATCCGAGCGGTTGCTCAGCACTTCGAAATTAATAAGGCTCTAGACTAGCAGAATAGATATGTTAGTCTAGAGCCATAAGCGGTTTGACTATATTCAAGCCTCTCAAAAATCCGCACTCGAAGCGCTTTCTAAACAGCTACAGCAATACAATTTAAATAAAATTAAAGTGGTTGGACATACAGACAATATTGGTGACCCAAGCTACAACCAAATACTCTCGAAGAAACGCGCATCAACAGTTAGCCAGATTTTTATCGAAACAGGGTTTAAAACTCAAAATATTCAGAGCATGGGTCGCGGTGCATCACAACCTCTGGTAGAAAATAGCAGCAAGGAAAATCGAGCGCTGAATCGTCGTGTGAATATTATTATTATTCCTTAAGCATTTATGTTTTATCTTTAGCC
>NZ_JBUEBA010000002.1:488446-543801 GCF_058107045.1 Acinetobacter sp. AB03 | reverse complement strand
CTTTAGCCTTCGTCACGAAGGCTTTTTTATGCACTTTACTAAATTTCAGGCATAAAAAAACCGCTCAACGCGGCATCTTTATCTTGACCATTTCAAGAAATGGTCGGAGCAGTAGGATTCGAACCTACGACCCCCTGGTCCCAAACCAGGTGCACTACCAGGCTGTGCTATGCTCCGATTTCAACTTTTTAAAGTTGGGGTGAATGACGGGATTCGAACCCGCGACAACTGGAATCACAATCCAGGGCTCTACCAACTGAGCTACATCCACCATAACGTGTCGGTTCTTAATACCAAGCTACCTAATGGCGCGCCTGACAGGATTCGAACCTGTGACCATCCGCTTAGAAGGCGGATGCTCTATCCAACTGAGCTACAGGCGCATGACCAATAATACGAGGTATTATGGATAACCTTGCCTTGAAGAATTGGTCGGAGCAGTAGGATTCGAACCTACGACCCCCTGGTCCCAAACCAGGTGCACTACCAGGCTGTGCTATGCTCCGATTCATCTCAGCTTTTGTATCGAACATCTCGTTCGGTACGGTGTGCATTCTAGGCGTGACGCTTGATAACGTCAACACCTATATTTAAAAAAAATAAAAAAATCACGTCAAATGTATATTAATCAAGCGTTTCAGGCATTTTTTATACAAATTTTAACGTTTTAGCGATGCACTAAAATCCAACATGCGATCTAAAGGTAATTTCGCACGCTCAGCAAGTGCAGGATCTACGAATATTTCCTGATCGCCACGCTGTAATACCTCTAAAATACCATCCAGCTCATTCATTGCCATCCACGGGCAGTGTGCACAAGAACGACAGGTTGCACCCTCTCCGGCTGTTGGTGCTTCAACCAAAATTTTGTTGGGCACCGCTTGTTGCATTTTGTAGAAAATACCCCGATCGGTTGCCACAATCAGTCGCTCATTGGGTAAGGCTTGTGCAGCTTTAATCAGCTGTGAAGTACTTCCAACAGCATCAGCAACATCCACCACTGACTCAGGCGACTCAGGATGTACCAGTACCGCAGCATCAGGATACAGCGCCTTCATTTGCGCGATGCCACGTGCACGGAATTCTTCATGCACAATACATGCACCATCCCAAAGCAACATGTCAGCGCCTGTTTTCTTTTGGATATAACGGCCTAAATGCTGATCAGGTGCCCAAATAATTTTTTCACCCAAACTGTCTAAATGCTCAATAATTTCGACTGCACAGCTTGAGGTCACCACCCAATCGGCACGGGCTTTAACGGCTGCTGAAGTGTTGGCATAGACCACTACTGTATGGTCTGGATGGGCATCACAAAACTGACTAAATTCTTCAACAGGGCAACCCAAATCTAAAGAACATGTAGCCTCTAAAGTGGGCATCAGAATGGTTTTATTCGGTGATAAAATTTTTGAGGTTTCCCCCATAAATTTAACGCCCGCCACCACCAAGGTCGATGCTGGATGATCACGACCAAAACGGGCCATTTCCAATGAATCAGAAACACAGCCACCACTTAACTCGGCCAATTCCTGCACTTCAGGATCGCAATAGTAGTGCGCTACCAATACTGCATCACGCTTTTTCAACTCGGCTAAAATTAAAGCAAATTTTTCTTGCTTCACTTCTTCACTGAGCTTGGAGTCTTTGGTTTCACCCAAACGGTCCAAATGCGCCTGTACAATTGATTTTGCGTCATTGGCAATTAAATTGGTCGCATTGTTCATCATTCATTCATCCCTTCATGCTTGTCGGCAAGCAAGTCCCGCACTTAATTTATTGGTCAAATGGCTTCTCGGCTTTTGACCAATCATTCAAAAGTTCTTATGCTAAAAAAGCCTCCAAAGGAGGCTTTTTTTAAACTCGTTAAGATTAAGAGCGATAATCCGCATTAATCTTCACATAGTCATAAGATAAGTCACAGGTATACACTGTGTCTTTCGCTGCCCCGCGTCCTAGATCTACACGAATGGTCATTTCAGCTTGTGACATTACACGAGCACCTTCCGCTTCCGTGTAATCGGCAGCCGCACCACCATCCTTACAGATTTGCACATCATCTAACCAAACTTGAATTTTTTCAACATCTAAATTCTTAACCCCAGCATAACCAATCGCAGCCAAGATACGTCCCCAGTTCGGATCTGACGCAAAAATCGCAGTTTTAACCAAAGGTGAATGTGCAATACTATAAGCAATATCACAGCATTCTTGCGTGTCATACCCACCTTCAACAGCAACCGTAATAAACTTAGTTGCACCTTCACCATCACGTACAATCAGTTGTGCAAGACGTTTCATCATACGCGTGAGTACATCTAGCACTACGGTATAGCGTGGATCTTGGGTTGAGCTAATTTCAACACCACCCGCTTGACCCGTAGCTGCAAAGATACAGGAGTCATTGGTTGAAGTATCACCATCAATGGTAATTCGGTTGAAAGAAACATTGACCGTTTCGCTCAACAGTTGCTGAACCAACTCGTGGCTGATAGGTGCATCGGTTGCTACATAGCCCAACATCGTTGCCATATTGGGACGAATCATGCCTGCACCCTTAGAAATACCCGTCATGGTATACGTGATGCCATCCAATTCGAATTGCTCAGATGCACCTTTTGGTGTGGTGTCTGTGGTCATAATCCCAGTAGCAGCAGCACCCCAAGCATCAGCACGCAAACTATTTAATGCAGGCTGTAAACCATTTAACAAACGCTCCAACGGCAATTGTTCACCAATCACCCCTGTTGAAAACGGTAACACTTCCGTTGCTTGCACACCGGCAAGCTCAGCCAATTTTGCACAAGTACGCTCAGCATTCAGCATGCCTGTCTTGCCTGTACCTGCATTGGCATTGCCAGTGTTAATAATGAGGTAGCGCGGATTCGCCACTTGTAAGTGCGCTTTAGACACATGCACGGGCGCTGCACAGAACGCATTTTGAGTGAAAACACCCGCAACATTCGTTCCTTCAGCAAATTCGAAAATGACAAGATCACGTCGGTTCTGATAGCGCACATAAGCTTCAGCCGTTCCGATTCTTACCCCTTTCACCACGTGCATTTGTGGCATTGATACGTCACCTACTGGCATTTTAAACGTCCAATTCATTTGTTAGAAAAAACACAGCTTATTAGAATTTTCAGAAAAAATCGAGCAGAAGACTTTGTTTGCTTTAACTTTTCAATGCACACTCATTTTTGACTTGACATCCTCCGCGACCTAAAGGCATAGGTATCTACACATCTTGATGTACCTAATGCAATTGTTGCGATTTCATTCAGTTCATCTATTGAATATTCTGAGAGCAGTTGAAGAGTGTTCAGTAAAATCGAAAGTCCTGCCAATATTGCAGGTGCACTTTCCAACTTACCTCTCTTCTGCTGTCGGCCTGAAAGACGGGCCAGAAATATACGAATTTTCTGATTTTGTTCATCTTCAGAACGCTGTATTCGCCAAATCAGTACACACGCCATACTGCTGATCAGGAGCCGTCTTAAAATCGCTGCAGGTGTGGTCTGAAGCCATGATTCAACGTCATGGCCTGCCTGCTTCAGAAGCTTGAAATAGCACTCAATTGTCCAGCGCCAGTAATACCAGGTGGTTAATTCTACCGCATCAATCTCTGAAGAAACATTGCTGATCAGCGACCATCTCGCGACTGTTTTACCTTGAGCATCTTTCACCACAGCAACAATTAATCTGGCTGTAACTGCCTTGCCTGGCTGGGGAGCAACCCGTTGGCCTAAATCATCTTTTCTCTTCGGTTTTGCTGCACGCGTTATCCGAATATCGGTTTCTCCAACATGCAGCATATGCCTGTTTCCTTTATAAGCAATCGGCTTAACTTGCTGAGTTACTACTTTTTCTGCGACTTCTGCAACTTTGTAGGTTTCCCCTTGATGCTCAATCCGATGGCTTTCTTTGGCCCGAATCAACCATTTGAAACCATGGCTGCTGATTTCCCTCAAGTGGGCAATCGAGTCTCCTTCACGGTCAATGATATGGACTTTTGTTTTCTCAATCGGATACTGTTCAATCGTTTTGATTTGTTTTGCGAGTGAGTCCAAATGGGACTTGCGCTCGCTGTATTGTTCACTGAATGTGGAATAACAGCCGGATGCATCTGTTAGCGTCTGAGCTAATGGCGCAATTGGGAGCCCTGATGACGCATCGACAAGTAAACTGCTTTGCAATTCATAGCCTGAATTCGCCTCTGTTCTTTGAAGACGCTGAACCTTATGACTGTGCTTCACATACTGCAGTTGAGACCAGTCATGAACGATTAATGCATACTGATGCGGTGATGTCTTGATCTGTTCGCATGCAAGAAGCTTAATCGGCTGGTTTAATTGACTAAAAGAGATTTTATTATTATTCAGGAATCGCCAAACAGCCTGTGTAGTTGAGAAACTCGACTTTTGGGTAGAGGCCAGGTCTTTGATTGCGGGAGCAAGTGAAGCAAGAGGATTCATATTGAGTTTTACAAGGCTGTTATAACGTTTGACAAGACGCTGATCCAGACCAGAGATGTTAAATTGAAGAGCATGCTCTTCAATTTAACGCAAAGCTCGGAAATTGTGTAGATACCTATGGGCTAAACCCCGAGGTTTTACGCTCCAATGGATAAAAAAACCAATCCGAAGATTGGTTTTATGCAGCAGCATTTGATTAATTTGAAGCAAGCTGTGCTGAGCTAGACAAAAGCGCTTGTTTAGCATTTTCTTGACTTACAGGAGAAAGCGCTGGGTTTGAAGCCACAATACGGTTCACCGTTGCTGCATTTACAGGAGCAATAGCAGCCGTTTGCAGAACCACTGGGCGTTGATTTGGATTGGCAAAGGTATAGCGAATACCTGTACGCAGACTTTGTACCGTAATATTACCATTGGCTTGTGCCGCAGGTGCTGTGGTTGCACCGCGTGCTTGTTGAACTTTAGCTGCGGTAGTGGTATCTGCAAATGCAAAAGTTGGAAGCGCTAAAGCTGCAATCATGATTGGTTTTAATACTTTTTTCATTGTCTTTCCACTTTAGAGGTTTAGATGATGAGCAACTAAATAGCATTTAATGCCTAACACTGCAAATGCTATTCACATTATGCAACGCTTTAACTGTAATCAGAATCGTATTTGGACTGATCTTAACGTCAATTTTTTAGTCATATCAATAAAAAGCAGAACCGAAGTTCTGCTTTTTCACTCGTTCACAGTTTAGATTTTACCGTGGCACTGTTTATATTTTAGACCTGAACCACATGGGCAAGGCGCGTTACGACTCGCAGGTGCCGCAAACTCTTCGACTGGCTCGTACTGTGCATCTACTTCTGCGAATTGGCTTTGATCATCGGTCAACAAACCATCAAAGTCGGCATGCGACAAGTTCAATTGCATCGCTTCAGCTTGAGCTTGCTTTTGAGCTTCCATTTCAGCCAGCTCTTCAGCCGTTGGTACATGTACGCGAGATAAGTCAGTTACAACATCCGATTTGATAATCGCCAACATATTTACAAATAAGTTATACGCTTCTTTTTTGTATTCTTGCTCAGGATTTTTCTGTGCATAACCACGTAAGTGAATGCCTTGACGTAAATAATCCATCGCTGCCAAGTGATCTTTCCAGTGACGATCCAGCGAGTTCAACATGAAGTGACGCTCCAGCATAACTGCTGTTTCATCGCCCATTTGCTCACGGCGGCTACGGTAGCGCTGTACCACTTCATCAGTAATACGTTCAACCAAAGATTCTTCATCTAAACGACGGTCATCTTCCAACCATTGATTGATTGGCAAATCAATCGCGAGGTCTTCACGTAACGCTTTTTCAAGCCCGTCAATATCCCATTGATCATGAATTGACTCAGGTGGAATATAGTTAGAAATCACGCCTTGCATCACATCACGTTGCATCTCTTCGATATAATCTTGCAATGTGCTTTCGGCCAAAACCTCATCACGTTGAGAGTAAATAATTTTACGCTGTTCGTTGTTGACGTCATCGTATTTCAATAAGTTCTTACGAATATCGAAGTTACGTGCTTCAACTTTACGCTGCGCATTTTCAATCGAACGTGACACCATTTTATGCTCAATGGCTTCGTCTTCTTGTAAGCCCATCGCACGCATCATGCCCACAACACGATCACCCGCAAAGATACGCATTAAGTCATCTTCAAGTGACAAGTAGAAACGTGACACACCTGGGTCACCCTGACGACCTGCACGACCACGAAGCTGGTTATCAATACGACGTGATTCATGACGCTCAGAACCAATGATGTGTAAGCCACCCGAACTCAATACCATTTCATGGTTTTGTTCCCATTCGGCTTTTAAGCGCGCTTCGTCTTCAGCAGTTGGGTTTTCAATTTTTGCCAGTAAAGCTTTCCAGTTACCACCGAGCAGAATGTCTGTACCACGACCTGCCATGTTGGTTGCAATGGTTACTGCTCGCGGTGCACCCGCTTGCGCAATAATATCCGCTTCACGTTCGTGTTGTTTTGCGTTCAACACTTCATGCTGAATGCCTGCATCACGCAATTTATCAGAAAGAATCTCAGACGCTTCAATCGTTGCAGTACCAATCAAAATTGGGGCTACACCAGACTCATGCACGCGTTGAATTTCTTGAATAATCGCGTTGTATTTACCATTACGATTTAAATAGATTAAATCGTTTTGGTCGAGACGAATCATTGGACGATGCGTCGGAATGATCACCACGTCTAGACCATAAATTTCTTTCATTTCCGCAGCTTCAGTATCGGCAGTACCGGTCATACCCGAAAGCTTTTTGTATAGACGGAAATAGTTTTGGAAGGTTGTGGTTGCAAGCGTTTGGTTTTCAGGCTGGATTTCTAAGCCTTCTTTTGCTTCAACCGCTTGGTGTAAACCTTCAGACCAGCGACGACCTGGCATGGTACGCCCTGTGTTTTCATCGACAATAATCACTTCACCATCATTGATGATGTAATGCACATTACGTTGATACAAGTAATGCGCACGAATGGCAGCAGTAACATGATGAACTAGGTTTAGGTTGGTCGATGAATAAAGGCTTTCACCTTCAGCCAACAAGCCCATTTCAATTAGTTCATTTTCAACCGTTTCAAAACCAATTTCTGTCATTTCAACAGAACGTTGTTTTTCATCGATCCAGAAATGACCGCCATCTGCGACTTTTTCTTCTTTCTGTGCATGCAGTTTGGGCGGAATACTGTTGATTGCGGCATACAACTGTGAAGAATCATCACTTTGGCCTGAAATAATCAAAGGCGTACGCGCTTCATCAATTAAGATCGAATCGACTTCATCGATGATGGCATAGATCAAACCACGTTGTTTTTTCTCAGCAAGCGAGAACACCATGTTGTCACGTAGATAGTCAAAGCCAAATTCGTTGTTGGTACCGTAGGTAATATCAGCACGATAGGCTTCAGCTTTCTCTGTTGGATCTTGCATGGAATAGATAATCCCGATGCTTAAACCCAAGAATTCAAAGAGCGGACGGTTTAACTCAGCATCACGCTGTGCCAAGTAGTCATTCACGGTAATGACGTGAACACCTTGAGCACTAATCGCGTTTAAATAACACGCCAAGGTACCCATCAGGGTTTTACCTTCACCTGTACGCATCTCTGCAATTTTACCTTCGTGTAAGGTAATACCACCGATCAACTGTACATCGTAATGACGCATGCCCATTACACGCTTAGCTGCTTCACGGCAAACGGCAAATGCTTCTGGGAGTAATTTATCGAGGCTTTCGCCCTTGTTATATCGTTGTTTAAATTCTTCAGTTTTTGCAGATAAGTCTGCATCGCCAAGAGCGGATATCGTCGGCTCGAGCGCATTAATCTTGTCTACGATTTTACGCATGCGTTTGAGTTCGCGCTCATTTTTGGTACCGAAGATTCCTCCGATCAGACTTGCCAACATGAATAGACTCTCTAAATCTTGCTTGTCAAATGAATATGTTTTCTTAGTCGTTATTATGGTGCTAGAAATTTGAAGTACAAGGGCTTTACACAAAACCATTTAAAAAATCTATTCATTGTTTCTAGCCCGTCGAATCTAAGGCAAACTAATGTAACAAATTTTAAACAGCCGACATAGAGATTTCATCCGAACTCATCAGGATTCAAGGTCTTTTTTAAAGTAGTGACTTTAATTGTTTGCAGTTATTCAAGGTTTTGCTTTCAAGTGCTTGATTTTGCCGCAGCAAGGCTTTCACCCCATTATTGGACTGACTTGGATTCATGCTCTGTAGGAAACCCAAGAGTTGTTCATCATTGACCCGCATTGCGGTAAGAATCGGAACAAGCTGTACGCAGGTAATATTATAGACATTACTCGCATTCGTATTCTGACCTTGAGCCAACTCACGCTCGAGAGCCTGAGACAGTGCCACTTTCCGCTGTGTAAGGCTTTTTTGAGACGCTAGATATTAATCTGTAATTTGTTGTGGCGTTTGACAAGCAGTACTGACTTGGGCTTGTTTCAATTGCCACCATTCTGCGCATGGGTTACTTCCAATCCCCATAACACTAAAGTCAGGGCTATCCCTATTTTTTTCATTGTTCTAATACTCAAGTTTTTTATACTTTGTGAAATTACTTTAAAAAACAACTATAAATCAATCATGCAAAGAATTATAGCCAATCATAAACCGATCCTATGCACGATCAATTCTATAGAGCGATACTCTTCAGAAGCAGAAATAATCTCGTCTAAACACCGTTACCAAATATGCAAATAAGCGATCTCTAGAGCAACAATGAGGTCATCTTTGGCATCCCCAAATACAGAACACCTATCCGACCAATTATGAATATTTTGTATAAACAAATAATAAAACACTATTTTTCATGCAAAAGAAATTGCGCCATAGTGATGTTCATTCCATAGACATAAAGATAATTTGAGGTTCAACATGAGTTTACGTTTAGGCGACATCGCACCCAACTTTCAACAGGCTTCGAGCGAAGGCGAAATCGATTTTTATCAATTTTTAGGTGATAGCTGGGGAGTACTATTTTCACATCCTGCTGACTACACGCCAGTATGTACCACCGAGCTTGGCTTTACCGCAAAACTCAAAGATGAATTTGAAAAACGTGGCGTAAAAGCCATTGCCCTCTCAGTCGATGATGTCGAGTCACATCAGGGCTGGATTAAAGACATCAATGCAACCCAAAACACCACGGTGAACTTCCCGATCATTGCCGACCAAGACCGTAAAGTGTCTGAGTTATATGGTTTTATCCATCCCAATGCCAGTGAAACATTAACGGTTCGCTCTTTAGTGATTATCGACCCAAACAAAAAAGTCCGTTTGATTATTACCTACCCTGCATCAACTGGTCGTAATTTCCATGAAATCTTACGCGTGATTGACTCACTGCAACTGACCGATCACCACAAAGTTGCAACTCCTGCGAACTGGCAACAAGGCGAAGATGTGGTGATTGTGCCATCACTCAAAGATGAAGCTGAAATCGCACAGCGCTTTCCGAAAGGTTATAAAGCAGTCACCCCGTATTTACGCCTGACTCCACAGCCTGAGCAAGGATAAAATATTCTGCTGTGGCAGCAGACAAGTGAAGCCCGAGGTTTTGACCGAGCAGCTCCATTGAAAACAAAAATTGGGTACCGAACTCCAAGCAATCTAAAAGAGGAAACTAACCCATAAAAATACGTTCAGAGTCACCTTGTATGATCGTTTCAAACTCCAATGACGAGCCGAGTTTGAACTTTTGAAAGCCTGTCAATCGACAGGCTTTTTTCCGCTTAAAGCAGATACACATGACTCTTTAACAAAATCAAACTGTTAAAACTCACATCTTCCGCTATAACAGTCAAAACAATACGATAAAAATGACTTTATGATCTATAACATTCACCATTTACATTGCGGCACCATGTGTCCAGTGTGTGCCCCACTCTTTGGTCAAAAAGGTTTTCAAGCTAAGGTTGTGTGCCATTGTCTTTTGGTTGAAACAGATCAAGGGCTGGTGCTGATTGATACGGGCTTAGGCATACAGGACTATCTACACACCAAACAGCGTTTGGGGCATTTGGTGGCTCGGATTGGAAAAATTGAACAAAACTTAGAATTAACAGCCATTGCACAAATCCAAAAACTTGGCTTTAGCCCAAAGGATGTCAAACACATTTTGGTTTCACATCTGGATTTTGACCATGCGGGGGGGATTTCCGACTTTCCCAATGCAACAGTACATATCCTGTCTAACGAATATAATGCGGCACAAAACCTGAAATCATTTAAAAATAAAGCCCGTTATAAAACACAACAATTTCAGCAACATCGCCATTGGCACTTTATTGAGCCGATTCATGGTGACGCATGGTTTAATTTGACTCAAGTGCAAGGGTTTGACTTATTTCATAATGAGATTCTTTTGATTCCACTGTTTGGGCATACTGAAGGTCACTGTGGCATTGCCATTAAAACCCAACAGGGTTGGACACTCTTCTGCGGGGATGCCTACTACTCCCACCTAGAGCTTAACCCTCAAAATAAACTTCGTAGCTTAAATACCTTGGAAGTATTTTTTGCCGAAGATAATGCACAGCGCTTAAGCAACCTGCATAAGATTCAAAAATTGTCACAGTCTGAACCAAGTATCGAAATCTTTTGTGCGCATGACCCTGTTGAACTTTCACACCATCAGAGCCTGATCCTATGACCAAATATCTTGTTATGCTTTCTCTGTGTATCAGTGTTTCTGGCTGTATGACTGCGCCTGCGCTGCCCGAGACCGAGCGTCCACAACACTGGGGACAGTCCATCCAACCTGCGCATAATTTCTATCAAATCAGTGAAACTGTTTTTCGTAGTGAGCAACCCGATCAAGATTTAGTTCCGAGTTTAAAAGCACAAGAAATTCATGTGATTATTAATTTACGCTCACACAATCAAGACCTGAAAAAACTGTCCAACCAAGGGTTTGAATTGGTGCATATCCCGATTCATACATGGGCGATTGACCGAGAAGATTTATTAAAGGTGATGCAGCAAATTCAACATGCGGAGCAAAACCAGCAAAAAGTTTTACTGCATTGCTACCATGGCTCAGACCGTACAGGTGCGAGTGTGGCTATGTACCGCATTATCTTTCAAAACTGGTCTACCGCTGATGCCTTGGCTGAGATGAAACATGGCGGTTATGGTTTTCATCCAATTTGGCAAAATATTGAGCCATTATTCAGCCCTGAAAATATAAAATGGATTCAACAGCAACTGTTAAATCCATCTTAGTGAAGGCAATTGGTTTTAACCCGATCTTAACGTTTGTCGAGTGGCACCCAGTCAATCACCCATGCGGACTTCATACCCAGGCTCGCATCTGCAGTAATCTTCTTGCGGGCTGCATCGGCAGTATCACGGTCTTTAGATGGCCCCACCATAATCCGTACGCCTTTAGAGGTTGGACTTTTAGTGACCTTATAGCCCTTGGCACGAAGTTTCGCCGCCAGTGCATCCGCATTGGCTTCATTGGCAGCCAATGCCACCTGTACCATCCACTGCTTATCGCCATGTTCAAGCAAATCACGTGCTTTTTCAGCTTCCGCCTTTTTCTTTGCTTCATCAGCTTTACGCTTTTCATCTGCCTTACGTTTATCTTCCGCTTTTTTCTCAGCATCTGCTTTACGTTCGGCTTCTTTTTTCGCTTCAGCCTTACGCTCATCTTCTGCTTTACGTTTAGCCTCAGCTTCTCGCTTAGCTTTATCTTCAAGTGCTTGCTTTTCTGCTAAGGCTTTTTGCTCAGCCAGTTTTTTTGCAGCCGCTGCTTTTTCAGCTTCAGTACGCGATTGCAGCTTTTGCTGTTCCAACTTCTTTACTTCAGCGGCTTTATCCGCAGCAAGTCGCTGTTGCTTGGCTTTTTCATCTTCAACCAATTCTGGTGGAATGTTGTCCGAGCTTTGCTGTGCAGCATTACGGTGCGCATTCAACGCGGCATATTCTTCCGCTGCTTTACGTGCAGCATCTGCTTCGGCTTGCTGTTGCATTGCTAAAAATTCGGCCGCACGAGCTTCTTGTTCAGCAACCGATTTTTCACGTGCTACACGTTGTTGTTCCAGTAAACGCTTTTCTGTTTCAACATCAACCGTTAACGGCTGAAGTTGAACCAACTCACCTTCGGCATTACGTTGCACATTTTGTGTGACTAGCTCTGGTGTTTTAATATTATTTTGATGTATTTCTTCTTTGCCTTTAAGCAGTAATGCCGCCAAAAGGACACCACCACCTAATAAAACAACGCCACCCATCCAACGTTGTTTGCTATTCATTGACATTCTTCCAAATACTCCCATACCGCTTCTAAGGTATGAAATGAACCACATACCAAAATCAGCTGATTATTCTTTGTTTCGTCGAGCGCTGATTTAAAAGCCAATTTCACACTGTCAAAGTGCTGCACATGTTGCCCTTGCAGCGCTTGATCCAATTGTTCAATTGGAGCTGCACGCGGGACAGTTAATGCCGCAATTTTCCACATTTGTATGGAATCTTTCAATAACTCTGTGACAGATTTCACATCTTTATCTGCCAACACCGAGAAAACACTGACTACTTCAGTGTACTGTTTATTGTATTTTAGGAAATTTCGCAATTGATTTAATAAAAAAGCAACACCATGCGGGTTATGCCCTGCATCAAAAATTACCGTTTTGTTCTGTATTTGGCGAATTTCAAAACGACCTTGCAATTTTGCATTTTGAATTCCTTCAGAAATAGCCGCTTGAGTGACAGTTAAACCACTCAATAAAACAGCAGCAACAGCTGTTGAAATATTCTCAACCGCCAATGTGCCGAGAGGTAAATTTAAAGTAGTGCCGCTGGATGCAAACATCCATGACTGACCATGCTCACTGCGTTGATAAAAATAGTCACGATTCACTGCATAAAGTTTTGCAGCACAAGCATCCGCTTTATCGATAATCGCTTGAGGGATTTGTTGTAAGCCGCCAAACACCACAGGAATATTGGGACGGATAATGCCTGCCTTTTCAAAGGCAATCTTTTCAATGGTATCGCCCAGCCAGTCAGTATGGTCTAAACCAATATTGGTGATCACCGCAACATCGGGTTCAATCACGTTGACCACATCTAAGCGACCGCCCAGACCGACTTCAAGGACCCAAACATCACATGCTTGGTCTTTAAAAATGACAAAAGCCGCGAGTGTGGTCGCCTCAAAGAACGAGAGGCTTAAATCACAATCACGGCGCGCTTGATCCACTTGTACAAAAGCATCGACCAAGCTTTGGTCATCGACCTCTACACCACGCAATTTGACCCGTTCATTAAAACGGTAAATATGTGGTGACTGATACAATCCCACCTTATAGCCTTGCGCATTTAAAATGGCAGCCAATGTAGTGGTGGTCGAACCTTTTCCATTGGTTCCCGCTACAGTTAAAACTTTGGCATCGGGACGTGTCACACCGAGCTTTTCAGCTACAGGAATGACCCGTTCCAATCCTAAATCAATCCCCGTAACGTGAACATGGCCCCAATAATCGAGCCATGTTTCTAAAGAGTCTGTTGCAAGTGGTGCTGTGTTCAAGACAAATTCATCAGTTTCGCGACAATACGATAAACTGTATCACGTAATGCGTGACGGTGAACAATTTGATCGATTACACCATGATCAAGCAAGTATTCCGCACGCTGGAACGGCTCTTCTAGCTTTTCACGTACCGTTTGTTCGATCACGCGTTTACCTGCAAAACCAATCATCGCTTTCGGCTCTGCAATATGTACATCACCGAGCATTGCTAAAGATGCCGTTACACCGCCGTAAACTGGATGCGTCAACACCACCAAATATGGCAGACCCGCGTCTTTCATTTTTTGGATGGCCGCTGAAGTACGCGCCATTTGCATCAAAGACAACATGCCTTCTTGCATACGTGCACCGCCTGAAGCAGCAAAGCAAATCAGAGGTTGTTTGTCCGCAATGGCTTTTTCAGCCGCTTGCACAAAACGGTCACCAACAACCGTACCCATTGAACCACCCATGAAGTCAAATTCAAAGGCACAGGCAACCAAAGGAATACCTTTAAGTAAACCTTGCATCACCACCAAGGCTTCAGTTTCACCTGTTTTGGTCTGTGCTTCACTCATACGCGCTGGATATGGCTTTGAGTCGACAAATTTCAACGGATCTTTGGCTTTAAATTCTTGTCCCAATTCTGTTTGCACTTGGTCAAAGAACCAATTCAAACGATCACGGGCTTTCATACGCAAATGTTCATCACACTGAGGGCAAACATACGCGTTAAATGACATTGCAGTACGTGTAACAAGTGCATGGCACTCAGGGCATTCAATCGTTGGTTCTGTAAACGTCGCCTTGAGTGAGGTTTGCTCATCAGGTACTTGAATACCGGGTACACCACGTTCAGTCCATGGCGTCGATGGGCTTAGGATTTTCCCTGATTTAACATCTTGACTCATACTAACTCATCGAGCGCTGCTCGAAGCTCCTTGACTTTATTAACCGTTTCAACCACGGCTTGTTCTGGTGCTAAGCTTGCAAATTGCTTAACAAAAGCACTACCAACAATCACAGCATCAGCCACTCCGCCCATTGCTTTGGCAGATGTCGCATCACTGATCCCAAAACCAACACCGACAGGAATATCTGTTTCTGCTTTAATTTTTGCAATTCGGTTTGCAGCTTCAGCAACGTCTAAAGTTGCTGCACCTGTGACCCCTTTTAAAGACACGTAATAGATGAAACCACTCGCTTGTTTCACCACATGTTTAATGCGTTCGTCCGTTGAGGTTGGCGCTAGTAAAAAGATTTGATCCATATCAAATTGCTTCAATACAACATCAAGCTCTGCTGCTTCTTCTGGTGGTAAGTCCACCAGTAGAATGCCATCGACACCACATGCATGCGCAGTCGATACAAACTTTTCATAACCAATGACTTCAACAGGATTCAGATAACCCATCAATACGACTGGGGTCTCTTGATCCTTTTGACGGAACTCTTTGACCATATTCAAAGCATCTAAGGTATTGGTACCACCTGCCAATGCGCGTTCTGCAGCAAGGGCAATCACAGGACCATCTGCCATAGGGTCTGAAAATGGAAGACCGAGTTCAATCACATCTACACCCGCCTCAACCATCTGATGTAACAAAGGAACTGTTACCTGTGGATGAGGGTCACCAGCCATAACATAAGAAACCAAAGCTTTACGCTGTTGAGATTTAAGCTGTCCAAAACGAGTGGCTAAACGTGACATAGGGTTGTGCTTTCCTTAACTTGTTTAAAATTAAAACTACTGAGGAGTTGGCTTTGTAAAAATACAAGACGCTGCATTGTAACGCTATTTTTTACTCATTGAATAGAGCACATCGCGTTCGCGTTCCAATTCATTTTTCGTCAAATATTTTCAGAACAACCGTAAAGCACCATTTACTGATATTTCGGTTTTTTTCTCAATGATCAAAGATGCCTAATTTTAGGAAATACCAAAATGTCTAAGTTTTAGATAAACTTATTTTTATTTGAAAAAAAATGATAAAAATAGACGGCTTAGCTTTTACATTTAAAGTTTTATGAAATAGCAAAACCTGCATTATACTACGCACATTCTTTCATTTCCCTATCTCCTATGACCACCGATAACTCAGGTTTAGTGCAAGCACGTGCGCTTGCGCTGTTACCGCTTATTGTTTTTTTAGCCATTTTCTTAGGCAGTGGTATTTACCATTCTGTGATTGGAACCGAGTTTGCGTTCTATCAAATGAAAGCGCCTGTTGCGGCCATTCCTGCCATTATTTTGGCGGTGTTGATTTACCGCGGTGAGCTAAATCAAGGCATCGAAACCTTTCTGCGCGGTGCAAGTCACCCGAACCTCATCTTAATGTTTATGGTGTTCATGCTGGCAGGTGCATTTGCCAGTACCACCAGCGCCATTGGTAGTGTCGATGCCACAGTGCAAATGGGCTTGTCTGCGATTCCACCAGCCTTTGTGTTACCGATGCTATTCATTATTTCAGCGTTCATTGCAACAGCAATGGGTACCTCAATGGGCACCATTGCGGCCTGTGCACCGATTGCCTTTGGTTTCTCTCAAGCCACCGATATTGCTGCTGTCTATGCCATAGGTGCGGTCGTGGGCGGTGCGATGTTTGGTGACAATCTTTCAATGATTTCGGATACCACCATTGCAGCCACCACCAGTCAAAAAGTTCAACTTCGAGACAAGTTTCGCGTCAATGTCTGGATTGCAGTACCTGCGGCTTTAATCACAATCGCGATTTATGTCTTTAGCATCCATCAAACCGAAACCATTCAATCCAAAGACTTTAACCCTTGGCTAGTATTGCCCTATGTGGTGGTGTTTTTCCTCGCATTCAGTCGTTTACACGTGCTTGCGGTACTTACAGTCGGTGTAGTGCTCTCTGGGGTGATGGGACTGATTACACAGCCAGAATTTACGGTCATTCAACTCAACACAGCCATCTATGATGGTTTTGTCGGTATGTTTGAAGTCGCTTTACTGTCGATGTTCTTGGGCGGTCTTTCGACCATTATGCAAAAAGAAGGTGGACTCGACTGGCTTATTCAACGCATTTACAGCCTCACCCGTTTATTTAAAGTTGGTCGTGAGCGCGCAGGTGAAATCGGATTAAGCTTTTTGGTGGTTTTCTCCAACATTTTTGTGGCCAACAACACTGTAGCGATTATTTTATCGGGCGATATGGCGCGTGAAGTCGCTAAAGAATATGGCGTAGACCCAAAACGTGCAGCCGCTTTGCTCGACATCTTTTCATGTGTTGTACAAGGGCTTATTCCCTATGGTGCACAACTTCTATTGGCCTGCTCAATTGCAAAGCTTTCACCAGTTGAACTCATCGGCAGCATTTACTACTGTTGGATACTAGCAATCTTTGCCATCCTTGCGATTGTATTCCGTTTTCCACGACTGAAATCAGTCTGATCATTTCATACATTTCAGTGCCTCTCCAAAGGCGCTTTTTTTATGCCAGCTGTTATTTCAGTTGTCGTTTCAACTGTAATAAGGTCTGTCCACTGTGCTGTTTATAAGCACGCGCTAAAGCTGACTGTCCCGAATAGCCGAGTTGTAAAGCAATTTCAGTTAAACTCAAACCTTGTTGTAAGAGATATTCACATCGTTTCATGCGCTCTGACTCAAGTACTTGCTTAAATGAACTATCCCAGTCTTGCAACTGGCGTTGTAAGGTCCGCGTTGACAGGTGTAATTCATTGGCAATCTGTTCAATTTTAGGAGCTTCCGCATGTGCCTTAAGATAATCAGCCACGGCGCTATGAATCTGTTGCAATACGCTCTCATAACGAGGCTTGAGGGCAATTGCTACCTCTGCTTGTTTCAGTAAAAGCTGCGTTAAAGAAGGATCAGCAAAGCCCGATTTTAAAGTCAAACTGTCCGCACTCATCACATAGGCATAGCAGGCTTGATTAAAGCTCACTTCACAGCCATAAAATTTTTGATAATGATACTGTGCCATCTGGGCTGGATGCGCCATTTGGATTTTTAAGAATTGTAATTGATCGGGGAAAATTTTCTTGGCCAAATGCACAATGGATGCCATGGTCATTTCATTCAGTGAAGCATATTTCTCATTGAGAAAAGGCCAAGTCAGCCAAATTTCATTGCCCCATTGCTGCATCTGCATGGGACTAGCTTCTGCCCCATCAATCACCAAACGACTAAAGCGCATCACATAACTCAGTGCTTCAGCCATGCTATTACTGCGTGTGGCCATATAACCTAAAACACCAAAATGCTCAGGTTGAATAAATTTTGCCATCTCCATAATCAACTGAGGACAATCCAACTGTTCTCGCGTCAGTTGCAAAATCGTTTGAAAGAAAGAAAATGGTGATTGGGTATCGATTGACAGTTGTAATACATGCTCCAATTCATACTGATATTGCGCTAAAAAACCGAGTTGATGAAAATCGATTCCTTGCTCTATAAGATACATATTCCAGAGCTGAAAATAACCATTGGGGATTTGTAATTCTTGCATGACGGCCTACCCGCTATTTGACATGCGATATTTTCACATTGGCGTAAAATGTATAAAAAATGGCAATATCTGTCAAAACAAACTGCATTTTCTCCGACATACTGCAATCATCCAAGGCAAATGAAGTAAAACAAAATGAATGCCA
The DNA here is from genome assembly GCF_058107045.1 of Acinetobacter sp. AB03. Lineage (NCBI taxonomy): Bacteria > Pseudomonadati > Pseudomonadota > Gammaproteobacteria > Moraxellales > Moraxellaceae > Acinetobacter > Acinetobacter sp. AB03. The sequence goes on along the minus strand of NZ_JBUEBA010000002.1, from coordinate 525,592 downwards.
TTATTACAGCCCCTATTGAACCGATTGTGCGAACCCAACTTAATTTTAAGCTCGATGAAGTGCCCCGTTTTTGGTTTGGCGGTGACCCATTTCGGACGCGCATGTTCGATGCACTCAGCCTCACTTTCCCCGATGGAGAACGCTATTTTATTCAAAGCGTGCGTTTGTTTAGGGACCAAATTACAGACCCAAGCTTAGCGGCTCGTGTCAGTGATTTTATTAAACAGGAAGCACAGCATGGCATTGCCCACGACAAAATGAATCAGGTCATGCGAGAACAAGGCATGCCTGTTGATCAGTTTATTCAGCGTTTAAATAAAATCTTTGAGTTCGAATTAAGCAAACGCTCGCCGCAGTACAACATTGCCATGACGGCTGCGGCAGAACATTTAACCGCACTGATGGCCGAGACTTTTTATAGCCATAAAGCCACGTTGGCTGAAGCTCATCCCTATGTACGTGCTTTATTTGCATGGCATGCCATTGAAGAAATGGAACACCGTGATGTGGCGTTTGATGTGATGAAACAAGTCGGACATGTACCTGAAGCGACGCGTCTATTTGCATTGGCCTTTACCACGGTGATGATGTTTGGTTTCACCACTTATCGTGCAGATGTCATGCTCAAGCATGATGGCTTTAGCCGTATTCAACGCTTGCAAATGATGCGTAAAGGGCTGCCTTGGTTCTTTGGGGAAAAAGGGATACTGTCACGGATGCGTGGTCAATATCTCGATTGGTTTAAGAAAGACTTTCATCCCAATCAACATCCAGTGATTGAACAGTACGATGTTTGGATCGATACCCTAGCAGAAAGTCATGACCCGATTTTAGCAAGTGAAGCTTTTTGGCAAGCAGGGAAATAATTCAGTAAGCGCAACAAATATACACTTTGGATGAGTTTAGGTATCATACGCCATCTTAAAACATGGGCATATGAAGTTGAATTTGTATGTCCGATTACATCCGAAGTTAAAAATGTCGTTTAAATTCAAACTCCGCGTTCTTGGTTATCTGATCATGGTCAATGCAGTGATCTCGATGCTCATTGCTTGCAGATATTTCCTGTATTTATCTGAGTTTCCAACAGATTTACTGGGATTCAGTTTCTTATTTACTGGAACATTCTCGCACATGACTGTGCTTGCGTCCCTGATTGGCTTGATCTTGATTCCGAGCTTATTTCTACCCAATACGCTACGCCATATTACGCAAGCAAGTATTGCTAGCTTGGCACTCATTGCACTGATCATAGATACTTTCGTTTATGCACAGTACCGTTTCCATATCAATACCGTCATGCTGGAGCTGGTGATGTCAGGTCAGGTTGTGAGTTTCTCACTCTCAACATGGCTGATGGTCATTGCTGCGATTACCTGTATTTTTGCGGCACAATTTTACTTGATCCGATTCTTAGAGAAAAAATTACCCACTTTTTCATGGAGCATTGGTAAAAAGTTTACAGGCTTAGTGTTTGTCGCTTTACTTTTAAGTAATGGTATTCACGTTTGGGCTGCAGCACATGTCTATCAACCTGTGACCATGACACAACGCTATTTACCGATGTTTTATCCGATGACCTCGAATAAAACCATGAAAAAGTACGGCTGGATTGATGAAGAAGCCTTAGAAAAACAAAAGGCTATGTCTTTAGAACGTAAAAGTGACCTGAATTATCCGCTGACGCCGATTGTTGGAGAAGCTCCAAAGCAACCCACCAATATTATGTTTATCGTGATTGATTCTTGGCGTGCAGACACATTTAATGCAGACAACTCACCAAACTTGTGGAGTTATGCGCAGAACGGAAAGATTTTTAATCAACACTATTCAACAGGAAATGCCACACGCACAGGTATTTTTGGGATGTTCTATGGTATTCCTGGTACTTACTGGCATGGCATGATTGTGAACCGCCAAAGTCCAGTATTTATTGACCGTTTGCAAGCACTGAATTATCAACTCGGTTTATTTGCTGCTGCCAAATTAACCAACCCTGAATTCCACGAAACCGCATTTTCAAAAGTGCCAAATTTACGTATTGGTTCTTCTGGCAAAGTGGCGGGGGGTATAGATGAAGAACTAACGCAGGATTGGTTAAAGTGGTATGAAAAAAGAGATCGAAACAAACCGACCTTTTCATTTTTATTTTACGACTCCCCACACGGATACAGCTTCTCTAAAGACTATCCACACCAGTACAAACCTATGCTGGATGAGGTTAATTATCTCAAGTTAAGTAATGATTCTGATCGTTCATTAATGATGAATCGTTATAAAACCAGTGTGCACTACGTCGACAGCATTGTGAAACAGGTTTTAGATAAACTAAAAGAAACGGGTGATGCAGAAAACACATTGGTCATCATTACTGGCGACCACGGACAAGAGGTGAATGATAATCTTCAAAACTTCTGGGGACATAATGGTAACTTTACCGACCCTCAAGTCAAAGTTCCTTTTGCAATCATTGGTCCGAAGATTCAAGCTGATAAACTATGGAATAACCAAGTTTTAACTAGCCATCAAGATATTGTTCCAACTCTCATGAAGAACTATTTGGGTGTGACCACAAAAATTCACGACTATTCAGTGGGTGAAGATTTGTTGGGAGCACAAATTCAACGTGATTGGATTTTAACCTCAAGCTATAGTAAATATGGCATTGTTACCCCTAAAAACATCTTAGAAGTGGGGGCTATTGGGCAATTCGAAATCTTAGACAAAAAGAATCAGCCAATGTCAGATCAAGAGCCAAACTATGCTCATGTTCAAGCAGCATTGGAGCAAATTAGTCGTTTTAATAAATAAAGGCAAAAGAAAAACCGGCATGATGCCGGTTTTTTTATCACAAGTGTTTTTACCACTTTGCATAGTGCTGTTCGAGCAGTCCATATTCATTTAGCAATACAATCTCTTGATCACCCTGCTGAATCGTACCGCTAATTTTGGCTTGCCACTGACTAAACTGACTGCCCACGAGACGCAAATTTAGATTTTCAAAACGGCGCCACCCCGTGGTCACGGTTAAATTTAAGCGTTCATCTAGCGAGCGAATGCTCCAACGCCCTTCTTCTTCCATTTGGAACAGAACATCACTCACAGTGTAGAGCTTTCCATTCACCCACAGACAGTTTTCATTGCCAAAACTTTCATTCACACCAGAGGCTAAGTTCAGACCAATACGCTTACCCTGTGCATCCCAAAAACTACAAGAAAGCCAAAACCAAGCTGTTTCCGGTCGGAGGAAACCACAGGTATCATCTAGCGCAGCCAAGGTCCGCTCATTAAACTGAATGATCTGCCCCGCTTTATTGGTAAAAAAACCCTCACACGCTAAGGTGGTCAATTTCTGAGTATAAGTCCAACCATTAATCCCTGTTGGACTACACATACTCAATGGATCAGTACCTGCGCAGAAAATTCGGGCACTCAGCTTAATCTCACCATACTTAGTGACTTGAACATAACGCACCCCATTGGCATGCTGAATTTCAATTTGAAACGGTGAATTTGCAAACACACTTTGGTTATACAAAGGTTGTTCATCTAATACGGTTTTACGCGCCAGAAAATTCACGGCATTCCATTCAAGCACTTCATTTTTAAGATGATCGTAAATATAAACGAAACCATGCCCAGCCCAAGCAATATCAGCGATCGCTAAGCCAATGGTGTAATGCTCATGTTGAATGCTACAAAACTTAAACTTCTTATATTTCAGCTTTTTCCGCCAGCCAGTGAGGACTTCGCCATACGGGGTTTTATACTGATACTTATTTAAATCAATGGTTTTTGGAAGTTCGCTAAACCGACCATAATGTGGTTGTCCGTTGGACTGTATCAAATCCATTGATGCTTTATCCTTAAGCAAAAGTTAATGAATATCCATAGGCATATTATGCCTATAATTTTAATCATGAATAGTATTTAGTTGTTTTTTTCATCAAATTATTCATGAAACTCGTTTTTTCGTTTTAATCCATCTTATGCCAGAAAGAGCGAACCTGTTGATTCTAATTTAACATGAGATATGTATTTTCCCACGTATTTGCATCAAACTCAGCTTCAACCAAAGCCACATAACGCCCATGTACACAATCAATCGAGATACAGTCATCGACTTCTAAAATACGGTCAGTATGTTGCTTTTGCCACTTTTGATCAAAATGTTGTTTGCCAAGTTGTTTGGCTTCTGCGGCATGCGGAGCAACCACGAGTACATAACGATGTAACTCCCCAAATTCATGTGTGTCATACCCACCTAAATTTATGAGCCACAGTTTTTCATCTGTGACTTGAGGCTGTGCATCACTAAACTGTATTTGGTATTTTCTCCCTGCACTTTCAACACCATTCACTTGCGTCCAAGCATCAATATGTAAGCCTTTTTGTTCACCAAACCACGCATTTTTAAGTTGCGGGTAGGTGTCTTGTAATCTGTCAGCGACAGCAAATACAACATCATGAACTTCGGTATTGGCGTGGGCATGGCGACCACCAAGCATGACCATAAATAAGTTGGGCATTCTATTTCCTTTTTTTGACACATTTTTACAGCTAACATGAGATTCACGGAAACGTTATTCGCAATTGTTCGAGGTAGACCACACTGCGAGAGAAATGTTTTTGCAACGATATTAATCACATGAAAGTATAGGACGAGTTTTGCGAATGACAATGCCTTTGGTTACTTTGGGCTTATCCAAAGTAACATTATGAACTCCTTACATTTGAGGTGTAAGCGGTAAGACTCCGTCAAAATACAGATAACGTTACATGACCAGTAAGATAGATTTGACCAGAGCTTTCATTGGGAGGAAATATCTTACTTTTGTTTCGTCAAAAGTAACAAAACCATCTTATTGAGCAGACATTACATCCCTGTAATGCTGCTCAACGGGCAACATCTAGGTCACCTTCACTTATTCATGTTTTGGATAAACGTCTATTTCAAAAAAAATCGTGCTGAATTACTTCAGCACGATTTTTGTAATCTACCCAACCCTCATTTATTAAAAAAGGGGGGGAGGCTTTTCTCTCTTTTTCAAAAGTGGTTAGTGGAGGATTCTTACATCTCAACCATTTCCACGCCATCAATGCGCGCCACAGTCATTAAGTCCTTATCACCACGACCTGAAACAGTCGCAATAATAATTTGATCTTTAGACATGGTTGGCGCAAGTTTAGTGACATAAGCCATCGCATGAGAACTTTCCAGTGCAGGAATAATCCCTTCAATATGGGTTAAATCACGGAAGCCTTGTAAGGCTTCATTGTCATTGATCGGAACATATTCAACACGGTGCATATCTTTTAAGAAGCTATGTTCAGGACCTACACCCGGATAGTCCAAACCAGCAGAAATCGAATGCGTTTCAATGATTTGACCTTGTTCATCCGACATCAAGTAAGTACGGTTACCATGTAAAACACCGACATGACCTGCATTTAACGGTGCAGAATGTTTGCCCGTTTCAATGCCATAGCCTGCTGCTTCAACGCCGTACATTTTCACATCAGCATCATTTAAGAATGGATAGAACAAGCCCATTGCATTTGAACCACCGCCCACACACGCCACTAAAGCATCAGGTAAACGCCCTGCTTGCTCTTGAATTTGTTTACGAGCTTCACGACCAATAATGGATTGGAAGTCACGAACTAACTGCGGATATGGGTGTGGGCCTGCAACCGTACCAATCACATAGTAAGTTGAATCAACATTGGTCACCCAATCACGCATAGCTTCGTTCATGGCATCTTTCAATGTTTTAGAGCCACTTTCCACAGGAACAACGGTCGCACCGAGTAAACGCATACGGTACACGTTCATGGCTTGACGTTTCACGTCTTCAGCACCCATGAATACCACACATTCAAGCCCTAAACGTGCGGCAATCGTGGCCGTTGCTACACCATGCTGACCAGCACCTGTTTCGGCAATAATACGTTTTTTACCAGACAGTTTTGCCAATAGTGCCTGACCAATGGTGTTATTCACTTTATGTGAGCCAGTATGGTTCAAATCTTCACGTTTTAAGTAAATTTGCGCCCCACCCAACTCTTTCGACCATCGCTCAGCATAATATAAAGGACTAGGACGACCTACATAGTAGGCGAGGTCACGGTCGAATTCTGCCAGAAATTGCTCATCATCTTTCATACGGAAATAGAGCTTTTCTAAGTCTTCTAATGCAGCCATTAGAGTTTCTGACACAAAACGTCCGCCATGGATACCGAAATGCCCTTTTGCATCTGGGTATTGGGTATAGTCAATCACATTACTTTGCTGATCCACGATGGACTCCTTGCATGAAGTTTTCTATAAGTTGTTGGTCTTTTATACCTTTAGCGGATTCGACGCCTCCGCTGACATCTACAGCATAAGCCCCAGTCGTCTTTATAGCGTCTTCAACATTAGTTGGGGTTAAACCACCAGCTAAAATCAAAGGAATATCCAGTTTGGGGAATTGTGACCAGTCAAAACTGTGTCCTGTTCCCCCTTTCAGTTCAGGATGCCATGCATCTAAGAGCACTGCGCTTGCCCCTGCCTGTTGAAAGCGTTGAACTTCTGCCACCACATCCATTTCAGATATTACTTGAATGGCTTTATACCAACGGCGCCCAACCTGTGCCGCAATTGCCTGACAGTCTTCTGGTGTTTCATCACCATGAAATTGAATGATATCCAGCGCTACTAGTTTTAACACATCGGCAATGTCATCCGCTGTGGCATTCACAAAAAGCCCAACAGTTTGCACATACGCAGGCACGTGTTGAATCAATTCTTTAGCTTGAGCGGCACTTACATGGCGTGGACTAGGCGGGAAAAATACAAAACCAATTGCATCTGCCCCGGCATTGACCACAGCGTGAATATCTTGGCTACGGGTAATTCCACAAATTTTGGCACGGGTTCGCATAGGTTATGACTCTGGCTCAACCCTATTTATAGCTGATCTATAAATAACAGGGCGAATCATTGTAATGCAATTTTTTCACCTTGCGTAAAGTTCATCCTGAAAAATCTTTACATAGATTGTTTAATTCGCATACAAACCTTATACTTCGCTCAAATGCAATAAGTCTAAGCACTATGCTTTAGGGAAGTTGGTGAGAATCCAACACTGCCCCCGCAACGGTAAAACGAAACGTATATCTTTATAAGTATTTGCACTTACATCACTGCACTCGTGTGGGAAGATGGATATACCAATATTGTTCGCAATATTTATATTTAAGTCCGGAGACCTGCTTGTTGCGCCATTTAACTCAATCATTCACGGGGGGTGAATGTATGGAGCGTAAAAACATGTCTACTCTTTTTCAACCTACTGCACTTGTAGGTGCTATCGCTATTGCGATGGGTTTCTCCGTATCGGCACAAGCAAATACAGATTCTTCTGTCAATGCATCTTTAGAAACTTTAGTGGTTACCGCATCGCGTTCTGAAGAAAAGATTAAAGATGTACCTGCACGTATTAATGTAATTGATCAAAAGACGATCGAAAAAAATCCCACGCTTAACTTGTCTGATCTAATTCAAAAAGATGCAAGTATTTATATCAAACAATCGGGGGGTATTGGACAAGTACCAGAAATCTATCTACGTGGAACGTATCAGCCCCATACACTTGTCTTAAAAGATGGCGCTCGATTAAATAATCAGAATCATTATTCACCTTTATTTTCTGGCTTTATTGATACCAATGATGCACAACAAATTGAAATCTTAAAAGGTCCTGCATCAGTACAATATGGTAGTGATGCAATTGGCGGGGTTATTCAATTAATTTCTAAAAAACCAGAAAAATCAGGTGCTGAATTAACGGGGATTTACGGTGAAAATAATACTTATAAAACGATCGTAAATGCTAATTTAGTTACCAATCAAGGTTTCTATGCTCAAGTTGGTGGACAACGCTTAGAAAGTGATGGTACACCTATCTTCGAAAGCCAATCTAAAAATAAAAAAGCTGGATATGACCAAAAGGGCTACAATGCGAAACTAGGTTATACTCAAAAAGACCTAATTGATACCAGTGTCTCTATTAGCGAAAATAAAGGGACTAATCTTTTCCATTATCTAAGCTTAAACAACGATTCGCCTCGTCAATTTGAGAATCGTGTCATCAATGCCAAAGTTGCTTATAACATTTTGCCTAATTTAGTTTTGAATACGCAATATGCAAATGTTCAAGATAAGCAAGATGTACGTGATTATGGTTCATACTATAATACTGAAAATAATCAAGGTGACTTAAATCTAAAATGGAAATTCACACCGAATCAAAACATTTTAGTTGGTGCAACTTATAATGATGCAAATTTCAAAAGTAATACCATTTTAAACAGTAACCAAAGTGTAGATAGCACGGGTTATTATGTACAACACCAATTTAAAAACGAAAAATTTAATACCCAAGTTGGTGTACGTCTAGAAGATAATGAACGTTTTGGTAATCATACTGTTGGACAAGGCGCTATTCGTTATTTTATACAACCGACAACCAGTGTTTATGCCAATGTTGGAACAGCATTTAGAGCTCCTGCACTTACAGAACTCTATTACTATAGCGAAGAGTCTGATCAATATGGAATCTATCATACTTATGGCAATACCAACCTCAAGCCAGAGGAAAGTATTTCTTATGAAATTGGTTTAGACCATCAGTTTACGTCTGCATTAGCACTCTATTTATCAGCATACAAAACAGATATTAAAAACTTAATTACATCATTCCCAAGTTATGATTCTGCAACAAATATATCAACAACCACTTATGAAAACATCAATAAAGCGCAATTTACTGGTGGTGAAGTTGGTCTTAAATGGAAACAAAATGATCTTTTCTTATCAACTGAATATGCCTATGTAAAAACCGAAAATAAAGAAACTGGTTTAGAAATTGCCTACCGCCCTAAAAATACAGTTACCTTAACCACTGGTTTAGAAAATGCGATTTATGGTGTAAGTGTTTCTGCAATTGCTCGTTCAAACTCGAATGCCAGTAATAGTGAAAATTCTGTAAAAGTACCAGGTTATGCCACTGTTGACTTCAATGCTTTTTGGAACATCAATCCAAATGTAAAACTATTTACCAATATTCAAAATGTAGGTGATGTTAAATATCGTGAGGTATTAAATACTTACCCATCTAAAGATTGGTATATCAACGGCGGTCGCCTTGCTTCTGCTGGAGTCACTTTCCGTTATTAATTTAACTTAAAGCCTCAAAAAACATTTAAAACAGCGCAGTTTATGGATAATGTTCTGACCGACATTATCCTTTTTTATGACTTAAAAATTCTAGGAAAAACTATGGGCCACCGTTTAAGCAAAATTTACACCCGTACAGGCGATTCAGGCACAACAGGTCTTGGCGATGGTTCACGCGTTGCCAAAGATGATTTACGTATCGGCGCTTTAGGCGATGTCGATGAATTAAATTCTTGCATTGGTATTTTACGCGCACAAATTACTATCAGTTCAATTGAAGATAAAGCCGCTTGGGACAAATCTTTAAGCTTAATTCAACACTGGTTATTTGATCTGGGTGGCGAAGTCTGCATTCCAAACTACAATATGGTGTTACCTGTTGCAGTTGAATTTTTGGAAAATGAAATTGACCGTATGAATGAAGACTTGCCTATGCTCAAAGATTTCATCTTACCTGCGGGCACGTTGGCATGTAGCTACGCACACCAAGCCCGTTCAGTATGCCGCCGTGCAGAACGTAGCCTGATGACTGTACATAGCCGCGACCAAAATATTCAAGCCACTTCATTACAATTACTCAATCGTTTATCCGATTGGTTATTTGTCGCTTCACGCACTTTGCAACGTGCCGAAGGTGGTAGTGAAGTACTTTGGCAAAAAAATATTAATGAGACTATTTAAACGTTTCTAAGTTTTTAGAACGAAATAGATTTTTTCGGAGTCTTGCAGTGATCAATTCACTGGAAGGCTTTCTTAGCTTACATTTCTTTCAGGAAAAGTATCCCAAACCATTTGCCAATCGTAAAACTCGTCAAATGCCTTCTCTTATCTTGAATATCACAGAAGCCTTTCATTCAAGTTCAGTTCTGCCTCAAACCATTACGAATCTCATTTACACATATCTGATATCTCCACCTTAGAATCTATCCCCAATCCGATGTTTTTAGCGCTACAATCACGCAAAGACGTATAGATTAGGTTCAATATGAGAATCATCGGACATCGTGGTGCACGTGGTGAAGCCCCAGAAAATACACTCGGCGGTTTTCAATATATTCATGATCTAGGAATACGTGCGGTCGAATTTGATGTTCGTCAGCTCAAAGACCATGAGCTGATCATTATGCATGATGACAACATGCTCCGAACCACAGGTAGTGACCAAGCACTCTACCCATTAAGCAGCACACAACTCGATGCCTATAACCAAGCACATATTTGGCTAGACTGGGAAAAGCAAAGTACGCCAACATTGCTACAAGCCCTCCAGATTATGCAGGACTTCGAACATCTTGAAGTTGAAGTCAAAGCCGTGCAAACACAAGCTGAAGCAGAGCGACTAACACAACATCTCACACAGCAACTTAGAGGCTTTGAACACAGTGCGGTCATCACCAGTTTTGATCTTAAAATCCTACAAGCACTCCAAGATCAACACTCAACATTTAAACGTGGCTTATTGATTGAAGACGATATTCAACATCTTGCGATTGAACAAGCGCTCAAATACGACTGTTGCCAAATCGGCTGGATGAACCAACTGGCAACCGATGACTTGTTAAAAGCCACACAACAAGCAAATTTAGCCATTAGTGTTTGGACAGTGAATGACATCGAGCGCGCCAAACATTTACGTGACTGTGGCATTGATGGATTAATTACCGATTTTCCTAAAATGATGCTACAACATTTGACAGATATACATTGAGCAAGCTAAAGATTTAGTTAAGTTTTACATGAGGAACGCGACTAAAATATTCATTTTTCACTTTGATCACTCTACGACTATAGTGCCTAAAAATGCTTCGATCATTTCGATACCTAAACATTCGTATTCTGTTACTGTTTAGTACAATACATCTGTACAATAATGCTAGTGAATCTCGGTTCGCTCATGCTAATATGATGTAGTTTAATCCATGCAAAAAGTAATGGATTGACCTTCCATTTATACCTCCCAAGGTTTCAGGAGTGCTGTTGGAGATGAATGCTCCCCTACCCAAAGCCCCATTTAACTGGGTTGCAATTTTTGCATTGGTTTTTCTTCCTATTGTGGCTGTGATTGCAATTCCCTTATATGCCTTTCAGCATGATTTTAGCTTAGCTGCTTGGATCAGTATGTTTGTATTACTGGGTATTAGTAGTTTAGGTATTACTGCTGGCTATCACCGTCTATGGGCACACCGTGCTTATGAAGCAAGCTTACCCTTAAAAATCATTTTGATGATTATGGGTACCTTTGCCGTGCAAAACAGTATTTTATTTTGGAGTTCAGGTCACCGTACCCACCACCGCCATGTCGATGATATCGAGAAAGATCCGTACTCGATTAACAATGGCTTTTGGTATGCGCACATGGGTTGGATGCTTCGTGACTATCCATCAGCAGAACCTGACTTTAAAAATGCACCCGATTTACTCAATGACAAATTGGTGATGTTCCAACACAAATACTATGTTCCTTTAGTGATCAGCGTCCACATGGGTATTTTATTACCAATTGGTTGGGCTGTAGGCGACTTATGGGGTGTGTTATTGTTGGGCGGATTAATGCGTTTAATCCTCAGTCACCATGTTACATTCTTCATTAACTCTTTATGCCACATGTGGGGCAAACGTCCATATACAGACGAAAATACCGCACGTGACAACTTCTGGTTAGCCATTGCTACTTGGGGTGAGGGTTATCATAACTACCACCACATTTTCCAATACGACTATCGTAACGGCGTGAAATGGTGGCAATATGACCCAACCAAATGGTTGATTTGGTCATGCTCAAAACTCGGTTTAGCTAAAAACTTACGTCGTATTCCGAGCTTCAATATTAAAAAAGCTGAACTTGCGATGAAGTTTAAATATGCTGAGCAAGACTTAGAAGTTCATGGTCTCAATGTCAATGATGACATCAGCTCTGCGAAAGCTCGTATTGCACAAGAATATGATGCTTTTACCCAAACCTTGAATGACTGGGCAAAATTGAAAGAACAAGAAATTCAAGCCAAGAAAACAGCAGTGGCTGAAAAAATCCATCAAATGGATGAAAAGCTCAAAATTGAGTTTCAGTTAGTCGAACAGCGTCTAGGTCATCACCGTCAAACCTTGACCACACTGATGCGCAGCATTAAAAAAGCCCCTGTTTCTCAGTAATTAATCTCTGATTCAGCATTTCAAAAGAAAGCTCCGCAAGGGGCTTTTTTTAGCAGTTCATAAAGGATAACAACATGGATATTAAGAATATTCCTTTCGGGATCACCAACTGGGCCGAGATACCCACCACCCGCCATACAGGTGATCAGGGTTATGCCCTATGGCGTACTCAGCAATTTGACGCGATTCGCGTACGTATGGTGGAGTATTCGGAAAACTATCTGGCCGACCATTGGTGTTCTAAAGGACATATCCTGTTGTGCTTAGAAGGCGAACTACACACCGAACTAGATGATGGTCGAACTTTTACCCTCACAGCTGGCATGAGTTACCAAGTTGCGGATCAAGCCGAAGCCCATCGCTCGTCCACCTCAAAAGGTGCCAAACTGTTTATAGTTGACTAAAACAGTTGGATATATGTCTTAACATAAAACTTTGCTATATTGATGGGGTCATGGCTTATCCATTGTGATCCTTCACTATGCAGTTCAATTCACGCTACTCCCTCCTTCCTTCAAAACTTTATCACCATCAACAGCCCTTGCCACTAAAAGGGGCAAAAGCAGGTCATTTCAATGCCGCTTTAGCAGAACAGTTGCAATGGTCTGAAGCCGACAAACAGTCTTGGGTAGAGATTTGCAGCGGACAAAAAACCTTTAGTGAATTTGAACCATTGGCAATGGTCTATGCAGGACATCAATTTGGTCAGTGGGCAGGACAGCTCGGTGATGGTCGGGGTTTATTGATCGCACAAATTCTTGATCAACATGGGCAAACCATTGACCTGCATTTAAAGGGTGCAGGTTCTACTCCTTACTCGCGTATGGGAGATGGTCGTGCGGTACTTCGCTCCGTCATTCGTGAGTATTTGGCTGGACATGCGCTGAATAGTTTAGGCGTGGCTTCAAGCAACGCGGTGGGCTTTACCTCGTCGGCTCAAGGCGTGCAGCGGGAAAAGTTGGAACTCGGTGCCATGATGTTACGTACATCAGACTGTCATATTCGCTTGGGACATTTTGAGTGGATCAATCAGTATCAACCTGATTTACTCGGCGAATTTACCCAAAGATGTATCGCATGGCATTACCCCGAGTGTTTAGATGCGGAACAACCTGTTGTGGCATTTGCAACCCAAGTGATTCAACGGACTGCGGTAATGATTGCCAAATGGCAACTGGTCGGCTTCGCACATGGAGTGATGAATACTGATAATTTAAACATTACAGGTTCAACCCTCGATTTTGGTCCTTATGGCTTTATGGAACGCTTCCGTCCGAATTGGATTAACAATCACTCCGACTACCAAGGCCGCTATACCTATCAGCAGCAGCCAAGCATTGGACATTGGAACTTATGGACATGGTTGAATAACCTCATTCCGCTTTGTCCGCAAGACTATGACAAAGAACAATGGAAGCAAGACCTTGCAGATTGCTTAGAGCACTATGAACCCACGTTCTTGGAGCACTACAAACTGGGTTTAAGTCAGAAAATGGGCTTACCTCATTTCCACACTGAGAGTTTTGACTGTGCCATGACTTTCTTACGGATTCTACAAACCGAACAGCTCGACTACACACAAAGCTTTACGCGTTTGCAAGAGCAGCAATATGAAATGATTAAAGATGACTGCCTTGACCGTCGTCAATTTGAAAGTTTCCTCGCGCAATATGAACAAATTCGTGCGAATCAAGACACAGCAGAACTTAATATAGCCATGCAACAAGCCAACCCTGTTTATATCCTACGCAATCACATGGCACAAAAAGCGATTGAGCTGGCTGAACGGAATGATTTCTCAGAAGTCGAACGCTTATTTGACCTGCTTAGCCGCCCGTTTGAGCGAAATGTAGCACTAGAGAAAGCGGAAGATTTAGCACCTTTGCCAACGGATGTTCCTGAGGTGATGGTGAGTTGTTCCTCTTAAGCATTTGGCTTAAACTGTGGATAAATTAAACAATATCCACAAGGCTTTCCACTAGAGTGATGATCAACATGTCCTTACACCTTATTGCTGCAAAAGCTGCACTTGCCCTGCCAGAAGTGACGTGTAGTCAGCCCTTTGGTGAAGGCTGTGATGTCTATAAAGTCATGGATAAAATGTTTTTGCTCAATTCATCTTTAAGTGGCGCGGCTTTAAGTAACTTAAAAGTTACGCCTGACCACGGCGCGATGCTACGTGATATTTATCCGTATATTCATGCAGGTTGGCATATGAATAAAAAGCATTGGATTTCGATATATGAAGATGAAGACTTAGATCCTGATTTAGTCATTGATCTGCTACATAGCTCTTATGAGCTCGTGGTATCCAAGCTGAGTAAACGACAAAGACAGCGAATCGCTGCGCTTCAAGCCATCACCTAAATATGTATTGAGTGAAAAAGATTGTTAATTATTCCTATTACATGTTCTAAAGCACAACCCTATCACTGCATCAAACAGGTCATGGATTTGAAGGTATATTGTCTCGGCTAAACAGTTTTTCGACGTTTTCTACGTATTGCCCATTTGAACCCAAATTTTGAAACGAAAAGTGAAATGAGGCATTCATAGATCATAAAAAAAGCCCGACATCCTGTCGAGCTTTTTCGTATTGGTTAGCTAGGTATAACTCCTGTCGTACCTCACATCCTAGTATTGAACTTATCATTTTTGTTTTATGTTTTGGAACTTCCTGTTCTCTATGACTGCATCATATAAAAAATCTTGGGACTGACCTAGACGCAATCGACTTGAATAGTTGTAAGCCAAAACGTACATGGAAAAATAAGCTTAATTAGACTTACCCCCAAAATTATCCGCAGAAATTGTGGATAGTTTTCAGGATAACCGAAGCTAAACCTGACTCCTTAAAGTTAATTTTTGAGTACTTTAAAAGCAACTTTATAGCCCACTGCTTCAATCTGTCGGAAATACAAGCACTCTTTTCTCAATTTTGCCTATTTAATTATCTATACATATCAATCCGAAAAGTTGAAGTATGAGAGTAGCTCACTCTCCACCCAAGTTAATCAGCAGGTCATGCCAAACCTCAGATAAAGACCCATTGAGAATCAGTAAAATCTTGTTCATTTTCATATTCAGTTGCTGATTTGAATATCGACTCATCGACTTTGTCTAAAACAAACGTAAAAGTAAAAAGACAAATTAAAACATTATTTTAGATACTTATAATTCACCCATGAACCAGAACCCTAAATGATCAAAAACCCAATAAAAAAAGGACTCAATATGAGTCCTTTTCAACATCATCACTTGCGCTTTAGCTCTTCTTCGCCTTCAATGTTTTAAATAACACAAATAACACGAGGATCCACACAGGAAGCATCAACACGGAAAGCATAAAACCCTGATTCCACATGATATATAAAATCATCAGCATAAACACTAAAACAAAATAATTGCTAAACGGTGCAAATAACGCTGGAAACTTAGTTTGAATGCCCTGCTTTTTGATACTCTGTCTAAATTTAAGATGGATCAAACTGATCATCATCCAATTCAACACCGCAGCACTGACCACAATATAAATCAGATAACTGAGCGCTTTTTCAGGCAAAAAGTAATTCAACAGCACGCAACCAAAAATCAGTAATGCTGAAAATAAAACAGCCGCAATCGGTGTCCCTTGCCGATTCACCTGCTTAAAAACTTGCGGGGCATTGCCCTGTTCGGCCAGACCTAATAGCATGCGACTATTGGCATACATCCCACTATTACAAACAGAAACCGATGCCGTCAGAATAATAAAATTGAGTAAATGCGCTGCCCAATCAATGCCTATTTGCTTAAAAATCAGTACGAATGGGCTTTTATCTAAGCCCCCCAAATCCAATTGATTCCAAGGCACCAGAGACAAAAGAATCGCCAGCGAGCAAATATAGAATAGGAAAACCCGAATCACCGTTTGATTGACGGCTTTTGGAATGTTCTTTTCAGGATCTTCGGTTTCCGCAGCCGCCATACTGATCAACTCAATACCGCCAAAGGCAAACATCATAAAGGCCAGCATATAAAACAAGCCTTCAAAGCCATGTGGGAAAAACCCGCCATGTACCCATAAGTTCGTGACGGATGCAGTTGAACCGACATCAGCCGTCAACAACAGATAAATCCCGAAGATGATCATGGCGATAATCGCCACAACTTTAATCATCGACAGCCAAAACTCAGACTCCGCATACAGTTTGACATTGGCAAGATTGGCCAGTGTGATCACCACAAAAAACACCAGCACCGAGACCCACGCAGGAATATGTGGCCACCAGTAATTCACATATTTACCAATCGCGGTCAGCTCAGTCATCACCACTAAGATGTACAGCACCCAGTAGTTCCAGCCCGTTAAAAAGCCTGAAAACCGCCCCCAATATTTAAAAGCAAAGTAGCTAAATGAACCCGTCACTGGCTCATGCACAATCATCTCACCGAGCTGACGCATAATTAAAAATGCAATCAAACCGCCAATCATATAACCCAAAATAATCGATGGGCCAGCAGATTCAATAATATGTGCTGAACCTAAGAACAGCCCTGTGCCAATTGCTCCACCCATGGCGATCAACTGGATATGGCGGTTCTTTAAACGGCGCTGAAGTTTAGGCGTCTCGCTGCTCAAAACACATGCTCATCTGATAAAAAAATGAATTGTACCGCTTGCACAGACGATCAACCAGTCTTGTCCTTTTAAATTGCAGATTGCTCGGTTTCATTTCACAAGCTAGAGGTTTAAGCGAACTGCTGATTTCGATTGCCGCCTTTGCTTGAATCCCATAAAAAAAGCGGATAAGCCTAGGCTTATCCGCTTCTTCTATCGTTCAGAAAACTGAATTAATCTTCAGGATATTCAAAACGGTAGCCTACTCCATATACCGCCTGAACCCATTCATGACGGTTGCCTGTTTCAGCTGCATCCGAAATCTTACGACGTAAGTTCTTAATATGACTATCAATCACACGGTCAGCCACTTCAAAGCTGTCTGGGTTGATATGATCCAGTAGCTGTGCACGTGAATAAACTTGACCCACATGCTCTAAAAACAACTCCAGTAAACGAAACTCGGTCGGTGTTAGGTTTAAAGGCTTTTGTTGATACCAAATACGTTGCTGCGCTTTATCCATACGGAACAAAGACTGATCTTCAGGCTCAGCCTTACGCTCTAAACGGCGTAACACAGCTTGGACACGCGCTACCAATTCTTTCGGGCTAAAGGGTTTACACACATAGTCATCTGCTCCCATGTTCAAGCCAAGCACGCGGTCAATTTCTTCGGTGCGTGCGGTGACCATAATAATCGGCAAATCCGACTGTTCACGGACTTTACGGCAAATGGTCAAGCCATCCATACGCGGCACCATCAAATCTAAAATCATCAGACTCGGTTTACGCTGCGTAAAGCTATCAAATGCGTCCTGACCATCGTGAAACATACTGACTTCAAAGCCCGCTGCTTCAAGATAATCGCGGACCAATTGTGCAAGTTCTACTTCATCTTCAACCAGCATAATATGTTTCATACATACTTCCTTTTGTGTTTCATTTTTTTGGGAACGTTAACTTGCAACGTAAACCACCCAAAGGCGAATGATCAAAACTCAATTCGCCGCCTAAAGCCTGTGCCAGTTTAGCCGATAAAGCCAAACCTAAACCCGTACCACCGGTGCTCCGCGTACGCGAGTCATCGACTCGGTAGAAACGCTCACCGAGTCTTGCTAGTTGCTCATCACTTAAACCATAAGGACTGTCATCAACATAGACCGTCCAAGATGTTGTGGACTGTTCCGTATGAACTCGAACCTGACCACCTGCTTCGGTATAACGAATGCTATTACCCAACAAATTGACCATGATTTGCTTAAAGCGGTCAATATCAAGTTGTAACTCAGCGCCCTCACCTTCGACACTGATGCTTAAATGGGCCTGTTCAAATTTGGGCTTAAAGTTTTCCACTTCTTGCTCAATTACCGTCCAAGGGTTCACGGTTGCAAAGTAACAGTTTAATTGCTGTGCTTCCGCTTGTGCCAAATCGGCCAAATCATGCGTGAGTTTTTTCAAACTGGTGACTTGGCGTAACATCGATTCAAAATGCTCAGGCGTTGGCTTTCGAATCCCGTCTTGCATAGCTTCGATCTGCGCTTGTAACACGGCCAGCGGTGTTTTCAACTCGTGTGAGGTATCTGACACCCATTGACGACGTGAAATTTCATGCTGATCTAAAATCACCGCCAGTTGGTTCAGTTCATTGGACAAATCACCTAGCTCATCGTTTCGATTCACTTTAACTTGATGCTGAAAATTACCCTTGGTTAATTCACGCGTACCATTTAACAAGCGTTGAATCGGTGTCTTAAAATAAGTCGCAAGTAACAACGCAGCAATTAAACTGGCAAAAACGGTTAAACCATAGACCAGTAATAAATAACGCTTTTGATTACTAAAGAAGTTGATACTCAACGCATCATCTTGATCGAGGACTGGTTTCAGCCCCAAGTAGCCCACCACTTGGTTATTCACCACAATAGGACGGAAAGAAACTTGATCATCCGAAGGTTCACCGACCACGAACTGACGCTGCGTATCGTATAAAGACAAACGCGAGCTAAGACCTAAACGGTCAGGCGTGGAAATAAACTGTTTTTTGCCTGTGTTTTGTTTGCTCTCTTGTTCAATCTCTTCTTTTTTACGATCTGGACGGAAAACATTTTGATTAGCGCTGAGCGGGAACTTTAAACCTTCAAAGGGTTGAAACTCCGAAGGTAAGTTTTCCTCCAAAGCTTGCAGTTCTTGTTCGGTTAAAATCTGTTTTTCATGTTTGACTTCAGTGGTAGAGACATCACTGAGTAAGGTTTTGGTATTTTCTTTAAAATAACGCTGTTGCAAAGCAATGTCGTACTGGCGACGTAACCACCAACGAGAGAGACGGTCATAATCATCTGGCGCAGCATGTCCTTCAATCTGCAAAATTTGCGCTTGAATGGCATTGCCCCAGTCATGATAAGTGCTATAAACGCCTGCTAAGTTATCAATCAGATGATCGAGCTTTTGCATTTCCACGTCCGCCACATATTTGGCAAAATTCTTTTGCATCGTCCAATGCAACACACCTAAACTCACCGTGGTAATCACCAAAGTGGTCAGCAATACAGTGAGGAATAAGCGTAAAGCAATCGGTACGCGGCGAATCTTCAAAAGCAATCTCTCGGTCATTCTTTTGCCTTGTTATTGTATAGAACACTGCATCAAAAAACTCTCCATTGTTTCTACATCTTTATTATTTAATCTTTAATCATCCAAAATGACATGCTCTTGTATGGGGGAGTTGTAGAATGAATAAGATGACAAAAATTGCTTTAGCCACTGCCAGCGTTTTATTTGTAGGTGCGTTGACAGCCTGTCAATCTACCCAAGCACCAAAAGATATGGAGCAGTCGCAACATATGCATGGTCATTATCAGAAAGACCGTCACATGACACCTGAACAACGCGAACAATTTGAAAAAATGCGTACTGAACGTAAACAAGTCATGCAAGACATTAAAAAAGCCTGCGATGGCAAAGCGGTGGGTTCAGCAGTCCAAGTCAAAGCAGGTGAGCAAACACTAGAAGGTACATGTGCGATTTCATTTAAACCTAACCGTGATGAAATGAAACGTGGTGAACATCGCCCAATGCGTGGCGATCAAGCCGATCGTGGTGAATTCCGTGGTATGCATATGCAACGCGGCGAACCACTAACCGATGCGAAACGTGCTGAGTTAACTCAGCAATACGATCAACGTTTAGCTGAACGTCAAGCGCGCCAACAAGCTGCGACCAAAGCCTGCCAAGGTCAAACCGATGGTAAAGCCGTGCAGTTAAAAGTTGGCACACAAACAGTAGATGGCAAATGTATCGTTCACTTCCAACCTAAAGCTCCTGTTTCAGCACCCAATAAGGCTGCTTAAACCACTCTAAAAAGTATAAATAGATCAAAAAGGCGCAAATTGCGCCTTTTTTATTGGACATAACTTTTTACGCTTTTTGACTATTTATGTCATGCCAAAAGCAGCAAAACTGTTTACACTCAGTGCACTTAGCGATTTTGAATAATATTTATTTGACTTTACAGTCACCAAGAAAAGCACCCGAACCGCTTGTACCAAATTAGAAGATGTTGCACGATTAAGTTATTCCAATCCGTGTCAAAGAAGACACGTTTTTATGTTTATTAGGATTATAAGCTGGTTAAACCAGTATTGAGGAAACCGATATGCCACAATACAAAGCGCCCTTACGTGATATGCAATTCGTACTGCATGAGCTATTGAATGCAGAAGAACACTATTCTAAATTGCCTGCATTTCAGGAAACCGTAAGCCGTGAATTGGTTGACCAATATTTAGAAGCTGCTGCAGATTTCTGTGAAAACGAATTGTCTCCAATCAACCAAAGCGGCGACCGCGAAGGTTGTACTTGGAATGATGGCGTTGTAACCACACCAACAGGCTTTAAAGAAGCGTATCAAAAATATATCGAACTTGGCTTCCCTTCTCTTTCTGCTGAAGAGCAATACGGCGGTCAAGCCTTACCTGTTTCTTTAGGTAACGTGATTTCAGAAATGGTCGGTACTGCAAACTGGGCATGGGGTATGTACCCTGGTCTTTCTCACGGTGCAGTTCGTACTTTAGAACATCACGGTTCAGCTGAACAAAAAGATGCTTACTTACCAAACCTTGTTTCAGGTGTTTGGACAGGCACGATGTGCTTAACAGAATCTCACGCTGGTTCTGACTTGGGTATTATCCGCACGAAAGCTGAGCCACAAGCTGACGGTAGCTATGCAATCACGGGTGAGAAAATCTTTATCTCAGCGGGTGAACATGACATGGCTGAGAATATTGTTCACATCGTTCTTGCTCGTCTTCCTGGCGCACCAAAAGGCACCAAAGGTATTTCTTTATTCATCGTACCGAAGTTTAACTTAAACGCAGACGGTACTGTGGGTGAGCGTAACGCTGTACGTTGTGGTTCTATCGAACACAAAATGGGTATCCATGGTAACTCAACTTGCGTAATCAACTTTGATAATGCAAAAGGCTTCCTGATTGGCCCTGAAAACCGTGGCTTAAACTGCATGTTCACTTTCATGAACACCGCACGTATTGGTACTGCTGTTCAAGGTCTTGCTGCATCTGAAGGTGCATTCCAAGGTGCATTAACCTATGCGAAAGACCGCTTGGCAATGCGTTCTTTGACAGGTCCTAAAGCACCAGAAAAAGAAGCCGATCCAATTATTGTTCACCCTGCTGTTCGTAACATGCTGTTAACTCAAAAAGCATTTGCTGAAGGTGGTCGTGCACTGGTTTACTTATTGTCTCTACATGCGGACGTGGTTGAACAAGGTGCAACTGAAGAAGAGCGTAAATCTTCTGACAACATCTTGTCACTGCTTACGCCAATTGCAAAAGCATTCTTGACTGAAACGGGTTCTGAATCTGCAAAACACGGCGTTCAAGTGTTTGGTGGTCACGGCTTTATTTCAGAGCATGGCATGGAACAAATCGTTCGTGATACACGTATTGCGTGTTTATACGAAGGGACAACTGAAATCCAAGCGCTTGACTTGTTAGGTCGTAAAGTTTTGGGTACTCAAGGTGCAATGTTGAAAGACTTCACTAAGATTATTCACAAATTTGTTGAAGCAAACAAAGACAATGCTGCAATGAAAGAGTTTGTTGAACCTCTTGCTGCTCTAAACAAAGAGTGGGGCGACTTAACCATGCAAATTGGTATGAAAGCAATGCAAAACCCAGATGAAGTGGGTGCTGCTGCGGTCGATTACCTCTACTTCTCTGGTTATGTAACGCTTGCTTATCTATGGGCACGTATGGCACTTGTGGCTCAAGAAACATTGGCTGCAGGTACAACTGACGTTGACTTCTATAATGCGAAAGTCACGACAGCTCGTTTCTACTTCAAGAAGATTCTTCCACGTGTTCGCTCACACGTTGACGTGATTGCTGGTGGCGTAGAACCGTTACTCGCATTAGATGCAGAGCACTTTGCATTCTAAGTAGTTAATAACTAAATCGATATTCGAAATAGTTGTACTCAAGAGTACAGAAATGAAAAAGGACAGTCATAGCTTTGGCGGTCCTTTTTCTTTATAAATAGAGCGTTATTTCGCTTGGGTCATCTGATAACACTCTCCATTGTTAATTAAGCTGCCCTAAGTCTACAGAGATTTAAACAATAAACAGGTGAACGAACATGCCAATTTATAATGCCCCACTTGCGGATATGAAGTTTATCCTCAATGACGTTTTCAATGCAGATCAGTTCTGGCAGTCTAATGAAAATCTAGCTCATGTAGACAGTGCGACGGCTGAAGCGATCCTCGAAGAAATGGCTAAATTTGCGCAAAACGTAACCCTGCCTTTAAACCGTACAGGTGATGAAGAAGGCGCAACATTTAGCAATGGTGCAGTGACTACCCCTGCTGGTTTTAAAGAAGCGTTTAAGCAGTATGCTGAAGGCGGCTGGATTGGCTTAGCGGCTGATGAGGAATGGGGCGGTCAAGGCATGCCAAAAATGCTGACGGTTCTTGCAGATGAAATGCTGTTCGCAACTAATCCATCATTCATGCTCTACCCGCTTCTTTCTGTCGGTGCAGGTATGGCGCTGAACAGCTACGCATCGCAAGAACAAAAAGAAACCTATTTACCTAAAATTTACTCAGGCGAATGGTCTGGGACCATGTGTTTAACTGAGCCACATGCAGGTACAGATTTAGGCATTATCAAAACTAAAGCTGAACGTAACGAAGACGGCACCTATAACATTACAGGGACCAAAATCTTTATTACTGGCGGTGACCACGACTTAGCTGAAAACATCATTCACTTGGTTCTAGCGAAAACACCAGATGCACCTGCGGGTTCACGTGGTATTTCACTCTTCATCGTACCTAAATTCTTAGTGAATGCAGATGGTTCTGTAGGCGAGCGTAATGCGGCAGGTCCAGGTTCAATTGAACACAAAATGGGGATCAAAGCGTCTGCAACTTGTGTAATGAACTTTGACGGTGCCAAAGGTTACTTGGTGGGTAAAGAAAATGA
The DNA here is from genome assembly GCF_058107045.1 of Acinetobacter sp. AB03. Lineage (NCBI taxonomy): Bacteria > Pseudomonadati > Pseudomonadota > Gammaproteobacteria > Moraxellales > Moraxellaceae > Acinetobacter > Acinetobacter sp. AB03. The sequence continues at coordinate 502,119 of NZ_JBUEBA010000002.1, read as the reverse complement.
AGGCCTTGCGGCAATGTTCGTGATGATGAACTACGAACGTTTGTCGATGGGTATTCAAGGTTTAGGCGCATCTGAATTTGCTTACCAAAATGCTGCACAGTACGCAACAGACCGCCTACAAGGTCGTAGCGCGTCGGGTGTTCAATCGCCAGCTAAACCTGCGGACAGCATTTTAGTTCATGGTGATGTGCGTCGTATGTTGCTGAATGCACGTGCGAACAATGAAGCATCTCGTGCCTTTGCAGTTTACGTGGGTCAGCAACTGGATATCACTAAGTTCTCAACAGACCCTGAAGCTGTGAAAGCAGCCAATGACCGCGTTGCACTGTTAACTCCTATTGCAAAAGCGTATTTAACCGATACTGCATTTAACGCAGTAATTGATTCACAAATGGTCTTCGGTGGTCATGGCTATATTCGTGAATGGGGCATGGAGCAATGTGTACGTGACTTACGTATTGCACAAATCTATGAAGGCACCAACGGCGTTCAGTCTCAAGATTTAATCGGTCGTAAAACCATTAAATGTGGTGGTGCCTTCATCGCAGACTACATTACTGAAATCCGTGACTTTGCTAACAGCTTAGATGCAGACCTAAACTTCATTAAAGATGCAACACTCGATGCAGCAACTGAAGTGGAAGAAGTGACCAAGTATATCCTTGAACGTGCTGCTGAAAGTGCAGAGTTCCCGAATGCAGCAGCAGTAGATTACTTACATGCAGTCGGCCTACTCAGCTTTGCCTATATGTTTGCAAGAATTGCCAATGCTGCAAAAGCTAAAGATGGTGACTTCTATCAAAACAAACTGGCGCTTGCAGCTTATTTCGCTCAACGTATTTTGCCTGAAATCGACTTACGTATTGCAAAAGTAAAAGCAGGTGCAGAAGTCATCATGAATTTCTCTGAAGACTATTTCACTAGCCAAGCTTAATCGCTTAAAGACTGAATAAAAAAACGCCTGCTTCGTCAGGCGTTTTTTTATTACTCAGCTTTATTTTTGCTTTTATACGTCATGTGCATGAAATTTGCTTATGATGCAATAAACCACCATCAACATATCAGGAGGCAGCCATGACTAACCGTGACCCTAAAATAGAGAAAATAGAAACCCTCCTCGATAAACTGGGCAATACTGCAGTAGAAAGCTTTCACTATGTGGCTTTATTTATTATTGGCTGTATGGTGATTTGGTCGGCAGGACATACCGTTTATGAGATCCTGACCATTAAACAATATGCCTCAATTGATGATATTTTGCTGTTATTCATCTACCTCGAACTGGGCGCAATGGTCGGTATCTATTTTAAAACCAACCACATGCCTGTCCGCTTTTTAATTTATATCGCCATCACTGCCCTCACCCGACTTTTAATTTCCGATATCCAGCATGACCACAAAGCGGATATGGATTTGGTGATTATTACGGGTTCAATTTTAATTATGGCGATTGCAATCTTGGTGGTCCGTTATGCATCGTGGAATTATCCTTCAGTAATTCGGGATAAACATGCCGACAAGCCTTTACCTGAAGGAAAAACACCACGCCCACAAGATGATGAACTCGCTTAATTCTTTATTGACCACTAAAAAACCCTCCGTCTAAACAACGGAGGGTTTTCTGTATCAGTCAAAGATTCATTTATTTTGAATCAGGTTCTAAAGCGTAGCGTCCATTTTCATAGATCCAGTGCATGCCTTCAGGTGGGTCTGGCAGTCCTAAACGTCGCCAATCGGTAATCAACACATAATCACGGCTTTCGATACTGGAGTCGCCATCCCCATACACATAGCTATTGGTTTCCTGACTATAGGTTGAATAGCTGGGTGCTCGGTAAATAATACTCACACCCGGTCGCATCGGATATCCGCCATGTGGTGGATGGTGTGGAGGTGGTCTGTGATGGGGGGGCTCAATTTGAGGCGGTGATGTAGGTCTGGGCATTGCTCCTTGATACGGCCCAGCATAGGTTGGGAAACGCTGCGTTTGCGAAGTCAGCGGTTTTCCATAATAACGCGTCGCTGGTTGAGCAAAACTCAGTGCAGGAAATAAGCTGAGTAAACTTATTCCATAGATTATTTTTAAATATTTCATCATCTTCTTCCTCCACTGAGGTGAATATTATTATTTTAAACCTATTTTATGGATAAAAAATGTACAAGTTATCAATTTTAGATCACTAGCCATTATCACCGCTATAAGGTTTGAAGCAGGATTTCTTTGAAAAGCAAAAAATGCATGAGTTTTCAGTTTATAATTAATCTTTGTTTATAAATGTATTGGATGAACAATCGTGGCTGAATTAAGTTTTGATCGACTCTATGAATATTTTGCAAAAGTGCCCAGTATTCAAAAAAATCTGATTGATGCTTATGGCACAGATGGAAAAAGTGCATGGTGGTTTAAGTTTCAAATTGATGTAGATCATCCTTTGGCATGGCAAACGGTACAAGAGCTGGGACATGTACTGAACTATATTTCTAGAAATGAGCGCCTACCGACGCAGTTTTTACCTGTGTCACCACCGCCGTATATGAATGGTGAAGCCAAGCAATTCTTGGCATGGGTCATTCAGTGTAACCATCCTGATTTTCCACCCGATGTCATTTGTGACTGGTTAGAAGCACGTCTACCGAGCCCAGTGGATGATGCCGAAAAATGGAAAATCAAAACCGATCTACATGAACTCGATAAGATGACCGATAAAGATTTGGATCAAATCATCCCGCCGAATCCTGAACAGTAAGTCCAAATAAAAAAAGCGCATATTGCGCTTTTTCTATTTTAGTTTTTCTCTTACCTAGCTGTGCTACGCCTTTTCTAACAAGGAAAAAAATCTCTAAAACGTCGATAAACCACTCCACTCCATAAAGCGGTATAGCCCATATTTGAGTTTTGACTCATCTTTATATTGCTCATAGCCCACACTCATTTGACGACCATTTAAGTTCGACCATGCCCCATCAAAATATTGCTGTGCATCTGTAAACACCGCTGCATTAGACTGGCCAATCACACGCAAATTGGTCTCTAAGTTATAATTCTTCAAATTCCGTGCGGTAAAATTCGCTGAACCTAAAATGAGCTCTGCTTCTTGTGCATGGCGTTTTAAAATCATTTTGCTATGACACTGCTCTCCTTGAGTATTACACCACCGCACTGTAATACCGGCATCGTTAAGCTCAGACGCAACTTGACGGTTGGGGATTCCATTCTTTTGACGACCAAATGCATCTTTATTTGGGTCGAGTAAAATCCGAAGTTTAACACCGCGATTCTGCGCATCTTTTAAAGCATTGATAATTTGACGCTCAGATAAATAGAACATCGCCAAATCAATCTGATCATTGGCTTTTGCTGTATTCAACAAATTGAGGGTTGCATCTAGGATTGCTTTTTCAGTCAGCACCTGCACCTGAGGCTGCGATGGATTTCCTGCAATTTCGCCCAAAATCACCATCGGTACATCGCCCTGAGACATGTGAGCCACAGTTTGCTCTGTTTTCAACACATCAATTGCGGTATTGCCTGTCACCAACAGCGCTACATTGGAATGTCGCGAACTTCCATCATGTGGATTCGCCGATGTGACCAAGGTTTTCCAACCTTCAACGGTATCGACCACCAAAGTTTTGCGGTGATTGGCTTTAAAGTTAAATAAGTTGAGATAACTACGTAGAGTGATTTTTTCATCCCCAAACGGGTTTTTTAACCACCCACCGTCGGGATTATTGCCTGCGTTTTGACAACAGATATACCAAAAACCAGACCAAATGGGATTCGATGCGCGGAGCGGACGTAAATCGGTTTCAATTACATCCACGCCTGCCTGACGTAACTTACGGTAATGCTCAGGTAATAGCCCACCATATACCGAGTTAATCGGGTCAGTAATGACTTTGATTCCAATATTCGGATGCAAGCTTCGCTTGACAATCAACGCATCGGTTAGCTGACGAGTCAAAGCACGTTGTGATGCTTGAGATGTCCCCACTTCATCATTAAACAAGAACATATCCAACACAATCGTGGTTTGTGCATCTTCAATCAGTTTAAACACTGCGTTGAAAATATGATGATCTTGTTGCTGTTTGCCTTGTACATCGATGTAGGTTTGATCTGCAATAAATTTGACATCGGCATGACGTAACTTGCCAGTATAGTCCAGCCCATCAGGCAGTGGTTTAACGCTATGGTAAACTGCAGACGTTAAATAAGTCAGAGCCAATAAACCCACCACGACACCGACATAACGGGTCGATGTCCAGTTGAGCTTTTGATGTAATTTTCGAAAGATACGCATAACAAAAAACCTAATCCAATATACTCAGACTAGGTTTTATTGTTTGATTTTTCAAGAGGATTTCTGTTGTCAATGTTTTGGCAACCTCTCCCTAAACTCTCATTTAAGGAGAGGTTGGGTTGAAGCTTGAAATAGCACCTTAGAAACTAAAGTCGAGTCCGACCGTGAAGTTACGCCCCACTTGTGGAATGGTCGATAAGAAAGAAGTATGCGAATAAACCGTCTCATCTAAGAGGTTATTGACTTTGAAATACACGCGATAATCATTGCCCTGCATATACTGACCATTATACGCCAAGCCCAGATTCACCATGTTATAGCCCTCGGTTTCGGTCTCATAGCTTGCAATTCGATCTTGCTCAAACACATGGTAGTACTCTGCTGTTCCTGACCACGTGCCACTAAAGTTCGCATTCACTTTTGTTCCTAAACGGCCAGCAGGCACCCGTGGAGCATTTTCATTGTCAATTTTGCCACGTACATAGTCACCAAAGACACTCATTTTATAAACATCATTGATGGCATAAGAGGCTTCTGCTTCAGTCCCATAAAAACGCGCTTTGTCTTGGGTGTAGTCCACTAGACGGAAGTTTTCGTAAAGGTAGGCAGTTTGAGCATAAATGTAGTTGTCATACCAGTTGTGGTAAATATGAACGTGATAATCAATTTTATCCGTATCGTAATGGAAACCTAACTCTAGGTTATTAGACTTTTCGACATCGAGATTTTCATTGCCACGCTCATAGGTATTGGTTGCAAGATGCTTACCATCGGCATAAAGCTCTTGCGCCAAAGGTAAACGCTCTTGATGTGACCCGACCAAAGACAGTTTATAGTTCGGTGCAAACATCCAATTCACAGCACCCGAATAAGACACGGCATAATCATCATAGTCTTTTCGATCTGACTCAATATCAATGGTCTGCTGATCGACACGTGCCCCTAACTCAAAATGGAAGTCATTCCACTGCTTGTGTTCTAAACCAAACACGCTCCACTTTTGCGTCTTGGTCGGTTCTAAAATAGACTCTTCACCCGTGATATCTAGTTTTTGTTGATTGTACTGTACGCCAACCACACCTTCCCAATCCGCAATCGGCTGATGCACCATTTCTAGACGCGCATCATAACCTTTACTTTTAAAGGTAGTTGCAACGCTATCACCTTCAATTTCATCATGTTGGTAGTCGGTATAACTGGCATGGGCACGTAACTTCTCAAATCCTGCAATCGGATTTAAAATTTCTGTACGGAAGTCATAACGCTCCGACTTTAAGTCAACCCAAGGCCCTGCCTCATGTTCGTCGCCATAATCTTCCTCACCACATCCCATTAATAAATTACCTGATACAGTACAAATTTCATATTCATGGCTGTGCCCAGGTAAACCGTACTGATCTTGACGGTTGGTATAAGCAATACCCGCAAAACCACGATCACCAATCCATGAACCACCAACACTGATAGTTTCGCCTTTGGCAAAGGTATTTCCGACACGACGTTCTTTTTCGAGTTCCCCCTCATGCTCATGGAAATAGTTCGGCGCAATATAGTCATTCGCTTCACGCTTTGAACCTTCAACCCGCAAAGCAAACTGACTCCCCAAAGCAACCGTCGCCCCAGCGCTGGCCAACTTTTCATCACTGCCAGAGTTGTAGCGTAATCCAGCCGTACCTTCTAAACCTTTTTCAGGCATGCTGGTTGGAATTTTTTGATCGGTGACATTGACCAAACCGCCTACGGTGCCTGCACTGTATAACAGGGTTGAAGGGCCACGGATGATTTCAATTTGCTTGGCCAAAATCGGATCGACCGTCACGGCATGGTCTGGCGATAAACTCGAGACATCGGCTGTTTCTGAAGCATGTTGTAAGACTTTCACGCGTGGGCCATCTTGACCACGAATCACGGGTCGACTTGAACCTGAACCATACTGATTTGAATATACCCCCAACTCATCGGCCAAAGCATCCCCAATAGTCGGTGCACGTTCTTTTAAACTTTTTTGCTCGATAACCTGATCGGCGACTGCAAAATCAGCAGCGGTCTGAACGAGTGGATGTGCTTGGCTGGTCAACGTTTCAAGTTGTTGTGTTGTTGTGTCATCTGCAAAAACGGCAGGTGTGGCCACCGCCAAAATAGAGAGCGTTATCAAATTTTTCAAATTTTTATGGAAAGACATGGAACTCACTCAAGCGTACAATTTTTGAATATTGTTATAATATAACATTTCAAATTCATTGCAATAAAAAACATTCCAATCATAGAAAAAAGATAAACTTCCCTATCCATCTAAGTCGATGCCAACGCCAACAGATCAATGCCCTTTACCATTTCACATGCTGTTCTCGCGCCTCCTCTAGCCAAACTCAGTGGTGACCGATTACCCATTGCTGCCATTGCTATTGGTAGTATGACCCCTGATCTTTATCGACTGTTTACACAAGCCAATTCAAATACGACCCACTACTGGACTTCACTGATTCACCCCGATCTTTGGATTGGACTCAGTTTTTGTGTTTTGTGGTACGCGCTATTGCGGCCCTGTTTTTATCGTTTTTTAGGTATTCAGCATGAGTTAATGCTCAGCAGTATGCTGCGTTTTTTTAAATTTTCTATGGCCGTTATTCTTGCGATACTGCTGGGTACAGCAACGCATCTGTTATGGGATGGACTCACCCATGCTGACTTCCGCACCTTGTTCGGACATGAGTTTCTAAGCCAGAAGGTCTCACTGTTAGGGCAATATTATCCGCTACACCGCATTTTACAAATTGGCACATCAGCACTGGCCCTCCCCTTGTTGGCGTGGATGAGTTGGCGCTATTACCGAACCTATCAGCAACATTTTCCTGTCAGTCTAAAAATCAAACGCTTTGCGATGGGGCTTTTCATACTGAGCCTGTTGGGTGGTTTAGTCAGTGTTTGGGACTATGCACGTTATATCCCCACGCAAGTTTGGCAGTCAGACCTGTATTATTTTACTGGGCGAAGTATTAATGAGTTTAGCCAAGTCGCTTTGCTAATTCTAATCTTTGGCTGCATTCTGTTTTTATTTTTAGATCGAGACTATCGTTTAGGCTGAATTTAAACCAACGTTTAAATGCTATTTCCAGCCTTTTTTAAGCTATACCTTGAGAGTCAATGCCCAAAGAGGCATAATCCTACCTTTATTTCTGGCGGTACGCTGTTTACGTATTCGCTACCTTTAGCCATATAGTTGGATTTTTAACGCCATGATGCGAACTCATTACTGCGGTTCTTTAACCGAAACTCAAATTGATGAAACAGTAACCCTCTGCGGTTGGGTACACCGTCGCCGTGACCACGGTGGTGTCATCTTCCTTGATATGCGTGACCGTGATGGTCTTGTGCAAGTGGTTATTGACCCAGACACTCCTGAAGCATTCGCAACTGCAGACAAAGTACGTTCAGAATTCGTATTAAAAATTACAGGTCGTGTACGTCGCCGTTATGAAGGCACAGAAAATGCCAATATGGTGAGCGGTCAAATCGAAGTGTTGGGTAAAGAAATCGAAGTTCTTGCTGCATCAGAAACTCCGCCGTTCCCATTGAATGACGACAACACCAATATTTCTGAAGAAATTCGTTTGAAATACCGTTTCTTGGACATCCGTCGTCCTGAAATGTTAGATCGGTTACGTTTCCGTTCTAAGCTAACCAACCTCATTCGTAACTATTTCGAAGACAATGGTTTCTTAGACGTTGAAACTCCGATTTTAACCCGTGCAACGCCTGAAGGTGCGCGTGACTACTTAGTGCCAAGCCGTGTTTCAAATGGTAGCTTCTACGCACTTCCACAATCACCACAATTATTCAAACAATTGTTGATGGTGGGTGGTATCGATCGTTACTACCAAATCGCAAAATGTTTCCGTGATGAAGACTTACGTGCCGACCGTCAGCCAGAATTCACCCAGATCGACGTTGAAACATCGTTCATGAGTGACGATGACATCATGGATTTAATGGAAACGTTGACGGTTAAGATGTTCAAAGAACTTCTTGACGTTCAATTCGATAAATTCCCACGCATGACTTATACAGATGCTATGCGTGACTATGCATCGGACAAACCAGACTTACGTATTCCTTTGAAATTGGTTGACGTTGCAGACCTGATGCAAGACGTTGAATTCAAAGTATTCGCAGGTCCTGCTAAAGATCCTAAAGGCCGTATCGTTGCATTACGTGTTCCAGGTGCAGGTTCTTTACCACGTAGCCAAATTGATGAATACACGAAATTTGTCGGCATCTACGGTGCAAAAGGTTTAGCGTACATCAAAGTAAACGAGCTTGAAAAAGGCATCGAAGGCTTACAATCTCCAATCGTGAAATTCATCGAGCCGATCGTGCTTGATCTATTGAAACGTGTTGGCGCAGAAAATGGCGATATCGTGTTCTTCGGTGCAGACAAAGCTAAAGTTGTGAACGATGCCATGGGTGCTTTACGTATTAAAGTCGGTCATGACTTAAAAATGTCGACTTGCGAGTGGGCACCGCTTTGGGTGGTTGACTTCCCAATGTTTGAAGAAACAGATGATGGCAAATGGACTTCTGTTCACCATCCATTCACACTGCCTAAATCAAGCGTTGAAGATGTGAAAAATAACCCAGGTGCTGCGCTTTCTGTGGCTTATGACATGGTGTTAAACGGTACCGAAATTGGTGGTGGTTCACTACGTATTCATAACCTAGAAATGCAAAAAGCAATCTTTGAAGCTTTAGGTATTGGTGAAGAAGAAGCTGAAGAGAAATTCAGTTTCTTACTCAACGCATTACGTTACGGTGCTCCTCCGCATGGTGGTTTAGCATTCGGTCTAGACCGTTTAGTCATGCTCATGACGGGTGGTGCTTCTATTCGTGATGTGATTGCATTCCCGAAAACCAAGACTGCTGAATGTCCATTAACGCAAGCGCCTGCACCAGTTGAATCAAATCAACTACGTGATTTAGGTATTCGCTTACGTGAAAAACCAAAAGCTGAAGAAACTAAATAATCTTTAGATTTTGATTAAAGAAACCCTGCCATGCGCAGGGTTTTTTCATTCAAGACCAGACCATCCATTCCATAGATATTATTTTCGCTTCAAATTTTCCAAAATTTCTTTTGAACTTTTGATCTATCCCCCTTACAGTGATTCACGATAGTCTATATTTTATTGCAGCAGTTCTGGCACTGAATCACTCTATTGATTTATTCATTTATTTTGTTCTTAAGACGCTCATCTTTTTTTGATTTTATCTATCTTAGATTTTTAAGTCTCTTTGCAAAATTTTCTCTCATCTCATCTTTTAAAAAGATTTCTGAGTCAAAATATGGCTATTTATTATCTACTTAAAATCATCTCACTTTTTCCATTGTCCTTTTTACAATACATCGCACGCGGAATTGCGCACCTGCTTTACTATAGTGACTCTTCAATCAAGCGTATCACCACCATTAATGTTCAGTTGGCCTACCCTGAACTTGACCCAATAACACTCCAGAAACGCGTTCATCTCAGTATTCAAAGCCAGTGTCAGACCTATATTGAATTTTTAAAATGTTGGGGAATGCCTCCACAATACAACCTAGATTTATTGAAAAACATTCATGGTGAATCTGTTCTAACCGAGGCTTTAGCCAATAAAAAAGGCGTGATTGTGGTCATTCCGCATTTTGGTTGTTGGGAGCTGTTAAATGCATGGTTAAATGTCTATACGCAACCGATGATCATGTATAAACCCTATAAAATTAAAGGAATTAACCGCTATATTCTAGCTGCACGGCAAAAGTTTAATGCAACCCTTGTTCCTACTGATGAAAAAGGTATCCGCAGTATCTTCAGACACTTAAAACAAGGTGGGCTGACGGTGATTTTACCGGACCATCTACCCAAACCTAGTGGCGGTATTTATTCATATTTTTTCCAGCAGAATACTTTGTCCACGACACTGGTCTCTAAAATGGCGGCTAAAACGCAATGCAATGTGATTGGATTAAGTTGTATTCGTAATGCTGACGCAGCGGGTTTTGATGTGTACTGTACTGAGTTATCTCAAGATATTTTATCGAAAGATCTACAACAGTCTGTAGATAGTTTAAACCTTGCTATGCAAGATATAATTAACCAAGCACCTGAACAATATATTTGGTCCTATAAACGTTTTCGAAATTGTTATGGCAACATCAATGCTTATCAGATACAGCCACCAAGGTAGACTCCACAAACCAGCATGTGATTTCAAGAATTTCGAAAGAATAATTTATGCTATTTTCTAACGGCCTGAATAGAATACTTTTATTCATTTGAGATCAATTCTCAGCAGTGGCATAATAGCGCACTGTTTTAGATAAGTTGTGAGCAACCAAATGGCTATGCGTCCTGAAGTCCGTCGTCGTGGTATTGTGCTAATTGTTTTTGCAATCGTGCAATGGTTTTTCATGCGCTATATTCTAGACAATCAATTATTTAATTTAACCACCTATGACCGTATTGTCTTTTTCTGTGTAAGTAGCCTTGCGGGTGCTTTTGTCATTTTTGTCGGTTTAATTTATATGGTCTTAAAAGGAAATGCGGATAAGGAGTAATTATCCGCCCTTTCACTCAATAATTATAAATATTTCGCTGTGAAGATGTTTTCTAACTCTTCATGTCTATCATATTGATGAACAAATAGAGGGGTTGTTCCATCTAAATTTAAAAGGATGGCATCCTCATTTAAATTTATTTTATCAACATTCATAACACCTAATGTTGCAATTTTAGACTCTAAGGGCTGACATAAGTGCAATGCAGAAAATGCACCAGAATACAATAACTTGTTATGAATACCTTGATCGTAATTCGATCTCACCATCGTATAGTAAGGCAAGCTCATAAATTCATTGATCATTACATCAAGATATTTGCTCATAGACTGATAATCACCGAAGGTTACCCCAGCACAAGAAATCTGTTTATCAGCAATTTCTTTCAGATAGTTTTTACCATAAACATCACTAATCCACTTAATATGAAAAGAATCTTTACCTAATAGTAAACTCTTATCTTCCATTCCTAAAAAGAGCCCATCCTGATTTAGCTCGTTCAAATCACCCTGAACAATTACATCTCGAGTATCAGTCAGCACGACATGACTAAAATTATTGCGCTGCAAATAATCATAGTAATCAAAAAAACGAGAAACATGAGGCGGTGCAAGAAAATAGATAAAATCTTTCTTAAGTTTAGGTTCTGAAGAGACAATAAATTTACTTAAAAAACGAATACATTTCTTGAAGTTTTTACTAATGCTCTTAGAGCTACTGAAGGTTCCTATCTTAGAGTCCACAAACTCTAAACTAAACTTATAATTCGTTCTGTTTTTGAAAAAATCTTTATATTCAGTAACCTGAGATCCATTTAAAAATAAAGTTACGACACCTGTATAATTTGTCCGAGATATACTGTTAAGAAATAATTCAACTTTGTCGGGTGAATAACCTGTTGCTGCTCCCATAATAACAGGGCGAAATTCGGAACACTTTTCCATAAAAACAGACTACTAAAAATTCAGGAATAATTTTATCTTATCAAGCAAGCCATTTGTTTGTCTAAATTTTTTAAATATTCCAAACCAATTGTTTTTGCCTAAATAGTTTAACTGGATCATATCTGGATTTCTCAATTTTGATAAGAGATAAACTCCTTGATCATCATCAACCAAATTCTTATTAAGCAATTCCATTTGGCTACGTAAGATTAGATTGTAAAAATCTGGCCATTTTTCAACACTACCAACGATACCGCCACCAATGATATAAGGTACATTACCTAAAATTGAGTTAAGTACATTAGCTTCACTGAATTCGAATTCTTCCGCAATGGTAAACAAGTGTATTTTTGAAGTATCGAAGCTATAGTTCCATTGTCGTAGCTTGCTTAAAGTTTTTTTATCTCGACAGTATCCAAAATCCAACCAAGCAACTAAATCTGTCGTGACTAAATTTTTCTTGATAGATTCATAAACAAAATAGGACTTTAAATTATTGACCAATACATAATAAGGAGACCAATATTCGGGATTTCGTAGCTGCTTATCATCTACCTTTGAACGAAAATGTTCATCATTCTGTATCACGTCTATTCTTTCTAAAACAGATGAAAATTTTTCTTTAAGGTCAATAGAAATAACAGTCGTCGGTTTACCTTCTCGAATTTCTAAAACTTTTTCCACAAAATCAGATGAAGTATAGACAATGAAAGGATTATCTAATTCAGCAAGGTTTTTAAAGTATTCAAAATATTGAGACGTAGGCCGATGTAAATAACCAGGATGTCCCTTATCTTTAGTCCAATCTCCGCGACCAATATCGAAAAAAGCTGTCACAATCGTTATATTTGGCTCTATCATGATATTCATAAATGATAAAAAAAGAGAAAAATATATTATAGTTTAAGTCACTTATGTAAAATAGTGAAAATTTATTAATCATAGGTACAATCTAAGTGGACATCGAAAGAATTGCTATCATCACCCCTCTATTTAATGAAGAAAGAAATATATTAAATTTTATTCAATGCTTAGTAGACCAAAAAAATAAAAACTTTCATGTATATTTTATTGACGATGGCTCTACTGACTCAACAGTTTCACTATTGAATCAAAACTTAAAATCAAATATTTTTTCGTACACTATCATTAGTCAAAAAAACCAAGGAGCAGCCCAAGCTAGACTAAATGCAATAAAAATAGTAAAAGAGGAATACTGTTTAATTATTGATTGTGATGACTCTATATCAAATGATATGATTAACAATATAATTAATGTAATAAAAAATTCTAAAGTAGATACTATTGTTTTTGATGTAATGATGCAAGATAAATCTGGTAAATATGAAGCTCTTCCCTGCTTTGATGAAAGCAGAAATATTTATAATGGTTTTGAATGTTTAGAAAACTCTATAGGAGGATGGAAAATCTCTGGTTTCATGTGTACGAAAAAGAATATTTTTTTAAAAAGCTATGATCTTTATCACACCTTAAATACCAAAAAAGAAAACTTTTTGAATAATGATGAAATAATAACCAGATTAAATTTCTTACACTCAGAAAAGGTTATAAAGATAAATTCAATTTATTATTATCAATACAACCCAAACTCCACAACCAAGAAAATTAATCAAAAAATGCATTACATTATAAATAATGCAATTATCTTACATAAGCTATTAAATAAATACCCAATTCAAAATAAAATTGATAAAGAGCTTTTTTCAACATTATGGGGAATAAAAAAATATATATCAAAAAACAATAAACAAATTCAAGAAAAACAAGAATGGATTTACAGCTTAAAAAAAGGCTGTAATTATATATTAA
>NZ_JBUEBA010000002.1:430193-488346 GCF_058107045.1 Acinetobacter sp. AB03 | reverse complement strand
ATTAACTAGTAAAATTTTAAAAAGACAAAGTTTTAAAAATAAAAGACGTTTTGTTATAACCCTTACTACAGCATACTTCTTTCTAATCTTTAAAAGAGGATAGTTTTATGACATTTAGAAAAATTTACAATAAAATAAGATATTTTATTTACAAAAGGCTACTTTCCGATTGTGATCATTTAATTATTAAAAAAGAGTATCACTACCCGACGTTATTCTCAGGGAAAGGGAAAATTCATATTGAAATGGCTCAATTAGGTGTTACTCCTTCTCCATATTTTTATAATACTGTCGGATATATTGAAGCACGAAATAGTTCGGCACTAGTGACAATTAAAGATCATACAATTATTAATAATAATTTTGTAATTATTGCAGATAAAACCTCTATAACTATTGGTGAACACTGCTTAATTGGTCCAAATTTATTTATCACTGACTCTGATTTCCATGGCGTAGAAATAAAAGATCGATCAAATGGAAATTATCAATGCCTACCTGTTTCTATAGAGAATCATGTATTTATCGGAGAAAATGTGCGAATTTTAAAAGGAGTAACCATAGGAGAAGGATTCCGTCATTGGTAACAGTTCGGTCGTCACAAAAAGCGTACCACCACACTCGATTTACGCAGGAAATCCAGCTAAGTTACTAAAAAAACTGAGTTCAAACTAAATTTTCAGTTAAATTTATATTCTAAAAGAATCTTAATCTTTAAGAAAAACGCCTTTAACTTACTTATTTTTTTCATAGGATTAACAAGCAGTCTTTTTTTTACTATATATAAAGCCTGTGCATATTTAGGTTCATCTACATATTGATCTAGTATTTTTATCATTTCAGTATACATAAAAGTATTATCTGAGCTGATGTTAGAATCATGCTTACGATAATTAATCAGCAATTGTGGTATATAAACCATTTTTTTATTTAGTTTTGACATACGTAACAACAAATCCCAATCTTCTACCTTTACATTAGGATTATATCCGCCAACCTGCCTCAAAATGTCTGTTTTAAACATTTGTGAAGAGGCTGGTAGATCATGCTTATTCAGAAGAATATCTTCAAATCCAGTTTCAGAATATTCTCTTACCCGTGAGGAAAGTATTTGATTTTTATTGTTAATAATATTCACACCGCCAAAAACTCCCACAGTATCAGACTTAAACGAGCTAATCTGTAAGCTTGTTTTTTCAGGAAGCATCTGGTCGTCAGAAGCAATCACACAAAAATAATCTCCTTGAGCCCATTCTAAAGCTTCATTTAAGGTGTTACATAATCCCTTATTTGGACGATCCCGAAATTCAAACCGAGTGAATCTTTGCTCACATTCAATAAGCATTTCCTTTATTTTATTCACAGACTGATCAGTTGACCCATCATCAATAATAATTAATTCAATATTTTTATATGTTTGATTAATAACACTTCTAATACTATCCTGCACGAATACCGCATGGTTATAGCATGGGATAGCAATTGTAACTAAGGGTGTATCTAGTAAACTATCCATTACACTTTAAACTCATTACAAAGCTGAATGACTTTTTCAGCATCTTCAACTGTTAAAGTTGGTCCCATCGGCAAACTTAAAATTTCTGCATGAATTTGCTCAGAAACAGGATAACTTAGGCCATTCCATTCCTCATATGCTTGCTGCTTATGTGGTGGGATTGGATAATGGATTAAAGTTTGTACGCCATTTTCTGCTAAATACTTTTGCAATTCCATTCGATGCTTTGAACGAATTACAAATACATGCCAAACATGTTGCTGATCATTAAGTACATCTTTATTTACTTTTGGTAATTCAATGATTGGGTTATTAATTCCAGCCATATAAAGATTTGCAATCTGGCGTCGATTTTGTGTTTCATCATCCAAATGCTTTAATTTCACATCAAGTATTGCGGCTTGCATTTCATCTAATCGACTATTTACCCCCACGAATAAATTTTTATATTTCTCGTGTGATCCATAGTTACGCAATGCCTTCAATGTCTGTGCTAGCTCAGCATTATTCGTCGTAATCGCTCCAGCATCTCCTAGTGCACCTAGATTTTTGCCTGGATAGAAGCTAAAACCTGAAGCATCTCCCCAGTTACCCGCTTTTTTACAATCTAATTGGGCACCGTGACTTTGTGCAGAGTCTTCTAAAACCAATAAGTTATGTTTTTTTGCAATCTCCATAATGTCTGACATTGCAGCCAATTGACCATATAAATGGACAGGTAAAATCACTTTGGTTTTGGCTGTTATTGCTTCTTCTATTTTCAATGGATCAATATTGTAGGTGGCAAGATCTGGCTCAACTAAAACAGGCATTAGTTTATTTGCTGTAATTGCTAAAATACTGGCAATATAGGTATTTGAAGGAACAATCACTTCATCACCCTCTTGGAGTTGACCGAGTTCTTTCCAAGCACGTAAAGTTAAAATTAATGCATCTAAACCATTAGCCACGCCAATAGCAAATTTAACTCCACAATACTCTGCAAAGTTTTGTTCAAATTGTTCTAACTCTTTACCACCAATGTACCAGCCTGAATCAATAACACGCGTACAAGCTGCAATTAGCTCTTCACGATACTGCTGATTGATATTTTTTAAATCTAGAAAAGGAATCATGCTTCTATATAACCTTTGATGATTGCAGGATTACCTACTACGACAGCATTAGCTGGAACATCTTTCGTCACGACAGCCCCAGCCCCAATCAATGCATTTTGACCAATACAGATTCCAGGCAAAATGGTGGCATTTGCCCCAATGCTTGCGCCTTTTTCTACAATTGTTTGAGGAAACTCTTCTGGATAATGTTTTGAGCGAGGTTTTTTATCATTCGTAAAAGCAACACATGGACCGATAAAGACATTATCTTCTAATGTAATCCCATCCCAAATATAAACTCCTGATTTCACTGTAACATTGTTGCCAATGATGACGTCATTTTCAATAAGTGTATGTGCACAAATATTACAGTTAGCTCCAATTTCAGCTTCTGCTAAAATTACGCTGTATTGCCAAACACGTGTATCTAAACCAATTTTTTGTGTCTGTACATCGGCTAAAGGGTGGATAAAAGGCTTATGTATTTCTTTTAAGAAATCATCATAACTACGAATATAATCTGACTCATCATAATGATCGCTGGCCAAAACTAATAATAAGCAATCATCTGAAAAGTCGTGCATTTCATGCCAAACAAGAGGAGGTATTCGTAGTCCTTTGTTTGAACCTTCTAGCCACACTTCTTCTTTGGCTTTGCCACTATCCATCACCATTTTGCACTTTCCTTTTAAGCAAAAGGCAATTTGCTGAAGTGCTTTATGTGCATGAAAACCACGAGGGACATCTGGCTGAGTATCAAAAATGTAATACAACCTTTTTACGTCAAAAGGAATATTCTTATTTGATTCAATCACGACCAGAGAACCTCGTTGGTCCCCTAAATTGGGCAATTCAACCCACTCAATTAAACTCATTGCCCACTCCCCTGTTCGACCAAAGAGATTAAGTACTGACCATAGTCATTCTTACTCATGCTTTGCCCAGTGGATAAAACTTGTTCTTTGCTTAACCAGCCATGATTAAAAGCAATTTCCTCTAAACATGCTACTTTATAGCCTTGGCGTTTCTCTAATGTCTCTACAAATTGCGCCGCTTCGAGCAAACTTGCATGTGTACCTGTATCGAGCCATGCAAAACCTCGCCCAAGAAGCTCTACATTTAAATCACCACGTTCCAAATACATTTGGTTTACTGTAGTAATTTCTAATTCACCGCGTTCAGAAGGCTTGACTTGTTTGGCAATTTGAATCACTTCATTGTCATAGAAGTACAGTCCCGTTACCGCAAAATGAGACTTCGGATGCGTAGGCTTTTCTTCTAGGGAAATTGCTCGTTTCTGCTCGTCAAACTCAACTACACCAAAACGCTCAGGGTCTTTAACTTGATAACCAAAGACTGTTGCACCTTTTGCACGGGCAACGGCTTGTTTTAACATTGGCGTAAAGCCTTGACCATAGAAAATATTATCGCCTAGCACCAAACACACGTTACTATTGCCAATAAACGCTTCACCGATAATAAACGCTTGTGCCAAACCATCTGGACTTGGCTGAATAGCATATTGGAGACGAATACCAAATTGTGTACCATCACCCAGTAAACGCTCAAAGCTCTCTTTATCTTCTGGTGTTGTAATAATAAGGATATCCTGAATTCCTGCCAGCATGAGCACAGAAAGTGGATAATAAATCATTGGCTTATCATAAATAGGTAAAAGTTGCTTTGAAACACCCTTTGTAATTGGGTACAAACGTGTACCCGAGCCACCCGCCAGAATAATACCCTTTGTTGTTATTGCCATTATGCGTTTACACCTAATCTTTCACGTTGATAGCTACCATCTTGTACTCGATGGCACCAATCTAAATTATTTAAATACCATGCAACCGTTTTTCGTATACCTGTTTCGAAGGTTTCTTGTGGCGTCCAACCGAGTTCTTTTTCAATTTTTCCCGCATCTATGGCATAACGCAAATCATGCCCAGGACGATCTTCGACAAATTTAATAAGAGACTCATACTTTTGACCATTGGCTTGAGGCTTTAACTCATCCAAGATATTACAAATCGTTTTTACGACTTCAATATTTTGTTTTTCGTTATGTCCACCAATATTATAGGTTTGCCCTACAGCGCCTGTAGTAACAACTTGATACAGCGCACGTGCATGATCTTCAACAAAAAGCCAATCCCGAATCTGATCACCCTTACCATAAATAGGTAAAGGTTTCATATCTAGAGCATTGAGAATAACTAAAGGGATTAGTTTCTCTGGAAAATGATATGGCCCATAATTATTTGAACAATTGGTCACAATTGTTGGCAAACCATAGGTTCTGTGCCATGCGCGAACCAAATGATCTGAACTTGCCTTACTTGCCGAATATGGTGAACTTGGTGCATATGGTGTTGTTTCTTTAAAAAGGTCCGTCGTTCCCTCTAAATCACCATACACTTCATCCGTTGAAATATGATGAAAGCGAAAAGATTCTTTTACTTCTGCGGTTAGACTTAGCCAATATTTTCGTGCAGCTTCTAATAAACTATAAGTTCCCACAATATTGGTTTGGATAAATGTAGCAGGACCATCAATTGAGCGGTCGACATGCGATTCGGCAGCCAAATGCATCACTACATTCGGTTGAAAGTTTTCAAAGATTTTTTCTAATTCAACCTGATCACAAATATCGGTTTGGAAAAATTGATAGCGTTCACTTTGTTCAATCGATTGAAGTGACTCCAGATTACCTGCATAAGTCAACTTATCGACATTTAAAACATGATGATGGGTGTTTTCAATAATATGACGTATTACTGCTGAACCAATAAATCCAGCGCCACCAGTTACTAGAATGCGCATTTCAAGCTGTTCCTATCATTTCATCACATTTATATTTTGATTTTTTAAATAAGGTATCAACGTATTCAGTTTAAGTATCAAATCAACTTTTATTTAAACTCAACACGCTGAGCCACTAACGCATATTTCACTTGCTTCAATATACGTAAAATCTCCAGTTGAACTTTAGCCCAGCCCTTCTTCTTTTGCTTTTTCATCCGCGCTTTACGCTCTGCAAGCAAGTCACTTGAAAGTTTCGTTTTTTTTTCAGGAAATAACATCATTTCCTGTATACATAAAGCAGGCGTCATCTGATACACGGGATGAATTTTATGACATATAAATTCATCAAACATCACTTGGTCTAGTGGGATCAATTGAATTTGTTCAACATACTTCAAATATTTTTGAGCACCTTCAATACTCAAGATATAACCTGCAGTCCCCAAATTTTTTCCCATGAGTTGAACAATATGACGCATGCCATTTGATATTTTAGACTGAGTTTTACCTAGAAAAACCTGATCTGCAAATGCTTCCGTCTTAATAATGTCCCAATTGGGGTTGATCCAGCCTGCGTTATTTAATAATTCAGCAGCAGCATCACCTAAATACACATCATCTTCAAAAATAGCCAAATGAGGAATGTGCTCATCTACCATTTTTTGCCAAATCGAGACATGACTCATAAAACAAGCCAACTCACCTGGACTTAAAAAGTCTTCCTGAATGTTAAGCTGCATTTTTTCAGCTAGAGGACGAGCCAGATCAGGCGTTAACGCATCGAAAAACTCAAACCCAATATTTTGTTTGCCGAACTCTTGTACGATGTGCTCACGACGCGCTGTGGCTGTCTTTAAGCTGATGACTATATTTTTCATATCAATACTACTTACTTCGATGCAACCAAATGCTTCATGGCATAAAATTTATCACGCCACATCCGTTTTTGTTTTTTAAGGCCGTGAGAAAAACTACGCCCTTCTTTTTCTTTACGAGAAATACCTTGTGCTGCCACGGTGCCTAAGATATCACTATCCAACCCAGCAGGTTTCACTAAGGCAGGCCATACACCTAATCCCTTCCCATTTTTACTGAGCCAGGTTTGGAAGAAAATGTCGACAGGCATGGTCATTTTTCTCCCAGCTTGCATAAATGCTTCTGCACCTTGACGTGACCACACCAAACCTAAACCACGAATAGGAAAATAAAAAGCATGCCATAAGCTCATACCCTCAACATTCGTAATATCTTTAGCTAGCTTTTTCTTTTTGGTTGCAATGTTAATCAAATACCAATCCAGCTCTTTATGCTGATCGAGATACTCAATCACACCATCAAGTTTGTCTTTGAAGTCTTGGTTGATTTTCATATCATCTTCAAGCACCACCAAATAATCAGCATCTGTACTTAAAAATTTTTGTGCACAGCCATAATGACTTAAATAGCAGCCCAACTCCGAATTCATCAGTTTACGGCCAAGTACGTCGTTCGCCCCTTGATCATCGTAGTTTGCAAATTCAGTTAACTCTTTACCACGTCCATCTACTGCAGAAAAGCGTTCAAAAGGCCAGTTGACTTGATTCAGCTGCTGAGTTGCTCTTTCAAGTCGTTCCTGACTGCCGTCCAAATTAATCAAATAAGTAACAACTTTCATCATGAACCTTTAAACTAAAACTGAATGGGGCAAATAGCCTGCTAATTTTTCCTGCATAGCCATACTGATTTTCTTTGCAGCATCACTATCAAGCTGATCCAAACTCTGTATGCAGCCATACTTAATCTCAGGATTATGTAGCGCTTGTATAAAACTATTCAAACTGTCCTGATTTTTAAGATAGGCCAACTCGAGATCAGGCTTTAACTCAGCCTGCTGTTTTTGAATCTTAATGTGGTTCATTAATGAAATTGGATTCAGCTGTTCTACACTACGAAATTTAAACTTGATCTGCGTTTCTAAAAGCTGTGGATGCTCAAGCAAATACTCTTTTAATGCATGACGATCTACAATATGTGGATAATGATGGATTTCAAAAAATTTATTGAATCCCAAAATATCTGCGCCAAGCATCTGTGCAATCATATGTTTCGGCTGAATTGGCTTTCCAAATTGGCGACTCATCAGCTGGCGATATTTGAGCTTTGCTTTGAGTGCAAAACTATTTTGCCAATGACCATAAATCACCAAGCTTTCCGCTTTTAAAAAGTCTTCGATTTGTGCAGGCGCATTAAAAAAGAAATCGTCATTGAGATAGATAAAATAATCCGATAGCCCATCAATATTCCAAAGCATACTTTCAATAGAACGGGTATTGAAAGTCGGTAAATATTCTTCAAAACCTCTGAAAATTTTTCGGTGATCAACCACACGAATTTTATCCGCAGCGCACAAACCTTGCGCTGCAAATTCATCGATAAACTCAGGACGCTGATTATCTGCCACCACATAGATATGTCGACAGAACGGTACATATTTCAAAATGGAAGCGATGTTGTAATAAATTTCGTTATTACTGGCAAAACGCGTCGCACTGACCGCATCAGATGCATCTTCACCGGTCAGATATTTATGGCGTTTCTTTTTTAATTCAAGATCATTGCCATCTACCCAGGCAATCACGATATCAATATTTTGCATTCACTTGATCACTTCAAAATCTGAGTCTAAATAAGCAATTATTGCCACGCATCCTTAATCCACTGTGATGGCAATACATAACGATACCATTTCCCACCACCACCATTTACTGCATCAGGTGGATTAATTTCCC
Organism: Acinetobacter sp. AB03; assembly: GCF_058107045.1. Classification (NCBI taxonomy): domain Bacteria; kingdom Pseudomonadati; phylum Pseudomonadota; class Gammaproteobacteria; order Moraxellales; family Moraxellaceae; genus Acinetobacter; species Acinetobacter sp. AB03. The sequence goes on along the minus strand of NZ_JBUEBA010000002.1, from coordinate 480,163 downwards.
CATGGAAAACAATAATTTTTGCACCTTCGGGTTTTATAGGGGGCTTAAAGTATGCCAACGGAATTTTTTGCAAACAGTGATATTTGTAGCTCTTACACCAACTATCAGGCCAGTAAGAAAGTTTTTTCTCTTGATCGACATACCAAGACAAATAAGCTTGCTCATTGCGGAACTTTTGACGAATTTCATCAAAATGTTCACGAAAATAGGGCATCAATCCAGGAAAAGCTCCCAGTTTAAAACGGTAAACCGAGCTGTTGCCTGTAATCCGCCAAGGACGTTTCCAGTCATGAATAATTAGGAAGTCCCCAGGATGGGTAAAGAAACTGTCAATATTGTCAACAATCACTACATCCAAGTCTAAAAAGAGTGCATTACCTTGTAAGCCGTACAAGTCTGGCTCAAATGTAGACAATTTATTCCAGCCACGTTCAGGACTTCCCTCTGGGAGTGCCAAAGGTGGAATGGGGAAACATTGAACTGCAGGATCGATTCCTTCGGTGCGGTCTGTTAGACAAACCATTTTAAAATCAACCGTGGTGTGACGCTTCACCATGTTATATAAACGATTGACGTACTCGGCCCCATATTTGGTGCCCCATTTCATGCATAACACAATATTTTGATCTGTCTGTGTTTCAGCCTGTTTTAACAATGAGTCGTTTACGTTTTCCTGCATGTTCTATCATCCACCAGCATTCTGCGTTGTATCATAACATTTCTTGCAATAAGTTAGTGTATGGCTTTTTCAAAGCCCTCATAATACTCAAAAATAGTTTGTGCTATGATACGAAATCGCTTTGTGTAAATCCTTTGCAAGGTACACTTAAGCCCTCATATGAAGAATATATAATCAGGTTGATATGAAAATAGCAGTTGCAGGCACAGGTTACGTCGGCCTTTCTAATGCCATGATCTTCTCACAACATCATGAAGTGATTGCACTAGACATCATCGACACGAAAGTTGACATGTTGAATCAAAAAATCTCTCCGATTCAAGACGCAGATATATCGACATTTTTAAGCGAGAAACCGCTCAATTTTCGTGCCACAACTGACAAATATGAAGCCTATCAAGGCGCTGATTTTGTCATTATTGCAACACCCACCGACTATGATACGCAAACTAATTATTTCAACACACAGAGTGTGGAAAGTGTCATTCGAGATGTAGTCGAGATCAACCCTCAGGCAACCATGATTATCAAATCAACAGTGCCAGTGGGCTTTACTCAAAAAGTCAAAAGCCAATATCACACTGAAAATGTCATCTTCTCTCCTGAGTTCTTACGTGAAGGAAAGGCGTTGCATGACAACCTTTATCCATCTCGGATTATTGTCGGTGAAAAGTCACAACGTGCTCAGTTGTTTGCAGATATGCTGATCGAAGGGGCAATCAAAAAAGATAGTCCTGTATTGTTTACCGATTCAACTGAAGCTGAAGCAATCAAGTTATTTGCCAATACCTATCTCGCAATGCGTGTCGCCTACTTTAATGAACTCGATACCTATGCCCAGTCCTTCGGTCTGGATACCCGTCAAATTATTGAAGGCGTATGTTTAGATCAACGCATTGGCAATCATTATAACAACCCATCGTTTGGCTATGGTGGCTATTGTCTGCCGAAGGACACCAAACAACTTCTTGCCAACTACAATCAAGTGCCGAGTAACTTGATTCAGGCCATTGTAGATTCCAACAGTACGCGTAAAGACTTTATTGCAGACTCTATCATTGCAAAAAATCCTAATACCGTCGGCATTTATCGTTTAGTGATGAAAAGTGGCTCCGATAACTTCCGTGCGTCAGCGATCCAAGGCGTCATGAAACGCATCAAAGCCAAAGGCATTGATGTGATTGTTTATGAACCAACATTAAATGAAGATGAATTTTTCAAATCCAAAGTGATTAATGATTTAGAACAATTTAAACAACAAAGTGATGTCATCATCGCCAATCGTAAGTCACAGGACTTAAGTGATGTTGAAGACAAAATCTATACCCGTGATATTTTTGGAGGCGATGAATGAACGTTTTAGTAACAGGTGCAGCAGGCTTTATCGGCTTTCATGTCTCTAAAAAACTACTCGAGCGTGGTGATACTGTTGTCGGTTTTGACAATATGAATGATTATTATGATCCTGCTTTAAAGCAAGCACGTATCGACTTATTACATCAAACTGCTCAGCAAAGTGCTGGCCAATTTGACTTCATTCAAGCCAATCTTGCCGATACAACAGCAGTTGATCAATGCTTTCAACAACACCAATTTGACCGTGTGATTCACTTGGCTGCACAAGCAGGCGTGCGCTACTCACTTGAAAATCCAATGAGTTATGTAGAAAGTAATATTATTGGCTTTACCAATATTATTGAAGCTTGCCGCTATGCGAAAACACCACATCTGACCTATGCCAGCACCAGCAGCGTATACGGTGCAAATACCACCATGCCTTTTAGTGAGCAGCATGGTGTCAATCATCCTATTCAGTTTTATGCAGCAACCAAACGTGCAAATGAATTAATGGCGCATAGCTATAGTCACCTATTTCAATTGCCAACCACAGGCTTACGTTTCTTTACGGTCTATGGACCTTGGGGACGTCCCGATATGGCGCTGTTTAAGTTCACCAAAAACATCATTGCGGGTCAATCAATTCCCGTATTTAACCATGGTAATCACACCCGTGATTTCACATTTGTTGAAGACATTGCTGAAGGCGTGATTCGCTCAAGCGATCAAATTGCTGAGGCCAATCCAAATTGGGACAGCAATCACCCAGATCCAGCAACCAGCAATGCGCCTTTCCGTATATTCAACATTGGCAATAACAATCCTGTGAAACTCATCGAATATATTCAAGCAATTGAAAAAGCCGTTGGCCAAGAAGCCATCTTAGAATTGCTTCCACTTCAAGCAGGTGATGTACCTGATACCTTCGCAGATAGCAGCGCTTTAGAAAAAAGTGTGGAGTATAAACCATCTGTTTCAGTTGAAGATGGTGTGAAACAATTTGTAGATTGGTATCGTGACTTTTATCAGGTTTAATTTAGAAAAAATACTAAAGCATAAAAAAGGGCTCCGAAGAGCCCTTTTCCACCAAATCACTTATTTTACATAAGTTAACCAGTGTGCGTATTTCGGGTCTTTACCCTTAACTGCATTAAAGAATGTGGTTTGAATTTGTTCAGTAATAGGACCACGCGTACCTGAACCGATTTCACGATCATCATATTCACGAATAGGCGTCACTTCAGCAGCTGTACCTGTAAAAAATGCTTCATCTGCAATGTAGAATTCATCACGTGTAATACGACGCTCAACCACGTCATAGCCCAAGTCTTTTGCGATGGTAATAATGGTTTGACGCGTAATACCATCCAGTGCACCACCCGCGATATCTGGCGTATGTAAAACACCATCTTTCACCAAGAATACGTTTTCACCAGAACCTTGGCATACATAACCTTGGGGGTCGAGCAACATTGCTTCATCATAGCCAGAATGCGCTACTTCTTGGTGAGCCAAAATCGACAAGGTATAGTTACCTGACGCTTTCGCTTTACACATCGTCACGTTTGGATGGTGATGGGTAAATGATGAAGTTTTCACACGAATACCTTTCGCCATTGCTTCGTCACCAAGGTACGCACCCCAGCTCCACGCAGCAACCACCGCATGAATCGTATTGTCTGTTGCAGCAATACCTAATTTTTCCGATCCAATAAAAATAATTGGACGCAAGTAGCAAGACGCTAATTTATTTTCACGAACCACATCAATTTGAGCTTGCTCTAGTGTTGCTTGATCAAATGGGACTTTCATTTGATAAATTTTTGCAGAGTTCAATAAACGCTTAGTGTGTTCTTTTAAACGGAAAATAGCCGTGCCATTCGGTGTTTCATAGGCACGGACACCTTCAAACACACCCATGCTGTAGTGCAAGGTATGTGTTAGTACGTGAGTTTTTGCCTCACGCCAGTCAACCAATTGTCCATCTTGCCAAATAAAACCATCACGATCAGCCAAATTCATGACACACACTCCAAATTTATATACACAGTCATGTTACCCAATGCTCACGATTGAGCTTGGATCAATTAATCTTTGCCATAATTTGCAAACGATCACTCGGGTATCGCGCCAGTCCGCAGCATTTACTTGCATGGATTGATTCGCAAGGGCTAAACGGTGGCTCTCGGCTCGTTCACTGAGATAAGCTTGAATCAATGCAGTCGCATCGTCACTGGATAAGCAACTGGCTTTTGCGGCGTCTTCAAGGATTCGTACATTGTCGGAATAATGGGCAAGATCTGGATGAGATCCGCTCCATGCCAACACAGCATACTGTGCCATAAATTCGATATCGACGATACCACCTGCATCTTGTTTTAAATGAAAAATTCCATCTTTTTGTTGTTCTTTAGAAGAACCCAAATGGTCCTTCATTTTTTGACGCATCTTCAGCACTTCTGCGCGTACATTTTCCTCATCTCTTGGCTGTGTCAAAATCCGACAGCGCAATGCTTCAAATTTATCACGCAAACTTGGCTCACCTGCAATCGAGCGAGCACGCACCAATGCTTGATGCTCCCAGACCCATGCATTTTTCAACTGATATTGCTCAAAGGCTTTTAAACTGGTGACCAAGACCCCCGCTTCACCCGATGGGCGTAAGCGCGTATCGATTTCATAAACCCGACCATCGAGGGTCTGCGTGGTCATCAGCGACATAAATTTCTGCGCAACACGCATTGCAAACTCAAATCCACTGATCGACTTCAGCCCATCGGTATCGGCTTGCTCATCCATATAATGAATAAAGACCAGATCTAAGTCCGAGCCATAACCCAGCTCAATCCCACCAACCTTGCCATAACCCACAACAGCAAATGCCAAATGATCGATCGAACAGCGCTTTCCTTCAACATCGAGCGGATAACCATGTTTCTTTGCCGTCATTTGGTAAGCTAAATTTAAAGTTGTACTGACCGAAACTTCTGCAATATCCGTCAAAGCATCGGATACTTTCATCAACGGACTTTCAGCCAAAACATCACTAGCCGCAACTGCCAAAACATTGGATTTTTTAAATAGACGCAGCACACGCATCAAATCTTCAACGTCATCAAGCTCAATACGAAGCAACTGTTGACGCAACGAATCTTCCAAATCTTGACGGCGCGGCAGCTCAAAGTCCATGGACAAAAATTCATCCAATAGCACTGGATAATGGGTCAATTCTTCACAAATCCATGGACTTACGGTTGCCATTTTCACCAAGCGCTGTAAAGCCCCTTTACTCTCAATCAACATGACCAAATATACCGTACGGCGCATCACAGACTCGACCAAAGGCATGAGGCGAAGCAACGCGGCTTGCGGCTTATCTGACTGTAAAATCGCTTCAATCAAATGCGGCCAAAACATTTTTAAACGCTGCACCGCTTTTGCAGGCAGTTTTTTCAGCGCATGACCATTCCAAAATTCATGAATGAGGTTTTTTGCATTCGCATCCAACACCTCATTTAAACGCGCTTCTAACTGACTAAAGCTTTCTACGAAAGGGTCATGTTCTTTTTCTTTAATTAAATGCTCAAACTGGTAAATAACTTTGGCGCGCTTTTGGTTTAAGTACTCAATAAATGCATCCCAACTGACAAAACCCAAGGTGTCAATCATCCTTTGTCTGAGTTCTGGTTCTGTTGGCAAAGACTGCGTTTGTTGATCATTTAGAGCTTGAATGGCATGCTCTACACGGCGCAGAAATAAGTAGGCATTTTCCAACTCACCGACCGCTTGACCATCCAGTAAACCCACTTCACCCAAATGATGCAAGCTCACTAAACATTGACGGTCTTGTAATTCTAATTTTGCCCCACCATAAATTAGCTGAAAAACCTGCACAATAAATTCGACTTCACGGATACCGCCTGCACCCAGCTTAATATCATCTTCGATATTGCGGCGTAATACTTCACGCTCAATCATGGCTTTCATTTCGCGCATGGCTTCAAAAGCGGTGTAATCGACATACTTACGGAACACGAAAGGACGAGTCATGTCCAACAACTCATCCCCCTCTTTGCCCCCTGCCACAATCCGCGCTTTAATCCACGCATAGCGCTCCCACTCGCGCCCATGTTGGCTTAAATACTTCTCCAGCGCCGCATGACTAATCGCCAGTGCAGAACCATCACCCCAAGGACGCAAGCGCATATCCACACGGAAGACAAAACCATCAGCCGTGATATGGTCCAACAAGTAAATGAGCTTCTGACCCCACAAAATGCAAAACTGTTGTACGTCTATGCATTTACGACCATCAGTTTCACCTTGTTCATCAAAAGCAAAAATCAAGTCAATATCACTGGACAGATTCAGCTCTTGTGCACCGAGCTTCCCCATCGCGACCACAATTAAATCTTGAATTTTATGGTTATAGCCCACAGGCTGACCATGTTTAGCCACCAATGGCGCTAAGGCAAACGCTTTTGCCACACAAATGGCTGCATCAGCAAAATCAGATAACTCCCGTGTTAGCGTCATCACATCGATCAGTTGATTGGCATCCTGCCAAATCCAGCGAAACATTAAACGCGCACGTAAAATTCGGATGGTGCGCATCCATGTGGTTTCATCACTGATCTCTTTTAAGGTGTTTTGAACGACATCGAAAATTTGTTCGGTGGTCAATGGCTGAGAAAATTGATCAATTGCATAATCTTGTTCAAGATAAACCTGATGTATAGATAGGACTTGTTCCGCATATTGACTTGCGCGCAATGTCTTTTGCAATTGCTCAGCATTCATGATCGACCCTTTCGCATTGTTTTGGTTATTTATAACAGCAGATCATGAGATTAGGCGAATTATTTTATAAGAAAAGTATGATTATTCACTAAATTCTTGCTGGGATGTCTCGAGTGACAATGCTTGATGTGCGCTGTTCGAACGTGGCAGGCTGACGATAAAAGTTGAACCGACACCTTCTTTAGATGTGACTGAAATTTCACCTTTATTCAAATCAACAAAACGCTTACACAACACCAGACCTAGCCCCGTACCTTTCTCCCCAGCTGTCCCCTTAAAACTAACGGTTAGTTTCGGTTCAAACAAAGATTCAATTTGCCCCAAGGTCATACCTAAACCCGTATCTTGAATGTAGATATCAATAAAATCATCACGCTGTTTGGCATCAATCGTCACAACACCTTCGCCATGCATATGGGTAAATTTCAGTGCATTTGAGACCAAGTTTTGGATCACCGAAGTTACCATATTGATATCTGCAAAAATTTTTAAATCATCGGGGACACGGTCAATCAGTTGAATATTTTTATTGATGGCCAACGCATGCAACACATCAAAAACAATTTGAGAGGACTGCTTAAGCTTGTAATGGATGGGGTGATAAACAAAGCGCCCGCCTTCTGCCATCGCCCAATTCAATAAACTCTCCAACAAGCTATAAGTCGATTGTGCTGTATCATGCAGATAATCTGCAATGCTTTGCACACCAGACTCATCCAAACTTTTGCGCTCTTCAGCCAACACTTCTGAGAATCCAATTAAGCCATGAAAAGGGGCTCTTAAATCATGTGCAATAATTTGGAAAAATTTGGTTTTACTGACATTCATGGCCACCTGTTGTTCATACAACTCTTTGAGCTCCGCATTTTCTATGCGCAAATGCAGCAGATTAAGAAATCCAGATGCTAGTTCATAGACATTTTCTACAGCATCCTGCGTAAAAGCGTCCAACTGTTCATCAAAGAAAATCACTTGCCCTACAGATTTATCCGATGCCTTTAAATCCAATGCGATGATCCGCTGATGTTTAAACCCTAAAGCACTCACCTGCTGAGAAAGATGATGATAATGGCAATGCAGGCTATCAATCGCAATCTCCCCTTCAAAATGAGTAGCAAAATTGGCTGCAGCGGGTAACTGAAAAGCATTGAATGCGTGTTTGCCCGCATACCAACTATAAGGTTCATTGCTAAACGTTAGAATTGCGGCATGTGCACCTAAAATTTTTCGCGCAAATTTGAGAAAGCTCTTAATTTTATTGTCATTACTGTTCACGCCCAACAATAAAGATAAGTGACAAGCACTTAACTGTTCTGTATCAGACCCGATATCTAGCAATTGAATACCCATTTCTGCCTCATCTTTTGTGATTTTCGGCACAAACCTATTATTTACTTGTATTTATTAGCAAATTTTCAACATTAAAACAATATAAAAATACAATAATACAAGCGTGGCATTTAACAAAAAAAATTAATTATTTCAGAATTTTATCTTGTGACTACTTTCTCTTTTTGAAAACTCGTTATTTATCAGAAGGATTAAAACAAAATTGTGAGTCCATCATATGAGGACATAATTAAGCAAACCCGCAACAAACATTCAATTGCTTTAAGCCATCTGTAATGTTTTATGGCGATTTGATTCAAATCTTAAATTTCAGGCAATAAAAAACCCAAGACTGAATATGCTTGGGTTTTTTAATATCTTGGTCCCGAGGGTCGGACTCGAACCGACACGTCATCTCTGACAGCGGATTTTGAGTCCGCCGCGTCTACCAATTTCACCACCTCGGGAAGGTGTTGATGCGTATATTAAACTTTTTGAAAAACTTGTCAATGCAAGTTGATAGTAATTGGCTATTTTTAAGTCACATTTGATTTTTTAGCTTTATATTTGTGCAATTTCAGCGTTTTTCTGCAAAAACGCATATACTAAGCGCAATTTTGACCTCCCTTATTTTGACGCTGCTTTCCGATCATGCAACTTTCTGATTTTAATTTCGACCTCCCTGATGAACTCATTGCCCGTTACCCTTTAGACACGCGTAGTGCTTCTCGACTGTTACACCTCGATGCTCAAGGTCAGCATCATGACTTTCAATTCACCGACATTTTAGATTTGCTCAATGCAGGTGATTTACTGGTCTTAAATGACACCAAAGTGATGAAAGCACGCCTCAAAGGCAAACGTGCCAGCGGTGGAGCTGTCGAGGTTCTGGTAGAACGCATGCAAGATGCATTTATTGCACACTGCCACATCAAAGCTAGTAACACACCCAAAGCAGGCGCTGAGCTCTTTATTGGCCCAGATGCCGTTAAAGTCACTATACTAGGTCGTCATGAAAATTTATTTATTGTGGAGTTTTCCCAGCCAATTTTAACGGTGCTGGAATTATACGGACAACTTCCGATCCCTCCCTACTTCAACCGTGAAGCTGAAGCCATTGATACCGAGCGTTATCAAACAGTATTTAATGATCCAACCAAGTTAGCCAGTGTCGCTGCACCTACCGCAAGCTTACACTTCGACCAAAAGCTGTTGGATCAACTTGAAGCCAAAGGTATTCAGAAAACCTTTGTCACTTTACACGTGGGTGCTGGTACCTTTCTGCCTGTACGTACCGATGACATTGCCAATCACATTATGCACAGTGAATGGTGTGATGTTCCTGAGCATTCAGTTGAGCTTATTCGTCAAACCAAAGCGCGTGGTAATAAAGTCATTTCTGTCGGAACGACAGCGACACGTGCGGTTGAAAGTGCAGCGCAGGCACATGATGGTGAACTCAAAGCTTGGACTGGAGATACCCAAATTTTTATCTACCCAGGTTATGAGTTCAAAGTGGTGGATCGTCTTATCACCAACTTCCATCTGCCTGAATCGACTCTCTTGATGTTGGTTTCAGCGCTATCAAATCGTGATAATATTTTGATGGCTTATCAACATGCAGTTGCAAACCAGTACCGCTTCTTTAGTTATGGCGATGCCATGTTAGTTGACCAACTTCAACCCAAATAAGAACCTCACATGCCTCTCGATACGATCAAACATTCTATTCATATTCGACGTAAAAAGAATCAGGTCGTGTTTGATAATATCGACAAGCTTTGGGGCATTGCTCGGAGTGCGGACACTGCCCAAGAAATCTTGGATCGGTTGCATCCATGGAAAGCACCGATTACCCTTAAATTTGAACAAGTTTAGTGGCGCATTCTCGCTTCTTTAGGGGCGAGTCAAGCCACTTTTAGCACTCAGGTTTTTTGAGCGTTTAACTGCTATTTCAGATGGTGGTTGTCTTTGGTTTTCAATGTACTGTTTAACCGTTTCAAGGCTTGCACCACCACACGAAACTACACAGTAACTAGGCGACCAAAAATGATTACCCCATAGCTTTGTTTTAATTGAGTCCCAAAAGCTTTTTCGTAGCAAATAAGAACTTTTCCCTTTTAGTTTTCCAGCTAGATTAGAGATAGCAATTTTAGGGTGAACATTAACCATCATGTGAACATGGTCATCCTCGCCATTAAACTCCATCAACTCACAATCCATTTGTTCGCAGGTTTCCTTCATTATTTCTTTTAATGAATCTAACATTTCTTGGGTTAGCACATCTCTACGGTATTTAGTTACAAATACTAGATGAACATAATTCTTAAAAATACAGCTTCTACCTGTTCTCCACTCATACATTTTTATCACATACTAGATTTACTTAAGATAAAAGATAGTATAAAATTCCAGCATATAAATAGCAAGAACACTTCACTTAGTAATGATTTCAGGCATTAAATTTCGAGCATACCCAACGGAGGAACAGAAGTTAATTCTGAGCCAATGGATGGGCTGTGCGAGATTTGCTTGGAATGCTAAATGTGATGAGGATAAGTATTTCCGAGGTTTTGCTCGTAAGTTCACACCGTTTAAGCAGTATTTTGATACTCAAGATCAGAAATACGCTCAGTTTAAGTCAGAAGAACTGACCCCATGGCTTGATAAATGTCCAAGTACCATTCTCAAGAACTCGACTGTGAATTGGTACAACACCCTCAAAAAATCAACCAAGGGGATTTGTGGCCGACCAAAGCGCAAAGCCAAAACCGATAAAGGTAGCATCTACCTGACTCGTGACCTGTTCTCTTTCGAGAAAGATCAATTTGGTAAAACACGACTTCAAATTGGTGGTCGTAAATACAATATTGGCTATCTGAGCTTCAATAAACATGCCGATTTTAATGAGCCAAAATCTCTTTATATCCGTAAAGAGCGTGGTCAATACTTTGTTTCATTCTGCTATGAAGATGGAATTGAGATGGAGGATTTTGATGGCAAAAAATTCAATGAAGATAAGTACCTGGAAAAGCAATTAGCATTATTAAGTGATACTGATGCCAATGAACTAAATAAGCACGTTGTTGGTATTGATCGTGGCGTGGCAATCCCTGTTTGTACACCAGCGCAAGAATTTGATTTTACCAGGGAACAAAAGAACCATCTAACCAAAGCTGAGCGCTACATTAAACGATTACAGCGCAAGTTAGCCAAACAGCAAAAAGGGTCAAACCGTAGAGCTAAAACCAAGCACCGTATTGCGATCCATCACGCTAAGAAAGCCAATATCCGAAAGGATTTCAATCACAAGACTAGCCATAGCCTAGTAAGCAAGGAGCGAAATAAAGTATTCATTTTTGAGAAGTTAAATACTCAAAAAATGACGAAAAAGCCAAACCCTAAAAAGGATGAATTAGGTCGATTTATCCCCAACAAGGCAAAGGCAAAAGCAGGTTTAAATAAAGCAATTCTAAATGTTGGTTGGTATATGCTTGAGGCATATGTTAAATACAAAGCCATTCGTTTAGGAAAAGCTGTATTTAAGGTTCAGGCAGCTTACACAAGTCAGGAGTGTGCTTCATGCGGTCACACTCATCCCGACAATCGCAAAACTCAAGAAAAGTTTAAATGCGTGAGTTGTGGTCACACTGATAATGCGGATAAAAACGCATCCAAAGTGATAAAAAGCCGAGCAATAAAATTAATTTTAGACACTGGAACGGTGTTGGAGAAAGGCTTAATGTCTTCCTCTAGTGGGCGTGGAGGTAGTCGTAAGACGAAAAAGAGTGTTAAAACTCTTTCTCGCATTGCCGATGAAACGTCAAAAGAGATGATTGCAGCTTAAGTTGCTTTCAGAAACTCGTTGCTTTAGCTGCGAGTAGTTCATGAGCAAAACGAAAATGTCGGTGCTGCGATCAGCATCTTTAACCGCAATGTCGAACTGTTTAACAACCACATTCAAATCTTTCCCAACAACATTGTAAACACCATGACTGTCGGTAAAAAAGCTGTGCGTCCATTCCGTGACGCTGCTGCGCTGCAAAATTTTGATTACCGTCCCAATTTCAACTAAAAAGATCGCGCTAACACAAAGAACACATCCAAGGCACTCATTTTGATTGCCTTTTTTAATATCTACATTTACTTCACTTCTGGCAGCTATCGCTTGCTATGCCACGGCAATTCATCTCCCACTCTCCCCAACATACTCAAATCAAAACCGTTGTCACCGCACACAATTTCGTACAGAAAAGCTTTGCGTTAAAAGTGTTACAACACTGGTGTTTATTTGCATAATCAAGGAAAATAGCCTCCTTTTAGCGGCGAACTGTTTTTTCGCTCTTGCACTGCAAGCAGAGCAGTGCTTTGCTCTTGTTCAGGATATTTTATGAAGTTTGAAAAATTAGGTCAGTCGGGTCGCGCCCGTCGTGGTCGTTTAACTTTAGAGCATGGTGTGGTTGAAACCCCTGTGTTCATGCCTGTCGGTACTTATGGTACGGTGAAAGGCATGCTCCCGCGTGATATTGAAGACATCAAAGCGCAAATTATTTTAGGCAACACCTTCCATCTTTACCTACGCCCTGGCCTTGAAGTGATTAAAGAGCACGGCGGTCTGCATAAATTCATGAAGTGGGATAAACCCATTCTAACCGATTCAGGCGGCTTCCAAGTCTTCAGTTTGGGCGCGATGCGTAAAATTAAAGAAGATGGCGTAACGTTCCGCTCTCCAATTGACGGTTCTAAAGTATTTTTGTCTCCTGAAATCTCAATGGACATCCAACATACATTGAACTCTGACATCGTGATGATTTTTGACGAATGTACGCCTTATCCTGCAACGCATGAAGAAGCGCAAAAGTCTCTACAATTGTCATTGCGTTGGGCAAAGCGTTGTAAGACTCAGCATCATGATGTGCTTGAAAATAAAAATGCGCTATTCGGCATTATTCAAGGTGGTATGTATGAAGACTTACGTGATGAGTCTTTAAAAGGCTTGCTTGAAGTTGGTTTTGACGGTTATGCCATTGGTGGTCTGTCCGTCGGCGAACCGAAAGAAGAAATGATTAAAGTGCTGGATTATCTTCCAGAAAAAATGCCAGCAGACAAACCGCGCTACCTGATGGGCGTGGGTAAACCTGAGGACATCGTAGAAGGCATCCGCCGTGGCGTCGATATGTTTGACTGTGTCATGCCTACACGTAATGCCCGAAATGGACATTATTTTGTGACCGACGGTTTAGTACGTATCCGTAACAGTAAATACCGTCATGATCAAAGTCCGCTTGATCCACACTGCGACTGTTATACCTGTACAAACTTTACTCGCGCGTATTTATTCCATTTGGAAAAATGTGGCGAGATGCTGGGTGCAATGCTCGGTACTATTCACAACTTACGTTACTACCAACGTTTCACTCAAGACATTCGTGATGCATTGGATAATGATCGCTTTGATGCCTTTGTTGAAGATTTTTATGCACGTCGTGGTTTAGAAGTTCCACCTTGCCCCCAAGATTAATTGTTGTGAGCATTTGCGCTTGGTAAAAAGACAAGGTAAATTGCAGAACAAGTCTATTTATGATCAATTCGTTGGTCACCGTTTTTTTAGTTTAGGAATTTGAAATGAGCCTTTTTATTTCTACAGCTCACGCAGCGGGTGAAGCTGCACAACAACCAAGTATGGTCGCAAACTTATTGATGATTGCTGTTTTTATTGCAATCTTCTACTTCTTAATTTGGCGCCCTCAAGCAAAACGTGCCAAAGAGCACCGCTCTTTGGTTGAAAGTCTTGGCGTAGGCAGCGAAGTGGTATTTGCTGGTGGCTTAATGGGTAAAATCACTAAACTCGAAGGTGACTTTGCAGTGGTTGAACTGAGCCGCGGTGTAGACGTAAAAATTCAACGCGCAAGTGTGATTTCAGTTCTTCCTGAAGGCACATTAAATAACCTTTAATCAAAAAAATTAGTCGTGCATCCGCACGACTTTTTTCATTTTAAGAAGAAAACAAATGCGTTACCCAGCATGGAAATATCTACTGATTCTCGTGGTTTTGACGATCAGTACATTATATGCCCTGCCTAGTTTGTATCCGGATGAGCCTGCGGTTCAAATTTCTGGTGCCAAAGCTGGTACCCAAATTGACCAAAGCATCGTACAAAAAGCAGAGCAGATTTTAAAATCTGAAAGTATCTCAAGCCATGACAACAGTTTTAGCAATAATGCTGCACTGTTACGTCTTGACTCTAGCGAAGCACAATTAAAAGCCAAAGAAGCGTTACGTCGTGGCCTTGGTGATGACTATGTTGTCGCGTTGAACTTGGCGCCAACCACGCCAGAGTGGCTACAAAAAATTGGTGCAAAACCAATGAAGCTCGGTCTGGACTTACGTGGTGGTGTTCACTTCTTATTAGAAGTGGATATGGATAAAGCGATTGCTCAGCGCATGGAAACCTCTGCGACTGATTTACGTCGTCAGTTCCGTGACAACAAAATTAAATTTAACAGCCTTGCATTAAACAACAACACCATTACCGTTCAGTTCGCCAACAATGATGATCGTACTGCGGCTCAAGACTACTTACGTAGCAATGGTAATGAGTTTAATCAGCAAGCGGTCGCAACTGCGACAGGTTCAACCTTACGCTTAACCTATACCGATGTTCGCCGCCAAGAAATTCAATCTTATGCCGTGAACCAAAACTTAACCACTTTACGTAACCGTATTAACGAGTTAGGTGTGGCAGAAGCCTTGGTACAAACACAAGGTAGTAACCGCATCGTGGTTGAGCTCCCAGGTGTTCAGGACACTGCTGAAGCAAAACGTGTCTTGGGTCGTACAGCAAACCTAGAGTTCCGTTTGGTCTCTGACCAAAATGACCAAGTGATTGACCCTTATACGGGCAAGAGCAATGGTCAACCGCTTCCACCAGGAACCGAACTTTTTGCCTATCAGTCTTTAGACAGCGGACGTGAATTACTTTTAAACCGTAACCGTATTTTAACGGGTGAACGTGTTCAAAACGCATCAAGTGGCTTTAGCCAAGACACTGGCGGTGCTGAGGTAAACATTACATTAGACACAGCAGGTGGCAAACTGATGGCCGATGCAACCCGGAATGCGGTGGGTAAGCGTATGGCTGTGTTGTTCATTGAAAATAAACAACGTATTAGCTATATCACCGATCCTACCACTGGTGCGCAAACTGAAGTCCGTACACCCTATGCAGAGTCTGTCGTGATTAACGCTGCAACCATTCAAGCAGTCCTCGGCTCTCAATTCCGTATCACGGGTCTAGATTCACCTCAAGAAGCGTCTGAACTTGCACTAATGCTACGTGCTGGTGCACTTGCTGCGCCAATGTACTTTGTTGAAGAACGTGTAGTGGGTCCAAGCCTCGGTCAAGAAAACATTGATAAAGGTGTGCTATCAACTCAAATCGGCTTCTTACTAGTCGCAATCTGGATGGTAGTCTTCTTCCGTCTCTTTGGCTTAATTGCTAACTTTGCCTTGGTCTTCAACTTAGCCATGATTCTAACCGTCATGTCATGGATTGGTGCTTCCCTCACCCTGCCGGGTATTGCGGGTATCGTGATTACCATTGGTATGGCGGTCGATGCCAACGTCTTGATCTGTGAGCGAATACGTGAAGAAATGAAGTGGGGAGCATCACCCAAACAAGCCATTGTGGCGGGTTATGACCGTGCTTATAACACCATTTTCGACTCAAACTTAACCACATTCTTGGTTGCGTTTATCCTATTTGCTATCGGTACAGGCCCAATTAAAGGCTTCGCTGTGACCTTAATGATCGGTATTATCTGCTCTATGTTTACTGCTATTACAGTAACACGTGCGATTGTACAGCTCATTTATGGCAAAAAACGTAACTTGAAAAAGTTGAGCATATAAGGAGATCGATGATGACTAATGTGACTCAACAAGATTCAAAAAAATACGGCCGTCCAGATGATGAACGTGTAATTGATTTTATGAAGATTGCGCTGCCTGCAGCCATTCTTTCTATTGTCTTAACCATTGGCAGCCTATTCTTTATTTTCACCAAGGGTCTTAACTTAGGTTTGGACTTTACTGGTGGTATTTCTGCCGAATTGAACTATAGCAAACCCGTGAAGTCGGCCGATGTCTCTGCTGCACTGACCAAAGCTGGCTTTCATGACCCTGTGGTACAAACCATTGGTTCAGATCGTGATTTGATTGTGCGTATGCCTGTACAAGAAGACACAGCCGCAGAAGACTTAACCAAAAGCATTACCCAAGCTGTACAGCTACCGGGTAACTCTGCTTCAGTTAACAAAGTTGATGTGGTGGGTGGACAAGTCGGGAATGAACTCTACATTCGCTCAGCGGGTGCTGTGGCTTTAGCGTTACTGCTGATGTTGGTCTACGTAACGATTCGCTTTGAATTCAAACTGGCGATGGGTGCTGTACTGTCTTTGTTCCATGACGTGGTGGTTACCATCGGTATTTTTGCCATGATGCAGTGGCCATTTGACTTAACTGTATTGGCTGCAATTCTGGCTCTGATTGGTTTCTCATTGAATGACAACATTGTCGTTTCGGATCGTATTCGTGAAAACTTCCGTAAGATTCGTGGCGCTTCGCCTTTAGAGATCGTCAACATCGCTTTAACTGAGACCCTACGTCGTACCATTCACACCTCAATGACTTTATTGTTGGTGGTGATCTCGATGATGATCCTCGGTGGTGATGGCCTTAAATGGTTCTCCGTTGCAATGTTTGTGGGCGTCTTTGTGGGTACCTACTCTTCAATCTACATCGGTACAGCTTTTGCTTTATGGCGTGGCTTAAACCGTCAAGACTTCATTGTTCAAGTGAAGCCTGAGTTTGAAGAAGAAAATGAAATTCCATAAATGCACACCATAGTGTGAAAAAGAAAGCCTCTCAATCGAGAGGCTTTTTTATGTCGGTGAGAAGGTGTTGTACCAGCTCAATCTGAGGCAACGCAGCAACGCATAGCCACGGCAGGACTGTTCTGCCCGCCAAGCCACGGTCAACATCACATCTCCCAACTCAAAATTTTGATAGGCAAAACTCCCAATCAGAGGATGACTACACATGCCGCCATTATGCGTTGGATGTGCTTGAGTGTTCAGTTCATTTAAGTTTAAACGAATGCCTAAACCCGAGGCTTTAAGCACCGCTTCTTTGGTGGTCCAGACCTTAAACCAGTATGCTTTGTCCTGATCAAACTCGTGCCACACGCGAAGTTCCTCTACGTGAAAAGCATGTTTAGCCAAAGCCTCAAAGCGTACTTTTCGGCTTAATTCTTCCACGTCCACGCCTAAATCTTGCATCCACTCACTGGTAGCTAAAGCATAGTAATCTTGGCTGTGACTATGATTAAAATGAAAGGAAGGCTGATCAAGCAAATAAGGTTTACCTGTCTCACTCAACGCAATGGAGTGATCATCCACAATCATCTGCCGTTGTTCGGATAAGCATTGATTGCGATATTGATAAATGGCTTGTTTTCGCTGTGCAATTTGCTCAACACGTGACAGGTTGTGATCCACCAGCACAATGTCCTCAATCTTTTTCAGCTCAACACGTATTGTCCTTGCCACTTTGCCTTCCTATCATAGTTTCATTCATCATAAAATAAAAAAGCCCAAAGATCACTTTGGGCTTTTCAGCATCAAAACCTTAATGCCTGATTAGCGTTTGAATTTCTTCTCAGCTTTCTTAAATTTCTGAACATAACGACGCTTACGCGCTGCTGTACGTTCATCCACCTGTGATTTACGTCCTTCAAATGGGTTTTCAGAGGTTTTAAACTCAATACGTACTGGCGTACCTTCAAGTTTGTACACTTTACGGAATACGTTTTCTAAATAACGACGATAATCCGCAGGCGTTTTATCAACTTTGTTACCATGCACCACAATCGTAGGTGGATTTTGTCCACCCATATGGGCATAACGCATTTTAATACGGCGACCACCGACCATTGGCGGTTGGTGCGCATCCGTAGCATCACTTAAAATTTGTGTGATTTTTGCAGGTGAAACTTTCAAATGTGACGAATCATAAGCACGGTGAATCGATGGATATAGATCCCCCACACCCGTACCATGCAATGCAGAAATCAAATGCACTTTCGCCCAAGGAATAAAGTCAAAGCGACGATCAACATCCAACTTACATTGTTTGCGATCATACTCAGACATATTGTCCCATTTGTTAATCGCGATCACCATCGCACGGCCCGCTTCAAGCGCGTAACCAATCAAATGTAGATCTTGCTCAACCACACCTTCACGTGCATCAAGAACAACCACAATGACATGGGCATCTTTAATGGCCTGTAGCGTTTTCACAATTGAGAACTTCTCAATCATTTCATCGACTTTACCTTTACGACGCACACCTGCAGTATCGATTAAGGTGTAATGACGGCCATCACGTTCATACGGGATATAGATCGAGTCGCGGGTTGTCCCCGGTTGGTCAAATGCAACTACACGCTCTTCACCCAACAAACGGTTCACTAGCGTCGATTTACCGACGTTTGGACGACCAATAATCGCTAAACGTAAGCCTGTGTTCTTGTCGTGCTCATCTGCATCTTCATCTTCAGGCACACTTGAAAGCACATCTTCAAGCATTTGCTGTACACCGCGACCATGGCTCGCAGCCACTTGCATGGGTTCGCCCATACCCAACTTGTAGAATTCAACAAGTGCAGCTTCGGCATGTACACCATCAACTTTGTTCGCCACAAGGTAAACTTTCTTACCGAGTGTACGCAGCTCACGCGCAATTTGCTCATCCGATGCGAGTAGGCCTGCGCGTGCATCGACGACAAATACAATAATATCGGCTTCATTGATGGCAGTTTTAGACTGTTCTGCCATGTAAGAGTCGATACCGCCTTCATTTTCGCCAATACCACCAGTATCAACCACAATGAAAGACTTATTTTGAAATACAGCATCACCATATTTACGGTCACGAGTCAGACCGGCAAAGTCAGCAACAAGCGCGTCTCGGCTTTTGGTGATCTGGTTAAATAGCGTTGATTTTCCGACGTTCGGACGACCAATGAGCGCAATTACGGGTTTCATAGATTAACCTTTATTCAAGATCAGCCAGTGAGACTGGTCTGAACATCAGAAACTGGAAGAAAAATTAGGTGAAAAACCTGAATAAAAACTCGGGGTTTTGACTAAGCAAACACCCCGAGGAATTTAAAAAAATACGAATTTCGACTAGTTTAACATAAGTCGAACAGAATTAACGATTCTGCCAAATGCTTAATGCACCCTTTCGTGTTGCAACATAGAGTTGATCATCAATCACGCGTAAAGTACGAACTTCACCAGACGTCTTCGCACGACCGATCAGTTCACCTGTCGCAGGGTTCAGCATGTGCAATACGCCATCTAGATCACCGACAATCAAGTCTTGGCCTAACATCACAGGATTACTCAATTGGCGGTTCAGCAGGCTGTCATTTTCCCAAAGCTTTTGACCCGTGCTAATTTCATAAGCCACTAACTTGCCGTCAGTTTGCGCCACAAATACACCATTACCCACCACTTCAGGGCGCTGCGTACTGCTTGAGTCTTCACTCCACACTACCTGCTGTGAAGCCAAATCTGTCATGGTCACTTGACCTTGATAGCTGGTCGTAATCAAGTACTGACCTGCCACTACAGGATCACCATCAACATCATTCAAACGTTGAATATCCGAACGACCATCCGACACAGCTACACGGCGCTGCATACGTGGTACACCTGTAAGCACATCTAAAGCATAAACATAGGCATTAGCTGAAGAAATCAGCACTGTACGCGCATCAACAGGAACAGGCGCTGCATTACCACGTAAGCTAAGTTGTACATTTGGTAAGTTATAAGTCCACACTTGCTGACCTGTTGCCAAATCATGCGCAAAAACAGTGCCATCATTACTGACAGAAATGACACGACCCGCTTGAATCAACGATGGCGCAAGAAGTGCACCTGTTAATTGTGCTGTCCATTTTTGCTCGCCAGTTGCCTGATCTAAAGCAAACAATTGACCTTTGGCGTTACCTACAATGACATGACCATCGGCAGCTTCAACGCCTGAACTCAAACCAGCTTTAGATACTTCTTTCTGCCATAGTTTTTGTTTACCTTGATATGCCGTCACTAGACCTTTAGGGTCAAGTGCAAAAACTACACCGTTGTCTGCATCTAAGCGTAAACGTAAAGGATCAGCAGTCGAAGTTGAAGACACACTTTGAGAAAATACAGGAGTCAGGGTTTTCGCCTGCGTCAGTTTTGGAAGTGGATTCGGCTTAACTTCTTCTACTTTTCCGCTACTTGCACAACCCGCAAGTGCTAAAGTTAATACGGTTAATGCGCACGAAATTTTGTATTTTCTATTCATTCAGTTTCTTCCGCTGCTGTTTCTATAAGTGGACGTTCGATTTCAGGATCATCAACTAAAATACCAACACTTTCGAGTTTAATTTGTAAAATTTGGCGTTCTTGTTTACGTTCAACCAACTGATCCCATGCACTTTGGTACGCTTTTTTTGCATTTTCGATGTCGTTTTTAGCCACATAGACATCACCCAAAGCTTCATCGGCTGTCGCTTTAAAAGCAGGATCTTTTACCAATGCGAGATTTTTAATCGCATCATCAAATTTCTTTTGTGCCAATTGCGAATACGCTAAACGCAATTTCACAATTTGCACTAAGCCGTCGTCATCCACTTTCGAGTTTTCAACTTTCTTCAGTGCTTTTTCAGCACTTGCATAATCCGCTTTGTCATAGGCCAATTTTGCCATCAACAATTGCGTTTGAATGGCCTGCGCCGAATCTGGTGCTTCTTTCACAATTTTGTCCGCAGTTGCAGACAAGGCTGTAAATGCATCACCTTGCGTTGCACGTGCTTCATCCATCAATTGCTGAACTTTAGCCGTGTTCATTTGGTTCTCGGCCAAAGTTTTCTTCTGCCAGTATTGCCATCCAAAAAAGGCAATCAGCGCAATTAAAATCCCACTAATAATGGCTGAACCATATTTCTTAGTGAAAGACTTTAAACTATCAAGTTGCTCATCATCACTTAATGCGCTCATGTGACTACCCTTTCCTTATATTTTGGCTTATTTTGAAGAAAATTTTTCAATCATAAATGGCACGATGTCATCCACCGCAACCAAAGTTTGTTCAGCTGTTGCCAACTCTTTTACGGCAAACTGCGCAGCTTCTACCTCGCGCTCACCCAAAATGAGGGCAAACAGTGCGCCAGACTGATCCGCTTTTTTCATTTGCGACTTCATTGAACCATGTGAACCAACTTTCAAACGAAGCGTGCTTGATGCAGCATCTAACTGGTTACGAATTTGTTCTGCAAGCACCAAAGCTTTGCCTTGAGAAGCGGGATCTGCCAATAAAAACATTTCGCAGTCACGTATAGGTGTAGCGTCTTCGACTTGCTCAAGCAATAACAACAGACGCTCCATGCCCATCGCAAAACCAACTGCAGGTACAGACTGATCCGCCTTGCCTTTAAGCTGACCCACTAAGCCATCGTAACGACCGCCCGCACAGACTGTGCCTTGTGAACCCAAATGCGTGGTGGTCCATTCAAATACAGTTTTATTGTAATAATCTAAGCCACGCACCAGTTTTTGGTTAATCACGAAGCTCACACCTGCATCGGTTAAATACTGCTGCAAAGTGGCAAAGTGCTGTAGTGTCTCCTCTCCCATAAAGTCATGCAACTTCGGCGCATTTTCTAAAATGGCTTGAGTTTTGGCATCTTTAGAGTCAAGAATACGTAGTGGGTTGGTGGTTAAACGACGCTGTGAATCTTCATCCAAATCATTTTTATGTGATTCTAAGAACTCCACCAATGCCGCACGATAAGCTGCACGCTCATCAGACTCACCCAAAGTATTCAACTCAAGTTGAACTTTATCTGCCACACCCATGCGTTTCCACAGACGTGCCGTCATCAAAATCAGCTCAGCATCCATATCTGGGGTTGCAACACCAAAGGTTTCCACGCCGAACTGGTGGAACTGACGGTAACGACCCTTTTGCGGCTTTTCATAACGGAACATCGGCCCGATATACCAAACACGAGGCGTCGCACCGCGAAGCAAGTTATGCTCCAGCATGGCACGTACACAGCCTGCTGTTCCTTCAGGACGCAAAGTCAAAGACTCAGGCGGATTACCTTTGTCCAAGAAGGTGTACATTTCTTTTTCAACGATATCCGTTGCATCACCAATTGAACGTTTGAACAAATTGGTTTGTTCAACAATAGGCAAACGAATTTGCTGGTAGCCATACGCATCCATCAATGATGCGAGATGCTGTTCAAGACGTCTCCACGCTGGTGTTTGCGTAGGAAGAATGTCATTAAAACCTTTGATTGCGACAATTGAACTCATGATGAACTACGGATGATCTCTTTAGATTTAGCTTCTTCAAGCTCTGAAACACGCTGACGAACCATCGTTTCGATTTCGTCAACCAACTGATTTGTGTCAATTAAATGGCTCTTTTCACCATTACGATACACCAGTGAGCGTGGACTTGCACCAACTACACCAATATCGGCTTCTTTGGCTTCACCCGGACCATTCACTTTACACCCAATCACCGACACATCCATTGGGGTACGAATATCTTCTAAACGCTCTTCTAAGGCTTGCATCACTGAAATCACGTTAAACTCTTGACGTGAACAGCTTGGACAAGCAATGAAGTTAATGCCATTTGAGCGAAGACTGAGTGATTTTAAAATATCAAAACCAATCTTAATCTCTTCTTCAGGTTCCGCTGCCAAGGAAATACGCATGGTGTCACCAATGCCATCCAACAACAAACCGCCCAATGCAATCGCAGACTTCACTGAACCTGTACGGTAAATCCCAGCTTCTGTCACACCCAGATGTAACGGATTATCAATTTGCTGTGAAAGTAGGCGATAAGCATCCATGGTTAAAAACACATTGGATGCTTTCACTGAGACTTTGAATTCGTGGAAATCTAAACGGTCTAGAATATCAATATGGCGCATCGCCGACTCAAGCAATGCCTGACCAGTTGGCTCACCATATTTCTTTTGAATATCTTTTTCCAGTGAACCTGCATTCACCCCAATACGCATAGAAATATCGTTATGACGCGCTGCAGCCACCACTTCACGAATTTTTGCTTCAGAGCCAATATTTCCGGGATTAATCCGTAAACAGTCCGCCCCCAAGTCCGCAACACGCAGTGCAATCTTGTAATCAAAATGAATATCTGCAACCAACGGCACTGATGAACGCTTACGAATTTCACCAAAAGCCTCTGCAGCTTCCATCGTCGGTACAGAAACACGCATGATGTCCGCACCTACATCTGCACAGCGCTGAATTTGCGCTAGCGTTGCTTCCACATCACAAGTTTCAGTATTGGTCATACTTTGAATGCTGATGGGTGCATCGCCACCGACATAGACTGAACCTACACGAATCTTACGAGTAGGCTTGCGTTTAATTGGATTTACAATCATTGCTTTTCCTTGATCCCATTAACGTGACAAGCGGAAATCTGCTTTTCCACCGACGGTATATGGTGACAATGAAATACTTTCATTATTTAAGCTGAGTGACACAGCAGCAGCATCATCGATACGAATTTGAAAAGGTGTCTCGCCAGCAAGCTCAAGTGTAGAGGCTTGACGCCCTGTTGCCAGTACTTTCCCAGTTGAATCGACAATATGTACAGACGTAGGACGATTGAACTCAAGTTTCAACTGATCCCCTGTGGTTGCAGCAGCCCCATTCATATTGATGATTTGTACATCAGATTCAGTCTGCGGAGTCGTAGCCTCATCTGTACTGCCTGACCAATTCTGAATCATGCCGAACAACGCTGCCAAAATCGCAATTACAACAATCGCAATCAGTCCACGTTTCAACCATTTACGGTTACGGTCACGGTTAGAGCCAGGTAATTTACCCATGATTTTAATCGGTGAATTATTCAATGCATGATTTGGCAATAGCCCCGTATCATTGGCATAGATATCATCAAAACGCTGAATAATCGTAGTAGCATCCACTTTTAGGAACTTCGCATAAGTACGATAGTAACCCTTAATAAAAGTTGCTTCTGGAAGCGCCGTATATTCATCCTGCTCAAGCGCAGTTAAAGTCTTGAGTGGGATATTCAACTCTTTGGCAACGTCGCTTAATTCACGTTTTTGCGTAATACGAATTTGACGAAGATAATCACCCGGACGTTGGATATTTCCTAAAGCATTGCTAGAACCATTCGATTGTGGTGAATTAGGATTTACTTCCATACGGCCTCAGTAGTGTACTGTAATTGCAAATAACGTTTGTATTCTTGACTGTCTGGATACAATGCACGTAACTGGTTGACCAGTACTTGCGAACCCATCGTGTCATGATTTGCTCGCGCAATTCGGATCCCAATCCAAAGCGCACGTGCATCTAAGTTTTTCTCGCCAACTGCTCGCACAAACTGTTCATAGTACTGCGTAGCTTCAGCATTTTGCTGACGTAAATATGAAATTTCCGCCATTTCGATCATGGCAAGATAGGCACCTGAGTTTACCTGTAGGGCTTGTTTAAAAGCTGCTTCTGCTTCTGCCACTCGACCTACTTGTAGATACGCACGACCTAAATTTTCCAATGCTCGATAACGTTGATCATACCCTAAAGTTGAACCTGCAACTTGAAGTTGATCAATCGCGTCATTATAACGCCCAATTTGATATAAATACGTACCGTAGTTGTTACGAGCCTGTGCATTTTTTGGCTCAGCCGCAATTGCATGCTTAAAATAACGCTCTGCCTTTTCCACATTTTGTGGACTGCCTTCACGCTGTAACAACACCCCCATCATCATATTTGCAGATGCATCACGAGAGTCGATGTCTAATGCCTGATCCAATGTACGTTTCGCAGCATCGTAATCATTCGACTTAATATATTCAGCCGCCAACTGTGTTCTAACTTGTACTGCTTTACTTGGATCACCTTTCGTATTCACGGTTTGGCAACCCACTAAGTACCACACTGACACACCCAGTGTCAGCGCAAGGTAAAGTTTAGAAACGGGTTTTTTCAATTGGCATCCCCTTATATTATCCTTGTGAACGTAGAATCTCGTTTTTCTCTGCTACTTTCTTTTTCCACTGCTCAGAACGACGTGTTCGATCAGCCACTTGTCCGACCAATTGTCCGCAGGCAGCATCAATATCATCGCCACGCGTTTGACGAATCGTACACACAAATCCGGCGTCAGACAAAGTTTTTTGGAAAGAAATAATGCGGTTGCGACTTGAACGACCATAAGGCGCATGTGGAAATGGATTAAACGGAATTAAATTAATTTTACTTGGTAAATTCTTCAACAGTTTAATCATTTGCTGTGCATGCTCAGGATGATCATTCACCCCATCCAACATCACATATTCAATCGTGACATGCTTACGCGCACTTTCATTGCCGTCTTTGGCGATATAACGCTGACATGCTGCAATCAATTGTGCCAATGGATATTTTTTATTGATTGGAACCAATTCATTTCGCAGTTCGTCATTTGGTGCGTGTAGGGAGATTGCCAATGCAACATCAATATCTTGTGCCAATTGATCAATTTTCGGCACCACACCTGAAGTCGATAAAGTCACGCGACGCTTAGACATACCATAAGCAAAATCGTCTAGCATAATACGCATTGAGCTCAATACAGCATCATAGTTGAGTAGCGGCTCGCCCATCCCCATCATTACGACGTTGGTCACCGAACGCTCACGCTCAGCTACAGGCACATCTTCCATATAAGAATAGTTTGCGACCCATAACTGACCAATAATTTCATCTGGGTTTAAGTCGCGCTGAAAGCCTTGTTTACCGGTTGAACAGAATGAACAATCCAGTGCACAGCCCACTTGAGATGAAATACATAAAGTACGGCGCAAACCACTGCGATGCTCAGCAGGGATCAATACGGTTTCAACCAAAGAACCTTCGCCCTCACCGACACGAAAGACCCACTTACGCGTACCATCTTTAGAATAGTTTTTATGCACCACTTCTGGCGCTTTAATTTCACAGAGCTTTTCAAGTTTTTCACGCAATTTACCTGAGATATTGGTCATCTCAGCAAAATCAGTCACAAAAAACTGGTGAATCCATTTCATCACCTGTCCTGCACGAAACTTTTTTTCTCCCATATCTTCGAAGAATTTTTCAAGCTGCGGACGTGACATGCCAAGTAAGTTCACTTTCGCAACAGAGTTTTGCTGTGCAGGAGCGGATGGAGATTGTTGCTGTTCAGCCGAAACTGTAGAGACAGCGACCACTTCAGTACTCATGTGTATTACCTAAACCATGTCTAACGATGAAAGGAGAAGCTCAATAAACGAGCAGAAATTTATTCAGGGAATAAAAAAACCAGATAAGTATAATAACACTTATCTGGTTTGAATACTTCGAATTAACGAGTACGTGGAGCAATCTCAGTTTGAGCGAAGAAGTAGTTAACTTCACGATCAGCAGATGCTACAGAGTCAGAACCGTGAGCAGCATTTTCGTCGATGCTTACAGCGAAGTCAGCGCGGATAGTGCCTGGAGCAGCTTCTTTAGGGTTAGTTGCGCCAAGAATTTCGCGGTGAGCAAGAACTGCGTTTTCACCTTCAAGAACTGAAACAACAACTGGACCAGAAGTCATGAACGCAACTAGGTCAGCAAAGAAACCACGTTCTTTGTGCTCTGCGTAGAAACCTTCAGCTTCAGTTTGAGTCAAGTGTTTCATTTTAGTTGCAACGATTTGAAGACCAGCTTTTTCAAAACGAGCAAAGATGTCACCGATGTGGTTTTTAGCAACTGCGTCTGGTTTTACGATAGATAAAGTACGTTCAATAGCCATGATTGGCTCCTTAAGTCAATGTAGACATGAAAATTTTGGCGCATTATACCGACATAATGCACAATTTTCTGCTTTTACTCTGTAAAAAGTTGCTTTTTTCGATGCAAGGATTATCGTGCTTCGTCAATCCATGCCATTTGAATTGCTTCAAGCAAACCTTCAGTCGACTTGGTCGGATCATCACTAAAGTCTGGTAAGGCACACACCCAAGCATGTAAGTCTGTAAAGCGAATCCACTGCGGATCGACATCTGGATGAGCTTCATACAACTCAATAGCAATATCAATAGTGTCTGACCAACGTAAGCCCATGGTGGAGTCTCATCACAATGTAGAAGATGCTGTACTGTAGCAAACTCTGAAATTTAAGCGCTAGTTTGTTTGGGATAAAATTGGGCTTTTTTACAACACGATATTTAAAAATGGTGCACTACAAATTAAAGCGACGGCTACAACCGCACCTATAGCCGCTCCGACCAACACATCACTTGGATAATGTAGCCCTAAAATCATGCGTGACGCGGCAACCAAAACAGTAAAAGGCAACATGAGCACCAATAAAATTGGCTGTACAAAGCCCAATAACGTACTGACCATCACTGCATGTAGAGTATGACCTGAAGGAAAACTAAAATGGTCAAGCGGTCGCTCACCCATTCGAATCACCTGATGTACTTGATAGGGTCTTGGGCGAATAGTTTTGATTTTTAAAACTTTATAAATTAAAGTCCCACACAATGAACCAAGAATCAAATACACGATTTGTAAACTGTAGACCAATCCTTGCAACAACCAAGTTAAAGCCAACATCGTGTACCAAAAGATGCCATCCCCCAATCGACTGATCCGCTTAAAAAAATTGGCTACAGCATGAGAATGGGAAAAATGATTGAGATAGACACAACCTTTTAAATCTAAATCTAATATTCTTATTTTTGCAGTTTTAAGATTCATACCACTTCTCCTTAACAACAATGTTGAAAGTTCAGCTGGAAAATCATTGTTATATGACGATTTAATTCATCAAAATCGCTTCTCGTTAAGCTCATGTTAAAGGGTGTTTTTGACAGTTTGATGATTTAAGTTAAAACCCATCAAAATTACCCAACTCGTCTTTATCACTGACACTTTTAAAACAGCTATTGGCTAAAGTGCTGCCTTAATATTGGCCACATGATATAAGGCTTGCTCAAACTGTTTCACAGGATACTGCCAGCCTACACTTTCAATATCTTGGCGTGCTTGAGTTCCCATACATCTAAGCACCTTTTGCTCTGGCAGTTGAATAATAGTCTGCATAAAATGTGCCACTTGTCCAAAAGGACTCAACCACCCTGTTATACCTTGCTTGATATAACGCTGCGGACTGGCATAGTTATAGGCCACCACAGGCAAGCCGCTGGCCATGGCTTCAAGTACCACATTACCAAAAGTCTCTATTTGACTTGCAAAAACAAAAGCATCTGCACTGGCGTAAACTTGGGCGAGTGACTGCCCTGTTAAGCTTCCCGTAAAAATAACATCTGAGCCATTTGCTATCTCGGTTAAGCGCTTACGATCTGGCCCATCCCCCACAATCACCATTTTCAACTTGCGCGATTGCTGCTTCTTGATATTCAAATAACTCTGAATGAGCACGTCGACTTCTTTTTCTGGAGATAAACGTCCCACATATAGCAATACAGAAGTATTTGCATCTGCTTGCCAGCACTGACGCAATTGTTCTGAGCGATGCTCTGGATGGAAGCGAGTTGTATCCACCCCTCGCCCAACCTCAACCAAGGGGCAAGTCACACCAAAGGCCTTAAGTTGATTTAATGTGGTTTGACTCGGCACACAGGTGAGTACCGTATGGTTATGAAACCAGCGAAGATAACTTTCAATCGGTTTGACCAGCAAAGCCAAATCAAAGAAGCGGCTAAAATCATGAAAAGTTGAATGAAAGCCACTTGATACTGGAATTTGATGTGCTTGAGCCGCATACAGTGCAGTCAGCCCTAGAGGACCTTCCGTCACAATATGGACCACATCTGGTGCGAAGCGCTCAATCGCTTTGCTGACTTTCACATACTGTGGCATACCAAATTGCATGTCGGCATATTTAGGAATGCTCTTTGCCCAGACCAAACACTCCTGCTCTGCCTGAAAGTCGGTACATATGGTTTTTTGGATTGGGCGGATGAGCTGAATGCGATGCCCCAGTTTTTGTAAACCTTTACACAATTGTAATAAAGAGTTCGCCACACCATTGATTTCTGGTGACCATGTTTCCGTCACGATGGTTATTTTTAACTTGGGCTTGAGGGTTTCTTGAAGGATAGAGAGTTCTTGCTGAATATTATGCTGATGTTGTTGCTTGAGATAAAACCGCAGAGGTTCTGGGAAATTGTGCTGTTTGAATAATTTTGTTGTCATTGAACCGATCATGTTATTCCAAACTTTTCTTATTTTCCTCCAAGTTTAGTTAAACTTTTTGACAGTTTGATGATAATGAATGCAATCAAATAAAAAGATACCTATGATTAGTAGGTATCTTTTTACATATTAATAGTTTAAAGACCTAAAATTTAAAACATCAAATTAATATACAAGCTATCTTTATACACACCTGCTGGGGTTAAGGCAGTTGGGCGCTCCATCAATTGCACCAAGACTACAAACTTATTTTGCTCAGTTGCTGGTTGAGCAATAGGGCTATTCCAACGTGATGCACTTGCTCCTGAAATATTCATTTGAGTTCTCAATTTATAGTTTTTCTCATTGACTAAATAACTACTCCCTGTTGCATTAGTTAAATTACGCGAATTGAATTTAATCGCGTAATTACTATCACAAGCCACTGAGAAAGAAGTTGCAGCTTGACTAAGATACGATGAACTTAGATTCAACTGGCTTGAAGTTAAACGCTCAATTTGACACTGTTTTGCATAAGCTATTGGGGTAGCCGCCACACAAAACAGCAGTATAATAATGTTCAGTTTCATGGCTCTACTCCATTTATTTACACTGAAGATCCAGTACTGATGAGTTGTCATCATTCTTAGTATCTGTAATTGTAAGTTCTGCCGAACAACTGCGTGCTTCTTTAGTTTTAATTTGTATCTTATATGTTCCCGGAATCAAACCATAAAGCGTTACGCTACCATCAGTAGAAATCGGATAAACCTCTCCTTCACCATTATTATCAATATAAAGCTCTGAACCAGCAGCAAAAGACCGATTGTTACTGTCTACTGGTTTAGCAGTGACTTGTTTCGCATGGAATACTGGGAAATTGATGATATAACCGCGTTGATTTAAAGCTGTTAATTGTTTGCTTGAATACTGTATTTTATCTTCGATAGGTAGTTGATTTTGATCAAATGCAATGTCGTATTTAACATAAGGAATAACATCATGAATAAAGGCATACCCCTTTTTATTGGTTTTATCAACATAGGTCAGCGATCTTAAAATATCAATATCTTGATAATCCCCTACTTTGACTAGAGTAAATGCGTTATCAACCATTTTAGTAAAACTGATTTTATTACCCAACCAAACAACTGCTCCTCGATAATTTAACTGTGATTCACGATCTTCACGACCTTGCACATGATAGAAATCTAAATCTCCTACATCTGTTTTAACAACACCATTAAAGTTAAACATCGTATCTTCACTACGACGGTTTACTCCAAGAGAATAATCGAAACCGACTTGATTGGAATCATATTTCACCAACTGGAGATTTGTATTTTGGTCAGCTGATTGACTAAAGTAAACGGACTTATTATCAAAACTGTAGCTAAGTGAAAGAATGCCGCCTGAGTCTTTCCTGTCACCAAAAGAGTTGAAATAGCTTAAACCAAATGAAATTCGACGACCAAAATTCCGATTAAACCCAACATTTATTACCTTTTGGTTACTATTAGGAAACTCAGGATTTTCATAGTATTTTTGTTCTGCATAGTTAATATTTAGATTATGTAAATACGGCACATTACTCATACCAAAATATGCAAGATTTTCAAACTTCGGATAGTTAGAATTGGCACCTAACTCATCTCCTAAAAATTTAAAATCTTTTTCTGTATATTTTGAACTCGCCCCCATTGAAAATCGACCAAAGTCTTTACTTGCGGATAACCCATAGGAATAATTAAATTGGTTTTCATCATCATGAGAAGCAAGGACGACACTATCGAGAACAAAAATATTACTAATCGCTTGTGTCCACATGAACCCTATATTTTGTATATCTTTACTGTAAGATAAATTGCTTCCTAACGTTGTTGAGTTTGACATACCCCTGCGAAAATAAGTATTCACAAAGAAGTCCCTATAATCGCTACTATCCACATTATAGTTATAACGAAGTTTACCTGCTGCAACACTATATTCATTCAAACCAGATCGTAATAGTCTATTGGTCACCATAATAGGAAAGCTTTGTACACTTCGATTCCCGAGTACATCCTCAACTACAATTTGCGCATTACCAGCTTGTTGGATTTGTGCCCCCATCAGTAAGTTATAATCACCTGGGCTCACCTTTTGATTATAAATATTTACGCCATTTATATATAAATCAACAGTAGAAGGAACGCGTGCACTCCCTTGTAAACTTGGCATATTCCAGTACACAAAATTCGGTCTTTCAGTGTAATTCGTCCCCCAATTTAAACCTGCAAAACGTAAAGAATTAATCAAAGGGTTATATGTAGTTGTAGTATCCCCTACCGTTAAGCGGGTCATATGTTTAGGAAATTCAAAATCGACACTACTACTTAAGCGAACCACTCGCTCATCTGTGGGGGTATTCTGATACAACATCGAGTTTTTCATGATCCAATAATCTTTGAAAATCCCTAACTCCATCAGTCCACTATAAGATTTATTAGAATTACTAGTTGCATAAAGAAAATCATAATTTATGAAACCACCAAAACTGGCCTTTTCAGGAATGATGCTATTGTTTAATGCATTAAAGTCCGTTTCAAAAAGTTCTGTTGGAATCGTGAGCTTAATGGATTGCGATGAATCATCAAAAGTTGACTGAACACTACTTGATGACACCAAGCAGAATTCTGGTCGCGAAACTAAGGTTTTTAATTGCGCAGTTGAAATTTGACGTTCTGTCAGTACCTGACATTCAAGATAATATTGATCGCCCTGCTTTAATAAGGCGACATCTGTATGATGATCTAGATCATTAATCCAAAGGTTCGCAATATTTTCTTCCAGCATACCCTCACTGGCATTCACATTTAGTGCAAAAAAAATATGAATAGCGATAAGTATTCTTATTTTCGTATTCATCGTAAACTCCCCACCCCAAACTAATCAGAGAATTTGAGCTCCACCATTTTATCATTCTTATCAGTAAACAATTGAACATAATAATTTTTAGGATTTGATATTCGTATATTGTTTAAATCATAGGACGCGCTTTTATTTGCAAGCAAATAATTCATGGTTTCCGTTTTAAAAACTTCTTTTTTATTTGCATCTACAATTTTCAAATTTGCGATTTGAATATGCGATTTTGCATTATTTTTAACAATCAGCTTATTATTTTCAACGTTGAAATTTAGTTTAACATCTTCTTGCTTACCAACAAAGAGGGGTAAATTAAAGCTAACCAGAAAATTTACTGAAGATTCTTTTACAGCCTGTGGAATTTCATCAACAATCACACGCCATGTCCCTTCTTGTTGCCCTTCTAAAACCGACTCTACCGGACGATTAAAACCGATACGAATGGTTTGCTTGCCATTGGCTTGTAAAATAAAATTCTTAGGGTTAATAATTAAACTATTGTCAGGCTCAAGCACATTTTCACCATTGTCTTTTTGAGTCCACTTAAATGCTTTAACTTCAAAAATTCGCTTTTCTGTCTCGTCTTTAGATTCTAGGGTTAATGTTGTTGTTCTTTGCTTTGCGGGATTTTGAATATACATTTGGACTGGGTCAACTGAAACACCGGCATGTGTTCCCGACATATACAGCATCGAAAACACCAAAATTGATATTATTCTTTTCATATTACACCCCTTATTATAATTTTAAAAAACCTAACCTGATACTGTAATCAAGTTAGGCTTAGTTTAACTAAATTAGTAGTAAACTTTAATTTTATAAGTATCGTTATATGTACCCGCACGTTGGAATGCACCAACTGCTGCATTAGTTACCGAAACAGAATATTGATCGTCAGCTAGACCATTATGATTTGAATTACCGAATGGAATTACACCGCCACCTGTTTTATTTGTAACAATTGTTGTTGGTACACGAACACTGCCATCGTCCTCATGTTTAACATAAGTACTTACACTTGTACCTGTGTTCGCTGTTTGAATGTTAAGTGTATAGTGCGTATTACTACGTACAGTGTAATTTGAACTTTGTGTTCCACCATTTTTATTCAGCGTAATGGCACTACCACCGAGTACTTCACATTTTTTAGGAATTTCCAATTTAATAGGAATATCTTTTTCACAACCTATAGAAGTACAGTTCCCCCAGTTATAACTAGGGCGTGATGCTGTATCACCCTCTGCATAAAGGGCTGTAGAACCTGCACTCATTAGCGTTGCAACTAGCGATGCTTGTAGTAATTTATTCATAGCGACTCTCCGAGATTTTTCTTTTAAAACTGATTAATTGTTATGATCACCCTTAATTAAACTGGACCTTGTTTGGCTACCAAGCTTTTCTTAAGCGTGTTTTTATTCTAGTTGTTCTGTATAAAAAACCATCTATGCAGCCTTTTTCACTCAAATAGAGACCTAACTTTAAAATCTCAACAAAGTAAAATTAATATATTGTTTTTATTGTCATTTTATTTATTAATTAATTTAATAAATCCCTAAAAATAGTTACACCACTTTCAGTGATGCACAATTTTAGTGTTTTTTTATATTTTAAGTAGATCTCTGTTTTATCTTAGAAATTTTTAACATTTCAAATTTACATTTAATTACATATTTGGGTGAATAATTTCTTAACCCGCTAAAAAATCCATTTTTCATCTTTTTTTTACTTTACATTTCTACTAATTATTCAATTTAGGTCGATCATCTCGCTAAAATTTAAAGTTTATTCACATGCTATTTACCCAATTTCAGTGATTGAACAATATGACTAAAATCACATAATCAAGCCTTAAATTTACATGACCCACTATTTTAGAAATCAAAAACTCACACTAAAAACCCAAACGTAATGATAGGTACACTTTTTTGAGAGTTTCATTTATTGCAATAAAGCCCATAGATACGTTATTAATCCAATAGTTTTTTGACGATATATGCTACCCATATATCTAGCACTGAAATGGAATTCTCGTTGACACCATATAACGATTTTGAACACGGGTAAGATCAACTTATAGCTGTGTACCGATAGCCATATCATGGCCCTATTTATACTCACATCTTTTTAGTTAATAGCTTTGCCCCATATAAAACATGATAGTAGATCAATAAAAAAACCCTACCGAAGCAGGGTTTTAGTACTTAAAATCAGCTAGATCAGAACCTTAGTTCTTCTCCTTATCTACAATCTTGTTCGCTTGAATCTAAAGTACGAAAAAAAAAGGGAAAGCATTGCTTTCCCATTTTTAAAGGCACGTAACGTAACCTTAGTTCTTCTCTTTATCTACGATCTTGTTTGCTTGAATCCAAGGCATCATCGCACGTAACTTACCACCTGTTACTTCAATGCCATGCGCTGCGTTTTGACGACGACGAGCAGTCATTGATGGGTAGTTCAACGCACCTTCGTTAATAAACATCTTCGCGTATTCACCAGATTGAATACGTTTAAGTGCATTGCGCATCGCTTCACGAGACTGTTCGTTGATTACTTCAACGCCAGTTACGTACTCACCATATTCAGCGTTGTTTGACACTGAATAGTTCATATCCGCGATACCACCTTCAAACATTAAGTCAACGATTAACTTAAGTTCGTGTAAGCATTCGAAGTAAGCCATTTCAGGCGCATAACCTGCTTCAACCAAAGTTTCGAAGCCCATTTTCACAAGTTCTACTGCACCACCACAAAGAACTGCTTGCTCACCAAATAAATCAGTTTCAGTTTCTTCACGGAAAGAAGTCTCGATAATACCTGTACGACCACCACCTACGCCTGAAGCATAAGAAAGTGCTAGGTTACGTGCATTACCAGACGCATCTTGATGAATCGCGATTAAGTCAGGAACGCCTGAACCACGTTGGTATTCAGAACGTACAGTATGGCCTGGTGCTTTTGGTGCAACCATGATTACGTCAAGATCAGCACGTGGAACTACTTGGTTGTAAAGAACAGAGAAACCATGAGCAAATGCTAAAGTCGCGCCTTCTTTGATGTTTGGCTCAATCACGTCACGGTAAAGTTGTGATTGAAATTCATCTGGAGTCAAGATCATGACTACGTCAGCTTGTGCTACAGCAGCAGGAACTTCAGCAACTTTAAGACCTGAATTTTCAGCTTTTTTCCAAGAAGTAGAACCAGCACGTAGACCTACAGTTACGTCTACACCAGAATCTTTAAGGTTAAGCGCGTGTGCGTGACCTTGTGAACCGTAACCAATGATCGCTACTTTCTTAGATTGGATGATAGATAAGTCGCAGTCTTTATCGTAAAAAATTTGCATTGCTGTCTCCGCTAAAATGCTTGGTATTCTGTAATTCCATCAAGGGGTTTATTGTTTGATGAAATCCTCCTCTTTCTCAAAAGGAGGTTGAATCGTGTTAATTAATTAAATGGTTAAAACTTTTTCGCCACGCGCGATGCCTGAAACACCTGAGCGTACAACTTCTAGGATGGTGTTTTCTGCTAACGCATCAATAAAACCATCAATTTTTTCAGTCGTACCCGCGATTTGAATGGTGTAAGTCGTTGGGGTGACATCAACAATTTGCGCACGGAAAATGTCCGCAGTTCGTTTAATTTCAGCACGTGCCGAGCCAAGTGATTTGACTTTAATCAACATCAACTCACGCTCAATGTGCGCACCTTCAGACAGGTCAACCACTTTCACCACTTCAACCAATTTGTTGAGCTGTTTGGTGATTTGTTCAATTTTATGGTCATCGCCATAAGTCGTTAATGTCAAACGAGATAAGGTCGGATCTTCGGTTGGTGCAACATTTAAAGTCTCAATGTTATAACCACGTTGAGAAAACAAACCCACCAAACGAGAAAGCGCACCAGCTTCGTTTTCTACAAGTACAGAGATAATGTGTCTCATGACGTGCGCTCCCCTTTACCTAACCACATATCTTGCATTGACTGACCTGCAATAAGCATTGGATAAACATGCTCTGTACGGTCAACCATCACATTAATAAATACGCATTTATCGTTGATCGCCATTGCTTCAGCAAGCTTTGACTCTAGCTCATCCGCATGGTCAATTTGGATGCCAACATGACCATATGCTTCCATTAATTTAGGGAAGTCAGGCAATGAATCTACATAAGAACTTGAATGACGTCCTTCATAGTTCATATCTTGCCACTGCTTCACCATCCCTAAAGCTTGGTTATTCAAGCAGAGGATTTTTACGTTTAGGCCATATTGCTTACACGTCGAAAGCTCTTGGATACACATCTGAATCGATGCTTCACCCGTGATACATACTACTTGTTGGTCTGGAAAAGCCAATTTCGCAGCCATCGCGTAAGGTAAGCCCACACCCATGGTGCCTAGGCCACCTGAGTTAATCCATTGGCGTGGACGTTTATACTTGTAATAGTTCGCACCAAACATTTGATGCTGACCTACGTCAGAAGTAATGATCGCATCACCATTGGTGATTTTATCCAACGCTTCCACCACTTGTTGTGGTTTCATTACGCCGTTTGCACCAGACTCATATCGCATGCCATGAACTTTACGCCATTCATTGATTTGCGCCCACCAAGCAGCGATATCTTTAGGATTTGGTTTAGACACATTCATTTGTTTCAACTGTGTCAACATTTCTTGAAGGACAGGTTCTACCGCACCCACGATCGGGATATGCGCCATGATGGTTTTTGAAATCGTCGCAGGGTCGATATCAATATGAATCACTTTGGCATTTGGACAGAATTTTGCTGGATTATTAGTTACACGGTCATCGAAACGCGCACCGATACACAAAATCACATCAGCATTGTGCATGGTCATATTGGCTTCATACGTACCATGCATACCCAACATACCAATAAACTGTGGATCATTGCCCGGAAATGCTCCAAGCCCCATCAAAGTATTGGTGACTGGGAAGCCCAAAATATGTGCCAGTTCAGTCAATTGTGCAGAAGCATTGCCTTGTACCACACCACCGCCAGTATAAATCACAGGACGTTTAGCATGAATCAGCTCTTCAATCGCTTTACGAATTTGACCTGAGTGACCACGATGCGGCGGTTGATACGAACGCATCTTCACTTTTTCTGGGTATTCGTAAGCAAATTTCTCAGCAGGATTGGTTGCATCTTTTGGAATATCGACCACAACTGGACCCGGACGACCAGAGGCTGCAATATAAAATGCCTTCTTAATAATCGAAGGAATTTCGCTGGCATGGCGCACTTGGAAACTATGTTTTACGATCGGACGAGAAATACCGACCATATCTGTTTCTTGGAATGCATCTTCACCAATTAAATGTGACGCAACCTGACCAGACAAAATCACCATTGGGATTGAGTCCATATAAGCCGTTGCAATTGGCGTCACAGTATTGGTTGCACCCGGACCTGAAGTCACGAGGACCACACCCGTCTTACCGGTTACGCGTGAGTAAGCATCTGCCATATGACCGGCAGCTTGTTCATGGCGCACGAGGTAATGATTGATTTTGTCTTGTTGAAAGAACGCGTCGTAGATATGTAAAACTGCGCCGCCTGGATATCCAAATACATGTTCAACGCCTTCGTCCGCCAATGCGCGAACGAGCATTTCACCACCAGATAAAAGTTCCAACGTGATTCACCCTAATCTTTATCACTGCAATGGTGGAAGGCACCAGCAGTGTTTCATTCATTGATTGTCTGCACTGTTATAGCACACATATTTCTTAGTTTTCATAGCAATAGGAAAAAATTCTGATCTGTATGCTGTTTGAGCAATATGAGATCTAAAACATGTTGGGATAAACACATTTTTTTACTTTGTTCACGGTCTCGGCTAGAAAGCGTGTCCATTGCATGAAATGACACTTTATCGAAGGGTGATCGAGTAAAGGCATATAAAACTAAAGACAGCATTTTTAGGAGTTTCGTGACTAAAGTCAAGTTTAAAAATTAGCTTTTTTTTGTTTATTTACAGAGCGTTTGTTTTTTATTCATCGCGAACAAAGAAAACTGAGTCGCTTTTTCTCGGTTTTTTAGTGCAAAAACAAATAGATTTCTATTTCACTGAATTTATTAATAAAAAAACATAATAAAACCTATAAATAAGTTTAATAAGATATTCACTTAAATTTAAATCCAACATCTATCTCAGATTTTTTCAGTTTTAAATATAGATCAGCATTTGTTCATCAGGTTTTAGCATAACCTTCTTATTTTCATACTGTGCCATAACGCATATTTCACGCATTAAACTGAGGATTTGACCTGCAAAATATTTCAAAAACACAGATGAAAAAATGCATCAAACACTGCTTATTGCTCTAAAATTGGCATAAAATAACGACAACGATAAACCCGATAAAATCCAATGATTACGGATATAAAAAGGACAATGGTAGATGAGTATTCAGTTTGCAAGAATGACAGCATGTTTGGTGGGGATGGGGCTTGCAATGGGAAGTACACAAAGCTTTGCCAAGACGTATTATAAGTGGGTTGATAGCCAAGGCTCGACACATTACACCACGACACCTCCACCCAAAACAGCAAAGAAAAAAGGCAAAGTCGATACCTATGGTTGGAAAAATTCGCCACAAGCTGCGTCATCGGAAGCACCTCCACCTGCCAATATGCCGAATACCGTACCAGCTCCCCTCAATGCTGTACCGAGTGCTGCGCCAGCAGCACCAGCAGTTGATTTAGAAAATCAACGACGTGAAGCGAATGAAGCACTTGAACAAGGCCAACAAGTCCGCCCTGCGGTTTAATCATTCCGTACGGTTCCAGATTTATTTTCAGCTTGTTTAATTTCCTGCACAAAACATAGCGCAAAATTCACTTTTAGGTGCATTTTGCGCTATGCTGTGCAACAAACTTTTTAACCATTGTTCTACATACGTATATGACTACTCACATTGACCCTGAATATCAAGCGAGCGCGATTGAACCTACCGTCCAACAAGACTGGGAAGCTCGTAAAGCCTTTAAAGTTGCCGACTCTGTAGAAGGTCCACGTCGTTATATCCTCTCGATGTTCCCTTATCCAAGTGGCAAACTGCATATGGGTCATGTACGTAACTACACCATTGGTGATGTCATCAGCCGTTTCCATCGGCTCAAAGGGGAAACCGTCCTGCAACCGATGGGTTGGGATGCTTTTGGTTTACCTGCTGAAAACGCTGCAATTGCACACCAAGTTGCACCTGCAAAATGGACCTTTGAAAACATCGCATATATGCGTGACCAATTAAAAAAATTGGGTCTATCAGTCGATTGGGATCGTGAATTTGCAACGTGTACCCCTGAATACTACCGCTGGGAACAGTGGTTGTTCGTACAGCTTTATAAAAAAGGCCTTATTTACCGTAAGTTATCTACCGTAAATTGGGATCCTGTGGATCAGACTGTACTTGCCAATGAACAAGTTGAAAATGGTCGTGGCTGGCGTTCAGGTGCATTGGTTGAAAAACGTGATATTCCAATGTATTACTTCCGCATTACCGACTATGCGCAAGAATTATTAGACGATTTAGATACCTTAAAAGATGGTTGGCCACAACAAGTCTTGACCATGCAACGTAACTGGATTGGTCGCTCACAAGGAATGGATATCACCTTCCCTTCAGCGAATCCTGAAATTTACGCAGACGGCCTTACTGTATTCACCACACGTGCTGACACCTTAATGGGTGTGACTTATGTTGCAGTTGCAGCAGAACATCCAATGGCACTGAAAGCTGCGGAAAATAATGCTGAACTTAAAGCATTTATTGAAGAATGCCGTATGGGTTCTGTGGCTGAAGCTGACCTTGCCACTGCTGAAAAGAAAGGCATGGCAACAGGTCTGTCTGTGAAGCATCCTGTTACTGGCGAAGACATTCCTGTTTGGATTGCCAACTACGTGTTGATGTCTTATGGCTCTGGCGCAGTGATGGCTGTACCTGCACACGACGAACGTGATTTTGAATTTGCCAATAAATACGGCTTAACCATTAAACAAGTGATTGATGCTCAAGGTGCAGACGATGCAGACTTTGATGCTGCACAATGGCAAGAATGGTACGGCTCTAAAGAGGGTAAATTGGTCAATTCTGCTGAATTTAACGGTTTAGACTTTCAAGCTGCTTATGATGCGTTCCTTGCAAAATTAGAACCAACAACTCTTGCAAGCACCAAAGTCCAGTTCCGTTTACGTGACTGGGGCGTATCGCGTCAGCGTTATTGGGGCTGTCCAATTCCAATGATCAACTGTGAAAAATGTGGTCAGGTTCCTGTACCTGAAGAGCAACTCCCAGTGGTCTTACCAACTGATGTCGTACCTGATGGCTCGGGTAACCCATTGAACAAGATGCCTGAGTTTTATCAAACGTCTTGCCCAAGCTGTGGCGGCGACGCACGTCGTGAAACCGATACTTTAGATACCTTTGTAGAGTCATCTTGGTACTATGCACGTTATGCATCTCCTGATTTTACTGGTGGTTTAGTTAAACCTGAAGCTGCCCAAACATGGCTTCCAGTAAATCAATACATCGGTGGTGTTGAGCACGCGATTCTACACTTACTTTATGCACGCTTCTTCCACAAATTGATGCGTGATGAAGGCGTAGTACAAGGCAATGAACCATTTACCAACCTGTTAACTCAAGGTATGGTTTTGGCAGACACTTATTACCGTGAAGCTGAATCAGGCAAGAAAACTTGGTTTAACCCCGCGGATATCGACCTCGAACGTGATGAAAAAGGGCGTATTCTGTCTGCGAAATACCAAGGCGATGGTCAAGACGTGATTGTTGGCGGCCAAGAGAAAATGTCGAAATCGAAAAATAACGGTATCGACCCACAAGCCATTATTGATCAGTACGGTGCAGATACAGCACGTGTATTCATGATGTTTGCAGCGCCACCAGATCAATCCCTTGAATGGTCTGATGCAGGTGTGGAAGGCGCAAACCGTTTCTTGAAACGTGTATGGCGTTTGGTTGCCAGCTTCCTTGAAAAAGGCAATGCAGCATTTGCAATTGATACTGCTCAACTGTCTACAGAAGCACAAGACTTACGTCGTAAAACGCATGAAACCATTCAAAAAGTGGGTGATGACATCGAACGCCGCCATGCCTTTAACACGGCTATTGCAGCAATGATGGAACTGTTAAATGCGAACAATAAGTTTGAAGCGAAAAATGATAATGATGTTGCGGTTGCTCGTGAATCGATTACGACGCTTTTAACTTTACTTGCGCCATTTGCACCACATTTAAGCCAGACTTTATTGGCTGAATTTGGACTGGACTTAACCAGCGTGTTTTTCCCGACTGTAGACGAATCTGCACTCACACGTAATACGCAAACGATTGTTGTTCAAGTGAATGGTAAACTGCGTGGCAAATTAGAAGTGTCTGTCGATACATCGAAAGATGAATTGCTTGCACTGGCTAAAGCATTACCAGAAGTTCAACAATTCTTGACAGGTCCAACCAAGAAAGAAATTGTGGTGCCAAATAAATTAGTGAATTTGGTGGTTTAAAAAGCTTTAAAACGCCTTCTTAAGTTCCCTCTCCTGAAGAATTGTTTAAGCACTGCTTTAAACAATTCTGCAAGTGAGGGCTAGGGAGAGGTAAACTCCCCTCATCCTAACCTTCTCCCTAAGGGAGAAGGAACTGAAAATGATAAACAAAACCCAAACAAAGCCCGTTGCCAGTCAACGGGCTTTGCACATACAATCACGACATATTATTTTTCTTTTATCAAAAAGAGCAAACAGAGGACAACACATGCATTTAGGCAAACGTTTGGCAGCTATTGTTTTAACTTGTGGCCTAAGTGCTGGCTTGGTCGGGTGTGGCTTTCATTTAAAAGGCACCAATCCAAGCGCAACACCGATTGCTTATTCAAAAATGAATTTGGTGCTTCCGAAGAACACCGATGAACTGCATGAAAAATTGGCCATTTATTTAGGTGCGTCGGGTGTACAGCTGAGCACTGGATCAGATGCCTATGTGCTTCGCGTGCTAGACTATAAACCACAGCGTTTAGAGCTGAACGGCAAACTGATTGAAGTATTATTACGCCTCAATGTCACTTTCCGTATCGAAGACGCACAAGGCCGTCCAATCACTGAACCACGGACCGTAGTTGCAACGCGTAGTTATCAATACAACGTTGAAACCGTCAATACCGATGACCAAGAGAAAAACTATTTGAATCAAGTCATCGTGGATGATGTCGCGCAGCAAATTGTGCGTCAGATTTCATCGAACCGCCTACCACCAGCACAGCAGTAAGGTTTAACAATGAAACTTGACTATTTGCAAGCCTTAAAACGTGTCGATGAAGCTCGCGGCGTGTGGATTATGCAAGGTCAAGAACCATTGCTTGAGCAAAATTTACTGGATGCCTTTCGAGCAAGTTGGCAAAAGCAAGAGATTGAGCGACAACGGCATGACATCAACAATGTCAATGACTGGAAAAATGTCTTTAATGCACTCAATAGTTTGTCCTTATTTTCAAGTCAGCTTGCCATTGAAGTTCATGGCAATATTAAGCCCGATGCTAACGCTTTAAAGTTGCTAAAAAGCTATATCCAAAACAATGAACAGAACTTGCTTTTGGTGGTGATGCCAAAACAGGACAGCGCCAGCCTAAAAACGGGCTTTTTCCAAACGGTTGAAGCCAATGGAGTGCATGTTGCCCTGACCGCGAATTATCCGCGTGACCGTCAGCAGATTTTAAGCATTGAAGCAGATAAGCTTGGGGTTAAACTGAGTCAGGATGCATGGCAATGGTTAGAACAACACCATGAACACAACTTACTCGCAGCTAAAAATAGCTTAATGCGTGTCAGCGACACCTTTGCTGAGGTTGAGCTGATTCAGATTGATCATTTACATGCCTGCTTACAAGACCAGTCCCGTTATAGTACTTTCGATTTGAGTGATGCTCTACTCGAA
Source organism: Acinetobacter sp. AB03 (assembly GCF_058107045.1). Taxonomy (NCBI): domain Bacteria; kingdom Pseudomonadati; phylum Pseudomonadota; class Gammaproteobacteria; order Moraxellales; family Moraxellaceae; genus Acinetobacter; species Acinetobacter sp. AB03. Next base: position 436,790 of record NZ_JBUEBA010000002.1, on the reverse strand, counting down.
GGCAATCTGGCGCAATCCATTAAAATTTACCAATACCTGATTGCCTCAGGTGAACCCCTCAGTCTGATTTTGTGGAGTATCAGTAAAGAAATGCGTTTACTCATGCAACTGTTTGAGCAACCGCAAAATGCACTACAACTCGGGATTTGGAAGAATAAAGTCAGCGTCTATCAACACGCCTTACGTCGACTGAATCCGCAGTGCTTTTTAACGTGGCCCAGTCTCCTGCTTCGTATTGATGCTTCGATCAAAGGTTTAGGGCATGAAAATGCTGAACATGTCGTGATGCAAGCCATTGCAACGCTGTGTGGAAAGTCACTCTTTCCCGCTTAAATTACCGCAACGAGTCTTTTAAAAATAATAATCATTTCTATTTGTTCAAAAAATTCACGATTTATCCGTATTTCGCTTTTATACTATCTGCAATTCTGTTTACTCCCTGATTCCAATGCAAAAAATAAAAGCTGTCAAAATGGTTATCGCGGTACTGTGTGTTGCCGTACTTGCTTATGTCGCGTGGACATACTTCAAACCAAAACAAGAACAACCACAATATATTAGCGAATCTGTCACTCGTGGTGATCTTGAAAATACGGTATTGGCGACAGGTACTTTAGATGCAACCAAACTGGTGAGTGTCGGCGCACAGGTCTCAGGTCAAGTACAGAAAATGTATGTGCAACTGGGCGATGAAGTTAAACAAGGTCAATTGATTGCACAGATTGATTCAACCACCCAAGAAAACAGCTTTAAAACAGCAGAAGCCAATATTAAAAATTTGCAAGCGCAGCGTCTACAACAAGAAGCCAGTCTTAATGAGGCGCAACTGGCATATAAGCGTCAACAACAAATGTATGCACAAGATGCTACATCAAAAGCAGAATTAGAATCGGCTGAGGCCAGCTATAAAACAGCACAAGCACAGATTAAAGCCATTGATGCACAGATTGAATCTGCAAAAGTAACCAAGTCGACCGCACAAACCAATATCGGTTATACCCGCATTGTGGCACCTACTGATGGTACTGTGGTGGCGATCGTGACTGAGGAAGGTCAAACTGTAAACGCCAATCAAAGTGCGCCGACTATTGTTAAAATTGCAAAATTGCAAAACATGACCATTAAGGCGCAGGTCAGTGAAGCGGACATCATGAAAGTTGAAAAAGGCCAACAGGTGTATTTCACCACTTTAGGTGATGACAGCAAGCGTTATGCTAGCTTACGTCAAGTTGAGCCCGCGCCAGACTCGATTACCGATGAAAGTACCACCAGCACATCAACCAGCACCGCAATTTACTACAATGCTCTATTTGATGTACCCAACCATGATGGCAAGCTACGTATTGATATGACTGCACAAGTCTATATCGTGCTCGATTCTGCAAAAAATGCGTTATTAGTCCCTTCTTCTGCAATTTCCACTCGTCCTGCAAATGCAAAGCGTAACAGCGGTTCAAATACGCAAGCAGCGTCATCGACACAAAGCAAATCGGACTCAGACCGACCTCAAGGTCCGCGACTTGAACGTCTGAATTTAAATGCAGCGCAACAACAATTGGTCAAAGAAGGTAAAGCTACGCTGAGCGTAGTCCGTGTCTTACAAGCGGATGGCTCAGCTCAACCCAAACAAATTTTGGTGGGTATCAATAACCGCGTCAATGCACAAGTGCTTGCAGGCTTAAAAGAAGGCGATCAAGTGGTGATTGCAGACAGTTCGGAGAACTCTGCGGCTTCTGCCAATAGCAGCAACCGCCGTCGTAACAGTCCACCAATGGGAATGTAAGCATGACCAAAAAAGCCTTGCTTGAAGTCAGTAATTTGGTGCGAGAGTTTCCAGCTGGCGAAAGTACTGTCCAAATTCTCAAAGGCATTGATCTGACCATTTACGAAGGTGAATTGGTTGCCATTGTCGGCCAGTCAGGTTCAGGTAAATCGACCCTGATGAATATTTTAGGCTGTCTCGACCGCCCAACCTCAGGAAGTTATCAGGTCAATGGTCGTGAAACCGGTAAACTCGAACCGGACCAATTGGCTGAATTACGTCGTGAGTATTTTGGTTTTATTTTCCAGCGTTACCACCTTTTAGGTGACTTAACCGCAGAAGGTAATGTTGAAGTCCCTGCGGTTTATGCAGGGGCAACACCGTATGCGCGTAAACAACGTGCCACTGCTTTACTGACAGAATTGGGACTGGGCAATAAAACTCAAAACCGACCAAGTCAACTCTCAGGGGGGCAGCAACAACGTGTCTCCATTGCACGTGCGTTGATGAATGGCGGTGATGTCATTCTTGCTGACGAACCGACAGGTGCCCTAGACTCACATAGTGGCGTGGAAGTGATGCGGATTTTGCGTGAGCTGAATGCCGCAGGCCATACTATTATTTTGGTCACCCACGATATGCAAGTGGCGAAAAATGCCTCGCGGATTATCGAGATCAGCGATGGGCAAATCATTGCAGACCGTGTCAATCAACCTGAGCATGACACTGAACTACACAGCGACCCTGATGCAGAAACTGCGATTTCTGCCCAGCAAGAAAAAAATAAAAGTGTCTCTGCATGGCGTTCCCTACTCGACCGTTTAGGTGAAGCCTTTCGTATGGCACTTTTGTCCATGAATGCACACCGCATGCGAACCTTTTTGACCATGCTCGGCATTATTATCGGGATTGCCTCCGTCGTGACAGTGGTGGCTTTAGGAAATGGTTCACAACAGCAGATTTTAAGTAATATCAGTAGCTTAGGTACCAACACCATTACGGTGTTTCAAGGTCGCGGTTTTGGTGACAACTCCAAAACTGCCAATTTTAAAACCCTTGTTCCTGCGGATGCTGAAGCGCTCGCCACCCAACCATATGTGAGTGCAGTCAGTCCCATGGTGAGTTCATCTAAAACCATTCGCTATCAACAAAGTGAAGCCAATGCCACCATTAATGGTGTCGGTGGCGATTATTTCACAGTGAAAGGCCTGACCTTCAAAAATGGACAAACCTTTGACCAGCGGAGCGTCCGTGACCGCACCCAAGACGTGGTCATTGACACCAATACACAAAAACAGTTTTTTAGTGATGGTAGCAGTCCGATTGGGCAGGTCGTACTTTTAGGCAGTGTTCCTGCGCGAATTATTGGTGTAGTCGAACCACAAACCAGCGCTATGGGTTCCGATGATACTTTGAATGTATATATGCCCTACACCACGGTCATGAGTCGTATGCTCGGTCAAAGTAATGTGCGCAATATCGTAGTGCAAATCAATGATAAGTACTCCACCAGTGCGGCTGAAAATGCAATTGTGAACTTACTCACCTTGCGTCATGGTCAACAAGATGTGTTCACCATGAACAGCGACAGTATTCGCCAAACCATTGAAAAGACCACCAGTACCATGACCCTATTGGTTTCTGCAATTGCCGTGATTTCTTTGGTGGTGGGCGGTATCGGTGTAATGAATATTATGTTGGTCTCAGTCACCGAACGGACGCAAGAAATTGGCGTTCGGATGGCAGTGGGTGCGCGTCAAAGTGATATTCTGCAGCAGTTCCTGATTGAAGCCATTTTAGTCTGCCTGATTGGTGGGGTTTTAGGCGTGTTGCTCTCGCTGGGTCTAGGACAAATCATTCAAAAATTTGCTGGGGGCAATTTCGGGGTTGCTTACTCAACCACGTCTATTATCGCCGCATTTGTATGCTCGACTTTAATTGGTGTGGTGTTTGGTTTCTTGCCTGCAAAAAATGCAGCCAAACTCGACCCTGTTGCAGCACTTGCCAGAGAATAAGGAAAAAATATGCCTTTTTTATTAACGCGCCTTTGTACCGCGATGCTGCTTGGCAGCACTTTGGTTGGCTGTGCAGCTGTGGTTAAAACACCTTATCAAACACCAGCAGTACAAACGCCATCTCAGTTTCAATATGTCAAAGTAACATCACAACAAAGCCAACAAGCCCTGTATGCCGATCAATGGTGGACGTTATTTGGCGATGCACAACTCAATCAACTGGTCGATGCTGTGCTCACAAAAAATGCCGATTTAGCCGTTGCAGGGATGACCTTAAAACAAGCGCGCTTACAAGCAGAACTGGCTGAGAATCAGCAAAAGCCAAGAGTGAACTCTACGGTGTCAACAGGGCATCAGTTTGACTTGAACTCAGGCAATGACAGCTCAAGTGGTCTGTCTTTGGGTGCTGGCTTAAGTTATGAAGTCGATTTATTTGGTAAATTGGCCCGCCAAACTGAAGCAAAGAGATGGGAAGCACTGGCAACTGAGCAAGATTTGCAAGCGACCGCACAAAGCTTAATTGGCACCACGGCGAAGTTATATTGGCAGTTGGCCTATTATAATGAAAGCCATACAACTGCTGAGCAAAGCCTTGCGACCTCACAAAAACTGTATGACTTGGTTAAAGTTCAGTATCAAGCTGGGGCTGTATCAGGACTGGACTTAACTCAAGCTGAACAGTCAGTACAAAGTCAAAAAGCTAGTCTGAGTCAAATTCAACAAAGCTTGGTCGAGACCCGTACCACAATTGCCGTGTTACTACATATGCCTGTGCAGCAGTTAAGTATTGATGAACCACAGCGTTTACCACGCTTAGCTTTGCCAAGTATTGCTGCGGGCTTACCTGCCGACATTTTGTCGCGCCGTCCAGACTTAAAAGCGGCTGAGCTACGTTTACGTGAGAGTTTAGCGACCAAAGATGCCACCACGGCGAGCTATTATCCTTCGATCAGCTTGACTGGAAATCTTGGTTCAAGCAGTACCTCACTCACCCAACTGCTGAAGAACCCAGCCCTAACCTTAGGCGCAAGTTTAAGTCTGCCGTTCTTGCAATATAACGACATGAAACGTGACCTTGCGATTAGTCAATTGGACTATGAAAAAGCCATCGTGCAATATCGTCAAACCTTGTACCAAGCCTTTGCCGATGTGGAAAATGCATTGTCTGCACGTACTGAACTCAGTCAACAAGTACAATTGCAACAGCGAAATTTGGAACTTGCTGAAAAAGTGGAACGCTTGACCCAAGTGCGTTATCGCTATGGTGCTGTGGCTTTAAAAACCTTGTTGGATCAACAAGAAACCACGCGCACTGCGCGCTTAACTTTGGTCAATACCAAACAAAGCCAATACAACGCTTATGTGACGTTGATGCAAGCCTTGGGTGGAAGTCCTGTAAAAGAACTAGTAAAACAATAGTCCTCGCGCTATGGTTTTGCTCTGTTATTCTTTCACCAGATCTGGATTATTCTGGATCTGGTGAATACGTTTAATATTGTCTTGATCATCAAAAACAACTTCATACGAAAGTTGCTGACCATCGAAATACATCTCAGCTGGAGAGCCAATCACTTCCCTTAGACCAATCGAGGCAATATCCGCAGTCGTGTGCCATAACGTACGACTGATTCTGGCTGCTTTTGAGTAGCCCTGTTGGAAAGTATAAATCTCTTTACGCTCTCCATTAACGGTTTCTGAGGTGACTGGCGCACCCAATTCAGAAATCACATAATTACGGTGTTTTCCAACCTCTAAAACTGTCAAATTCTTTTTATGCGGCTGGTTACTCGCCATCACCGCGGCACAACCTTGAAGTGAAAGAAGAGTGACTAATCCAAAAACAACAGTTATTTTTTTCAAGCTTTAACCTACCCCGAAAGCTCAAAATTATATGCTTATTGACTTTATCTTTAGAATTTTAATTCAACAAAAACTAGGATTTATTAGCATATAAAATATTAGATGACAAATGATTAGGTATATTTTTCGATATGTTTATAAATATAGTTAATTATTAAATTGAGTATCACATTAAAATTTTTAGCTATAAATTGTTGTATAGTCGCAGTTATATATGCATAAATAAAAAAGCACCTCATAAGGTGCTTTAATTTATTGCTTAAGTATGTTTATAGTGTCTCGTTTGATATTCGAGAAGTTCTCGAACTTGTTGTTTCAGGTCTTCTGCTAACCCCCAGTTTTGAGCCAACTTATCACAATTTTTGACTTTAACTGGTGTGAAACTAAACTTCGCTTTAAGTTCTGTCAGTACATTTCGTAGTTTTGCTTTAAGCTCTTGAGAAACACAATTAAAGCGCATTAATTTATCTACTATATAACCAGCAGCTTTTGCAGAGAATTCAGATAAATGTTTCACTTGAGGTACGAAATTTTCATGCCACATAGCTAAAGCAACAGTCTTGACATCTTCAAAAGATACTAAACTGAACTCACTACTGACCAATCTATCAAAAACTTCTTGTGTACGTTTCATTGTTACAAACCTACGATGATTAATAATCATACTTCCTCTATGCATCTTATAGCATAGTCTACGTTCTTTTGCAAACTATCAGGCGTAGGACTGTAATACACAGCATCTCTTGCTACACGTTGAAAGTCTTCTAAACTAAAACGTTCTGCTTTATAAAGTGAAATAATATCTTTTAAATCATCTTCCGCCAATCTAGATAGCTTAGATACAGCAATATCAACCGCACTCACTAAGAATATATGTAATACACTGTCCTCACTTACTAAAGGTATAGCATTTTCTTTGTAATCAGGACCTAAGGATGGCAAACCAATATTAAAATTTAT
>NZ_JBUEBA010000002.1:409019-430093 GCF_058107045.1 Acinetobacter sp. AB03 | reverse complement strand
AAATTTATATCAAAATCTAGGCTTGACTCACCTGCCTCTGGATCATCAAAATAGACAGGATCAAGCTCTAAAATTATGCTGTTGATATCAAGTTTGTTTGCAGCGATTAATTCTGCATCTAAATCATTACTTCCACGTGCATTTGTATACAAGTGAACTGCACAACCTCCAAATATATAAGCAGTTATTGAACCAGCAACTAAGTCTCTGTGATTGTCTTTGATTAATTGAGCCAAATCATTGAATAGTTCAAAAATAGCCTTTGCTAAAGGTGTTTCAGTGTGTAGAGTGACCATGCGCTATCTCTAGATGAAGTATATGAGTTGACATTTTTCTTGTAAACTCAATCAAATTTTAAATCTTTTGAAAATGATTATCAACGTTTCAGCTCTTTAGTTTTAATAAATTTTTATTTTATAAAACAACAAATTAAATTAACTTTAAAGCAACAATATTAGGAGCTTAACATATTGCTATAATTTTTAGAGTCTCGCTACCATTTTGAAAACAAAGCCGCTATAAAAGCGGCTTTATCATATAACATGAATCAGTCTAATTACTCATCGAGCATCAAGTCTGGACTCATTCCTACAGTATTGAAACCTGCATCGACATACATGATTTCACCCGTAATACCATTTGCCCAAGGTGAGCAAAGGAATAATGCGGCATTACCCACATCTTCAATGGTCACATTACGTTTAAGTGGTGAAATTTTTTCGTTGACGTCTAACATTTTACGGAACGATTTAATACCTGATGCAGCCAAAGTACGGATTGGGCCTGCTGAAATCGCATTCACACGAATCCCTTCTGCACCCAAGCTTGAAGCCAAGTAACGTACACCCGCTTCTAGCGAGGCCTTCGCCATACCCATCACGTTGTAGTTTGGCATCACACGCTCAGAACCTTGGTAAGTCAAGGTCAATAAGCAACCTTGACGAACTAAAAGTAATGGCTTCGCAGCACGCGCCATAGCAATAAAGCTATATGCACTGATGTCATGTGCCACTTTAAAACCATCACGATCCGTTACATCGGTAAAGTCACCATCCAAGGTATGCGCAGGCGCAAAACCAATCGAATGTACTACACCGTCTAACCCGTCCCAGTGTTTTGCCAATTCAACAAAAGTCTGTTCAATTTCAGCGTCGACAGCCACATCACATGGTAGAACAATCGTTGAGCCAAATTGTGCTGCAAATTCATCTACACGTTTTTTCAGTTTTTCATTTGGATAAGTAAATGCAAGTTCCGCGCCTTCACGGTGAAGCGCTTGAGCAATACCAAATGCAATTGATAATTTACTTGCAATACCTGCTACTAAAAAACGCTTTCCAGCCAATAGTCCTTGTGCCATGTGACTCTCACTCAAAATAATTTATCTGCATAATGCCAAGTTTAAGTTGAAACCGAAATTGCATAATGCGCCTTTTTTTCAATTCATCAACATTCAATAACAAATACGCCCCAATGAAGGGGCGTATTTGTTAAAACTAAGGAGATTAGTCGTCGCCACGCAACATGCTGAGTAGACGTAGGAATGAATAGTACATCCACACCAAAGTTGCTAGTAGCGCAATACCACACAGCCACTCCATCGCTTTCGGAGCGTGTTGTGCCGCAGCACTTTCAATCAAATCAAAATCTAGAATTAAGTTCAGTGATGCAATCACTGCAACAAAAGCGGCAAAACCTAGACCTAATAAGTTGTTTTCAAATAAAAATGGAATACTTGAACCAAAAGCCAAACGCATGACCATCTGCACCACAAACACAATCGCGATGGCAATTGATGCCGACATCACTACAGATTTGAATTTTTCAGTGGCACGAATAATTTGAAAACGATACAAACCAAACATTACTAAAGTGGTGACAAAAGTTGCCAACAACGCTTGTAAAGGTACACCCGGATATTTCAATTGGAAAATAACCGACACCCCACCTAAAAAAGCACCTTCAAACAAGGCATATGGAATGGCAAGGGTACGTGCGGTATTTGGTTTAAAAGTTGCAATCAGGCCTAAAATCAGACCACCAATTGCCCCGACTAAGGTTGCAGCATAGGCCAGCGAAATATTTAAGGTCATGAAACAGTAGAAAAACAGCGCCATACCGACCACAGCCGCAATCACTGTAAGTAATACAGACTTTTGAATGGCACCTTGCACAGTCATCGGTTGACTATAGTCCGCATGTGTTTCCACGCGGTTCAAAATAGGGTTATTACTTTGCATAACTCAACTCTTTGTTATAATTTAATTAATTTACTTTATCATAAAGCGTGTTTTAAACTTGTATAGCAAAAAAGTGTTTCTTTTTTCTACACAAATACCCTCAGCTCTATTCTATTCGATTTCAATAAAAAAGAGGCTAACGCCTCTTTCTTTACTACTTATTTATTCATAATAAAAAAGTATTCACGATAATACTTCAGTTCCGCAATCGAATCACGAATGTCATCCATCGCTAAGTGTGAAGCATTCTTTTTCAAGCCACTCATAATTTCTGGACGCCAGCGTTTAGCCAACTCTTTTACCGAAGACACGTCTAAATTACGGTAGTGGAAATATTGTTCCATTTCAGGCATTAAACGGTGTAAAAAACGGCGGTCTTGGCAGATTGAATTGCCACACATTGGTGAGCTTTTTGGATTGACCCATTTCTTTAGAAATTCTAAAGTTTGCTGCTCTGCATCTTGCGCAGTCAATTTACTACGACGTACACGTTCAATTAAGCCAGATTGACCATGTTGGCGGGTGTTCCACTCATCCATTGCATTCAGCACACGGTCTGGCTGATGTACAGCAAGCACAGGCCCTTCAGCTAAAATATTTAAGTTATCATCCGTCACAATTGTAGCAACTTCAATAATTTGGTCATTATCAGTATCGAGACCTGTCATTTCAAGGTCAATCCAAATCAAACGCGTATCAGCGGTGCTGCTCATAAATGTGCAATCTTATTCGGCTTAAAAACGATGATAGTAGCAAATTAATTGCTTCGATGCTGTAACTGATACCCTGCTTCGTGCTATTTTTGCCATCTTGAATTCATGGTTTTTTAGGATATGAATGGCTTTAATTCGTAAACGTCGTTTAACTGAACAGCAACAACGTCGCATTCAGAAACAACAGCAAACACGTCAAGAAGATATCGACACTTCAAATGATTTAGAAGGCTTGGTGGTACAACACTACGGCCGTCAGCTTGAAGTGCAAGCCCTTACGACTCCAGATCCACATCCCATCAAACCGACGGTACAAGCAGGCGAACCTGAACCGTTTTGGAAACCGATTGAACTCGGCAGCATTTGGCGCTGTCATACACGCACCAACCTCGAACTACTGGTCACAGGTGATCGTGTCAAATGGCAAGCCGACCCAAATACAGGGCTCGGGATCATCAATGCCATACAGCCACGTCAGTCACTACTGACTCGTCCAGACCGTTATCATAAAGTAAAACCTGTCGCTGCCAATATCAGTCTGATTGTGATTGTATTTGCGCCACTGCCTGAGCCAGCACCAGGTCTGATTGACCGTTATTTGGTGGCCTGTGCCGATGCCAACATTCCAGCACTTTTGGTACTGAACAAAACCGATTTGCTCAAAGACAATGACCCGATTTTAGCGTTGATTGCAGAATATCAAGCCTTAGGCTATGAAGTGATGCAAACACAAGCCGATGGTGACTTAACAGCACTGACTCAGCGTTTAAAAAATGAAACTGTGGCTTTTGTTGGCCAATCTGGCGTTGGTAAAAGTACTCTAATTAATGCCATCGTGCCTGACGCTGCACAAAAAACCAATGTGATTTCTGAAAACTCAGCCTTAGGTCAGCACACCACGACCTCTACCCGTTTGATTGATTTTGGCGAAGGCGCCTCGCTGATTGACTCACCAGGAATTCGTGAGTTTGGTTTATGGCACTTAGATGCGGACAAAGTGCAACGCGGTTTTCCTGAAATTGAAAACTTGCTGGGCTACTGTCAGTTCCGTAACTGCACCCATAAACATGAAAAACAATGCGCTTTACGCTTAGCTGCGGCAAATGGTGAAATTTTAACGCGCCGTTTAGACAGCTATTTACGTCTGATTGATGAAATTGCTGAAGCTCAGCAAAAAAATTAATTTTTATTCAACCTTAGCCCTTGAAGCGGTGATTTTGATCACCATATTTTATGAGCTATACTCTCTAGCAATTTTTGAATTGTAATTTAGGTGACTTGTGGAACGTTGGTTCGAGTTTATGGGGAATCACCCCTTCTTATTTGGAACACTTGCGGTATTGGTTGTTTTGTTTTTCGTACTTGAAGGACAACGCAATGGTCGCAAAATTTCACCACAATCTTTAGGTATTTTAGTGAAAGCTAAAAATGCCATGTTGATTGACTTACGTGATGCCAAAGATTTCCGTGAAGGTCATATCAGTGGAAGTCGCAACATTCCCTACAGCCAAATTACAAAACATGCTGAAGAGTTAAAAGCTGCAGATCGTCCACTCGTGTTCATCTGTAACTTAGGCCAAGTGGCAGGTACTGCTTTACAACAAGTTGCACATACTGACAGCTATCGTTTAGATGGCGGGATTAGCAACTGGAAGGCTCAAGGCTTACCACTGGTTAAAGCTAAATAATTTGCACAAGGAGAAACTCATGGCTCAAGTCACTATTTACTCAACGACTGTATGTCCATATTGCGTTCGCGCAAAGCAGCTCCTTGAGCGCAAAGGCGTTGAATATAAAGAAATTAATTTATCTAAAGAAGCGCCAGAAGTCCGCATTGAATTGATGCAACGCACCAATCACCGTACGGTTCCACAAATTTTTATTGATGACCAATTTATTGGTGGCTTTGATCAACTTTATGCTTTAGAGCGTGAAGGCAAACTCGACCAACTATTGGCATAATTAGCTCAGCATATTAAGGATTAGAAAATGAGTGAAGCTCAACCACAACTTGCTTTAGAACGTATTTACACAAAAGATATTTCTTTTGAAGTCCCAGGGGCGCAAGTTTTTACCAAAGAATGGCAACCAGAGTTGAACATTAACTTGTCATCTTCTGCTGAAAAAGTTGATCCAACTCACTACGAAGTTTCACTTAAAGTGGTTGTACAAGCAAACAATGCAGGCGACACGGCGTTTATTGTCGATGTTACTCAAGCGGGTATTTTCCTTGTAGATGGTGTTGAAGAAGAACGTCTTCCGTACATCTTAGGTGCATATTGCCCAAACATCTTGTTCCCGTTCCTTCGTGAAGCGGTGAATGATATGGTTACTAAAGGCAGTTTCCCACAATTGTTGCTTACACCAATTAACTTTGATGCTGAGTTCGAAGCAAATATGCAGCGTGCTCAAGCAGCCGCTGTTGAAGGTCAAGCTTAAAACTTTAAGCCCTTCGAACAATAAAAAGACCGCTTTGCGGTCTTTTTTATTGTACTGAATTATTTAAATGCTTTATGGCCTTGCTGCTTAATGGCCTCAAACTTGGCTGAACTTTGTTTGGCTTCCGCAAGTTTCCCTGCCTGTACCAAATGTTGAGCATGTTCAATTTCTTGGGTTAATGCATCAAACTTTTGTTCATATTGTTTCACTTTAACACTGTCTTTGGGTTGTTTCACCAAGCTGTCAGGCTTGTTTTGTTTGGCAGTTGCCGCGGCTTTTTGCATTTCAGTTAATGCGGTATTCGCCTCTGTGGCAGTCTTGGCTTGAGTAAAAGCTTTTGAGTTTTTCGCCAAAGATTTCATCGCACCTTCTAGCACTTCCGACGCTTGTGCAAGTCCTGCCAAACATAAACCACTGCTCAACAGCACAACCTTTAATAATGTTTTCATTCTTATTCCTATGAGTTTGCAAAAAATGCAGCCTAAGGCTGCATTGAATATCGCAAAAATTAAGACCGATGTAAATTAAAAATCATCATCACTTTCAGGGTCTCGATGTAAAGCATCATGAATCGCTTCAACCAACTGCAAAGCAATTTCTTGTTTCGACGCTTTTTCTAGATCGCGCTTTTCCATTTTATAGCTTTCTGCAAAAAAGACCGTCATCGCATTTTCATCAGAAGCAAAACCAATATCAGCACGTGACACATCATTACAGGCAATCATATCGAGCTTTTTCGCGACCAATTTACCTGCGGCATATTCCTCGACATTACGTGTTTCTGCTGCGAAACCCACCATGAACGGGCGTTTATCTTGCTGTGCAATGGTCGCCACAATATCAGGGTTTTTGATTAAAGAAACATTGAGCTCATCCCCTGCTTTCTTAATCTTATGCTCTGCGACTTCTGCAACTCGATAGTCCGCAACAGCGGCAGTCGCGATAAACACATCACAGCCTTCATCTAACATCTGCATGCTGGTATCCAGCATTTTCATGGCAGATGAAACATTGATTCGGCGTACACCGTTCGGTGTGTCTAAGCTGACGGGACCTGCAATTAAAGTCACTTTGGCTCCTGCCGCATAACATGCAGCAGCAATGGCAAAGCCCATTTTCCCAGTACTGTGGTTGGAAATATAACGCACAGGATCAATCGCTTCACGCGTTGGCCCGGCAGTAATGGTTACTTTTTTACCCGCCAACATCCCAAATTTTTCAGCCATGGCACGCTGCGCTTTATGGAAGTATTCTGTCACTTGATGTGCCAAATCCTCAGGCTCAGGCATACGGCCTAACCCGACATCACCACAAGCTTGCGCACCCGCATCTGGCATGATCACATGCACGCCATCTTCCACCAAAGTCGCTAAATTACGCTGCGTCGCTTTTGCTGCCCACATTTGTTGGTTCATGGCTGGTGCGACCCATACAGGGGCTTTGGTGGCTAAATATAAAGTAGAAAGCAGGTCATCGGCTAAACCCGCAGCAAACTTTGCAATGGTGTTGCAACTGGCAGGCGCAACCAAGAGTAAGTCTGCCCAACGTGCTAGCTCAATATGCCCCATGCCCGCTTCGGCTTCAGGGTTGAGAAGTTCTGTATGGACGGGGTTGCCCGACAAAGCTTGAAAAGTTAGCGGCGTAATAAAAGCCTGTGCACCTTCGGTCATCACCACACGGACTTGAAAACCCGCATCTTTTAAACGGCGGACCAAAATGGCACTTTTATAGGCAGCAATACCGCCCGTAACAGCTAAAAGGATATTTTTATTTGGAATTACACTGAGATCAAAGCTCACGAACAGGCTACCTTTCTGTTGCAGTGGCGCTCACAATAGCATTAAATAGTCTCGTACCCAATCATCGATTGGGCCCTGTTTCTCAGATTAAGAATAAAAAAGTATTAAATAATGCACTTATCCATAAAAAAATGGCCCGAACAAGAGCGGCCACGTGAACGCTTATTACAACAAGGACCAGCCAGCCTCTCCGATGCAGAACTGCTGGCTATTTTCATCCGCTCGGGTTCAACACAACATTCTGCAGTCGAATTGGCACGTCTTTTGTTGCAACATTTTGGTAGTCTGAATGCGGTTTTTGATGCTGAACTGCCCGAGCTCAGCCAATTTCACGGTATTGGCCCGACCAAGTATTCACAATTAATGGCCGTCAAAGAATTGGGGCGACGCTACAGTAGCCAGCAGCTCAAGCAACACAAGTTGGAACTCAATCATTCAGCTCAACTGCTCAATTTTTTACAGTATGAGTTTTCAGGCGAAAACCAAGAGGTCTTTGCAGTGCTTTGCTTGGATGCACATTTAAGAAAAATAAACTTTAAAAAATTGTTCTTTGGTGCAGTCAATTCTTGTGAAATATCGATCAATCTATTGCTCCGTTACTGTATTGCTCAACACGCCACTTTCATGGTGATTGCCCATAATCATCCACTTGGGAAAGCTCAGCCCTCCGCGGCGGACATCGAACTGACAGAGCGTATTCTTCAAGCCAGTCAGCTCGTGGATATTCAACTGATTGATCATTTCATCTTATCGCCCGAAGGTGCTTTTTCTTTTGCTGAACACGGCCTGATCCAATCCGTTTAAATATGCAGACAAATGATTGACAAATACCGCGACAAATATGAAGATCAAGCAAAATTTTAAAAGAATTCTAATCACATGATTGTGCGTGATCAGCCCAGTATTTTTAAGGTGCTTTTTTCATGGCGTGGCACCATTCTTCCCAAAGTTTTACCCCCTTTGGGTGTGGTCATGTTGGTCTCTGCCATTATTGGCATTTTGTCCTATGTCGGCTATTTCCACTTCCCTGAAGTGCCCTTGGTCGGCTTCACCCTCATTGGGGTGGTACTTTCTATTTTCCTCGGCTTTAAAAATAGTGCCTGCTATGACCGTTGGTGGGAAGCGCGAAAGTTATGGGGCATTTTAATTGCTAACTCGCGTCACTTTGACCGTGACTGTCGTATCTTGACCCAAGGTCGTCGTGAACGTGTAATTCAACATGTGATTGTCTTTGCCAATGTCTTACGTGACCGTTTACGCCATCAAACAGCCAATCCAACAGAATTGGTGCAGACCAGTGGCTTAAGTCAAAATGCGCTGACTCAACTGTATCAACAAGCCAATGCCCCGCAGTATACGCTCAGCTTGATTCAATGGGAGTTGATGCAGGCATTAAAAGAAGGTGAAATTAGTGACATTGTCTATGCGCAGTTGAACCAGCACGTTGCTGACTTGAGTGTGGTGCAAACTGGTTGTGACCGTATTGCGACAACGCCGCTACCTTTTGCCTACTCGGTATTACTCAATCGTACGGTGTATTTTTTCTGTCTCATTTTACCGTTCAGCTTAGGCTCAACCTTGGGTATTTTCACCCCGCTATTGGTTGGTGTGTTGGCCTATACTTTCTTAGGACTCGATGCTTTAAGCTCGGAAATTGAAGAACCTTTCGGAACGCAAAGTAATGACTTGCCGCTGGACTCGATGGTACGTACCATCGAAATTGAACTGCTTGGGACTTTAGGTAAACCGACTCCCCCCCCCATTCAAGCACAAGACAATAACTTACTCTAATCAAGCGCACACTGACCTTCTCTTAGGCTATATAGCTCTTGGAGAAGGTAGGAATGGTCAAAAATCTTTAGATAAAACTTTCCCAAATCCCCACTTGTCCGTCTTTGACTCTGGGAATATTGCCCAACTTAATCCACGGCATATTGTCACCATGAAAGTCACTCCCGACCGATACTTTTAAACCATGCTCGGCAATCATTCGGTCCACCATTTGACGGGTAGATGTCGGTTCGACATTGGGCGGCAACTCAACCGCATCCCCACCAAACTGCGCAAATATTTCAATCAGATAGCGAATGTTCGTAGCAGATAAATCATACCGTGTCGGATGCGCCAACACGGCAAAACCGCCACTGGCATGAATCACTTGAATAGTTTCTTCTAAGCCCAGCCCATCAAATTTCACGTAGGCTTTCTTACCTTCCTTAATATATTTATCAAACGCTTGTTGCGCACGACTCACATACTTTTTTTCAACCAAGGTCTTGGCAATATGCGTTCGAGTCACACGGTCAGGCATCTGTTCAACTTTCGCTAAAACATCGAGATAAATATCTTCACCAATCAATGGAATCAACAAATCACAGATTTGCTTAGCGCGTCGCGCACGGATTTGTTTTTGCTGTTCAAGGCATTTTTGCAGTGGTTCTAAGTCTTGCATATTCAATGCAACCACATGCACGCCATAGTTTTTCTGGGTTGAGGGTCTCGACCACTGGCTCGAAATTTCTACACCCGAAATAATACGCATCGCATGCGACTTTGCAGCCAACTCTGCCAACGCAAGACCATCCATAGTGTCATGGTCTGTCAAAGCCAAGGTATGGATGCCTTTTTCCGCGGCAGCATCAACCAATTGCTTCGGTGTGAAAGTGCCATCAGAAATATTGCTGTGAGTATGTAAATCTACGCCTTCCATCACTTATACTAGCTATTTATTTGAACAGATTTAGATACTCTAACATGAAAGCACTTTTAGACTTTGTGCCGCTGATCATTTTCTTTTATTTATATAAAACTGTAGATCCTAAAAATACTGATCACCCATTGCTCCAATTGATTGGTTCTGCTGGGGGTGTCGATAATAATAATATTCTTGTAGCCACCACAGGTTTGATTATTTCGATGCTGGTGGTTTACGGCGCACTGTTCTTCATGCAAAAGTTCCGTTTAGACAAACAACAGTGGATTGTGTTGTTTATGACGGTTATTTTCGGCGGTGTCACCTTAATGCTGTCGGATGACTTTTACATCAAACTCAAAGCAGCCTTACTGAATATTATTTTCTCAGGCGCTTTCTTACTTTCTCCTTATTTTGGCAAAGAACGTAAACCGCTGATCAAACGCTTGTTCGGCCCAATATTCAATTTAACCGATGCAGGTTGGAAAAATTTAAACTTTGCATGGGCTGCTATGTTTGCCCTCATGTCTTTTTTACACGTATTTTTCGCATTTTTATTTATGGACGGAAAATATTGGGGAGAATTCACGGCTTTTGGTGACATGATCGTGATGTTTTCCTTTATCATTATTCAGTTTATTGTATTGCGTAAATACTTTAAATCTTCTGAAGAGTAATTTAGCCAGAACATACATCGAGAACTCATATGCCGCTATTCGTCGTCACATGTACCGATCAAGAAGGTACAGTCGAAAAACGTCTTGCTACACGTCCAGAACATCTTGCTCGTTTACAAAAGCTCAATGATGAAGGTCGTTTAATTGTTGCAGGAGCGATGCCAAAAGATCCAAGCAATCCGCAAGCAGGCTTTTACGGCAGTACAATCATTGTTGACTTTGAATCACGTGAAGCACTCGATGTCTGGTTACAGGAAGAGCCATTCTTAAAAGCAGGGGTTTATCGTCAGATTGATGTTAAACCATTTAATAAAGCATTCCCTCAAGGATAAGGTCATGCGCGTTGTTGTCACAAGCTTATTGGGCTTATCTCTTCTTTCTTCTATGGCGTGGGCCGTTGAAACCGCTCCTGCCCCGAGTGTAGCCTCTGCTGTACCAGCAACGACTGCCGCACCTGTTCTGGTGCAAGGCAGTACAACTCAACCGAAAATCATTCCAGCGGTGGCCACAGTTAGCCCAACAGGTCAACCACAAGAAGCCAAACCACTCACCGCTGAACAACTTGCCAAAAACAAAGCATTGCAAGATGCCAAAGTCAAAGCATTGGTCAAAGACCAAGCTTCACGTCTTGCACAATTGGAAAAAGCCAACCTTGATGCTTTGGCGCAAAACCAAGAGCTACAACTCAAAAATGATAGCCTCGGTGTACAAGTACAAGTCTTACAAAGCGAACGTAGTGCGCAAATGTTCCTCTACGGCGCGGCGACCATCGCTGTTGGCGTATTACTGGGTTTCTTAATTGCCAGTTACGTTTATACCAAACGTCGTCGTCAGTGGTAAGCTAAGCCCTATTGAAAACAATAGGGTGCTGTGGTTGTGTCGCGTGCAATTCAAACTGCCGATTTAGAGTGGCAACAGATTGATGGCATAGATGTGCCAGTCTCAAAACAATTTGGCGATGTCTATTTTTCCAAAGACAATGGCCTACTCGAAACTCGCCATGTGTTTTTAAATGGTAATGATTTATCTGAGCGTCTGTCCAATCTTCAGCCCTTTGAATATTTTAGTGTTGGTGAAACAGGTTTTGGCACAGGGCTCAACATCTTGGCGCTTTGGCAACTTTGGCAACAGGTTCGCCCAAATAACCACAGCCACCTTCATGCCATTTCAGTTGAAAAATTTCCGCTGTCTAAAACTGATCTGATACGTGCACTCAATGTCTGGCCTGAACTCAAACCGATCGCCGATCAACTGATTGCACAGTATCCGCATCTGATTGCGGGTTGTCATCGCCTGAGCTTCCCTGAGGAACGTTTCAGCCTTGACCTTTGGTTAGGCGATGCTCACGATGTTTTTCCCAGTATGGCAAAAACCAGTCGCGTTAACGCATGGTTCCTCGATGGTTTTGCACCTGCCTGTAACCCAGACATATGGGAAGAGCAAGTACTGAATCACATCGTTCGCCTATCTGGTATTGGAACGACATTTTCTTCATTTAGTGTCGCAGGCGTGCTCAAACGTGGTTTAACACAGCATGGTATTTCTATTTCACGTCCGCGTGGCTATAAGCATAAACGCGAAATGCTCAAAGCCATCTGGTTAGCTGCTGAGCCTGAAAACACATCAGACGCTGTAGATACCCAATCAGTATTGAATCAAAATCAACCTGATCAAGTACTACACGCTTTTAAACAACGCCAAATTGCTATCATTGGCGCAGGGATTGCAGGTTTAAGTAGTGCATGGGCCTTTGCTGAGCGCGGGCATGAAGTCACGCTCTACGACCAATCTGAGCCACTTGCAGGAGGTTCAGGCAATCCACTGGCCTTACTCAACCCCAAACTTTGTCCGATTGAACAAAGTCCTGAACATTTAATGACCTTGGCTTGGCAACATGCTTTACAGCACTATCCCAAGTTTCAGGCTTTTCGCCCCATTCAAGTACATCAACTGGCGCTGAAAAAAGCCGAAGACTTACTCGATCTCGAACAACAATACCCTGCGGATCTTTTGACAGCCGAAACCGCTGCTGATTCTGCGTTAATCACCGAATATCCCAGTCTGAATCTAACTGAAGCCGGCGCTGTCTCACCACATCAACTCAAAGATCAAATCTTAGCGCATCCGCTCATTCAGTTCGTACAAGCCAACATTACTCAAATCCACCCAGAGCACAATGAACTTTTCAATGAACAAGCTCAATCTCTCGGTCAGTTTGATCACGTGATTGTCTGTTGTGCGCGCCACACGGCTGCTTTCTTTGAGCAGTACCCTGTGCTGAAGCCCATTCGCGGACAAGTCAGTTGGGTGGAGAACACCACACAACCTTTGACCCTCAATCAAGCTTATAGCTATGGCGGCTATTGTATGCAGCTTGATACTCAACAACTCATCTTAGGTGCATCCTTCTATCCCAATCGGGACGACAGCGATGTTTTACTTGAAGACCATGTGCATAACTACGAGCTTATCCACAGTGTCTTTCCAGATTATGCACAATCGCTTCCTGATGTGACGACTTGGCAAGGGCGTGCATCTGTTCGCGCGCAAAGTTTGGACTATTTTCCAGTCCTTGGAAAAATGTCTGAACAGACTGAAATTTATAGCTTTGCTGGCTTGGGTTCTAAAGGCTTTTTGTTTGCCCCTTTATGTAGTGAAATTTTAGCGGCGCAAATACTGAAAGAGGCCTGTCCCGTTCCTGAGTCACTGCTACAAAAGCTCAGTCCGACCCGATTCCATAAAAAGCTCAAAGCCAAAAAGCCTTATTTTAAAGCGCAGTCTTAGTTCTGCTTATGACTCAAGTACAGCATATGGCGCTATAAATAGAGAAATGTAAATTTCTAAGACATTAAAAAAGCGCCTGACGGCGCTTTTTTTGCTTCTGCTTAATTACTTTGTTCTAAGACTAAACCAGCAGCACGAGCAGCACGTGTACCACCCATTAAAATCACATACTCACGCTCACTGTCAAAACCTTCGAGTAACTCTGCAGCACGTGGCGCTTTACTACCGCCACCACATAAAATGTAAATCGGTTGATCCGTCGACACTTGAGTAAGGCTCTGTGCTGAAAGTTCTGTGATTGGCTGATTAATCGCCCCTTTCACGTGTGCTTCAGCATAAGCACTTGAATCGCGTACATCCCAGATGATCGCATCCTCTGGGAACTCAAATGTTGTAATTTCTTGTTTACGGATCATTGCGCACTCCTTTGATGTAAACAACACTTGGCAAATGAAGAAAACATCCCTAGCATCTCAGATATTCTTTCCATTTGTAAAGGTTTAATCCATGCCATCTTTTGATATTGTTTCAGAATTAGAAATTTTTGAAGTAAATCATGCCGTTCAGAACACCCAAAAGGAAATCGCAACCCGTTTCGACTTCCGTGGTCAGGACGTTTCAATTGAACTCAATGAAAAAAACAAAGAAATCAAAATTTCAACTGAAAGTGATTTCCAGTGTGAACAAGTTTATACCATGTTAGAGAACCATTTCTTTAAGCGTAAAGTCGATATTCAAGCGCTTGATCCACAAAAAATGACTGCTTCAGGTAAAAATGTACTTCAAGTGGTGAAATTAAAAGACGGACTTGACTCAGATACCGCAAAAAAAATTAACAAGGCCATTAAAGAAAGCGGTATTAAAGTGCAATCTTCAATTCAAGGCGACAAAATTCGTGTGACTGATAAAAAGCGCGATACATTACAGCAAGTAATGACGTTTTTAAAAGAACAACAATTTGGTCTGCCTTTACAGTTCAATAACTTTAAAGACTAATACTCTTGTTTGATCATTTGAGGTAACTATGCCAAAGGCCAATCGCTTATCAAAACTTGTAAAAACCACGTCACGCTTGCCGAAAGCGTTGCGTACGCGATTATGGAGTCAAGCTTTTGGTCGCATAGTTCCCATGGTCGGCAGTGCCAATATTCGTTATTTGCAAGTCAGCCCAAGCGAAGTCGTGGTCAAAATCGAAAATCACCGCGCCATGCAAAACCATATTGGTCAACTGCATGCCTGTGCTATGGCCTTAATTGCTGAAACGGCAACAGGTTTTGTAACAGGGATGAATGTACCTGATCATTGCATCGTTCTGATTAAAAGCATGCACGTTGACTTTAAACGTCCGAGTAAAGGTGCCATGACAGCGACAGCCACCTTAACACCAGAACAACAGCAACTGATGCAAACCACCGCCAAGGGTGAAACTTTAGTTTCTGTGACAGTAATGGATGAATCGGGTGAAGCACCCGTTCAATGTGAAATGTTATGGGCGTGGCTCGACAAAGCATCATTAAAAAAGTAAAAATGTAAATATAACTTACTGTTTGGTAAGTATAAAATTTACAACAACACGCTAAAGCTGCGACTAAAACTTACTATATCTTTGTTTCGACTCAGCTCAAAATCATGCTACATAACATGAATATTTGAGCTGACTTGATGAAAAAAAGACTAATTTTAGCGACTGCCTTATTTTCTTTGGGGCTGGTGGCCTGCCAACAGCACAACCAGCCAACTCATCGGTTTCAGCAACGCCGAGTCATCATTCTACCTCTGCCCTGACTGAACAAAATAAAAAAATTGTGGTGGACTTTTATGAAGGCGTTTTTAGCAAGCATCAGGTTCAAACCTATTCTGACCGCTATATTGGTACACAATACATTCAACATAATCCCTATGTTGCAGACGGCAAAGCGCCTTTTGTAAACTATTTCACCCAGTATTTTAAAGAACACCCACAAGCAAAAAGTACCATCAAGCGTGTGATTGCCGATGGTGATTTGGTTGTACTGCACGTCCACTCCACCCAAAATGCACAAGACCGCGGAGAGGCTGTCGTTGATATTTTCCGTGTCGAACAAGGTAAAATTGTAGAACATTGGGATGCCGTGCAGAGCGTGCCTGCCGAATCAGCAAATAGCAACACGATGTTCTAAAGCTTAATCACTTTTCAAATAATTATAAAAAAGCCAGTATTATTACTGGCTTTTAGCTCGTCTCAAGCTTGATTGGCAAAAAATTTCTCTTTCACATCAGTTGGAATTTGGCGCTTATTGCCTTTGACATCCACTGCCACAAAGGTAAATACACCTTCAGTTACACGTACAGGTGGGCGTGAACTATCATGACTATCCCATACCTCAATTTCCATTTGAATCGAGGTATTGCCTACTTTTAAAATTTTAGTATAACAACTAATCACGTCCCCGACTTTGACAGGGACCAAGAACGTCATCTGATTAATCGAAATCGTTGCACAACGCCCTTTACTAAAGCGTTCTGCGTGAATTGCGCCGGCCAAATCCATTTGTGACACAATCCAACCACCAAACACATCTCCACTCCAGTTGGTATCAGCTGGCATTGCAATCGTTTGAAGAGATAGCATCCCTTCTGGTTTCACATGAATCTCTGACACGTTGACTCCAATTTTCGTTATGGCTGGGCTTGCAACTGTTGATCTAACCATTGTTGCAATTGTGGCGCACGGAGCGCGCCGCTTATTCTAGCAATTTCAGTAGTTTTATTCATTAAAACTAAGGTTGGAATACTTCGCACATTAAAGGCACTACTTAATCGTGGAGATTCTTCGGTATTAATTTTGGCAAAAATCACTTGTGGATTTTGTTTCGCCACTTCAGCAAAGTGCGGAGCCATCATTTTACATGGACCACACCACTCTGCCCATAAATCAATAAACACTGGCAAATCGCTATGGCTAATGAACTGGCTAAAATTTTGCTCATTCAATTCAATCGGTGCCGTAGGTAAAAGTGCTGCGTGGCATTGGCCACAGCTCGGATTGGCACTCAATTTCTCTTCAGGCACACGATTTTTGGCCAAACAAGTAGGACAGACGATAATCATTTAGTTGACTCCAATATGTTGATGTAAGAATTCTAATTGGGTCGAAATGGCTTTTTCAAACCAACTGGCATGATAAATATCAAAATGCTGCATTTCCCACTCATGATATTGAACAAAAGGGGCAATATTAGTCGCGGCTTCACGACTGGATTCGATCGGAATTAAACTATCATGCTTGGCAGCAATGAAAAGTACAGGAATATTAATTTGTCTGACATTTTGAATGGGACGATAACGAATTAAATTAAAAAATAATCGGGCAGGTATCTCACCACTCCAATAATAATCAGGATTAATAATCGAACGATAACCCAAATACGCATCTTGCGTCGGTAAAAAACATAACTCACGTGGATCAACCACAGGTAAAGTGGTCGGGGACATCCCCACTTTCCCCCCATATAATCTTGGCTGGACAGCTTTAACGCTTTCGGGAGTTGCTGTAACGGGTAAAGCTTGGCACTTTCAGCACCATCGACAAAAGGCACTTGCGCCATCACCGCCTGAACATTTTTGAACTCTGCAGCAATATCGAGTACATATCCACCGCTGAGTGCCGTCCCCCACAGCACGATCCGTCGACTATCGATCGACTTACGTTCTTTGAGGTGGTTAATCATGGTGCGCCAGTCTTCGAGCTGCTTTTTAATCGACACCAGCTCTCTTGGGCGCCCCGTACTCCCGCCCCAATAACGGTAGTCAAATAACACGACTGCATAACCCGCTTGTGCAAAACGCTGCGCAAATTGGATTAGTTTGAATTGGCGCAGCCCAGCCAAGCCATGGGCCATCACAATCACTGCTGGTTTTTCTTCGGTTTTCGGACGATAAAAATCCGCAGCAATGACCTCTTGGCCACTTTTGACATATAGTGGTTCAACGGTATAGGCGTGCATACCTGCTCCATTGCGTTATTTTATGGTTGTAATCGCTTATAAATATTTCAACAGCATAGGCTGAACTTTCAGCTTAATGCTATCATAAAGCATATCTCGATTAGTTTAATTTTGGAGTGACAGCATGAGCGAAAATGTAGGCTTTGCAGGTCAAATTGGCCCAGAACATTTGGTTCAAGTGGTTGAAAAAGGGTTTAAATCTGTGATCAATAACCGCCCAGATATGGAAGGTGGCGCAGAACAACCGACCAGCGCTCAAATTGAAGAAGCAGCACGTGTTGCAGGCCTCGATTATGTCTATCAACCTGTGGTTGCAGGGCAAATCACAGAAATGGATGTACGCACTTTTGCCAATCATTTCAATGAGCTACCAAAACCTGTTTTAATGTTCTGCCGTACTGGTAATCGTTCAAACAACTTATACCAACTGGCGAAACAAATGGACCTGTTAGATGACTAAACGGTTGTTTAAAAGTGTCATCTGCACTGCTCTGATTTTAACAAGCAGTGCATTATGGGCGGCAACGAATAACCTGAGTCAAGCACTCAGCCCACAGCTCAGCGTTTCAGGGGAAATGACCCAAGACAAGTTTCAACAGTTGATAAAACAAGGTTTTAAGTCGGTCATTGTCAACCGACCAGATCAAGAACAAGGCAATACCGTTCGCGTTGATCAACTGCGTAATATTGCGGAACAGTCCAAAGTCAGCGTAATTTACCAACCGGTTACCAGCAGTAAAATTTCTGAAACAGACGTGGTCGAATTTGCTAAATATTATAATGAATTGCCCAAGCCTATTTTAATGGTCTGTAAGAGTGGTGCTCGCTCTAGTCTGCTGTTCAATCAGGCAAAACAACGAGGATTACTCCATGAATAAATTGTTGCTGCTTTTACTCTGCTGTATCTTAATGACAGCATGTAGTTCAATGAATGTACGTCCTACCGTTGGGGTAAGCGTTGGTACTGGCTTAGTAAGTCAAATGAAAGTAAAGACGGCATCTAGTGCCGTTTTTTTTTACAAAATATAATCATCTACAGCCCTGAATATGTTAACTATAGATTATGTCTCGCTTAGATAAACGTTTGCTTATGTATGATCTGATTATTATTGGGGCTGGAACTGCGGGTATCGCAGCCTACCAACAAGCCGTGAAGTCCACACAAAATCTATTAATCATTAATGATGGGCCATGGGACACCACTTGTGCACGTGTCGGCTGCATGCCGTCAAAAGTGCTAATTTCTACAGCAAATCGCATGCATGATATTCAACATGCGGATCGTGTCGGATTGCAAGTAGAGTCAAAAATAGACCGCAGTCAGGTCATGCAACACGTACAAAAACTCCGTGATCGCTTTACTCATAGCACCCTTAAAACCGTAGAGAGCTGGCCTGAGTCTCATAAAATTCAGGGCCGTGCTCGCTTTATCGATTCAAAAACAGTCGAAGTTAATGGGCAACACTACCAAGCCAAAAGCTTTATTTTAGCGGTAGGCTCCACACCTAGCTTTGACCCAGCATGGAAGAATGAACTAGGTAACCGACTCATCACCTCCGATCAAATCTTTGAACTTAATGCTTTACCCAAATCTTTAGCGGTGATTGGGAGTGGGGTCATCGCGATTGAACTTGCGCAAGCCATGCAACGACTTGGCGTCAATACCACGGTCTTTGCACGTAGCCGTAAAGTCGGCGTTCTGACCAGTCCAAAATTGCAGCAGTTGGTACAAACAGAAATTAGCACCGAACTTGACATCAAGTTCGAAGTTTTACCCACTAAAGTTAAGTATATAAACGATCAAGTTGAAATTAGTTTTACTGAAAATAGTCAGCCTAAAACACTTAACGTCGATTATTTACTGGTTGCCACTGGCCGAAGCAGCCTTTTAAATACCCTTCAACTCGAAAATATCGACACCTCATTCACAGACTTAAAACATTTACCTGTTGATCCTGAGACCAAACAACTCGCCGATTACCCAATTTTTATCATTGGCGATGCACATACTGATACTCCATTACAACATGAAGCCGCTCACGAAGGTAAAGTTTCGGTCAAAAATGCATTAAATTTCCCTACTATAGAATCATGCAAAACCCTAACGCCTTTAGGTATCGTGTTTAGCAACCCAGAAATGGCAATGGTTGGACAAAACTTTAAGCAACTACAAAGTGCACCTATCGCTTTTGTCATCGGCGAAGTATCTTATGCTAAACAAGGACGTGCATTGGTTCTGGGTAAGAACCATGGAGCCATTGAGGTCTATGTGGATAAAACCAGCCGAAAACTACTTGGTGCTGAATTACTCACAGAGTCTACTGAACATTTGGCCCATTTACTGGCATGGATGATTGCAGAACAACTGACCGTCGATGAAGTTTTGGAAAAACCGTTTTATCACCCAACCCTTGAAGAAGGTTTAAGAACGGCATTAAAACATGCACGTCGACAGCTAGATACCTAAACTGCGAAACTCATTATGCGTGTTCTTTTATATAGATGCATATTCTCCGCTTTTCTGTATTTTTGAACTTCCTAAGTACCCCGGATTTGCCTAAGATACATGCCTACAACCTTCCACCTGGACAACCAACGCCAGGCTGACTTAACCTTCTCCGTCCTCTCATCGCATTACATAGAAGTATTGGAATATTAACCAATTTCCCATCGACTACGCCTCTCGGCCTCGCCTTAGGGGTCGACTCACCCAGCCCCGATTAACGTTGGACTGGAACCCTTGGTCTTTCAGCGTGCGAGTTTTTCACTCGCATTGTCGTTACTCACGTCAGCATTCGCACTTCTGATACCTCCAGCATACTTCTCAATACACCTTCATCGGCTTACAGAACGCTCCCCTACCACTTGCAATAAATTGCAAATCCGCAGCTTCGGCATATAGTTTTAGCCCCGTTACATCTTCCGCGCAGGCCGACTCGACTAGTGAGCTATTACGCTTTCTTTAAAGGGTGGCTGCTTCTAAGCCAACCTCCTAGCTGTCTATGCCTTCCCACATCGTTTCCCACTTAACTATAATTTTGGGGCCTTAGCTGGCGGTCTGGATTGTTTTCCTCTTGACTACGGACGTTAGCACCCGCAGTCTGTCTCCCGGATAGTACTCATTGGTATTCGGAGTTTGCATCGGTTTGGTAAGTCGGGATGACCCCCTAGCCGAAACAGTGCTCTACCCCCAATGGTATTCGTCCGAGGCGCTACCTAAATAGCTTTCGGGGAGAACCAGCTATCACCGAGTTTGATTAGCCTTTCACCCCTATCCACAAGTCATCCCCTGGCTTTTCAACGACAGTGGGTTCGGTCCTCCAGTTAGTGTTACCCAACCTTCAACCTGCTCATGGATAGATCACCCGGTTTCGGGTCTACACCCAGCAACTAAACGCCCTATTAAGACTCGATTTCTCTACGGCTCCCCTATGCGGTTAACCTATATGACTTAATGGGCTTTTCCCCGTTCGCTCGCCGCTACTGAGGGAATCTCAATTGATTTCTTTTCCTAAGGGTACTGAGATGTTTCACTTCCCCTCGTTCGCCTCGTATGACTATGTATTCATCATACGATACCTGCCTTATGACAGGTGGGTTTCCCCATTCAGAAATCTCCGGATCACAGGATATTTGCCGCCTCCCCGGAGCTTATCGCAGGCTATTACGTCTTTCATCGCCTCTGACTGCCAAGGCATCCACCACATGCACTTAATTACTTGACTATACAACCCCAAACAGTCG
>NZ_JBUEBA010000002.1:277066-407090 GCF_058107045.1 Acinetobacter sp. AB03 | reverse complement strand
GGTTTTGTTAATTATTTTCAAACTTATTCAAGACTTCCAGATTCTACCGCTTGGGCTAAATCCTTGTTTCTCAACAAGTTTTAATCAACATCACCGCCGATGGATGTGCATTCTACAGTATTTCACACCCAACACAACCCCCTTCCTTCAATTATTTATAAAAAAAACTCCAACTGTTTACTTATTCAGCAAAATTTCGATTTTTTCTTATTTTTTGAGTGAAAAGGGAACAATTTCTCCAATTTCATTTCGATTTTTTTCTTGCGATTTTTTTTCTTGCCACTTTAATGCACGACAATCCACATATTCACAATAACCACTTTCGCCCTGTTCCTCATAATTATCCAGTTTGAGTTGATATTTAAAGCTACCTACATAACCCGCAGCCAAACCAAATTTAAAATCACCACGACTTTGAGCGTAAATATGAATGTTATGTCCCTGCTCATCTTGATAATGCCATTCAAACTCTCGCGGTAAATACATTTTTTGCCCATTGGGAGTTTTCACAGCAGGATAAACACGATGAACTTGAAAGCGCACCATCCGATCAAACATATGGGTTTGTTGTTTGTGCAAATCACGTATATAGATACGTGACTGTACAATTCGATTAAACGAATCCCGAATTTGTTCTAGCAATAGCTGGCGCTGATCCACCAGATTAATGACTTGATATGTGAAAAAGGCCAAGGGTAAATAACTAAAGTCGATACTGCGCGCGTATTCAAAAGCCCCTAACTGGTCAATGTCATAGCGCTGTTCTTTATATTTAATTTCTCCCTGACATCGACACAATACGGACCAATGCTCGGCAAGACCAAAACGCAATTTGGTGAAATGTGAAATCAGCGGTGTTGTTGTTATTTCAATTTCAAAACTCAATTCGGTGTCTTTTCTTTGAATTTGAAATTTTGGGAAGGTTCCCATGAGCTGTTCTTTATTGGCAAATTTAAATGTTTTTTCTTGAAATGAACATTCCGCAGAAATTGAATAGCGGTTCAGTTGCCCTGCCATATGTGGACTACTACTGGCCAATACGGTCGCAGTATCTAAGGGTGTAGTTCTGATTGCGCTGTTATTTCTAAACATGGGCGTATTGGGCTGACCAATCATGCTCAAAAAATTTAAATAATGTAATGGTGCAGGAAGATTGGGAATGGTTAAAGCTTGATGAATAATTTTATATTTTTTATTGGGTGGATGATAAGCAGGAAGTGACCGTGAAGGAGCCTGATTAAGTTGTTTAGACTGATCGAGAAAATCTTGAAACAACCACATATCATACTCCTTCTACATATCATTAACTCATGATGGGCTTTGCTGACGTCGTGCTAAAAACGTAGTAATAAAGCCAGATAATGCATAAATCAAGGAAATAACTAAAATACCCACAGGAATATTGTAAGTCATTGCAGCAAAAATAAAGACCGCGATAGGAAGGACAAAAAATGGTACTCGCTTACGATCTACCGTTTTAAATGAATAATATTTAATATTCGAAATCATGAGGAGTCCGACAGACACAATCACTGCTGCGCTAATGGCTTGAATCCCCCGCTCACGAATATCAAAAATTTCGGGGAAATCGAGTCCGACCCAAACCAATGAAATAATAATAATCGCAGCAAGTGGACTAGCTACACCAATAAAATAACGCTTATCCACCACACCGATTTGCACATTAAAACGAGCTAGACGGAACGCAGCACAGGCAGTGTAGACAAAGCAACACGCCAAACCAATACGGCCGAGCGAATCCAAACTCCAGCTATACATCAAAATAGCGGGTGCAACCCCGAACGCCAATAGATCAGATAAAGAATCATACTGTTCACCAAAAGCACTCTGCGCACCAATGGCTCGTGCAACGCGGCCGTCCAAACCATCCAACAACGCTGCCAGAAAAATGGCATAAATCGCTTGCTGGAAGTTGCCATTCATACTAGCAATGATGGAATAAAAGCCTGACAACAACGCTGCCGTTGTAATCAGGTTCGGCCACAAATAAATACCTCGACGTTTTACTTTTTGACCTTCCTGTGTATGCTCTTCTTCTTCCACCTCGAAAGTAATCCCTTCAAAAGTAGGCGTACTGCGGGGTGAAGATTCACTTTCAGGTTTATTTATATTTGTCATTCTCTGTCGATCCTAATGTAGCCTTTTCTCTTATAGTCTATCTTTATTCGCCAACTAACCAACGAACAGCAGCATGACCACCATTTTCACTCATACGCAAATGCGGGAATAACCATTGTAGCGCTTCATCTGCATCTTCGGAGAACTTCCAAGGTGGGTTAATCACCAACAGACCACAGCCGTTTAAGCCCACTGGGGTATCATCTGGCCAAACACACACTTCACAGATCAACTGACGGCGAATACCGGTTTTAATCATTTTCTTTTCAAAACGTTCAATCATGGCGCGGTCTTTGATTGGATACCAAATTGCAAAAACACCCGTTGGCCATTTTTTATATGCAGTCGCTATGAGATCAACCAATTGAGGGAAATCTTTACGCTCCACTTCGTAAGGTGGATCAATCATCACCAAACCGCGTTTTTCTTTGGGTGGAATAACGCCAAATAACCCTTCATAAGCATCGCGCTCATGTAAGCCCGCGCGTTTGTCACGAACGTTGTAATACAACTGTTGGAATACATCACGTTGCATTTCAAAAATGGTGGCTTTATCGATTTCGCGCATGCCTTCCAATGCAAACCACGGCGAACCTGGATAAGCGCCTTTACCTGAACCTTCACGCATTTTTTCAACAATTTTTAAATACTGCTGAACACCTTCAGGCGCATTACGCTTAATCGAGTCATCAAGTTTTACTAAACGGTGAATACCATTTAAGAACTCACCCGACTTTTGTGCTTCTGAAGTTGATAAATCATATTTACCAGCACCGCCATGCGTATCAATATAACGATACGGTTTATCTTTTTGATTGAGGCGAGTCAAAATCTGAAGCAAAAGGACATGCTTCATGACATCTGCAAAGTTACCTGCATGGAAGTGGTGACGGTAATTCATGTTTCTATCATTCCTAAAATCAATGAGTATTTTAGCATGAAAAATAGTTTCGTTCAGGTTGCTTTCATACACTAGAATAACCGTGGCTTTTCTTTGTCTTTTTTAGGTTAATGTAATGGAAGCAGTTCTTCTCCCAAAGTCTTGGAATGTTGATCAAATCCTAGATGATTTAGATCAACATGGTTTTGCCATCATTGATGACGCCTACTCTAATGACTATGTACATCAACTCATTGAAGAATGTACTTCGAACTTAAACCGCTTTCGTGAAGCCGCTATTCAAAACGGTGTCATCAGCAAGATCCGTAGTGATCACATTTTATGGCTCAATCCCGAGCTCGTTATTTCCAATCATCATGTTCAATCCCTTTATAGTTTGGGTCAGGAACTAAATCGTGCCTTTTATCTTGGTATTCGAGACGTAGAAGCACATTTTGCTTGCTATAACGCTGGCGAGTTTTATGCCCTACACCGTGATAATCCTCAAGGCAAAAATGGCCGCATGATTTCTACAGTTTATTATTTACACGAAGACTGGCAAGATGATTGGGGCGGTGAACTTCATCTACAAGATAAAAATGACATTTGGCATGTACTACAACCTAAACCGAATCGTATTGCATTGTTTCAAAGTGACTTACTGCATGAGGTTTTAGAAGCCAAGCATCAGCGTTTATCGATTACTGGATGGTTACGGAGTGACAGTACAATCCTGTGATTCAAGCAAAAAGACTTTAAATTGTAAAAAGTATCCTCATATACTGAACATCAATTGATGAGGATGTAACCGATGCGTGCCAGCAGTCAACAAATTATTCAGCGTATTGGTGAAACAGATCAACTCTACCTACAAGGCAATAGCCCTGAATTAGCCCTTGAGCGTGCTGATTTGCGCTTACAGTTGGTCACACTGAGCCAGCTGCGCCAAGAGCAAGTCCACTTTTTACAAGAAGCGGTGGTATTACTTGAGCAAGGTCGAATTGAGTTTGAGGAAATGCCTCTGTCTTTGTACCTCAATTTGTCTTTACACCTTGCAAAGGCTTATATGCTGTACTTTGAAATCACCAAAGAAGATCGCTTTGCGTTGATTACACAGCAAATTTTAAAACCACTGACCAGCTATGGTCAGGGCGATATTTACCTATTTTTGGCCTATGCCTCGGTCAGTAGAAAAGAGTCAGCATTGGCACGACACTGGCTTGGCAAATATGCGAAAAGTACCGAGTTTGATTTCGTTTTACTGCGTGAACATGCCGCTTTTGTTGACCTTCATCAAGAAGATTGGTTTATCAAGCTGATGCAAAGTAAATTGCACTAAAATGTACAAATAAAAAAACGCCTGAAATCAGGCGTTTTTTTATGGGTCAATTCTACTATTCAAATGACAATGGCATAAAAATCAATTTAGGCAGTTTGAAGTTTATAAGCATCAAGATGTAGCTGTTGATTGAGTTCATCAACCATAATTGCCCAATCATCATCTTGAACCAAATGACTGATTAATAGCGCACGTTGAGCGGAATTCCAAAACGGTGCGTCGTGTAAAGATTGATGAGCAGGAAGTTGATGCGTACGAATATATAACTCGATGGCAGCCGCACTATTGGCGAGTCCCAGTTGCGAAAATAAAAGCTCTAAGGATGGTTTATGTTGACTGAGCATCTCGGCCTCCTTATCAATACTATTGTCAATTATTATTGAATTAACTTATATGTATTTTCTAAAAAAACCTAGTCATAAAACTAGGTTTGTTGTTTCAATTTGTGATTATAAATGACACGATCCTGAAAGCGTATGTTCTGTATGCAATTGTTCATTTAACAGGTCGACCACCATTGCCCATTCATCATCTTTTTTCCAATTACTGATAATGAAGTCATGCTGTGCTTTTGACCAAAAGGGTGCTTTATGCAATGGAACGTCTGAAGTAAGTTGGTGTGTTTCAATAAACTGATCGATTGCTTCCGCACTCGCATCAAGCCCCAATTGTTCAAATAAAAGTTCTAAAGTCGGTTGTTGGTCAAACATCATTGTTCTCCTCAAGCTCTGATCATGCCCTTTTAGAATAAACCTTTGGCCATCTATGCTCAGTTGTATCTACATCACAGCATGTTATTTTTTGTTCAACACACCCCCATATAAAAAAGCACCCCAAACGGAGTGCTTTTTCAAAACAGATCTTGAACAGATTAGTTTTTAATTATTTAAGCATGTCAGCAATTGCTGCGCGCTCTTCTTCAAGTTCTTGAAGAGTTTTGTCCATACGTTCACGGCTGAACGCATCGATTTCTAGGCCTTCAACACGTGTGTATTCGCCATTTTCGCAAGTTACAGGAACACCGTACATTACGCCTTCTGGAATCCCATAAGAACCGTCAGAAGGAATACCCATCGTTACCCATTCGCCATTTGTGCCAAGAGCCCAATCGCGCATATGGTCGATAGCAGCGTTCGCAGCTGAAGCAGCTGAAGACAAACCACGCGCTTCGATAATCGCAGCACCACGTTTACCAACAGTTGGAAGGAATACATTCGCGTTCCAGTCAGCATCGTTGATTTTGTCTTTTAAGCTTTCGCCGTTTACAGTTGCAAAACGGTAGTCAGCATACATCGTTGGAGAGTGGTTACCCCAAACAGTCATGTTTTTGATGTCTGCTACAGCAACACCCGCTTTTTGAGCAATTTGAGTCAACGCACGGTTGTGGTCAAGACGTAACATTGCTGTGAAGTTTTTCGCTGGAAGATCTGGAGCAGATTTCATTGCGATGTAAGCATTTGTATTTGCAGGGTTACCTACAACAAGTACTTTAACGTCACGGCTAGCAACTTCGTTTAGTGCTTGACCTTGACCGATGAAGATTTCACCGTTCACTTTCAATAAGTCAGCACGTTCCATACCAGGACCACGTGGACGTGAACCAACCAATAACGCGTAGTCAGCATCTTTAAATGCAACTTTTGGATCATCAGTACCGATCATGCCAGCCAATAATGGGAAAGCACAGTCGTCTAATTCCATCATTACGCCTTTAAGCGCAGCTTGAGCTTTCTCAAAAGGAACTTCTAACAATTGCAGAATAACTGGTTGGTCTTTACCTAACATTTCGCCACTAGCGATACGGAATAATAGGCTATAACCGATTTGACCAGCAGCGCCAGTAACGGCAACGCGAACAGGTTGCTTCATGTACTTATCTCCATTTGAGGAACGTTATATGATTAAATAGCTGTTCTATCTAATCTTAATAATCATAAACGGCAAAGATTGTACTCCAATACTTTGGCAGATGCATGTAAAAGAGAATGAATTCCAACAAAAGTATGATAGGAAATATAAATTAATTTAGGGAAAGAGATTAGTAAGAACCCTTGATCGCAAAAGAATTTGGGCAGTTTTCTTGTATATTCTCTGCACAACCTTTGTACTGACCATTGGGTTTATAACAAACCTTGACTTCGGTCAAAATATTGGTTTGACGGTGAGTACGGCAGCTAAAACGCAGCCCGCTTGCAGGCAGTCCAGGATTCAAACGTTGGAACTGTCCACGTAAGGTATTAAGTTGCGCGGTTTTATTTTCAGATGAAGTCAAATCTGCGGGAATTTTTAAACGTTCTGCATAATTAATCACGTTACGGAAATATTGACTGGCACTCATCGGCACACACCCCCCAATCTCTGCCCACAACTGGCGACGTGCATGCTCATCGGGCATGACTCTCGCCACCACTTTAGTTTGAAGCGGAGACAATACAGCTGAAGATTTGGTCTGACACTCTCGTGTTGTAGTTTCAGGATACAAGCCTGTGATATTGAGTGAATAACCTTCCAAACATTTCCGTTTCTTTGAGCCTTGGCTATCAAACAAACACACGGCGGGTGTCATTTGAACTTCCATCACATAGCCAAACACAGTCGGTGTTGCATGGGCTGATGTCGCAAAAAATCCCATAGCTATGCCACTGCTGATCAACAGCAGAAGCTTTTGCGTTAAGACTGATTGGGATGACATCAAAACCATAAAATGCCTAGGCCTTTATCATTGACTTCTAAAAGGAATATTTTGCATGCGCTGGGTGATCGACTGTGGTCCCTGTCCAAGCAGAACACCATAATGGGTCGCATTACTCATGACATGCTTGACGTAATCACGAGTTTCAGTCAGAGGAATACTTTCTGTGTACTGATCCGCCGCAATCGGCTGATTTTCAGGCTGCCAACGGCGCGCACGATTTGGCCCTGCGTTATAACCTGCTGTGGCAAGTACAGGACTATTACTTAATTGGCTTTGAATCATGGACAAGTAGAATGTGCCATAACGAACATTGGTATTCATATCACTCAGTGCAGCAGGATTATAGGTTTCACCCATTTGTCTAGCGACCAGTTTTGCCGTATCCGGCATGATTTGCATCAAACCACCGGCCCCGACATGTGAGCGAGCATGGGTAACAAATCGGCTTTCTTGGCGCATTAACCCATACGCCCATGCAGGATCTATGCCTGCATTGCGACTATGGCTGACCACATAGCTTTGATGCGGCATGGCATAACGATAACTGTAGTTATGTTGCTTGACGGTTCGATCGGCTGCATAGATCGCTCTGTCATACCATCCCATTTCTGTGGCACGTTTGGCAGCAGCCAAAATTAAGCCATCATCTTGTTTTAAATAAGCTTGTCGTACTGCCCAGTTCCATTCACGGTTAACATAATTGTCTGGCGCATTGACGTTACGCAGTGCAAAAGCGCGACTAAAGTGAATATCTTGACTCAAACGTTGCGCATCCGCATTGCTCGGTTGGGTATTGGCTGGAATTGTTTGATAACGCTGACCAATACGATCTTTTGCCAATAAGTTATGATAATCGTCACCTACTGACAATTTTTTGAAGATCTCGCGCGCCAGTGCTTTTGACTTTGCATCACCACGTTGTTCTGAAGCACGGGCTAACCAATATTGCCAGCGGTCTTCTTGTTTCTGCGTCACACTCATGCCATCAATGGCACGAATGACACTCTCCCATGCGCCGAAACGAATGGCTTGGCGTGCATAAATTTCAGCTTCTTCTTCACTCAGTGCTAAACCGTAGCTCCGATCGAAGGCTTGTAACACTTCCACATTAAAATTGTTTTTCATAACGGTTGTGCCACCGATATATCCCACGGCACGGTACAACGCTTTTTGTACTAACTCAGGTGTCCCCTCTGCAGCACGCTTGACCGACGCCAGTGCAGTATTTAGATCACTGTCGGCTAAACGACCAATCGCATAAATTAAATACGCTTGATCTGCCGCCGACGCTTTCGGTGCGGACCAGAGATAGTTCAGCGGATCGGCTTGAATGCTATTCAGCTGGGCCAAAGACAGATTCATGCCAATGGTTTGTGCAGTTGCAATCGCTTGACCTGACTGCCCTGCACGCAGCTGCGCCCATAAACGTTGTTGTTTGTCTTGTTCCGTCATCAGTGGACTAGACAACATCATGCGCCCTAGCCCCGTACAAGACTCGGGTTGTGAATTCGTCGTGAGCCAAACATCTTTATATTCGGCAAAAACCAAAGGATCGCCTGACTTGGCACGGACTTGCGCCATAGCACAGCTTTCTGCGCGATCTGCATTGGACACATAGGCCAATACCGTCTGCGCGGAAGCAAAGTCGGCCATTTTGACTTTTTCTTCGATGTAATCTGCTGCTAACTTCTCAGCCATGGCAGATTGCGGATAGCGCTGTGCAAATCCAACAATATTCGCCGCAGGTTGCAATCCCAAATTACTGTTAAGTACCCAATATTCAAGATAATAGCCCAGCACATCACCCTGCATACTGCTTTGATATTGCTGTAATAAGCTAACATTGCCTGCATTTGCTGCACGCAAGGCATCATTAAACTGTTCATTTGCGGCATGTGTCGCTGCCGATAGACCCAAGGCAGCCACACCCAACGCAAACACTTGATAATATTTATTCTGTAATCGTTTTAACATGGGTTTGCCTTCAGTCATCTTTGGATTGCCTAGTCTCGTCTCATCATTTTCATTAGTTTAATAACTCATAACAGACTCTATTGTTCTCTTATGTAACCTTATGATTAGACAATATTAATTTTCCTGCATTTTCACTTCACAAATCAATCTTTTTAGCTTCAGATTTAAAGCTATAAGTTTATTCAGATTTCCTGCTAAAATATGCGCCTTTCGTAGATTTCACATGGTGTTTGATCGACCCTTTTTGTCGCCAGCCAAGCTCTGCTTTCGCCGCCACAGATACCGATCAGACACAAAAACCTAGATTTATCCCCCTTAGGAGCCTACATGACGGTTCAAACCTTCATTCCAAATGGTGCCCAAGCTGCCTCAGAAAACACTGTTACCCAGCCACAGCACACCCCAGCCATCGATGGATCAGTTAAAAAACTGTATATCGAAACGCAAGGGTGTCAGATGAATGAGTATGACAGTCATCGTATGGCAGACTTACTTGGCGACTCACACGGTTATGTACTGACCCAAGACCCGAAAGAAGCCGATATTCTACTCATGAATACCTGCTCGATTCGTGAAAAAGCCCAAGAAAAAGTGTTCTCAGAATTGGGGCGCTGGCGCAAGCTGAAAGACAAAAATCCGGATCTCATCATTGGTGTCGGTGGTTGTGTGGCTTCACAAGAAGGCGACAACATTCAAAAACGAGCCAACTATGTCGACATGATTTTTGGCCCGCAAACCTTGCACCGTTTGCCACAGATGCTTGATCAACACTTTGATCAAATCGAAAAGCCCAAGAAAGAAAAAATCAAATTGGTGGATATTTCTTTCCCTGACATTGAAAAATTCGACTTTTTACCTGAACCGCGTGTGGAAGGTTACAAGGCTTTTGTTTCAATTATGGAAGGTTGTTCAAAATATTGTTCATTCTGTGTGGTGCCCTACACCCGTGGTGAAGAAGTTTCTCGCCCATTGGATGATGTTTTAGCTGAAATTGCGACCTTAGCAGAAAAAGGCGTACGTGAAATTAGTCTTTTAGGTCAAAACGTCAATGGTTACCGCGGTGAAACATTCGAAGGCAATATCTGTACTTTTGCTGACTTGTTACGTCTTGTTGCAGAAATTCCGGGAATTGGCCGTTTACGCTACACCACCTCACATCCGCTTGAGTTTAATGATGACTTGATTGAATGTTACCGTGACCTACCGCAAATGGTGTCGCATCTACATTTGCCCGTGCAAAGCGGCTCAAACGATGTATTGCAAGCCATGAAGCGTAACCACACCATTGATGTGTATATCGACAAAATTGCCAAATTACGCAAAGTTCGTCCAGATATGCATTTATCCAGTGACTTCATCATTGGCTTCCCGGGTGAAACCGATGCGCACTTTGAAGAAACCTATCAATTCATCAAAGATATGGACTTCGACCATTCCTACAGTTTTGTCTATTCAAAACGTCCGGGTACACCTGCGTCTGATCTTGAAGACACCACCTCTGAAGAGGTGAAAAAAGAGCGTCTCAGTAAAGTTCAAAAATGGATCAAACGCTCGAGTATTGAAAAGACCGATGCCATGCTCGGCACCATTCAACGCGTTTTGGTCGAGAAAGTTTCAGACAAAGATCCAAACTTACTGATTGGCACGGCGGATAACACTCGTTATGTGAGTTTTATTGGTGATGCAGCATGGGTCGGACGTTTCGCCGAAATCGAAGTGACAGAGATTAAAACTTTGAATTTTGTTTATGGTGAACTCTTGAATCTTGAGCCTGACGTGGCGTAATGTAAGGGAATAGATTCTGACTACTTAAAGGAATTCTCTTGACTGCAGCGATTCGACGTACAGTAACTTTTCCTGGGGTTTCAATAGAACGTTTAAAGAGCATGCTCGGTGCTTATAACGGTCATTTGAAACAAATCGAACAGCGTTTAGATGTCACTATTTCCCATCGAGGTGATGCATTTTATGTCGATGGTGAAATGGATGCAGTTGAGAGAGCCGAAGGTCTGCTCCATCGCCTGCATGAAGAAGCAGAAAATACGGCACAAATCAGTGCCGATACCTTACACCTCATGATTCAAGGCAGTCAGACTGACCGTGAATTGCAAGAAGACCTCGACGGGCAAGAGCACACTGGTTTGGATGAAGTGTGGCTCCAAACCCGTAAAGGTCGTATCAATCCACGTGGTGCCAACCAAAAGCGTTATGTGCAGCGTATTCTACAAAGTGATATTTCTTTTGGTATTGGGCCTGCGGGTACAGGTAAAACCTATCTCGCAGTTGCAGCCGCAGTCGACATGCTAGAACGTAATGAAATTCAACGGATCTTATTGGTTCGTCCTGCCGTTGAAGCGGGTGAAAAACTCGGCTTTCTACCCGGTGATTTAAGCCAGAAAATTGATCCGTATTTACGCCCACTCTACGACGCCTTGTATGAAATGCTTGGTTTTGAAAAAGTAGCCAAACTGATTGAACGTCAGGTGATTGAAGTCGCACCACTGGCTTATATGCGTGGTCGAACTTTAAACCACTCTTTCGTGATTTTAGACGAAGCGCAAAACACCACGCCTGAACAAATGAAAATGTTTCTCACACGTTTAGGCTTTGGTTCGCGCGCAGTGATTACAGGCGATATCACACAGGTCGACTTACCACGTGGTCAGCAATCTGGTCTGGCGCATGCTTTACGCATCATCGACAAGATCAAAGAAATTCATATTACCCGCTTCCACTCTCGTGATGTAGTACGTCACCAATTAGTGCAAAAAATTGTTGAAGCTTATGAGGGATGGGATGCAGAACAACATCGCTTAACTGCTGAAGCTCGTGCTGAACGCAAAGCGCGTCAAGAGGCCTTAGTTGCTGAAAATGATGCCGCTGCCGATGCTCAGCATTAAGTTAAAGTCTGCGGGCATTTTAAAATGCCCGCAGATATCATTATTTAAGGATCTATTTTGAAACTGAGTCTTTCTCTACAACAGGACTTTCAAGCACCTGAGTTGGTCTTGAAACGTGGCTATATCAAAAAAGTTGTAGAAACTGTTTTACGTCATATTGGCACGCAGAGTAACTGTGAAATTGGCATTGCTTGTGTCGACCATGATGAAAGTCATAAATTGAATTTGGAATATCGCGGCAAAGACAAATCAACCAATGTGTTGTCTTTCCCTAGCGACTTGCCCGATGAAATGGTGCAAATTCTTGACTCATTTCCGATTGGCGATTTGGTCATTTGCATTCCTGTGGTGCTGTTGGAAGCGAAAGAACAAAACAAAGCACCACTGACGCATTTCACTCATATGTTGGTACATGGCACATTGCACCTCATGGGCTATGACCATGAAACGTCAGAAGCAGATGCTGAAGAAATGGAAGGTATCGAAATTGAAATTTTGGCTAAACTCGGTTTTGAAAACCCTTATTTAGAACAATAATTAATAGATCTGAAACAACTCACCCGATTCATCTCGATGTGTCGGGTTTATTTATGCTAAAAATAATACAAGATGAAAAAAGAGATGAAGAGATTATAAAAATGCATACATCGATTTCAAAACTACTCTGCGTTATTACCCTATTCTGCACCACGCCACTTTATGCCAAGAGCAATGATGAAAATCAAACATCCTGTCAGGAAGTGAAGTTTCAAGACGCAGATCAGGCCTGGGCTGGACATTATTATTTGCAGGGTGTTATGGAGGTCGGTTCCGAACTTTTACTAGAGAACAACGGTAAATTTAAATGGTACTTAGCTGTCGGCTCTTTAGACCAATATGCCGAAGGAACATGGTGGAAAAACGGCAATTGCATTGGTTTAAAAGCATTACCGAAATACAGCAAGCGCTTAGAAATTTTTCCTACCCGCCTAGATGTGGAAGAGTCTCATTTAACTGTGACTTGGATCGGTGGACGTCAAGACGGTGCCTATGTACGCGCAACCCAATAATCCGAGCTAACCCAAATAGCATAACAACTTAAAACAATGATACAGCCATTTAAGTTTGAAGTCTGAAAATGAGAACATGCTTACTCAAGTCAAGACAGCATGTGAATAAGCCGAGACTTATCCACATTTTAATAAAAAACGGCTGTTAATAAGCCGTTTCTGTATTTCTCAAGATTTTTAGAATTGATAGCGGAAAGTTAGCGTTGCATTACGTGTTGCACCATATACCATACTATTTTTACCTAAGCCTTCGTAATATTTCTCATCAAACAAATTGTTCACATTCAGTTGAAGTTTAATATTTTGATCAACTTGATAAGCTGCCATCAAGTTCGCCAACACATAGGCATCTTGCGTAATACGCCCCGCAGTCTCATCTTTATATGCCTCGCTCTTATAGTTTAAGCCACCACCTAAACTCCATTTATCGAGTGTATATTTGGTAAATAGATTGGCTGAAGTTCTCGCAGCAGTCGTTTGTACTTTTTTGCCATTCGCATCTTCGGCATTAAAATGAGCGACACCAAAACTCATGTCCCAGTTATTGGTAATTTTACCATCTAGTTCTATTTCAAACCCTTTACTCTCTACACTATCTGTACTGCTATAGACATCTTTGAATTCATCACCAATCTTAATTGATCCAATTTTCTCAGCCACATTATCTTGCTGGGTTAAAAATACCGACATTGATACATTAAGTTGTTTGTCAAAAAACTCTCCCTTCAAGCCCGTTTCATAGCTTTTACCTTCACGCGGGTCAAGATATTGCTGATTCGCGTCTTGCTTATTTTCTGGTTTAAAAATCTCGGTATAACTTGCATACCATGAGTAATCTTCTAAGAAGTCGTAAATCAATCCTGCGTATGGCGTCACTTTATTATTATATTTACGATTGCCATTACCATCCCCACTTTCATACTCCCAGTTAGATACACGTACACCTGTTACTAACTTTAAAGGCTCTAACAAAGTGAACTTACCCGCTAGATAAGCCCCTGTTTGCGTGGTTTTATTAGATGGATTTGCGACATTATTATTAATGGATCCAATAATTTTTGATGGCGTAAAATTATTAAAATCAATCGTTTCATTATCTAAAGTTGGTGATCCATAATAACGATCAGTCAGCTCACTTTGGTTATACATAAATCCAGCAACAACCTCTTGCTGTAGCCCACCCAAAGTGAAAGGTGCAGAAAAATAAACATCTGCATTATTTTGCGTAGTCTTTGAAGTATCTGTGTATGGATATAACCCGCCACTGCTATTGGTTGCTTTATCTACAGATTCGGACCACAGATATAATAATGCTGTCTCTGCATCAATTTCACGGTAATCATAATTAACATTCAACGTAATATCATTAAATAACTTCTGCTTAAACTGGGCAAATGCTGTAGTTGTATTGGTATTCCAATAGGTCCAATCACTGGTTACCGTTAAATCACGATCAAAATCTGTTAGCGAGCCATCATTATAAAATGCAGGTAAACCACCCCATTTAATGCCTGAACGATCAAGTTCCTGATAACTTGCACCGACGGACAGATAGGTGCTATCGGTCAGATCTGCATCAAGCACGCCATAAAATAAATTATTTTCTTTTTCGTACAAATCTGCGAAAGAGTCTGTGCTTTCATGTTTAACAACAACTCGCCCACGCACAGTACCATCCGCATTTAAAGGTGCAGAAATATCTGCCATGCTATTCCATGCATTCCACGAACCATAAGATGAACTTAAAGTACCTGTTAACTCTTTTGCATTGGCATGTTTACGCACCATGTTAATCGCAATCGAGGGATTACCCGCACCCGTCATTAGCCCATTAGCGCCTTTAACCAATTCCACACGATCATACATACTCAGGTCTGGATCACTTGCAATGTCAAGTTCAGATGAACTCGGAACACCATCAAATAAATAGTAATCCACATCAAACCCACGTGCTGTCGGATATTGACGTTCATCCCAGCGATTGGTAGTGACTCCTGTCACGCTGTTCAACATATCTTGGAAAGAATTAATATTTGCATCATCTAAATACTCGCGGGTTAAAACTTTAACCGACTGCGGTGTTTCGCGGAGCGACAAATTTAATTTGGTCGAAGTACTGGCACTCTTAGCCGTATAACTCTTTGTTCCTTCTGTTACGGCTGGATTCTCTTCCTCAGCCTGAACAGTGATGGTTTCAAGCTGGGTGCTTTCATTGTCTATTGCTGCTGCAGATACCAACGTCGGGAGAAATACCGTTGCTGCCGCCATAGCCAACATCAGTGGGCTAACTTTGAAGCGATTTAACGTTGGAGAGTTGTACATAAAACTATGTCCTTATAACAGGGATCGAATATTTAAAGGCATGCACGCTCTCACCCCATCGCTTCGCTATAAAGAAAGATGTCTCAATGCTTAAAAATATTTAACAAAAAATACACTGCAAATGATAATTATTTTTATTATCAATTCAAGTTTTAAGAGGTAAACTTAATTTGTTGTTTTTTATTGCTTAAAATAATTAAAAGCCAAAACAAATAAATAACATATTGTTTTTTAAAATTTATTAAATTTAAATTAATTATAATAATTTTGCTTAAAGAAGTGCACAGCTCAATGCACTTCAAACTCTGCCTCTGCTGGGTCAAAACGCCATGTACGCACAATGCGTAACTCAGAAATATCCTTCATTTTGGCATCAAATCCACCAAATGGTGCAGCCTTACGTACCGAGGCTTTTGCAGCCTCATCGAGCATCTCATGGCCTGAACTATCAATCAGGCGAAGGGCGCGGATGCCTCCTGATGCATTTAGAATCACCATTAAACGCACTTCACCCGCCAGTCGCTGCTGTTTAGCTGCTTCCGGATAGTAACGGTTGCCATAAAACTCGACTTTCTGACGGAACTTTTCAAGATAGGCTGCCGAAATATCTTGCTTGGCTTGAATACCATCGACTGTTTTGATTTTTTGCTGACGGCTAAAGTTTTGTTGGCGTTGTAAATATTGCGCTTCAAGGCTGGCCACCATTGCTGCTTTGGCTTGAAACTGACTGTTCATTTCTTCCATGGCTTTTTTGCGCTGGTTATCCTCAGCTTGTTTTTGCCAACTTAAAG
Organism: Acinetobacter sp. AB03; assembly: GCF_058107045.1. Classification (NCBI taxonomy): domain Bacteria; kingdom Pseudomonadati; phylum Pseudomonadota; class Gammaproteobacteria; order Moraxellales; family Moraxellaceae; genus Acinetobacter; species Acinetobacter sp. AB03. The sequence continues at coordinate 391,001 of NZ_JBUEBA010000002.1, read as the reverse complement.
TCGTCATTAACAGTTTTTCTTCAAAATTCAGCTCACGTTTTTGTTGGATCTGTTCTAAAGTTTCACGCTGCTGTTCGCCTGTGCTTTGCTCAAGCATCGGTGCGGGCATGTCACTCGACATGCGATGTGACTCACGAAATGTCCCTGAACCTTGTTGATCGGCTTGTGCTAAAAAATCTGCATTTTCATTTTTTTTATCAGAAGGACGCAAAGTAACCGCAATTTCTTTCACTGACGCATCATTTTCTTGAGGCATCGCAAATTGCAAAGTCAAAACTACAAGATGCAAAAACACCGCCAGCACAACAGTCGCTGTAAAAATTGGGTCTTTCCACCAATCATGAGCCAAAGGCATTACATTTATTTTTCTAAGCATCACACCAAACCGACAATTTGTCTTGTTCCCCAAAGCGCAGGCGCGCAGTATAAAATAGACACAGTCTTCATTTTATTGCGTAGAATGAGACCTTGTGCCATTTAGATTCACTGTTTCATAAAATCATGAAAATGGTGCAATTAATTTTGCTAAACTGCAAGGTTCATGAGCAGTATTTTTCAAACATTTCGACCAGAGATCTGATCGCTCAAACACGTTGATTCGCTAGGACGCCTCTTATGCAAACGCTTATTTCCAACATTTCAAATCGTTTACGCCAAATTTATCAAAAGGCTGAAGGATTTATTGAGGATGAGCGCGAGTTTCCAATGTCTCAAGTCTTTTTAAATGCCACTTTTCAACGTTTTGTGACCGACAACGTGAGAATGTTGAAAGATTTGCATGCCGACTTACATGATGATTGGTTACGTTTATACGCCACGCTCGATTATAACGGGCTCAAACTCACGCTTTCGGTAGATTTGAAACTGGCACAAATGGAGTTAAATAAAAAAACGCAGTTGATCGTATTTGAGCAAATCAGTGACACCAGTGTGCTGGATGCTGAATACCCAACGGTATTTCATAAAATGGGTGTGCGCTGTGCCCTATTCTTTTATCAAAAAGTCCTGAACCAAGACCCCTTAGGCATGATTTTAGAAAAACTGAATGTGATTAAAGTCAAAGATGATCTGCTGCATTTGGATCTGAATCGCTGGTTAGGGAAAAACCGTTCCATTATCGATACCTTAGGTAAAGTCCATGTCAATCATGCCGTGTTGCGTGAAGCAGAATTGGTGGTGATCGGTAATGTCAACTTAACGGCATTGTTCAATAAGTTTTCGCAAACCTCGATTGATGACTTGATTGAACCCAATCTAGACGAAAGCACGGTCTCGCCAATTCGACAAAAATAACCTCGTACTCCACGACTAAAATGTGACTTAAGCTGTGTAAAAGAAACATAAAACTACAGTTTGCCCTATGTTTCGAATTTTTTCTTCATAATCAACGTGCATAATATTTCTATGCAAAAAATTTGTGCCTACAACTGAATAGGAAACTTTTTCTTATGGCTAAATCAATGTTGAAAATAGTCGCAATGGCAACAGGTGTCAGCACCTTGCTATTTGTTGGTTTCTCAAGTCAAACCTTTGCCATGAGTCCATTCCAAGCCAGTTATCAATTTAATTATAATGGCAAAAACATGGGCTCAGCGACACGTACGTTATCGAAATCGGGCAACAACTGGAACTATGTCTTTGCAGCCAAAGCTGGTGGTATCGCCTCTGCGACCGAAAGCAGTCGCTTTAGTTTCAATGGTAAGCAAATTCAGTCCAGCAGTTTTAGCCGTAGTAGTAAAATTTTGGTGCATAACAACACCATGAGTATTAACTTCAATCCAGCGGCAAAAACCATCAATACCAAGAAAGACAAAGAAGCGCGTTCTTTCGCTTGGAAAGCCGGCGTACTGGATGAACTGAATGCTGAATTACAACTTCGTGAAGACATCAAAAATGGCGGTTTAAAATCGACTTATTATTTGGCCGATGCCAAAGAAGTGGAAGCACGTAAATTTGTAAGGCAAGGTTCTGAGTCAATCAAAACCGATTATGGCACCTTTAACACCATTAAAGTGGTCATGAAACATGACAAACCTGGCCGCGAAACCATTTTTTGGTTAGCACCTAAATTGGACTACCTTCCTGTCAAAGTCAGCCATGTTGATAAGAAAACATCCTATGGATTGCTATTAACGGGTTATAAAGGTGCAAGCAATTAGTCATTTTGACGAATTTTACTTGCATTTTTTCAGGTGCTTCCTAGAATACGCTTTTGCTTGAAAAAGCACCTGCCCCTAGAGGATTCTCCCGTGTACGCACTAGAACAGAAAATCTTAAGCGAAGGTATCGTTCTATCTGATGAAGTTCTGAAAGTTGATGCTTTCTTAAACCACCAAATTGATCCGGTTATGATGCAATTAATCGGTAAAGAATTTGCTGCTCGTTTTAAAGATGCAGGCATCACTAAAATCATCACGATTGAAGCATCAGGTATCGCACCTGCAATCATGGCAGGTTTAGAACTGGGCGTGCCCGTTATTTTTGCGCGTAAATACCAATCTTTAACCTTAAAAGATGACCTTTACCGCTCAAAAGTCTTTTCGTTTACCAAGCAAACGGAAAGCACGATTGCAATTTCAAATAAGCACATCAGTTCAGCTGACAAAGCCCTCGTGATTGATGACTTCTTGGCCAATGGTCAAGCAGCATTGGGTCTGATTGACTTAATTCACCAAGCGAAAGCAGAAGTTGTTGGTGTCGGTATTGTGATTGAAAAATCATTCCAACCCGGTCGTGACATTTTGCTTGAAAAAGGCTACCGCGTTGAATCTTTGGCACGCGTAAAATCATTGGCAAATGGCACTGTTGAATTTGTTCGTGACTAATCACGGCGTTTAACTGCAAAAAAGAGCACTTCAGGTGCTCTTTTTTTGTCACTCAGATGACCCGCGGGTCATCCACATGTAAATGCCACATTTGCGCTGTAGGTTATTTTTAATTTAAAGTAAAAATATATCGTTTTTTTTCAATTTAATTACACATTGAAGTTGGAGAAATGCGATTTATATAGCATGATCAAATCTAAAAGGTAATGTCCACTTTCTAAGAGCAAAACAAACAAAGACTAAATTGGATACTATTTTATAGAGATACCGAATTGAATGATAAACAAGAATCAATTAACTGAACGATCATTTACCCCAGGCCAATTATCTGGCTTTGATGGCGCGCACTCCATTCAACTCCCCGTAGACTTCATTCACGACTTGAGTAAAGCAGACTCCTTGCAAGCTGTTTTAGATACCATTGCTTACTGGATTTCTCACGTGTTTGATGCGGATCGGGCCAGTATTACCCTGCAAGATACTGAAGAATATCTCAAGCTGTATTCGATCTCAGGCAATCATGCGATTCCCATGGATTTTAAGATTCCGATTGGGCAGACTTTTGTCGGACGAGTCTTCGCCCAGTCTCAACTGATCATTTGCGATGATCTCGCTCAGTCAGATGAGTTGGATTGCCAAATGCTTTCAGAGCATGGCATGGGCACCTGTATGGATGCGCCCATGATTCACAATGGCGTGTGTATTGGCACCTTAAATGTGGCAGATCAACGTAAATATCACTACACCCTACAACAAGCGATTCTTTTACAGAGTCTCGCCACTTGGTTAGCTTTAAACATTAAACTGCATTTACAAGTGCAAGAAATGGCTGTCTTAGCGTCTACAGATGAACTCACAGGAACCTTTAACCGTCGAGTATTTGTGCAAGAAAGTAATCAAACCATGCAGCACTTCAGCCATACTCGCGTGCCATTTACGATAGGTATCTTAGATATTGATCACTTTAAACAGCTGAATGACTGTTATGGACATACCGCAGGTGACCATGTGCTGAAAAAGATGACCAAAAAAATCCGCAGCGTACTGCGTGACGAAGACTTTTTAGCCCGTATTGGTGGGGAGGAATTTGCGATTATTTTACCCGCCTGCTTGGGTGATGAAGCCATGCGGGTCTTTAAACGTATCTGTTCAACGATTGAAGCGATGGAAGTGCACTATGAGCAAGAAGTGCTGTGTTTCACGGTCAGTATAGGGGTTGCTGAAGTCGGTAAACATGACGCTGATGCAGAGGATGTCTTTAAACGCGCAGATAAAGCCTTGTACTGTGCCAAACAAGCAGAAAGAAACCGAATTCACTTTGCTAACTAAACCATATTTAAAAACACAGCATAAAGTACTCAAGAAAATTACAAGTTTAATAAATATTATTGCTGCAAGTTCAACTAAGATTTACTCTAGATTCAGTTGTTTAGATCTTTCAAATTCAAGCGCAAAATACGGTTGTTCTGCGCAACGTGTCATCCACACCGTAAAACGGCTGCCAGCTTCAATCACTGGTCACCCGAATAGGCCAATAGACTATGGAAAATACAATTCTCTGCCCAAAATGTGGCTCTAGTGAGGTTGAAAAACGCAATCACGAGCAACAACTGACTAAAATTGGGGGCGTATTGCTCAGTTCGGCAGGTGCAACCGCTGGTACTGTCGGTGGTGCAGCATCTGGAGCCTCTATTGGCGCAGCGATCGGTGCAGCGGCTGGACCTCTTGGGGTGATTATGGGTGGTACCATTGGCACTTTTGTCGGCGCGGTCAGTATTGGTGTAACAGGCGGATTTTTAGGACATCGTTTTGGTAAAAAAGCGGGTGTGATTGTCGATAAAAATGTATTTCTTGACTATAAATGTCTCAAGTGTGGTACAAAATTTAAAGAACAGCATCTGACGCCAGCTCAATAATAAAAAGCCCATCAATGATGGGCTTTTTCATGTCTCAATGCCTAGGCTTGTAGTTTCTTCACCACTTCCCCAAGACGCTTACCTTGAGCTTCGCACAGCACTTTTTCATCTTGGCTTAAGCGCTGATCATGTCGAGGCCCACTGACATGGCTAGCGCCATACGGTGTTCCACCTGTTTTAGTATGTGACAATGCGGGAATAGCATTGTTCAACCCTAAAATCATCATGCCATGATGAAACAATGGTGGCAGCATGGTCAATAAAGTACTTTCTTGCCCACCATGCATCGAACCTGACGAGGTAAACACACAAGCCGGCTTGCCATGCAAAGCTCCATTGAGCCAAAGACTGGTGGTCTGGTCGAGGAAATATTTCATTTCAGAGGCCATGTTACCAAAGCGGGTTGGTGAGCCTAGCGCCAAACCTGCACAGTTTGCCAAGTCATCTAAACTACAATAAATATCGCCTTCTGCAGGAATACTCGGCTCTGCTTCCTTCACCACAGCCGCAATATTTGGCACCGTTCGAATTTTAACTGCAACACCACTGGCTTCAATTCCATTTGCAATCAGATGCGCCATTTCACGGGTACTGCCGTATTTGCTGTAATATAAAACTAAAACATAGGTTTGCATGAATAGAGTTCGGCGACAGAAAAAATAAAACTATACGGTATTTTTCCTATTTTTTGGTTAAGCTTAGAGTGAAAAATGTAGAAAAGATGAAGAAAACAAAAGAGATACTTTGCATATGTTAGAACAGTACTTAAGAAAACTTCCTTTCTATGAGAAAACTTGGTTTCAGTTCGTTTTATTTGTACTGCGACGCTTTGAGGCTGATCGATGTCGTGAACAAGCAGGTTCACTGACCTATACCACCTTGTTTGCCGTCGTTCCGATGCTGACGGTTTTTTTGGTGATCATTTCCTCAATCAAAGCGCTTGAACCTGCACGGCAGCAATTACAACAACTGATCTATAGTAATTTTTTACCGAAAACCACGATTGCTTTTGACAAGGCTTTAAATGCGTTTACCGATAAATCCAGTAATTTAACCATTATTGGGATCTTATTTTTATTTGTCACCACCGTCATGATGCTGACCAGCATTGAAAAAGTGTTTAACCGTATTTGGCGAGTCCGCGAAACACGTGGCGGCATTATTGGCTTTATGCGCTATTGGACCATTATTTCTTTGGGTCCTATTCTACTTGGTAGTGCCTTTGTTATTTCATCGACGATGGCTTCCCTCAATGTTTTGAGCAATAATTTTGCAGGCTATGAGCTCAATGGCGCATTTGTCCTGTGGCTGATTTCATTCTGCTTAACCGTCGTCGGCTTTTTTATTCTGAATTGGACCATTCCAAACCGAAGTGTCCCGATTAAATCCGCTTTGATTGCAGGCTTATTTAGTGCCGTCGTGTTTGAACTCCTGAAAAACTTGTTCGGCTTTATCATGTCGAACTTCACCAGCTATGAAGTCGTTTATGGTGCCTTTGCTGCGATTCCTATTTTCTTATTATGGATTTTTTTGTCGTGGAATATTGTCCTGATTGGGGTTGAAATCAGCTACGCGCTCACCGCATTTACTGCCCACAAAGAACAAAAGCGCCATCCTGTGATTATGTTGCTCGACCTGATGGAACTGTTTTATAAAAAGCAACAACACGGACTCAGTGTTTCCGATGATGAAGCTTTAGATGTTTTAGGAAGAGATGAAATTGGACGTTGGCCGAGTTATGTATTAATGCTTGAACAGCAGAACTTAGTTAAACGTACCGATGACAACCAATACGTGCTGGTGCGGAATTTATCCCAAGTCGATTTTTGGAGTTTCTATAGTCAGCTTCCCTATCCATTACCGAAGCGTCGCGACTTAAGCAACGTGCATCATGACGATCTTTGGATCAAGAAAATTGGGCCAGCGTTAGTAGAATCGGATGATTACTTAGCGGCCAAACTTGCCATTCCACTGTCTACAATTTTTGATGATAAGTCTTAAGACTTCATATAAAAAAACGTGTCCAAGACACGTTTTTTTATCATCCAACTCAAATCGGCCTGAGTTTAAGACAGGTTCAAGCCGACTCAGTATTTACTGCAAAGCCATTTTAAATGCCTGTACATACTGCTTAATTTTGTGATGCAAACTCACACCCATCACACCCATCAACACAAAGCATGTACCTACCAAAAAGTTGAGTTCCAACTGTTCATTGAGTAACACTACACCAAAACACATCCCAAAGATTGGGGTCAAAAAAGAAAAGACTCCCAACTGCGATGCCAAATATTTTTTCAACAGCCAAAACCAAATCAGATAACTGGCAAATGACACGACAACGGTATGGAAAAGCAAACTTGTAAGGGATAATACAGACCAGTGAATTGTCGCTTGTCCCATGAAAAAAGCCACAGGCAATAACACCAAGAAAGCGATAAAAAGCTGATAAAACAAAGTTTGGGTCGCAGGTGCTTCTGCTAGTTTAGTCAACCGAACTGCAATAGTTGTGGCTGCCCACAATACCCCTGCCAAAAGTGCTAAAGCATCACCCCAAAGTGCCGAACTCGCAGCCGCTTGTGAAGCTGCAGGACGAAATAAAAATGCAATCACGATCCCCAAAAATGCACATGCAATGCCCAACCACTGGATAAATGATAAACGCTCAGAAGGCAACTTCCAGTGCAAACCCAATGCGACAAAAATAGGCGCGGTATAAAGCAAAACTACGGTATGCGCCGCGGAGGTAAAACGTAAAGCTTGAGCGACCAGAAAAAATTCTGCTGCAAATAAAAGCCCAACTAAAATTCCTGCGGCTAAGTAGTCTCGCCCCCATAAAGATGTGCCCTTTGCCAGCTTGATCATGGGGTAAACCATCAACGCAGAGAGACCTGAGCGAAGTGCAATTTGCATCACTGCAGAAATATCGGGGGCAGCAAGCTTTAACACCACTTGTTGTAATCCCCACAAAATACACAGCCCAAACATAATCCCTGAAGCTTTACTGTCCAGCGCTTGACGACTACTCACGACCTGCTCCACTGAAAAAGATCAAAGCTCACTATAGATTTGTCTGAAATAAAACATATAATCTAAAACAGACAAGAGATCTTCTTATTCAGGCAATTTCAGCCATGCCCCAACGACAACAAAAAAAGAGCGCGCCACTCAAACAATTACCGACCAATGATCATATTGATAAATTATTATGGATCAGCTTTCGCGAAGATCCCGCGCAGTCGGTTTATCCTGTGCATGGACATGCATGGGGCGAATTTGTATACGCCTTTAATGGTGTGATGGAAGTGAATATTAACCAGATTGACTACCTTACCCCGCCACCTTATGGCATTTGGCTTCCCCCCAATGTGGCTCATAGCAGCTTAAATCGTACCGATGTTTCGCATGGCACCTTGTATATCCATGAAAGCTTATGCACTCATCTGCCTCAACAAGCAGGTATTATGCTCAGCTCGCCTTTGGTCTCGGCTCTATTTAAGCATTTGAGACAACATAGTCTGCCAGATGATACACCTGAGCACATGCGCTTACTCTATGTCTTGCTTGATCAATTACACCATGCAGAATTGGTCAGTAGCTATTTACCGCACTCTGAACACCCGACCCTAAAAAGCATTTTAGATTTTTTACATCTGCACCCTGCGGACAACAGTTCTTTGCAACAACTGGCAGTACAGCACAATATGACTGAGCGCACACTGGCACGTTATAGTCAAAAAGAACTTGGCATGTCCTTGAATGAATGGCGACAGCGCTTAAAAGTCATGAAAGCCATGAGCATGCTGACAGAAGGAAAAAAAGTCGAAAGTATCGCGCTGGATTTGGGCTATGCCAATGCCTCAGCCTTTATTAATATGTTTAAACGCTGGATGGTATATACCCCCGATCAGTTCCGTAAACTGTACCATAGCCACCAATAACGCTAAAAAAAGATCACCGAAGTGATCTTTTTGAATGATGGGGTTTGAAAGCCTGTAAATTAAGCTTTAACAAAGGTATTCCAAGAATAGTCTTGGTTTTTGCCTTTTAGGGTCATTTTCAACTGCTCACCCGCATGTAATGCAGCCACCCCAGCAGGTGTACCTGTCATGACTACATCGCCCGCTTCCAAAGTGAAGACTTGGCTAATGTCGGCCAACAAGGTGCTAATGTCAAAAATTAAGTGTGCAGTGTTGCCCGCTTGGCGCAGCTCATCATTGACATGAAAACTGTAATGCACATCATCCCAGTCCTGTACCACATCGGAAACAGCAACCCAGTCTGCCAGCACACACGAACCATCAAAGGCTTTAGCACGTTCCCAAGGCTGGCCTTTGGTTTTTAAGTCATCTTGTAAGTCACGCAAGGTTAAGTCCAAACCTAAAGTCACAGCTCCCACCGCTTGCAGGGCTTGAGCTGGATCGGCGGCTTTGCTTAGGCGATGGTCAATGCGTAAAACCAGTTCACATTCATAATGGCAGCTGCCCCATGCAGGATTCCAAGAAATGCCCGCATCTAAACTGAGCAAACTGCTCGGTGGTTTGATAAATAAAACCGGACGATCAGGAATCGCATTGCCTAATTCTTTGGCATGGTCTGCATAACTACGACCGACACAGACAATTTTAGATGGACGTGTACTCATGATCTTCCTCTGATTTTTTGATGGTGTTATGGAGCAAAATGCTTATTTTTTAAAAGTATTTTCAAATTTTGCTTGATCCGCACTATCGGCCAACGCACGCTTAGGCACAATCACCACAGTACGGTTTTTCAGCTCAAGCATATAGGTCAGCTTGCCACTGGCAAACTTTTGCACTTCATTATAATGGACCACTTGCTTGCGGCCATTGGCATAAATTTCCGCATAATCTTGGTATAAATCGATGCCTTGCTCACTTTTACCAAACTGATATTTCACAAATTGGCGCTTAAACATCATCGGCAGGAACCAATAGCGCATGAGAATTTGTAAAACCAAGAAAAATATACCCAATGCCACATAGTAACGACCGACGCCTGAGAAGCCGAGCATAAAGCCCCACACAATAATCCCGACACTAATCAACGGCGTGATAAAACGCGTCATTTGCTTTTTACCAAAGGTCGCTAAGGCAAAACCATCTTGGGACTCTTCTAAAGTGAGGAAATAACGTGTCGATAATGCAGGCTTGTTCTCTGACATAGGGTCATATCAAATAGCTAAAAATATTGTGCTCAATACTACAACACAATCGGTTATTTTTTTAGGACTTTAGCAGATCGATGTTGATTAGCTGGCTATCCACTTAAGCCGAGGCCATACCGATATCAGAACCGCATTATAAAACTGAGATGCAAGAAACAACTGAATAACTACGGCAAAAAATCCATCCATGCTATGGATTTCTACTGAACAGAAAGTGCAGACACAAAAAAACCGCAACATGTGCGGTTTTTTCAATATTGATCAAGTTGGTGCGCTCAGAGAGATTCGAACTCCCGACCCCTTAGTTCGTAGCCAAGTGCTCTATCCAGCTGAGCTATGAGCGCGACGTCTTGATGGGGTGCATTGTATATGGTTTATTTCATTTTGATAAGTCATTTTGTAGTAACAAACCATCAAATGTTTATTAATCGTACATAAAATTAGATTAAGTCGCTAAAAAAAATATAAATAATTACAACATTCACTCAATACATTAAAAATTAGTGCAAATTCACAAACAGCAACCACAACTAGTATGAGATTCTTTATAATCAAATAGAAGAATTACGTAAAATTAATTTAAGATACAAATGCCAAATCAAACAGATCAATCAACTTTAAACATGAGTAAAATTGGACCAGCAATAGCATCTGTACTTATCCTGCTCATCGTCATTGGCTATTCTATTAAAACAATAAAAAATCAAGTTCGACATATTGAAAGCTTACACTCAAACGAATGGCACGTATTTGAAAGGCATATGACTTCAAACTATTTTTTTACCGTGTCAAAATTTCGAGATAATAGTCAAAGCCTATATATAAGCCAGAATGGTGACGTATTTTATTCTCAACTTTGCACTAACAAACTAAAAAATATCTGTAAATTAGCTTATTCATCTGAAATAAAAGTTGAAAGTGTACTATTTTATGCTCAAATACATAAACGGACAGGGCGATATACTTCACTACATTTAAAAGACATCATTTTCATAGATCAAAACAATCGCCAACAAACATTTAATTATTTAACTACTTCTCCAGATGATCAAAACTCTATTTCTAATAAAAAAAATAGTTTATGGATTTCACTCATACTCATATTTATAAGTTATTTATTCTTCGGATCTTTGGCATCTTTTCAGATTTCCGATAGCATTCCTCAAAATATTAAAATGCAAAAAAAGATCAATAAAACTATTATTCTCGCAATCTGTATGTGTTACTGCTATTTAATTGCAATCACATTAATTACATTCTTGAGAAATTAATATTTTTCAAATATAAAATGATCAGACACAAAAAAACCGCAACATGTGCGGTTGATTGTTCAAGTTGGTGCGCTCAGAGAGATTCGAACTCCCGACCCCTTAGTTCGTAGCCAAGTGCTCTATCCAGCTGAGCTATGAGCGCGACATAAGTAAAGTTGGCGGTGAGAGAGGGATTCGAACCCTCGGTACAGTTACCCGTACGCATCCTTAGCAGGGATGTGGTTTCAGCCACTCACCCATCTCACCGTAACGTGCGGCCATAATACAAACTTCATGCTAGCACTGCAAGCACAGACACTCAATTTTTTGCATATTTCTGTTCAATTAAATACTTTTTAAACAATTTAGAGCGGATTCATTCGAATTTTTTCTTTTCTCTACATCTGCATGTTGAATAAAACAGCAGATATTCTAAATTGCCGACATAAAACACAATATTGCAATCATTTGCGTGCAGTCTGTCTTCGCATGACTTATGCTAATCCTATCTACTGACATACAGCCAAAGACATTATGAAAAATTGGGTCGATCCTGAAGCAAAAGCTGAAGCTGAACGTTATGACAACCCTATTCCGAGCCGCACGCTCATTTTAGAAACCATCGAAGAAAAAAAGACGGCGTTATCGCATGCGGACTTGGTCGAAATTTTTGAAATTGCAGATCAAAAAAGCATTGAAGCACTCAGCCATCGCTTAATTGCGATGGTTCGTGATGGTCAACTGATGAAAGATGGCTTCAAGTTTCAAATTGCCGAAGAGCAACCTGAACATGAAGCAACGGTTTACATCAACAGTAAAGGCTTTGGCACGGCGAATATTGCAGGGCATGAAGACTTACTTCTACCTGAACGCGAACTGCGCCAAGTGTTTAATGGTGACCGTGTTAAAGTGCGTCAAACCTCAGTAGACCGCAAAGGTAAAGCTTGGGGCTTTATTACTGAGGTAGTGCAACACCGTGTGAAGCAAATTATTGGTAAAGTATCAATACATGATGGTGAATACTTTATTCAGCCAGCAAATCCGAATGCGCACCAACCGATTACTTTAGAAAAAGAATTAATCGAACACGCACAAGTCAAAGTGGGCGATTCGGTTCGTGTCGCAATTGATGACTACCCAACCAAAGATGAGTTGGCGACAGGTCATATTGTGCAATCGATGGCAGACAAGGCCGACACTGAAATTATTATTCCGCAAACCATTTTAGAGTTTGGTTTGCCATATGAGTTCCCAGAAGAAGTTATTAAAGAAGCAGAAAGCTTTAAAGAGCCTTCAGCGCAGGACCGTGAAGGTCGTATTGACCTACGAGATTTAGCCTTAGTCACTATTGATGGTGAAGATGCACGCGACTTCGATGACGCAGTCTATGCAGAAAAACGTCCAGGCGGCGGTTACCGTGTGGTGGTGGCCATTGCAGATGTGAGTCACTATGTCCGTTCAGGCAAACCACTGGATGATGAAGCTCAAGAACGGGGTACATCGGTGTATTTCCCTCACTTTGTTTTACCGATGTTGCCTGAAGCTCTTTCGAATGGCTTATGTTCACTCAATCCGCATGTAGACCGTCTATGTATGGTCTGTGATTTAAACCTGTCACGTGCCGGTCGCGTCACCAAGTTTGAGTTCTACCCGTCTGTGATGCACTCAAAGGCACGTTTAACCTATACCAATGTTGCCCAGTACTTTGAAGGCGACAGCAGTGCCATTCCTGAAGACCGTGATGTTCGCAAATCCTTGAACACCCTGTTCCAACTCTATCAAGTCCTCAAAGGTTTACGTGCTGAACGTCATGCCATGGAATTTGAAACCGTTGAAACTTACATGACCTTTGATGAGCTGGGCGGCATTAAGGAAATTTTACCGCGTACGCGTAATGATGCGCATAAACTGATTGAAGAATGTATGTTGTTGGCAAACGTGGCAGCGGCTGAATATGCGCTACAACATGATGTGCCAATGTTATACCGTATTCATGAACCACCTGAGTTTTCACGTATCCAAAAAGTACGCGACTTTGTCAAACTGCTCGGTCTACCGTTCCCAGAGCAGCCGACTCAGAAAGACTACCAAGCTGTGATTGATGCAACCAAAGACCGTATTGATGCTCCAAGTATCCATGCCGTGCTGTTACGTTCAATGATGCAAGCCTACTATGGTGCGAATAACGCAGGTCACTTTGGTTTGGCATATGAAGCCTATACGCACTTCACTTCCCCAATTCGTCGCTACCCAGACTTGTTGTTACACCGTGCGATTAAAGCCAAGTTAAAACATAAACCTGCACCTCTTTCAGGGGCCGCTTTGGATGATGCTGGTCAACATTTCTCAGCGACTGAACGTCGTGCAGATGAAGCGTCTCGCTCTGTCACCACATGGTTGAAATGTCATTATATGCAGCAACATTTAGGTGAAGAGTTTGTCGGTACCATTTCTGCCGTAGCGGAATTTGGTCTGTTTGTGACACTCAAAGACTTATATGTTGACGGCATGATCCATGTCAGCCAACTAGGCGATGACTACTTTGTCTATGACCAACCAAGTCAGAGCTTGATTGGGCAGGCACGCGGTCAAAGCTTTAGCTTGGGCGATGAAGTTAAAATCAAAGTTGCAGCAGTGAATTTAGAAGACCGCAAAATTGATTTTGAATTATTGCAGCAACTCTCACATGGTGGTCGGCCCATACGTAGTCGAGCGCCCCGTGTTGGCAAAGCCAAAACAGCACGAAGCGAAAGTAAAGAAGAAGTCTTTAGCGAGTCGACAAACGCCTCTCCCAGTAACAGCGGAGACCAGCCCATACGACGCAAAAAAGATAAATCCCAACCTAGCTCCTACAGCAAAAAGCCTGGTAAAAAATCTTCATCAAAGTCTGAAACAAAGGTTAAAGATAAAGTGAAGAAAAAGTCGAAACCTAAAAAGAAAAAATCAAATGCAAAAGCGAAAACTGAGTAAATGATGAAAAAGGTGCTAGGGCTTAATGTGTCCTAGCACCTTTTTTCATAGGGCCAACATGAACTTTTTGCGTTTATTTTTAAGCAAACCCATCAGCCAATACCATCCCCTGCTTTATTTCATGGCCACGCGTAGCCGACGTATGATGCGCTATTGGCAATGGAAAATAGATGGGAAAGACTACGCACATTCATTTTCTGACGTCCCTTTGGCATTTCGCGTCAAAAAGCATCAGTCCGTTCTGATTCGTAAATTAGGCGACAACAATCAGCACTGGCAACACAATAAAGTCATCAATCTCAAAATTGCCACTCCGTGTATTTCCGGGATTTTAATCCACCCAAAACAGACTTTTTCTTTTTGTCAGTTAGTGGGACAACCAACAACTCAAAAAGGCTATGTTGAGGGAATGGAACTCAGCTTTGGTCAAGCACGCGGTGGTATCGGTGGCGGTATTTGCCAAATTGCCAATCTCATTCACTGGCTTGTCTTGCATAGCCCGTTACAAGTGGTACAACGTTCACAGCATTCCTTTGACCCGTTCCCAGATCATGGTCGTGTACTTCCATTTGGTAGTGGCGCTGCAATTTTTTATAACTATATCGATTATCAATTTTACAACCCCACCCCACATAGCTTTCAAATTCGGCTGTGGTTTAGTGAGAAATGTTTAGAAGGTGAACTGCGTTGCTCTGCCGATTTAGGCTATGTCTACCATGTGTTTGAACAACAGCATGCCTTCCTAAAAATCGGGACGGATTACTATCGTCAAAACGAAATTTGGCGACACCGTAAAGAAAAATATAAAAGCGGTGAAATCTTAGCAACTGAATGTATGACCCGTAACTTTGCCAAAGTGCTTTATCAGCCCTCACGCATTGATCAGCACTACCCTTCATGGGCTGAATTTCAAGCGGCGCAAAACATCAAAACCAATTAAAACTTGATTTCCCACGGCATCACCCTTACATCTAGTGATAACTGAACATTTAATTTGGCTTAAACGCATGACATTAGAAAAAGCAACCTTGCCTGTTCCACAGTTTGATCAAATCACCTTAGTACAACTCCAACAGCAGATCGAACAAGCCATTCAACAGGGTCAAAGTTTTTTAAAAGACCTGAGCGAAGTCCCTAAATCGATTCAGGCACAGCTTGCGGTCTTAGAACAAGTCGATCATTTAGAAAATAATATGAGTGAAGCATGGGGCGTGCTGTCCCACCTCAATGCCGTGATGAACAATGCTGAAACTCGTGAGGTGTACCAGTCACTATTACCAAGCTTAAGTGAATACTATACCGAGTTAGGTCAACACACAGCGCTGTATCAAACCTATCAACACATTCATGATGCTGCGCAATTTGATCACCTCCCTGAAGCCCAACAAAGTGCGATTAAACTTGCACTGCGCGACTTCAAACTATCGGGTGTGGCTTTAGAAGGTGAAGCCAAAAAACGTTATGCAGAAATCTCGGCTCGCTTATCACAACTATCGTCCGACTTTTCCAACCATGTTCTGGATGCAACCCAAGCCTATTTCAAACCTTTAGCGGACCACGAACTGGCAGGCTTACCCCAAAGCAGTGTTGAGCTGTTAAAACAATATGGTCAGCAGCGCGAACTGGATCAACCCGTTGCCACTTTAGACTTCCCCTCGTACTTGGCGATTATGACTTACGCGGAAAACCGCCCTTTGCGCGAAGAACTGTATCGTGCCTACACCACACGTGCATCAGATCAGTCTGAACACGCTGAGTTTGATAACAGCGCGGCGATGGAAGAAATCTTAAGCCTGCGTCAGGAAATGGCTGTGCTGTTAGGTTTCAACACCTACGCCGAGCTTTCATTGGCCAGCAAAATGGCGCCAAATGTAGCAACGGTAGATCAGTTCTTACGTGATTTAGCTGAACATTCACGTGCCCCTGCACTCAAAGAAGTGGCGGAGCTGAAAGCTATTGCTGCTGAAGATGGCATTGAGGATTTAAAACCGTGGGACAGCACGTATTATTCGGAAAAATTGAAAGTCCAACAGTTCAATTTATCTCAAGAAGCACTCAAGCCCTACTTCCCTGCACCTAAGATTTTGCAGGGCTTATTTAGCATTGTGAACCGTCTTTATGGGATTCAAATTGTGGAGCGTGAAGCCCCTGTTTGGCACTCAGATGCACGTTATTTTGAACTAGAAGATCAAGGCGCAGTGGTCGGTGGATTCTACTTTGACCTCTATGCGCGTCAGGGCAAACGTGGTGGCGCATGGATGAGTGGTTTCCGCTCTCGCACCCAAACAACGCACGGCCTACAAAAACCGATTTGCTATATGGTGTGTAACTTTACGCCACCTGTGGGGGATCAAGCAGCACTACTGACACATGATGAAGTGGTCACCTTGTTCCATGAATTTGGACATGGTTTACATCATATGTTGACAGAAGTCGACAATATTGCAGTTGCGGGGACACACGGCGTGGCATGGGATGCGGTAGAGTTACCAAGCCAATTCATGGAGTTTTGGGCATGGGATACTGAAAGCTTAGACCTACTCAGTGCCCATATTGAGACCCAAGAAACCTTACCAGAAAGTCTACTCAAAGCCTTGCTAGACGCGCGTTTCTTCCAATCTGGCATGCAAAGTTTACGTCAAATTGAGTTTGCCCTGTTTGACCTCAGCATTCATAAAGCAGCTCCTGCTTTGAAAGCGGATCAAATCCAAGCCACCTTAAACCAGATCCGTGCACAATATGCTGTTTTAGAGACCACGCCTTATAACCGCTTCCAGCATAGCTTCAACCATATTTTCGCAGGCGGCTATGCAGCAGGTTATTATTCTTATAAATGGGCGGAAGTTTTGGCCAGTGATGCCTTCGATCGTTTCGAAAATGAAGGGATTTTTAATACTGCCACTGGAAAAGAATTTCGTCAGTTTATTCTAGCAGTTGGCGGAAAAGATACAGCGCTTGATGCATTTATCAATTTCCGTGGGCGCGAGCCAAAAATAGATGCTTTACTTCGTCATCAAGGTTGGACGAACCGCTAAAAAAGTGAGTAAACTAGGCGCCTAAATTGTTCAGAAGGTAAGTCTAATGACTATTAAACGTCGTTTCATTGCAGGTGCGAAATGTCCTAAATGTCAGGCGATGGATCGCGTTGTTATGCTTACCTCGAATGACGATGAATGGATTGAATGTATCGACTGTGGTTATTCTGAGAATCGTCCGACTCATGTAGACGAGCCTCAGATCCCCGCTATCCCCGACGAGGTTGGGGTCATTCAATTTAAACCACGTCAATCCAAAGAATAAAGGTTGAATCGAATGTCGTCCGTACAACACAACAACCCTAAATTACTCTGGGGTATTACAGCAGGTTTGGTCGCAATCATTGCGATTTTCGCACTTTATCAGTGGTTGTTTGCTGCACAAGAGCCTACAACACCAGTGCACCAAGCGGAGTTGATCCAACCGACCGTGAAGGCGCTTCCAGAAGCTGAAAAAGCAGCTTCGACCGCCATGGCTGACAACACCATTAAATTGGTCGAAGAAGATATTTTAAAAGCACCTGTACCTGAAAATGCCTCACTTGCCAAAGAAGAAGTGGTGAAACTGGACGATATTCAAAGCCAGTTGAAGGAACAGGAAAAGAGCTTGCAAGCACAGCACAAAGATGCCGATGAGCTGGTAAAACTCAAAGAAGAACAAATTAAACTGTTAGAAGCCCAATTGGCTGCTCGGTAAAATACGGTTGTTATTTTTAAAGACGTTAGCTTATCGACTGATACGCTAACGTCTTTTTTTGCCCTGCTGCTTCACCCACCTTTTCAATCAGCACTAAGCTATTACATAACTCATCATCTCTTTTGAACCACCTCCACTAATAAAGTCTCTAGTCGCTATACATCACAGCCCCTAGCTCATACCAAAGATATCTTTTAGAAAGACTTTATTTGTCGATTAATTCTTTTCATTGAGCTTAAGTGCTGGCTGATTTTTAAGATGGGACACTTAGCAATATTCTTGTACTTTGTTTTGATATAAGTGACGATTTGAGTGGGTAACTCCTAGAAAGAAGCTATTTTCTTCAGAAGTATCTCCAATAACTCCAAAACATAAAAAAGCATCCAAAGATGCTTTTTTATGGTCTAACTCAAGTTCACAACTTAGTGATACCAGCCAAATAACTTAAAGAAGTATGGAACATAAGCAATGATCAGCATCGCTGGGAACAACACGATCAAAGGTAAAATCCAACGCTCATAACGATAATAGAAAGACAAATGACGCACTTCCTCATCGGCCTCATTCACCTCGGCATCACCAATGGATTGTCTTGCTAAAAGATGATTGAGTGCCACAGGTGGTGTCACATAACCCAACTCAAAACCTATCAAGGTGATCATCCAAAAATGGACAGGATGAATACCATATTGATAGGCCACAGGTGCAACCGTCGCAGAAATCAAGATCACGGCGCCAAACGGATCCATAATCATCCCAACAAAGACCATCAACCCCAAAATCAGAGTAATGACCAAGAACGTACTGCTAATATCAGTCGGGAAGAAACTCATTACCTCCGTACGTTCAAGCAATCCGCCCACGCTGACTGACAGTGCCATTAAAATGACCAAAGCACCAATGTGTCCAACGGTTTCACTGGTCGAGATATGCATCGACTTCCAAAAACCGACTTGGCGTAACACGTCCATGGAACTAGATTGAACCACCCCATGATTCACCACTTGTCCATCATCTGCGGCATTACCATGTAGCCCTTCACGGTATTCTGCATGGGCAACTTGAGCCCCAGCCAATGCAGGTTCACCACCCGAGTTATAATTTGCGCTAAGTGTCTCATCCCAATGCCCCACAGCAGGCAAAGGCGCAGGCTGATGACGTAATTTATCAAACAACACGATCATCAATAAAATCACAGGCATCATCACGGGTGCAGTAAATTCATTTAGGTCAGTGTCTAATAAAAATTTATAGAACATCCACGTGAGGACAAAAATCACGATATAAGGCACAACTGCTAGGAATGCGCGCCCTGATTTCGGTGCGGCCAAACTCGGTGCCGCGATGCGGAATTTACTCTCTGCAAAGAAGAGTGAAACTACTAAAAAAAGTGTTGAGGTCAGTAAGAACGTGTAAACACCATATTGATAAAGTAAGTCCGTCGTGACTTCTTTGTTTAAGGATGCCACTACGACAATCAATAAGCATGGACGCAAAACCACACCCAGCGAACCCGACATTGCCGTTGCAGCTAAAGCAAACTGACGACGTCCACCTGCATTCCAGACTTCTTTATAAATAATCGCCCCTGCTGCAATCACAAAGATCCCCGATGCACCCGTATATGCGGTTGGTAAGGCTGCAGCGATTAAAATCAACCAGGTGAGTGTTTCAGGCGCCAAATTCCATGGACGCAAAATATTTAAGAACAGATCCACGACACGGGTTTGTTTCAACAACATACCCGCCCAAATAAATAGGGCTAAATTCAGGAAAATACTGGAAAATTCAACCAACTGTCCCAAGTAAATCCCTTGCCCCATGGGGTAGTCCATGAAGAAGATAAATGCCACACCCGTAATCACCGCCATGTAGGCATACAGAGGAACACTCAGGAAAGCAAAGCCTAGACGCCCGCCGGCTTTGGCCTCTTTCGGTGGGCTAAACAGCTGCCACCCACTTATCAAGGTAAGTACCGAAAACAGAATCATCCACAGCCAATAAATCAGCTGGGCTTCGCCATTCATCGGCACACCCGAGTCTTTCACTGAGTTAAATTGGCTAATGCTCGAGTAAGTTAATAAACCATTACCCAGTGTCATCAGGAGACTATAAACACGATAATCCAGCTTGGTTGCAAGGCCACGCAAACCAATATGATGGATTTTTAAGGTCGCGCTAATCGCAGCTAAAACCACCATAAAAATTAATAGAATGGCGCGATTTTCTGTTCCGAATTTAAAAATACCAAAAAAAGTGGTTTCAAAATTACGATAGGCACGAATACTTGGGTGTGCCTCCATATGTTGCATGGCTTTATCATAAAACTGATACTTTTCTTCACACTGCTGCACACCTGCCAAAATGGACGCACGCACATCAGCTTCCGAAGCCGTACCAAAGAAGTCGGCGAACTCATCTGCAGCGTTGGCTTGCATTTGGGTTTTGACCAAAGCATCCACATTCGGCTGACGATTACACTCTGGCTTGGCAGGCTCTGCCCTTAAAAAAGAATACTGCATACCTGTGGCTGAATCGCCATATAAGCGCTCGCCCATACGTAGCAATTGGCCATGAATCATTTCACCTGTACCAATTAATAGCGTAAGTAACAGTAAAATCAGAATGACAAAAGTAGAAATCCACTCGGTCCATATATACTTCAGCAGATCGAGTCCTGATCTGCGCTGTCCATGATTCTGCATGTTGTTTCCTATTTTTATTACCGTTCTATTCGGCGCAATACACCGTAGAACCTGTCATTTTAGTCGGCTCGAGCTTGTCCTTTCTCTATGCCTTTAGATTTTTGTTTTGTTTATCTTTGCATCAAATTTATATTTTTGAATATGACAATCTGGATTTTCTTTTTAGAATTTAGGTCAATCCTCTATTCATCAAATAGATTCACCCCGATTATATACAAAGCTGCAATCACAATTCCCCAGATCACGCCCAATAAATGTGCTTCGACCAAAACTGGACTACCGATCAGTTCGGCCGTAGTACTCCCACCAAAGGTTTTTTCCCAAATCAGTTTGCCTAAAATGAGAAACAACACCAAACTCGCAAACATCCGTTCTTTACGGTATAGCAAATGGACAATGGCTATGGCAGTGAACATTCCATGCAGCACACCAGACAGCCCTGCATAGGCTTCAATATCCCCCAAAAAATAATAAAAACTCAGACTAATCAGCGGCGGTAAAATCAGCAATAACGCCACAAAATGCCAGACACGGGTGCGTGGAAAAATAAAAGGCAAACACATAAAAGCCAGCATATTGAGTGCAAAATGAATCCATCCCACATGCACCCAGTGCGCGGTCCACAAGCGCCAAATTTCAGGAAAAATATCCACTCGCCAATAAATAAATTGATCTTTAAAAATCTGTAGGCATGCCGAGATCGACACGACAAACGCAATCAAAATGATTTTTCGATTCAGAAATTGATCATGCATCACATGTCCTTATCGTGTTGCTCATTTATTTATTGTTATTTTTTCTGCCCTTCGGCTCAGTTTAAAATTGGTTAACTTTCACTAAACAACTCATCTAGCTCAGAACGGTCTTCTTTTTCATCCCAGAAGTGCGCCATACCACCATCCCCAGTTCGTGTCCCAGTATGTTCAGTCCAATAACGATCCGAAATCCCTTGAACCATACTCGAGGCCATACTATCAATCAGTTTAAATTGTGGATTGCTCTGTTTTTCATCACTATAAGAAGCCGCATAACTTTTCAATGCATCACGAATCTTGGCATCGTCACCACTGGCTTGAGCCGCTATAGCATACATTGCATGAGATAAACGAACCCCTTTTTGCTCCCCAATTTGCATCGATTGTTTCAAGGTCTGATACGGATCAGGTTTGCCTTCACCCGCACCTGGCAATAAGGTCCAAATCACCGCACGTGTTGCATTCGGCGCCCCCCAAAACTTTTCATTGTCTAGACACACCATCCCACGTTCAACAATAGCCGCAATGTCTTTAGGAACATTGACTGCACCACCTGAGTTAATATCATTGGTCATGGCTTGTAACCCACTCAACATCCCCAGCATATATACAGTTTGATCCAAATCGCTGTTCATTTTTGGACAGCCTTCGCCCAATGGTTTCTTATATTTCTTTTCCCAACGGTTTTGAAAAAGTTGATAGCCAGTATATTGGCGTTGTGCTGCAGTCGCCGCCCAACGCTTTTGTTCAATTCGAGCATCCTGTGCTTCAGAGACATTGCTTGCTTTCGAGGCACGCAAATAACGTAACTCTGCCTCAAGCGCCTGATTCTCCGCACAAATACCTGATGCTGAATAAAGTAGAACCGCCACACGTGTTGGATCTGCCCCCATGTCTTTGGTCGACATAATCGCAGGAGTCAAAGCATTGCCTGAGTTACACACCATCTCAGCATCTTCCATGGCTAAAATAGGCGGTACTATATGTTTTTCACTAAACCCAAGCGCAACATTGGCACCTGTTTTAACCACTTGTGAACAACCCGAAAATAATAAACTTGTAAGCGCTACAACAGCCACACCTTGGCCTATTTTTTGGACTTGCGACATTTTCCTGTCCTCTATTTGTATAATTGTATGTGTCCATGCTGACAAACATAGCAGAAGCATTTTCCGAAGAAAAGAGTATTTACTCTAAATCAGACCACTACTCTGCCATGAAATAAAAAGCGGAAAATTGACTAAAATGACGCCTCAACTTTTTTTTAGGCAAAAAAAAAGTAGCATAGCGACGGTTCGGCACATGCTACTTATCAACTGGAGGCCTAGCTAGGCTTTGTTTGGTGCAAATCGTTCCTTCAGCACAGTTCCTAATCGTCCTATAACAATCGCTAACACAATTGCTACCACTAGAAACATCCAAGTTGGGATCATCATACGATTTTCCTTGTTTGCTGTTGGTGATTTGAATGTACATTTTAAGATTAAAAAACTGTAGGAAAGTTGTCTGACAATCCAAAAAAGCACATTAGTTTCTTCAGATATGTCAGACAAAGCAAGACTTCATATATTTATACTTATTATTTTTCAATTACTTAATTAAATTAAGTGAGTTAAAATTGTCCAACAATTATTGCATTTTAGTGAGTATTTTCAGGGCTTTCCATTGCGTGATGGGTAACTGATCACACCAAACCAACATCGGTTTTGCTCTAAAGTGTTGAAAATAAATCACAATATAAGCACGATGATCCACAATATGGCTGATCTGTACCCGTTGCACATTGGTTTGTTTCTGAAGTGACAAAGACCAATCACGGCCATCTAAATGCTGAAGCTGAAAATGTTGCGGCCCACGTAGAAAAAACAAATACAGCACAAAGCCAGCAACCAAAGTGATCAGCCACAGTCCAAAAGGAAGTAGCTGATACAAGACCAGCATCAGAACGGCATAAATCGACAACTGAAACACATAAGCCAAACGGCTGGGTTTAAGTTGAAAATGACGATGTTCCATTGCACTTATCCGTGTACATAATGCTTTAATTTTTGAATCAAGGTTTTCATTTCAGGGCGTGGTGGTTCAGAAACTTCCATAAACCAATCCAGCAAATCTGGATCTTCCTGTTCAACCAATGCCGCAAACATGGCCTTTTCCGCAGGATCTGCCTGAAGATAATAATTTTTCACATAAGGGTCAAAGTACACATCAATTTCTTTTAAACCACGACGTGCACGGTAGATTACTTTACGTTCTTCTAGGCTCATTTCTTCAGTCATTACATTCCCCAAATTAATTGAAACGGCTTAGTTTAACCGATCACACCACCCTCGCCACTAGTTAAATGTCGCAATTTTAACAACTGGCAAAACTCATCAAAAAATCAAATAGATTTGAGCATTCAGTCCATTGTCGCATCTCCTGCTTTTCACTACTCTCTTAGCAAAATAACAACATCAGGATGAGCTTCCATGCAATCAGGCGCAATTCGCCCGTTAAACAATATGCTGCCACGTACCTTATTTAATACTGAACATGAGGCATTTCGAGAAACTGTGCGAAAGTTTTATGCTAAAGAAGTTGTTCCAAATATTGAAAAATATGAACAACAGCAGCATGTAGATCGTGAGCTATGGAATAAAGCAGGCGCCATGGGGCTACTGTGTGCCACTATGCCTGAAGCTTATGGTGGCTCAGGTGTAGACCGCTTGTACAGTATGATTTTGATTGAGGAGCAAGCCTATGCCATGGATTCCTCAACTGGGTTTTCACTACACTCGGACATTGTCGCGAACTATATCAATAACTTTGGCAGTGAAGCACAAAAACACTATTGGTTAACGCGGATGGCTTCGGGTGAAACCGTCACCGCCATTGCGATGACTGAACCTGGCACAGGCTCAGACTTACAAGCAGTACGAACAACGGCTGTTTTAGACGGTGATGACTACATTATCAATGGCTCTAAAATCTTCATTACCAACGGCTACCTCTGCGATATGGCGATAGTGGTCTGTAAGACAGGCAATAACGAAAAAGGTTCAGCCAATCTCTCTTTAATCATCGTTGAAGCTGATCGTGCGGGGTTCAGTAAAGGTAAACCCCTCAATAAAATTGGCATGAAAGGACAAGACACCTGCGAATTATTTTTTGATCATGTACGCGTGCCTAAAGAAAACTTGCTCGGTATGGAAGGCATGGGCTTTATGATGCTGATGAAAGAACTGGCTTGGGAACGCATGTTGGTGGCCATTATCTGCCAAGCAGGTGCAGAAGCAGCACTGGCGCATACCGTTCAGTACACCAAAGAGCGTAAAGCTTTTGGAAAAACAGTTTCAAGCTTTCAAAATACCCGTTTTAAACTGGCAGAGTTACGTACAGAAATCGATTTTTGCCGCGCTTACCTCGACCGCTGTATGCAATTGCAACTGGAAGAGAGTCTCGGCATTGATGCCGCAGCGGCTGCCAAATATAAAATTTCTGAGATGTTTTCTAAAGTTGTCGATGAATGCCTACAACTGCATGGCGGTTATGGCTATATGCTAGAATACCCGATTGCACGAGCTTATCTAGATAATCGTGCCAATCGCATTTATGCAGGAACCAATGAAATTATGAAAGAATTAATTTCCCGTTCACTCTAAGATCAAAAAGCCCCTCTTTGGATGGGCTTTTACTTTTAACAATGTGCTTGATGAAACTCCGCAATCAAAGCAACCACCAATTCTGGCTGCTCTTTATGTGGCATATGATGTAGACCTTCTAAAATATGCAGTTCAGCCTGTCCAGACACCCCTTCAAAAATCTGCTGGGGTTGTGCCGTACTGCAGTATTCATCCAGTTCACCATGAATAACTAACGTTGGACAAAGCACACCATCAATCACACTGGCCAAATTCCAATCTTGAAAAATGGGCGATAGCCATGTTTCAGTCCATCCATCAAGTACCCACTGCGCCTTTTCAGGGTGATATTTCTCTAAACGTTCCATTTGTCCCGCTTGTTGAAAACCAACTTTTGCTTCACTTATACCCGCCAGTGTTAGCGCTTCAACCGCATACTGTGCAGAGATTGAAATTAATCCTTGGCAACGCTCTGGATACGCCGCAGCAATCACAACAGACATCCCCCCACCCATGCTATGCCCTAGGATGATAAAGTTCTGGATCGAAAAATAATCTAATACAGCTTTAAAGGTTTGTTCTGCTTCAGTGATGACGAAACTATGTGCCAGTGGCTGCGTACTCGCATCAGATAAACCAAAACCTAAGCGATCATAAGCATAAACCACCCGCGCGGTCGCCTGTGCCAGTTGAGCAGGAAAATCCCGCCACAAAGCCACACAGCCTAATGAGTCGTGCATTAAAATAATTGGAGCTCAAGCGTGATCTGCTGCATCAGTGTGCCATTTTTTGGCATGAATCATGTTTGACGCAGATGGGACTTGGTAACTTTGTTCTAAGATATTCAAAATATTCCCTATTTTTTATCTTTTAAGTTTTTAGAATCATCCAACAGTTTAAGAAAGTAAAAACAGAACACCCTAAAGTCATTTCCTTAAAAAAAGGAGCGTTACGCTCCTTTTAAAATCAACTACTCAGCCTAAGACACCAATTTAGGTTTCTGGTTCAATGCTGCATCACGTTTAGCAAATTTCAGTACTCCATCCTCAAAAGAAGCACTTTTCAATGTCTTACGATCCGCAAAATAATTATTGCTGACTTTCCATGGCGCATGTTTACCCTGTTTTGGCATTACATTAGCAGCACGTGCAATATAACCCGAGCTTAAACTGCCCATGACCGTATCATCCATCAGCTCTGTCGCATCACCTTGCGGGATCACTTCTGCCCACTGCTTTTGATCCATATAGTTGAGTAAGCGGCAAATGTATTCAGCCGCAATATCCACCTTCAAAGTCCATGACGCATTAATATAGCCAATAATCATCGCCATATTCGGTACGTCACTCACCATCACGCCCTGATACAGCATATGTTTAGAGGTATCTAACGGTTTGCCATCAATAGTCGCTTGTATACCACCCAAGATTTGAATTTCTAGACCTGTGGCTGAGACGACAATATCTGCCTCTAAATGCTGACCAGACTTTAATTGGAGACCCGTTTCGGTAAAGCGTTCAATCTGATCTGTTTCAACACTGGCTTGGCCTGAGCGAAGAATTTTAAATAAATCACCGTCTGGCACCACACATAAACGTTGATCCCAAGGATTATATTCTGGAGTAAAGTGCTTCATGTCCACTTTACCTTTGAGCTGCATCTTAATCGACTGGAGCAGCAGTCGGCGGAGTAATTTCGGTTGCTTCTGCGCGAGTGCATAAATCCCGCGTTGCATTCCAATATTACGTGCACGAGTCAATTTATAAGCCACATCTTCCGGTAATACTTTACGCATTTTGTCATACACAAAATCGATCGATGGCACCGAAGCAATATAGGTTGGAGAGCGTTGTAACATGGTGACATGCGCCGCCCCACCTTTAGCCATCGCAGGCACCAGTGTAATCGCTGTCGCACCACTACCAATGATCACCACTTTTTTACCTGTATAATCTAATTTTTCAGGCCAAAACTGTGGATTTACAAACTCGCCTTTAAATACTTCTTTATTTGGAAAATCAGGTTGGTAGCCTTGGTCGTAGTTATAATAGCCTGTACAGCCAAACACAAAATTTGCAATCCAGTTTTCTTTTTTGCCTTTTGCATTCTCAATCACTACCTGCCACTTTTTCTGAGCAGAATCATAATTGGCGCTGAGTACGCGATGCTTAAAATGAATTTTTTCTTTGAGTTTCTGTTCATCAATGACTTCCGCCAAATAGCCCTTAATCGAAGAACCCTCTGCCAAAACGCTGGCTTGTTGCCACGGTTTAAAATTAAAACCAAAGGTCGACATATCGGAATCAGAACGAATACCTGGGTATTTAAACAAATCCCATGTTCCACCAAAGCTGTCACGACGTTCAATAATTTCAAACGAACGTTGTGGACAATGCTTGGTTAAATGTGCCGCAAGGCCAATGCCTGAAATACCTGCACCTACAATGAGCAGATCGACGTGCTTATCCATGTTGTTTTTATCCTGTCTTATATTCTGTTCTTATTAAACCATAAAACTGACAATACACAATGTCAAGTTTAAGCAGATCTTTCGTAAAATATGTCACTACAGGCCAAAATACAAAGATTGTCGAACAAAACCCATAAAAAAAAGACCAGTGAAACACTGGTCTTTTTCTAAGAACAACTGAACAGTTCTACGAAATTATTTAACTTCGCGATCTACTAGTTCAACGTAAGCCATCGGCGCAGCATCACCTGCACGGAAGCCCGCTTTAAGAACACGTAGATAACCGCCGTTACGTTCTTTGTAACGAGGGCCAAGAACGGTAAATAATTTACCAACAGTTGCTGCTGAACGAGTACGAGCAAACGCTAAGCGACGGTTTGCAACAGTATCGTTTTTAGCTAAAGTGATTAAAGGCTCAGCTACACGACGTAACTCTTTTGCTTTAGGCACAGTTGTTTTGATCAACTCGTGCTCAAACAAAGAGTTAGCCATGTTTTGAAACATCGCTTTACGATGGCTGCTTGTACGGCCTAATTTCACACCACTATTACGATGACGCATGGTGATAGTCCTACTTAATTAACGGCTACGATAGGCGAAACGATCGTCCATACGGAGACTAGCTGGTGGCCAGTTCTCTAAACGCATGCCGAGTTGTAAGCCTTTTGAAGCCAGAACATCTTTGATCTCAGTAAGCGATTTTTTACCAAGGTTAGGAGTTTTGAGTAACTCAACCTCAGTGCGCTGTACAAGATCACCAATGTAGTAAATGTTTTCTGCTTTCAAACAGTTAGCAGAACGAACAGTAAGCTCTAGATCATCTACTGGACGAAGCAAAATCGGATCAACTTCTTCACGAGGTTCTTGAGCAACAGGAGCTTGATCTTTCTGAAGGTCAACAAAAATTGCAATTTGTTGTTGCAAGATTGTTGCCGCTTTGCGGATCGCTTCTTCAGGATCAACTGTACCGTTGGTCTCAAGATCAATGACCAATTTATCAAGGTCTGTACGTTGTTCTACACGAGCGTTTTCCACTGTGTAAGACACACGTTTGATTGGGCTATAAGAAGCATCTAACTGTAAGCGACCTACAGGGCGAGTTTCGCCTTCTGGGAAACGCGAGTCAGAAGTTTCATAACCACGACCTTGAGAAACTTTCAAGCGCATTTTTAATGAGCCTGAAGCACTTAAAGTACCGATCAAATGTTCAGGGTTAACCACTTCAACATTATGAGGTAAACGAAGGTCAGCGGCAGTTACGTCGCCAGGACCTTGTTTCTCTAATGTCAAATAAGCTTCATTTTGATCGAACAGCTTAATAGACAATCCTTTTAGGTTCAGCAAGAGCTCGACGATGTCCTGCTGCAAGCCTTCCAAAGTACTGTACTCGTGCTCGACACCTTCAATCTCAACTTCAACCACAGCAGCGCCAGGTAAAGAAGAAAGAAGGATGCGACGTAAAGCATTGCCCAGAGTATGACCAAAGCCACGCTCTAAGGGTTCTAGAATAACTTTTGCCGAGGTCCCGCTAACCGCTTCGACCTTGATCGCTTGCGGAGTTAGAAACTCATTTGCAGTACGCGTCATATTGCTACCTCAAGGATTATTTAGAATACAATTCTACAATCAAGCTTTCGTTGATTTCAGCAGGTAAATCTGAACGATCTGGTGTAGCTTTAAACGTACCTTCCAACTTAGAATGGTCAATTTCCATCCAAGAAGGAATGCCACGTTGTGCAGCTAATTCAACTGCGTTTTTGATACGCAATTGTTGTTTAGCACCTTCATGCACAGCAATTACATCACCAGCTTTAACTTGGATAGACGCGATGTTAACACGACGGCCATTCAAAGTGATCGAGCGGTGAGATACAAGCTGACGAGCTTCTGCACGTGTAGAACCAAAACCCATGCGATAAACGACGTTATCAAGACGGCTTTCAAGCAGTTTCAACAAGTTTTCACCAGTTGCGCCTTTCACACGAGCAGCTTCTTTATAGTAATTACTAAATTGACGCTCTAAAACACCGTACATACGACGTACTTTTTGTTTTTCACGTAATTGTAGTGAGTACTCAGATTGTTTGCCACCACGCGCTCCGCCATGTTGGCCAGGAGCTTTAGCAGCTTTTTTAGTTTTGACGTCAAATGGTTTAACGCCAGATTTTAATTGCAGGTCTGTCCCTTCGCGGCGAGAGAGTTTGCATTTTGGACCAATATAACGAGCCATGAATGTTTCTCCTTACACGCGACGTTTTTTAGGTGGACGGCAACCGTTGTGCGGGATTGGCGTCACATCGGTAATGCTGTTAATTTTATAACCCACTGCACCTAAAGCACGAACCGCAGATTCACGACCAGGACCAGGACCTTTTACAAGGACGTCCAAGTTTTTCAAACCGTAGTCTAAAGCAGCTTTACCAGCAACTTCAGCAGCTACCTGAGCAGCAAACGGAGTTGATTTACGTGATCCACGGAAGCCTTGTCCACCAGAGGTAGCCCAAGCCAGTGCATTACCTTGACGATCGGTAATAGTCACAATGGTGTTATTAAAAGAAGCGTGAATGTGTGCAACACCTTCAGAGACGGTACGAGTGACCTTCTTGCGTGTGCGAGTATCTTTAGCCATCTTTTAGCTTCCAGAAATCTTATTTCTTAATAGGTTTGCGCGGACCTTTACGGGTACGTGCGTTAGTTTTGGTGCGTTGTCCACGGACAGGCAAGCTGCGACGATGACGAAGACCGCGGTAGCAGCCTAAATCCATTAAACGTTTAATGTTCATGGAAATTTCGCGACGTAAATCACCTTCGGTCGGAACCTTAGCAACTTCTGCACGAATCGCATCAAGCTGAGCGTCATCTAATTCACGGATCTTTGTAGTCGGCGCGATACCAACAGCAGCCAAGATATTCTTAGCAGTGTGGCGACCTACACCAAAGATGTACGTTAGAGAGATAACAGCATGCTTGTTATCCGGAATGTTTACACCGGCAATACGAGCCATTCAATTTTCTCCAAAAAGGCAGTTAAGACAATCAACCGCCCCACAAAAATCTTGAGGGGCGGATAATAACCTAATTAGCCTACTGAAATCAACAGGTCTTGATCAGATTAACCTTGACGCTGCTTATGACGAGGTTCTGCGCTACAAATTACGCGAATAACCCCATTACGACGGATAACTTTACAGCTACCACAAATTTTCTTTACAGAAGCTTGTACTTTCATGATGAAACCTCAAGTGCGCTTATCCCTTAGGATGAGCAGTCGTTTTTCTCATTAACGTTTGATTATCGTACTGATGCGAGGTGAGATGTGCTTGCAGCTGAGCCATAAAGTCCATCACTACCACCACAACAATAAGCAAAGAGGTACCACCTAAAGAGAATGGAATACCAAATGAGCTTTGTAAAATCATCGGCATTAAGCAAATGATGGTGATATAAATCGCGCCAATAAATGTCAAACGGTTAAGAATATGATCTAAGTAACGAGCAGTTTGCTCACCTGGACGAATACCAGGTACATAAGCCCCGCTGCGTTTCAAGTTTTCCGATACTTCTTTCGGGCTAAATACAAGCGCTGTATAAAAGTAACAGAAAAAGATAATTAACGCACCAAAGAGCACCAAATACAACGGCTGACCAGGCGAAAGCACCAATGCCAAATCTTGCAAACTACGTTTGATAATACCCGCATTCGGATCTGCACTACCCACCCATTGCCCTAAGCTCGCAGGGAACAAAAGCAATGAACTTGCGAAAATCGCAGGGATCACACCCGCCATATTAATTTTTAATGGCAAATGTGACTGTTGTGCAGTAAATACACGACGTCCTTGTTGTTTTTGAGCATAGTTTACTGGAATACGACGTTGCGCCTTCTCAATAAACACAATTGCAGCTAATACAGCCAGAGACAACACGCCAAAAATCACCAAGCCGATTAGACTGGTTTGACCATTATCTACTGATGATATTGATTGCAGAATTAAATTCGGCAAACCTGCAACAATACCGGCGAAGATGATCATGGAAATACCATTGCCCACCCCACGTTCGGTAATTTGCTCACCTAACCACATCAAGAACATTGTACCTGCAACCAAAGAGGTTACAGCTGGTACGTAGAAAGCCAGACCTGCAGTTAAGGTAATCCCTTGACTGATCAGACCAGCACACATCCCAATTGCCTGCACGAGTGCAAGGAACAATGTACCCTGTCGCGTATATTGATTAATCTTACGCTTGCCTTGTTCGCCTTCTTTCTTTAAAGCTTCCAACGAAGGAATAACTGTAGACATTAACTGCACGATAATCGATGCAGAAATGTACGGCATAATCCCAAGAGCAAGAATGGACATACGCTCTAATGCACCACCTGAAAACATGTTAAACAAACCAAGGATCGTGCCTTGGTTTGCATTAAAAAGATTTTCAAGTGCAGCATTATTAATGCCTGGTACTGGAATATGTGCTCCTAGTCGAAAAACCAATAATGCACCGATGAGAAACATCATGCGGCGAATAATTTCACGGTATTTCACATGAAATGGCTGGCCTTTCATCATATTGACATGACCTGAAGAACTAGGAGACATAGACACTAGCGATTACTCCTCGACTTTACCGCCAGCAGCTTCAACAGCAGCTTTAGCGCCTTTAGTCACAGCAACACCTTGAACAGTGAATGCACGAGTAATTTCACCAGAAAGTACGATACGAGCACGTAACATATCTTTACGTACAACGTTTGCAGCTTTTAAAGTTTCTAGGCTAACGATGTCGCCTTCCACTTTAGTAAGCTCAGATAAACGTACTTCAGCAGTTTTCAAAGCGATTTGGCTAGTGAAACCGAATTTAGGTAAACGACGATATAACGCAGTTTGACCACCTTCAAAGCCTGGACGAGTACCACCGCTCTTACGTGAATTCTGACCTTTGACACCACGGCCACCAGTCTTACCAACGCCAGAACCGATACCACGGCCTAGACGACGATTTTCACGTTTTGCACCTTCAGCAGGTGCAAGCTCATTTAAACGCAGAGTCATGGCTTATTCCTCTACACTAACCATATAGTAGACTTGGTTGATCATACCACGGTTAGAAGGCGTATCTTGCACTTCTACAGTATGACCAATACGACGCAGACCTAAACCTTGTAGGCTAAGCTTGTGATTTTTCAAGCGATGCGCAGAAGATTTAGTCTGGGTAACTTTAATCGTTTTCATGATTGATTACCCTTGAATTTGTTCTACTGTAAGACCACGTTTCGCAGCAACCTTCTCAGGAGAAGTCATATCACGCAGACCGTTAAAAGTCGCGTTTACTACGTTTGCAGCGTTAGTAGAACCATAACATTTTGTTAATACGTTACGTACGCCCACAGCTTCTAGAACTGCACGCATAGCACCACCAGCGATTACACCAGTACCTTCAGAAGCAGGCTGCATGTAAACACGGCTTGCACCGTGACGCGCGTTAATAGGGTGCTGTACAGTACCGTTAACAAGGTCAACAGTAATCATGTTGCGACGAGCAGCTTCAAGTGCTTTAGAAATAGCAGCTGGAACTTCACGTGCTTTACCACGACCAAAACCTACACGACCATTACCATCACCAACCACAGTCAATGCTGTGAAAGAGAAGATACGACCACCCTTAACAACTTTGGCTACACGATCAACGGCAACCAGCTTTTCAACAAGACCTTCGTTTTGTTCAACTTTAGCCATGATTAGAACTCCAAGCCGTTTTCACGAGCAGCATCAGCCAAGGCTTTGATACGACCATGATATTTGAAACCAGAACGGTCAAATGCAACTTTAGTAACACCAGCTGCTTTAGCGCGTTCTGCGATTAAAGCACCTACTTTAGTAGCTGCTTCAACGTTACCAGTTGTACCAGCACGTAAAGTAGCATCTAAAGTTGAAGCTTGCGCTAAAACTTTGCCACCATCTGCTGAAATAACTTGAGCGTAGATGTGACGCGGAGTGCGGTTTACACACAAACGAGTCGCACCCAACGCACGGATGTGCAAGCGTGTGCTTTTCGCACGACGCAAACGGGATTGTTTCTTTTCGTTCATAAGAACCTCGCGCCTTATTTCTTCTTAGCTTCTTTACGAAGTACAACTTCGTCAGAATAACGAACACCTTTACCTTTATAAGGCTCTGGTGGACGGTAACCACGGATATCTGCAGCAACCTGACCTAAACGTGCTTTATCAGCAGATTTAAGAACAATTTCAGTTGCTGTAGGAGTTTCAGCAGTTACACCTTCAGGAAGCGTATAGTCGATCGGGTGAGAGAAACCAAGGTTAAGGTTAACAATGTTACCTTTAACCGCAGCTTTATAACCAACACCGATAAGTTGTAACTTACGTTCGAAGCCTTCGCTCACACCTTTTACAAGGTTGTTAAGCACAGCGCGAGCAGTACCAGCTTGCATCCAAGCGTCTTTCGACTCAGCTTTTGGAGCAATCGCTAAAATACCGTCTTCCTGTTTAAGCTCGACCAGCGCATGCAGGGTGAAAGACAAAGTACCTTTGCTACCTTTCACTTCGACCTGCCGGCCGTTCTGAGTAACTGTTACACCGTTAGGTACAGTTACTGGGGCTTTAGCCACACGAGACATGAGGAATCACCTATTAAGAAACAAAAGCAATAACTTCACCACCGATACCTGCAGCACGTGCAGCGCGATCAGTCATGATGCCTTTGCTTGTAGAAACAATTGCAATACCTAAACCTTGCTTAACGCTCGGAAGTGCATCTTTACCGCGATACTGACGTAGACCTGGACGGCTTACGCGTTTCACAGTTTCGATAACTGGTTTGCCTTCGAAATACTTTAAAGTCAAAGTAAGAGTTGCTTTGCCTTCAGCATCCGCAACTTCTACGTTTGAAATGTAACCTTCTTGTTGAAGAACGTTTGCAATAGCAACCTTCAACTTAGAGTTAGGCATAGAAACTGTTTGTTTCTTTGCCATTTGCGCGTTACGAACACGAGTTAACATGTCGGCAACGGTATCTTGCATACTCATCTATAGCGCTCCTTACCAGCTTGCCTTAACAACGCCCGGTACATCACCTTGCATTACTGTATCGCGTAATTTGTTACGGCTTAAACCGAACTTACGGAAGTAACCATGAGGACGACCAGTTAAACCACAACGGTTACGTAAACGTACTGGAGACGCATTACGTGGTAATGCTTGGAATTTCATCATCGCTTCGAAACGCTCTTCGTCGCTAGCATTTACGTTTGCAATAACAGCTTTTAATTCAGCACGTTTTGCAGCGTATTTAGCAACAGTAGCTTCGCGTTTCAATTCGCGATTAATCATACTTTTCTTAGCCATATCGACCTCTTATTTGAACGGGAAGCCGAATGCACGCATAAGCGCACGGCCTTCGTCATCGGTGCGAGCAGTCGTAGTGATGGTAATATCCATACCACGAATACGATCAATCTTATCAAAATCGATTTCAGGGAACATGATTTGTTCCTTAAGACCCATTGAGTAGTTGCCGCGACCGTCAAATGATTTCGCAGAGAAACCACGGAAGTCACGGATACGAGGGATCGCAATCGAGATTAGACGGTCTAAGAATTCGTACATACGTTCGCCGCGTAAAGTAACTTTACAACCAATCGGCCAACCATCACGGATTTTGAAACCAGCGATTGATTTGCGAGCTAACGTAAGAACTGGTTTTTGACCAGCGATAGCTTGCATATCAGCAAGAGCACCATCAAGGAGTTTTTTGTCAGCAGCAGCTGCGCCAACACCCATGTTGATCGTGATTTTAGTAATGCGAGGAATATCCATCACATTTTTAACGGCTAAAGTCTCTTGTAATTGAGCCTTAAGTTCGTCGTTGTAACGCGTTTTAAGTCTGGCCATTGCCTTTTCAACCTATTACTTCGCTACCGCCACTGATTCACCATTTGACTTGTAAACGCGAGTTTTCACGCCTTCAGTCACTTGGTAACCAACACGGTCAGCCTTTTGGGTTGTAGCATTAAAAATTGCCACGTTAGAGATATGAAGCGAAGCTTCTTGTGTAACTACAGCGCCTTCAGCACCTGTTGCACGGTTCGGCTTTTGATGCTTCTTAACCAAGTTAAGGCCTTCAACCATAACACGGTCATTTGAAACAGACAGAACAGTACCCTGTTTGCCTTTTTCTTTACCTGCGATCACAATAACTTGATCGCCTTTTTTAATCTTAGCCATGATTGCCTCTTATAGAACTTCAGGAGCCAGTGAAATAATTTTCATGAACTGTTCAGTACGAAGTTCACGAGTCACTGGTCCGAAAATACGAGTTGCAATCGGCGCTTTGTTGTTGTTCAAAATAACAGCAGCGTTATCGTCGAAACGAATCACTGAACCGTCTGGACGACGGATACCGAATTTTGTACGAACCACAACAGCATTCATCACGTCACCTTTTTTAACACGTGCGCGTGGAATAGCTTCTTTTACAGTAACTTTAATAATGTCGCCAACAGAAGCATAACGACGGTGTGAACCACCAAGTACTTTAATACATTGTACGCGGCGAGCACCACTATTGTCTGCTACGTCTAGCATACTTTCGGTTTGAATCATTGCCCTACTCCAAAACCGAGCATCACCGGTCACAATTTCGAAAGGCTCAAAGAGTACTCGAAATTAACCGATGATGCAACAGATACGTCTAATTACTCAGCAGCAGCTTCAACAACTTCAACTAGAGTCCAAGACTTAGTTTTAGAAATTGGGCGGCTTTCTTTGATAGTCACAACGTCGCCAGTTTTAGCTGTGTTGTTCTCATCGTGAGCATGTAATTTAGTTGAACGGCGGATTGATTTGCCATACAACGGGTGTTGAACGCGGCGTTCGATAAGTACAACAATAGACTTGTCCATTTTGTCGCTTACTACTTTGCCGGTTAACGTGCGAACTGTTTGTTCACTCATTGTCCGTTCCCCTGTTTTTCGGTAAGGAGTGTCTTAATACGAGCAATTGTCTTACGAGTAAGTGCAACTTCGTGCGATTTACCCAATTGACCAGTTGCTTTTGCCATACGAAGACGGAATTGGTTAAGCTGTTGCTCATCAAGCAAAGCTGTCAACTCTTCTACCGACTTTTCACGTAGATCTTTAGTTTTCATTACATTACCGTCCGAGTCACGATAGTGGTTTTAAACGGAAGTTTAGCAGCTGCAAGCGTAAACGCTTCGCGAGCCAATTCTTCGTTAACACCATCAATTTCGTACAAGACTTTACCTGGTTTGATTTGACAAACCCAGTATTCCACAGAACCTTTACCTTTACCCATACGCACTTCAAGAGGCTTAGAAGTAATCGGCTTGTCTGGGAAAACACGGATAAAGATCTTACCACCACGTTTAATACGACGGCTGATTGTACGACGCGCTGCTTCAATTTGACGAGCAGTCATTTGACCACGCTCAACAGATTTAAGTGCGATTGTACCAAAAGATACCGAGCTACCGCGGTGAGCTAGACCAGTGTTACGGCCTTTCTGCACTTTACGGAATTTAGTACGTTTAGGTTGTAACATGGATTATTCTCCTTTTTCAGCAGAACGATCATTGCGACGACCACGACGCTCTTGACCTTCACCACGACCACGACCGCGTTTAGCTGGACGCTCTTCAGCTGGAGCTGGGTTCATGACTTGTTTCATGCCACCCAAGATCTCACCACGGAAGATCCAAACTTTAACACCAATCGTACCGTAAGTCGTTTCAGCACGCATAGTTGAATAATCGATGTCTGCACGAAGTGTATGCAAAGGTACGCGACCTTCACGATACCACTCAGTACGAGCAATCTCAGCACCACCTAAACGGCCTGATACTTCAACTTTGATACCTTTAGCACCAGCACGCATTGTGTTTTGAACCGCACGCTTCATAGCACGACGGAACATTACACGTTTTTCTAATTGAGAAGCGATAGCTTCAGCAACTAAACGAGCGTCTAAGTCTGGGCGATCGATTTCATTGATGCTAACTTGCGCTGGAATACCCATAATTTGAGTAAGTTCACGCTGTAGTTTCTCAATGTCTTCGCCTTTTTTACCGATAACGATACCAGGACGTGCAGTGCTAATAGTTACTTTAGCAGCGCCCGTAGGACGTTCGATAAGAATATTGCTGATCATTGCATTCTTAAGTTTTTTAGTTAAAAACTCACGAACTTGAAGATCTTTAAGCAAGTATTCAGCGTATTGTTTCGGACTCGCATACCAGTTGGCGTTATGACGTTTTACAACACCAAGGCGGATACCGATTGGATGAACCTTCTGACCCATATCAAACCCCTACCTTAACGGTAATGTGACAAGTACGCTTAGTAATACGATCTGCACGGCCTTTAGCACGTGGCATAATACGTTTAAGGCTAGTGCCTTCATCAACGTAAATCGTAGTAACCTTAAGGTCGTCTACATCTAAACTGTTATTGTGTTCAGCGTTTGCAATTGCAGATTCCAATGCTTTTTTAACCAAAACTGCAGCTTTTTTGTTGCTGAAGTTGAGAATATTAAGCGCGTGAGCAACAGATTTGCCACGGATTAGGTCTGCAACCAAACGAGTTTTTTGTGCCGAGATAGCGGCACCGCGTAATTTAGCAGTAACTTCCATCATAGCACCTTAACGTTTAGATTTCTTGTCAACACCGTGACCACGATAGGTACGAGTTGGCGCGAATTCACCAAGTTTGTGACCAACCATATGTTCAGATACGATCACTGGAACATGGTTACGGCCATTATGTACAGAAATTGTTAAACCAACAAAATCTGGGAGGATCATCGAACGACGCGACCAAGTTTTGATCGGCTTACGGTTATTAGCCGCGATAGCCGCTTCAACCTTAGCGAACAAGTGCGCATCGACGAATGGGCCTTTTTTCAGAGAACGAGGCATTGTCAGATTCCTTTACTTGTTACTTAACGCGACGGTCGCGAATAATCATCTTAGTCGTACGCTTATTGGTACGTGTCTTGTACCCTTTAGCTTTTTGACCCCATGGGCTTACAGGTTGAATACCTTTGCTACGACCTTCACCACCACCGTGCGGGTGATCTACTGGGTTCATCGCCATACCACGAACGGTAGGACGAACGCCACGCCAGCGTGCTGCACCTGCTTTACCAAGTGAACGAAGGTTGCTTTCTTGGTTAGAAACTTCACCAAGAACTGCACGGCACTCAACGTGAATTTTACGCATTTCACCAGAACGTAAACGAACGATAGCGTAAGAACCGTCACGACCCAACAACTGAACTGAAGTACCAGCAGAACGAGCTAATTGCGCGCCTTTACCGATTTTAAGTTCGATGTTGTGAAGAGTAGAACCGATAGGCATGTTGCGAAGCGGTAAACAGTTACCTGGACGAATTGGAGCATCGTTACCAGATTGAACTTTATCGCCAGCGCGAAGGCCTTTAGGCGCGATGATGTAGCGACGCTCACCATCAGCATACAATACTAGTGCAATGTGTGCTGTACGGTTAGGATCGTATTCAATACGCTCTACAGTTGCAGGAATACCATCTTTGTTACGTTTAAAGTCAACTAGACGGTAGTGCTGCTTGTGACCGCCACCGACGTGACGAGTCGTGATGTGACCGTTGTTATTACGACCACCAGTACGTTTTTTAGCTTCAACCAACGGAGCATAAGGCGCACCTTTGTGAAGATGGTCGTGAACGACTTTCTCTACAAAGCGACGTCCAGGAGACGTTGGCTTACATTTTTGAATTGGCATAATTCTCGTCCTTATTCCGCTGCGCTTTCAGCGGTATCGCCCAAGTCAGCCATCTCAACATCTTGGCCAGCTTTCAGGGTGACGTATGCTTTTTTAACATCAGAACGACGTCCTAATGTTTTACCAAAGCGTTTAGTCTTACCTTTAGTGATCGTTGTGTTAACTTTAACAACTTGAACACCAAACAATTGCTCAACAGCTTTTTTGATTTCAAGTTTGTTTGCATCAAGTGCAACTTTGAAAACTTGAACACCAGCAGTTTCGCCTAAAACTTGTGCTTTTTCTGAGAATACAGGTCCTTGTAGGACTTGATAGATACGTTCGTTGTTCATCCGAGTTCTACCTCAATTTTCTTAGCAGCAGCTACAGACATAACAACTCTATCGAACGCAATCAAGCTAACAGGATCGATAGCAGCAGCATCAACCACATCAACGTGTGGAATGTTGCGCGCTGCAAGGTATAGATTCTCATCTACAGATTCTGTAACGATCAATGCACGAGTAGCATTCAAGTCGTTAAGTTTTGCAAGCAACTCTTTAGTTTTTGGAGCAGCAACAGCAAACTCTTCAACCAATACAAGACGATCTTGGCGAACAAGTTCAGCTAAGATACATTGCATTGCACCGCGATACATTTTGCGGTTAACTTTTTGAGACCAATCTTGTGGGCGAGCAGCAAAAGTTTTACCACCACCTACCCAGATTGGGCTACGAATAGAACCAGCACGAGCGCGACCAGTACCTTTTTGACGGAATGGCTTTTTGCCACCGCCAGAAACGTCTGCACGTGATTTCTGAGCTTTTGAACCTTGACGGCCACCAGCTAAATAAGCTGTAACAACCTGGTGTACAAGAGCTTCATTGAATTCACGACCGAACGCAACTTCTGATAATTCAACAGCAGAGCCGGAAACAGTATTTAAATTCACGTTATTTCCCCTCAGGCCTTGATCGTAGGACGAACAGTTACGTCACCACCAGTAGCGCCAGGAATCGCACCTTTCACTACTAAAACTGAACGTTCTGCGTCGATAGATACAATTTCTAGACCCTGTACAGTTACGCGTTCAGCACCTAAATGGCCAGCCATTTTTTTGCCTTTGAACACGCGACCAGGAGTCTGGTTTTGACCTGTAGAACCCAGAACACGGTGAGAAAGTGAGTTACCGTGAGTCGCATCTTGCGTACGGAAGTTCCAAC
This sequence comes from Acinetobacter sp. AB03, assembly GCF_058107045.1. NCBI lineage: Bacteria > Pseudomonadati > Pseudomonadota > Gammaproteobacteria > Moraxellales > Moraxellaceae > Acinetobacter > Acinetobacter sp. AB03. The sequence continues at coordinate 350,569 of NZ_JBUEBA010000002.1, read as the reverse complement.
GCTTAACACCACCTTGGAAACCTTTACCTTTCGACTGACCAGTTACGTCAACTACTTGACCAACTGTGAACATGTCTACACCGATAGTTCCACCAACTTCACGACCTTCAAGATCAGCTTCTGTTGCACGGAATTCTTGAACTAGACGACCAGCAGCAACACCCGCTTTCGCGAAGTGACCTTTCTGAGCGTTAGTTACGCGAGATTCGCGACGTTCACCAGTAGTGATTTGAATCGCTTGATAACCATCAGTTTCAAGCGTTTTGATTTGAGTGATGCGGTTAGGATCAACCTCAATCACTGTAACAGGCACAGAAACACCAGCATCTGTAAAGATACGTGTCATACCGCACTTGCGACCGACTAAACCAATAGCCATGTGCATAAACCTCTAAAAAAGCGGCCTAATTAACTTAGAGCGTTAATTAACCCGAAAGCCTTAACCCAATGCGATCTGAACATCAACACCAGCTGCAAGATCTAACTTCATCAATGCATCTACAGTTTTGTCTGTAGGTTGAACGATGTCGATCAAACGTTTATAAGTGCGGATCTCGTATTGGTCACGCGCATCTTTGTTAACGTGTGGTGATGTTAAAACGTTAAAACGTTCAATGCGTGTAGGCATTGGAATTGGACCACAAACTTGTGCGCCAGTACGTTTTGCTGTTTCTACGATTTCTTGAGCTGATTGATCAATTAAACGGTGATCAAAAGACTTCAAACGGATACGAATTCTCTGGTTAGACATACCAGTAAACTCCAAGCCAAATATATAAAGAATCACTCCTGACGCATCTCACCCCACTAAAAGGTAAGTGTCAAGAGCAGTGAAATATCACTAAGGTCATGATCGATGCCACGACTGTCACGATGTTAACTACTTTATTCGCAGCCAACCCCCTTTCATTAAAGGGTCGCTCATTATAGCCATTGTTTAATGCATAAGCAAATTCATTTTTGATTTTTTACAATATATTCAATTTGTTTGGATTATCAGTAGCTTAAAAAAGCATCAATAGACTGTTTGCCGCAACACATAATCAATTGCACTATTAAGAATTTGATTTCCCTCAATAAAATTTAATTTCGGCGATTTTTTCAATTCGGTTTCAGTTGCCACGTATTGCCCCGAAAACTTATTCAGCTCGTCATCATTTTCTAAAAAAAGTGCTAAGGTTTCTGGCACCATCTCTGGGTGAAATTGAAAACCCAATACATTCTTTCCAATTTGGTACATTTGATTGCGACAGACGGTATTTTCAGCCAAATGTACAGCACCTTTTGGAATTTCAAAGGTCTCGCTATGCCATTGCATCACATTAAACTGTTCAGGTAACTCAAAGCATTCTGTTGGGACATGCTGGATTTTGCGTACTGTTGCCCAACCCAACTCCTGTTGTTCATTGCGACTGACCGCAGCTCCAAGTGCATTGGCAATCAGTTGCCCACCCAAGCATAAACCAATCGCAGGCTTTCCTGCGGCCAAGTAACGCCTTAACCAACGCTTCTCAATCTTCAACCATGGAAAATTCGCTTCATCATTCACACTCATGGTACCGCCCATAATGATGAGTAAGTCAACATCCTCAATACTCGGTAAGGCCTCTATCTCTAAGGCTTGATCTATAGGTAAAGCAAAAAACTCGGTTGCACTGATCACTGCACCTTGTTGTTTTAAATATGTATAGCAACTGCCGAACCCTTCACCAGCAATATGCTGAAAATAATGTACTTTTAAATGCGACGTCATGCGCTTATGCCTTCTTTTTACTATCCTTATCGATGATTTAGCAAAATTGAAGCCAACTTTTTATTTTGCTTACCTTTATTCACATTTGTTCAATTTTCTCGCCTATTTAGAAACTTTCTCTTAAGCTAAAAACAATTTAGCGCTTTATGATGAGTCGATTCGTGAAAAAAAATCCGCAAACCGCCCTAGTTCATGCACCAAGACAAGCGCCTCAGTACATTTCAACGGTCCAACCTCCCCTGTATCGTGCATCGACGATTATTTTTGAAGATACCGATGCACTGTTTAATCGCCATTGGACCGATGACTATGACTATAGTTATGGCACCCATGGCACCCCCACCACATTTACATTGGGCGATAACATTGCACAAATTGAGGGTGGAAAGTACTGCCTACTCGCACCAAGTGGTTTATCTGCCATTAACCTAGTGAACTCATGTTTTTTAAGTCATGGTGATGAAGTTTGGGTAGCGGATAATATTTACGGGCCAAACATGGAGCATCTTCGTAATCTAGAAAAACGCTATGGCATTGATGTTCGTGTTTATAACCCTATTGATGTGTCTTCTTTCCAACCGACGGAAAAATCAAAACTGATTTGGCTAGAAGCCGCAGGGTCGGTCACACTGGAGTTTCCAGACTTGGTCGGACTGGTGAAAAAGGCACAAACGCATCATGTGCTCACTGCTTTAGACAATACGTGGGGCGCAGGTCTTGCCTTTAATGCTTTTGATTTTAGTGATGCGCACTTAAGTGTAGATGTGACGGTACATGCTTTGACCAAATACCCAAGTGGCGGCGGAGACATTTTAATGGGCTCAGTCGTGACACGCGAGCGAGCTTTACATCATCAACTCTTTCGCACGCATGCCATTCAAGGCATTAGCGTCTCTGGGGATGATGTTGCTCAAGTCCAACGCAGTCTAGCATCAATGCGCATTCGTTATGCCGCACAGTCTGAAAGTGCGCTGCAACTCCTAGCATGGCTAAAACAACAACCGGAATTTGTGCAGGTCTTACACCCTGCTGACTCGAGTGCTGCAGGTCATTCATATTGGAAAGACATTTGTGTCGATCAACACAGTGCAGGTTTGGTCAGTGTCATTTTCAAGCCCGAATTTGATCTGCAGGATATTCGTCAGTTTTGTGATGCCCTGTCACTCTTCAAACTCGGCTTTAGTTGGGGCGGTCCTGTGAGTTTGGTGATGCTGTATGACCTCAAAGACATGCGTGCACTTGAGCATACACATTTACAACAAGGTTTATTGGTTCGCTTTTGTATAGGACTAGAACATCCTGCCGATTTAATTCAAGATATAGAAAACGCACTAAAACAATTGAATAACCATCACAATAAAATTGAATAGGAAGAAGTATGAGCACCCCGATCATCATTGCTAAGAAAACCACGAATACCCAACAAGATGTTGTTCTACACTCAAAGTTTGCCAACCGTCATGGCTTAATTGCAGGGGCAACAGGGACAGGTAAAACCGTAACCCTGAAGGTGTTGGCTGAAAGTTTTTCCAGACTCGGGGTGCCCGTATTTTTAGCCGATGCCAAAGGTGATGTTTCCAGCTTAGCGCAGGCCGGTGCATCCAACCCCAAATTTGATGAACGCATTAAAAGTTTAGGCATCGACAGCATTCCCTTTGCTGCATCACCCGTGGTGTTTTGGGATTTATTTGCTGAACAAGGTCATCCTATTCGTACCACGATTACCGAAATTGGCCCGCTGTTGCTGGCACGTATGCTGAATTTGAATGATACCCAAGAAGGGGTACTTTCTGCGGTATTTCGTATTGCAGATGATCAAGGCATGTTACTGATCGACTTTAAAGACTTAAAAGCCATGATTGGTTATGTCAGTGAACATGCCGCAGAGTTTAAAGCCGAATATGGCAACCTATCTCCTGCAAGCCTTGGCGCGATTCAACGGAATTTATTGGCACTGGCCGATCAAGGCGGTGATCAATTCTTCGGGGAGCCCAGCTTAAATATTCTAGACTTTATTCAGACCGACAGTAATGGTCATGGCTATATCAATATCTTAGCCGCAGACAAGCTCATGAATACTCCAAAGCTCTATGCCACTTTTCTGCTCTGGATGCTCTCTGAACTCTTTGAACAGCTGCCTGAGGTTGGCGATATGGACAAGCCCAAGCTAGTGTTCTTCTTTGATGAAGCGCATTTGCTGTTTGATAATGCCAGTGCAGCGCTGCAAGAAAAAATTGAACAAGTGGTGCGTCTGATCCGCTCCAAAGGGGTTGGTATTTACTTTGTCACGCAAAACCCACTGGATTTGCCTGAAAGCATCCTAGGACAGCTCGGAAATCGTGTACAACATGCCTTACGTGCCTTTACCCCGAAAGATCAAAAAGCGGTTAAAACAGCTGCAGACACCTTCCGTGCCAACCCTGAATTTAAGGTTGAGCAAGCCATCACTGAACTAGCTGTGGGTGAAGCCCTGATTAGTTGTCTAGATGAACAAGGCACACCGCAAGTCGTACAGCGCGCATGGGTGATGCCACCCTACTCGTCTTTCAGTCCCATTAGCCTAGAGCAACGTCAAACCTTAATTTCACAAAGTATCGTGGCAGGCATTTATGAAAAACGCCTAGACCGCGAAAGTGCTTTTGAACTTCTACAAAATAAAGTGGTTGAACGCCAACAACAAGCGGTACAGATAGAGCAAGAGAAACAACAAGCCAAAGAACAAGAAGCGCTAGCGAAACAGCAAGCCAAAGAAGCTGAAACACTCGCTAAGCAACAAGCACGTGAGCAAGAGAGGATTGCGAAAGAACAGCAGAAAGGAGCTGAACGTGAAGCGAAACAGCGTGAGAAGCTAATTCAAGACACGGTCGGAACCTTTGCTAAAAGTGCAGCACGTAGCCTTGGGGGCAGTACAGGACAAAAAATCGTCCGTGGTTTACTCGGCTCTTTGTTTGGGCGTAAGTGATCTACTTTTTAAATCTAAAAATCAAAATTTATGAGATATTATTATATTTCATAAAAAAATTAAGCTTTTCTTTAAAAGATGTATTTACATTACATCTTTAAAGGTATATTTTAAATACATCTTATAAATGATAGCCAAGAGAGATCAAACATGACTCCGCAGCAAATTGAACTTGTAAAAGCAACTGTTCCTGTCCTTCGTGAAAATGGCGTCGCACTCACGGGTTATTTTTATAACCGCATGTTAGGCAACAATCCTAATTTAAAAGAAACCTTTAATATGGGGCATCAACGCAGTGGTGCTCAAGCCCAAGCTTTGGCGGGTGCTGTGTTGGCCTATGCAGAAAACATTGAAGATCCTTCTGTCTTGCTTCCTGTGGTTGAGCTGATTGCCCACAAACATGTCAGCTTGAATATTCAAGCACCTGACTACAACATTGTTGGGGAAAACCTCCTCCATTCGATTAGTGAAGTTTTAAGTATTTCAATGGAAGATCCATTGATTGATGCTTGGGCTACAGCGTATGGTCAATTGGCTGATTTATTTATTAGCACTGAAAAAGCGATTTATGAGCAACATCAACAAACCAAAGGGAGCTGGTTAGGCTGGCGCAACTTTAAAATCGCGAAAAAAGTGGTTGAAAGCGATGAAATCACTTCTTTCTATCTTGCCCCTGTGGACGGTGGTGATTTACCAAAATATGAAGCAGGTCAGTACATTTCAGTCCGTGTATTTGTTGAGGAACTTGGTCTAAAACAACCTCGCCAATACACCCTTTCTACCAGCCCTCAAGCTGACTATTTACGTATCTCGGTCAAACGCGAAGATGAAAAAGGTGATTTGGCAGGCGGTTGGGTGTCAAATACTCTGCATGGTTTAGCTGAAGGTGCTGAAATTGAAGTGTCTGCACCAACAGGTAACTTCTACCTGATTGACCCAAACAAACGTAATGTCTTTATTAGTGGTGGTGTAGGCCTCACACCAATGGTGGCGATGCTAAATCAGTTGGTGACTTTAGATATGCCAGAGCCTGTGACTTTTGTGCACGCCTGCCGTAGCAAACAAGTGCATGCCATGAAACAACATATTCATGACTTAAAAGCCAAATATCCACGTTTAAGTATCTTTACTGCATATGAGTTCCCACATCAAAGCGATGTTTTGGGTCAAGATTATGATGCGCAGGGTCGCCTTGATTTGAGTACCATTGATAGCGCGATTCTACCTGTTCAAGCAGACTACTACTTATGCGGCCCAATGCCATTTATGGCAGAGCAACAAAAAGCCCTGATTGCTCGTGGTGTTCCTGCCGAAAATATTCACAGTGAAGCTTTTGGCACAGGTGGTGTTCATCACTAATCCATGCCATCGGCATAAAATAGAGAGGGTTAGTCAGGTTATGCTAGACTAGCCCTTTGTTTTTTTGCTTATCAACGACCAGTACCCTCATGCAGCTCAATAAATTTACCGATTATGCTTTGCGAATTCTGATGTATGTTTCGCAGCCGAAAGCGCTGCCGCATACCATTGCAGAACTGGCGCAAGCACTACAAGTGTCTGAAAACCACTTGATGAAAATCGTACACTTTATGGCGAAACAGCAGTGGATTATTACCGCACGCGGTCGTGGCGGTGGGATTCGACTCAATCCAGAAACCCTACATTTAAGACTGGGCGAGATTGTGCGGGTCTTACAAGCGGATCAGAACATTGTGGAATGTAACACCCCGCCTTGCGTACTCCGCTCGAATTGCGGACTGAAAGGGATCTTAGATCAAGCGCTGGATCAGTTCTATCACAGCTTAGACCAATATACCTTAGCAGATGTACTGGGTACTGAAGCTCAAAATAAGTTCACAACCCACTCGCCGATTAACCTGATCAATCTTGCCGATTAAGGTCTTTTATAGACAAGATTACGGACTTTACGCTGCAAAGGTCGATTGCCTGCTCGACTTCCATTATAATGGCTGATTGTAGATCATAAATTGAAGTTGAGTTATGCACCACAGCCGAGGAAAATCCAAAAACAGTAAAATTGCTGCTGCCCCAAAGCAAAAAATTAGCTATGAAAAAAAGGTAGATTCTGCAGTTACTGAATATGCTGTGCGCGCTCTCAACTGGCTGCGTAAAGCAGAGTTTTTAATGAGTGCCCCGAAGCTCAATCTGTGTGTAGAAGATACAGGCTATGAAATTGCCTTTGCGGGTCGTTCAAATGCAGGCAAGTCCAGTGCGATCAATGCCTTAACCAACCAAAAGCAATTGGCTCGTGCCTCGAAAAGACCGGGTCGTACGCAGATGATTAACTTTTTCAGTCTGGGTAATCCTGATCAACGTCTCGTCGACTTACCCGGTTATGGTTATGCAGCCGTGCCTGAAGCGATGAAAATCGTGTGGCAAAAAGAGTTAGAAAATTACCTGATTCAGCGTAAAAGCTTACAAGGTTTAGTGTTGTTGATGGATATTCGTCATCCGCTACAGCACTTTGACGTGATGATGTTGGAATGGGCGTATTCACGTAAATTGTTTGTGCATGTACTGCTAACCAAGTCCGATAAACTCAACCGTGGCCCTGCTTCTAAAGCATTGCAAGAAGTGAAAGCCCAATTGAAAAAGATGAAACTGGATTTCTCAATTCAATTGTTCTCTTCTCTCAATAAACAAGGCCTAGAAGAACTGGCAAGTGTGATGGGCGGACGACTGAATTTTACTTTAGATCAAGCCCAACATTTTGACTTAAGCAGCATTCCAGATGCGACAGCCGATGAGCTGGATACAGACGAATTCGATAAAGAACCTGAAGCCGCTATGGATCTTGATGCTGAAGACGATGTGGAAACCAAACCACAGCCTGAGGCTTAAGTTTTAAACGCCAACCTATAAAAGCATCATCTATTGCTGTATCTATGTCCCCTATTGCTAATCGCAATCGGGGACTTTTTTTTATACTGACTTTATTCAGCTCGTGAAAAAGTTCAACACATATAAAAATAGGTCAGCATATGAAATTATGGTCTCGATTGAAAAAAAACAAAATTCGTTCCTCTATTGCCTACACAATTAAGCCCCGCAAAGTTAAATTTGAGTGGCAAGACAGTCCGATTGATTGGATTCCCAACCAACCTTTTGCCAGCTATTTCATCAATGAAATTAATATGATCCTGCCCGCAGGTGAGTTCTGGTTCTGCCGCCTCTATAACAAAGTCTTACCGCAAATTAGCGATGAAAAACTGAAGCAAGATGTACAAGCCTTTATTCGCCAAGAAGCCATGCATGCGCAGGCACACAACTCAGCCAATAAAGAGTATCTCAGCCAAAGAAATATTGATGTCTCCCGTAATCTAGCGTTGATGGATTTCTTATTTGGAAAATTACTGGCCGATAAACCACTTGATCTCACTGTACCCAAAGCATTTGAGCACCAGTGGGATCTGTTTCGACTCGGTATTATTGCCACGGTGGAACACATGACCTGTGTCCTTGGAAAATATGCACTGAACAACACCGAATGGGAGAAAATGGGCGCTGACCCTGCGATGTTAGACTTGATCAAATGGCACGGCGCAGAAGAAATTGAACACCGTACCGTCGCATTTGATTTGTACCGACATTTAGGTGGAGGCTATATTGCGCGCTATTATTTGAGTCTGGTGGTGATTGCTGCCGTGCTGGGTTTATGGGTCGATGGTGCAGCCCATATTATGAAACAAGATGACCGCTTTAAGTCGATTCAACCCAGTCTGTTTAAACCTTGGATTTGGCGTGAGTGGTTCTCTATTTCTAAGCGAAATCATCAAGTACTGCCAAGCCCACTCTGGTTAGTGTCGCAACAGTTTGGCTATTTGGTGCCGTGGTATGACCCTGTACACGAAGCCAAAACAGAAGATGCGATTGCCTACTTAGACCAATCCCCAGTGGCTAAACGTGCCATGCTCAAAGTCGCTTAATCCCCTAAAGTAAAAAAGCAGCTCAATCAGCTGCTTTTTTTAATTTAGAGCAAAACTTAAGACGGATTCGATAAATTGGGCAAAGGTGCATCCAGATCCTTGGTATGTCGATCTACCACCACACTAATCATCATGTCACCTTGTACATTCACCACAGTACGTACGGTATCCAGCAAGCGATCAATCGGCAATAAAATCGCAATCGCTTCAGCAGGAAGCCCTACAGACTGCAATACCATAATCATGGTGACCATGCCTGCACTCGGAATCCCTGGAGCACCTAAAGAAGCAATCATTGCCGTCAGACACACCACCAACTGTTGACTCAAGGTCAAATCTAGTCCCATCAAGTTAGCAATAAACAAAGCTGCCGCCGCCTCATACAGCGCAGTACCATCCATATTGAGCTGCGTCCCCAACGGAATCACAAAGCCCGCCGTTTGTGGACGCACACCGAGATTTTCTTGCGCACACTTGAGTGATAAAGGCATGGTCGCCGAGCTTGAACTGGTGGCAAAAGCAGTAATCAACGCCACACGTGTACCTTTAAAAAAGGTCATCGGATTCATCTTGCCAAAAATCCATAGTAATAGCGGCAAGACCACCAGACCATGAAAAATAGTGGTGCCTGTTACCACAGCCGCAAACTCAGCCAAACGACTCAATACAGAAATGTCTTCGGTTGCAATCAACTTAGCAAGTAAGGCAAAAATTCCTAGCGGGGCTAGCTTCATCACCCAACCAATCATCAACATCATGATGTCAAAGAACTGTTGACTTAGCTTACGTACCGTACGGAATTTTTCGCCGCCTTTCACCAGTGCCACACCTATGAATAATGCAAAAACCACCACCGCTAAAACATTGCCTTCGGCAAAAGCTTTGAACGGGTTAATCAGCGTATTTTGAATAAAGTTGGTGAAGAACGAAGATGGCGTAAGCGTATCTGGCGTTTGATGAGAGACCATGGCATCTTGGAACATGGCGATATCGACACCTTTGCCGACTTCAAATAAATGCGCGCAGCTTAAACCCAATATCAAGGCCAAAGTCGTGGTGGTGACACAACATGCCAGCGTAATTTTCCAAACACGGGAGAGCTGACCGCCCGCTTGTAAGTTGGATACCCCCACCACAATTGAGCTAAAAATGAGAGGAATCAGGAGCATTTTTAATAAACCAATAAAAATACTGCTGACCACCCCGATGCCATACAAACTCATCTCTAAAAAAGCGGTCTCAGGGAAAAGATTTAAAATAAATCCGAAGATGACCCCGAAGATCGCGGCAATTAGAATTTGCGTGTTTAAGCTCATAGCTTCATGCTTTTCAAAGATTTCTTTGGGAAACTATGCCATGTGAATGGACTAGAATCGAGCATTTTTTTGTCACAAGTACTGCACATTTCCCCATACACCTCTCTCCAAGAGGTGAGACAATTACAATTGAAGCTCAACTTCTAGCTCTGCCCTGACCACCTTTCAGTCATAAAATCAGCCATAAAAAAGCTGAGTCATATCACTCAGCTTTTTTATGATCAGGCTTTATTGGGCTTCGATTTCACGGAGACGAATCAAACCTTCTTGCGTAGTGCTACACACCAACTCACCGTTTTGCCACATTCGTCCAAAGTTTAAACCTCGTGAACTGGCACTGACTGTGGCATCCATGTCATACAGCATCCAGTCATCCACGCGAAACGGCTTATGGAAATACATAGCATGGTCGATACTCGCACACTGCAAACTTGGCGAAAGATAACTTAAACCATGTGGGCGCAGTGCCGTGGTCATTAAAGTGAAATCTGAATAGAATGCTGCAATCGCCTGATGCAACGAAATCTCATCCACTTCTGCTGCAATGCGGTCATGCGTGCGAATGTAGTGCGCATACACAGGTGCTTCAGGCTGCGGCTGGTAAGGGTTCTGTGGATTGATCGGACGAATTTCCACATGACGATCGCGCATGAAACTTGCACGCACATTTTCAGGCACAAATTCTACCATCATTTTTTTCAGTTCAGCCTCAGACTTTAAAGACTCGGGTGTTGGATACTCAGGCTCACCGATTTGATAATTCAGGCCTTCTTCATTGTCAGCAAAAGACACCATACACATAAAGATGGTTTTACCATGCTGAATAGCACGCACTTGGCGACTGACAAAACTACGACCATCACGAATTCGATCAACTTCATAGATAATCGGCGCGTTCACATCGCCACCAAATAAAAAGTATGCATGTAAAGAATGGGCTGGACGATCCGTCGTATATGACGCCGCACGTAGGGCCTGACCTAAGACTTGTCCGCCAAAAACACGCTTCCCAACCAAATTACGGCTTTGTCCACGAAAGATATTTTCCTCAATTTTTTCGAGGCTCAGTAATTCAACCAACTCTTGGGTTAAGGCATTCATAAGCAACCTACTTAATGGTGAGAGACCAGATTTTTCTGTAAAGTGATGAGGTATGATATCGATATTAAAATCTATTTTGCCATAAATTCAGACTAAAACCCTATAGATTGCTTGACTGAGTTGTCATAAGTTTTTTTCGTTATTTCCGACTAAAAATACGATTTTTAACGATAAAATTCACCATATAAAACAAATTTGTCAGGAAATGACATACGGTTTATGTTTACAATTACGCAAAATAAATACCCCTTCAGACAAACTGCGGGATTGGTCATTTAAGCAGGAGTGTATATGTCCAAAAGTGGCTTTGGTCAAATGTATAGAAAGCTTTCAAGTAAGCTTCTTGACCTCATAGTAACCCCACATGTATTGGGTGAGGTTCCAACAGAACCGACAGCAACAGATGCTGACCCAGCAGCTTCAGGCCATCCCAAAAAAATTGTCTGTTATGTGCTTCAAAATCACTCACGCAGTAATGCGTTGTTGGTGGATGGTGAAACACGTCGTTTAAAGCTTGCTCCTGCACTCGACCCTTTGGTCGTGGGGACACATCAAGAAAAAGCATCGATCGTGTTTTTACAGCATAACGATGAAAATAATTTACTTAACCCTTCACCACACACCTTTCCACCGCGCTTATTACGTCTCGTTGAAGCTTTAGAACAACAACCCGATTTAGACGTGGAACTGGTACCTGTGACGGTACTGTGGGGACGTTCACCAGATAAAGAAGACTCTTGGTTTAAATTGTTATTTACCGACACTTGGGCAACTCCAAGTACGGTGAAACAGCTGATGAATATCGGTTTACATGGTCGTCAGTCATTTTTAGAGTTTCATGAAAGTCAGTCTTTACGTGCTTTGGTCGACTTTGCAAAAACCACCTATCCAAATTTATCGCCTGCAACCTACATTCTAAATACCTTAAATAATCAGCTTGATGCACACCGTGAAGCAGTACTCGGCCCTGACCTTTCAGATCGCCGCAACGTGATGCACTCACTGATTAAATCGAATGACGTACAAGAAGCCATTCGCCGCGAAAGTATCCGCGGCAAAATTAGCATGTTGGACGCAGAACGTCGTGCCATTGGTTATGTCAATGAAATCGTATCGGACTACTCACATTCAACTATCCGTTTTGCGGAAATGGCGCTGGCACGTTTATGGACCCAGCTCTATGACGGGGTTGAAGTACATAACTTCAATACAGTTCGTGAGTTGGCTAAAGACTACGAAATTGTGTATACCCCATGTCACCGCAGTCATATCGACTATTTACTGCTGTCTTATGTGGTGTATAACCGTGGTTTGATGGTGCCTTATATTGCTGCGGGCGATAACCTAAATATGCCATTTGTTGGGCAAATCCTACGTGGTGGTGGTGCATTCTTTATTCGCCGTACTTTCCGCGGTAATGCGCTCTACACTTCAGTCTTTAAAGAGTATCTATACAGCATTTTGTCGCGTAACACGCCTTTAGAATACTTCATCGAAGGTGGTCGTTCACGTACAGGTCGTCTGCTACCACCAAAGACAGGTATGTTAGCCATGACGGTACACAGTCACTTGCGTGGGCGTGCCAAACCGATTGTCTTTGTTCCGACCTATATTGGCTATGAACGCTTGATGGAAGGTGCAACCTACGTCGGCGAGATGAACGGTAAACCCAAAGAAGCCGAATCTGTCTTTGGGATTCTGCAAACTTTGCGCAAAATTGAACGTATTTTCGGTAAAGTACATCTCAACTTTGGCGAGCCTGTTTTCCTCGATGACATGCTGAAAAAGCATGGCGCTGAGAATGTACAAATTGCTAAAAATGATGATCCAATTCCGCAAGAAGTCTCTGATGCAGTCAACAGTTCAGCGCATGCGATTTTAGAAAATATTAACCGTGCAGCTGTGGTGAATCCTGTTTCATTACTGTCTTTGGTTCTATTAGCCACTGAGAAGCATACGCTGGATGAAGAAATTTGTATCAAACAGCTCGATACCTATCGTAAGTTGTTGACGACACTTCCTTATGATGAGCGCCTCTTGGTCACGCCATTATCAGGTAAAGAAATCATTGCTTATGGTTTAAAGCTGAAACTGATCAAACGCGTCAATCACGTTCTTGGTGACATTATTGCGATTGCGGACAATCAAGCAGTACTGCTGACCTACTTCCGTAATAACATTTTGCATGCCTTTGTCTTGCCATCACTCGTTGCCGCTTTGGTTGAACATAATGGAACCATTGGCCGTGGTGATTTAATCAATGTAATTCGCACGCTGTATCCATTCTTAAAAGCAGAACTGTTTTTAAAATGGGAAGATGCTGAACTCAAAGATCAAATCTGTGCTTATGTAGATGGTTTGATTCAAGCCAAACTGATTTCTGAAGATGCCGAAGGCCACTTGATTTCTCCTGCTCCAAACAGCGAAGACCATAACCAGTTGGTGGTATTGGCAGCGCCAGTCATGCAGAGTCTTGAACGTTACTACATGACGCTTGCGCTGATTACACAGCGTGGTTCTGGGAATATTTCAGCACGTCAGGTGGAAGAGCTCAGTCATTTGGTGGGTCAGCGTCTGTCTGTCCTATATGAGTTCAATTCACCTGAATTCTTTGATAAAGCCCTGTTCCAAAGCTTTATTAAAGTGCTGACGCAACAGGGTTATATCAGCACAAACTCAGACAACGCGATCGTGTTTGATGAGAACTTCCAAAACGTTGCTGAATATGCCAACTTGGTACTGGATGATGTCACGCTACAAATGTTGCAACACATCACCACTTTCAGCGATGAAGAACTGAAAGACACGCTAGACAAAGTGGCTGCTGAACAAGCGAAGAAGCGTTTGAAACGTAAGAAAAAGTAATTTTTTCTTAAATGCATAGGTATCTACCAAATGTAGATGCCTGTGCTGTAAGTCTATGAATAAAAGTTAAAGTCTATTTCGTAGATGAGATTTTGTGTTAAATAAAAAGATTTAGTTTGGGCTAGATTCAATGAATTCTGAGAAATTAATATGACCAGTTAATCTTCTAATATCTTTTTCAGCGACTTTATTATTTTCTATCATATGCTTATAAGCTCTTAGCTTATTTCTATAATTTTTGGTCAAAGCAATTTTGTCTTGTTTAACTAATAGGCCATGTACCATTAGTCTTTGCCCTTGTGAAGCATCTGCAAAATAATTTTTCTTCGTATTTAAGCTAAGGCCACTTTCATTGAAGATTACTTTTAATTCGTGAAGAAGACTTTCAGGATAATCTTCTATTCCTGAAAAGGTAATGTCATCAGCATAGCGGGAAAGACAAACATTATACGTTTGGCTTAGTTGAACTAATTTAAGGTCTATCTCTTTCATAAATAAGTTAGATAGAACTGGGCTTGCTGGAGAGCCTTGGGCTAATACATTATTCAAACAGCATAAATCTGCAATTAATTCAGCTGATTTTTGAGAGTAACCTTCTGATAGTAACGATTGAATTACATTAGTTTTATTAATAGAAGGAAAAAAATCCATAATATCTATTGATAACACCCACCTTGCTCCTATATGAATTTTAGAAGCGTCTGCAAAGGATTTACCTTTAACAAAACCAAGAACATGAGGTTGGAATTCAATAGCATTACTCAAATGACTCCCAAGCCATTTTTGGATTACTTTTAAACCAACTTTAGGTGCAAAAATTTGTCGTGTTTTTTTACCTTTCCTAATGGAGAAAGATCTATAAAATTTATTCGGTTTAGTAGCTAATGTATAGATGAAGTCATTCGAGAACCCAAAAAGGATTGCTAAGCATGATTTAGAAACAACTGGAGGGAATCCTTGGGAATAGAGCGCTATAATATCGGTTGCATAGCTTTCTCTATGTTTTTCAGGTAATGCCTCAATGTACTTTTCAACAGAAGTGAAAGAAACTAGGAGCGGTGGGGCATTCATGACACAATTCTCAGATATGTTTCAATAATGGACTTGAGTCCACAAGGGCGAAGCACTTTTGGACTCAAGTCCATTAGTGATTCTGTGTCTAGCCTTCGCAAGCGGGTATGATACATACCCTAGCGTAACTGTTACACCGCTCCTAGTTAGTAATCTACCACTTTCTATAACCCAATGAAAGTGCTCTTTTTATATCCGAGTTTGAGTTATTAGTAATATTAGGAATAATTCCTAAACCTTTACCTGTAAGAGCATATTGTTTAGAAGAGTTATCTCGAACTAATAAGCTTTTTTTAATCAACTTATCTAGTTGTCTGTTTAACCATTTCGGATCTGTCAATCTAAGTTTTGAGTTTAGATTTTCAAGAGATATTGGTTGTGTTTCTTTCAAGGCGATCAGAATTTCCATTACTGAAGGATATTCTTCGATTTCACCAATCCATTCTATATTAGCGACTTGGATGTTTGAGGTTTCAAATACAGATATTATGAATTTATCTAAATTAGATTGAGTATCAGCATCTAAATTTTGAATATAGATTTCTAGATTAATTTTTTCTGCAGAAAGGAATGTAAAGTTAATATCTTCTATAAAATCACCAAACTCAGCCTTTAAAATTAAATCAATTCCTTTAACTAAATTATTTAATTTTTCAGACTCAACATGTAAAAAATCAAATTTATGTGAAAATTTTTCATTTAAATTTTTTAGTAGCTTTTCAAGCTGAATTCTTGAAATATAACCTTCTTTTGCGCTCTCACTTACACGATCAATGGGAATGTGTAAGATAAAAGAATCATCTGATGATCTTTCTGCTATTTCAGAAATACAGTCTTTATATTGGCTGTCTTCTAACGCTTCCCATATTTTATTAAGCAAGTCCAATTCTCCTCCAATGCTTCAAAAGCTGCTTACATAATGTATCAGCTCTATTAGGCCATTCCTTTGCTGTTGTTATCTTATGTGTTTTAAGCAAAATAACATTGTTTTCACGAGTAATTGGAATTTCTGGTTCATAGTCTGCTAGGACTCTGGCATCGTAAGCAAATTTTAATAATTCGGCTAACTCACAGCCTAAAGCATGAATACTCTGCTGAATTCGACTCTGTTCCGCTGAATTAATCAAACCCTGTTTAACTTGAGCCTTTAATTGAATAGATGCTTTTTTTTTCAGATTTGTTTTTAATAAATTCGGAATTTCTGCATGAGGTGTACCTTTCCAATTACTTTGCATCATCGCTAAAGTTTTTCGCGTTGTTAAAAAAGTTGCATAGTAATAACGGTTAAAAGCACTTCTTCCTAATAAATCAAAATTTATAGGGTCACGCTCTGCTAAAGCAAGACGTTGTAGTTCATCTCCAACGATCTGCATTACTAAATCTCACTTTAAAACTAAAATTTTTAATCTATGTATTTCATTGTAATAGATAAATTAATTATAGTGGAGATAATATACAACTAACTATTAATTTTCGCTAAAATTAACATAATACGCGTTATACGAAATCTTTAAATTTTTCTTATAAGCATCAATATCTTAATCCAAGCCGTTCTAGAGTTCAGCGCACTAGAACGGATTTATCATGATTCTTCACGTTCAACAGCCATTTTTTCAGCTACGTTTCACATTTTTTATGAGTGAAAGTAAAAAATTATTTTTACTCACGCTCTTCTAACAACGCCAAATAATCATCAAAACAATGTGAATGCTGTAATTCAAAATTCATCTGTTGCATCCGCGTAGCATAAATTTGCTTGCCTGATGGCACATCACTTTCCAAAACCAAAGTTGGTAGCCCTAACTGCTGTTGGAACCATTGAATGATTTCATGTAAAGGTAGCGGTTGGCTATTGCTGCAAATGTAAGACTTTTCAGTATGTTCCACGTGAAGCAAGTGTGCTAGAAAAGCAACAAGATCCTCAATATGAATTCGGTTCGACCAATGCAGTTTTGGATAAGACTTTGTAGTTTCTGTAAGTTTAATCATACGAGTAACTGAGGTTCCATAAATTCCTGTTGGACGCACAATCACACATTCAGATGGATAAGCCTGTTGCCACAAAGTTTCCATGTTCAATAGCACTTGCCCTTGCGCATCGCTCGGTTGGGGACACGTGTCATCATCAACCCGCTCCCCTGCACTTTCACCATAGACACGTGTGGAAGAAACCACGATCACTTTTTTTAAAGGATGACTTTTTAAGGCATGTAGCATGGGTTCAATCGAGTCTACAAAAGTTCGCTGATACGACTCCACCGTACTGCTCTCAGGCGAGAGTAAGACATATACGGCATCAATCGGTGCGACTTGAGACAAATCCAACTGATGAATATCTTGAGTCAAATGCTCAGCCCAATCATCTGATTTCGGACTTCGGCTAATTGTGGTAATTTGGTGGCCTTGCTGAAATAACTGTTTAGCAACACGCTGAGATGTTTTACCATAACCTATAAATAAAATATGCATTTAGCACCAAATCACAGACAAAGTTGAGGGGACATGGCTGCAGTCCATCAGTTGCAGGGGGTCGGAGCTGCCTCTGCTGCACTACTTGAAAAGTTGAATCTCTTCACTACAGATGATCTGCTGTTTCATCTGCCACGAGACTATGAAGATCGTAGCACGATCATCCCCATGAACCAATTGACTGTTGGGCGTAGCTACCTACTCGAAGGAACGATTCAAGGCGTGGACTTCCCGCCGGGTAAACGTAAATCGATGGCGATTGGACTGCAAGATGACTTTGGCAAAGTGACTTTGCGCTTTTACCATATTTATAAAGGCTTAACGGACCGCGCAAAAGTTGGTAACCGTCTACGCATTTTTGGTGAAGTCCGCGTGGGTGCGCGTGGCTTAGAAATGTATCATCCAGAAATTCAACTCATTACAGAACATACGCCGCTTCCACAAACTCAACTGACTGCGATTTACCCCAGCACAGAAGGTCTGACTCAGCCGAAATTTCGTGAATACATCAAACAGGCTTTAGCCAAGCACAGTGATGATTTACCTGAACTGCTGCCTGCAAAATTTACCAATGGCTATGCACTTAAACAGGCATTAGACTACATCCATCATCCTCCAGTCGATGCCAATATGCTGCAACTGAGCCAAGGCTCACACCCTGCCCAACAACGACTGATTTTTGAAGAGTTGGTTGCGCATCAGGTCAGTCTATTAAGCCGTCGCGCCTATATCCAACAAATTGAAGCGCCGCGTATTTCTGCCAGTCGTCAGTTTGCCAAACAACTGCTCAGCAGTCTGCCTTTTGAAATGACCAATGCACAAAAGCGTGTCTCCAAAGAAATCGTACAAGACTTAAAACTCAATAAACCGATGTTACGTTTGGTTCAAGGCGATGTCGGCGCAGGCAAAACCTTGGTCGCTGGAGTCGCAGCCTGTCATGCCTTAGAAGACGGTTGGCAAGTGGCGTTAATGGCACCGACTGAAATTTTGGCGGAACAACACTATCTCAATTTTAAAAAATGGTTTGAGCCTTTGGGACTCAGTGTATCTTGGCTTTCAGGTAAACAAAAAGGCAAAGCCCGTGCCGCAGCCGAACAAGCCATAGTTGATGGCACAGCGCATCTGGTGGTGGGTACACACGCCTTGTTTCAAGACAATGTCCGCTTTGCCAAACTTGGATTAGTAATTATTGATGAGCAGCACCGCTTCGGGGTCGATCAGCGTTTAGCCCTGTGTAATAAAGGCGCACAAAATATGACCCCACATCAATTGGTCATGACCGCAACGCCTATTCCACGAACTTTAGCCATGTCCACCTATGGAGACTTGGACACATCTGTGATCGATGAACTTCCACCTGGACGAACGCCGATTCAAACCGTGACTATTCCGCTCGACCGCCGAGAGGAAGTCTTACAACGTATTGCCAGCAACTGCCTAGAAGGCAAACAAGCTTACTGGGTCTGCACCTTGGTTGAAGAGTCTGAAACCTTAGATGCTCAAGCTGCTGAAGCGACCTATTTAGAAATTAAAGAACGTTTCCCCGAACTCAACATTGGCCTCGTACATGGCAAAATGAAAGCCGATGAAAAGCAAGCAGTGATGCAACAGTTTAAAGCCAATGAATTACAACTCTTGATTGCGACCACAGTGATTGAAGTGGGAGTCGATGTACCAAATGCTTCGATCATGGTGATTGAAAATGCGGAACGTTTAGGACTCTCTCAATTACACCAATTACGTGGCCGTGTCGGTCGAGGTGCCAAGGCTAGTTTTTGTGCCCTATTATATAAAAGCCCGCTGTCTCAAAATGGACAAGAACGCCTACGCATCATGCGTGAAACCAATGATGGCTTTTTAATTGCCGAAAAAGATTTGGAAATCCGCGGCCCCGGTGAATTGCTCGGCACCAAACAAACGGGTGATATGGGCTTTCGTGTGGCGAAACTAGAACGTGATGATCATTTGCTCAATCAAGCCCATTTTGTCGCAGCGCAGATTTTAAAGGACTATCCGAAAAACGCTGAAGCCTTACTGAAACGCTGGCTGCCTGAAGCACCACGCTATGCCTATGTTTAGTCATTTACTGCACACCGCCAAACAGATGCTACACAAAGCACAGCCTTGTCAGTTGTGCGGCATTGTACGCGCAGATCTGCATTCGGTCTGTCTGGACTGCTGGCAACAACTTCCACTGCATCCACAGACCGTTGAAAAACAAGAGCTGAGCATTCATGTCGCAGGACAGTATCAATATCCTTTAGACCATCTTATTCAGCAGTTCAAATATGAACAACAACTGCATTGGCAGCCTCTACTGTCAGGCATTCTTAAGCAAATTCACTTACCTAAAGTACAAGCAATTGTTCCGATGCCGATTTCGACTCAGCGTTTAGCGGAACGTGGCTATAACCAATCGATGATCCTCGCCAAAGACTTAGCCAAGCAGTTCAATGTTCCCATTTGGCAGCCTGTGATACGACTGCATCAACATTCACAAAAAGGACTCAGTCGACTGGAACGCTTAGATCAAATTCATCAACAGTTTAAAATCGATCCACAGCAACGCCAGTACGCAAAACGCTACCGACGTGTTTTGATTTTGGATGATGTCGTGACCACAGGCAGCTCGATTCAGGCCCTGACTTTACAGCTTGAACAATTGGGTTGTCATAAAGTCAGCGCCGCGTGTATTGCCTATGCACTTGAATAATTAGACTACGTCAATCATCAAATGTTCACGTACCCATGGCATGACCACCTCAGTGGTTAGCGGTGCAAGTGCAGTCTGCTGGTCATTCAAACTGACCCATTTCATTTCTGCAATTTCAGCCGCAATTTGTGGCGCTTGCTGAAGCTGAACATGGTAAACATAGCTCACCAATTTAAAATCAGGTTCATTGGCGGTGGCTGTTTCAAAACGACCAACAAACTGTTCAATCGTCGCATCACTTCCAATTTCCTCCCGAATCTCACGCAGCATGGTTTGCTCAGGTGCTTCATTGGGCTCAAGTTTACCGCCCACTTGCATAAAACATGCGGTGTTCTGCTTGCGCACCAACAAAAGCTGCTGCTGTTCATTCACAATAATAGCCGCAGCGACCGTAATCACCTTCATGCTTTGACATCCAACAACTCAGGATCAACCATGCCCCACTTCGGTTCAGGTGCTTGGAACTGATCCATCTGCTTTAAAATGGCTTTCACCGAATCCGACACAATCAGGCTGTCGGTAAAGCGTGCATGGGTAAAGCCTTTGTCAGTGGTCATCTTTAGAAATTTAAGTAAATCATCATAAAAGCCATTTACATTTAAAAAGGCATTCGGCTTAAGGTGAATGCCGAGCTGCGCCCACGTCCATTGTTCAAAAATTTCTTCTAAAGTCCCTGCGCCGCCAGGCATTGCAATAAATCCATCCGACAAAGCTGACATTTTCAGTTTACGCTCTTGCATGTCTTTGACGACATGTAACTCGGTCAGGCCTTGATGCGCCAACTCACGATCCACCAGCACGTGTGGAATCACGCCAATCACTTGACCACCTGCCTCTAAAGCACTGTCTGCCACAATACCCATTAAGCCCGAACGACCACCACCATAGACTAAGGTTTTGCCTTGTTCTGCAATGGTGTGTCCAACCTGACGTGCTGTTTCGGAAAAGATTTGATCTGAACCTAATGCGGAACCACAAAAGATCGCAATTGAATTTGTCATTTTTTACTCTGATATTTAATTGTCATGCAACTTCACTAAAATGAATGGATATTTTTTAGCAATTTAACCATTCGATCAGTGTTTTTATTGCAATCCTTGTCTAAAATACACCCATCCACTTCAACCATTACTGCGCAAAGGAGAAAGACGGCATGCTTGAAGCCTTTTACGCCACAGAGCGCGGTAGCTTAGAAGACATCACCATTAATGGCGATTTCGATCTTCAGCCCGATTTGGTCTGGCTTGACCTCATTGCTCCCTCCCAAGAAGAACAACAGTGGATTTTAGATGCATATGAACAAAATTTACCTACGCTAAAATCACTCGAAGACATTTCATCTTCAGCTCGATTCTACCGTGATGACGACGGTATTTTGCATATCAGTACGTATTTTTTAACGAAAAATAAAAACTATCAAGTCGATGGTGAGCCTGAAGAAAGCAGCGGTGCCCTTGCCACGGTACAAACTGTGGCTTTCATTTTGCATAAAGAACGCCTGTTTACCCTTCGTGGGGAAAAATTGGTGGCGTTCCGTGCCTTTCGTGCACGTGCGCGCCGCAATGACTACGAAATTGACTATAAAGATCCAACGTGGATCTTACTCGGTTTACTCGAGGCGAAGCTGGATGAGCTTGCTGATATCTTAGAAGATATCCACAAGGACTTGGAAAAGTATTCCACAGAAGTACTGAATAACCGTCACCGCGAGATGATTCTCGACTTAGATGACATGATTACCCGTCTGGCACACTTGGAAGATATGCTTGGAAAAGCACAACTATGTTTGATTGACTTACGCCGTGTACTGACCTTTTTATCACGCCCGCGTGCTTTAGGTAGTCATATTTATGATGCGGATATTCGAGAGCTCAGTGAAGACGTTCGCTCACTGGTTGAGCATGATGCCTTCTTGTTCCAAAAAGTGCGATTCTTACTGGACACCACCTCAGGCTTCATTAACACCGAGCAGAATGACACGATTCGTCGCTTCTCTATCTTACCCAGTATGCTCGCTCCACCGATGCTGATTGCCAGTATTTACGGTATGAACACCGACGTGTTGCCTTTTGCCAAAGGCGGCACCAGTTTTATTGTGGTGAGCCTGATCTTAATGGCGTTCCTGATTGGTCCGCTTATTTACTTCCGCTGGAAAAAATGGATTTGAGTACACATTAAGACATTACTTTTCCTCATAGATTTAAGAAACGCAACATATAAAAAAAGCACCGTAGGGTGCTTTTTTATTTAAGGGATTAACTTTAAGTCATCCTGTAAATGACAGGCTTGAATTACCTTCATCATTTTTTCAGGTACAGCTTTAAAATGTAAACTATGTGCATCGGGTGTTTGACGTAACCAACGCACCAAAACCGCCAGTGCCAATGTACTACCATGCTCAAGCTGGGCCAGATTCACCACCACAGGATAAGACTGTGACTGAATCACTTTTAAACCTTGTTGATAGTAGCTTTCAGCATTGTCATATGTAATCTGACCTGAAAGCTGCATTTCCTGATTGCTAAAGTTAATCACCTTTCACCTACTTATTTTTTCTTTTCAACCGCTGCTTCTGCATCAGGTTGGAAGTTTGCAATCGCTTTATCTAGGTCGCCGCCATTACGTTTAACCGTTGCCGCGAACTGATTACGGAACTGTAAACCAAGGTCTATACCCGACACATTGATATTACGGATTTTCCATTGGTTGCCTTTATCCGCTAACTGGAAAGACACTGGGATTTTTTCGCCTTTGTTATTAAAGTCGATCGTCACCACAGGGTTTTTGCTGTTCGTTTCTTTATACGGACGGATGGTATATGTCTGATTGCTGAATTTCGCGAATGCAGAACCGTAATTTTCAATCAGTGTTTCACGGAAATTATTTTCAAACTTCGCGCGTTGTGCAGCTGTACTGTATTGATTGGTTGCATAAGTCCCCATCACAATACGTGAAAATGCTTGTGAATCCACATATGGGTCTAAGTTTTGACGAACAATCGTTTTCACCGCAGCTGGGTTGTTTTGGAGTTTGGCATGATCCGCTTTTAAACGCGCAATCAAACCATCTGCCACTTTTTTAACAAAAGCAGGTGGTGCTTCACTTGGTGCTGCAAAAGCAGTACCTGCAAACATTGTAGTTAAAATGCTAGCTGTCAGTGTTTGTTTCAATAAAGTATTCACTACAATTGGTCCTCTTCAAATCATTCAACAAATGACACATTGGCATCTGCTGTTTCAGCGGTTTCAGGTTGCTCAGTTGTTGCTGAAGCATCTTTCGATTTACCTGCACCACCCGTAATAAATTTAGTAATTAAGTCTTCTAGGTCCATTGTGCCTTGGGTATTGCCAATGCTTTCACCACGTTTCACGTAGTTCAAACCGCCCCCTGGAACAATTTTCAAGTACTTCTCCCCTAGCAGACCATTGGTTGCCACCATAATATAAGCATCTTCATCAATGCTGGTGATGGACTTCATGTTCGCAATAAGTTGCTTTTCCATTTCTTTTTGTTGCGCAGCATCCGCAGAGGTATAGTCGCTACTGTAACGAAGCTCTTCAAGTGCATTCTTTTCAACTTCTTTGAGTTGTGCTGCATTAAAGGTCGTTAATTTACCATCCAACGAAAAAGAAACAGTCGCTAAACGTGTCACAGGGTCTAAGCTAATTTGATCAACTTGACCAATTTTCACCCCACTCATCGTCACTTTCGCACGTGGTTTTAAACCATTTACATTATCGAAGGTTGCACTCATTTCATAGCGATCACTGAGATTTGATCCCACCAAGCCACTCACTCGCATCGCAATAAAAAACAAAGCGATACCGAATAAAATGACAAATATGCCGACTGCCAGCTCACTTGCACGTGATTTCATTAAACACCTCCAAACATGACCGCAGTCAACACAAAATCAAAACCTAAAACACAGAGCGATGAATACACCACAGTGCGTGTGGTTGATGTCGCAATACCTTCAGATGTCGGTTCACAGGCATAGCCTTGATACACCGCAATCCATGTACAAATTAAAGCAAAAACAAAACTTTTAATGATGGTGCCATTCAGGACATCTTTATAGAACTCTACGCTACTTTGAATGCCACTCCAGTAAGAGCCTTCATCTGCACCCAAGAAGTCTACACCCACCATTTTACCGCCCATAATCCCCACCGCAGCGAAGATGACAGACAACATCGGCAAACTAAAAATACCTGCCCAAAGTCGCGGCGAAATCACACGTTTAAGTGGATCAACCCCGATCATTTCCATACTGGACAGCTGCTCTGTGGCTTTCATTAAACCAATCTCAGCCGTTAACGCAGAACCTGCACGACCTGCAAACAGCAATGCTGCAACCACAGGTGCTAACTCACGAAGTAAGGTCAAAGCAACCGCTGTACCCAGCATCGCTTCACTACCAAAGGTCACCAAGATGCTATACATCTGTAACCCCAGTACAGCACCAATAAATAGCCCTGACACCACAATAATGAGCAGCGATAACACACCAACACGGTACATTTGGTAAACAAATAACCGAACACCTAAAGCAGTGGGCATCGAAAATAAAATTTGTAATAACATCAGGCTGGCAACACCAATGCCGCGAACCCGTTCAATCACGCGTCGACCTAAGAGTGCTATCGCATTCATGCTTGCACCTCAGTATTTAGATATGCCTTATGGCTAAATTGATAATCGACAGGCCCTTCAACTGCACCTGTTAAAAACTGTTTAACAAACGGAGAGGCATTCGCCTGTAACTGTTCAGGCGTGCCTTCACCTTGCACCTTACCTTCAGCAACAACATATATATAGTCTGCGATCGATAAGGTTTCAGCCACGTCATGCGAGACAATAATTGTTGTTAAATCAAGAGCTTCTCGCAATGATCGAATCAGACGTGTGAGTACACCCTTCACAATTGGATCTTGTCCTGCAAATGGCTCATCGTACATGATCAGCTCAGGATCCAGTGCAATTGCACGTGCCAAAGCCACACGACGGTTCATCCCACCTGAGAGCTCAGAAGGCATCATCTGTTCTGCACCACGTAAGCCGACAGATTCGAGTTTTAAAGATATAATTTCTGACAGTAAATGCTCTGGCAACTTGGTATGTGCTCTTATCGGAAAGGCCACATTTTCATATACCGACATATCAGTAAACAATGCGCCACTTTGAAAAAGCATACCCATACGCGCACGCGCAGCGAATAACTCTTTGCGTGACATTTTCGCAATATTTTGCCCATCAAAAAGCACTTCACCTTGGTCAGGCGTCAATTGACCGCCAATTAAACGCAGTAAAGTGGTTTTACCTGTACCCGATGGTCCCATAATGCCCGTAATTTGACCTTGTCGAATTTTTAAATTGACCTGATCATAAATGACACGTTCCCCTCGCTTAAAGCTCAGGTCTTTGACCTCAATGAGGGCTTGAGCAGTCAGAGGCGCTTGATTATTCATAGCTGTGCGTTTTCCTGCATTTTTTCAGCATGCATACTATAAAGGATTAAAAAACGATATGTTAGCGTATTCCGTGTCTAATTTTGTGCACGAATTGATTTCAGTTGGTTGTATTTATATTTATTTGAACGGCGAAAACAAGCTACATAAGATGAATTGCTTCATCCATAACGACTATAGACAAAGAAAAGAATGTTACAAATCAGCAAAAAGAGTCCGAGATAATGTGCCATATTGACCTCTTTCACGTCAGAAAGTGTGGCGATTGATTCAACCTCATTATTGTGCATCATTATTATCAATACAATTAAAATATGACTCAGTATACATTTTAATTTATTTTTTTACAGCCGTAGACAAAAAAAACCAGTGTTTCCACTGGTTTTTTTATTCATTCAGAATTAGTCGTTAAACTTACGACGTGGGCGGTCAAAACCACCTTCAGTACGTGGACGATCTGAATTAAATTCACGCTTCGGACGGTCTTCACCACCAAAAGTACGCTTCGGACGGTCTTCACCACCGAAAGTACGTTTTGGACGGTCATCACCAAAAGAACGTTGTGGACGGTCACCAAAACCACCTTCACGACGTGGCGCTGGACGATCACCAAAATCACGTTTTGGACGGTCACCAAAAGAACCTTCACGACGTGGTTTGTAGTCTACACGGTTACCGCGGTTGTCATCATTCGAGTCAAAACGTGGCTTATCGTTGAAACCGCCTTCGCGACGTGGACGATCAGAGTTGAATTCGCGCTTTGGACGATCATCAAAAGAACGTTGCGGACGATCACCGAAACCGCCTTCACGACGTGGCGCTGGACGATCACCAAAATCACGTTTTGGACGGTCATCAAAAGAACGTTGTGGACGATCACCGAAACCGCCTTCACGACGTGGACGATCATTATTAAACTCACGACGTGGACGATCTTCACCACCAAATGATGGACGATCACCACGAGGTTTGTCATCGTAGCTACGACGTGGACGGTCATCACCACCTTCACGACGTTTAAAGTTAGACTCACCTTCGAAACGAGCACGACCGCCGCCATCGCGACCACCGAAACCACCGCGACCACGACCGCCGCCATCACGACCACGACCGCCGCCATCACGACTACCGCGTGCAGGAGGTGGAGATGGCTCAAGGCCTTCAATTTCAG
Organism: Acinetobacter sp. AB03; assembly: GCF_058107045.1. Classification (NCBI taxonomy): domain Bacteria; kingdom Pseudomonadati; phylum Pseudomonadota; class Gammaproteobacteria; order Moraxellales; family Moraxellaceae; genus Acinetobacter; species Acinetobacter sp. AB03. The sequence goes on along the minus strand of NZ_JBUEBA010000002.1, from coordinate 323,730 downwards.
ATACATTCAAACGCGCATCTAAGAAATCTTCTAAAGCACGGATTTTACCGCGTTCACGGTAAGTTGCTAAAGTGATTGCTTTACCAGTACGACCCGCACGACCTGTACGACCAATACGGTGTACATAGTCTTCGTTCTTCATTGGAAGACCGAAGTTGATTACGTGTGAAATAGTTGGTACGTCAAGACCACGTGCAGCAACGTCGGTTGCAACTAAAATTTTTGCACGACCTTCACGGATGCTACGTAAACGACGGTTACGCACAGTTTGTGGCATAGCACCATGAAGTGCTACAACTGATAAACCTGCTTCAGCAAGTTCTTCAGCCAACATATCGGTGTCTTCTTGAGTAGAAGCAAAGACAACAGCTTGATCTACATCTTCAGCACTTAACCAATGCGTTAGTAATTTTTTCTTGTGCTCAAAGCCATCAGTCCAGTGTAAAGTCTGAGTGATGTCAGTATTCGTAGAGTGACCAGTTTCGATTGCAATACGTTGTGGATCATTCATCATGCGTTCAGCAAGTGTAATGATACGACCAGCAAATGTTGCAGAGAACATTAAAGTCTGTTTACGGTTTGCAGCAAGATCGCTAATTGCTTCTAAGTCTTCAGAGAAACCTAGATCAAGCATACGGTCTGCTTCGTCAACAATAAGCGCATCAACTTGGTCTAATTTAATTTGACGACGGTTTACAAGGTCAAGTAAACGACCTGGAGTCGCAACAACAACCTGTGCACCTTTTAACTGTTGAATTTGTTTACCAAAAGGCATACCACCCATGATTGCTGCAATACGTGCACCTTTCATGTGACGGACAAAACCAATCGCGTCTTGGCTTACTTGCTGCGCTAACTCACGAGTTGGGCAAAGAACCAAAATATTTGGTTGAGTAATTGCTTTCATACGTTCTTTGAACGGAACGAAAGTCTCTTGGGCTGCAAGTGCGTTTAACGTTGGAAGTAAGAACGCTGCAGTTTTACCTGAACCTGTTTGGCTAGATACTAAAAGGTCTTTACCTTCTAAAGCTGCAGGAATCGATTGTTCCTGTACAGGCGTAGGAGAAGTAAAACCTAAGCTTTGTAAAGCTTGTTGTAACGATTCATGTAAAGGAAAATCAGCAAAAGTTTTGCTCATAGAGTATTTCACCCGAAAAATGGGTGCTCCATTAAATATATGGTCTGATGGACATCGGCAAAAAGCGGCACAGCAATAATCGCTGAAAATATAGAATCAGCGGCGATCCGAGAACGACGATGCGTATAACGCACATTTGATTACAGCCGCAACCTGAAGGAATCGCTTAAGCGATTGGGTGGGGCGCGAAATAATGTCCTCTCTTTGGACCGGACGCGCATACACAATGATAGAAGAGAATGTTCAGGTAATGAACGAAATTTAGTGCGTGGGCGGAGTATAGCAGGATATTTTTAAAAGTCACCTCTTTTCGTGAAATTGATACAATATTTTCCTCAAAGATTGAATAAATGCAGGTTTTCGCTTTATTTTTTTGACCATCTAGAAAAATATTGAATAGTATTCTTTGCTCTTTGCTCTTTGCTCTTTGCTCTTTGCTCTTTGCTCTTTGCTCAACTGATCTAGCATGAGCTGAAATTCATTGCTCGAACTCTTGTTCTAATGCTGCCGTGATTTGACATGCTATCTGACCTGTAATGAACATTACACACAACAAGCTTAAATAGGTGTCTATGCCCTAGCTAATTTTAACCCACTTTATTTCTGAGATAGAGTGATCTTCATCAAGAGGTGATCAGAATCTGGCACAGGCTATGTTTTACCATCTATAGAGGGCAAAGCCATAAAATAATTCAACTACAAAGCCTTTACTTTTTTCATGTCTCATCAAAGAAAAAGCCCTCTTATGAGGGCTTTTTCAATGTCTTAAAACACGATCTGCATGCTATTACTTAGCAGCCTCACCCCAAGCAGGTACAACTGCTTTCATCAGAGGTTTCAACATTTTCATAGAACATGCCAGTACTTGGCCATTTTCCATAGATTCGCTACCACCACGTGCATCAACCACTGTGCCGCCCGCTTCTTTCACGATCAACTCGCCAGCTGCGATATCCCAAGGCTTTAAGCCGAGTTCGAAGTACGCATCGAAACGACCTGCTGCCACATATGCCAAATCTAATGCTGCAGAACCTGTACGACGGTATTGCGCGCCAGCTTCAGTCACATTTAACAATGAATCAAAATGATTTTTTGCATAAGAAATCACTTCGCCATTACGTTTTGCACGGTAAGCATGACCCACAGACATGAATGTATTTTCAAGACTGTCTTTCACATTTACACGAATACGACGTTGGTTCATCATGGCACCACGACCACGACTTGCAGAGAACAACTCATCTTTCACAGGGTCGTAAATAACACCGTGTTGAGTAATGCCTTTATGTTGAACTGCAATAGAGATACAGAAGTGAGGAACACCATTAATGAAGTTTAGAGTTCCATCAAGTGGGTCGATGATCCAACACCAATCTGCGTCGTGACCTTTACCTTCTTGAAAACCAAACTCTTCACCAAGGAAGCTGTGATTTTTATAGCTTTTACGTAGGGTATCGATAGCCAATTGTTCCAAATAACGGTCTACACGCGTTACAGGACCATCAATTCCTTTTTCTTCGACTTGTAGATCGAGCTTATGACGATTTTGATGCGCTTTTAAAAGCTCTTGACCGACTAATTGAGCCGCACGCGCAGCCATCACCACCATAGGTTCCATTGAACACCCACTACAATTTGAAGATATTGATAAAGAATAATGCATAAAAGCCCGCGCATCTTATCAAAGATCGGGGCTTTTAGGGAAAAAATGTTTCTAAAATTTAAAAACGGCGCTTAAACCATATGTACAAGTTTTGACCATGCCTGGCGCACCGAACTTTCAATGCCTTCTGCATCTAGTCCTGCCTGATGCAACATTTGCGCATGAGTCGCTTGATGCATGAATGTATCCGCTAATCCGAGATTTAACATCGGTTTCACGATTTGAGCTTGTGCCAGATATTCATTGACCGCACTGCCCGCACCCGCCATCACCGCATGTTCTTCAACCGTAACGAATAAAGCCGTTGATGGTGCTAAAGTCGCTATCATCTTTTCATCAAGCGGTTTAACAAAGCGCATATTCACCACACGAACCGCTAAATCTTGTTCAGCCAATTTCTGTGCTGCCTCTACTGCGGCCTGAACACGACTACCAAAAGCGAGAATGCTAATAACGTCGTCTTGGGCATCATTAAAGCTCGCTACAATTTCAGCCTGACCAATTTCCATCGGGGTCATCTGTTGTTGAATTTCAACACCCAAACCATTGCCACGCGGGTAACGCACTGCGGCAGGACCATTGTATAAATAAGCGGTATGCAACATTTGACGACATTCATTTTCGTCTTTTGGCGCCATAATCACAAGGTTCGGCACAGTGCGCATAAAGGCATAGTCATAGGCCCCAGCATGAGTCGGGCCATCTTCACCCACTAAACCTGCACGGTCGATACCAAAGGTAACATCTAGATTTTGCAGGGCCACATCATGAATCAATTGATCATAGCCGCGCTGCAAGAAAGTCGAGTAAATGGCCACCACAGGTTTTAAGCCTTCACATGCCATACCCGCCGCCAAAGTTACAGCATGCTGTTCTGCAATCGCGACATCAAAAAAGCGCTGTGGATACTGTTTGGCAAAACCCACCATCCCTGAGCCTTCGCACATGGCAGGGGTAATCGCCAGTAAGCGGTCATCTTGTGCGGCTTCATCACATAACCATTGACCAAAGACATCTGAATATTTGGGCGCCGTTTGCGGAGCAGACTTGGCATTTATTTTTGTAATCGCGTGATATTTGATTTGGTCAGCTTCAGCAGGTGCAAAGCCTTTGCCTTTTTTGGTATAGACATGAATTAAACGTGGCCCTTTACGTTTTTTTAATGCGGTAAAGACTTGTGTCAACTGTTCGACATCGTGCCCATCAAAAGGCCCAAAGTAATCAAAACCAATCGCTTTGAATACGTTGTCAGCCGCATCTGTCGCTGCACTGTGTAAGCGTGAGTTATAGGTCCATTCAGGGTGTGGCTGCACATAAGCTTCGCCATCTGCTGAAATATTAATGGACTGACCACTTTCCCAAATCGAAGCCAAATGTTTAGCAAAACCACCTGTGCTGCATGAAATCGACATATCGTTGTCATTCAGCACCACCATCAGGTCCGCATCATGCGCGACTGCATCGTTCATAGCTTCAAAGGCCATACCCGCTGTCATCGCCCCATCGCCAATGATCGCGACCACTTCACATGGATTGTTTTGATAACGACGTGCCAGCGCCATACCTAGACCTGCTGAAATCGCAGTCGAAGAATGTCCGACTCCAAAGGTATCAAACACCGATTCATCACGCGCAGGAAAGGCAGCTAAACCATCTTTGGCACGAATCGTCGTGAGCTGTTCACGACGCCCAGTCAAAGCTTTATGCGGATAGGCTTGATGACCGACATCCCAAATTAAGCGGTCATTCGGCGTGTTAAAGCAATAATGTAATGCCACGGTGAGCTCGACTACACCGAGGTTTGCACCAAAGTGTCCCCCACTTTGTCCTGCGGCATACAGAATAAATTGACGTAGCTCGTCTGCCACTTGTGCTAATTGACTTTGCTCAAGCGAGCGAAGTTGTTGAGGATGATCAATCGTATCCAACAACGGTGTTACAGGGCGATGAGCTGGTATTTCTGTATACAACATAATATGGCAAAGCCTTCTAAAGCCTGGCAAATCTAGCTAGGTCAAATGGGTAATTCGATCATATCGTCGAATGCTATCACCTTCAATCAGCCATATTTCTAGCGATGCAGTTTTGAGCAGTGCTCTCACTGGGTGTTCGTTTAGTGCAGGTGATTATCCTGAATAATCTTACTATTTATCAACTATTATCGTTCGCTTTATACAAAAAAGAAAATCTTCTGCATAAATTCATGGATGCAATTCTACCAATGTCGATGCATTACGCTATACTTTAGCCAATTTCTGAACTATTTACAGGTTTAGCTGTGCCTATTGAATTTGTTGCTACATCCCGTTTACCGACTGCTTTTGGTGAGTTTAACATCACCGTATTTCAAGATCCTAAGACCGGTGAAGAACATGTTGCACTCTCAAAAGGTTTGGATCAGCCAATCACAGAACCCGTTTTAGTCCGTGTTCATTCCGAATGTCTCACGGGCGATGCGTTTGCGTCACTGAAGTGTGACTGTGGTCCACAATTGCAAGCCACACAAAAACTGATCAATGAAGCTGGGCAAGGCGTGATTCTGTATTTGCGCCAAGAAGGTCGTGGCATTGGACTGACCAATAAAATTCGTGCTTATGCGCTACAAGATCAAGGACATGACACGGTCGATGCCAACCTCATGCTCAACCTCCCTGCCGATGCACGTCGTTATGACATGGTCAGCATTATGTTGGATCATTTGAATATTCAACAGGTCCGTTTGATTACTAATAATCCATTGAAGATTGCAGCACTGCAAGAGCAAGGGATCAATGTGGTGGATCGTGTACCTTTGACGGTCGGTTTAAATCCTTTCAATGAAGAATATTTAAAGACCAAGCATGAACGCATGGCGCACTTGTACAAGAAAGATGATTTTTAAAATTTGAAAACATACTCTAAGCCTGCTTGAAAAAGGCCGGCTTAGAGCACTTCAATCAGATTAAATGGTCATAGAGAAAATACGGCTCTCGGGTCGACGACGTTTTAAATGCAAATCGAACGCCATACAAATATTGCGTATAAAGGCTTTGCCCTGCTCAGTCACCCGTATACTGTGTGGCCCAATCTTCAATAAACCATCATCCTGCATTTCTTCCAGTTGTCCCAAGACCTCAGCCAATTCCGGAAATTGCATATCTGGTTCTGTCCATGACGTCTGAAAGCTACACATCAAATTTAAAATGTGCCGACGAATCATCAGATCTTCAGCATTCAAAATATGCCCGCGATAGACGGGAATTTCATTGTTTTCCAGTCGCGCATAATAATCTTCGAGTTTTTTTTCATTTTGCGCAAAGCTATACCAACTGTCGCTGATGGATGAGATACCTAAACCTATCATCACTTGGGTTTTTGATGCGGTGTAGCCCATAAAATTGCGATGCAGAGTGCCTGACTGAAATGATTGGTACATCGCGTCACTTTCTAAAGCAAAATGATCCATACCAATTTCATGATATCCCTGTGCAAGCAGTTTATTCTTCCCTTCTTCGTAGCACTGACGTTTTATTTCATCTTTCGGCACATCATGGTCTTTAAAACCACGTTGCCCATTGCCTTTGATCCATGGCACATGCGCATAACTATAAAATGCCAAACGGTCTGGACGTAAACGATTGGTTTGATCAATGGTATTGAGCACATCATCTAGGTTTTGAAAAGGCAAACCAAAGACCAAATCATGTGAAATTGAGCTATAGCCTATTTCACGTGCCCACTGTGTCACTTGCTCGACATGTTCAAAAGGCTGTATCCGATGAATGGCTTTTTGTACGGTTTCATTATAATCCTGTACCCCATAACTAACACGGCGAAAGCCCAAGTCATACAAGGCTTGCAAATGCTCCCGTGTGGTATTGTTCGGATGCCCTTCAAAGCTAAACTCATACTGCTCGGCAATCTCTGCTTGCGCAAGGATGCCTTCAATTAACTGAGTTAAATGTGCTGGAGAAAAGAAAGTGGGCGTTCCTCCACCCAAATGAATTTCTTTAATGCGCGGCTTTTCTTCAAGCCATTCACAATAAAGAGACCATTCCTTTAAAACCGCCTGAATATAGGGCTGCTCCATCTCATGCTTTTTGGTCACGCGTTTGTGGCAACCACAAAAAGTACAGAGACTTTCGCAAAAAGGCAGATGAATATACAAACTTATGCCTTCAGTCGAATTCGATTCAGCAAACGATGTTTTCAGCGTCTGTTTCCATTGCTCTAAAGAAAACTGCGCCTCTTCCCAATACGGCACCGTTGGATAACTGGTATAACGTGGACCAGGAACATTGTATTTTTGAATCAATGAATCGCGCATATTTACCATCAGCTCTTCCGCACTCAGAAGATGCAGACTATTCTGCATCGCCAAACTCAGGTCTGTACTGTGGTTATTCTGCTGAGCTTAGAATCAGAATTCAACCTAGCGAATTGGTCAGGTTATTTTTCACATGGCAGCATTTTCATTTTTAACTTGCTTCACGACATCGAATGCTGCAGTAGGACTCTCCGGAAAATATTCTTAATCTTTTTGCTGTTTTATGTTTTGATGTAAGCAGTTTTCATCTTTTCCCATGAGGCTTTTCATGCAGCACCCAACGTCTGCGGATATCCAACGCGTTCGCGAATTTCTCCTCGACTTACAGGCTCGTATTTGTGCCGCACTTGAACAACAAGAACGTGCTGGTGGCGGGACTGCTCAGTTTGAAATAGATGATTGGAAGCGTCCTGAAGGCGGTGGTGGTCGTTCACGCGTGCTGCAAAATGGCACAGTGATTGAAAAAGGCGGAGTGATGTTCTCACACATCAACATTTCTAAACTCCCCGCTTCAGCGACTGAGCGCCATCCGCAAATTGCAGGTGCCAAAGCACAGGCCTTGGGTGTTTCTTTGGTGATCCATCCGAAAAATCCGAATGTCCCGACTTCACATGCCAATGTGCGCTTGTTTGTGGCTGAAAAAGAAGGCCAAGACCCAATTTGGTGGTTTGGGGGGGGCTTCGATCTCACCCCATTTTACCCAAATGATGAAGATGTGCTGTCATGGCATCAGACGGCGCATGACTTATGTGCTCCCTTTGGCACTGAAGTCTACGCCGAACATAAACAATGGTGTGATGACTACTTCTATTTAAAACACCGCGACGAACAACGTGGCGTCGGTGGACTGTTCTTTGACGATCTCAATCAATGGGACTTTGAAACCTGTTTCCAATATATTCAAGCAGTCGGCAATGGCTACCTCAACGCCATTCTTCCAATCTTCCAGCACAACCAAGACAAGCCTTATAGCGAGGCGCAACGCGACTTTCAAATCTATCGTCGTGGTCGTTATGTCGAATATAACTTGGTCTATGACCGCGGCACACTTTTTGGTTTACAAACAGGGGGGCGGATTGAATCGATTTTAGTGAGCTTGCCAAATTTGGCTGGTTGGTCATATCGACCTGAATGGGAGGCCGATTCCGCTGAGAAAAAACTGACCGACTTTTACCTAAAACCGCAAGATTGGCTCAAGCTACTCAAATAGACACACAGGCTTACAATTCTATACCCTCTACGCATGCCCTTTTCACTAGATTAGGGCAGCTTATACATTAAATTTTATATATTTCCCGATCAATTCCCCGTAGAATGACCACTACACAAAGCGTCATTTCTTTGCATTTATTAAAGCATTGTCACAGGTTTAAAACAGCAATTGGGTTCTTTAAGTTCGCATAAACCGTAAGCTAAATTAAGTCATTTTCAATGTATTCATTTTAATGACATCAATATTTAGTATCCTCCTTTGCTGTTCTCCGAGGTCCCAAACATGTTCGCAAAAAGAGTTAGCTCGACCACCATGGTTCTTTTCTGCTTTGCTATTGTGTTGCTAAGCTCGATCAGTACCACTATTTTTTCTGAAAGTGCGTTTAATGACAATGCATCCATCAGCATCACCGTATTTGCAGGTATCGGCTTAACCCTGACCGCAGCAAAATTATTGTTTGATGCGATTCACAGCATCTGTAACCCATAATCGCCTTTCTTTTCACTGTTGATAAAAAAACACTGAACGCTTTAGCCTGCGTGTAATTTGCCGTATATTGAACAGCATTTCTCACATGGATTTGGTGCGATGAGCAAACAATTCGCTGTCATTGGCAACCCGATTGAGCAGTCTCGCTCACCTGAACTTCACCATGCGTTTGCACAAAAAATGGGGCTCGACCTCAACTATAGTAAACGTCTTGCACCGCTCGATGGCTTCCTCGCCAACATCCAAGAATTTTTCTCACAGGGTGGCATTGGTCTTAATGTTACGGTCCCGTTTAAAGAACAAGCCTTTGCCGCCTGCGCAGTCCTCACTGAACGCGCTAAAATCGCAAAAGCAGTCAATACGCTGTGGATGGTCGATGGTCAATTACATGGTGACAACACCGATGGACAAGGATTAGTAGATGCCATTCGTGCGTTGGACTGGAGCTTAGACCAGACTGATGTACTGATCATCGGTGCAGGTGGTGCAACTCGCGGCGTCATTTATCCACTGGTCCAAGCAGGGGTGAAGAAAATTGTGATTGCCAATCGTACTCTTGCCCGTGCAGAGCAACTGGTGAGTGACTTAAAAACAGCTGTACCGCAAGCGACATTGCAAGCCATCGGCTTAGATGCACTCGAAGGTCAGTTTGACTTGGTGATTAATGCAACCTCTGCCAGCCTAAGTGGCGATGCCTTAATTCTGCCTGAAGCTCTGCAATTTCAACATGCTTATGAAATGGCCTATGGCAAACCCTCGACTTTTTTAGATCAAGCCAAAATTCGCGGCGTACCCACCTCTGAAGGCTACGGCATGCTCGTGGGCCAGGCGATTGAATCTTTTTCGATTTGGAATGGTATCAAACCAAACCTGAAAGATTTTTTATAAACTAAAAAAAAAAGAACCTCCGCAGAGGTTCTTTTTTTCAGATTAGTTCATGTGTTTCTGTACAGCTTTATAGGTCTCGTAATAGGTCGAGTCGCTAAAGAAGTCGTCATGTTCAAGCTTCAAACCTTGTAACGATTTTTCTGTCAATTGACCTTTTAAGTCATCTGCAAATGCTTTAGCAAAGACTTGTGCAGACTGAGTCAAATATGCAATCTGCTCTGGCTCAATTTCATAGGTATCGGTAAATTTGTCTTGATAGACCTGAGCAAAGACCGCTTGCTTGGTTTTGTATTTCTTCGCCAAATCCTTCCAATGCTGATTTTCTTGTACATTTTCCAACGCATCATTAACGATATTGGTGATACTTTCTCCCAGCTCATCAAAGTCTTGTTCATGTTGTAAAGCATGTTTTTGACGTAACTGAGTCAGACGTTTAAGTGCTGCACCCTTCGGCTCTGCAACATCCATGAACTCATAGGCATACACTTCTGAAATTTCATTGATGGTCGCTGAGCTATAGTAACGAATATATTCTGGACGCTGTGCGGCAAACATCAAAGCAAATACTGCTTGATAGGCTTTGACTTCAGAATGCTGACGTGCATAGCTTTGCTGCGCTGCCTGCTGGTAATAATCTGAAATAGCCTTAGGTAACGCTGTCGTGCTTGATGATGCGCTCTCTGCACTTGATGAATCAGCACCTAACGGACCCAGCATGCCTTTCACTACATTTTCCAGCAGTGAACCTTTAGACACTTCCTCAATCGATTTGGCATTTCTTAAAGCTTGACGGTCAATGGCGGTCGCACTGCCATAATTAAACACCTGATTGGTGCTCTTAATTTGTAGCTTACCAATTTGCTCATCGCTAATCACAATGTTGTAATCCATGTTTTGCGCACGACCTTTTTGGTCGAGTCCAACATCCATCACAAACGGTGAACGCTCGCTACCCAGCTGTGCCATGATCGGTGTAATTTCAGCCTGATGTTTTTGCCAAAGTTGTTTAAAGCTCTGTGCCTCTACCAGTTGCTCTGTTTGATACGCGCTAAAGAGTGGTTTCAACTCTTCCAAAACATTGGTCGCTGCTTGTCCAAAAGTCTCTTCATCTATAGATTCATTGGTTACTTTAGGTGCAAGTACATCAATATCTTGATAATCACGGCATGCGGTCACTTTACCAATAGGAATGTTCTTGCTGTTGATGAGCGCATCGCAAGCTTCTTCAGATAGCGTATTTGGTGCTGCAGAAGCAGTCACTTCAGTTGCTGTCTCATCAGCATCTTCTGTCGCGGCCTGCGCATAAGCCACATCTGCTGCTGCATCAACCGTAGCATCGGCAGCGGCATCTACAACAATGTCTTGTTCATCGCTCTGCCCATAACCACTCAAGTTCTGCATTTTTTGGTTCACCAAATGACTGACACGTTCGAGTGAATCATAGGCTGGGTCTTCACTTGCGCTACTTGCAGCAATCTCTGCTTCTTTCGCCGCCTGCATTGCATCTTCCGCTGCGCTTGGTGTTTTTGCAGCATCCTCAATCAGACGCTCAGCATCAAAAGCTTGTATCTGCTGGGTATAGTGCAGTTTATTGACGTATTCAAACAAGCCCAATTGTACTTGTGCTGTTTCTAAGTCACCCATATAGCGAATTTTTTTGCTTAGGCCTGCTTCTTTTTCTGACTTGCTTAAATCAACACTATGCACTTGATTTGGCTCTGCCAAAGCATATGGCAGTGCATTCATTTGCTTTAAATATTCTGCAAACTTTTTAAAATCAATATGACCGAATGCGTCTTTATGCTTAGAAAAGTCAATATAGGCAAAGCGATCCTGACTTTCACGGTTTACCATAAACGGCATAAAGGCAAAGTAGTTGGTGTAAAATTTATAGTCATTAAAATCAACCACCATCGGCAACTGTGCTTGCACTTGTAAGGTTGGTTTTTGATAACTTAACTGCAAAGTCAATGCTGCCAATTTTTGACGGAAATGCACAGAGCCCTGATAACTAAATTGTAAGTCATTGAGTAAATTTACCAAAGATTCTGCGATTTGAACCTTAGCAGAACGTGATTCACCACTGCCATACAACGATGCATACGGATTTTGTTCACGCGCAAGTGCATCATATAGGGCTTGTTTTTCTTTGGCGGTAAAGGAAATCTTTTGATTTTTTAATAGTTGATCTAATTGTTTTTTCAACTCTGGATCTAAGTTCGCCCCATTTGACTGAACATTGGACTTGGAATTTGACTGAGTATTTGGCTTGGACTCATTAAAATTAAAGTCAGATTGAATAGAGAACTGACCTTTAAAATCATAGCTGGCATTTTCAAACATGGCATTAAGACCATGCGTGGCTTGTTGCCCGAGCTGCTGATCTGAAGAGGCATTGGATTTAATGACATGCTGAGTACACCCACTGATACTCAAACCCAATAAACAAAGTGTTATATATTTTAAGCGCATAATACTTGCTGAAAACCTGAGTTAATTATAGTTTATTAAAAAAGTACATGATCAAAAGACCACCGAGTCAGTGTAACAGAACTGTCTTTTTAGATTGATGATTTTATCTACCAATTCGCCTTTCTGACATTTTCTCAAGTCGGATCTATCAATGTATTTTGATACGATGTATGAATAATGAAATGATCGATTTAAATAATCCAATACTATTTCTAAATTAGGATTACACACATGCCTGCATATAAAGCTCCCTTACATGATATTCGCTTCTTAATGAATGAAGTGCTGGACTATCCTGCACATTATCAAACTCTATCGAATGGTGAAGCTGCCGACGCTGATACGGTAGATATGATCTTAGAAGGCGCAGCAGATTTTTGTGAAAATATTTTATCTCCTTTAAACCAATCGGGCGATGAAGAAGGTTGTACCTTCGACAATGGTGAAGTGAAAACACCAAAAGGCTTCAAAGAAGCTTATGACCAGTTTGTCCAAGGTGGCTGGCAAGGTTTGTCTTTCCCTGAAGAGTTTGGCGGTCAGAACCTGCCACAATCATTAAACCTAATTAAATCGGAAATGATGGGCACAGCAAACTGGTCTTTCCAAATGTACCCAGGTTTAAGCATCGGCTGTATGAACACCATTTTACAGTTTGGTACAGACGAACAGAAAAATCTGTACATGCCGAACTTAGTGGCAGGTACATGGTCTGGTACCATGTGTTTAACTGAACCTCAGTGTGGCACCGACTTAGGTCAAGTAAAGACCAAAGCAGAATTAAATGCCGATGGCACTTATAACATCTCAGGCACCAAAATCTTCATCTCTGCAGGTGAACAAGATTTAACTGAAAACATCATTCACATCGTACTTGCTCGTCTTCCAGATGCACCTGCAGGCACCAAAGGGATTTCTCTGTTCATTGTGCCTAAATTCTTGGTCAATGCAGACAGCAGCCTTGGTGAACGTAACCCTGTGACCTGTGGTTCAATTGAACATAAGATGGGGATTCGTGCTTCTGCAACCGCAGTATTGAACTTTGATAATGCTGTCGGTTACTTGATTGGTGAGCCAAACAAAGGCTTACATGCCATGTTCACCTTCATGAACACCGCACGTATCGGTACTGCCATTCAAGGTATAGCACATGCTGAGCTTTCATTCCAAGGTGCACTTCCATATGCCAAAGAACGTATGTCGATGCGTGCACTTTCTGGCAAGAAAGACCCTGAAAAAGTGGCGGATGCCATTATTCATCACGCTGACGTTCGCCGTATGTTGCTAACACAAAAAGCGATTGCTGAAGGCGGTCGCTCAATGATTTATTACGCAGCGCAAATTGCCGACAAAATGGCAGATGCGCTTGAACGTGGCGATACTGCTGCATTTGAAGCACATGATGATCACTTAGGATTCTATACCCCAATTTTAAAAGGCTTCTTAACTGAATTGGGCTTGGAAGCTGCAAACCACGGTATGCAAATTTACGGTGGTCATGGCTACATTAAAGAATGGGGTATGGAGCAGATTGCACGTGATGCACGCATTGCGACACTGTATGAAGGCACAACAGGTGTTCAAGCACTTGACTTAATTGGTCGTAAAGTACTTCTGACCTCTAAAGGTAAAGTAATTCGTGACTACACCACTGAAATTTTAAAATTCTGTGGTCAACAGGCACGTAATAAATACATGCGTCGTTTTGCATGGGACTTAACCAAAGTATGTGCGCAGTGGAATGCCTTAACTGTTCGTATTATGCTAGCAGCTCGTAAAGACCGTGACGTGGTATCTTCAGCTTCTGTCGATTTCTTGATGTTCTCAGGCTATGTGATGATGGCGTATTTCTGGGCACAACAAGCGGCTGTGGCTTCAGAAAAATTGGCTTCTGGTGATGGCAAAGAATCTGCTGAATTCTATAAAGCGAAAATTAAAGTCGCTGACTTCTACTTCGAACGTTTATTGCCACGGACCCAAGGACATGCTGAAGCAATGGTCAATCCTTCAAAAACCATGACTTCTTTAGCACCTGAACACTTTAGCTTTGACTACTAATTAACAGTATTAGACCGATAAAAAGAGCGCCTAGGCGCTCTTTTTATTTCTTGTTCGACCTTATATTTCCATAAACCTGCAACTTCATAGTTGCTGCTGTTCTCTTTCACATATTGCAAAAATCATTTAACAAAAAAAATAATATAAATATTCAATTACATCAGAATAACAAATATGATTAGCGTTTAAATATCAATAAAGGAAATAACAATGTTAAAAATGTATAAGCTGAGCTACTATATCTTTCCGCTCATGCTGGGCTTTTTATCAATGGACACTATTGCGGCAATCAATGTTTATGGTCCAGGTGGGCCAGCACCAGCGATGCATGAAGCAGCGAAACAATTTAAAAATAAGACAGGGATAGATGTCCATGTAACCGCTGGTCCTACTTCACAATGGGCCGACAAAGCCAAACTCGATGCAGACGTCATCTATAGCGGTTCGGAAGCCATGATGTCTGATTTTGAAAGCGTATTTGCCAACAAAATCGTAAAGGACTCAATTGAGCCACTCTACTTACGCCCTGCTGCCATTTTAGTCAGAAAAGGCAATCCTAAACATATTCAAGGATTTAAAGACCTAAGCAAGCCAAACACCAAAGTTTTGGTCACCCATGGCGCAGGCCAAGTGGGTATGTGGGAAGATATTGCAGGTAGAACAGGCAACATTCAGCTCACAAAATCATTCCGTAAAAATATCGCCATGTATGCACCCAATACAGGCGCAGCGAAAAAAGCATGGGAAGCGGACAGCAGCTATGATGCATGGTTAGTGTTTAATATTTGGGGGGTCAGTAATCCAGACATTGGGCAAATTATTCCGATCGAACCTGAACTGGTGATTTACCGTGATGCAGGTATCGCCCTGACACAACACAGTCTAAAAAATCCTGAAGCGAAAAGTTTTATTACGTTTTTAAGTTCTGCTCAAGGCAGTGCGATTTTTAAACAGTATGGTTGGAACAAATGAGTGCTTAATTTTAATCTTTTTTCCACATAAAAGATCAGTTTCCAATCTTAAATACTAGAACTTTTAACAAGTAAATTGGACATAAAAAAGAGCGCCACGGCGCTCTTGATTTCAGAAAACAATAATTACTGAACCTCGGCCAAAAGCGCTTGTGCTGCCATTTTACCCAAGGTATTCGATGCCAAAGGACTATCTCCTGTAATTAGCTTACGGTCTTGAATACACTGTCCCGACATCTCTTTATTGACCACTTCAACACCCAACTTTTCTAAGCGATCTGCCAGTAACCATGGTAACTCCCCCGGCATATAGCCAATTTCTAAGTTGGTCCCTTGATCGAGTGCATCGGGGAAAACACACATTTTGTACGCTTTAAAAATATAATTTTCAGGGGCTTCATTAAATGCGGCAGCCAATAAGCCTGCTGGCCCATGACACAGCGAAATGACAAATTTATCTTTTGCCACCGCCCACTTCAGTAAGGTTTTTAAGTCTTCACTTTGAGGTAAACCAATCAAAGCACCATGCCCACCGGGAATAAGAACGACCAAATAGGGAGAGTCATCACCTAAACTGTTTTTCAGTACATCTGCCAGTTTTAAGGGTTTCTTAAATTGGGCTAAGTATTTTTGAAATGTTGCAGGCACGACAGCATCTTCATGGGGCATCGCCCACATTTCAAGTTTAACGGGATTGCCGGATAACGTAGCAATATCAATGTCAAAGCCTGCGCGATCTAAATGATACATAGGCAGTAAAGTTTCTACTGGATGGTTGCCTGTGGAGAAGAACTTGCCATTTTTCATCAGTAGATAACGCTCATCGCTTGCGACCATCAAAACTTTTTTATGCCCAATATAGGGTGTTGGATAGTCGGTTCCATCGAAGTCGGTTTTACTGGCGGTGTATTGGGAAAGTGAATAAGGCGATGGAAAGAATGCATTATCTTCAGCTAAATCAGGGCTTGGATTACGGTCTTGGCTGGTCTGTGCCATGCTGATTCTCCTTTATTATTGCTTGGTTATTTTCAGTTTTACGAAACCTAGAGTTCTGTATTACAGCTCATTTATTCAGCATAACAAAGTTTCAAAGTGGCTCTGTTTTAAGATGTAAATATAAGCTTGCCTATATGACAAGATAAACATTTGGACAATAAAAAACCCCGACATCCTGTCGGGGTTTTTCGTATTAAGTGCTGAGGTATGACTCCTGTCGTACTTTCGTCCTTGAGCTGATCTTTATTGTTATTCTATTGGAGCATCCTGCTCTCTATGGTTCTATATTAGAAAACTTACAGGCAGACGTATAGGCGCAAAAAGAGGGAATTAATGTAAGCTAATTCGTACAAATGAATCAACGCTATTCATTAGCGGCTGAATCAAAAATAACTGGCTATTTAATGTCTGATGATTATTAACTCGCTTAATTTCACACACAAGTATTCTTTGAGACTTTATGTTTTAATTCTTGTGTATTTTAGCTGGGTTTAATCCTGATGAGAAAGCAATATCATTTTAGAAAAGTTGAAAACGATACCCATATTTGGGATGTCGATCGCTTGGTCGAACTCACTCAATCTTTTCAAGTCAGACAAGTTCCGCTATCAGACATCAAGGAATTAGACGAAGCTTATTGGTATCCAGATACTCACCCAACCACTCAAGACATTATTGCGCATATGCAACTCATTCTAGAGGCAGATTTAGCTTATCCCATCATTTTATGTGCTCAAGGCCGATTAATGGATGGTATGCACAGAGTGGGAAAAGCAAAAATTCTAGGCAAAGAGTCCATTTCTGCGGTTCAATTTGATACAAATCCGCAACCTGACTTTATCAATGTGCATGAAGATGATCTGATCTATGATGATTAAATCATCCAGTCATTTTTTAAATCAAAACAATATAGATACATGAAACAATAATCACAGATTGGGCTTTGAATGAGACTTTATGTAAAAAGTGGGATTGAATCGTAAGCTTTATATTGTTTAATATTTAAGCTAAAACTTAAGTGAACTTAAAAGAAAATATCTATTCAAATTGTGGATATACGAAATCGTAATACCCTGTTTTTATACGTTTCACTATATCAAAAGGGTTCACAACCACCCCTATTTCGGCTTTACGGTTTTCCCCCTCTAACTCTCCAACATAAGTAAATTGATCATCATTGATGTGCCATACATACCAGTTTTGAGATATTTTTATTGTTTCCTCTCCTACTTTCGCACCATAATCTATTGAATCTCTAAATAGAATTTTAGAAATATCTCCAAGCTCCGTACTCTTGCCAATTTTAGTCCACAGATCCATTTTTACTCCCCATCTCGTCACACAGTGGGCATAAAACTCGACCTCACCATGAACAATATCCGATATGTCAGGGTGAGGTCCACATGGATACTCAGTTTTAAATGCCCTAATCACATCACTATTCAGTTGTGTTTGATCATAAGCAATAAGTTGAAAATATTTCTTCGTGCCATGCTCTAAGTCTACAGAAAAAATATCGCCGATCTTTGTATAAACTCTTGCCATGCTTGAATACCCAAATTCTCAGTTTTTTAATTAAATGAAGATTCTTACTGAAGGCCGTGATATTCGTTCCCCCAATTTCATGTCTTCTATTTTTTCTCACATATCTTAGCCGACTACGAAATGAAGACTGTGCCGTGCTGATTTATAGGTCTTACAATCAATAACAGTAAAACAATTTTTATTATATAAATCTATATCTTATAAAAAATATCAAAAATTAGAATTTTTATAGAAATTCCACAGCGCATGTATCGCTTTTGAGCCAAATTCAAAGCCATGATGGCAACTCACACAAGCATGGCTTTATAAAATTTAGATAAATTCTTCCAACACTGAGTTTAAAAATACATGCCCTTGCTCGGTACATGCTAAGCGCATGGCATCATCCACCATTAATTTTCGACTGCGTAGTGAGTCTAACGTTTCAGCCAAACTATCCAGATTCAAACCTGTACGCTGCGCATAATATTCAACTGCAACCCCATCATTTAAACGCAAAGCATTCATCATAAATTCAAATGGAAGTTCGTCGGCTTCAATCCGCTTAAACTGCACATGCTCCGCAGGGACTTTAGCCAAATAGTCTTTGGGTAAACGAGTTTTCTGGAACCGATAGACCCCATCTGGCTGGGTCACTTTGGCATGTGCACCTGCCCCTATCGCTAAATAGTCGCCAAACTGCCAGTAATTCAAATTATGCGCGGAAGGCTGCTCTTTACGCCATGCCGAAACTTCATAATTAATAAAGCCCTGCGCTTTTAAATAAGCTTCACCTTGGGCTTGAATCTCTTCAAGCACCTCGTCCACAGGTAAGACAGGCTTGGTTCTAAAGAACACGGTATTGGGTTCAATCGTGAGTTGATACCATGAAATATGCGTTGCACCATTGTCTACGGCCAGCTTTAAATCCAGTAAAGCTTGTTCTAAAGTTTGCTCAGGTAAACCATGCATGAGGTCGACATTAATTCGCTGAAAGCCTGCATCACGCGCAAGACCAATCGCAGAAATCGCATCGGCGTTACTGTGAATTCGTCCCAACTTGGTCAAATGTTCAGTATTAAAACTTTGAACCCCTATCGACAACCGATTGATACCTGCCGCTAAATAATCGGCAAAAGGGTCATGTTCCACTGTACCCGGATTGGCTTCTAAGGTAATTTCACAATCCGCTTCAAAAGGCAGCAGTGCTTTCAACTGCACAAATAACCATTGATAGCCTTGTGCTGAAATGAGAGACGGTGTTCCGCCCCCAATAAACACACTATGAATATGACGCCCTTGAGCAAACTCGAGTTGAGTTTTAAAGTCTTCCACCAAAGCATGTAAATATTCTTGCTCTAAATCTAAAGACAGTTTGCCATCTGGCACCGCATGCGAGTTGAAGTCGCAATAGGGACACTTACGCACACACCACGGCATATGAATATATAAAGACAACGGAATATTTGCAGGATGTAAATCAGTCAAGGAAGAGACTCTAAAGCACAGCGGTAATCTTGCATATTTTAACATGACTGCATCAAGACACTTATGAAATCTGTGTCTATTTGGATTAGACTGATAAAAAGACAAGAAGAATGAATGGTTTAAAATGATGAAAATATCGAGCCAATTGCTGTTTATGTTACCGCTTGCTTTCGGTATTGGTATTGCTATGACCTTTCAAACTGCACTGAATACACAACTCCGAGAATATCTATACTCCCCCCTGCAAGCTGCACTGTTATCCTTTTTCGTTGGAACCTGTGTGTTAGCGCTTTTAGTTTTGTTGCAGCCTGTCGACAAACCACAGTTACATGCTTTTTCCAATATTCCTTGGTACTTATGGCTCGGCGGATGCCTAGGGGTTTATGCCATCAGTATAAGCATCTATACTGCGCCTCAATTAGGCTTTCTCACGTTTTCAGGCTTAGTCATTTTTGGACAAATCCTGACTTCAATGATTTTTGACCACTATGGTCTACTTGGTACCGAAAAAACGCCTGTTAATTGGCAGCGTTTACTTGGTGGCGTCGTAATTTTTATTGGTGTGCTTCTCACTTTACAACGCTGAATTTATTTAGACCAAGCACATGATGAATATGAGTAATTTTTGTGTCGACTACAAATAAAATCACCTCCCATCGTTTCGAATTAAAAAAGTTATTGGTACTCATGCTACCCATCCTGATCACGCAGTTTTCTCAAGCGGGTCTTGGGTTGATTGATACCATCATGGCAGGGCATTTATCCCCTACTGATTTAGCCTCAATTGCTGTCGGTGTTGGTTTATGGATACCTATCATGTTGCTGTTTAGCGGTATCATGATTGCCACCACACCATTGGTGGCCGAAGCGAATGGTGCACGTACACCTGAAAAAATCGCCACCATTGCTCGTCAATCCCTTTGGGTCGCCTTTATTTTGGGCAGCATTGCGGGTTTAATTTTACAAAGCATGCCACTCTTACTGCCACTCATGGGTGTACCTGCAAACTTATTGCCTAAAGCCAGCCTATTTTTACATGCCATTGGCTTTGGTATGCCTGCGGTAACGATGTATGCAGCACTGCGCGGATACTCAGAAGCACTCGGCCATCCACGTCCTGTGACCGTCATTAGCTTAGCGGCCTTGGTCCTTTTGGTTCCACTGAACTTTGTCTTTATGTATGGTTTCGGCCCGATTCCAGCACTCGGTTCAGCAGGCTGTGGATTTGCCACTGCGATTTTACAATGGATCATGTTTTTCACCTTGGCCACTTATATTTTTAAAGCCTCGGCATATCAAAAAACTCAAGTGTTTAGCACTTGGGAGAAGATGGATCGCTACTGGATCGAGCGTATTTTAAAACTTGGTTTACCTATTGGCTTAGCTATTTTCTTCGAAGTCAGTATTTTTAGTACTGCTGCGATTATTCTGAGCCCACTGGGTGAAACCATTGTGGCTGCGCATCAAATTGCAATGTCGGTCACCTCTCAGTTGTTTATGATTCCGATGTCTCTTGCCATCGCCCTGACTATTCGTGTCGGGACTTATTATGGCGAGAAAAACTGGATCGCAATGCGAAAGGTGCAAAAACTCGGACTGGCTACTGGTACGGTTTTGGCGCTGATGACCATGCTGCTGATTGCACTGTTTCGTCCTGAAATTGTGGCGATTTATATCTCGGATCACGAAGTATCAGAGGTTGCGATGTATTTACTATTATTTGCACTTGCCTATCAGCTGATGGACGCTTGGCAAATTAGTGCCGCAGGCTGTTTACGCGGCATGCAAGATACCAAAGGCCCAATGTGGATTACCATGGTTGCCTATTGGATCGTGGCTTTCCCAGTCAGTATCTATTTAGCGCGCTACACCAACATAGGTGCAGCAGGTGTTTGGATTGGACTGATTGTCGGTTTAAGCGTGGCATGTGTCCTGCTCTTGCTCCGACTTTATAACAACAATAAACGTCTCAGTCAGGACTATCCATAAGTCATGCATGGCATGGAATATGAAGGAGCCAGACTCTTCTCCTATTCCAGTTTTTCTACTGTTGTGCCAAAGCGTCTTTCAGACCTTGTGGCACTTCACTCTCATCCTCAACGTCTTTAACCACCACCTGCCCAACGATCACCTCACTGCCATTAAAGGTCATGGTGGGTGAACCATACAGGCTATAGCCTTCATTCAGTGCTTTGGTGACGCGCGCACAAAAATGCACATCGTCCTTGCCTGTAAAATAACGATAAACTTTCATTTATTTCTTACTCAAAATTTTTCGCACAGTGTAACGCGATTTTTAAATGCAGCGACATCTTGTGTGCAATTCACTCAACTGACCACTATTATTTAAATAGAAACATCAGCTTAACAATTTAAAGTAGGCAGTTTTGCATTTGTCGCCTATGATCAAATCTGAGATGTAATGAAAATTCCCCGAGGAATATCGCATGGCAAATACGACTCGTACGCCCGGTCGTCGCTTTATGAAACTTGCCAGCATGACAGCAAGTATCGCAACCAAAACTGTGACCAATTCAATTAAAAACTTCAATGCCGATGAAGATAAAAAAAATGCGGCGCGCAGTCAGCTTTTTCAGGACATTGGACTTCAAATTGCAGACACCTTAGGTGAAATGAAAGGTGCCGTGATGAAAGTCGGGCAAATTGCATCTCAATACAAAGATATTTTCCCGCCTGAAGTGGCACGTGCAATTAGTAAATTACAACGCCAAGCGCCTGCCATGCCTTTTCAAGAGATCAAAGCTCAAGTTGAAAAAGAACTCGGCAAGCCGCTCAATCAAATTTTTACCACCTTTGATGAACAACCCTTTGCCGCAGCCTCCATTGGCCAAGTGCATAAAGCTACTTTACCGAGTGGTGAGCAAGTTGTAGTTAAAGTTCAATATCCGGGCATAGAAGAAGCCTGTGAAAGTGACTTAAAACAGGTCCGTTTAGCGCTTCGCTTGATGGGTGTACTTAAAATTGACCGTAAGCTGCAAGATCAACTCTTTAAAGAAATTCAGGACAGTTTAGACAACGAACTAAACTATCAAATAGAAGCCCAAAACTTAGAGGTCGCACGTACCTTTCATCAAGCTTTAGACCCTAAAATTATTATTCCTCAAGTCTACAAAGACTATTCAAGCCGCCACATTTTAACCTTAAGCTTGGAGCACGGTGAAAGCATTGAAACTGCCAGTACATGGTCACAAGACACACGCAATGAACTGGGGCGTCGTTTATTTCGTGCCATTGGCCGTGAGATTTTCTTCTTAAAGCGCTTCCACTGTGACCCCCATCCGGGCAACTTTGCTTTCCGAGAAGATGGTAGCGTGATCGTATATGACTACGGCGGTGTAAAAACCCTATCGACTGAAATCGTGATGCATTTTAAGCAGCTGATTCAAGCAGCGCGCGACAGTGATATCTTGGTCATGGAACAGCAACTGACTGCTTTGCACTCTATGTCTGAGCAAGGCAAGTTCCCTGCCGAACTGTATGAAGCATGGTTAGAAGTGCTCATGCGTCCACTGACTACGTTGTATGACTTTGCTGAGAACTCAGCGCATCATGATGGTATTGAACTGGTCAAACCATCGCTAAAATACTGGGATGTATTTAAACCCTCACCCGATACACTAATGGTCAATCGCACAGTCTCAGGACATTATTGGAACCTGATTCATCTCAAAGTGCACGACAACCTCAATGATCTATTTGAAGAGTTGGTCCCGCCTCCCGCCTAAATAAAGACTGCGGGCACGATAAAATCGCTACAACTCAATAAACCCAGTTACATAAAGTCACTGGGTTTATTTTGACTTCTAAATTGTTATATTATAACATTTCAAAATAATACATTTAAGGAGAAGTCTATGCGTGCCAATATTCATCCAGAGTATCGTGAAGTCCTGTTCCACGACACCAATGCCGACGCGTTTTTCGTGATCGGCAGTACCTTACAAAGTCATCAAACTCGTGAGTATGAAGGCAAGACTTATCCTTACGTCAGTTTAGATATCTCAAGTGCTTCACATCCGTTTTATACCGGTGAACAACGCCAAACCAGTAATGAAGGTCGTGTTGCAAGCTTCAATAAACGTTTCGCGCGTTTCAAACGCTCACAATAATTTCATTTTTCTTTAAGTTATACGCGTTATAGTAAAGATATCAAGAAGCCTAAGACCTCCTCCAGCTTAGGCTTCTTTTTTATGCGTTCTTTTCTGGTTCCTATTTTGACCAGCGTTTTTCTTAATGTTTAAGCACACTATCCAACAGATAAAATCCGATCCCAAGCACGATGACGCCCACCACTAAACTCGACAGTGCATAACTCAACGCTAGGACAGTTTGTCCCTGTCTAAATAACTGAAAAGTTTCGAGGCCAAAACTAGAAAATGTCGTGAAACCGCCCAATATACCCACCATCAAAAATAAACGTGCTTCTTGTTGCAGTACTGGAAACTTCTGGCTAAATGCAAAGAAAACACCTGCAGCAAAACACCCGATGATGTTGATCCACCATGTCGGCCATGGAAAACTCATACTCGGTTTAAACAACCATAATCCTGCACCGTAGCGTAAACAGGCCCCTATTCCGCCCCCCATTGCCACCAAGATCCAATTCATTGACCTATCCTATTCTTTACAAAATGCAGTATGGATAAGTCCGAAGTTATCCACAGTTCATCAACTATAATGCTATTAAACCTGAATCAATCCTCGTACTTCAAGGTTTTTCAACATCGGTTGTTGATCCCTACATATCTTGCTGTCTCACTCTCAAAGTGAGCATCAGCATTCAAACTCACACATGCTTTACATGGGATATTAAACCTAGCATCGCCGAATATCTTTACTTCACCCTAGTGTACTCTATGACCAATACAACATAGATTCCCAAAATCACTAGCACCCGTTCTTCATGCAAAACAGTCGGTTTTCTCTCGGGCAAAAACTCCCAAACATGCAATTTTTGGGTATGATGTGGACATAAATTTAGTCGGAAATAGACGCATGGCACAGGTATTATTGGCTCAGCTTGCAGCGGGCGAAGCAAAATTTTCAGATGTATTGGCTTTTATTGAAGCAGCCTATACACATACACCAACTGCATTTAAAAATGGTTTGCAGCACAATGCGGCAACTGAAAACCAAGGTAGCGCAAAAGTGTTTTCGTTTGCACAACTTCAAGGTCTCGATCAAACGCAAACTTTAAGCCTATTTGCAGAACACTATGCTTCCGTTTTAGCGACACCCGATGCAACAGATCATCAAAATATTCGTCAGTTCATGTTGAATGGATGGGATGGTATTGAATTTGAGGGTACGGCATTAACTGCAAAATAAAGATAAAAAACCACGTTCAAGTTACTTGAACGTGGTTTTAAACAAATACAAGATTAATTTTATTATCAGATAGTTATAAACACTATTAACATTGATACACCTATAAGCATCCACAGATTTGACCAATAGGTTTCACGTGGAGCAAGACTTCATATGGGTGTTAATCGTCTAAAAAAATTAAAACAACACGATGAAGTAACTCAGCGCTACTTCCAATTTATCCCTTTACCCGTTCGATCCATTGGATTGAGTTGACCCGAAATACTTCACATGCTCCATCGCCCGTATCGGTCGGGGTTAAGGATGAGGTCCAGACCATATCTTTGTCTTTAATTTCAACCAACTCGCCTTTTAAACGGACCAAATCACCACGTTTCACGTGTTTAATTTGTTTAGCAATTTCTGGGCTGGCTGGAATAATGTGCATATTTGACACCATTTGCATGGCTTGCTCGGCAGGCACAGGCAAACGATCAATTTTCCAGTTGAGATAACGGTCGTATTGATTCACGGTAATATGGCGTGCAATTTCAGGTTCAGCAAACAAGCCCCAACTCACGGCGTAGTCAATCGGAGAGAATTTAGCTTGTGCATCATCCGAATACATTTTAGAACCTAAAATTCGAAAATCACCTTTAAACGGTTTCAATACCGAAATCGATTGATCTTTAGAGGTCGGCGCTAAACCTTTGGCAATGTTGTAATCTACAGTGGCACTTGCACTGATGGGCAACAGCAAACTGCTGAGTAAACCGAGCAGGATAAATTTAGATTTCATTGCAAACCTCATTCCCATCGACCTAGGAAAATATGAACCAATTTTCATCTTAGTCCAGTTTCCTGAAAAGAAGCTTATGAACTTAGTAACATTGTGAACGAATTATGCAGTCTACTTTTAGCCACAACACTTTTCAGTTAGGCTAGAGCTGAAGAACAGAGCCCCAAAAACAATCATGCTTTATAAATACTATCAACAACACATCTTTCCACATGTCCTAAATCAGGTCATGCAAGTACCAAGCTTAATGGACAAGCGCCGCGAACTGCTTTTGCCAATTCAGGGAGAGGTATTGGAAATTGGTTTTGGTACAGGGCTGAATCTACCCTTTTATCAAAATGTCGATACTGTCTTTGCCCTTGAACCCAGTCCTGAAATTTATCATTTGGCTTTAGAGCGGGTACAAGCAGCAGCATTTGAAGTGCATCATGTACAAGCCCCTGCGGAAAAGCTGCCTTTTGCTGACCAGAGCCTTGAGCACGTAGTCAGTACATGGACACTGTGTAGTATTGCTGAGCTAGAACAGGCTTTGGCAGAAATATTACGCGTGCTCAAACCGGGTGGCACCTTTCATGTGGTGGAGCATGTATTAAATACAAATAACCTTTATATTCAGCGCCTACAACACTTACTCACGCCTGTGCAAAAGCGTTTAGCCGATGGTTGCCATCTCAATCGAAACATTGAACCGGCCTTAAAAGCAGCAGGTTTTAATTTGATAGAACAACACTACTTTTATGCCGAAGGTATTCCGAAACTCGGACAACTGATGTTTTTTGCACGTGCTCAAAAGCCACACTCAAGCGATGGATCATGATAGTCATGTAGAAAGCATCTGCTCTATATAAAGAAATGCCTTCATGGGTAGACATTATCAAGCTTATTCAATCGTATCAAAGTCGATGCGGACCGTTTCAAAACGAACTCGCCCAGCTTGAATCGCTTGGGCAATGGCAACTTGTCCTTTGGTTAACCTCGCCCCACCGCTTTTAATATCAATCAAAACAATTTCAATGTCCTCTGGTCGCCCTTCACCATCACGCAGGTCGGTATAACCATCAAAGACCACATAGTCGACAGGATCGCCCAAAAACTTAGCATCGCTAGGTAAGTATTCAAACTGCGGCATAATCGGTGCCAGTTGCTCCGCCATTTTACCTTTGAGCACTGCACGACTGGTATTGACACTGCGCTTTTGTGCTTGGGCCAAAGCCTGCTGATGCTCTAGTTCTAATTCGGCAATGTAGCGCTCATATTCTGCTTTGATGCGTCCATTTCGGCTGTGACTTAAAATAAGGGTGGTCAATACCACACCAATTGCTGCACCGATCAACATTGCCATCCATATGGACATGGTTCTTTCCTAATTTTGTGCTACAGGTAGCAAGATTTAAACTTACAACTTTGGTTTGGTGTCATATGCGACACACAAAAGAATGATATGCTAGGGGTGAGCAGAATAAAATCATTTAAGGTCATGAAAACGATATTAATCGCCAACCAAAAAGGTGGCTGTGGCAAAACGATAACCGCAATCAATTTAGCTTCGGCACTCGCACAAAAAGGTTATAAAGTGGCTTTGGCCGATGCCGATAATCAAAAATCTGCTCGTCAGTGGTTAAAACAGCGTCCAGAGCAAGTGGCGCATATTCAAAGTTTAGATTGGCGCCATGAGAAATCGATTGGTGAAGTGCCTAAAAATATTGAATATTTAATTATCGATGCACCAGGTGCACTGTCTGGTGAGCATGCCGAACAACTGGTCAGTGAGGCGCACGCGATTGTGACCCCACTGCAACCCTCGTTTTTTGATATTGACAGTACCCGTCGTTTTTTAAAGCATTTACAAGATATTAAACGCATTCGTAAAGGCAAAGTGCAAATTTTGCTTTTGGCCAATCGGGTCAAGGCCAACAGCGCCAGTGCCAAAGACATCCAAGATTTTTTTGCGAAAATTGAACAACAACCTGTAGCATGGATTTCAGAACGTACTGCGTATGGCCAATTGGCAATGCAAGGTTTAAGCGTATTTGATAAAACACAAAAGAATTACCTCTCCATTCAAAGCCAATGGCAACCGCTGCTGAACGCCATTGTCGATGACCCAAGTGCTTGGTTCTAAAATATTTTGCTATAGATAAAACGGGGCTATTCCCTATTTATAGTCGGTTATTCACGAGAACTTACCAAGGGTACGTTCTCGTGCGCATTTTTTTCAGTTAATATGACTTTGACCTTAGAGATATAGCAGTGAATACCGTGCAACGATACGCACCAGCCTTACAAAAAGTATTGTTATTTGGACTGATTTTTATTCTGTTCTATTTGAGCTTTCAAGTCCTGAAATACTTTATTGTACCTGTGCTTTGGGCTGCGATTATTGCCTACATCACTTGGCCTTTATATCACTCAGTGCAGAAACTCTGTGGACCGCGTCCAACCTTAAGTGCCACCATCATGATCAGTATGGTGGTATTAGTCGTCGGTATCCCGCTGACCTTTGCCATTTTTATGCTGCAGCATGAAGGCCGTAATCTATTTTATGAACTGCAAAGACAAGTGTTCTCAGGCCATTTAGATGTTCCGCAATTTATTCGGGACTTGCCCATTATTGGTAAAGAAGTCACCCGTACTTTAAAAGAAATCAACACCGATCCGAACAGTATTGTACAAAATGTCTCAGGCTGGTTTCAAAGCCACTTAAATTATGGTCGTTTGGTGCTGAGTGAAATCAGTAAAAATATTTTTAAACTCTGTTTTGCGGTGATGTCTTTATTCTTCTTCTATCGTGACGGACAAACCATTTTAAATCAGGTCAGTAAAGCGCTGGAGATGGTGATTGGCCCACGTATCCACCACTATTTAGACACCATTTCTGAAACCACGCGTGCTGTAGTCTATGGGGTTGGCCTGACTGCAATTGCGCAAGCACTCTTGGCAGGCCTGAGCTATTTTGTTGCTGGTGTCCCAAACCCAATGGTACTGACCATTGTGACCTTTATCTTTGCACTCATTCCTTTTGGCCCTCCTGTGGCATATAGTGCCGTGTCTTTATGGTTATTCTCTCAAGGACAAACCATTGAAGCGATTGGTGTGATGGTGTGGGGTATCTGTGTGGTCAGCACAGCAGACAATGTGATTCGCCCATTGGTGATCTCAGGTGCAACGCAAATTCCGTTCTTACTCATCATGTTTGGTGTATTGGGTGGTTTAGCCAGCTTTGGTATGGTCGGCTTATTTGTCGGACCCGTGATTTTAGCGGTACTGTTAGCCATTTGGCGCGAATGGCTACATGAACAAGTCAATGAACCCCTAATGATGCCGAAAGCGACATTGGCTTATGATTCTCTTGGAGAGCCTTTAGATACGCCCAAAAAATAAGTTCAGTGAAATGACTTGAGCGCATGCTTTCAATGAATCCATGCGTTTTTTTATGTCAGATACAAAAACGCTGTACGGACAATATTGAACCGAGGCCCTGGCTTTGTTTGAATGGTTCTGAATTTTAAGGAAAAAGGATCCAACATGTTGTCTTCTGCTTTCAAATTAAGTGCACTTGTGACTTTAATCGGTTTAGGGACTGTGGCATGTACCACTACACCTACTGAAACCAACACGATGGTCAAAGACGTCGATGTACACGCTGTTTCAACTGCTGGAGTAGGACAAAAAATTGGCACCATTCGTTTTATTGATAGCCCTGTTGGTTTGGCGATTCAAACCAATTTGACTCAACTTCCACCCGGCCCACACGGTTTTCATATCCATGAAAAAGGTTCGTGTGATGTAGCTGAAAAAGAAGGAAAACCTGTGGCTGCTTTAGCCGCTGGGGGACACTTTAACCCAGAAAAAGCGCCAAACCACGGCACACCACTGAATGGCCATATGGGCGATTTACCAATCTTGAATGTCGACTCAGCAGGTAATGCAAAAGTCAATTTACTCGCTCCTCGCTTAAGTTTAGCTGACGTTGAGGGCTTAGCGGTAATGGTGCATGCAGG
Organism: Acinetobacter sp. AB03; assembly: GCF_058107045.1. Lineage (NCBI taxonomy): Bacteria > Pseudomonadati > Pseudomonadota > Gammaproteobacteria > Moraxellales > Moraxellaceae > Acinetobacter > Acinetobacter sp. AB03. Next base: position 294,399 of record NZ_JBUEBA010000002.1, on the reverse strand, counting down.
TGGTGATAACTATTCAGACACCCCTAAACCACTTGGCGGTGGCGGTGACCGTATTGCGTGTGGCGTAATTAAATAAATCTATTATCCCATGCAGTGTGAATAAAGTAGTGTTTTGAACTCGCACATGTGGATAAGTTTCGACTTATACACACAATGCAGCGGAGCCATGCTCTGCTGCATTTTTATTGTCATAGGTGAATTTTTAATGCAGTGGAGCACCGCATTAAATTGACAGTGCTCTAAAAAAAGTTCAGGCTAAAACCAAAATAAAACTAAGCCTAGACTATTACATCGTGAACAATCTTCGTCAGTGGTTTCAGTCCTTTCAGTCCAATGCAATTTTTATGTATTGCTTGCAAATCTTGATTGTGCTGAGTGGCACAACCTTAGGTTTATATTTTTCAGGACTGCAACAGCTCATCGTTCCGACCACATTAGGCGCAATTGCAACAGCCCTGACCGACTTCGATGACCGGCTCAGCATTCGTCTCAGAAATCTTGCCTATGTCTGTATCTTGTTCTTTAGTGTTAGTAGCATTTTAGATTTTTTACATCCTTATAAATTCTTCTTCATCTTATATTTATCACTGTCTAGTGCTTGTTTTATTTTACTGGGGGCACTGGGGCAACGCTATGCAGCAATGAGCTTTGGCACCATTCTACTTTCCCTATACAGCATGTTTGGCCTAGGTGAATATTCGGTTTGGTACTTTCAACCCAGTTGTTTTGTCTTTGGAGCATTGTGGTATGGCTGTACCGCCATTGTGTTTTATATCCTTAAACCCACCTTGGCCGTTCAGGACAACTTAGCCCGCTGTTTTAATCAAGTTGCCGATTTGCTCAACGCAAAAGCACGTCTATTCGACCCAGACAATCGAGACAATGTAGAAGCGCTGCTCTACGGTTTATCCTTACAAAATAGTACTGTCGTACAAAGTTTTAACCACACCAAAAGTTCACTACTGACGCGACTAAAAGCATCTCGCGCCAACCAAAATACGATTTATTGGCTCAATCTCTACTTTCTCGTTCAAGACATTCATGAACAAGCCAGCTCTAATTATTTGCACTATGAGCAGTTACATCAAAACTTTAGCCGAACTGATCTCATTTTTCGTATTCAAAAAAATATTCGACTGCAAGCCCTTGCCTGTCAGGCTTTGGCACGGTGTATTTTAAACAATCAAACCTATGTATCAGATCCAACGACCACTCAGGCGTTGCTGAATTTACACAGTTCCATGCAGGATTGGATTCGAGATCATCCACATAATATTGAAGTCAAAAACCTACAACTGATTTTAAATAATTTGGACAGTGTGCATGAACGTTTTCAGCACCTCAACGAACTACAATCCCGCCAAGGACAGCGTTATCAGCAGCATATTGATAACCTCAATTTATATGATGATGATATCCATGATTGGCATGATCTGTGGCTCAAACTCAGTCAACATTTCACCCCCCAATCCGCACTGTTTCGACATGCGGTACGCATCGCATTTGTCTTTGCTGTCGGTTATGGCATCTCACTTCTGCCCTTTGCGCAACATGGCTATTGGATTTTACTCACCAGTTTATTTGTTTGCCAAATGCGTTATTTTGCGACCAAAAGTCGCTTAAAAATGCGAACCTTGGGCACTATTTTGGGCATTATTTTAGGGATTCCACTGCTGTATTTCGTGCCGAGTATTGAAGGACAGCTACTGCTGACCATTATTTTTGGTGTGTGCTTTTTCTATCTCAGTTCCAAGAAATATGCCATGGCGACCCTGATGGCAACACTCATGGTGCTACTGATTTTTAATTTAAAAGGTGCAGGCTATGCCATTATTTTACCACGAATTATAGACACCCTCATTGGTTGTGCCATTGCTTGGTTCGCAGTGAGTTTTATTTGGCCCGATTGGGACTTCCGCAATATTTCCAACACCATAAAAAAAGCATCCGATGCAACCCTCAACTATTTCAATGCCATTTGTGAACAATATCAACACGGCAAAAATAATAGTCTCGCTTACCGCAGTGCGCGACGTACTGCGCATAATGCCCAAACTGAACTGGCGAACATGATCTCCAGTCTCAGTACTGAACCCAATCCAAACCCAGAACTGGTACATCATGCTTTTCGCTACTTGGTATATAGCCACAGTCAACTCAGTTATATTTCTGCTTTGGGAAGTCACCGAGAATTGGTGCAGGATACACAAGTGCTGGAACTCATGCTGTGGTGTCAAAATACGCTAAATCATGTACTGCTCCATCAGCAGGCATTAGCTGAACTCGACATCCAGCAAAAACTGGCAGAGATTAAACGCTTAAATGCGCAAGAAACAATGAGTCAGAATTTACACTTGGTACTCAAACAAATCAGTCTACTACTGGAAACTCTGCCCGAATTGCTGAAGTTAAAAACTGAACTGCTCGCCCGAGACATTAAATAAAACGGATGACACAACGACGATCTTTAAAAGGTTCATGATGTACGGGTGTATTGTGGTTCATTTTTATCTGGTTCTTGCGTACACTCGAGCTTCATTCTCATAGATTTTTTGACCATGAACATTCAGACATTACGTGTTGTAGGATTTTTAGAAGGGATTTCTTTTTTACTATTGTTATTCGTTGCGATGCCAATGAAATACATCTTTGATAACCCGATCCTAGTCAAATACGTGGGTATGGGTCATGGCGTATTGTTTATCTTGTTTCTCATCGTGCTGTTTGTGGTCTGTGAAAAGCAAAAATGGTCTTTGAAGATGTTTATTTTAGGTTTGATCGCTTCAATCTTACCTTTTGGGCCTTTTGTGTTTGATGCCAAAATTAAAAAATTGGAACCAGAGCAAGCTGAAGCCTAAATTTAAAAAAACTGGCTTTAAAAAGATCTTTTAGAGCAGTAATAAAAAGCGCCCATTCAAATGAATGCGCGCTTTTTTTATGATGTGAACTTCGCTGAATTCAGTGAATAAAATCTTAGTAAACACCACGCTCAAGACGTTTTTGCATCACTTTTTTCACAGTCGCACGTGGAAAGCTAAACCATAACGCAATCAAAATGAGGCAGACCAAACTATAGGCCCAAAGACCAAATGCCACATAAGCCATGCGAACCAGTTCAATCACGAAGAAAAACGTAAACATCATCAGTACCGAAACGGCTGCGGCAACCGTCCCTTTGGACACCTCCGATGACATCAACGCAAAGCGATATAACACCGAAAAACTGATACCTTCGCCAAAGCTCACCAAAGTCATCCCCACAATCAGTAACGGCAAGAAATAGCTTTGGAAAATGGTGCCGAGCACCACCAACAGCGTACCGACGAACATTAAAGGCAAACCGAGTAACACAGTTTTACCGAGTGCCATTTTGTCGATGACTTTAATCAATACAATGTTGCCCAGAATGAGACCGCCCAAGACGGGGAACTGTGCCAAGCCGTATTGCATACTGCTCAAGCCAAGTTCTTCCACCAGGATCACAGGCGACAGCGCAATCCACAGCATCAAAGGCATGGCGACCATGGGTAGGCCAAAGGTGAGCGCCAAAAAGGTCTTATTTTTATAGACCGTTTTATAGTCATCCCAAATATAGCGCAGAGGCTTTTTAGAATGACGCTGCTGTGTCGCAGGCATTTTGGCTTTTAAACCAAACCAACTTAAAAAAGCCAAAAAGGCGATGCCAATAAAGCCCCAATGCCATGACACATGGTCAATCATAAATGCGCCCACAACGGGACCAAGCAGCGGTGCCAACAAAGAAATATTGGCCATGAGTGCCATGACTTTAATGGCATCACGTTCTTCAAAACTTTCCTGTACTGCGGCATAACCCACAGCAGAAATCATCGATAGCCCCACGCCTTGTAAAAAGCGGAGCGCCAAAAAAGACTCAATGTTTTGAGTGAGTAAAATCGCGAGGCAGGTCAGCACGAAAAATGCCACACCTGCGAGCAACACTTTTTTACGGCCTAAACGGTCTGAGAGTGGTCCAAGCAGCCACGCGACACAAGCCCCACCCAGTAAATAAAAGGACATCGAGGATGGTGCCCATGTACTGCTTACCCCAAAGTCTTGGGTAATCGCGAGCATAGCAGGCTGGACTAAATCGTTACCGATATAGACCGAAAATTCGAATAAAACCAATGCCAAAGGAAACATCAATGTGGCACGGCTTAACTTTAAAGCTTGTACGTTTTGCATTGTTATCTACATATAAAATGCGTACACGCCTGAGCGAAGTCCGTTGGAGGGAGAGACGACTAAGCCCAATGGCAAGCACTGTAAAATTGAATAAAAAATGTAATGGGTGCGAGAAATGCACACTGGTTTTACGCTGTATTCACAAAGCGTTTTTAGAAAAGGTGTTATTAAAATAGACCGAGCCGTGACACCAACAAAGCTCAGTTAAGCTATTTTAGCAGTGTTGCATCTGTTTGTATTGTTACTTTTTTAAGTTTCATCTGTCGCATTTGGTTTGGTACTAGGCGCAATAAAATGCCCTTGTTTTAAGTCCTCATACGCCTGTAAAACTTCGGTGAAGGTGTTCATGACAAAATAACCTCGTCCATAAATCGGTTCATTTAAAGGCTGCCCACTGAGTAATAAAAAAGCGCTGTCTTGTACCGCTTTTATTTCAAAGTCCTCACCATGATTGGACATGACTGCCATCTGCTGTGCTTCTATCATTTCTCCGCTATTGAGCTGAAGACGACCACTACGAATATACAGCAGTGTCGTCTCACCTTCCGATACAGGTAAAACTGTTTTCGTACCCGCTGTAAGCTGAACATCCAACACGTTCATAGGGCTATGTGTTTGAGCAGGCCCTATCTGGTTTTCATAAGTCCCTGCAATCACCCTGACCGTTCCTTGAGCTTTCGCCAACTCAAGCTTTGGAATGGCTTCATGACTCAAGTGCTGATAACGTGCAGAATTCATTTTGTCTTTGGCAGGTAGGTTGACCCACAACTGGATCATTTCAAATGCCCCGCCTGTTTTGGAAAATGCTTCACTAAATACTTCTTCGTGCAGCACCCCAGCCCCTGCCGTCATCCACTGTACATCCCCTGCGCCGATCACACCGCCACCACCTGTCGAGTCCTGATGGGCAAGCTCACCTTGGTAAACAATAGTCACTGTTTCAAAGCCACGATGTGGATGTTCACTCACGCCTTTTTTTAAGCGGGTCGGCTGTAAATAACTCGGGCCGATATGATCAAGCAATAGAAAAGGTGAAACCGAGTTCCCTAGTTCATAGTGTGAAAACACGGAGATGACTGAGGCAAAGTCACCGACAGCCGTCCGTGTACTTTCTGAGTGAATAAAGGCAAGGGTTTTCATTTTATTCTGCTTATCATTTGAATAATTTGATCATAGCCTAGCAAACAACCATGTTCGATAGGCTAAATGAGTTGCAGTGTTTTAAATTTAGGATGCTTGGTCTACATCTGGACTCTCTTGAGCGAGAAATTTAATTTCTGGGTTAGGCTTAAAGCAAAGCCATTTATTTTTCATCCATTGCTCTACTTTATCTTTACCCAAAATAGCCAACAAATTATTGAGTAATGAAAATTTTGCAGTTTTATCAAAGTAATAGACTGTAACACGAACATTTCGATCTATATCATCATTTAAACTAAATAAATCTAGAATGTAATCTTTATCCGAAATATCTAATGAATGCCCCCAAATCATAAAGTTTAAATCCAAGGTAGTAGCGTTACTACCTAATCCCCTTTTAATAAATCTTGCACTTATATCATTTAATGCATTTGCGCTCATCAATTTGAGATCTGCATCAAACTTCTTTTTACCATCTTCTATTATTCTTTTGAACTCATCTAAGAATATATAATCTGTATCTTTAAAAAGTTTCTGATGATATTTGGTAAAACCATATGCCTTAAGCTTCTTCAAAGACACATCATCTAAATCAGAAATACCTAAAACAATATTTTGATTTTCTCCATGACTACCATGTAAATATTCCACATTCACAGAATCATGAAGGCGCTGATAAGTATCAGTATAATTGAATGAAAAAATTTTATCAGGATAAGTCCATCCATCAGTTTCAAGAGAAATACGTTATTGATCAGCCAGCAAGCTCGTGACTTAGGAAATCAATTAATTAAAGAAATGAACATCAATAGAAGTTATGGAATGGCTAATTTTCTTGGAGTAAATACTTGCTATGATAATCATCAGGCTGTACTTATTTGGACATTTCAACTGCTTGAAAGGGAACCTGCCTTAAATGAATTAGCAGAAATTAAAAAATATTTTCTTTTAATCTTTCCAGATAGTGTTTATCAATTAGCCTAAGTTGTTTTTAAAATTAATTTATTAAATAAAAAGCACTAAATCAAAGAAAGCTTTATTTAAAAATAGGCGGATTCAAGCGGCAAGTGCAACAGTATAAAAACCAGCCATAACATCACTGGGCGTATACCATCCCAGTGTCTTTCTGGGGCGATTATTTAGAGCAGATTCTATCTGTTCTATCCGTTCTTTTGAAACATCATCAAACGATGAGGATTTTGGCAGATATTGCCTGATCAGACCATTGCTATTTTCATTTCTGGCACGTTGAATCGACTTGTACGGATCTGCAAAGTAAGTTTCTATACCTGCTTCCTTTATCCGCCAATGCTCTGAGAATTCCTTGCCATTATCAAAGGTCACACTATATGCATGACTGTGGCGCAAACACTCTAAAGCACACGTGATCGTTTTAGCTGAGGTTCTAGTTTTCCCCAAATGAGCGATATGTAGATACAGACTCTTGCGATCAACCAGGGTTAATAATGCCCCCTTATGATTCTTGCCTATCACGGTATCACCTTCAAAATCACCAAGACGTTGACGCTTGTCTATGATCTCGTCGCGACAGTGAATGCTTGTTCTATCAACCAGTTGGCCTCTACGGTCTGTGTTTTTATAACCCCGCTTGCGATAGGTTTTCTGGTGTCTTAAATGTTGATGCAGTTCTCCACCCTTAGATTTATCCTGATAGATGTACTGATAGATCCACTCATGTGATGGGACATCTAGCCAGCCGCGTTGTTTCAATGCCCCGGAAATCTGTTCAGGCGACCAATCCAGAGCAATCAGATAACGGATGTAAAATATGGCGAAGTCTGTCATCTGAGATGAAGAACGGTATCGTCGTTGACTTGAAAACCGATCAGCCTGTTTAGCCCGATAGCCGCGTTCCCCTGTATTCCTTTTGATCTCACGATAGAGGGTTGATCTGGAAAGAGTAGAGATTGAAGATTTACTTTTCAAGGCAGCATAAATTTCGTATCTTTCTTCTTGAGAAAGTTGGGTGTATTGCTTCATTGTGTGCTTTCCAATTGCGAGTTGAAAAAGTCTAATGATTCTAATACACCTAACTTTTTCAACTAACTACAAATGTGTCGCACTTGGGATTTGAATCCGCGATACCTATTAATTCAAAAACATACCATTTACTGAATATATGAAGCATAAGTTCCTGCTCTATCACTCACTCGTACTAAAATTACATCGCTCTTTTTACTGATACTAAACAATTTATGTCCACGCCACGTTCTGCGGCTTCGAGAGCTAGTTTTTGTTGAACCACTGAGAACAAGGACAACAAACTGCCTACTATATTTTCCCGGAGAGTGGTGTAGGAACTTTTTCATTATTGCTAATCATATCAGCGACAACATCAGCAACGAGCTCCTCTATTCCTGAGAATGCTTTAGACTGATCCGCATCAAGCCAAGACAATGATGGAAACTCAGCACACAACCCAACATACTCATTATCTTCTGCTGACCATGTAACACGGCAAGTATATTGTTTACTATCCATTTGAAACCCCATAATGTTTTAAGTCTATGTATAAAAGTACGATTTTCACTTAGCAGTACTTAAATAATCACCCCACCACTGCATCATTTCAGTCCGCTGGGCTAAATAGTCAGCGTGATTATAGCTGGCACGGGTACGGTTCTTATCAATATGTGAAAGTTGTGCCTCAATCCAGTTATCCTGGAACAAACCTGAGTCATTCAAAATGGTACTAAAAGTGGAACGTAGTCCATGAGAGGATAATTGATGTTTTCCATAGCCCATCTTACGTATAGCCATATTTAATGTATTAAAATGAATCGGTTGATTATGTTTCCGTGGGCTAGCAAAAATGTACTTTTCACCGTATGACCATTGCATGACGTCTTTTAAAATATCTAAAGCCTGATCTGAAAGTGGAACTAAGAAGTCGGGAATCTCATGGCCTAATATGACTTTTCGTCGAAACTGTTTAATATGCAAGGCAGGTATTTTCCAGATTTTTTCATTTAAATCAAAATGATGAGGCTCAGCCAATAACAATTCAGCCCCTCGCACGCCAGTATGTAATTTGAACAGCAGTGCTTTTTTAATAATCGGATGGGCATCCAATTTTAATAAATTTTTCTTAAAATCTAAATTAACGAAGGTATGACTTAATAACAGCAATTGTCTCTTCAATTGATTTCTTTTGAGACTCAGTTAGAGCTTCATTTTCTGGAAACTCCTCTCTTAAATAACTGTTAAGAACCATTGCCATCAAACCATTTATCGTTCCACGAACGGCTGTCAACTGTTTCAATAACTCATCACCACTGTTACCTTCATTAAGTGTCTTTTCAAGTATTGCTACTTGTTTCTTAACACGCTTAATCCGTATAAGTGACTGTTTTTTATCAATATCGCTATATGGCATATATTCAGGTTTCCTTGTTCCCACGAAATTAATATACTATACCAACCCATAGTATAAATAGATAAGCATAGAATTTGTATACTTCAATAGGCAAAGCTTGAAGAATAACAATACTTAACTTCTGGTTTATTTTAAAATTTAAATGTATTCAACAATAGACTTCTTTCATAAGTCATTTTTTACTCAGTTCTAAATTATAGATTCCAGCAATTAAATTGAATCTTAATCCTAGTCTTTTGCCTCGATTGCGATATCGCTCAGCAAGAATTTTGAAGGTTTTCAAACTGCCAAATACATGCTCAATCCCAATTCTTCTTTTGTTGATTTGCTGATTATAGATTTTTAGTTCAGGATCCAGTTTACAGCGCTTCTTTACTTTTAATGGCAACAAGCTATTTGGATACACTGTATAAATTCCCTGATAACCCTTATCTGCAAGGATAAATGCACCTGCAGGAATCTGATTCAAGTTACGTTTGAAGAGTTCGAAATCATGTACGGCACCACGACTCGTACATAAACTCAGGATTTTTTGAGTTTGATAATGAATGATGGCCTGTACTTTGAAAGTGTGGGTTTTTTTCTTGCCGCTATAGCTTTTCTTTTGTTTTTTTAGGCCTTTGGATTGGAATTTCTGTGGCATCTACAATCACCACATTCCAGTCAATGCCTTCGCCCTCGGGTAAATCTTTGGGTAAATTAAATAAATTGGACTTGATTAAGCAGTCCTCTACATGACGTACGATTCTTGAAGCAGTGGGCTCTGACACGCCATAAGTTGTTGCGACATGGAATAAGGTTCGGTATTCACGCCAATAACTTAAGCACAGGAGGATCTGATCCTCTAGGCTCAATTTAGGTGGTCTGCCTTTGGCAGGAACATGCATCTTCAATTGCTCAACCATTAAATCAAAGGTTGACCATGAGATGCCCGTGTATCGCTTGAACTGTGTTTCAGAAAGCTTCTTTGAATCGATGTATTTCATCCGCAGATTATGCATGAATGCCAAGAAATCTGGAGTGCAAATATCAACCAAAAAGAAGATCATTTTTTGATTTATGAAAGAGATCTAATATAGGCTTGATAAAATACTTTTTTAATATACATTTTGATTTATAAAATATTGTTAATGATTATATCCACTAAAAACAATGATATCCAATATCTGAGAACCATTTATCTCAAACCCTTAGATATCAATGCTCTTTCAATGAATACTGTATCATTACACTTATGTTAACAATTTTATGTCAAATATAAATAAATTGCCGATATAAATTATCTAATTGATGACGAATTTTTTCAACTTCTCCTTCATTTCCATTATCTTCAAACGTAAGTAGTTCCTGTTCTTTGCTTGTAATTTGTTGACAAAGTATTGATAGATTCTCACAGAAAGCTGCTGAATGTATTGGAAGTACCGCTTCTTCATTTTTATCAGAAGCTAATTTACGTTTTGATGAAACTGGTGAAATTCCATTTTCTTGATTAAATAAAATTTGTCGTTCTCTTCGATGAGCTGTTTCATCAATAGCCTTCCTCATTGCAGCAGTTACATTATCTGCATATAGGATAGCTTTACCATTCTCGTTACGAGCAACTCGACCTATCATCTGAAGCAGTGCCTGGCTCGAACGTAGAAAACCAGCTCTATCAGCATCAAGTATAGCGATTAAAGATGCTTCTGGAATATCCAAACCTTCCCGTAAAAGACTTACACCAATTAATATGTCAAATTCTCCAACGCGTAAACCTTCAATAATTTTAATCCGGTCTTCAGTTTTTATATCCGAATGCATATATCGAACTTGAAAACCTTTATCTGATATAAAATCATGAAGCTTTTCAGCTCCTACCTTCGTTAGAGTTGTCACTAGAACTCTATTGTGATTGTTAACGCACTTTTCTATTTCAATGAGCAGATCATCAATGTACCCTTCAGATTTTCTTACCTCGACTTTAGGGTCAAGCAATCCCGTTGGCCTAATCATTTGTTCAATGATTCTAGGCTGAGATACACGTAATTCATAATCTCCTGGTGTCGCAGAAACAAATATAGTTTGTGGCTTAATCCTTTCGAATTCCTGAAAATTTAATGGACGATTATTTTTGGAGGATGGCAAACGGAATCCATATTCAATTAACGTTTCTTTACGACTCTGATCTCCACGATACATTGCTGAAATCTGAGGAATCATGACGTGCGATTCATCTATAAATAACAATCCATCTTCAGCTAAATAGTCGAGTAAGGTAGTTGGCGGTAACTTCGCATCACGTCCACTAAAATAACAAGAATAATTTTCCATTCCCGAGCAATAGCCTAATTGCTGCATCATTTCTATGTCATTTGTAATTCTTTCATACAAACGATTCGCTTCTGTAAAACGGTTTTCTTTATTCAAATACTCTACTCGCTCCTCCATGTCAGAAAGTATTTTTGGTATTGCAGTCTCGATCTGATTTTTTGGGGTCGCAAAAAGCGTTTTAGGAGAAACCAAGTAATGATCTATTTCATTTAACTTTTTTCCCGTGACAGGATCTATCCACGTAAGAGACTCAACTTGTCCATCAAAGAGTTCGACGCGAATTGCATGATGTTCTGAATCAGCAGGAAAAATATCAATGATGTCTCCTCTAACCCTAAACATTGCACGCTTTAAAGTTTTTTCACTTCGTTCATACTGTAATAATGCTAACCGATGGATAAGCTCTTTTTGTTCAAATTGGGCACCTGGAGCTAGTGGAATTTGCAAGGTTTTATAACTACTTGGATCACCTAAACCATAAATTGATGATACAGAGGCAACAACAATTACATCCCGACGCTCTATGAGGGATTTAGTCGTGGATAAGCGTAGTCTCTCTAGATGGTCATTAATTGCAGAATCTTTTTGGATAAAACGATCACTACCAGGGATATACACTTCTGGCTGAAAATAATCATAGTAAGAAACAAAGTATTCAACCGCATTTTCTGGAAAGAAACGCTTCATTTCATCGTATAGCTGAGCCGTCAATGTTTTGTTCGGCGCTAAAATAATAGTAGGTCGTTTCAAGCGGTGAATAACATTTGCCATGGTAAATGTCTTACCAGAGCCAGTAATCCCTTTTAAGGTTTGATGAGTTGCACCATTATCAATACCTGAGATCAATCTTGCGATAGCTTCGGGTTGATCCCCAGCGGGGATATAATTTGAATGCAAAATAAATTTACCGTGTGGCATTGAAATCCCTCTATATTTAACTACCTTAAGAAAAAATCTGAATCATTAACAACTTAAGATGTACAAGCAATATTTTTAATATAATACACAATATCAAAACAAGTTTAAGTCATAGTATTTCTTATGTTAATCCGTTGAAATACATAGCTTTAAATGACAATCAAATTCTTTCATTCTTAGATTTGTGATGTTCTTACTATCGAATTCTTTTTAAAGAAAGAAGATAAATTTTACCTAGAAAATATCTTTAATCACATGATTTTGCTCAGCATATTTCTGTAAATATTCTATAACCAAACGACGATGACATTGATGTGGTAAATCCTCACTACACAGTAAACACTCATTTTCAAATTGTTGCAGACTTATATGTTTTTCTATATTTCGCCGAGCCATAAGGTTTAAAAAAAGATCTTTATAACTATCCCAAGGCATATCGCCCTTTTTATAAGGCTTTAAAATTTCATCTGTAGGTGCCAAATCAGGCACATGTTCATAATCACAGTTACATATCTCCCGTAAGAAAAATTTCAAGTCATCACGCTTAGCAAACCCTGCTAGTTGTGAAACGTTATTAAGGCGAACATCGATAATTTTTTTAACGTGATTTTGCTTTATTAGATTAAAAAACTTGTTTGCACTTTTTTTAGTAAAACCAATGGTATATATAGTCATAATTTACCTTCTTCTAATAAATTTCTTCATAAAATATTTGTTGAAAATAATTGAACAAATATGTAAGTGTTATTGGCTTATCTCATGTTGGTGGTAGTGAATTGCATCAATTGAAATGGGTCTCTGAAATTCATTTCAGGTTACATGCTCAACCTCACCTATCCTTTTATGCTACGAAAATGACTATAGCAGCTTGATGAATTGAAGTTGTTTCTCGACCTTCATTCTAATAATATTCATATATTCACTTGATTTTATCGAAAGTATTTTGATCATTCAAAAATTTATCTAACAATAGGAAATCATCAGTGCTTCAAATTGGTTCAGGTAAACTCTTTACGAGAGATGTCGAATATCACAATAAGTTAAAAGGTGTCATCTACTCAAATTTACACCTTATGGCTGAAGATCGTATTGAAACTGATACTGGATCAATTGAGGGAACGTCAACCTTTCATAATTCGAACGTTCTAATTTTCACATACACGGAGCTTATCGAAGCCCTTCCTGATAGCGATGGACCAGGTTTTATGGCTTCCCATGGTATTGCATCTTTTATAAGTGATTTCTCAGCTATACTCTCCTTCGCTTTAAATTGCATAGCTTCACCAAGTTATTCACTGATTGAAAGATTACTCAGTGATGAAATGGGTACAAGCACTCATACTGTTCCTAATAAAGTAGTAAATCAAACCTTCGATAAAGTCATCTACTGTCAGGAAAGCCACAAACAACACTTAATCAATTTTACCCAGCAATTGCATGGTTTGAACCGCAAAACATTCTTAACAGTAATGAATGCTATCCGAACTTATGTGACTGGGATACATCGTATAGCAGATAACTTTGAACTGGCGTATACCCTTCTAGTTGCCTCAATCGAATCTCTTGCTCAAGAATTTGATGGGCATCAAGCAACGTGGAATGACTATGAGGAAAGAAAAAGAAGAATTATAGATGAGGCTTTAACTGGTGCTGAAGAAGAACTTGCTGAACGTGTACGTAATGCAATTTTAGGAATTGAACATGTATCGTTAGGCAAACGTTTTCAAGCTTTTGCCATCAACCACATCAAACCTTCATTCTTTAGAGAAGAATCTGACGCTGTAACTCATCCGATAACTCGTTTTGATTTGCCTACAGCATTGTCCAATGCATATCTTGCTAGATCCAAATACATACATACGTCACAAAAACTACCAAAACCCTTAGATCGAGATTCTGGCTATTCCGACACTTGTAGAATCGATAATAAAACATGGTTAACGATTCAAGGCTTAGCACGGCTTGCAAGACATATCATTACTGAATTCATTATGCGTCAGCAAACTATTACAAGTGAACCTTATAATTATAACCTTGAACGTAGTAATATAATGACCGTCTCTCTAGCACCTCAATATTGGATACAAATAGTCGATTTTAGTAGAGGTTCTGGGGTCAAGCGATTTGAAGGTTTTCTAAGTCAGCTGGCAATCCTATGGGAAAATGACCCAAATAAACCTTTATCAGATTTATCTCAATTGTTGACAGAATTGCAAACCAACTTTGACAGAATCAACATTGCAGATAAGCTTGCTTTCATCTGTCTATTCATCATTTATAATCGTCTTGTAGGTGAAAGAGACCGCATTGAAAATTGCCTAGAATTTATTGGAAGATATGAAAATCTTTTAATCCAGCCAAGCTCTGCTGTATTGGTTACTCGAAATATACTAGAGATGGAAATTGAATGGAGTATTGAAGATCATCACACCTGTTTAATGAAGTACTTCAAAGAACGTGACCATAAATTTAGTTTCCGTTGCCCTCAACTTCTTGAATCTGGAATGTTGCTCCAATTAGCGGAAAGGTATCGTGCTAATAACGATCTTGATAAAGCTAAGGAATTAGTTAGTTTGGCTGTGGAAAGCTATCCTGAACATCAAGCACTAAGAAAGTTCGAAAGCGAATTTATTTCCATACATCAACCTATTAATTGCTATTCTATCTTGTTGCCACCATTGAATGAAACTCCTACTGAGCCAACTTCTGAATAGTTTTGATTATAGCCACACACCTATTTACTACTGAAATTGTGTAGGTGTAAATGACTGGGGTGGACCAAGAAAAAACCTCATTAATAGAAATCAATATCTGTAGCTACTACTTTGAATTAATTGAAAAAAATAAAATAAAGATATTAAGTACTATCTTGATGATCAATCCAAAATCAAGTCTGTGATTGCTTGGTAGAGTGAAAAATTAAGTCACAGTAAGGGGTTCTAGGGATTTTCCGTCCAAAAACGACAAAGTGCTCTGGAGGCCCCGCCGTCTGTGGCCTCCAGAGGGGTATTACTTTTTTCGAGATCCCTATTTGGGCTCTGTTTGAGTAAGATTTAGTCTTTTTGGGCTAAATCCATGGCATTCGAAGAACGTGTCCAAATCTTGTCCGAGGCAGAACAAGATGAGTTATATGGACCCCCCGCTTTCACCTCCGCCGACCAACGCTTCTTTTTCTCGCTGAACGATAAGGAACTGGCGATCGCTAAAAGCCTCCGTCATCGGGGCCAGCGTTACATGCTGGTGGTACTGCTGGGCTATTTCAAAGCCAAGCCGGTGGTGCTGAATCCCGGCTTTCATCAGATCAAGCAGGACCTCAAATACGTTTATCAAACCGTTCTACCAGGCCCAGGCTGTAGACCCTTTAATCTCACGCCAAAAGAGAACGAACGGATTTACCAACGTGTTTTCCAGCTCTGCAACTACCAGCGCTGGAATGTCAAAGACCATGGAGCGGCGTTGAGAGATTACTTATCCCAGCAAGCCAGAGCCTGGACAGCGCCTAGGCACCTCTTCGATGCGGCCATTGAATATTGTTCGGGGCAGAAGATCGCAATCCCTGCCTACAGCACGCTGCAAAAGATCATCAGTCAGGTGGTGGGAGACGAACAGGAACACATGGCCGCGCACCTTGAGCGTGCAATGTCACGCGGTCTTAAGCAAGCACTGGCGGAGCTCGTGAACGGCACAGGTCCACTGCCGTTCCGACAGTTGCGACAATCGGCTCGTAACTTCACCGGAACCGAGTTGGAGAAAGAACTGATTGTCTATCGCCATATCCAGCATTGGATGCCGGAAGTGGATCTGCTGTTGAGCACGCTATCACTGTCGCAGAAAAATCTGCAACACCTGGCAGAGAAAGTCGACTACTACGGTGCCAAACTGAAACGTCAAACCGTAGGCAGCCAATGGCTGTATTTATTGTGCTATCTTCAAACGCGATGGCAGCAAGCGCTGGAACGTATTGCCGATGGCTTTGTGCATCATGTCAGACAGACCAAACAGAAGGCAAAGGATTATGCGCAGGAAGCGGTGTTTAAGGATTGGCAAAAAGCAGCTAAAAATGTCAGCAAGGCAGCTGAAGTACTGCACCTGTTCATTGATGACAGCATTGATCTGCAACTACCGTTTGCAACAGTAAGACAGCAAGCACTGAGCCTGCTGACCAAAAGGGATCTGGAATCTGTATGTCTCTTCCTGAACGAGCAGCGACGATCGGTCGATGAAGCCATGTGGCAGTACTGCGACGAGAAAGAAAGGGCGGATTCAAGCGGCAAGTGCAACAGTATAAAAACCAGCCATAACTTCACTCGGTGTATACCAACCTAGTGTTTTTCTAGGACGATGGTTGAGTGCAAATTCTATCTGCTCTATTTGTTCGTTTGACACGTCATCAAACGATGATGATTTTGGCAGATATTGACGGATTAAACCATTCGTATTTTCATTCCTTGCTCGTTGAATAGACTTGTAAGGATCAGCAAAATACGTCTCTATGCCAACATCAGTAATTCTTTTGTGTTCGGAAAATTCTTTGCCATTATCAAATGTTACACTATAAGCATGGCTCATTTGTAAACGATCTAATGCACAAGTAATCGTTTGAGAGGATGCTCTCGTTGGCCCTAAATGAACAATATGTACATACAGGCTCTTTCGATCAACGAGAGTCAATAAAGCACCTTTATGATGTTTACCAATCACCGTGTCACCTTCGAAATCTCCTAAACGTTGTCGTTGATCAATGACCTGGTCTCGGCAGTGAATACTTGTTTTATCAATGATTTGACCCCTACGATCCGTGTTTTTGTAACCGCGTTTTCGATATTTCTTCTGATGCCTTAAGTGTAGATGAAGTTTACCGCCTTTTGATTTATCTTGATAAATGTACTGGTAAATCCACTCATGTGAAGGTACATCCAGCCAACCGCGTTGTGTTAAAGCACCTGAAATTTGTTCTGGTGACCAGTCCAAACCAATCAAATAATCAATATAAGCGAAGGCAAATGCTGTCATTGATGATGAAGGACGATACCGTCTTTGACTTGCAAATTTAGCTGCCTGTTGAGCTCTATATCCACGTTGTCCAGTATTTCTTTTTAATTCACGGTAGATGGTTGATCGTGAACGTCCTAACTCCCGAGCAAGGGAGGCGATTGAACTTTTACTTTTCAAAGTAGCATAAATTTCGTATCTTTCATCTTGAGAGAGTTGGGTGTATTTCTTCATTGTGTGCTTTCCAATTGCGAGTTGAAAAAGTCTAATGATTCTATGAATACACCTAACTTTTTCAACTGACTACAAATGTGTTGCACTTGGGATTTGAATCTGCGTGGTTCAAATCGGAACATTCCGCAAACAAGCAGTC
>NZ_JBUEBA010000002.1:275286-276966 GCF_058107045.1 Acinetobacter sp. AB03 | reverse complement strand
GTAACTCCAAAATAGAAATGTCCGGTTTCTCCAAAGTAAAAATGTCCGCTTTTAGAATATGCACTTTTGCAATTTCCTTAGCGGACGATTTGATATGTTGGTGTCTATGTCGGATAAAGAACTTAAACGATTGTGGGTCTTGCAGGAAATCTGCGATCAACGCATAACTCAATCCCAGGCTACTCAGCAAATTCATTTTGGCTCAAGCCAGTTTTTTCACGTACTTCTTTAATATCAGGCAATTCGAGTTCTCTAACTCGGCTTGCTTTAACTTCTTTACGTTTGATAGCTCCAGCTTCTTTGATTGAAGCAACCAAGTCATCAAATAAGTTGTTATCCATGAAATTGCTCCTTCACGAGTTGGCGCAGAATAGCGGTTTCCTTATCTGTTAAATTATCTTTTACTGATTTTGGATGAGCCACTAAGAAAAAGATCTGATCATCCTCGGTGACCCAATAATAAATCACCCGTATCCCACCACTTTTCCCTTTGTTACCTTGAGCATAACGTACTTTGCGATACCACCGCCATTCTTGATTAGGTCACCTCTATCAGGCTGTACCAAAAGATCTTGCTGAAGTTGACGATATTCCTCATCAGATAAAAAATGTTCGATATTCTCTCCAATATTCTATACATAAGAGCAAACGATCTTCCAATGGTAATTTATGCGGTCGTCCTTTACCAATATGACAAGGTAAATGCTTATTTAGCTCGGCCAACATGAGGTTAAATGTAGCCCAACTAACACCGGTAAGCCTACGAAATTTAACGTCTGATAATTTTTGAATATCTTTGAATTTCATCCAAGAATTATCCCTTGAATTAAATAATTTTGCTGATTAATTTAAGATCAAATAAATTGTACGTTTTTTGATTTATGACGGAAGTCTATTAAATTTAAAAACAATAATTTATATCGGTAAAAATATATATTTTATTTTAAAGTCTTCCCAAATATCCCCCTTTTTACCTGCTTGCAATTAAAGCTTTTCAGTCACATGATTAAGTGATCAAGGCTGCATATCAAGTGAGTAAAATCATGACGCCTGAACAACGCTTCCAAGCCATTTTGGCCCAATCCAAGCAGCATGATGAAGAAAAATCCCAGCGCTCAAAGCTGGAAAATAATCTGATCGTGCTCAGTCATGAACTGAAGGAACTCGCAGAACGCATTGAGGAACAAGTCACTGATCTCATCTTCGCTGAAATGGATCATTTTCTAGAATCTCAAGGCTGGAATTCAGAATTTATTAATACCAGAAATAAAAGATATACCCTGAATGAAAAAAATATTTATCTCAGCGCACTTAAGCCAACGATTGGAAAATTTTTATTTGTGATCAAGCATGACCTATTTGAAAGTACTGAACATCAGGTGGAAGCCTGCTTTAAGGATAGTACGACCTTGAGTCATTTTAAAACTGCCATGCAAGGTGGAGATCTTAAAAATGATATTCCGATCAAGGCACTTGAAGAATGGTTAAAAGGCTTACAGTTGACATTGCAAAAATTAAAAGCTGAAAGTCACAACCTTCAAGCTGATGGTCTGACCTATGAAGTGATTAAGGTTGGTCAGATCCATCATAAAAGACTGCCTAGCTTTATCGAAGCCTTTTTATCCATTCTGGAGCATAGATAAGCCTGTTTAAAGTTAGGGTTAGTTTTTAAACTTTATT
>NZ_JBUEBA010000002.1:253063-275186 GCF_058107045.1 Acinetobacter sp. AB03 | reverse complement strand
CTATTGATTGATGATAATTTATCAACAATCAATTCAAGATATAAGTTAAATACTTGAATAAAATCTTCCAATTCTTGCTGTAAAAAATCAAGGAATGCCGTCGCACTAAACCCATTATCAATATTTTTCCCATGACAAAACTTCGTACTTATATAAGCTTGTCTTTGTATATTTGTAACTCTTCCTCCAATTTTGACTGCACCTCCGACATTATTTGAAAAACCAAAAAAATTTAAGGTATCAATGTGTTTTTTACTTAGAATATCTAACAAGTCAAATTGATCATTTATATTCATTTCTACTTTTTCAATTTGAACTATACTTTTTGCTAATACAATTAGTACTTCTTCAATTTTCTGTTCAAAATCAATCCAAGTTTTTATTTCTTCAACATGATTTTTAAAATATTGATACCAACCATTTTTCTTTAACTTGTTTTGAATTTCATAAATTTGTACTGCTGTTAAATAAATACTTGATACATCATAATTTCCCTTCGTTTTATGAATAAAATCCATGTCCCTAGACTGCTTAAATTCAGAAAATAATTGCTCAAAATTCATTTGATATGACTTCTGATCAAGTGCATGAGTAATTTTGAAGTACTTGGTTATAAGATGTATCGGATGTTCAAATGGAGAATACAAAACATCATTGATTGGTTTATTTAAATCTTTTTTCTCAATAGCCTTCATCACCAACATAAAATGGTCGTACTTCGTCGGCAAATAGTGAGACAAATCAAAACCATTTCCAACAATCAAAATATTCATTTTTATAAAACCCCAAAAAGCAAAAAAGCGCATCAACCGATACGCTTTTTATGAGGCAAGCTTGCCTATATTTCAACCATAAATCAAAGATTTATTATGAACACTTCGCTGTTTGGAAGTTCTTGGTATTTTTACCGCGCGCACATTGGTAAGAGGTTTTCGTCGCAGTTTTTTCCCAGTCGCCATCGACCAACTTAAAGTTATATACGGTACGCACCGACTTCACCGAATCATCTAACAACCCTGTTTCAGTCACTTTAACTTCTGCCGCAGTCGGAGACTCAACTGTATTAAAGTACTGACGGATTTCAACCGTAGCCAACTCATTACGCAAATCTGGACGCTCTTTAAGTACCTGAGCCAAGGGCGTATCTGACGAACCGACTTTATTCACTAACTCTTTGGTCGTCGCACAACCTGACAATAATCCCACACATACGGCTGAAGCTAAAATAAGACGCAACATAAATCCCACCCAAAATTCATTATTTATCAGTCCATCATGCCTTTTTTAGGCCTATTACACTATTTAGTAAATGTAATTCAGTCCCTTCAGCCATAAAAAAAGCGCATCACCATGGATGCGCTTTTAAAACCCAATTCGAACTTAAAGGTCGAATAATTTACCTGGGTTCATAATCCCGTTTGGATCGAAAACTTGCTTCAATGCCTTCATATATTCAATTTCTTCCGCCGAACGCGTGTAGTCAAGGTATGGCTTTTTGGTCATACCTACACCGTGCTCCGCAGAAATTGAACCGTCGTATTTTTTTACAGTTTCAAAAACATATTTATTCACCACCTGACATTTGGCAAAGAACTCATCTTTGCTTAAGTCAGCAGGTTTTAAAATATTTAAGTGTAAATTACCGTCACCAATATGACCGAACCAGCAGATTTCA
Source organism: Acinetobacter sp. AB03 (assembly GCF_058107045.1). Taxonomy (NCBI): domain Bacteria; kingdom Pseudomonadati; phylum Pseudomonadota; class Gammaproteobacteria; order Moraxellales; family Moraxellaceae; genus Acinetobacter; species Acinetobacter sp. AB03. The sequence continues at coordinate 273,511 of NZ_JBUEBA010000002.1, read as the reverse complement.
AAGTCTGGGTAGTTACTTGCCACAATCGCATCAATTTCTTTAATAAATGCAGGAACGTGGGTAATCAAAACTGAAATGTCGTTTTTGTATGGTGTAAATGGAGCAATCGACTCAGAAATGTCTTCACGTAAACGCCATAAGCTTTCCACTTGATCGAGGCTTTGGCTCAACACGCCATCCAGTACCCAACCTTGTTCCATGCAGTGCTCAAAAATTTCCATCGCCTTGTCCATAATTGGCTCAAATGGCGCTTCAAATTCTAACAACACATAGAATGGACATTCAGTTTCAAATGGACGTTGTACATGACCATGTGCCAACACTTTTTGCATTGCCAGTTCACCAAAGAACTCAAATGCAGTCAGGTCAATTTTTGCTTGGAACGCATGAAGTACAGGCATCACAGCATCAAAGTCAGGCACGCCCAATACCATTACTTGAAGGTCTTGCGGTTGGCGTTCCAATTTGATTTCAGCTTCAGTCACTAAGCCCAGTGTCCCTTCACCACCAATGAATAAATGTTGCAGCGCATAACCAGTTGCGTTTTTGATCATACCTTTGTTTAGACGCAGCACATCACCCTTACCTGTGACTACAGTTAAACCGAGTACCCAGTTACGCGTCATGCCATATTTAATGACTTTAATACCGCCTGCATTGGTGCCAATGTTTCCACCAATTTGACTCGAACCCGCAGAAGCAAAATCGACTGGGTAATACATGCCTTGCTCTTCAGCATAGTTTTGCAACTGTTCAGTCACCACGCCTGCTTGGACTCGAACCATACGGTCTGCTGGGAAGAATTCCAAGATTTGGTTCATCTTGTCCATGCTCACCACAATTTCACCGTTGGCAGCGACTGCACCGGCAGATAAGCCAGTACGACCACCTGATGGTGTAATCGCAACATTAAACTCATTTGCAAGTTTCACAACCGCTTGCACTTGTTCCGTGCTCGATGGAAAAACGATGACTGACGGGTTTGGATCAAAATGTTTGGTATGATCGCGTCCCCAATTTTCAAGGCTATCCGCATCGGTTTTAATGCGGTTTTCACCTACAATTGCTGTCAATTGGGTCAATAACTCTGGGGTTAAAGCGACTGGAGCATTCATCGTTTTCAGACCTTGCAAGAAGTAAACAAGTTGTTTGTGGCGCTAGGGTTCTCTGCATGAAAAGCGCTTCATTTCAGTCTTTCCATGCCCTAAGGCTCAGGCAGTTCGTGAGGATTTAAGCAGCAGTGTGCAACTGGCTTATTTTCACGGAGTCATATTATAAGGCATTTTTTCTGTTTCCCGCAGAAAAAGCTGTTTTATTCAGGATACCTTTGAAATGATTAGTTTAATTAGACCAAAAAGACTTTTTTACGCACCATAGAGGCTAAAAATACCCAGCAGAGTCCGCATAAAGGAAATGTATATCGGGCGCGGTACGTGCTATTATATCGCCACTAAATTTGGCCTTTGTAGCGGAGCCGTAATGAGCCAACATCTTTCACTTCCTAAAGATAAAATTCGTTTCTTGTTGTTAGAAGGCGTTCACCAAAACGCAATCGACACACTAAATGCTGCCGGATACACCAACATCGATTATCGTAAAACTGCGCTTGAAGGTGAAGCGTTGAAAGAAGCGATTAAAGATGCACATTTCATTGGTATTCGTTCCCGTACACAACTCACTGAAGAAGTGTTTGAAGCAGCGAATAAATTAATCGCTGTTGGTTGTTTCTGTATTGGTACCAACCAAGTGAACTTAAATGCTGCGATGGTTCGTGGTATTCCAGTATTTAACGCACCATACTCAAATACACGTTCAGTGGCTGAACTTGTACTTGCTGAAGCTATTCTTCTTCTTCGCCGTGTACCTGAAAAATCGACAGATACACATGCAGGCGGTTGGAACAAGTCAGCGGTTGGTTCGTTCGAAACTCGTGGCAAAACTTTAGGGATTGTCGGTTACGGTTCAATCGGTTCACAACTTTCTGTCCTTGCTGAAAGCTTAGGTATGAAAGTAATCTACTTCGACACAGTGACGAAACTACCATTAGGTAATGCACGTCAAGTCGGTAGCTTAAACGAACTTTTAGCCAATGCTGATGTTGTTTCTTTGCATGTACCTGATGTTCCATCTACACGTAACTTCATGACCAAAGAAAAATTTGCACAAATGAAAGAAGGTGCAATCTTCATCAATGCTGCACGTGGTACATGTGTCGTGATTGAAGACTTAGCAGATGCCTTGAAATCAGGTCATGTTGCTGGTGCTGCGGTTGACGTGTTCCCGAAAGAACCAAAAGCCAATGGTGAAGAGTTCATTTCTCCACTACGTAACATTCCAAACGTGATCTTAACTCCTCACGTGGGTGGTTCGACGATGGAAGCGCAAGCGAACATTGGTTTAGAAGTGGCTGAGAAATTCGTTTCTTATTCAGATAAAGGCATGACTTTATCTGCGGTGAACTTCCCAGAAATCGCGTTACCGTTGACCGAAGGCAAACACCGTTTACTTCACATCCACAAAAACGTGCCAGGTGTGTTGTCAAAAATCAACAACTTGTTTGCTGAACACGGCATCAACATTTCTGGTCAGTCTTTAATGACCAAAGGTGATGTTGGTTACTTGGTGATGGATGTAGACGCAACAGCATCTCAAGAAGCTTTAGATACCCTACAAGACGTTGAAGGCACAATCCGCGTTCGCGTATTGTTCTAATTCGACTCTATTTAAAAACCACAGCTGCTAAGCTGTGGTTTTTTTATTTTTGAATACTTGTTAAAATTTTATGTGCGAACCAAGCACATTCTCCGCTACTTTTCGCAAGTATTCACTTCCCTATCTAGTATTCTAATAATGCCAAATCTAAAAAGTACTCCCAACCTCCAAGCGACCTTTTTATTGCTGATTGCAATGCTTAGCTTGCAAAGTAGTGGTTCACTGGCCAAAGTTTTGTTTGATCAATTTCCCATTTTAACTGTTTCCGCCATGCGCTTGCTGTTGGGATCAATCATCTTGGCCGTGCTGTTTAAAATTTGGCAGGTTGATTTTAAGCAAATTAAATATAAAGCCATTCTCAGCTATGGTTTTGCTTTGGCAGGCATGAACCTATTGTTTTATTTATCCATTGCTCGCCTGCCGCTCGGCATTGCAGTGTCGTTTGAGTTTATTGGCCCACTCAGTGTCGCTCTGTTTTATGCCAAACAACGCTTTGACTTTGTTTGGGTCGGGCTGGCTATTTTAGGTTTGGTTTTACTGTTTCCTTTCGACCAAGCAGCTCAACCTTTAGACCCTCTTGGGATCGCATTTGCACTAGGTGCAGGTGCATGTTGGGCCTTGTATATCGTGGCGGGGCAGCGCCCATCGGGTGTTTCGGGCAATCATACCGTGTGCTTGGGCATGTTTGTCGGCATGCTGATATTAATGCCGCTTGCCCTATTCAGTGGTTTACCCACAAATGTGTTTGAACCCTCAAACTTTGTCTATTTCATAGCTTTGGCAATTTTGGCCAGCGCGTTGCCTTTTAGCTTGGAAATGATTGCGCTAAGCAATTTAACCGCTTTAAGTTTTGGGACGCTCATGAGTCTTGAACCTGCTATCGCAGCATTATCCGGTTTTATCTTTCTAGGCGAGCAACTATTGTGGTCACAGTGGCTTGCGCTCAGCGTGATTATCATGGCGTCTATTGGTTGTACTTATACAGCCCAGAAAAACCGCCAAGCCGCAGTTTAAACCATGCAATCCAGCGTTTGAATTTAGCTTTTAAATCCAAAGGCTCTATCGATTACTTTTAAATTCATGTCGTTGCATTAAAAAAATTCAGCTTATTCAGCATCCAACTTGGGTGCTGAATCGTTATACTAATCCACCATCTTAAAATAACAGGTCGCTATGACCTAATGTGTGCATGATGCCTAATTCTCAACTGATGGCAGTGATGTTCATGGTCTTGTCCATGCTGTCCTATCAAATCAGTGCTTCTTTTGCCAAGCAGTTGATTGCCGTGCTGGATCCCCTCACCGTGGTGACCCTTAGACTGTGCTTTGCCGCAATTTTAATTGTGCTGATGTTCCGCTCATGGAGCATCATCAAACGCCTACCGCATTTAAAATGGAAAGATTTACTCAGCTATACAGCAGCCTTATGCCTCATGAATATTTTATTCTACGCTTCGCTGGGTAAACTACCGCAAGGTATTGCCGTCGGTTTAGAGTTTTTAGGCCCTTTAACTTTAGCGCTACTCTCGATCAAACAACGTCGTGATTATATTTGGGTCGGATTAGCGATTTTAGGCATTGCACTGATGGTGCCGTGGCATCAAGCCAATGCAACCAACTTCTCCTTCTTAGGAGCCGCATTTGCAGTTTCAGCGGGTGCGTGCTGGGCGCTGTATATTTATTTTGGGCAAAAAGTCGTCCGTCAAAATATCGGCATGCATGCCCTCAGTATTGCTATTGTGATCTCAGCCTTGGTGCTTCTGCCCATCAGTGCCACGCATAACCCAACAGCGCTGATGCAAACGGAATACTGGCCCAAAGCTTTATTGATTGCGCTGCTCGCCACAACCATTCCCTATGCTCTAGACCTCATGGCTTTGAAACGTTTAAGTAAACTCAGCTATGGGACGCTTTCAAGTTTGTCGCCGGCTTTAGCAGCCTTGGCAGGTTGGTTATTACTGAAAGAACAAATTAGTATGTGGCAAATGTTGGCGTTGGTTTGCATTATGATTGCCTCTGTTGGTGTTACCTTTAGAGCCAAACCGCAACGTGATGACGCGCTTTAAATCACAAAAGATGGCACTCGCCATCTTTTGTTTAAAATGGACTTAAACCAAACTGTCTTTTTCAATTTTTTTGTACTTTTTGTATTCCTGCTGATACTGCTTGGCGAGCGCAGTCTTTTGAGCATCGAGTAAAATTTTTCCTGCTTGCTGAAAAAAACCATGCTCCTCTTCTTGTAAGTGATGATGTACCGTTTCCGATAATTTTTTTGCAATTGCCAACCAGCCCGGATTTGAGAATTCCGTCTCGGTCAATTGTTCCAATAACTCATCCATTTTATGGTGTTCTGCCAAAGCATGGCGGGTAATGTTGAGGCCCGAATCAGTCATCATTAAAGGGATATAAAAATAACGGTCTTCTGCCACAGCATGGGCAAATAATTCATTTTTAAGGCATTCAAATAGCTCACGGCGCTCAGGCGTATCCCCTGAAGTTTGGAGTAATCGTTCAGCCAAATTTCGTTGTATAACGTGACTTTCTCTTAAGGCTTCAAATATATTCATTCTATGCTCCAGTTCCGTTCAACTTAAAACATCATTTTTTATTGAAAAGCTTCTTGGCACAGCATTGAGTGCGCTGTATTGATCATAAATGCAATAAACGAGAAATGAGGTCACAGACTACGCGTTTTTTGTAATGAAGTTTTAAAGCTATCTCACCATTACATCAAAAACATTTGATAACTCAATCTTACGATCAGAATTGTCACCAAAATAAGAAATAAAATGCGGATAAAACCACTTCCATATTTCAGCGCCATTTTCACCCCACAAATAGACCCGATCATATTTGCAACGGCCATCGTGCCTCCCACAGCAAAAAGCACATGCCCCGAGGGAATGAAAAAGCTTAGCGCTGCAAGATTGGTCATCACATTGCCAATTTTAGCCAATGCCGCCGCATGCAAAAAATCGACGCGTAAATAACGAATAAAATAGAAAATAAAGAAACTGCCCGTACCTGGGCCAAACAAACCATCGTAAAAGCCAATGGCTAAGCTTCCTATTCCCGCCAACAGCAAAATTTTAGGCGTCACAGTTTGCGCTATATGCACTTGCCCAAATTGCTTCTTCATGAGCGTATAGACCGCCATCACAATCAACATGACCAAGACAAAGGGTTGGAGGACTTCTTTTGGAATCATGGCGACACTGGCCGCGCCCCAAAATGAACTGATGGTGGCACATACTGCGACCACAGCCAAAAGTTTCCATTCAAAGCGAACTTTGCGGGCAAAGGAAACGGCGGAAGTAGCTGTACCCACCACTGCCGCTAATTTGTTGGTGCCAAATAAAGTAGCAGGCGCCATCGACGGAAATGCATTCATCAAAGCGGGAATTTGGATCAGCCCACCACCACCGACGGCAGCGTCAATTGCGCCTGCACAAAAGGCAAAAAAGATCAGACTGATAATAATGTCAATGTCCACGCCTTATCCTTTTTTACCGCGTGATATATTTCGATTATAGATTTAAAACCCGCTTTGGAACCAACCTTTTCTTATCGGTAATTTCAGCCAAGCCTAAGCATTTTTCCCCATCGAAAACCAAGACCTGTGCTTCGGCTGTATGCTCAATATTACTTTCCATACCGCGACTAAAGTATTCACTGCGTCCTTCTGGAACTTGTACTTTAGGAAAATGATCTACAGGTGCATATACAGGTAACAACAGTGCTTCGCGCTCTTGTTCAGACAAACTTTCCAAATACTCAATGGTATAACTTGGAATCAGATCAAAATGACCCGTTTTAATGCGGTGTAAATAAGTTAAATGGCCATAAGTACCCAATGCCTTCGCAATATCTTCGCCTAAAACACGAATATATGTACCTTTCGAGCAGGTAATATCGAGGGTGACACTGTCTGCTGTGAATGAAAGCAACTCAATCGCAGAGATGGTAACCGGACGGGCTTCACGCTCAATTTCAATCCCTTTACGGGCTAGCTCATATAAAGGACGACCATCTTTCTTCAAAGCGGAATACATTGGTGGAACTTGCTTAATATCACCCATAAACTGAGCCAAAACGGCTTCAATCAAATCTTCGGTTAACTCAGGTACAGCCTGCTTTAACAGTTGCTCACCTTCTACATCACCTGTGGTGGTACTGTGACCCAGCTGAATGGTGGTTTGGTAGCGCTTCACCGAGTCCAACAAAAAGTGTGAAAACTTGGTCGCTTCGCCCAAACAAATCGGCAGCAGTCCCGATGCCAATGGATCAAGCGCTCCCGTATGCCCCGCCTTTTGCGCACGGTATAACCAACGTACTTTTTGCAATGCCGCATTTGAACTAATCCCCAATGGCTTATTCAATAAAAATACACCATTCACGGCACGGCGCTGGATTTTTGAAGCAGATGATTTCATAACATAGACACGTCTTAAAGCTGCCGCAATACTATCAACCGCTTGTCTAGTTTTACAACTTTTCTGTTGTTTATTTGCTCTTTTGTTTCAGAATAAACTGAGTTCATTCATATGAACCAAATAAAAAATACAATAGGGATGTTAGGCATAGGATATGCAAAAAAAGAAATTATGGCTCATTTTCGCCGTGATCATCGTTGTCATTCTTGGTTTTCTCATTTGGCTCGCACCCAATGCAACTGTTGGCTCAAACCAAGGGCCGATTCGCTCTAGTGCTCAAAATACGACAGGCTTATTACCCGCAGCGTCAGACTTGCCACATGCATCGGGGCTGCCTTTTGTCAGCAACAGCCAACAGGACACTGAAGTCAACTGCCAACTGGTGCTCGACCAAAATAATCGCTTAGTTGTTAATGAACAAACACGTAACTGTTTTGAATATTTCATTACCCAATATGGTGAAAAAAATATTGACCAGATCAAGCAAGATTTTAAAGCCTATATCCAGCAAGGTTATCAAGAACCTGCGCTTAAGCAGATTTTAGATCTTTGGACTCGCTATATAGATTATCGTGTGCAATTGGGTAGCCTGAAGGAGCCAAGCCTAAATAAAGAAGACCCTGAGTACTATCGTAAAATTTTTACTTTGATGAAAAACCTACGTAGCCAGTTCTTTTCCGACTATGAAATCGAAGGCCTCTTTGGCGCTGAAAATACCTACCATGAATATACCTTAGACCGCATGAGCATCATGGCAGATCAGTCCTTAACTGAAGTACAAAAAGCGCAGAAACTGAAAGAGTTGTTTGCTCAACTGCCTGAAGATTGGAAAGAAAACCTAGAACAACTCTCCAAACTCGAAGATCTGCGTAAACTGACCTCAGATATTAAAGCGCGCGGCGGCTCTGCCGAAGAAATTCGCCAAATGCGCCAGAATCTTGTCGGTGCCGAAGCGACCGTACGCTTAGAAAAACTCGACAAAGATCGAAACAATTGGAAATCTCGGGTCAATACCTACTTAGAACAACGCGACAGCATTCTCAACAGCAACATGAGTCAAGACGCGCAGCAGCAAGCCATTCAAAAACTACGTGATCAACAGTTTAATAATTCACAAGAACAACTTCGACTAGGAGCCTTTGAAACCACGCATGACACGGGAGGAAAACTTCCGTTCGCAGATTAAAGCTATACCGTGTTTGACTTTTTCAGGATGAAAAAAATGTTTATAACGAAAAGAATGATACAAACAATGTCACTCGTAGGTCTGGTTACCAGCCTTGGACTCAGCGCAACCACAGCCACAGCTGGATTGCAGACGGTGACTGCAAGCGTAAAAAGTAATTATGCTCAAACTAAATATCCATTGCTATTTACTCATGGCATGTTTGGGTTCAGCCGAGTGGGCGTTGCCGAACTTGGACTAGATTACTGGTATCAAATTTTACCCGACTTGGCTCGAAATGGTGCGACCACCTTTGCAGCACAAATTTCCCCTTTAGAATCAACTGAAGTACGAGGTGAACAGTTACTACAACAAGTTGAAGAGGTCATCGCCCTAACCAATAAACCTAAAGTCAATTTGATTGGGCATAGCCATGGTGGACCAACCATCCGCTATGTAGAAGCAGTTAAACCGCAATATGTGGCCTCACTGACAGGTGTGGGGGCAACGTTTAGAGGTTCAAAAGTCGCGGATAAACTTCTCGCCAATCAAGGTGGAACGCAACTACTCAGTCTAGCGGTGGATTATATTATTGGTCCTATGCTTGCTTATGGGCAAAGTAACCCTGCCTTAAAAAGCAATTTAACAGCATCACTCACCTCAATTAGTGAGCAAGGTTCCAGTGTTTTTAATCAGAAATATCCAACAACAGCACTGGCTTCGGACTGTAACAAGAGCGGTGCAACATCCAGCAATGGCGTGTATTACTATTCGTGGACTGGTACGTCTCAAGTCACGAACATTCTCGATGTCGCAGATAGTGCGATCTCACTGTTGGGGCCTTTGGCCTATGGACATTTAGACAATGATGGTTTAGTGGCACGCTGTAGTACACACTTCGGTAAAGTCATCCGTGATAACTATGACTGGAACCATTTAGATGAGGTCAACCAAGTTATGGGACTACGTGGACTATTTAGCGCAGACCCTGTTGATGTCTATCGCCAACATGCCAATCGCTTAAAAATGCAAGGACTCTAGTTCTATTTTTCCCTTCGAATCTTTAACGTTTCGGAGGGATGCCTCCTAGAATTATCCAGTTACAAACTGTATTTAATTTAATCGGATTTCTCTACGCTCCTCCTCCCTCACCTTTATACTCATTTTTGACAACTTAAATTGTCGTCATAAAAACTAAAAAACGAGGATGATCAATGAAATATGGATTATTGATAGCTGGACTGCTGTCGACCTGCGCACTTGCTGTTACACAAACGCAAGCAGCTGCTTCACAAATTAAATCAAACTACGTTGCCTCTAATTATGCAAAGACCAAATACCCTTTGGTTTTTGCACATGGTATGGGTGGCTGGATTCGAGCAGGAACCGATGAACTTGGTGTGGATTATAGTCAAACCGCTTAATTTCGAAGTGCTGAGCAACCGCTCGGATAGATTGACCTTCTTCAAGCTTGGCTAATATTTTTTTTCTAAAATGTATTGGATAACTCATATCAGTATTGTATTGGTTTTTTGACGTGTTGACTATATTGGTATCAAATCTTGCCAGATTTAGCCCGTAACGGTGCAAACGCATGGGCAACACGCGTTTCTCCATTCAACACATCTGAAGTTCGTGGTGAACAACTGCTGCAACAAGTTGGTGAAATCTTAGCGATTACAGGAGCACCCAAAGTCAATTTGCTTGGGCATAGTCACGGCGGGCATAGTATTGCTTATGTCTCAAATGTTATGCCCAATAAAATCGCGTCTGCAACAGCCATTTCTAGTCCTTTAAAAGGCTCTCCTGTGGCGGATTTGATTATTTCCGCGCAAGGTACACCGCTAGAACAACCACTGGTGGGCTTAATCAACTTTGGGTCCAAGGCTATTGTTTGGGCACAACAGCAAAACCCAAACTCACTTCCACATGATGCACTCGGTGCGGGTAAAAGTTTAAGTCAAGCTGGGGCTAAAGCTTTTGCACAAAAATATCCACTGGGTATGCCAAAAACAAGCTGTGGTGAAGGTTTAGCGAAAGAAAATGGAATTTATTTTTACTCTTTCTCTGGCAACTCAACGTTGACGAACGTACTTGATCCAGACTCATTACTGGCGGCGACAGGCTTACTCATGCAAGCGCCCAATGATAACGATGGCTTAGTTTCACGTTGTAGTGCCAAGTATGGTAAGACCGTGCGCGATAACTATAATTGGAACCATTTAGATGTGATTAACCAGTTCTTTGGATTACGTTCTATTTTTGCTCCAGACCCTGTTGATGTTTACCGACAACACGCCAACCGATTGAAGCTTCAAGGACTCTAAAATTTAGGCATAAAAAATGCGCCATTGGGCGCATTTTTTACTCGTATAAAACTTAAAATTAAGCTTTAACTTTACGAGCTGGTAACTTTTCACGAATACGTGCAGCTTTACCAGACAATTCACGTAGGTAGTAAAGTTTAGCACGACGAACGTCACCACGACGTTTCACTTCGATTTTAGCAACGATTGGAGAGTGAGTTTGGAAAACACGCTCAACACCAACACCGCTAGAAATTTTACGTACTGTGAACGCAGAGTTCAAGCCACGGTTTTTCTTCGCGATTACAACACCTTCAAATGCCTGAAGACGCTCACGGTCACCCTCTTTTACTTTAACCTGAACGATAACTGTATCGCCTGGTGCAAAAGCTGGGATGTCTTGTTTAAGCTGTGCATTTTCAACAGCTTGTACTAAAGGATGCTTACCGCTCATGGGGTATCTCCAATATGTGCGGGTCAGAAGAGGTCTGATATCCGCTGGGTATAGAGGCTAAATCGCATAGACCCGATTATCTTTCTCTTTATGCTTGACCACTTCAATGCACAAAGAGCCTATTAAAAGAATACTCTGAATTAAGTATTCAAATCTGTTAGCCATTTCTTTTGCTGCTTCGTCAACTCTACATTGTCCACCAACTCAGGTCGGCGTTGTTGTGTTCGTTGATAACGCTGCAAAAACCGCCATTTCTCAATATTGGCATGATGTCCCGACTTTAAGACTTCAGGGACATCCAAACCTTCAAAATGGTCTGGCTTGGTATATTGTGGGCAGTCCAAAAGACCATCCACGAATGAGTCTTGCACATGAGACTGTTCATCAGACATTGCACCCGGAAGTCTCCGAATAATACTGTCTAATAAAACCATCGCAGGAAGTTCTCCACCCGATAAAACGTAATCCCCTATGGACCATTCCTGATCAACATATTTTTGGATCAAACGTTCATCGACCCCTTCATAACGACCACACAGCACAATCAATCCATCATAGTCGACAAATTGTTGTACTGCAGGCTCATTTAAGGTTTTTCCTTGCGGTGACATATACACCACAGGAACATGAACTGCACCTGCTTGCATGGCAAGCTCTTTGGCATGTTGAATTGCTTTTGCCAGAGGCTCAGCCATCATCACCATACCTGGACCACCACCAAATGGACGTTCATCCACTCGTTTGTAGTTGCCCTCAGCATAATCACGAGGATTAATACAAGTTACTTGTACTAAATCACTTTTTGCTGCACGCCCGCTAATACCGTAGGCTGTAATCGCTTCAAACATTTCAGGAAAAAGCGTAATGACTGCAAAAAACATCGCAGACCCCCGTATTTCCAAAATAATTAGTAATCTACGCCCCAATTAACGTAGATACGACCAGCTTCGAGATCAACGCGGTGCACCACATCTTTATGCCATGGAATCATACGTTCTTCAGTATCAATACTGTCTGGTGTTGCGTGAACCACCATCACATCATTGGCACCTGTCTCAAACATTTCATGGATTTTTCCGAGATTTACTTCTTGTTCTTCATCATCCAAACCTAACACTGTTAAGCCTTTCAAATCTGACCAGTAAAACTCATCCATTCCTGCTTTAGGAAGTTGCGCTTTTGAAATCCAAACATTTGCGCCAACTAGGTTATCTGCTGCAGTGCGATCAATGACGCCTTTGAGCGAAACAACTAAGCCTTTGCCATGCGGTTTCCAACGTTTTACATCTATTGTTTGCCAACCTGCTTTGGTTTCAATGTACCAAGGCAGATAGTCAAAGATGTTGCTCATCGGTTCTGTATTGGAATAGATCCAGAGCCACCCATTTAATCCATATGCTGAACGTAACTGTCCAATCTGAATACGATCTTCGGGAACATTCTGTGTTGGTGTCATGGGCTACCTACTACTTAATTAGCAAAAATTATGCAGTAGCTGCAGCTTTCTTAGCTTGAGCAGCTAAAGAAGCAACACGTTCAGATGGTTGAGCACCTTGAGCAACCCAGTGTGCAAAACGATCAGCATCTAAACGAAGTTTTTCTGCTTTACCTTGAGCTGTTGGGTTGAAGAAACCAATACGTTCGATGAAACGACCGTCACGTGCATTACGGCTATCAGTTACAATAACTTGATAGAACGGACGTTTTTTAGCACCACCGCGTGCAAGACGAATAACTACCATGATACAACCTTATAGTTTTTACGGATTATCCCTGCCCCGACCACCGGAACATTTCAAACCCCTTTCATAGAGGGCAATATTTTACGTTATCTTTACTGCGAAAGGAAGATCAAAATTTGTTTATCCACAATTTTGAATTTGGATTTTATCTGCCGTCCCAGTTGGAGGTGGCTGAAGGAGTACAGGCAGAACCGCTATTAATGTCTGTTCCTTTGTGATGTGTGCTGAAATAATAGGACACTTCCACTTGGGAGATTCTAGGCAGCCAACTTGTAAAAGTCCTCTGCCATTTAATTTGGTGTCTTAAAATCTAATCCTTTCTGAATTCTCTGCTGATTATAAAATAGCTCTATCTATGTATTTTGTAATATCTGCTTTAGCTTCTTCTCTAGTTTTATAGTTGCGATGGGCTTTGTTGCACAAAGCTATTCTTAAAGGCTTCTTCAGCAATATAATTTCCAAATGAAGAATCCTGCATCTAAAATTTATCGCACAACGAATTGGTCCTCTTATAACCAAGCTCTAATCAAGCGAGGAAATATTTCAACTTGGTTCGATCCTCAGACTAAATGGTATGCTCAGCCACAGGCTAAGCATGGAAGAAATCAAACTTATTCTGATACAGCAATTCAGTGCTGTTTGATGATCAAATCTATCTTTCGACTTTCTTTGCGTATGGTCACAGGCTTTGTGCAAAGCCTAATTCAACTCAGTGGGTTAAGTTGGACAGCACCAGATTATTCCACACTTTGCAGACGACAAAAGCAGATTGATATTGCGATCAGCTATCAAAAAAGTCATGAAGGATTACATCTATTGATAGACTCAACTGGCCTTAAGTTTTTAGGCGAAGGTGAATGGAAACGTAAGAAACATCAGCCTGAATATCGTCGGCAATGGCGTAAATTACATATTGGTATAGATGCTAGAACCTTGCAAATACGAGCTGTACAGCTGACAACAAATAATGTCAGTGATTCGCAAGTCCTTGGAGATTTACTTGATCAAATCCCATTGGATGAGCAGATTGATTCAGTCTATACAGACGGGGCTTATGACACCAAACAATGCCGTCAGGTCATTGCAGATCGGCAAGCGTATGCAGTGATTCCACCCAGAAAAAATACAAAGCCTTGGAAAGATAACAAAGTTCATTCGCGAGAGCGAAATGAATTACTTCGAACAGTTAAACGTTTCGGCAGGACACTATGGAAAAAATGGTCAGGCTATCATCGGCGAAGTTTGGTCGAAACCAAGATGCATTGCATCAAATTATTGGGGGATAAACTCAGTACGAGAAACTTTCAAAGTCAAGTCAATGAAATGCATGCACGTGTGGCAGTATTAAATAAATTTACGGAGTTAGGTCGACCTCTCACCCAAGTTGTCACTTGAATTTGAGTAGAACAGGGTAAATTTAACTTTTAAATCTTTATGCAACAAAGCCATGTTGTACTAGGAAATTCTGATGCTGCTGGCAACTCTATCCCAGTCACAGTTAAATCCGTCACCCCATCCTCTATCAGTTATCAATAACTAAATGCCCCCTTTTTTTAAAGAAGGGGCATTTTCAACTACATATAAAAACTTATTAAATGAAATTAACACTTTAGGCTTGAGTTACTGCAATACGTAACTCTTTTGGCAAACTAAAGGTAATATTTTCTTCCGTTCCGGCCAGCTCTTGTGGTGGTGTTGCACCCCAGTCTTGTAATCGTTGAATCACTTGCTTAATTAAAATTTCAGGTGCAGATGCACCCGCTGTGACGCCAACTTTAGCAATATTTTCAAACCATGCCTGTTGAAGTTCATCTGCATTATCGACCAAATAAGCCGCTTTACCCATTCGCTCGGCCAATTCTCGTAAACGATTTGAATTCGATGAGTTTGGTGAACCGACCACCAACACCACATCACATTGGGTTGCTAAATCACGCACCGCATCTTGACGATTTTGAGTCGCATAACAAATGTCATCTTTACGCGGCCCTTGAATCTCAGGAAATTTCGCCCGTAAAGCATCAATCACTTTTGCAGTATCATCGATCGATAAAGTTGTTTGAGTCACAAAAGCCACTCGCTCAGGATGATGCACTTGAAGCTCAGCCACGTCTTGTTCATCTTCAACCAAATAAATCGCACCACCATTTTTCAGGTCATATTGCCCCATGGTACCTTCAACTTCAGGGTGGCCTTCATGACCAATTAAGATAGCCTCAACTCCCTCACGAGCATATTTAGTAACTTCAATATGAACCTTGGTCACCAATGGACAGGTTGCATCAAAAACTTTTAAACCACGACGCTCGGCTTCGATCTGTACCGCTTTAGAAACCCCATGCGCACTAAAAATTACAATATTGTCATCGGGTACTTCATCTAGCTCATCGACAAAAATTGCACCCCGTTGACGTAAATCGTCCACGACAAATTTATTGTGTACCACTTCATGTCTTACATAAATGGGGGGATTAAAACACTCAAGTGCACGATTTACGATGGCAATCGCACGGTCAACACCTGCACAAAAACCACGTGGATTGGCCAATACAATTTCCATATGTTCCTCGATACCACTTTTCAATCAGCGGAAACTAATAAAATAAATGCAAACAAAGTGACGCCTTGCTATTTCGTTTAAACCTTGTCTGCTCTAAAATAGAGAAGATATTTTATCATATCAGGAAAAATATCATGTCGGGTCTCTTGTTTGTCGTTTCTGCAGCTTCAGGAACAGGCAAAACATCCCTCGTAAAAGCCCTCCTCGATCGTGTAACGAATCTTCACGTTTCTGTTTCTCATACTACACGTGGGCAACGTCCCGGCGAACTTGATGGTGTACATTACCATTTTACCGAAAAAGACTCATTTTTGGCCTTGGTTGAACAAGGTGGTTTTATTGAATACGCTGAAGTCTTTGGCAATTACTATGGTACAGCTCAAGCTACTGTGAAAGAACAACTCGCGAAAGGTCATGATGTTCTATTAGAAATTGACTGGCAAGGCGCACAGCAAGTTCGCAAGCTTTTTCCTGACTCTAAACAAATTTTCATTTTACCACCAAGCCAGTTTGATCTGCGTCAGCGTCTGTCTAACCGTGGCACAGACTCGGTTGAAGTGATTGAGCGGCGTTTAGGCTGTGCAGTTGAAGACATGCAACAATATGTTAACTTCGACTATGTCATTATCAACGATGACTTTAATAAAGCTTTGCACGATCTTGAGTCTGTGATTATTGCCAATCGTTTAGTCATTACTCAGCAAGCAAGTCGTCATCAGAAAATGATTTCTGAGCTGATCACCCCAGTTGAAAAGTGATTAAAACTTGAGTCTACAGACAAAGCACTTTATACTGCACAGTCTGTTTAATTTTAGCCTTTGTAACGAGAACTCTTATGGCACGCGTAACCGTTGAAGATTGTTTAGACCATGTAGACAACCGCTTTGAGCTTGTACTAGTGGCAAGCAAACGCGCGCGTCAATTGGCACGTCAAGGCATTGAACCTACTGTTGAGTGGGACAATGACAAACCGACTGTTGTTGCATTACGTGAAATCGCAATCGGTCATGTTTCTAAAGATATTTTGAAACAACGTGAGCAAGACTACCAAACTTCGAGTCTTGATCTTGCACTTTCTGCAAACAATTTGAATTTAGATGGTTTTTCTTTCCAATAAGAAAAATTTATCGCTTAAAAGCCTAGTTTTTAACTAGGCTTTTTTATTGGATAACTTTTATATTTGTGCAATACACGTTATAACTAGAAGATAGGATTCATCGTGGTTTAGGTGTATCTTTTTTGCTTTTCTCTCAATGAAAAATTTGACAACTCATGCAATATGTTTTCCATTAGAGGATCAGTAAAATTTTCTTGTAATTGCTACGTCTTAAAGGTGTTTTATGCCAGGCCCAATGGTCAGCCAAGCTAAACAACAGCTCAAAACTATTATCGATGCTTACTTAACTGAAAGCGACGTCGAACGAGTGCTTGCGGCCTGTGATTATGCGGATATTGCCCATGATGGTATTACCCGTAAAAGTGGCGAACCCTATATTTTGCACCCGATTGCGGTAAGCTGCATTTTAGCGCATATGCGTCTAGATCCCGAAACCCTGATGGCGGCACTTTTACATGATGTGATTGAAGACACAGACTTTAGCAAAGAAGATATTGCAGAAAAATTTGGAAAAACCGTTTCCGAACTGGTCGATGGCGTCACCAAACTTAGTCAATCCAGCGATAAAGAATATAATAAAGCCGCTTCTTTCCGAAAAATTCTGCAAGCCACATTACAAGACCCACGTGTCATTATTATTAAACTGGCTGACCGCTATCACAACATGACTACCTTGGATGCACTACGTCCCGATAAGCGTGCGCGTATTGCTCAAGAAACCTTTGATATTTTTGTCCCAATGGCACGTATTGTTGGTATGAATGAGATGGGCGATAACCTCGAACATCTGTGTTATCAAAACCTTGATCTCGACATGTATAACAATGTCCAAGAAGCCCTCCTGCAAACCAAACCCAAACGCTGTGAATATCAAAGCAAATGGGAAAATAATCTTACTGAGCTATTAAAAACCCATCAAATCTCAGGTCGAATTAAAAAGAAAAATAATAATATCGAACTGTTACGTCACTTTGTAAAAAATGACATTGATCTACATGAACTTACGCATAGTCATGCCTTTGAAATTATTCTAAATAGTATTGCTGACTGTGACCGCTTAGCCGATGTGTTGCGAGAGAGTTTTCAAGTTTTACACTTTGCAGACCATATTCGTAAACCACTCCCAGGTGGTAACCAATCGCTACTACTACGTTTAAAAGGTGAAAACACAACCTTATCAGTCACCATTCAAACCGAACTGATGCGCAAAGCTGCGCGTTTTGGTGTAGTCCTAGGCGATAGTGCTCCGCAAGCTTGCCGCTCTGCGATTCAAGCCTCGATGCAGAACTTGAATGTCTTGATCGATGGAGCCTGTGCTAAAACCACTTTTAGCGAACTGCTCGATTATTTACACCAAGAGAAAATTTGGGTGTATACCCCACAAGGTCATCTACACGAGTTACCACAAGGTGCAACGGTAGTCGATTTTGCCTACTCTGCTAGCTTATTTTTAGGTAACCATGCGGTAGGTGCGAAAATCAATGGGGAAACTAAACCACTTTCTACGCCATTGCACAGTGGTCAGGTGATTGAAATTATTACTGATGTCTTGGCCACCCCAAACCCAGATTGGCTCAGCTTTGTCAACACGCAAAAAGCCCGTCGTGCCTTACAAAATATACTGCGTGAGCAAGACATCGAAGAACAACGCCTTGTTGGACAACAAGCTTTAAATCGCGCTTTAAAGCTATTCAATGTATCCATTAAAGATTTAACCGAATCAGATTGGTTAGAATTTTTACAATGGCGACATATTGAAAGTAAAGACCAACTCTTTGAACAAATTGCCGTGGGCGATTTACTGCCGCAATTGGTTGCGAATCATTTGTTTGCGCATGACCAAAGTGCACAGGAATCTGACAGACTCATTCAAGGTACTGAGGGTGTCGATGTTAAATACGCACATTGCTGTAACCCTGTGTTGGGTGACCCAATTCAAGGACATTTATCACGCCGCGGTCTTATTGTGCATCGTGCACGTTGTCATAACCTCCTACATGAACAACATCTGCACCCTGAAAATATCATGCCGTTGCAGTGGACTAACGAGAATGAAGAAGAAATTAGTTTTACTGCATATTTATTGATTAACATGGCCATGGATGACGAACAAATTTCTGACCTAATTTATCAATGCCGTAAAGAAAAAATCGGGGTCGAAATGGTGTGTAATCAAGATGATAAGACTTATGTCAATGTTGTGGTGCACAACCGTAAGCAAATTGCAAAAATCATTCGTGATCTACGTATGCATTTTGGCTTCCCACGTATCAGTCGATTGGCTCAACCTGTTAGTATTGCGGAAACATCGATTGCGAGTTAATTGTTTAAATCCACACATTTTAATGCCAATCTAGGCTATGATTGATGGTGAATATAATAGGAGAACACGATGTCCCGCCAAGTAATTCATACTGAAAATGCCCCTGCTGCGATCGGCACTTATTCGCAAGCAATCTTAGTCGGCAATACACTTTACCTTTCTGGTCAGATCGGTTTAGACCCATACAGTATGGAGTTGGTTGAAGGCATTGAAGCACAAATTCGTCGTGTGTTTGATAATTTAAAAGCTGTCTGTGAAGCTGCTGGTGGAACACTGGCTGATATCGCGAAGTTGAATATTTTCTTAACCGATCTTTCAAACTTCCAGTTGGTCAATCAAATTATGGGCGAGTATTTCGCACAACCTTACCCTGCACGCGCTGCACTCGGTGTGGCTAGCCTACCTAAAAATGCATTGGTTGAGATGGATGGCATTGTGATTATTAATCAATAAGTTATATTTTTTTAAGAAAAAGCCACCGATTGAGTGGCTTTTTTTTATCCAAAATTCCAATAAAGACAAATGAGATTTCAAATGATTTTTATTGACAAACGATAACAATTATCAATAATATCACTTATCTTATTTCATTCATGTGGCTTGCTGAAATGTACGTGTGCTTATGCCGTGGTATTACAGATCAAGATATTAAAGACGCTGTTGAAAATGGTGCGGGCAGTTATCGCGAAGTTCGCGAGATGCTGGATCTCGGGACATGCTGTGGTCGCTGTGCACCAGAAGCACGCTCAATCATCAGCGCAGAAGTCTCTGCGATTGCCTCACGCTTAGCTATTGCTGCCTAGATATTTTATTCGTTTTTAGAATAACCATAATTATAAACGTACTCTTTATGAGTAGCTCCTCCCCCGCTTATGACTCTAAGCGGGTTTTCTTTTTAAATGCCTAAAAATCCAATTTCCACCTCGTATGCTTTTGATTGCGATTTTCATTTGCTGTTCTATAAATTACTCGCCAAAATCCACTTTGTTGTTTAAGATATTTCTCATAAGTTATTGATATTATTTTTAAGCCGCAGTTTGAATGGAGCTTTCTCATGAAAGGCAATCGTGATGTAATTAATCAGTTAAATCAGGTGCTTTATCATCATTTAACTGCCATTAACCAAAATTTCCTGCACTCTCGTATGTTTAATGATTGGGGAATTGAGCAACTCGGTTCAGCTGAATATAAAGAGTCAATCCGTCAAATGAAGCATGCTGACAAAATTATTGAGCGCATTCTTTTTTTAGAAGGTCTACCAAACTTACAACACTTGGGTAAACTCTATATCGGCCAACATACTGTTGAAGTTCTAAACTGTGATGTCCGTAAAGTTAAAGAGAACATTGAATCCATTCAAGCCGCTGTTAAGCTTGCCGAAGAACAACTGGACTACGTTACTCGAGATCTTGTTCAAGAGATTTTAGAAAAAGAAGAAGAGTGGTTAGATTGGACAACTACACAACTCGATTTGGTTGAAACCGTCGGTGTAG
Organism: Acinetobacter sp. AB03; assembly: GCF_058107045.1. Taxonomy (NCBI): domain Bacteria; kingdom Pseudomonadati; phylum Pseudomonadota; class Gammaproteobacteria; order Moraxellales; family Moraxellaceae; genus Acinetobacter; species Acinetobacter sp. AB03. Next base: position 253,207 of record NZ_JBUEBA010000002.1, on the reverse strand, counting down.
AAAATTATATACAGAGTCAAATTTAAGACTTTTCTACTGTTTAAAAAAAACCTGCATATGCAGGTTTTTTACTGTTTATGCTTATTTCCAAAGATAAAATAATCATTAATTTTGAGTACAGTTCTCAGGGGCTTTGTTGCACAA
>NZ_JBUEBA010000002.1:235255-252963 GCF_058107045.1 Acinetobacter sp. AB03 | reverse complement strand
AATTAATGAGAGCGCGATTATAGGAAGACCAGTTGGTTGTACGATAAGTTTTAGGAGTAGGTTTATTCATTTTGAAATTATAGGACTGAATAAACCTTATAGGCTAGGTTTGTGCAACAAAGCCATTTGGATCTAATTCAGGTTGGTTTTGCAATTGAGTGATTGCCTCAACATCCATATCTAGCACTATTGCGAGCGGAGACTGACTAAGGGAAAGCAGTTTAGCAGCCCTAAGTACTGACTTTCCCAATACAGCTGCTGGTACTACCTGCTGTTCCAATAACGTCATAGCATCACCTCAAGCTCTAATTTTACTGATCAAGCCTTAAATCTAACAATATCATACAAATTACTAGATAAAACGATCACCTATTACTGTTCGTAGCATACCAGTTATTCTTACTTGTTAGACGACCAGAAATAGTCACATAAGCTAATTTTTGCCAACACCTGATGATTCATACTTACACCACGCCCTGCTGCTTCCAAGGCAAGTTTTTGATGAACAATGATGGAACACGAACAATAAATCGACCACTATATTAACCAAGGGGGGCAGTTTTTAAATGCCGTTAGGGGGGCATTTTTACACTGCCGCTAACACAGCTATCTTCCTAATTTTTTAAAATAGGTTTCACATTTTGAAGCGGGGCCAAAATTATATTTTAAAGCGGTATTGGCTCTAGCTGTTGCATATTCAATACCTTGAATTTCACGCTGCTGAGCAAAAACTTGAATCGCAGGATGTAACTGTTCTGAGCAACTGGCATCGTTGCTAAAGTATTTTAAAGTCTTGGTATTGGAAAAATATATTGCAGCAAACAATCGCCCATCTTTAAACACAATCGCGGATGAAGCATCTAAAGTGCTTCCAGACCGACCTTCATAATACAGCGCCTCATCTGTTTTCAGTAAATATGGCGCTGAGTAATTGTCAAAATTAGATTGAAATTTGGTGGTGTTTCAAAAAGTATACTGATTATATTTTAACCACAATTGAAATCTCATAAAGCATTAAAAATATAGTGAATTTAATTTACTTATTTTCAATTTCTCTATTGACAGAATTAACTAGCATACTTTTTGAAACACCACCTGAAATTTTAGATAATCATGCTTTAACAATGTTTGAAGTTCTGTTTGGATTTTTGGATTCAAAACAATTTGAGGAATTGATGAAATATCTGAATATTGAATGAAGTCTAGTTCTTGAGCATGAGTAAAACCGGAGATTGAAAAAAGTAGAAAAAGATAATAGTGATTCTTCATATCAAATTTATTATTTTTATGTCCATATTGACTTACTTATGGATTGTTCATTTTATATGGACACTTATGGAGTATCAATAAGAGTGAAACCCTTTTGAGCGTTCATAACATTCTCCACAAATGTTTTGTTAATTTTTTATAAGCTTTTTAAGCTACTTTGTAATTAGCATGTATTATGCCAACTTTTATTATATTTATTTTTAAATAAAAAACAGCACTTTATTTCACTATTTAAAAATTTATTTTTGAGCATTGTGTTTTTATGTAAAAAACTGACAAATATTGTCAGTTTCCCTCTTTCTAGTTCAACATAATTGGCGAATTGCTCAATTCATCAGCTTTATCCTCTATTTTATTGGCATAGAAATGATCCAAAATAGTCCCAACTTCAGTAACGGCATCGACTAAAGCCTGCCGATACTGTTGCTGTGCCATTTTTGCAATAATACTTTGGCAGACCTCGTCCCACACCTGCTGTGTAGTAGCTAACTGTATTCCACGGTCAATGACAATCTCGACTTTACGCTCACACAAGTTTAAGTACAGTAAAATCCCGCTATTCAACTCGGTATCCCACACACCGAGCTCAGCAAACAGTTGTTTCGCACGTCCACGAGTATCTAAATAATAGGCTTCTCGAGCAGGCATGTGCCCTTCGATCACCACTTGGATTTCACCAATGTGCCCATGTTCAGCAGCAGATACCGCTTGCGCAATCGCATGTTGATCTTGCTGATTAAAAAAGCGTTTACTAGCTGGCATATGTAATAAATGCTTTAACCAACGCTTAAAACTCGGTTGTACAACTTCATCTAGCTTTGGTTTAGTAACGATGTCCGTCGTTTCAGTTGTTGTTACCATGACCCTGATGCTCCTCCACCGCCGAAGCCGCCGCCCCCGCCACTATATCCACCTCCACCAAAACCGCCGCCGCCACGACCTCCGCGCCCACCTCCACCGCCAGAAGAGAGAAAGAGCTGAAATATCGTTTGGGCTAAGGCCGTGATGAGTAAAAAGAAAATCCCACCACCAATTAGCAAACTGGTGACTAAACCAGCTCCATTGACCAAGCCTGCCACGATGCCTGCAACTGCAGCCGTCGAGGCACTTAAACGCTTCCCCACCACAAATGAGCCAATTGCGCCAGCAATTAAGATAAATAAAGCAGTACTAAAGGTTTTACTTTTGGCTTCCTGCTCTCGAATGGCTTGGTCTTGGCGTTCTTGTAATTCCTGCGCTGCTTGGGCTGCAACTTCAGGGTCAAGATTTAAAATACGTTCAATTTCAGTAAGCCCTGCATTGATCCCTTGAGCATACTGAGCTTGTTTAAAATACGGTGTGATTTGTTGATTAATAATGCGATTCGCAATAATGTCAGGAATGACGCCTTCCAAACCATAACCCGTAAGAATTTGCATACGTCGGTCATTAACGGCAATTGCAATCAGCAAACCGTTGTCCTGCTTTGCTGAACCGAGCTGCCATTGGTCTGCAATACGCATTGCAAAACCAAAAATATCCTCTTGACCTGTGGTCGGGACAATCACTACGCCTATTTGGGCTTTTCCTGTGTCATGCAAGGCACGAATTTTTTGGCCAATAGCTTCCTTATCTTCAGCACTTAAAATATGTGCTTGATCGATCACGGGTTCATTTAAGGTCGGTAACGCCCATATCAATTCACCTTCTGCCATATCATTGGCAATGGGTGGTTGTGGCACGGCATCAGTATTGGTAGAGCTTACCTTATTAGAACTCGCTGCTTGCTGACCTTGAATCATCTTTCCAGCAACGATTGTTTCCGCAGCACCATCTGTTGCTGTAGCAACTTCCGCCCATGTTAAAGAACTTAGACACAGCAGTCCTGATAAAATGAATGCAAGCATCCATTTATAGGAAAACCGTAAGAACTGCTGCCGTCCTATCATTCATTCACCCTATAGCTACGATTGCGTGAGATCACTGAGGTTTCAACTAGTTAAATGATACCGTTGGTGCTTTTTGCGCACTTTGCTCCGCACTAAAGTTCGGTTTGGTGTCCATCCCAATCACCTTCGCAGTCATGACTTGTGGGAACTGACGTGCATAGGAGTTAAAGTCTTGTACTGTACTAATGTAGCGATTACGCGCTACCGCAATACGGTTTTCGGTACCTTCGAGTTGAACCTGTAAATCACGGAATTGCTCATTGGCTTTTAAGTCTGGATAGTTTTCTGAGACCGCAATTAAACGCGACAATGCACCTGTCATTTGCGCCTGAGCTTCTTGATATTTTTGGAATAATGCAGGGTCTTCTAATACTTCTTTATCGACTTTTAAACCTGCCACATTGGCACGAGCCTGTGTGACCTCAGTTAGGACTTGCTCTTCATGCTTAGCATACCCCTTCACTACATTCACCAAGTTCGGCACCAAATCTGCACGGCGCTGATATTGGTTTTGTACTTCCGACCAAGCAGCTGTAACTGCCTCATCTTTGACCTGTAAGGTATTATAACCACAGCCCGATAGCGTTAACGTGCTCACAAGGGCAACAACGACAGCAGTTTTTTTCATAAAATTCATTCAGCTATCCTCTTTCTTTTGTATTTATTGCAATAACCTGATTGTAAACACATTTGATTATCCTTTTGTTACTTTTAGTTAAAGTAGCTAAAAATGAAAGAACCGAGCGATATTCACTCGGTTTTGATTATTTATTTTTATACTTAAACTAAATAGCCGCGTGCAATTCCTGCTGAAAACCTTCGAGTTGATAGTTGTCTGCCAAACGGGTTTTCCAGTATTTCAACAGTTGGGTGTAATCAATATCTGAGGGATGAAAGTTGCTTTTGTAATAAGACAGATATTCAGGCAGCAATTGCACAAACATCTTCGCCAGTAAATACAACCCAAAGAGATTCCCACCCAATTTCGGTATACTCTTTTTGTGGTCTTGTAAAAATAATCGACTGGCTGAGTAAAAAGTTAAACTGGCGAAACCTGTCGTTACACTGCGCATAATTAAACGGCGAATCTTGTCATCACCATACACATCTTGATAAACATCGAAGGCAACCGCACGATGCTCAATTTCTTCAATGGCATGCCACACCCAGAGTTTAACCGCATCATCATCCAAGGTGCTCAATACCTCAGGATGCCTTAAGATATAGCCGCCTAGCAGTGCCGTAAAATGCTCAAAAGCACAGGTGATTGCGAGCTGAATTTTAGGATGCAGGTTTTTCACATCATCATCTTTACGCGCCAACCATGCCTGAAAACGGTCGAGATTATAATCATCACGGCGCCATGCAGCATTAAATGCCGTGTGTGCTTGAGAATGCATCGCCTCTTGACCAATAAATGCCGCAATCTGCACTTGCAGATTTTCATCCTTCACTTGGTCACGTACATTACGCACGCTATGCACAAAGAACTGCTCACCTATGGGAAAAGTCGAAGACAATGCCGTCAGCAAATGTGACATGACCGGTGAATTGGCAAAATAATGCCTGCGAATGGCTTTGGGGTTGAATTGCAAACGTCGAATCGTAATACCCTGAGCTTTTGGACGATGTTGATATAGTTTTTCTGTCGTCACTTGAGTCATGTCTATTTCCTAACATTTAACCGAGCGATCTTCAGTATCTGAATTTAGAGACCGTTCACATATGGCAAAAGTGCTTAGTACGTTTGCAAATTCGTCCATTTTTATCGGACTCTCCACCAGATCTTTTTCGATTTATCCCGATCCACCTCTTTCATATCATCTCAAGCAAACAGTGATCATAAAAAACCCGCCGAAGCGGGTTTTTGTGTTGAACGATTTAGATTAAATGTCTAAATAATCCAAAATACCTTCAGCTGCTTGACGGCCTTCCCAAATCGCTGTGACAACAAGGTCTGAACCACGAACCATATCACCACCCGCAAAGATTTTCGGATTTGAGGTTTGGAATTTATAGGTTTGCTGTTCAGCCGCAACTACACGACCTGAACCATCAAGGTTAATATTCACATTTGTAAACCAATCCGCAGGGCTGGTACGGAAACCAAATGCCAATAAAACTGCATCTGCAGGTAAAATTTCTTCTGAACCCGGAATTGGTTCTGGGCTGCGACGACCACGGCTATCAGGCTCGCCAAGTTGAGTCGTAACCACTTTTACGCCTGTGACTTTACCATTTTCACCTACAATTTCAATTGGTTGGCGATTAAACAAGAAGTTCACTCCTTCTTCTTTGGCATTTTGCACTTCACGACGTGAACCTGGCATATTTTCTTCATCACGACGGTATGCACAGCTCACCACTTCTGCACCCTGACGAATCGAAGTACGGTTACAGTCCATTGCAGTGTCACCACCACCTAGGACAATCACCTTTTTACCTTCAACACTGATGTACTCGCTTGGGTCTTTTTCCCAACCTTGAGTACGGTTGACATTGGCAATCAAGAAATCCAAGGCATCATAGACACCATTTAGATCTTCACCTGCGAAGCCACCTTTCATGTAGGTATAAGTACCCATACCCATGAACACCGCATCGTATTCAGTAAGCAATTGATCGATGGTGACATCTGTACCAATTTCAGTATTTAAACGGAATTCCACGCCCATGCCCGTGAAGATTTCACGGCGACGCTTCATCACATCTTTTTCCATTTTAAATTCTGGAATACCAAAAGTCAGTAGACCACCAATTTCAGGGCGTTTGTCGAATACTACAGGTTTAACCCCACTACGCACCAAAATATCAGCACAGCCTAGACCAGCAGGGCCTGCACCAATGATCGCGACTTTTTTATCTGTCCACTTTACTGAAGACATATCTGGACGCCAGCCCAGTGCAAACGCAGTGTCATTGATATATTTTTCAGCGTTACCAATCGTCACTGCACCAAAACCATCGTTTAAGGTACAAGCCCCTTCACATAAACGGTCTTGCGGACAAACACGACCACACACTTCTGGTAGCGTGTTGGTTTGGTGACACAGTTCTGCTGCTTGGAAAATACGGCCTTCAGCAATCAACTTTAACCAGTTTGGAATATAGTTATGTACTGGACATTTCCATTCACAATATGGGTTACCACACCCTAAACAACGGTGGGTCTGATTTGCTGCCACTTCCGCTGTAAAAGGTTTATAAATTTCCACAAACTCTGCTTTGCGGACCTGAATCTCTTTTTTCTCTGGATCTTGGCGTGCTACATCCAGAAATTGAAAGTCATTGTTTAGGCGCTCTGCCATGTCTCTCTCCGTGGGTAGGTGCAGCCCGTTTATCTATCGTCTGCACCTGCCTATGTATCAGCAGTAGTGGAATTATTGTGGATCAGCTTGAGTGGTTTTCAACAAAGTCTGTAAGTTGGCAGCTTTCGGTTTCACCAACCAGAATTTACGACTGTAGAAATCAAACTCGTTACGGATCTTGTACGCCCAAGCACTACCAGTCTCAGCAATGTGTTCATCTAAGATACGGCTTAAGAACTCTTTATGTTCTTCCATCGATTCAGTCGAAATACGATTCAGCTCAATCAGTTCGTGGTTGTAATGATCAACGAAGTCATTATCAAGGTCAAGAACGTAAGCAAAACCACCTGTCATCCCTGCACCGAAGTTGTGCCCCACTTTACCAAGTACAGTCACGATACCACCTGTCATATATTCACAACAGTGATCGCCTGCACCTTCAATTACAGCGAAAGCACCCGAGTTACGTACTGCAAAACGCTCACCTGCTGTACCTGCTGCGAACAATTTACCACCCGTTGCACCATATAAACAGGTGTTACCAATGATTGCCGTTTCTTGGGTTTGGAAAGGTGAACCTTTTGGTGGGAAGATCGACACACGACCACCTGCCATGCCTTTACCCACGTAGTCGTTCGCATCACCTTCTAATCGAATGTGCAAACCACCCGCATTCCAAACACCGAGGGATTGACCCGCAGTACCCACCAAGTTCATCTTCACTGGGTGCGCTTCCATGCTGAGGTTGCCATAACGACGCGCAATCTCACCTGAAATACGTGCACCAATTGAACGGTCACAGTTACCAATGGTGAAGTGATATTCACCTGTGGTCCCAGCTTCAATTGCTGGTAGCATTTCAGCAACCATTTTCTCAGCAAGCAAGCCTTTATCAAACGGTGCGTTACCTTCAACTTCACAGTACTGCGCCTTACCTTGCGCAGAAGGATGTGACTCCAGTAATGCGCTCAAATCAAGGTGCGCATGTTTCTCCGTTTCACCTGGAAGCATTTCAAGCAAATCTGTACGACCAATCAAGTCTTTGAGGCTTGAAACACCCAACGCTGCCAGCCACTCACGTGTTTCTTCAGCAATGAAGGTGAAGAAGTTGATGAGCATTTGTGGCTCGCCAATATAATGTTCTTGGCGTAAATGATCTTGTTGAGTCGCAACACCCGTTGCACAGTTATTCAGGTGACAAATACGCAGGTATTTACAACCTAAAGCAATCATTGGTGTAGAACCAAAGCCAAAGCTTTCTGCACCTAAAATGGCTGCTTTCACCACATCTAGACCTGTTTTCAAACCGCCGTCGGTTTGAACACGAACTTTACCACGTAAGTCATTGACACGAAGTGCTTGATGCGCTTCAGAAAGACCCAACTCCCAAGGCGAACCTGCATGGTGAATTGAAGACAATGGAGAGGCTGCTGTACCACCGTCATAACCTGAAATAGTAATGAAGTCAGCATAGGCTTTTGCCACACCTGCTGCAATGGTACCTACACCCGGCTCAGACACCAGTTTTACTGAAACCATCGCTTGAGGATTGACTTGTTTTAAGTCAAAGATCAATTGTGATAAATCTTCAATCGAGTAAATGTCATGGTGCGGTGGTGGAGAAATGAGGGTCACTCCCGGCACAGAATAACGTAAACGTGCAATTAATCCATTCACTTTACCACCTGGTAATTGACCACCTTCACCCGGTTTAGCCCCTTGCGCCACTTTAATCTGCAAGACTTCAGCAGAGGTTAAATACGCAGGTGTTACACCAAAACGACCTGATGCAATCTGTTTGATTTTCGAGTTACGAATGGTGCCATAACGCGCTGGATCTTCACCGCCCTCACCCGAGTTTGAACGACCACCAATGGTGTTCATCGCAATCGCAATCGCCTCATGCGCTTCAGGAGACAATGCTCCTAAAGACATGCCTGCAGAGTCAAAGCGCGGTAAAATCGCTTCTACAGACTCCACTTGATCTAGAGCAATCGAGTTATCTGTTTTTAACTTTAATAAGTCGCGAATTGTTGCCACTGGACGGTTATTCACCAGCTCAGCATATTCTTTAAAGTCTGCATATTGACCAGAACGCACTGATTTATGCAAAGCATTGATTACGTCTGGGTTGAACGCATGGTATTCCTTATCAAAGACAAATTTCAGCAAACCACCTTGATCGATTGGTTTACGTGTTTTCCATGCGGTATCGGCCAATTTCTTTTGGTCATTTTCAAGGTCAATAAAGGTTGCACCTTTGATACGGCTCGGTACACCCGTGAAGCATTTTGAAACCACTTCTTCAGACAGACCCACCGCTTCAAACAACTGACCACCACGGTAAGAGGCAACCGTAGAAATCCCCATTTTTGAAAGGACTTTTAACAAGCCTTTTTCAATGCCTTTACGGAAATTCACTTGTGCTTGAATTGGGTCACCTAATAGCTCGCCTTTTGCAACCAAGTCATTGATCACATCATAAGCAAGGTAAGGATAAATTGCTGTCGCACCAAAACCGAGAATAACCGCAAATTGGTGCGGGTCACGTGCCAGTGCTGTTTCAACAATAATGTTGGCATCGGTACGTAAACCGACATTAATTAGATAATGGTGCACAGCACCAGTTGCCATCAATGCATTGGCAGGCAAGAAACCTTGACGAATTTTCTTATCAGACAACACCAATAAGGTTTTGCCGTCACGAATCGCTTGCGCTGCTTCTTCACAGATACGCGCAATTGCAGCTTCTAGACCTTCATCTTCCGCATAATTTAAATCGATATCTGCAATCTCATAACCCTTACGACCCAGCGTACGGATTTGATGCATTTTCGAATTTGACAACACTGGGCTTGAAATGATCAAACGATCCGCATGCTCAGGGCTTTGTTCAAAAACGTTTTGCTCACGACCTAAACACGTTTCCAATGACATCACAATCGATTCACGTAATGGGTCGATTGGTGGGTTGGTGACCTGAGCAAACTGTTGACGGAAGTAATCCGACACATGACGTACTTGGCGAGACAAAACTGCCATTGGCGTATCATCACCCATTGAACCCACTGCTTCCTGACCACTTTCAGCGATTGGACGAAGCAATTGATCACGTTCTTCAAAGGTCACCATAAACATTTTTTGTGATGCTTTAAGGTCGTCGCCTTTTAAGCCTTGATCACATAAATATTCTTCAAGCTCTGGACTACCTTGTACACGAACTGAGTTTTCACGTAACCATTCACGGTAAGGACGCATTTTTTTCAAATGCGTGCTGACATCTTTAGTGTCGAGCATTTTACCTGTGAAGGTATCAATCACTAGGATTTGACCTGGACCGACACGACCTTTAGAAATTACATCTTCAGGCTCGTAGCCCCATACACCAATTTCAGACGCCAGTGTGATGTAACCATTTTTGGTAATCACCCAACGTGCTGGACGTAAACCGTTACGGTCCAACATACAAATCGCATGACGACCATCTTGAATCACGAGACCAGCAGGACCATCCCACGCTTCCATATGCTTCGAGTTAAACTCATAGAATGCACGTAAATCAGCATCTAAAGTTTCCACGTTCTGCCATGCTGGAGGAACCAACATACGCAGTGCACGGAACAAGTCCATACCGCCGCCCACAAGAATTTCAAGCATGTTATCTAAGCTTGAAGAATCCGAGCCAGTACGGTTCACGATTGGATTGAGCTCAGTTAAACCAGGCAATAATGGGTTTTCAAACTTTGGCGTACGCGCCATCGCCCAGTTACGGTTCGCAGTAATGGTATTAATTTCACCATTGTGTGCAAGATAACGGAATGGCTGAGCCAAAGGCCAACGCGGCAATGTATTGGTCGAGAAACGTTGGTGGAACACCACAATATGTGACTCAAGACGTGGGTCTGCCAAGTCTGTGTAGAAGTCAGCAATCGCTTCAGGCATCATCAAGCCTTTATAGCTAATCACTGTTGAACATAATGTGGTTACATAAAATGAAGGGTCATTAGTAAGCTGCTGTTCTGCACGGCGGCGTGCCAAGAAGAGTTTACGGTTAAACTCAACTTCAGACACACCCATTGGGCAGTTCACAATAATTTGCTCAAATGCAGGAAGTGACTGCATCGCAATCGAACCTAAAGCATCGTTATTGGTCGGAATCACACGCCACGCCAATACTCGACAGCCTTCAGATTCAATTTCTTTAGTTAGAATTTGTTTTGCATGTGCTGCAATTGCTGGATCGAGGCTTAAAAACACCGTGCCGACAGCAAAAACTTCACTGAGTGTAATATCACTGAGTTTTTTCGCTTCTTCACGGAAAAACTGTTTTGGCATTGCTAAGAGTAAACCGCAACCATCCCCTGTCTTACCATCTGCAGCAATACCACCGCGGTGGGTCATACAGCTCAGACTGTGCATAGCAGTCTTGACAAGATCATGGCTTGCATCACCCTGCATATGGGCGATTAAACCAAAACCACAGTTATCTTTAAACTCATCCGGTTGGTATAAACCTTGAGCGGGAGCTACAGTATTAGGCGATGGCATGTGCATAGCGTACCCTTCTTTCTACAGGCCCTGTCGGGCGTCTAACAATCTAATTACTTCTTGCCGATTCGTTCAATTGACTCATATTCAGATTCTGATTGAAGTACAGCATTTTTTCTTCACACCCAAGATAGACTGATTTTCGTCTTTATGCATGTCTTAATTGAAAAAATGTATGCAGCAGTCACGCACTTTTATAAGGCACTTGGCCGCTACTATTTCGCTCATAAATCGAATCTTTTTTGCGCCAAAACAGTGACATCAACTCAATTCATGCACCATTAAAGCAAGTTTTATGCCAATTATTTATTTTGTGTGTTAAGCGCTTTAGTTTTATTAGGTTTGTGTTTTTTACGTAAAAAACTAGTTCGAGGATAATCCATTTATTGCACCATATCTGTGCACATATGGAATTTACATTTTTTGATGCGCCATAATGATCCAATTTTAATTAAATGGGTCGGTCACTTCAGGTTCATTTGTTTTATTTTGTGGCGCATTCTCTACGGTCGTTTGTGACTTTTGCACATCAACCACATTTCCATCCGCATCACGACGAGTAACCGTTGTCGATGTGGTCGATTGTTTATTTTGTTCAACTGCTGCACGTGCCGCTTGTTGACGCGCAGCAAGCGTAGCTTCATCAATCACAGGCACAGCGGCTGGTTTCAACTGCACGGCATAGAGCTTATTGCTAAGTCCAAGTTCATCAGAACCGAGATCATTGACATATTCAGCATAGCTTTCAATTTTTTCAACTTTGGGTTGCACCGACTTCGGCAACGTCAGTTTTAAATCCGCCAATGCCTTTTGCGCCTCATTGGCATTTTTATACACACCATAGATCAGCACATATTGCTCAATTTGGTTTTCACCCGTCAGTCTTAAGTAACTAAACGCTTGACGATCAGATTGTCTTTGCAAAAAGCGCTTAATAATCGCCTCTTCTGAAACTCTAAACAACTCAACTGCACTGTTCTTTTTATTTTCCTGAATAAATTTGGTCCCACGGAATTCAGCTTCATGCTGCGCGATTGCTACAACACGTGTCGTCATATCCAAAGGTTTTACTTCATCGAGGAATGAACCTAAATGTGCGGTTGTTGCGACTTTTTCTGGCTGAATTTGTAACTCAACTTCAGATTCAGCTTTTTTTTCAACTTCAACCAAAGTCTCTTGATCTGTAATGGCCCAAAAGACTAAGGCGCCAAACAAGCATACCCCTCCGAATGCAAGCCAAATATAATTTTGCTTTGTCTGCCACTGGGTTCGAAGGGTTGTTGCCATAATAAAGTTATGCCTGCTCTTGGTTGGCTAAAATCGCCTGTTTCATCAATTCTACATCAAATGTTTTGGTAATGATGGCCTGTCCTACCGCTTGCATCAAAACCAAACGCAGTTGCCCGTTCAAGACTTTTTTATCATGAGCCATATACGCCAAAAAGTCATCGAGGGGAATCTGCGGACATACTATCGGTAAATTCGCGCGTTGAATGATATTTTTTGTACGCGCCAAATCTTCTGCACTGATCCATCCCATACGCTGCGATAAATCTGCTGCCATCACCATACCTGTTGCCACAGCTTCACCATGGAGCCATTCACCATAGCCTAGATAAGATTCAATCGCATGTCCAAAGGTATGCCCAAGATTCAATAAGGCACGCTCACCTTGCTCTTTTTCATCATTGGCAACAATACGCGCTTTATGGGCACAAGAACGATACACAGCTTCAGCCAGTGCAGCTTCATCACCCTGCACCAAATCATCTATATGTTGTTCCAACCAAGTGAGAAAGTCTGTATCCCCCAAGAGTGCGTACTTAATCACTTCTGCCAAACCTGCGGATAACTCACGTGCTGGCAGCGTTTTAAGTTGAGACATATCCGCCAAGACCACTTGCGGTTGTTGAAATGCCCCGATCATGTTTTTACCCAGCGGATGATTAATCCCTGTTTTACCACCAACACTCGAATCAACCTGTGAAAGAAGTGTCGTTGGCACCTGAATAAAATAGACCCCACGCTGGAAGCATGCTGAAGCAAAGCCCGCCATATCTCCAATCACACCACCACCTAAAGCTAAAACTGTACAATCACGGTTGAAGCCTGACGCTAGCAATGCATCAAAAATCAGGTTGAGGTGCTCAATATTCTTATATTTTTCTCCATCAGGCAAAATACAGGTTGCAACTGTTTTTCCCAACGCTTCAATTGCTGCCACGTAACGCGCTAAATACAAAGGCGCGACCGTTTCATTACTCACAATCATCACTTGGCGACCATGAATATACGGCTCAAGTAAAGCGTTTGGATCTAAATCACTACCAATAAAGATCGGGTAACGGCGTTCGCCAAGTTCAACATATAAGGTTTGCATGGATCAAATCACTTCAAAACTGAATCAAAACTACTTTAAAAGAATCAAGTTTAAGATACGCTGCGCAAGATCACGTGCAGCCCCTTGATTGGTCTCAATAATATAATGGGCAACTTCACGATATAAAGGATCTCGAACGCTGAGCAAGTCAGTTAACTTTTGTTCAGGATTCTCCACTTGAAGCAGTGGACGATTTTTATCACGATAGGTTCGCTGTAGTTGAATCTCTACAGGAGTATAAAGATAAACAACAATACCACGTTGTTTGAGAAATGCGCGATTTGGAGCCTGAGTCACCGCCCCACCACCTGTGGCCAAGACCAAGTTGGGTCGAGAGGTTAACTCATCGATTACAACCGTTTCACGACTACGAAATCCAAGCTCGCCCTCTTTTTCAAAGATCCATGGAATCGTTGCCCCTGTTTTACGCTCAATCTCATGATCGCTATCAAGAAACTCTCGTCCTAACAGTTCAGCTAAATGTCGTCCTACCGTTGTTTTTCCAGCCCCCATAGGCCCTACCAAATAAATATTTGGTAGGGTTTCAAACTCTTTGCTTGGCAAGGAGTCACCTTTTAGATTTGTTCAAATTAAAAATATATTAATGATTTCTTGAAACACTGTCATTAACAATTCGTGGTGTCACAAAAATCAATAACTCAGTTTGCGCACTAGATCTGGTGTTATTTTTAAATAAAGCACCCACTACAGGCAAATCCCCAAAAAATGGAACTTTCTCATATTGATTTTGCTTAATGTCATCAAAAATACCGCCAAGTACGACTGTTTCACCATCATCAACCAAAACATTAGTTTCAAGTTCATTTGTATTAATTAAATACCCTGCTGATGTTAGTGTACCAACTGTATCTTTTTCAATTTTTAGCGCCATTTGAACTTTACCATCAGGGGTGATACTTGGAGTCACCTCTAACTTTAAGTTAGCCGCACGGAATTCGGTTTTTAAGCCTTCCGTCGCACTCCATGTTTGATAAGGAATCTCTGTACCACGCAAGATATAGGCTTTCTGTTTATCACCAGTCAGTACTTTAGGTGCTGATAACACTTCACCATGACCATCCGCTTGAAGTGCGCTTAACTCAAGGTTTAACATATAATCTGAGATCTTCAGTAAACCAAAGTTAAACGTACCAGCCGTGTTTGTTGCTAAATCCACCCCCAAATCAAAACTTGGCTGGAAATCTCCGCCCCATACTGGGCTATTGCCCAGCTTCTTCGCGCTCCACTTAATCCCCAATTCGCGAGAAAAATCTGTTGACGCCGTTACAATACGGGCTTCGACCATCACCTGTTTAACTGCGACATCCAGCAAGTCAATCATGCGACGAATCTTGTCAATATTTTGCTGCCTATCATTAATAATTAAAGTATTGGTACGCGAATCAGAAACCGCACTACCACGAGCACTCAATAAACTTTCCAAAGCTAAGGAGTCTGAACCCGCTGTTCGGTTCGACTCACCTCCTTTACTATCACGAGAGTCCTCCAATAACTTCAGTACATCCGCCGATTTAGCATAACTCAATTGAATATAATCGGTTTGAATAGGTGAAAGCTTAATACTTTGCGCGATGGCTTTCGCCTCTTCTTCCTCAGATTTAATCAGCTCAGCTACAGGTGCAATCCAAATCACATTACCATTGCGTCGCTTATCCAAATTCTTGGTTTTCATTATGATATCAAGTGCCTGATCCCAAGGTACATCTTTAAGGCGCAAGGTAATATTACCTTGTACCGTATCCGAGGCCACCATGTTAATGCCTGTAAAATCAGCTAAGAGCTGTAATACACGGCGTACTTCAATATCTTGGAAATCTAAAGAAATCTTTTTGCCCGTATAAGCACTTGGTGCTTTAGGTGTTTAGTCCCAGATTTTAATGGTGCAATATTCTCAGATAAATGGAAGGAAGCACTATGGGACAAGTTCTACACAGCAGCGCCACAACGACACAGGCAGTGCGTCGAGCAATACAAAATAGTCAAGAGAGCTTAAGAACGCTAGCCAAGCGTTACGGCATCAATCAAAAGACCGTCGCAAAATGGAAGAAACGTACTTCAGTAGATGATCTTACAACCGGCCCAAAGAATCCTCGCTCAAGCGTGTTATCGCCTGAAGATGAGGCGGCAATTGTTGCTTTTCGAAAACGCACTTTGTTGCCGCTAGACGATTGCCTTTATGCATTGCAGCCGAGTATTCCTTATCTGACACGCTCGTCGTTACACCGCTGCTTACAGCGGCATGGTATTTCACGACTGCCTGAGGTACAAGGTGATCGCCCTGTCAGGAAGCGCTTCAAGAGCTACCCCATTGGTTACTTTCATATCGACATCGCTGAGATGCAAACAGCACAGGGTAAGCTTTATCTCTTCGTTGCCATTGATCGCACTTCCAAGTTTGCGTTCACTGAATTGCATACTAAAGCCAGTAAGATGGCAGCCGCGGAGTTCATGCGCAATCTGGTTAAGGCTGTGCCCTATAGAATCCATACGGTGCTAACAGATAACGGCATCCAGTTCACGAACCGCACCTGTGATCGCTACGCCTCTGAGCACATCTTTGATCGGGTTTGTACTGAATGTGGCATTGAACATCGTCTTACCAAGGTTAAGCATCCATGGACCAATGGACAGGTCGAGAGGATGAACCGAACGATTAAAGAAGCTACTGTCAAACGGTTCCATTACGACGATCACACTCAGCTATGCATTCACCTTGCTGATTTTATTGCTGCATACAACTTCGGCCGCAGACTCAAAACACTCAGGGGCCTGACTCCCTACGAATTCATCTGCAAACAGTGGACAGATGAACCTGAACTTTTTAAAATTGATCCGATCCATCAAATGCCGGGACTAAACACCTAGGCTTCATTGGATTTTTATCTTCAGGACGCTTTAAACTAATGGTGAGCTTATCTTCTGCCTGATAAGCCATATATTCAAAACTGCCATTCGATTGGATCGTGATCAGGCCGTTACTGCCATCATTTTGTGCATCAGTGGTCGATACAGGCGTTGCGAAATCATTCACATTGAGACGGCGCGATAAGTGGGCAGGAATTTTATTCCCCAAAACGCGCACCACAATTTTACTGCCTTGTTGTTTCACATCGACAGGGGTATTGCTACCTTTTAAATCAATGACAACTTGGCCTTCGCCGTCTGAACCACGTTGGAATCCAATATTTGAAATACCTTGCTCTGAACGCGCTGCAGCAACAGGTGTTGCTAGCGCTGGGTTCGCTGAGTTAATTTTCAGAATAAAAGTATTACCTTCAACACGTGTAGTAAATGCACCAGCATCAGCCAAATTTACAGTTAAACGTGAACGCTGCGCAGCTGAAGTTACATCTACTGTACTTGCTTCAGCCGTTGCCACCGCAATACTGCCTTGTTTTAAGCTCTGCTGCGCTTTATCAAAATCCAAAACCAAACGTGATGGCTGTTCCAACTGATAGGCTTGCGGCTGTGGTGGCAAACCGTTGAACATGACACGAATTTCTGTTCCCTGTCCCGGAATTTGCATCGGCACAATATTCGTAATACTGACTTGCGCACTTGCAGCCTGCATCACCGCCATTGCAATTGCACCCATTGAAAACTGACGGAACATATGGTTCATCGTATTGCCATCCCCAAATATAAAATCTTTAGCACTATTTTTCATTTTTATTCCTTTTCCTTTTTTAAGGCGCCGGCCCAATTAATACTAGGCTTCTCGGGCGCTCGACATAGCCCTCACGCCCATCCAGAATAATTTCAATCAAATCAATTTGTGTAGCGGTGATATTAATCACACGACCATGATTCATCCCCAAATAACTACCACGCTGCACGCGTTCAATTTCACCATCCGGTGTTTGAATCAACGCCAAAATTTGTCCATTTTGTCCGCGCATGCTTCCTTTCATGTTAAGCGATTCAATCGCATAACTTTCCAAGGGTTGTAATTGGCGCGATAGGTTTAGATAGACACGCTTTCCAGCCATAATCTTCAGTTCAGCCGCTAAAGAGCTTGGCATAAACGGGCTCTTTAATTGGTGCGCAGCATAGTTAAAGGTCGGTACAGGTGGGAAATCTGGCGCTGGCTCAATCGGCAATGGTGGCTGATTGCGAATTTCAGCCATTTGCATATTGACCGCATCAATACGTGAATCACAACCGACAAGGAATAGTCCTACGCAGAGACTAAGTAAGAGGTTTTGATGTTTCATTACTTGGCACCTCCCGCATCGGCTTTCTTATCATTTTTTG
>NZ_JBUEBA010000002.1:216796-235155 GCF_058107045.1 Acinetobacter sp. AB03 | reverse complement strand
CATTTTTTGTATCTTTTACATCAACATCCGTTGTAGCCGTTGCCCCGACATAACGGTAGGTTTTCGCTTTTACACTATATGAAATTTGCGGAATATCCGTCTTTTTATCATTGTTACTTGATGCTGAGATATCGAAGTCATGCAAGGTAACAATACGCGGTAAAGCTGCAATTCCACTGACAAATGAACCAAAAGAATGATAATCACCCGTCGCTTC
The DNA here is from genome assembly GCF_058107045.1 of Acinetobacter sp. AB03. Lineage (NCBI taxonomy): Bacteria > Pseudomonadati > Pseudomonadota > Gammaproteobacteria > Moraxellales > Moraxellaceae > Acinetobacter > Acinetobacter sp. AB03. The sequence continues at coordinate 234,938 of NZ_JBUEBA010000002.1, read as the reverse complement.
AATGGAAATCGGCTGTTCGATAAAGAACTCTTGGCGAATTTCTGGTTCTAAACGAATATTTTTAAACTTTAATCCAGAATTTACGCCGCTCACGTTGATATCTTCAACCAAGCCAGGAATTTCAGTTTCTTTCGGCAGCTGTTCTAACTGCTGATTAAAATTGGCTTCCATTTCTTGCAATTGCACTTGATATTGCTGCAAATTACGTAATTTTGAATCTTTTTCACGAAACTCATTCAGTAAATTTTGTTCTTGTGCATGTGCATTTGAAATCGCATCAAGCTTCGGCTTAATCACGACAAAATAACCCAATGCCCCAATCACTAAAATGATAAAGATCCAACAAGTCAATTTGACTGAAAAGGGCCAACTACCGTAATTGTTTGGATCTAAGGTATTAAACTGTTGAAAAAATTTATCAACCGTCATTTTTTTCTTGGCTACAGCATGGTTTTCTGATGTTAATTCTTCAAATTCATCGCGACTCATTGTGCTGCCCCCGCTGTTGAATTATTAACTGTGCTTGCGGCTTCAGGTGTAGTCGCATCAGGCGCTACTGGCTGTGCAATCTCATCTAAATCTGCCGTGACCACAAAGGTGCCATAGGTTTCTTCAACACGTGGCACGATAGAACTTGGTGCTTTATCTTTTTTCTCTTCAGCAACCAAGAATGAATTCATAAAGGCATTGCGATACCACGCAGATGCTTCGAGATTACGTAAGAATTCCGCAACTGTATTCGGGCTTTCCGCTTTACCTTCAATGGTAAATTTATCACCTGTACGCACAAACTTAGTAATGTACATATTACTCGGTGTAACACGTACCATTTCATCGACCAAACGCACAGCCACAGGACGTTGACCTTGCAAGCCTTGGATCAACTTCATCCGTTCAACAATCGCATTTCGCTGTTCTTGCAAACCTTCCAATGACTTTAATTGGACATCTAAGTTTTGATTGGTACTCACCACCAACTGATTGGCTTGTTCTTGATCTTCAAGTTTTTGACTGTAAAAAAACCACGCCAAAGCAACAGCTAAAACCCCAACTAATGCAGCCCCAACACAATAGGCAATAAATTCTTTTTTTCGTTTCTCTCTTAACGCATCACGCCAAGGGAGTAGGTTTATTTTTGCCATTAATCAAAACTCCTCAATGCCAATCCACATGCCACCATGAGTGATGAAGCATCATTTTCAATTTTTTTAATGTCGATTTGTGGAGAAAAGCCCATCTGTAAAAATGGGTTGGCAATGGTGACCCGATAACCTAATTTTTGTTGTAATAACTTCGCCAGTCCTGGAATATTAGCATTCCCCCCTGCCAATAAAATATGGTCGATCTCATTAAATTGAGAGGACGCAAAGAAGAACTGCATAGAGCGTGCAGCTTGCTCCACTAAAGCTTCAAGAAATGGCTCAAGGACTTCAATATCATAATCATCAGGCAAAGTACGGCTTTTTTTGGCACGCCCTGCTTCCGCAAAAGATAAACCATAACGGTTTTGAATTTCCTGGGTCAGTTGTTTCCCCCCCGAACACCTGCTCACGCGTATAAATGACTTTATTATTTCTCATAACGGACAAGGTGGTCATGGTATGACCAATGTCTAAAATCCCAACGGTATTTACGCCCATTGGAAGCGTATCTGAAAAGACTTTGAATGCATTTTCAATGGCGAAACTTTCAACATCGGCAATCTTAGGCGTTAAACCGCCCAACTCCAATGCTTCGGCACGTGCCTCTACATTTTCAATGCGGGTTGCAACGAGGAGTACATTGACACGATTTGGATTGGTAAACGGTCTGGAAGGACTTCAAAGTCCAAACTCGCCTCATCTAATGGGAATGGAATATATTGCTCAGCATCATCACGAATCTGAATTTCACGTTCGTCATCGTTCATATCGGCATCCATTTCAATGATTTTAGTAATCACCATGGAAGTCGGAACTGCCAGCGCTACGTCTGTCGATTGAACATTGGCCAAATTTACCGCACGCTCAAGGGCATCACCAACTGCTTCTGGATTCAATATATTTTTTTCGACCACACTTCCTTCTGGTAATGGGACTAGTGCATAGCTCTCCACCCAATACCGATTGTTTTTAACAGAAAGTTCCAATACCTTAACAGAAGTCGAACTAATATCTACTCCTATTAACCCCTTACTTGGCTTACGATATAACCTGAGCACAGTATCATTCCTATTATTTTTTTATCCCCCAAAAAAAGTAACCCACTAATTAGTCCGCGTCTATAATTTTATACGGATACAATAACTCATCTAACATTCCGTATGTGTACAGGATATACTGACCGCTAATTAGTTTGCCATTAGCTCTTATTAAAACTTACTTGTTATGAAAAAGCTATCTTGTTCGGGCCGTGTTCATCCATTTTTTTTGATCATTATTATAATGTTGGTCTCAATTCCAATGGGTTTTTATGGCATGTATCTCTATATTGCCCCATCTTTGCCGCAAATGACAACTCTAAAAAAGGCGCCATTACTAAAACCTTTACAAGTTTATAGTGCGGATAACCAACTCATTTCGGAATACGGTGGCAAGCTATCTGTACCCGTAGATTACGATCAGATCCCACGAAGTTTTATTCATGCCTTCTTAGCGGCGGAAGATTCTTCTTTTTTTGAGCATAGTGGTATCAGTTTTAAAGGTTTAGGACGTGCAGTCAGTGAAAGTATTACTGGCTCAAATGTCCAAACGGGTGGCTCGACCATCACCATGCAAGTGGCAAAAAACTATTATCTCAGTCCCGAGCGTACATTAAAACGTAAATTGACTGAGGTTTTTCTAGCCCGAAAAATTGAACAAAATTTGACGAAAGAGGAAATCTTAACCCTCTATGTCAATAAGATTTTCTTAGGTAAAAATGCCTACGGTATCGCAGCGGCAGCTAAAATCTACTACAACAAAAGCTTAGATGAACTCAGCATTGCGCAAATGGCAATGATTGCAGGTCTGCCTAAAGCGCCGTCTAAATACAATCCAGTGGTCAACCCCGAACGTGCTTTAGAACGTCGTAACTGGATTTTGGGTCGTATGCTCCAGCTAGGCTACATTAACCAAAGCCAATATGAAAAAGGCATTGCAGAACCAATTAACCTCGATATGCCTGACCGCGGGGTAAGCAACCGATTTCCCTACATCGGTGAAATGGTCCGTAGCGAACTGATTGAAAAGTTCGGCGAGCACGCGATTGACTCTGGTTATAAGGTTTACACCACCATCAACAGCGAACGCCAAGCCTATGCCGAACAAGCGGTACAAGATGGTTTAGAAGCCTATGACCGTCGTCATGGTTGGCGTGGTGCGGAAGCCCATGACAAACCCTTAAGTAGCTTTAGTGCTTTTGCCAATACCTTCCCTGCCGAAGTCACCCGTGTGAATCAAAATAGTTTTGATGCCTTAATGCAAGATGGCTCAACAGTAACCGTGCCATGGTCTGGCATGTCTTGGACACGTCCTTATCGCAACGCGAATGCCGTAGGCGGTACACCATCAAGAGCATCTCAAATTGTTAAAGTGAAAGACATCGTACGTCTGCGCCCCAATGACAACAAAACCTCATGGGCTTTGGTGCAACTGCCTAAAGTTCAGGGCCAACTGATTGCACTTAACCCAAACAATGGCGCTGTAGAAGCACTGGTTGGTGGTTATAATTTTTATCAATCTAAATTTAACCGAACCACCCAAGGCTGGCGCCAACCAGGTTCAATTATTAAACCCTTTGTCTATGCACTCGCTTTAGAGCGCGGTATGACACCGTATAGCATGGTCAATGACAGCCCAATCACGATTGGGAAATGGTCACCACGCAATGCCGATGGCCGCTATTTAGGCATGATTCCCCTGCGTCGTGCACTCTATTTATCGCGTAACACCGTGTCAGTTCGACTCCTGCAAACCGTGGGCATTGAACGTACACGCCAATTGTTCATGGACTTCGGCTTAACTGATGAACAGATTCCACGCAACTACACGATTGCACTCGGAACACCTCAGGTTTTACCAATTCAAATGGCTACTGGATACTCAGCCTTTGCCAATGGCGGTTATCGTATTCAACCGCACTTCATTAATCGTATTGAAGATGCCTATGGCAAGATCATTTATCAGAACAACCCTGAATATGCATGTATCAGTTGTATCTCTCAACAAGAATCAAAGCCTCAGTCTGCTGACACCATCACGCCTGATGATGAAGTAATTGAAGTCACCAACCAAGAGCTGAACCCTGCTGAAAAATCGGCAAATCCTGTTGAGATCAACAGTGACTATCGTCAAGCGCAACGTATTTTAAAATCTAGCTCTGCTTATGATATGGCGAATATTTTAAAAGACGTGATTCAACATGGTACAGGCCGTGCTGCGCTGCGTATTGGACGAGATGACTTGGGCGGTAAAACAGGAACCACCAATGATGCAAAAGATGCTTGGTTTGCCGGCTTTAATGGCAAATTGGTCACTGTAGCGTGGGTTGGTTTCGACCAACCAACAACTTTAGGACGCCGCGAATACGGCGGTGTGGCTGCGCTTCCAATTTGGACGGACTTCATGGGCAAAGCCTTACAAGGCACGCCTTCGGCGTGGGTTCAACTCGATGCCAAAGCCAAAGCACCGATTCAACGCCATCAGAAAGAAACACCTCAGAGTAACTTAGGCCCAACCCCACCTTTGGCGCAGCCGTTGTATCGCCCTGCACCGGTGGTAGTTCCACGTGCTCCTGAGCATGACTTTGATGATTTGCCGGGTGAAGAGGAAACGCTGGTTCCAAAGAACAGCACCCCACCCACCATGCAAGCACCCAAAGAACAACCAAAACCTAAATCGGATGCGCTCGATCATTTGATTGATCAAGTCCAATAATAAAAGCCCGCATCTGCGGGCTTTTTTATACTTATGCTTTTTTCTGAAACAGTAAAATTTGATACTGTGCCTGTAGTTCAAAAGCTGTTTGAGCCTCTAAAGCTTCACGGCGCTCTTGTTTCGCCTTATAGGCATAAGGTGTCATGGCAATCAGGTTTTTTAAGTCCTGCTGATTAAGCTTAAGATCAGCATCAACAACATCATCACTCACCAAATCAAACGCATCACTCAACTGCTCTACAAATTTGCTCGGTTCATGCGGCTTCACCTCTTCGAACAAAGCCTCACGCATGGCATATAAATGCTGAGGCGCAGGCGTCACCACCAACAAATATCCTTGCGGTTTGAGTACCCTTAAAATCTCTTGTATTGGAATCGGGCTAAACAAACTACTACATAAATCAATCGATTGATCCAACACGGGTAAAGTTGCTCCTGTACCCACTACCCACGTGATATTTTTATTGATTTTCGCAGCCACTTGCACTGCATTTTTTGCAATATCTACACCGACACATTGCAGTACCTCCGACTGCATTGCATCGGTGTAATAGCCTTCACCACAACCAATATCGAGTAAATTTTCAATACGTAACTCACGTACCTTATTGATCACTGCTTGCTGTAAAGGCGCGTAATGACCTGCACTTAAGAAGGCACGGCGGGCTTGTACCGACTCACGCGTATCCCCCGGATTTTTGCTGTGCTTGTGTTGAACGACATGCAAATTGACGTAGCCTTGTTTCGCCACATCATAACTATGTGAATTCGCACAGCGCCATGTTCTTTCGTTTAAAGTTAAAGCCTCACGACACACAGGACACATGAGCAGATTCATTATTTTCTCCAAGACCTTACCTCAGGCATAAAAAAAGCCGGCAAATACCGACTCTTTTCATACTTTTGCTTAACGCAATTTTAAGGTCATTAGACCTAAAACTACCAGCATAATTGTGATAATCCAAAAACGAATCACCACTTGGGTTTCACGCCAGCCTTTTTTCTCATAATGGTGGTGTAATGGTGCCATCAGGAATACCCGTTTATTGCGCATTCTGAGGGAACCAATTTGCAAGAAGACTGAAATCGCTTCGACCAAAAACACACCAGCCATAATGGCAAAGACAATTTCCTGACGAACCATGACCGCAATTGTACCGAGCATTGCACCCAATGATAATGCGCCCACATCGCCCATAAAAACCTGTGCAGGGTGTGCATTAAACCAGAGGAAGGCTAGACCCGCGCCAATCATGGCTGCACAAATCACCACCAACTCAGAAGCAAAGCGCACATAAGGAATATGTAAATAATTGGCAAAACGGACATCACCAGCCAAATATGCAAATACACCTAAACCCGCTGCAACAAGCACTACAGGCATAATCGCTAAACCGTCCAAACCATCGGTCAGGTTCACGGCATTTGATGCACCATTAATTACCAAATAGGTGAAAATGATAAAACCAATACCCAACGGAATCACCGACAAAGGAATACTTAAATCTTTAAAAAATGGAATCAGCAGATCCAGCATATTTGCGGTATGCACAGGATTGCTCTGTTGTTGCGCAATTACATATAGCGCAATACCTGCGCCCAATGATGCAAGCGACGTCCAAAAGAACTTTTTACGGGCAGGTAAGCCTGCATTGTCTTTATAGCGAATCTTGATCCAGTCATCGGCCCAACCCACTGCACCAAAAATCACCATCACTGCCAAGACAATCCATACATAAGGGTTGGATAAATCTGCCCACAACAGTGTGGAGATACCAATTGAGAGTAAGATCAACACACCACCCATGGTTGGTGTGCCCATTTTTTTGGCATGATTTTCAGGAGCATATGAACTCACGGCTTGACCATATTTGAGTGCTTGCAACTTGCGAATCATCACAGGACCGAGCACTAGACCAATGGTCAGTGCGGTTAAAACACTGAGCAAAGAACGCAATGTTAAATAACGAACCACCTGAAACGAACTATGGTAGCCCGCCAGTTGTTCAAATAACCATAACAACATTTAGAGTTTCTCCATCAAATCAGCCATCAACGTTTCCATATGGGTATAACGAGAACCTTTAAACAGGAAACTCATAGACTGGGGTTGATGTGTTTCAATTAAACTGAGTAAGAACGGCAAAGCCTGCTCTTGATTCAAAAAAGCCTGCATTTTTTTGCCATATTGGGTGCTGCGTGCGCCTTCTTGTGCAGCAGGTGCAAATTCACCGACAGCCACTACGAAGTTCAGCCCTTTCACTGAGACCAAATCACGCCCCAGCATATAATGCTGCTGTGCAGCAGAGCTACCTAGCTCACCGATATCACCCATCACCATCACCCGAACCCCCTCTTGCTGTGCAAGCACTTCAGCAGCGGCACGCATAGAAGTTGGGTTGGCATTATAGGTATCATCAATCAACAAATGATGGCCTTGTTGAATAAAGTTCAAACGCCCTTTTGCACCGACCGCTTGCTCAAGGCCAAGCACGATATCATCCAAGCTAATACCAATCGCTAAAGCAAAAGCTGCCGCAGCAGTTGCATTTTGAACATTATGCTCCCCAGCAAACGGCAAATTCACCTGACGCACGCCTTGCGGGGTATTCAACTTAAACGTTGCAGATTGTGCCTGTAACTCAATCTCAGTGGCAAAGATTTCACCATCCGCACCAAAGCTGAGCACCTGTTCAGTTTGTACTGCTTGGCGAATGCTATCGGCAAAATCATCGGCTGCAGGAACAATTGATGTGCCATTTGGAGCAATATGCGCATAAATCTCAGACTTGGCACGGCAGATGCCATCGCGTCCACCAAACTCACCCAAGTGTGCTGTACCAATATTGATAATGCCTGCAACCAAGGGCTGGACCAAATTCGAGGTATAATCAATTTCACCCTGATGGCTTGCACCCAACTCCATCACTGCATATTGATGCTCAGGACGTAATTCCAATAACATGACCGGCACACCCAAGTCGTTATTCAGATTGCCACGGGTCACCAACGTTGGTGCTATACGTGATAAAATACTGCCTAACATTTCTTTGGTGGTGGTTTTACCACTACTACCCGTCAGCGCAATCACTTTTAGCTGTGGGTTTTGTGCACGACGATAAGCCCCCAATTGTCCCAATGCCAAACGTGTATCAGGCACCACCAACTGACAAATCTCCGCATCTATAGGCTGGCTCACAATGGCCACTTGGCAACCTTGTTCAGCGACTTGCGTAATAAAAGCATGTGCATCAAAACGTTCGCCTTTGAGTGCTAAGAAAGCATCTCCTGCTTCTGCATCACGCGAATCCGTCAAAATACGCTTAATTGCAGTATTTGGCGCTTGATCATTTAGCCAATAACCTTGGGTTGCTTCGAGTAACTGTGCGGCGGTCCATGACACTAAAGGCACTGTGCTGGTTGTTGAGGTATGCATACGACTTCCTTAGTGTGCAGGATAAGCAGAATCAGTAGTGTGGTGCTGTGCATCAATCGCGGATTGCACTTCGACAACATCGTCAAACCAATGCCGAACACCCTCTATTTCTTGATAGTTTTCATGACCTTTGCCTGCAATCACGACAATATCACCCGCTTGGGCCTGTTGAACGGCAAATTTAATCGCTTCACGACGATCATGGATTTCATGAACCACACGGTTTGAGAAATCAACGCCTGCTTTCATATCGGCAAAAATTTGCTCAGGATTTTCTGTACGTGGGTTATCTGAAGTCAACAACACCACATCCGCTCCATTTAAAGCAGCTTGGGTCATGAGTGGGCGTTTGCCACGGTCGCGGTCTCCACCACAGCCAAATACCGCCCAGAGCTGCTGTTCTACATGGCGCTTCAACGTGCTTAAGACTTGCACCAGAGCATCAGGCGTATGCGCATAATCAACCACAAATAAACGTGCATCATCACGAATCACTTGCATACGGCCTGGTGCACCTTTGAGCTGTGCTGTCGTAGCAACCACATCGGCTAAATCAAAACCTGCTTGTTCAACCATAATTAAACTTGCGACCAAATTTTCAATATTAAAATGACCCAATAATGGGTTCTGTATCTGATATTCGGCCTGTGCCGTACACAGGCTAAAGTTCGCACCCGTCAGGCTATATTGAATATTCTTCACCAGATAGTCTGCAGGCTGTGTGGTTGAATAAGTTAAAATTTTCGGTTGGGCGGGATTATTTTGTGCCGCTTGAATCATGACTCCAGCATGCTCATCATCCAGATTGATGACTGCAACTTTCAATGATGGAAATTGAAACAAGTGAGATTTAGCTTCGGCATAGGCCTCAAGCGTGCCATGGTAGTCCAAATGGTCGCGACTTAAGTTGCTATATGCAGCAATTTCAATTTCACTGCCCGCTAAACGGCCTTGTTCCAAACCATGTGAAGAGGCTTCAATCGATGCAAATTCAGCCCCTTGCTTGGCATAGCTATGTAGTGCATTTTGTAAGTGCAGCGCATCTAAAGTGGTATGCGACGATGCTTCTAAATTGGGTAAAATGCCATTACCTGTGGTGCCCATTACCGCACATGATTTGCCTTGTAGCATCAACAATTCTGCGACTAAACGAGAAATGGTGGTTTTACCATTGGTTCCTGTCACCGCTAAAATACGAGCAGGCTGTACTTGGCTAGTGGCCAACAAAAATTGCTTTTGCCAGCCTCCCATCAAGTGGCGTACATTCGGCACCACAATATTGTTTTCAAGCCCAAGCTCAGTTTCACTCACCACTGCTAAAGCCCCTTTGTCCAAGGCTATTTGTGCAAACTGCACTGTTTTTTCAGGTTGTGAAAGCGATGTCAGCGCAATAAAAATTTGCCCTGCCTGTACTTTACGACTATCAAGAACAAAACCTTGAAACGGCTGTGCCATCCATCCAGCGTTTTGGTTAGCGGTGTAGAGTTGTTGAAATGTAATGGACATTCATCACCTATTTCTTGATTACAGGAGCATCTAAAGGTTTATCTAAAGGCACGTTCATTAAACGTAAGGATTCTTGCATAACACGGGCAAATACAGGCGCAGACACCGTACCACCATAGTAGGTCCCTTGCGGGTTTTCGACCACAACCACCATCGCTAAACGCGGGTCGCTGACTGGTGCAACACCGGCAAAAAGTGCACGATATTCATTGGTTGAGTAGCCTTTACGGTCAGCACGTAACTTATGCGCGGTTCCTGTTTTACCACCTACACGGTAACCCGGAATGGTTGCACGAGTCGCGGTACCACCCGGTAAGGTTGCCGTTTCCATCATCAACAAAACTTGATCCGCAATTTTTGGATCAATCATTTGTTCACCACGGGGAGGCGCATCTAACTTATACAAACTCAAAGGCATTTTCACACCTTTGTTAGCCAACATGGCATAAGCATCCACCATTTGCAGCACAGTCGCATTTAAGCCATAGCCATACGCCATGGTCGCCACTTCCGATACATTCCATTTACTTGGTGGAAGAATTAAACCACCACTTTCACCCGGGAATTTAACAGCTGAACGCTGACCAAAACCGAGACGTTTATAAAAAGTCGGTAAAGTTGCATAAGGGAGAGACAAAGCAATTTTAGCCACACCCACGTTAGACGATTTTTGAATAATTCCACCCAAAGTCAGTGGACCATAGTTATGTGTATCTCGAATGGTGTGGTTGCCGACTCGCATCGAACCCGGAGTGGTATTAACCACAGTATTCGGCATGTATTTGCCGCTTTCCAAGGCCATTGAAATGGTCAAAGGCTTCATGGTTGAACCCGGTTCGAAAGAGTCAACCGCACCACGGTTACGCATGGCGTCTTTATTGGACAAACTGTTTTTATCGTTCGGGTTATACGACGGCCACGACGCCATCGCTAAAATTTCACCCGTTTTCACATCGACCGCAATTGCTGTGGCAGAACGAGCATTATTGGCTACACCCGCAGCGGTCAGTTCACGGTACATAATGTACTGAAGGCGCGAATCAATACTGAGCGTAATATTTTCGCCCGGCTCAACTTCTTTAACCACCTCGGCATCTTTAAAACGATTGCCCTTTTTATCTCGAACAATTTGCTGCTCACCATCAATACCCGACAAGCGTTGATTCAGCTGCATTTCTAAACCTTCAATGCCCGAACCTTCACTGTTGGTCAAACCAATAATTTGCGCATTCGGTTGTGGCTGCGGATAGTAACGTTTGTAGTTCTTTTCGGTATACACACCTTGGAACTCACGTTTTGCAATCAGTTCGGCTTGCTGAGGTGGCACTTCTTTTTTCAAAACCAAGTAGCGCGAACGCGGACGTTCATTGAGTTTCCGCTTCAGTTCCGCACGATCCATGCCCACGGCATCAGCCAGTTCATCCAGATTTAGATTTTTGTCTGGTAATTGACGCTTCAATTTACGATTGTGTGGATCTTTGGCTAATTCAGCGGTAATTTCATCAAATAGTTTTTTATTATCAAAATAATCACGTGGGTCAATCACCACTTTCATAATCGGCGTACTGATCGCCAAAGGCACACCATGACGGTCATAAATCACACCGCGCATGGCCTTAATTTTTTCAGTTCTTAAAATATTGGCATTGGCTTTATTTTGCAAAAATTCGGTATTAATGACTTGTACGTAAAAAGCACGTCCAACCAAAGCAATAAAGCAGGCTAAAACCACCGCCCACATAAGATAAAAGCGCCACATTTCAACCTGTAGAGCCGATTTTTCAGTCACCGCTTGCTGTTTTTTACGAGTGGGTTTACGCTTTTCTACCATGTTACAGCGGCCTTATTTTTTGTCTTCTGAAGTCGTGGGTAAAGAAATCACTACGGTTTGCGCCGCAGGTGGTGAATACATCCGCAGTTGCGTCACCGCGCGCGTTCCAATTTGTGCAGTTGCGCCAAAAGTTTGCTGTTCAATCAGCAAACGGCCCCACTCTGCATTTAAGTCATCACGCTCGCGCATAAAAGAGCTCATTTCGCGATAGTCATGACGGTATTCAAACACTTGGAACACCACCATCATGGCACTGATAAACACCAGCACCAATAAAATGACATAGGCAATCAACTTCTTAAACTTTAACTTTGTTGGAATTTTTTCAACGACTTCAGTTTTCATTATTCGCCTTTAAGTGCTAAGCGCTCTGCAACTCTAAGCCATGCACTACGTGAACGTGGATTAGCTTTAACCTCTGCATCACTTGCTTTCACACGTGATACTTTCTTTAAACGACGCGTATCTGGTCGTTGTTGTGGCATACCCCAACCCATATCTTCCTCAAGTGTCGACTCTTTTTGAATAAATTGTTTAATTAATCGATCTTCTAAGGAATGGAAGCTAATCACAGCCAAGCGACCATTCGGTTTTAATACTTCTACCGCTTGCGGTAGGAAAACTTCAATATCTTCTAATTCTTTATTAATGGCAATACGAATTGCTTGGAAAGTTCGTGTTGCGGCATGTTTATTTTTTTCCCATTTCGGGTGCGCTACTTTCACAATTTCAGCCAACTGCGCTGTGGTTTCAATCAATCCGGCCGCTTTAATCGCTTTGGCAATACGACGGCTATAACGCTCTTCACCATATTGAAAAATAATATTGGCTAACGCCTCTTCCTCAATATTAACCAACCACTGCGCTGCGGTTGGACCTTTTGAATTGTCCATACGCATATCCAGTGGTCCATCTTTCATAAAACTAAAACCACGCTCCGCCTGATCAAGCTGCGGTGAAGACACGCCCAGATCGGCCATAACCCCATCGACCAAGCCAATGCCGCGTACTTCTAACTCATGTTTAAGGTCAGCAAAGCTGGCATGAATAATTTTAAAACGTGGATCTTCTTGTTCTAAAATCGCGGCTGTTTCCAGTGCTTGCGGGTCTTTATCAAAACCATAGACACGTGCATTTTCATCTAGCTTAGACAACAGCAAACGCGTATGTCCGCCACGACCAAACGTCCCGTCAATGAAAATCCCTGTATTGCGATCTGCTACCAAAGCATCAACAGTTTCGTGAAGTAATACAGAAATATGCGACATAAAGACTCAATATGATCGGAAGGAAAAATGTAACTGCACATTATTACCTTGTTTTAACAAAGCTCCAAACGACTTTTTGTAGGGAAATATTACTTTTCATAGACAAAACCGTTTTTAAACGGCATTCATTATCAAAAAAGCCTCCCAAGGGAGGCTTTGTAAGCAGCAGCTGAAATAATTAACTGGATTATTTACGGCTATTATAGATTTGGTCGAAAGTCGCCCCATTCACAAAGTGGGTCTTTTGAGCATTGGCCCAACCACCAAACACTTCATCAATGGTGAAGGTTTTTAACGGTGGAAATTGCGCTTTATATTTTTCTAAAACCGCAGCATTACGTGGACGATAGAAGTGTTTCGCCGCCATTTCCTGACCCAGTGGTGAATATAAATAGTTGATATAACCCTGTGCTAACCACTTGTTGCCATTTTTCGCCACGGTCTTATCCACGATTGCCACCGAAGGCTCGGTTAAAATCGAGATCGATGGATAAACAATATCGAACTGATTTTTACCTAAAGTTTTTTGTGTCACTAAGGCTTCATTTTCCCAAGTCAATAACACATCACCAATGCGACGTTCTGCAAAGGTGGTCATAGACGCCCGTGCCGCAGAGTCCATGACTTTCACGTTATGGTACATTTTACCTACGAACTCTTTGGCTTTGGCCTCATTGCCACCAGGTTGTTTCAGTGCGTAACCCCAAGCAGACAGATACACCCAACGTGGTAGACCACCTGTTTTAGGATTAGGCGTAATAATTTGTACACCCGGTTTGGTTAAATCAGACCAGTCCTTAATTTTTTTCGGGTTGCCTTTGCGTACCATGAACACAATGGTCGATGTATAAGGTGCAGAGTTATTTGGGAACTCTTTTTGCCAACCCGGCTGAATTTGACCTGATTTGACAATTTCTTCAATGTCATTGGCTAAGGCCAAGGTCACCACATCCCCTTTTAGACCATCCACGACCGAACGGGCTTGTTTACCTGAACCCCCGTGTGACTGTTTAAAGTCAACCGTTTGTCCTGTACGACTTTGCCAATAAGCACCAAAGGATTTATTGAACTCATCGTAAAATTCACGTGTTGCATCATAGGAGACATTGAGCATAGTACGGTCAGCTGCTTGAGCTGATGTCATACTGAATGTCAGACCTGTTGCCACTACGGCAGCAGCCCAGAGAGATTTCAAATGCGTTTTCATAGCGTATTAAATTAAATATCAAGAATTATGCTAAATATATGAAACAAAATCATAAATCGCAATTCGCTTTTGTTTTTTAAATACACATTATTTTTACATCACTAAGACTTAATGAATTGTTTTTATTTAAAATAATAGCAAACACTTTACTTATTCTTATTATATACATTTTTATGCTTAAAATATAATAAAAGTGGATATGCGTATATCCACTTTTATGTCCGAACGTGATCTCATTAAACCGCAGCACGTTTATTTTTCAGTATAAATTTGATCAAAGATCGCACCATTTACAAAGTGAGTTTTCTGCGCTTTGGCCCACCCTCCAAAGACATCATTAATATTAAAGGTTTTTTGTTTTGGAAATTGCGCAAGGTATTTGTTCGCCACTTGTTTATTTCGTGGACGGAAGAAATGCTTCGCCGCCAACTCCTGCCCTTTTGGCGAATACAGATAGTTTAAATAGCCCTTGGCCAAATTTCGATTGCCATTTTTGTCCACGGTTTTGTCTACAATCGCAACTGACGGCTCCGCTAAAATCGAAATAGACGGATAAACAATATCGTATTTGTCTTTACCTAGGCCTTGAGTTGCCAGTAAAGCTTCATTTTCCCAAGACAACAACACATCACCTATGCCCCGTTCAGCAAACGTGGTCAATGAACCTCGCGCGCCTGAATCAAGAACTTTGACATTTTGATACAGTTTTTCACCAATTCTTTGGCTTTAGCATCATTACCTCCAGGTTGTTTTAACGCATACCCCCAAGCAGATAAATAGATCCAACGCGGCGCACCGCTTGTTTTTGGATTTGAGGTAATGATCTCACCCCCAGCTTGGTTAAATCATTCCAGTCTTTAATTTGTTTGGATTACCTTTACGCACTAAAAAAACAATGGTTGAAGTATAAGGTGCAGAATTATTTAGAAATTCTTTTTGCCAGTTTTTATCAATTTGTCCAGTATTCACAATTTCATCAATATCATTGGCCAAGGCCACCACATCTGCTTGGAGACCCGTTGCAACGGCACGTGCTTGCTTGCCCGATCCACCATGAGACTGTTTAAAGTTGACCTCCTGCCCAGCTTTGCTTTTCCAATACTGTCCAAAGGCTTGGTTATATTCTTGTTGACATCCTCCCAGACCTAAAGAACGGGGATTCCTCCTCCGAGACGCTCATGTCCGAGCGCAAGAATATTCAGTGCGGAATTTATATCCCGATCATGGAGCGTACCGCACTCCATACACTGCCATTCTCTTATTCCAAGACCTGCTCTACCTTTCGGACTGCTAGAGCGTGAGCCACAGCACGAACATGTTTGGGTCGTATAGGCTTCGTTGACTTCTCCATACCATACTCCTGCGTTCTCGCATTTATACTTGAGCATGGTTCTTAGTGTTGTCCAACTGGCATCTAACACTGACTTCGCTAATCTAGTTTGTGCTAATGCTTTAGCATTCACATTGCCAACAAAGATTGCTGCATGTGCATTCACCAGTTTATGGCTGAATTGATGCAACATATTTTGGCGTATATTTTTAATCTTGGCGTGAATCGCTTTGACACGTTTCTTATTTTTTGCTCTTTGAGCAATGCCAAGTTTTTCCTCATATTGGCGATAGATTTTAGGAGCTTCGAGTTTCACACCATCTGAACAAGTGGCTAAATCTTTCAAACCCAAGTCTATGCCAATTGAGCCTTTAGCTATAGCTTTAACTTGTTGAATATCATCAACCACAAGGCAAACATACCAACGTCCACGACTGTCTTCTACAAATGAGCCTGTTTTGACGTTGTATTTGCTTAGTCCGTAGCTGTCCCATAGTTTGAATTGGTGCTTGCCATATTGCACATAGCCATCGGCGTATTTAATGGCTACTTTCTTAAAAGGTATCCAGCCTAATGAGCGTCTTGCAGATTTGTTGTTACTGACACGCCATTTTAGCTTGGCTTTTTTAAACTGCTTTCTTCGTGTAACTAATTCTTCTGCAATTGCCTGTATGGTTTGGCTATGTAAGTTACATTCTTTTGATGTGCCTTTCGTGTATTGAGCAATATCGTATGCTGAAAAGAATTGTTGTTTACGTTGTAGGTGCTTGAAACACAAATCATTGACATAATTCCAAACAAAGTTCACCTCTACTGCTAGTTGGTCTAGCATCTTGCAATGTTTGTCTTTTATTCGTAATTTAAGTGTTTTCATTACTAAAATATATTTGGTCTATGAGCAATAGTCAAGAGATTAGAACAGGTCGTCATTGTGTTTTTAATATGCACGTTCATTTAGTCTTTGTCGCTAAATATCGTAGAGATGTTTTTACCAAAGCAATGCTTGAAACAATGCGTGAAGTGTTTGAGCGTGTTTGTTTAGACTTTGAAGGTAAGCGTCCGCTGAACCCCACTTTTTCTAACTCATTAATACCGCGATAGTGTCCACTAAAATTTAAGTGGACACCTATTTATGGATTTAAAGACAGTTATAGACAGCACACCAACCCTAAAAAAGCCCCGTCGAACCTTCACGGCTGAATTTAAACATCAACTTATTCAGCAATGTCAGCAGCCAGACACATCAGTGGCCAAGGTGGCAATGCAACATCAGGTCAATGCGAATCTGTTGCATAAATGGATTCGTCAGTCCAGATCAATGGTTCCATCATTAACACCCCCATCTATTCCACAGACCGACTTCCTTCCCGTCATTCTTCACCCGACTCCAGTCAGACAAGAAGCACCTCCGCCACCTGTACCAGAGAAGAAAGTTGTCGCTCATATTAGGATTCCACTACATGAGGAACCAGGTTCCGTAAGGGGTCAGATGATCGAGATCGACTGGCCGGTGGAGTCAGTAACTGAATTACTGGTGCTGATCCAGGGTTTGACTCAATGATCCGTATTGATGAAATCTGGCTTGCTACCCAGCCGATGGATATGCGTGCAGGTATGGATACTGTCATGACTCAGGTGCTGAGAGCCTTTGGCTACATCAAACCGCATTGCGCTTACCTGTTCTGTAATAAACGTGGCCATCGCATGAAACTGCTGGTACATGATGGATTGGGTATCTGGCTGTGTGCCCGGCGGCTGGAACAGGGAAAATTCCACTGGGTTCAGCTTCATCAGGGTGAAACCGTAGCCCTCAGTCCGGAACAGTTACAGGCATTGATCCAGGGTTTGCCCTGGCAGCGCATTGGACGACAGCAGGTGGTGACTATGCTCTAAACCAGGCTCGTCCATTCTGCTATTCTCCAAACGTTCTATTTCCTCTGCATCATGACATCAGGCATACTGCGGTCATGAATACGCTGCCTGACGGAACAGCATGTACGTGGCAAATGGGTCTGTGATCAGTGTGACACCCTGACTCAGCAAGCGATACCCGCCTATGTGATTGATAAAGGCATTGCTTCACCTGAATTGCTCAGCCATGTGTTGGTATCGAAGTATGCCGATCATTTGCCGCTGTACCGTCAGCGCCTGATCTATCAGCGGGCTGGCATTGATCTGTCCAGATCCACTTTATCTGACTGGATTGGTCGCTGCGGTGTGGAACTGGAACCTCTGGCCAATGCCTTAAAACAGGTGGTGCTGCAACAGCGGGTGATCCATGCCGATGAAACGCCGGTCACCATCATGCGGATGGGTGAGAATGAGAAAAAACCGAAGAAAGGTTATGTCTGGGCCTATGCCACCACACAGTACAATCCAGTTCAAGCGGTGATCTATGACTTTCAGGATAGCCGTTCAGGTCAGCATGCAGAAGCGTTCCTGAATGGCTGGCAGGGCTATCTAGTCTGTGATGATTACAGTGGTTATAAAGCACGCTTTAAATCAGGCCAGGTCATTGAGGTGGGCTGCATGGCGCATGCACGTCGTAAATTCCATGAACTGCATGTGACTGGGAAAAGTCAGATCGCTGAACAGGCATTACTGATGATTCAGAAACTGTATGCGATAGAAGCAGAACTCAGGAAAAAGACCGATAGTACAGCAGAACA
>NZ_JBUEBA010000002.1:212235-216696 GCF_058107045.1 Acinetobacter sp. AB03 | reverse complement strand
GGCATTTAACGCTGGCACTGTGCTTTTAAGCTTTTTAAACGCCAGCTTATACCTTGATGCTAGATAGGCGCGAGTGATCGTAGATTAAAATAACAGGCTAGGATGATAACACTTTAGCCTGTTCAGGGTATATTTCATATTTGGAAACTTATTAGTTTCAGTTTTTCGGTTTATATAAGCCATGATCAACTAAATGCTGACGTAAGAGATGACGAAGCTCTAAAACGGTTTCAGGCTCTTCCTGAATAGAATGACCGCCTCTAAATATTTTTTCTGAAATAGCTCCTTCTAAGTGGGCGCTTGTATAGGGAACAACACCATCGGTAATCACACTGGGATCATCACTCTTTGTGATATTGCCTATAATAGAATGAAAAGCTAAGCCTTCTTTAAGAGGTATATTTGTAGTAAGTTGCATAAACTCTGATTTGGTACTGAGGTCGCTTGGACCATTTTGAAGAGTATTATCATTAAGAATTTTAACGAAATCTCTAAGGTTAGTATCATCACTATTTAATGTATCTGTTAATGTTGTTAAGAATTTAGAAGGTAAACGAATAATCTTGCGAGCAGTTAATGTGAACCAACGATCTGCGTACCTTGTTCCATGATGTGGAGTAGCAAGAAAAATAACACGGTCAAAGTTTGGAATTGGAGTCATTTTTAACCGTTCGCCAACTGCGGGATGTTCTTTCATCCGAGCAAGTTCGTGACTATTCATCATTGGTAATGCCTCTTGTGAAATATCAGCATTACTCATTAAAAGACGACTGATGATTCCTCCCATGCTATGACCAATAAGTACAGCATTTTTTGCGGCTGAATCTTGAGGATTAAGGGTGGCAAAGGTTTGTTTTAATAATGCATACACTTGAAAACGACTTTCTAAGATTGGCATATTCGTTGAATAAAATACTTGCCAAACTTGATAATTTTCACGAAGAGTTGTGTCTCCCATTATGTCATTTGTAAGGGTAATCCATGCTTGTGGGCTACTAGCAAGGCCATGTATTAATACAATGACTTTTTTGTTTGGATTGTAAGGTTCAAGCATATATAGTTGGGGCATGGTCACTTTTTGTTTATAATCAATAAGAGAAAGATAAGCGGTTAGGCTTAAATTATTTTCAGATAACCATAAACCATATGGAGCTGAGAAGTTTGCAGCAAGTGAATAATCCTTTCCCGCAATATTGACTTTTGCTATGTTGTAAGGGTCGTAAATTTTTATTTCAAAATCTGGACTATTTAATACCTCATCCAATGTTTCTATTTTATTTTTTGGTTGGGCAATTAAAGTCGATGATAGATATCTAGCTTTATGAATATTTGGATTAACCCCATTTGGATAATTATATGTTAATGGATCTAAAATATACTTATTTTCAATTTTAGAAGGATCAGTTTTACTGGAAAGTACTGCAACAAAATCAGATCCAAAACCATCACGACGATTAATGGTTCTTAAACCTGAAAAGTTCATATTATAGCTTGATGTGAATTTTTCAAGCTCCATATCTTGTAGTTTTTGATATGATTGAGTATCAATTGAATATGTACTTTTACCTATTTTTATTTTTGGTGGGATAGTATTGGATACGCTTCTTACACTATAAGCGTTAATTAGTTCTGTTAGTGCTTGATTATAAAAATCTCGGATTTGAATTTGACGATTATCAAATATACGATCTTGTGGTTGACGTGATGTTTTAAACAAAAAAGCATAACTATAACGGATACTTTTATCTAATGCATCGTAAGCGTCCGCTGAACCCCACTTTTCTTATCTGCTCAATATCCCGATAGTGTCCATTATTTATTATAAATGGACATTATGTTTATGGCCTTAGACACTTTTATAGACACTGAACAAACGACAGAAAGAACCCGCAGAATCTTCGCAACTGAGTTTAAACAGCACCTGGTCGAGCTTTGCCTGCAGCCAGACACATCGGTGGCCAAGGTGGCAATGCAACATCAGATCAATGCCAATCTGCTACATAAATGGATTCGCCAGTCCAGATCAATGGTCCCGGCATTAAAAAGCTCACCCAGTCCACAGACCGACTTTCTTCCCGTCATTCTTCACCCGACTCCAGTCAGACAAGAAACACCTCCACCACCTGTGCCGGAGAAGAATGCTGTCGCTCATATCAGGATTCCATTGCATAAGGAACAAGGTTCCGCAAGGGATCAGATGATCGAGATCGACTGGCCGGTGGAGTCGGCAAAGGAATTACTGCCTTTAATTCAGGGCTTGATCAAATGATCCGTATCGATGAAATCTGGCTCTCTACCCAGCCGATGGATATGCGTGCAGGTATGGATACGGCCATGGCTCAGGTGCTGAGAGCCTTTGGCTATATCAAACCGCATTGTGCTTACCTGTTCTGTAATAAACGTGGCCATCGCATGAAAGTGCTGGTGCATGATGGACTGGGTATCTGGCTGTGTGCCCGGCGGCTGGAACAGGGCAAATTTCACTGGGCTCAGGTTCACCAGGGTGAAACCGTGGCGATCAGCCCGGAACAGTTACAGGCACTGATCCAAGGTTTAGCTTGGCAGAGAATCGGACTGCAGCAAGTGGTAACAATGCTCTAAACCAAGCTCATCCATTCTGCTATTCTCCAAACGTTTTATTTACACATATTCATGATCTCAGCCATACTGTGGTCATGAATACGCTGCCTGATTTAAGCCAACTGACCCATACACAACTGCTGGAATTTACCCGGCAGTTGGCGATTCAGCATCAGTCTCTAGCGCAATCAAATCAACAGTTAGATACCAAGGTTCAACATCTAGAAGTATCAAATCAACAATTAGATGCCAAAGTTCAACATCTTGAAGCATGCAACCAACATCTCTCTATTCTCACGCAAAAATACGAGCATGAGCTCGCACTATTTAAACAGCATAAATTCGGCAGTAAAAACGAACATCTAACCGCAAAACAAATCCACCTATGGGACGAAGCGGTTGAAGAAGATATCGCAGCGGTTGATCTGGAACTGGAACGACTGAATGCAGCTAAAACCGATGCAGCTGCGCAGAAAGCCACAGCCAACAAACCTAAACGTCGACCATTACCAGATCATCTACACACCATCCGTATTGAGCATGAACCTGCATCGACAGAATGTGCCTGTGGCTGTGCCTTGCGTCGTATCGGTGAAGATATCAGTGAAAAACTGAATTTCAGACCGGCACAGTTCTATAAGGAACAGCATATTCGAGGCAAATGGGTGTGTGATCAATGTGACACACTGACCCAACAAGCAATGCCGGCCTATGTGATTGAGAAAGGCATTGCCAGTCCTGAATTACTCAGCCATGTACTGGTATCGAAGTATGCAGATCATTTACCGCTGTACCGTCAGCGCCAGATCTTTCTACGCGCAGGTGTTGATCTGTCCAGATCAACCTTATCTGACTGGATTGGTCGCTGTGGTGTAGAGTTAGAACGCCTAACCGATGCATTAAGAAAGGTGATCCTACAGCAAGCGGTGATTCATGCAGATGAAACACCCGTCACCATCATGCGGATGGATGATAAAGATAAAAAACCGAAGAAAGGTTATGTCTGGGCTTATGCAACAACCCAATATAATCCAGTTCAAGCCGTGATTTATGACTTTCAAGACAGTCGCTCTGGTGAACATGCCGAAGCCTTTCTAAAAGATTGGCAAGGTCATCTGGTCTGTGATGATTACAGTGGCTACAAAGCACGCTTTAAATCAGGCCAGGTCATTGAGGTGGGCTGCATGGCACATGCACGACGTAAATTTCATGAGTTGCATGTGACCGGGAAAAGTCAGATTGCAGAACAGGCTTTGTTCTTGATTCAGAAGCTGTATGCGATAGAGGCTGAAATAAGAAAAAATACCGACGGTACAGCAGAACAACGCTATAAGTACCGGCAACAGTATAGTCAAGCTGTTATGCAGCAACTCTATGAATGGCTGACACAACATCAACTTGCAGTACCCTCAAGCTCTGCAACTGCTAAAGCTATTAATTACAGCCTAAAACGTTGGGAAGCCTTAAGCCGTTATCTAGATGATGGCAATCTGCCTATTTGCAATAATTGGGTCGAGCTGGCTGTGTGCCCGGCGGTTGGAACAGGGCAAATTTCACTGGGCTAAAGTTCACCAGGGTGAAAGCGTAGCCCTCAGCCCGGAACAGTTACAGGCACTGATCCAGGGTTTGCCCTGGCAGCGCATTGGACGACAGCAGGTAGTGACGATGCTCTAAACCAGGTTGGTGCATTCTGCTATTCTCCAAACGTTCTATTTCCTCTGCGTCATGACCTCAGGCATACTGCGGTCATGAATACGCTGCCTGACTTAAGCCAACTGACCCATGAACAACTGCTGGAATTTACCAGACAGTTGGCAATGCAGCATCAACAACTCGCAGAAGATAACCAACAATTAGATACCAAAGTTCAGCATCTTGAAG
>NZ_JBUEBA010000002.1:205455-212135 GCF_058107045.1 Acinetobacter sp. AB03 | reverse complement strand
CATTGCGCCTACCTGTTCTGTAATAAACGTGGCCATCGTATGAAAGTGCTGGTACATGATGGACTGGGCATCTGGCTGTGTGCCAGGCGGCTGGAACAGGGAAAATTCCACTGGGCTCAAGTTCACCAAGGTGAAACCGTGGTCCTCAACCCGGAACAGTTACAGGCATTAATCCAGGGTTTGCCCTGGCAGCGCATTGGACGACAGCAAGTGGTAACAATGCTCTAAACCAAGCTCGGCTATTCTGCTATTCTCCAAACGTTCTATTTCATTCTCTTCATGACCTCAGGCATACTGCGGTCATGAATACGCTGCCTGACTTAAGCCAACTGACCCATGAACAACTGCTGGAATTTACCCGGCAGTTGGCGATGCAGCATCAGTCTCTAGCACAATCAAACCAGCAATTAGATGCCAGAGTTCAACATCTTGAAGTCACCAATCAGCAATTAGATTCTACTCGCACTATTTAAACAGCACAAATTCGGCAGTAAAAACGAACATCTAACCGCAAAACAAATCCATCTGTGGGATGAAGCGGTCGAAGAAGATATCGCAGCAGTTGATCTGGAACTGGAGCGGCTGAATGCAGATAAAACCGATGCAGCGACACAGAAAGCCACAGTCAACAAACCTAAACGTCGACCACTGCCAGATCACCTGCCAACCCTCCGTATTGAGCACGAACCTGCCTCAACGCAATGCAGCTGTGGCTGCACATTGCGTCGTATCGGCGAAGATATCAGTGAAAAACTAAATTTCAGGCCGGCACAGTTCTATAAGGAACAACATATCCGTGGTAAATGGGTCTGTGATCAGTGTGACATCCTGACTCAACAAGCGATGCCTGCGTATGTTATTGATAAAGGAATCGCTACACCTGAATTGCTCAGCCATGTGCTGGTTTCCAAATACGCTGATCATTTACCGCTATATCGTCAACGTCAAATCTTTCTACGCGCAGGTGTTGATCTTTCCAGATCCACATTATCTGACTGGATTGGACGCTGTGGGGTAGAACTTGAACCTCTGACCAATGCCTTAAAACAGCTTGTGCTGCAACAACAGGTGCTGCATGCAGATGAAACACCAGTCATCATCATGCAGATGGGGGATGATGAGAAAAAACCGAAGAAAGGTTATATCTGGGCCTATGCCACCACACAGTACAATCCAGTTCAGGCGGTGATCTATGACTTTCAAGATAGCCGTTCAGGTCAGCATGCTGAAGAGTTCCTGAAAGGCTGGCAGGGGCATCTGGTCTGTGATGATTACAGTGGTTATAAAGCACGCTTTAAATCAGGCGATGTCATTGAGGTGGGCTGCATGGCGCATGCACGTCGTAAATTCCATGAACTGCATGTGACCGGGAAAAGTCAGATCGCTGAACAGGCATTACTGATGATTCAGAGACTGTATGCGATAGAAGCAGAACTCAGGAAAAAGACGGATGGTACAGCAGAACACCGCCGCGAATACCGGCAACAGTATAGTCAACCGGTGATGCAACAACTATATGAGTGGCTCAACCAACATCAGCTGACGGTGCCATCGAGTTCCCCAACTGCCCGAGCGATCAACTACAGCCTAAAATGCTGGCCAGCCTTAAGTCGCTATCTGGATAATGGCAATTTGCCCATTGATAATAATTGGTTGGAAAATCAGATGCGTCCCTGGGCCTTGGGACGTAAGAACTGGCTATTTGCAGGTTCGCTGCGTAGTGGTCAACGAGCGGCCAATATCATGACCCTGATCCAGTCAGCAAAACTGAATGGGCTGGATCCGTATGCCTATCTCAGTGATGTGCTGAAAAGGTTACCGACCCATAAAGTGACCCAAATAGAAGAATTACTGCCACACCGCTGGAAATCCAACCCAAGTTAAAAAATAGCTATGGGGTTCAGCGCACGCTTACCTTTGAAGCCGAGTTGGCAGAATTTGATGGTGAAGATGATCATGTCCATCTACTTGTGCATTATCCGCCAAAGGTCGCTATTTCTAGCTTGGTAAATAGTTTAAAAGGTGCTTCCAGTCGTATTTTACGAACCAAGCACCCTGAAATTAGAAGCAAGTTATGGGGTAATGCTTTGTGGTCGCCTAGCTATTTCGCTGCATCATGTGATGGTACACCTATTGGGATTATCAAACAATATATTCAGCAACAGCAAACTCCGCATTAGCAATCCTAGCTAATCCCCACAAGGGGACTAGCGGATTGCAGCCTTACATCCCCGCCCTGAAGGTATAGATATCTACACATCTTCGTGTGGATACCCCAACGCAATTTTAGCCATTTCCTTTAACTCATCCACCGAATAACTTTCCAGTAGCTTCAAGGTGTTTAATAAGATTGAAAGTCCAGCAAGTATTGATGGTGCACTTTCTCTTTTCCCTCGCTTTTGCTGTCGCCCAGATAGTCGTGTTAGTACGGCTCTTACTCGAGTAGTTTGTTCATCATTACAGCGTTGTATTCGCCATGTCAGTACGCAGGCCATACTCGCAACAAGTAGTTTTCTTAAAATTGCTTGAGGGGTCGTTTGGAGCCACGATTCAACATCATGACCCGCTTGTTTTAGAAGCTTGAAGTAGCTTTCAATTGACCAACGCCAAATTGACGATCCAACAAGTTAGGCGCTGTAGGCAAACGATGGTTTGAATCAGTCGTATGCTTGTATTTACGTGCAATCCTGCTACGTAAACCAAGCTTTTTAAGCATTCTTCCAACGGTTCGTTCGCTCATGCTGTAACCTAAATCATGCATGTCATGTACCAATGAAGGTGCACCCAATCGTGCATGATGCTGCCAATATACGGCTTTTAAATCATTATATTTCTGCGCTAGATTGGCCTGGCATTTTCGCCAGGCATAATAGCCTGAAGTGCTGACACCCAGGCATTTACAGGCAGAAGATACAGTGACTTCATTCACATCCAGATCTTGAATTACCGTGTACTTTTCTTGGCATGATCTGTCAGAAAGTACACATGCGCTTTTTTTAAGATGTCATTGGCGTCCCTGAGCTGTTTGACTTCTTTCTCTAATTCTAAAATCTGCTGTTGTTCTGATGAAAGTTGGCGTTTGCTTGAACCCACTGGATTGGCTTCACGAATCCATTTATCCAATGTTGAATAACCAACACCTAATTTCTGGGCGATTGCAGCTATAGGTTCGTGGGGGTTTGAAAGTGCATAATCAATCGCTTGCTGTTTAAATTCAGGACTAAAACGTTTAGCCATTTCTTGAATCTCCAAAGATTAAAGTTACGTTATCTTTAGAGGGACGTGCTGTCCATTATTTTGGCTAGGATCATAGATACCTATACCCTGAAGGCGAGGTTTTACGGCTATACTGATAAAAAGATATCTCTAAAAGGACTATTTTGTGCACTTTTAAGGATAACCCATATCCACCCTCCACAGATCAAGCTCAAAATCTCCATGCTATCTCCACAGTTATTTGGTACAAAAAGCCAAATGATTTATATTTGATGTTTAAATGTCAATTTAGCCCAAATTTGTTTATAATTTTGTAAATTATGTGACACAGTTCTACTTTTTTATTTGTGAAATCGGTTAAATTGAAACTAGATTACCAATGACTTTAATAAAAATCTGTTCCAATACCATGTTGAGAGGGGGGAAAAGGACATGAAAGCAACATTTTTACATACCGTTACGTTGAGTATCGGCTTGGCTTGTTTTAGCCAACTGGGACATAGTGCAGCCATTCAAAGCAATGACAAAGCGACGATGCCCACTGAGAAAACATCGTTGATTGAAAAAGCGATCAGTCAACAAAAAGGCAGTGACCGAACCACGATGACGGATAATGATTTAAAAATCATGACCTCAATCAAAGTTGCACCGACACAAAATTTCTTTGCTACACAAAACCAGCGCTTTAGCCGTTTTGTGCAATCATTGTTCCTCTAAACTAAAAATAAGCCACAGTGTCGTAACCACTCTCAAGTTATGACATTTGCGTACTAAAGCCTGATCACTGAATGTTGAATTAAGCATTAAGTGGTCGGGCTTTTTCGTTATAATAGACCTCAATTTACATTCTGAATCATAATTGGCTATGACTGTTCGTACTCGTATTGCACCCTCTCCAACTGGCTTCCCGCATGTGGGCACAGCGTATATTGCGTTATTTAACTTATGCTATGCCAAGCAACATGGTGGTGAATTTATTCTGCGTATCGAAGATACCGACCAACTTCGTTCGACTCCTGAATCGGAAAAAATGATTTTAGATTCATTGCGTTGGTTAGGATTGAATTGGTCTGAAGGTCCGGACATTGGCGGGCCATATGCACCGTATCGCCAGTCTGAACGCATGCATATTTATAAACAATATGCACTGGATTTGGTTGAAAAAGGTCATGCGTTCTACTGCTTTGCTACGAGCGAAGAGTTGGATCAAATGCGTGCAGAACAACAGGCCCGTGGTGAAACACCAAAGTACGATGGTCGTGGTTTAAAATTATCTGCTGAAGAAGTTCAAAGTCGCCTTGCTGCAGGTGAGCCACACGTGATTCGTATGAAAGTGCCCGAAGAAGGCATTTGTACAGTCAATGACTTACTGCGCGGGGAAGTAGAAATCCCTTGGGCACAAGTGGACATGCAAGTCTTGCTTAAAACCGATGGTTTACCGACATATCACCTTGCCAATGTGGTCGATGACCATTTGATGCAAATCACCCACGTTTTCCGTGGTGAAGAATGGTTGCCTTCTGCACCTAAACATCAGTTGCTGTATCAATACTTTGGTTGGGAAATGCCTGTACTGGGTCATATGCCATTACTACGTAACCCAGACAAATCAAAACTGTCGAAACGTAAGAACCCAACCTCTATTAACTACTACAAAAATATTGGTGTCTTGCCTGAAGCCTTGTTGAATTACTTAGGCCGTATGGGCTGGTCGATGCCAGATGAACGCGAAAAATTCACATTGGCCGAGATGATTGAACACTTTGACATTCAACGTGTATCCCTCGGTGGTCCAATTTTTGATGTGGAAAAACTGAATTGGCTCAATGGTCAATGGATCAAAGGCTTAAGCCCTGCTGAACTGTTAGATACCTTATTGGCATGGAAAGCAGATCGTAAGATGCTCGAAGACATCGCCGCAGCAATTCAACCTCGTATCAACTTACTTTCAGAAGCGGTGAACTGGTCTGCGCATTACTTTAACCAGTTCCCAAGCTTGACCAAAGAACAGTTTGAAAGCAAGAAACTGAGCGAAGAACAAGTTCGTCAAAGTCTGCAATTTGCGATTTGGCGTTTGGAAAGCATGTTCACATGGAACAATGACACCGTAAGTCAAACCTTGATGGACTTAGCCAACCAAATGGAAATTAAGCTCCGTGACTTTATGCCAGCGTTCTTTATTGCGATTGCCGGTTCAACCGCTTCGACTCCAGTGATGCAAACCATGGTCACCATTGGCCCTGACTTAACCTTCGCGCGCTTACGTCATGCCCTTGAAATTGTCGGTGGTCCAAGCAAAAAAGAAGCAAAAGTTTGGGAAAAACTCAATGAAAGCCTAAAATTGCCGAAAAATGACGCAGTTGATGAAGCTTAATTGATTTTTTAGTTGACGCATGGGCGTTATATCCCTAATATAGCGCTCACACAGAGAGACGGTGTTAACCACTCAACGTGATGCCTCAATAAGTCCCTATCGTCTAGAGGCCTAGGACATCGCCCTTTCACGGCGGTAACCGGGGTTCGAATCCCCGTAGGGACGCCATATTTAAGATGGCAACATCTGGTAAAAAACCCAAGCATTATGACTTGGGTTTTTTATTGCCTCAAAATTATCAGCACTTCATTACCACGCTTTTTTGGCTTTCTGCTCCAATCCGATTAGAATACGGCATAGATTCGAATTTTGGAGTTGTAATGCAATATCGTTGTCCTCAATGTCAAAGCCCAAAAATTATGCCAGTTGCTCAAGCAGGGGTTCCAGCAACGCGCCCTGTTGTGCCTAAAAGTCTGGTTTTTTTGGTTCCAGCCATTTTTGTATTATTACTTTTGGTGCTCATTAGCATCGCAATGTGGCTATTTGGGGATGGCGCTGGCTCAACACTACAAATTGCAACGGTTGTGGTTTTCATCGTGTGTGTAATTGCAGGCTTCTTATTTTACCGCGATCTTCCTGATTTTAAGATTTCAATGCAAGGCTTCATGCAGTCTCAGAAAAAATGGAAATGCCGCGAATGCGACCATGAGTGGGAAATCTAAGCCTTAACTTAGAACCTGCATCCAAAAAGGGAGTCTATGTACAAAGTTCAACATCTTTCTATTCTCAATCAAAAATACGAGCATGAACTGGCGCTGTTTAAAAAGCACAAATTCGCCCAAAAGAATGAACACTTAACGGCAAAACAAATCCATCTGTGGGATGAAGCGGTTGAAGAAGATATTGCCGCGGTTGATCTAGAACTGGAACGGCTAAATGCAGATAAAACCAATGCAGCGACACAGAAAGCCAAAACCAATAAACCTAAACGTCGACCACTGCCAGATCATCTACACACCATCCGTATTGAGCATGAACCTGCATCAACCCAATGTGCTTGTGGCTGCCAACTCCGTCGTATCGGCGAAGATGTCAGTGAAAAACTGCATTTCAGACCGGCACAGTTCTATAAGGAACAGCATGTGCGTGG
>NZ_JBUEBA010000002.1:204989-205355 GCF_058107045.1 Acinetobacter sp. AB03 | reverse complement strand
TATGCGGATGGGTGATGATGAGAAAAAACCGAAGAAAGGTTATGTCTGGGCCTATGCCACTACACAGTACAATCCAGTTCAGGCAGTGATCTATGACTTTCAAGATAGTCGTTCAGGCCAGCATGCTGAAGAGTTCTTGAAAGGCTGGCAGGGCTATCTGGTCTGTGATGATTACAGTGGTTATAAAGCACGCTTTAAATCAGGCCAGGTCATTGAGGTGGGCTGCATGGCCCATGCACGTCGTAAATTCCATGAACTGCATGTGACCGGGAAAAGTCAGGTCGCTGAACAGGCATTGGTGCTGATTCAGAAACTGTATGCGATAGAAGCAGAACTCAGGAAAAAGACCGATGGTACGGCAGAACA
>NZ_JBUEBA010000002.1:168595-204889 GCF_058107045.1 Acinetobacter sp. AB03 | reverse complement strand
CAGGCCAGCATGCTGAAGCGTTCCTGAAAGACTGGCAGGGCCATCTGGTCTGTGATGATTACAGTGGTTATAAAGCACGCTTTAAATCAGGCCAAGTCATTGAGGTGGGCTGCATGGCGCATGCTCGTCGTAAATTCCATGAACTGCATGTGACCAAGAAAAGTCAGGTCGCTGAACAGGCCTTAGTGCTGATTCAGAAACTGTATGCCATAGAAGCAGAACTCAGGAGAAAGACCGATGGTACAGCAGAACAGCGCCGCGAATACCGACAACAGCATAGTCAACCGGTGATGCAACAACTGTATGAATGGCTCAACCAGCATCAACTGACGGTGCCATCGAGTTCTCCAACCGCCAAGGCCATCAATTACACTCTGAAGCGTTGGCCAGCTTTAAGCCGCTATCTGGATGATGGCAATCTACCGATTTGCAATAATTGGGCTTAAAGCTCCCTTTTTATCTGCTCAAAGAATAAATAATAATTATTATCACCTGTTAGTTTTTCTCGATATAATCAAAAACCTCATCTTACGAAATATTTTTAGGCCTAGTCTCTATGAAAAACGCTCTACTCTGCACACTCTTGTTCTGTTCAGTGGCTCAAGCGCATGAACCCTATGTCGCTCCACTGGCGTATCACACTGAAAATACCCAAGTCCCTGTATTGAGCGCCTATGCGGAACAAGCCTTTCATCCTGAATATGCCCTAAAAGATATTTCATTCAGCGTTTTCCAACCCAACCAAACACAGACTACGATTCAAGCACAGAAGCACTTAGAATCTGCAACTGCATTTGATCTTAAGCTACCGGAAAAAGGCACCTATACCATTTTTGCCAAGACTTCATATCCAATTGAATATGTACAACATAATCGTCAATGGAAAATCTTTGCCGATGTCGCAGCAGACAAAGTCCCTGCCCTAAGCGAGCGTGACTATGTCATACCAAGTGACTTTAAAGGCAAAGTGCCAAGTAAGGTCTCTACGGTTCGCGAATGGAGCATTCAAAGCTATGTGAGCAAAGACAGCACCTCACCTGTTGCTATAACGCCAGCCCCAATTCAAGTCAACTTTAAAACCCATCCAAACCAAATCACGGTGCAACAGCCTGTACAACTGCAAATTACTCAAGCAGGCAAAGCTCTTGCACACGCAGAACTCATGGTTCGCGCTCAAGGTGAGCTTGAGCAGCAAGCGAAAAGCACACCTGTCGATGCACAAGGCAATGCCACACTCACTTTTGCACAAGCTGGGCAATACCTGATTGAAGTGAGCGAAAAAGTCGATGCCAAAGCAAAACCTAAAAATCAGTATTACACCATTATCAGCTTACAAGTGAATGCCACTAAAACGCCTTAAGCGACAATTGATAAGCATAAAAAAACCAGCCCGAAGGCTGGTTTTTTAATTGAATTAACGGAAGTATTAACCGCCAATTTTCTTGTATTTGGTCCGTTTTTGAACTGCAGCATCACCCAAACGCGCTAAACGATAGGCTTCATACTCAGCATAGTTACCTTCGTAGAATTCAGGCTGTTCGTTCTCAAACGACAAGATGTGCGTTGCAATACGGTCAAGGAACCAACGATCGTGCGACACCACCATTACCGTACCTGGGAATACAAGAATTGCATCCTCAAGCGCACGTAAGGTTTCGATATCCAAGTCGTTCGATGGCTCATCTAGTAAGATCACATTTGCGCCCATTTGCAGGATTTTCGCCAGTTGTAAACGGTTACGCTCACCACCTGACAACTCACCTACACGCTTCTGCTGGTCTTGACCTTTAAAGTTAAAGCGACCGATATAAGCACGTGATGCAATTTCATAATCGCCAATTCTTAAGATATCCAAACCGCCAGAAACTTCTTCCCAAACGGTTTTGTTGTTATCTAAGGTGTCACGAATCTGACCCACATACGCTACTTTAACCGACTCACCCAAAGTCACCGTACCCGTATCTGGCTGTTGTTCACCAGTCATCATACGGAACAGTGTGGTTTTACCCGCACCGTTTGGACCTACGATACCCACAATTGCTGTAGGCGGTACGGTAAAGCTCAGGTTTTCGTACAGTACGCGACCATCAAATGATTTGCTGATGCCTTCCACTTCTACGACTTTATTGCCTAGACGTGGGCCAGGTGGAATATAGATTTCAGAAGTTTCGTTACGCTGTTGGAATTCGCGTGAGTTAAGCTCTTCAAAACGCTCCATACGCGCTTTGTTTTTCTTTTGCTGACCTTTGGCATTTGAACGAACCCATTCAAGTTCTTTCTTCAATGCTTTAGCAAAAGATTCTTCTTGCTTGTTCTCTTGCTCTAGACGCGCATTCTTCTGCTCTAACCAAGAAGAATAGTTGCCTTGATATGGAATACCCATACCGCGGTCAAGCTCAAGAATCCATTCCGCCACGTTATCCAAGAAATAACGATCGTGCGTAATCGCCACAATCGTGCCGGCAAAGTCTTTCAAGAAACGCTCTAACCAAGACACAGATTCTGCATCCAAGTGGTTCGTCGGTTCGTCTAGAAGCAACATATCTGGCTTAGATAAAAGCAAACGACACAATGCAACACGACGATGCTCACCACCGGAAAGTAGTGTGACATCCGCATCCCAAGCTGGTAGGTTCAAGGCAGCTGCAGCTTGATCCATTTGGTTGCTCAGATTATGCGCATCCCATGAATGGATAATCGCTTCAAGTTTTTCTTGCTCTTTTGCCAATGCATCAAAGTCTGCATCTTCTGCTGCATATTCAGCAAATACTTCGTCCAAACGTGCCAAAGCATCCAATGGTTCACGTAAACCATCTTCTACGTTTCCACGGACATCTTTATTTGGATCAAGTGGCGGCTCTTGTTCTAAGTAACCGATTTTGATACCCGGTTGCGCACGAGCTTCACCAGAGAAATCTTTGTCTACGCCCGCCATAATACGAAGCAAGGTCGATTTACCTGCACCGTTTAAACCAAGTACACCAATTTTTGCACCCGGGAAAAATGACAAAGAGATGTCTTTTAAGATTTCGCGCTTAGGCGGAACCATCTTAGACACTCGGTTCATCGTATAAATATATTGGGCCACGTAGGACTCCTCAATAGAAAAACCAAAAAATCGCAAGAAGCGAAAAAATATTTGCGAGCATTATACGATGAATACGTTGAAAAAATAAGGCATGAAACCGATCTTCAATGCAATGTTACAACTTTCAGCACGGTTGTTTTTTAAACACCCACTTTATCTCACTTTTCCGCAGACAAGAAGCTGCTCGCATCTCATCTTTATGAATTTTTTAGATAAATATTCATTATTTTCACACTTTCACTCATATTCATTGATGGTAGACTGTGCAATATTTAACTCACGCAGATGAAGTCCCATGACCTATAAAGATGAAACTTTGGCTATCCATGCTGGTTATAGCCCCGAAGCCACCACCAAAGCAGTGGCCGTACCGATTTATCAAACCACGTCTTATGCCTTTGATAATACACAACATGGTGCGGATCTATTTGACCTAAAAGTTCAAGGCAATATTTATACTCGAATTATGAACCCGACCACTGCCGTGCTAGAACAACGTTTGGCTGCACTCGAAGGCGGTATTAGCGCGTTGGCCTTAGCCTCTGGCATGGCAGCCATTACTTATGCCATTCAAACCATTACCGAAGCAGGGGACAACATTGCTTCTGTTTCGACCTTGTACGGTGGCACCTATAACCTGTTTGCCCACACTCTACCGAAACAAGGCATTGAAGTCCGTTTCTTTGATTATCAAGATCCCGAAGCCCTACGCGGTTTAATTGATGAAAAAACCAAATTGGTCTTTATTGAATCGATTGGCAATCCACTCGGCAACATCATTGACCTAGAAGCGATTGCCAAAATTGCACATGAATATGGCGTGCCTGTGGTAGTCGATAATACCGTCGCAACTCCTGCGCTGCTGAAACCCTTTGAATACGGGGCAGATATTGTGGTGCATTCCTTAACCAAATATATTGGCGGGCATGGGAACTCGATTGGCGGTGCGATTGTCGACAGCGGTAAATTTCCTTGGGGCAAGTATCCTGAGCGCTTTAAAGTGCTGAATACGCCAGACCCAAGCTATCACGGCGTGAACTATGTTGAAGCTTTAGGCGAAGCAGCTTATATCGCGCGTGCCCGCGTGGTACCACTACGTAATACCGGCGCTGCGATTAGCCCTTTAAGCGTGTTCTTGATTCTACAAGGCTTAGAAACCCTAAACCTACGTATGGAACGTCATACTGAAAATGCGCAGAAAGTCGCAGAATATTTACAAGCCCACCCCAAAGTGAAATGGGTCAACTATGCCGGCCTGAAAGATCACCCACAGCATGGCTTGGCGCAAAAATATGTCAAAGGAAAACCTTCGGCAATTTTATCCTTTGGGGTACAAGATGGCCGTGAAGGTGGCACCCGCTTTATTGATGCTTTGCAACTCTTCACTCGCTTGGTCAATATTGGCGATGCCAAAAGTCTGGCGTGCCACCCCGCCACCACCACACATCGCCAACTGAATGAAGCAGAATTAAAGTCTGCTGGAGTAAGTCTTGATATGGTGCGTTTATCTGTAGGTATTGAACATATTGATGATTTGATTGCAGATTTAGAGCAGGCCTTGGCTCAAGTCTAAAAAACAGAGTGCTGAACTTAAAACCTCAATCACATGATTGAGGTTTTTTATACGCTTGTCTTTTATATTTATAGCCCTTTCACTTCGCTTGAATTCGTGGTAAAAACAAGTAATTAGAAGAAATAAAATAGAGCTTTTACTCTAATTTTATTTATTATTTCAATAACTTATGCAGTGATATTTTTAAGCAGTTTAGGTATTATACTGTGAAGGAAAGCCGCTACATTTCTCAGAAAATGCAGCCTTAATAATCGAATATAAAAATAGCCATAACCCTCAAATATTTGACTTAGATCAGGAATGATAACGTGAATTCAAGAATGGATAGACTTTTTAAAGAACGTGTAAATGGAAAAACCGTCTTAATTACAGGCGCTTCAAGTGGTATTGGTTTAACCGTTGCACACAAACTGGCTGATGCAGGAGCACACGTCCTTTTAGTTTCGCGCACCAAAGAAACATTAGAAGAAGTTAAAGCAGAAATCGAAGCCAAAGGCGGTTCAGCTTCTGTTTTTCCATGTGACCTAAATGATTTAGACTCGATTGATGAAGTTTCTAAGCAGATTTTAGCTTCAGTCGATCATATTGATATTTTAATTAATAACGCA
The DNA here is from genome assembly GCF_058107045.1 of Acinetobacter sp. AB03. NCBI lineage: Bacteria > Pseudomonadati > Pseudomonadota > Gammaproteobacteria > Moraxellales > Moraxellaceae > Acinetobacter > Acinetobacter sp. AB03. The sequence goes on along the minus strand of NZ_JBUEBA010000002.1, from coordinate 199,620 downwards.
GGTCGTTCAATCCGCCGTGCTGTACATGAGTCAGCGGAACGCTTCCACGACTTTGAACGCACCATGCAGCTTAACTACTTTGGTGCGGTACGTTTAGTCATGAACATCCTGCCACAAATGATGATTCGTCGTGATGGGCATATTATTAACATTAGCTCGATTGGCGTATTAGCAAATGCCACTCGTTTCTCGGCTTATGTGGCGTCTAAAGCCGCATTAGATGCATTCAGTCGCTGTCTTTCTGCCGAAGTGCATTCACATAAAATTGCGATTACTTCGGTGTATATGCCTTTGGTACGCACCCCGATGATTGCGCCGACGAAAATTTATAAATACGTCCCAACTCTTTCACCTGAACAAGCAGCAGATCTGGTTGCTTATGCGATTGTGAAGCGTCCGAAGAAAGTGGCAACTAACTTAGGGCGTTTGGCATCAATCACTCATTCAATTGCACCAGACATCAACAATAAACTCATGTCGATTGGTTATAACTTATTCCCAAGTTCTACTGCGTCTGTGGGCGAACAGCAAAAACTCAACTGGGTACAAAAAGCATATGCACGTTTGTTCCCAGGTGAACACTGGTAAGTTTTCTTACAATTTACCCAACCTTTGATCAAAGGTTGGGTAACTCAATTTTTCACCACTCTTTTATAGTTCTTAATATTAGCTTAAGAAAAAGAGCTCATCATAAAAGCAATTATAAAAGAGGAAAAAGAAATGCAGGCACTTTATTTATTCAAGCTTTTTTGCTTCATCTTTGCTGCAATTACCACTTTTAATCTATATACAGAACTCACCCTCTCTCATATTTCAATCTGGCAAGTGCTGATTCATGGCGGTTTGCTGATGATCTTGCTCGAATTTGGCTTTAAGAGCCAACGCGCACCACAACAGACTACCCCACTAACGAGTGAAATACGCTCACTAGAAACAGAAACTGGACCAACTTCACAACCCCCAAGCATGTATAGCAATATTTTTTCAAAAATAGGTTTAATCTCCATTTTTTCCAGCCTGATTGGACAAAGCCTAATCAGTTAAGGCACATACCCTTTTTTGTGGACAAAAGATAAAGACGACGCGACCCTTCTACTTTTTGTGTTATAAACAGCCGTCTTTTTTTATTTTGTGAATTTATGCGCGCTTTTACTTTCGTACTGCAATATGTGTGTATCGCTTTTGCGATTTATCTCTGCTACCGAGTAGGCAGTAGCCTGTATTTACAAGATTATGTGATGATGGATATCGTGGCCAATGTCGGGACAATTCTAATCTGTATCGATCTTGCTGTTTTCCTGTGGCATAGCCGCAGTACCCAAGCCATAAGCCTCAAAGATTATGCCACTCGACTGGAACAACCCGCTCCAACCTTTGTCAAAGTTTGCCGAAAACTTGGGCACTTTGGCATTATGCTGATTATCACCAGTTGGATCGTGCCCATCATCAACGGATAAAAGTAACCATAAAAAAACCTCCTGATGAGGAGGTTTTTTAATACAATGTATCCACACTACAAAATTTCAATGAATATGATTGCTGAGAGAGAAATTGCTAAATTATTTACAAGCAACTGCTTAAATGCTGTCGCTAGCAATGATTGTTCGGCTCTAAAAAAGTTAAAGTTATACGAAATTGCGGATCAATATAAAGTTAATACATTTGAAGAGCTTTATGAAATTGCCTATAAAAATTTAAGTAAGAATTATCGCAATGAATATATCTATAAGAATATAATTGCTAGGAATATATTACTTGGCCGTCATTCTCTCAATTCATCCATTCTTCTTTCAGAATTCCGAGTCGGAACTAATAAAGCAGATCTGGTTCTACTTAATGGTTGTTCTACATGTTATGAAATTAAAACTGAATATGACAGTTTAGTACGCCTAAATGATCAGCTAACTTCTTACCTAAAACTATTTGATAAAGTCAATGTAGTCTGCTCGTCCCACATGCTAGAGTCAGTTTTACATTTAACACCAATTGAAGTAGGTGTAATAGTACTAACAGATGCAAATACTTTAAAAACTATACGTGAGCCTATCGAAACTGAACAATTAGATATCGAATTTATGATGAAATCACTTCGTAAAAATGAATATCAATCAATTGCTGAAAAACTTTATAAACTTAAAATCAATGTCCCCAATACTCGACTTTATGAGTTATGTGAGAAAATCATCAAATCACATGATCAAAAGACAGTAAAAAAAGCTTTTCTTTCAACACTCAAAATAACTCGTAAAAATAATGCAGAAGCCATAAATTCATTACCATTTTTTTTGACTAATGCATTAATTAGCTTTAAATTCAATCAAAACAGTATTAGCTCACTTATAAAAATTTTTTCGGAGAATCACCTGAATGTACTATCCAATATTGAGGGGGAAACTAAATGAACTTCTAGCATTACGAGAACTTGCACAACTAGAACTTCAAAAATTTATTCCCGTAATAGAACCAGTAAAGAACGATATAAAAGCATTGGTCAAGACTATTCAGACTCTAAACTCTAACGCTATTGAACCTTATATTATTATAAACCCTACAATTGGTGACTTCTCTAATTCAAAATTAGCCTTGTATGAAGAATTAAGAAAATTTGATGGTATTGGTTATCAAGTTTTATACTCAATCAATGAAAGTACAGAGATATATGAAGATTTCCTAGATTTAGGTGCTTTTGGTCTATTTATTCAAAAAGGTATAGATCAAAATATTCTAGACTTCTCTGAAAAATCTAACATTAATTTTATTCAGAACGATACAAATCCAAATATTAAGAAAAGAATTAAAAATCGCGTTTCGTACGAAGACTTCTTCAAAAAACAACAAAGAAATGCTGATTATCCAAAAGAGTCTCCATTCTCTTCATTACATAGTTACTACAAAGAAGAATCAAACATAGGTTTTGCAGATTACACCATTACTGGAGAAGATTTTAGTGAAGGTGGCGGTCCTGCATATGTTGTAACCATCCATTGTTCTTATATTGATAAAAATAGATTTGATGAATTATTCATAAGGCATTATTCATCTGAAAATGATGGAACACCTACAAATCCTGGGGCCAAATTTAAAGAAGCTCTTGATCTGCTCATTACGGATATTCAAAAAAAAGAAATTCCATTTATTGATACAAATGCACTAAATGAATTCATATATCTACACTCAATTGAACATTTCCCGGGTTTAGGTCAAGTCAAAAAAATTTCCATTAAGCATCACATTGAAACGGTAAATTATTTTCTAATGAACGCTGTTGAGGTTAATAGTTGATGAGTTCAGTTTGCTGTGTAAATTGCTTTAATGATAATGCTATCAAGCGTGTAATCATAAGCCTTAGCCAACTGGGTCGCTGTCATTATTGTAATCAAAACAATGCTCCAATAATTTCTATTGATAATTTACTTAAGTATCAACTAAAAAGTAAACATGTATTCATTACCAAAACCCTTTGAAATCTGCCCAACCCAACGCTCTATTTGATCTGCCTTCATTACCTTAAAATCCCGCCAGTTATACTTCATCTGCTTCCAAACCATCTCAATTCTATTCAGCTCAGGACTATACGCAGGTAGAAAATACAAAGTCGTTGAATATTCTTGTACAAGAAGCTTGCGCCAATCTACCATCTGTTTGCTGCGATGAATCGAGGCATTGTCAACAATCAACACCAAAGGAACTTGATAGCTGCGTTTCACCTGTGCTGCTACACCCATCAAATAGGCATAAAACCAGCGACTGTTAACGGACTCCTGTAGGCAACTGGTGATCAGATGACCCGTTGACAGGAGACAACCCATCACATTAACTCGCTTTAGTCTTACAGCATCAACCGCATGAACATCGCCTATCTTTGTCCATGCATAACGGTTATCTGGCGTAGCCGAAAATCCTGTTTCGTCGACATAGCCCAATACAATTTCACCACGTGCCGCTTGCTCACGTAATGCTTCAATTTGCTGTTGCGCTTGTCCAAATGCGGTCGGGTCTCTTTTTTTTCAAGCTGTGGCGGGTGCGTTTGAAGACCATGCCTGAATCTCGCAAAAACTTGCGAATAGTTTCAACAGACACGGACACACCGTGTTTTTCATGCAGTTTGACTCGGATTTGTTCTGCATTGAGTGGGCTTGTGTTGACCCACTCTAAGATTTGAGCCTGATAGTTTGATGTCAGTGTATTGGGACGGCCTGAGCGATGACCTTCTTGAATCGATTCAAACTGATGTAGCTCCCAATGTCGGCGTTGTAGCCTTATGGTTTCTGGGATACGCTCTTGTAACGCAGCAACTTCGGCAACAGTTTTACCTTCGGAAAGCCAGAGAATAGTTTGGGCACGTTGTCTTTCACGCCAATGTGCTGCATGCTTGGTCAGGAGAATTAGTTGTGCACGCTGTTCTAAGCTGAGTGGGACGGTAACAATCCGTGGCATGTGCAAACATCGTTTAACCAAAAATGTCTTTTCGCATGTTTAGTTATTTTTGTCAACTTACCAACTTAACGTCAACATTGGAAGGCTTCTCTATTATGTTTGAAGAGGATGACCATGCAACTAGACTAATAGATATATTAGATGAAGACTTTAAAATATTTTCTAAGACTACTGAAAAATCTAGGCTCAAGAATAATTTATCTTTAATCTCTCCAAATATTTTTAACAAGAAGTTCAAATCTGCAAATACAGCTGAAATGCATCAACAATGGATTAATTTCAAAAATGAAATAATCCATGAAAATCGTTTTTTCCCTCAAACTTCAATTTATAAAGAAGCATTCCTGCCCGATGGCAACTTATATTCTAATTTTCAACAACTTATTGAACAATTGTTATATCAAATTCACCCAGCAGAAATATTTTATCGAGGGCGTATTAGCGACACTCCTTTAGCCCATGATAAAATGGGTAAGCCACCTGCTAAATTAGCAACATTAGGACGTGCCAATCCTTATGGAATTTCCTACCTATATTTAGCTCAAACTAAAGATATTTGTATAAAAGAGATAAGACCTAATAATGGTGATACTATTTCGATAGCTAAATTTAATGTTACTCAAGAACTTAATGTTATTGATTTAAGAGCACCGCGTGAAAATATCTCCTTTCTATCACTTAGCTCATCAAGCTACATTGACATTTTAAAACTTGTCAGCTTACTGGAAACATTTACTGACGAACTCTCATTACCTGTGCTTCCAAACAATTCACATCGTGAATATATACCAACGCAATTTATTACTGAATTCTTTAAAACTCATGGTCATTTAGATGGCCTTATTTTTAATAGCTCATATGGCACTGGATATAATTTAGTTCTTTTTAAAGATGAACATTGTATTTGTGACACTTCCCATCATATTGAATTTATAAAAATCAAAGGCATCGATTTCGCACATGGGCCTGCATAAAAAAACCTCCCAATCGGGAGGTTTTTTATTCAAATCTTAAAGATTATTTCGAACCTTTAATGCCTGCTTGAAGTAACAATGCACCTAAACCACCAATTTTATTTTCTTGAGGTTTAGCCGTTTGCGGCTTTTTGTTTGTTTGAGCACGCTCACCTTGAGGACGTGCTTGTTGTGGACGTTTACCTTGTGGTTTACGTTCACTACGCTCTGTATTTTCACGACGTGGTTGACGTGGAGCTTTAGACGCTTCAGCACCTTCAGGGCGCATCGACAAATTCACACGATTACGCTCAGCATCTACAGTGAGTACACGTACTTGCACAATTTGCCCCGGCTTCACCACTTTATGCGGATCTGCAACGAATTCATTGGCCAACTCTGAAATATGAACTAAACCATCTTGGTGTACACCCACATCCACAAAAGCACCGAAGTTCGTTACATTGGTCACGACACCTTCAAGCTGCATGCCTTCAGTCAGTTGCGCAACTTCCGTAATGTCTTCACGAAATTTTGCTGTACGGAACTCTGGACGCGGATCACGACCTGGTTTTTCCAGTTCAGACAGTACATCTTGAATGGTTGGTAAACCAAATTTCTCATCTGCAAATTCTTCAGCATTCACTTGGCGAATGATTTCAGAGTTACCAATGATATCTTTCACCGTCGTCGCTTTCGCTTCAACAATTTTACCGACCAGCGCATAAGACTCTGGGTGAACAGCAGAAGCATCCAGTGGCTCTGAACCATCTTGAATACGTAAGAAACCTGCCGCTTGTTCAAAAGTACGCTCGCCTAAACGTGGCACTTTTTTCAAATCTTGGCGGTTGTCAAAACGGCCATTTTCTTTACGAAAATCGACAATTTGCTGCGCAATCGACTTATTCAAACCTGCGATATAACCCAAGATAGCAGATGATGCAGTATTAACATCCACACCTACCGAGTTCACACAGTCTTCAACGACTGCTTCAAGGGTTTTCGCTAAACCCGTTTGGTTCACATCATGTTGGTACTGACCTACACCAATCGATTTTGGATCGATTTTCACCAGTTCAGCCAATGGGTCTTGTAAACGACGTGCAATCGACACTGCACCACGAATCGACACATCTAACTCTGGTAACTCCGCAGAAGCCAATTCAGATGCTGAATAAACCGATGCACCCGCTTCTGATACAGAAACACGGGTCAATTTAAGATCGCTATTCGCAGCCATCATTTCAGCCACAACGCTTTCTGTTTCACGGCTTGCTGTACCATTGCCAATGGCAATCAGGTCAACATTAAACTCACGGCATAAACGGGCAAGTTCTGCAATTGAACCGACCTTATCGTCTTTGGGTGCAAATGGATAAATCGTACTATGTGCAAGTACATCACCTGATGCATTCACCACAGCCAATTTCACCCCTGTACGGATGCCAGGGTCTACCCCTAAGGTTGTACGTGCGCCCGCAGGTGCAGACAACAACAAATGACGTAAGTTTTCAGCAAAAACATCCATTGCTTCAGATTCGGCTGCAAGACGTTTTTCGGTGAGCAACGAATGTTCGATACTTGGACGAACCTTGCCTAACCAGAACAATTTAGCCGTTTGTTTTAAATAGTCTTGACGTGCTTGCGGCTGTGCAGTTTCAAGGCTGTATTCAGTTTCAATACGCGCCAATGGTGCATCATCTTCGCCATCCACTTTTAAACCTAAAACATTTTCTTGACGACCACGTAACATAGCCAATAAGCGGTGTGACGGGACTTTATTTAAATTTTCAGAAAAGTCGAAGTAATCGCGGAATTTTTTGCCAACTTCTTTTTTCTCATCACTTGCCACTAAACTTTTTAAAGTGGCTGTTTTTGCAAACATTGCCTTAAGTTCAGTGGTCAGTGCAATGTTCTGCGCCCAGTCATCAATTAGAATATGTTGAATCGCATCCAACTGACTTTCTAGATCTGGATAATCTTCATGGCTAAAGTCTGCCAATGCTTCAGCTGGATCAACCGCTTCTGCAAAGATTTTTTCTGCAATCGGGCCTAAGCCTGCTTCTTTGGCTTTAAATGATTTACTGGTCCGTTTTGGACGGTACGGTGCGTAAATTTCTTCTAAGGCATTTTTAGTTTCAGCAGCATTTACACGCGCCAATAAATCATCAGACAATTTGTCTTGTTCTTTTAATGATTCGATTACCTTGTCGCGACGTTCAAATAAGTCACGTAAATAAGCCAAACGTGTATCGAGCTGACGTAACTGCGCATCATCTAAGCCTTGCGTGACTTCTTTACGGTAACGCGCAATAAATGGAACGCTAGCACCTTCATCAATCAACTTGATGGCAGCCTCGATTTGATTTGGACGTACGGCAATTTCTTTTGCCAACTGCTGAACTAAGTCAGTCATCGTATGTGATCCCACAAGGATATGTACTAAAAGCCATGATTATAAAGACCAAGACTATAAAATCCACAACTGTTTTTATTAATTTAATGGCTTAAATGTGACATATTTCAGGCAAATTTCATAAATCCATCTCATTTTCAGTGTTAAATCTTATTTTTAGGTATTCTTTGCCATTTTTTTCTATGGGCTAAGATGTATACATTTGGTATCTATGTCTTGATTTTACCTGCAATATTTGTTGCTTTAGAGCATAGTAAAGACATACAAATGAGTCGTATACTCAAGACTATCCCGACTTTTGTTTACGATGACAATAAAGAATAAAGGAGCACTTCAATGAGTTTAGTTGTACCTGCTGAAAAAACAGATGCTGTACATAGTGACGCAGATCGCGTTGAACGCATTTTAGTGGTAGATGACGATGTGCGTTTACGTACGCTACTCCAACGCTTTTTAGAAGATAAAGGCTTTGTGGTAAAAACAGCGCATGACGCAACCCAAATGGATCGTCTATTACAGCGCGAACTGTTTTCACTGATTGTGCTCGACTTCATGCTCCCTGTTGAAGATGGCTTAAGTATCTGCCGTCGTCTACGCCAATCAAATATTGATACGCCTATTATTATGCTTACCGCACGTGGCAGTGACTCAGATCGTATTGCAGGTCTAGAAGCGGGTGCAGATGACTACTTACCGAAACCATTTAATCCAAATGAGTTGTTAGCACGTATTCGCGCCGTACTGCGCCGCCAAGTCCGTGAAGTTCCAGGCGCACCAAGCCAACAAATGGAAGTGGTCAGCTTTGGGCCATGGTCACTTGATTTATCAACACGTACCTTAACGCGTGAAGGTCAAGTCGTAACCCTAACTACAGGTGAGTTTGCAGTCCTCAAAGCCTTGGTACAACATCCGCGTGAACCTTTGACTCGCGACAAATTGATGAACCTTGCGCGTGGCCGTGAATGGGGAGCAATGGAACGTTCGATTGATGTTCAAGTATCGCGCCTTCGTCGTCTTGTAGAAGAAAACCCTGCTCGCGCACGTTATATCCAAACGGTTTGGGGTGTGGGTTATGTGTTCGTTCCAGATGGCGCGGAATAATTCAAAACTAAAATTACGGCTTCGGTCTTTTTAAACTGAGTAGCAATAATCAGCACGACGGAGTCCTAAAATTAAGCTCAACTTTATCGATTAACCTGCGGTTCGCCTTACTTTTGTTTCGACAAAAGTAAGCAAAACCATTGTCATCTGCAAAACTCGGCATATTTCTGCATTTCAACATCATGCTCGCAGAAACTTTATAACACCCAGACCTCCTGCCTCGAACAATTGCAGATGACTTTTCGCGTATCGCATACCTGTCACCATTGAACTATGTCACTTACATAGAAACAGGAAATCACGTGAAACTCGAACCCATCGACCCTCAAAAATTTACAGATTACGAAGCGTATTCAGAACGGAAACGCACGCGTTGGGAACGCTTTTTAGATAAAATCAAGCCGCGTTCTGCTGCCATGCGTACCACCGTACTGGTACTCTTCATTGTATTTTTCAGTTTATTTATGTCCTTGTGGTTCTTTTGGCGAACTCTATATCTTCCAGAAATCCAACAACATGCTCGTTACCTTGCTGTTGAAATAGAAATTCTCAACAACCCCGATTTACGGATTTATCATCAAAATACTGAAGTCGATGTCGATGACTGGTTAAGAAGCCGTGTTGGCATTGAATACGTCACCGATCCCAAAGAATATCCCAATGTCAAAGATAAAGTCATCGCCGAATTCTTTACCAACCAAATTGAAGCTAAGCTGGCCAAAGAATTAAAAGTCGAGCATGCCACAGTATATTTCCAGTTTAAACCTAGCCCGCGCATTTGGATTCAAACCCCTGAAATGAATGGCAACTGGGTCCGGGAACCACTGAAAACCTATGCCAACTACAGCCCTGAGCTAATTTTCGGCTGGTTACTCGGCGTCCCCTTGATTGCAGCAGCCATTATTTTAACCTTGGTTCGTCAGCTCAATCGCCCGCTGCGTCGTCTGCAAAATGCAGCCAACAGTTATAGTAAAACAGGCACAGCACCGTATTTAGAGACCAATCACGGCCCCCAAGAAATTCGCGAGGTCAACCAAGCGTTTAATCACATGATCTACACCCTAGATCAGACTGAACGTGACCGTCGGATTATGTTGGCAGGGATTTCACATGACTTACGCACCCCTCTGACCCGTATTCGACTCAGTGCGGAAATGATGCCCGATGATGATTTTTTAAAAGAAGGACTGATTTATGACGTTGAAGATATGGACGCGATCTTAAATCAGTTCATTTCCTATATGCGTGACGGCTCGGATGAGGAAATCCAAGACACCGATTTAAATATGCTGTTACAAGAATTGGTGGTGCAATTCAAACCGTTGGATATTCGTTTTGAGCCTGCTGAATTACCGATTATACAAGCACGCAGTCTATCTCTTAAACGCCTGATTGGTAACTTGATTAATAATTCAAAACGCTACGGTGCTGAGCCGATTGAACTTTCCGCAACAGTGCAAAATGAACATATTTTAATTAGCGTAGCAGACCATGGTGAAGGCATTCCTGACGATCAAATTGAAGAACTTATGCAACCTTTTGTACGTGGGAATGAAGCCAGAACAGTCCAAGGCAGTGGTTTAGGTCTCGCCATTGTGAAGCGCATTGTCGATATTCACCAAGGTCAGCTCAGCATTCATAATCGGGAACAAGGCGGACTTGAAGCAATTATTTCGCTACCTCTTCATCACAATCAAGATGTTGAAATTTCCAGCAACAATCCACTCGAAAAATTAAAGCAAACCTTGGTTGAGCATTTTTAAACTTTGTACAATAGTTGATCAAACGATTTTGTTCAACTATTCAACAATTTAATTTTACCAAATATATTTCAACTACTTACAAATCATCAGAATCCCTTATACCCACATTTTTTCAAAAAATTAGACCTTAGCCTAACAGGTATGCACAATGTCGTTCTTGATCGGTACAATCGGTGCCAGATCCAGAATATTAACGAGAGTAAACCATGTCTTTAGATCGTATCCGTTTAGCTTCACTTCACGATAAAGTCATCAGTGCGGAAGAAGCGTCTGCTTTTATTGAAGATGGCATGACTGTAGGTATGAGTGGCTTCACTCGTGCTGGCGAAGCGAAAGCTGTACCTTTGGCATTGGTTAAACGTGCACACACAAATCCTTTAAAAATCACATTAATTACTGGTGCTTCTTTAGGTAATGACCTAGACAAGCAATTGACTGAAGCGGGTGTATTGGCACGTCGTTTACCGTTCCAAGTGGACAACACTTTACGTAAAGCCATCAACAATGGCGAAGTGATGTTCATTGACCAACACTTGTCTGAAACTGTTGAGCAAATGCGTAACCTTCAGTTGAAAAAGCCAGATGTAGCGATCATTGAAGCGGTTGCAATTACTGAAGATGGCGGCATCATTCCAACAACGTCGGTAGGTAACTCTGCAAGCTTCGCAATTTTCGCAGAAAAAGTGATTGTTGAAATCAACACCAACTTAAGCCCTGCATTTGAAGGCTTACACGATATTTACATCCCAACTTACCGTCCAACACGTCAACCGATTCCATTGACTCAAGTGGATGAGCGTATTGGTACGCACGCGATCAATATCGATCCTGCAAAAATCGTAGGTATCGTCATCAACAATGACTTGCACGACTCTCCATCAACAGTAACTGCACCAGATGATGAAACTCAAGGCATTGCAGACCACTTAATCGCATTCTTTGAAAAAGAAGTGGCTGAAGAGCGTCTACCTAAAAACTTAGGCCCATTACAAGCAGGGATTGGCTCAATTGCCAATGCTGTACTTACAGGCCTTAAAGATTCAAACTTCGAAGACCTCGTGATGTATTCAGAAGTACTTCAAGATTGTACGTTTGAATTGATTGATGCAGGTAAAATGAAGTTTGCTTCAGGTTCCTCAATTACCCTTTCAGCTAAATACGGCGAAAAAGTATTTAATAACCTTGAAGCGTACAAAGATAAATTGGTTTTACGTCCGCAAGAAATTTCGAACCACCCTGAATTGGTTCGTCGTTTAGGTATTATCGGCATCAATACTGCGCTTGAATTTGATATTTACGGTAACGTAAACTCAACTCACGTTTGCGGTACGAAAATGATGAACGGTATTGGTGGTTCAGGTGACTTCGCACGTAATGCACACTTGGCGATCTTCGTAACCAAATCAATTGCGAAAGGTGGCGACATCTCTTCAATCGTACCGTTTGCATCGCACATCGATCACGCAGAACATGATGTTGACATCCTGGTAACAGAACAAGGTTTGGCTGACCTGCGTGGTTTAGCACCGCGTGAACGTGCTCGTGCGATTATCGACAACTGTGCACACCCACTGTATCGTGATGCATTAAATGACTACTTCGATCGCTCATGTGCAAAAGGTGGTCATACGCCTCACCTTCTACGTGAAGCGTTGTCTTGGCATTCTAACTTTGAAGAAACAGGTCACATGCTTCCTGTTCAAGCAGAAGCGAAATCTGCTTAATTTAAAGTTTAAAAAAAAGCGCCCTCTTGGGCGTTTTTTTATGTCTGATGAAAAGTGTAAGAAAACACTTATCAAAATAAAAAAACTCAATTAATCTAAAGGCATCCAAAAAATAAAAATGCCAAGCTCATGTTCATTATTCGCCCCTATCTCGAAACAGATTTAGAAGACGTCATTGCACTTTGGGAGGTATGCGACCTCACTCGCCCTTGGAACAACCCTGAAATTGATATTTTTAGAAAAACTGCGCAAAAAGATGGTTTATTTTTACTGGCCGTTAAAGATGAACAACTCATCGCCACATTGATGGGTGGTTATGATGGCCATCGCGGCTGGATTAATTATTTGGCGGTACATCCACACTTCCAACGTAATGGGGTCGCAACCGCACTCATACAGCAGCTAGAAAAGCGCCTGATTGCTTTGGGCTGCCCCAAACTACAGTTGCTTGTACGTAAAGAAAATATCGACGTGCAAAGCTTCTATGAGCAACTGGGTTACGAGGAAATCGAAGTCGTATGCTTTGGTAAACGTCTGATTGCCGATTAAGCTCAAACACTCAATGCGCCGATACAGGTAGACGACCCAATCTTAAAAAAATTGGAAATTTAAGCTCAAAGACTTGGTTCCCATAATCGTCCAACGCAAAGAATGCTTTGATCTCATATAAGGGGTCATCTGAATTTTTCGCCCGATAATGTTTCAGTGCAGACCATGTGTTTAAATAATCCAACAATTGAGCAGCAGACCATTGAAATGACATCGACAATTCAGACGTCGCTATTTTCTCAAAGGGAAAAGGAATGGTTTGATAGGCCTCGTCGATATAACGTCGTTCTGCATCCCAATAGCCTTTCAAAGTCTTAAAATAAAGTCGCTCAATACAGCCCTGCAACTCAGGTTGCTGCAGCTGAATTAAACCATAGCCAATGACCGCCAAAATGCCTTCAGGTCGTAAAGTCCGCCGCACTTCTGCATAAAAGCCATCAAAGTCAAACCAATGAATGGCTTGAGCCACCGTGATTAAATCAAAACTCTGCTCAGCAAAACTGGTGTGCTCTGCAGACTGAACTTGATAACTGACATTTTCAAAATAAGGTGCATGTTGTAACTGATGAGCACTGATATCTGTCGCCACCACGGCATCAAAATGCGGCGCCAACAATTGAGTCAATTGTCCCGACCCTGCGCCACAGTCCCATGCAAATTGAGGAGTCGCCACATGCTTGAGTATTTCTTGAATCAAACTCGCTGGATAATTCGGACGTGCGAGTTGATAAAGCTGACTTCCTGACGAAAAGCGGTCTTTCATAAGCCATTCTCAGTCTTATTTTTGACTCAAAATTAGCACATTTTCCATTAACTAAAGCATGATGTTGTCCAACACCTTATACAATCCTACTTTTCATGGCACAAAAAAAAGCCCCAAACATTGTTTGAGGCTTTTTTGAATATGGTGGCGAGACCCAGGATCGAACTGGGGACACACGGATTTTCAATCCGTTGCTCTACCTACTGAGCTATCACGCCGATGCCGTGTATTAAGCCGTATCTCGGATGAATAGTCAATAAAAATCATCACTTTTTTATTTGATCGGATAAATTTCAGGCAAAAAAAATCCCTGATGGGATCAGGGATTGAAATCTTTAAATAAGATTTTTAATATGGTGGCGAGACCCAGGATCGAACTGGGGACACACGGATTTTCAATCCGTTGCTCTACCTACTGAGCTATCACGCCGATGTCGCGTATTAAACAGTTTAAGCGAAGCAGCGTCAAGTGCGTTTTCAAAAAAATCATTTGAGTGTTTACTTTTACAGCAAACCTATCACCCTTCGTACATTTTTTGAGTCATTCTTTGTACTTAGAGCGCATCACCATCGCTGTTCATGAAAAAAAGCAGCCCGAAGGCTGCTTTAAAAAAGCTTAAATTTTACCAATGTGCTCTAAGCAACGGTGAATCGCACCACAACCCGGCTCAAACACTTTCACACCTTTTTCTTCTTCCATACGGCAAACTTCTTCAACCAGTCGCTCTGCAACCCCTCGCCCACGGTTTGCAGGATGCACCACGATGTATTCTAAGGTTTTATTTTCACCCTGCCCACTACACCAAATGGCACCAATGACTTTAGTATTAAAGTCTGCGGTGTAAAGTAAGGTATACTGAGCTAGATTTTGCTCAAGTTGTTCTACGGCATCATGCCCATCGCCAAATTCAGGACTAGTGTCGTACAGTCGCTCTAGCTGGCTGCGCAACTCTTCTTTTTCCAGTGAAGTATAAGCGTGTACGGTAATAGGCATTGATAAACCCTCCTGAGCAATCTAATATGCGGTGACTTCGTTACGGCGAAACATTTTACATCAATTATTTGACGTCTTTGAGGAACGTGTCTATGACAGAACGTATCAGTGAAGTGGTAAGAAATACCAACGAAACCAAAATTCGAGTTCGTGTAAACCTCGATGGTACGGGTCAAGGCACGCTCAACACAGGTATTCCCTTTTTAGATCATATGATTGATCAAATCAAGCGACATGGCTTATTTGATATTGATATTGAATGTGATGGCGACTTGGAAATTGATGATCACCACACGGTTGAAGACTGTGGTATCACGCTTGGACAGGCTTTTGCTAAAGCTTTAGGTGACAAAAAAGGTTTACGTCGTTACGGTCATTTTTATGCACCGTTAGATGAATCTTTAAGCCGTGCTGTGGTGGACTTATCGGGCCGTCCGGGTTTGTTTATGGATATTCCATTTACCCGTGCCATGATTGGTCGTTTTGATGTGGATCTATTCTCTGAGTTTTTCCAAGGCTTTGTGAACCATGCGCTCATGACAGTACACATTGATAACCTGAAAGGGAAAAATAGCCACCACCAAATTGAAAGTGTGTTCAAAGCATTTGCGCGTGCACTTCGTATGGCCTGTGAAATTGACCCACGTGCAACCAACACCATTGCTTCAACCAAAGGTAGTTTGTAATGACCCGTATTGCCCTTCTTGACTATGGTATGGGTAACCTACACTCAGCAGCAAAAGCGCTTGAGCATGTTGGTGCAACGGTCGATGTGACCAATGATCCCAAGTTAGTGGCTCAAGCTGATAAAATTGTGTTCCCTGGCGTAGGTGCTATGCGTGACTGTATGCAAGGCATGCATGAAGCAGGGATTGATGAAGTCGTTCGTCATGCGGCATTTAATAAGCCCGTATTAGCGATTTGTGTGGGTATGCAAGCGCTGATGCAACGCTCTGAAGAAAATGGCGGAGTCGATGCTCTCGGTATTTTTGAAGGAAGCGTAAAACGCTTTCCTGATGTAGACGGCTTGAAAGTACCCCATATGGGTTGGAACCAAGTTCATCAGGCTGATCCGAGTCATCCAATGTGGAAAGACATTGAGCAAGATGCACGTTTTTACTTCGTGCACAGCTTTTATGTTGAACCGAACAACTCTGGCATTGTGGCGGCGACCTGTGACTACGGTTTAGAGTTCTGCACCGCGATTCATCAAGAAAATTTGTTTGCGACACAGTTTCACCCTGAAAAAAGTCATACCGCAGGTTTGCAACTGCTGAAAAACTTTGTGGAATGGAAAATTTAATTCATTCCAGCTTCTGTTTGATTGGAAAAGCTCAACTTCGGTTGGGCTTTTGTTTATCCAAAATTGATGCATCTAGACTCAAAATAAATCAGAAACAGCTTAAGTAAATGAGGCGTGTGACCCCGCTCCTGTGCCTTTCAATGTATAAAATCTTTGCTTTACAGCAGACTAGTGTACTCAAGATGGCTGAGATGCCTTTTCATTGTCACCAAATTTGATTATGATTTGCCTGCTTTTTAGACATTTTTATTTATAAAAAACTTAATTTACAACGATAAGGTAAGTCACTATGACTCAATATGTACAAGAATCTGCGCTGAATGCCGCAGGTCGTTTCGGACGTTTTTCATATCTCGCATGGAACTGTCTACTTGCCATTGTAGCTGCGATTATCATTGGTATTTTTGCCGTGATTTTTCCAACAACTTTCATCAATATGGAAACAGGTAACTTTAGTGGCGGCATGATTTTTCTTGCTGTGATTTATATTGCAATCTTCTATTTCACCTTCGTATTTACCATTCGTCGCCTACATGACCGCAACCATACGGGCTGGTTATCACTGTTGATGTTGGTGCCTCTTGCCAACGTGATCCTAATGCTATACCTGATTTTCGCACCGGGTGATGATCGCAGCAACAGCTATGGCTCACCACGCCCAACCGCAGGTTGGGAAGCTGTTTTGGCGTGGATTTATATCCTACTTTTTGTCGTTGGTATTTTAGCGGCAATTGCTCTGCCTTCTTATCAAAGCTATATACAGCGTGCAAATCAATCACAAATCGAAATGCAACAACAATAAAAAAACTTCAACCTTCATCGATTGAACTTAAAACCTGCTTCTCGCAGGTTTTATTTTGCCTTTAAAATCAAAAACCACTAGTCTGAGATAAAAGCATGCCTTAGATATAACATGAATAATTCCCTACCCAGTCTCCCTATCCCCAACAAAGAACAAATTCGAATTTTGCCTCGTTTTCAAAATTTGCCAATGCAAGCGATTCATGTCATTCAAAACTTAGAGCAGTGTGAAGCAATCCGTGCTGAACTGGAACAGATTTCTATCTTCGGTTTTGACAGCGAGTCCAAACCGACCTTTCAAGTAGGAGAAGTTTCCACGGGCCCGCATTTAATTCAACTGGCCAGCGTCGAGCATGCTTATTTGTTTCAAATGAATCCACCCATTTGGAACTTCCTTGCGCCATTTTTGGCGAATCCGGCCCAACTCAAAGTGGGTTTTGGTTTAAAAAATGATGCCCATCTGTTCCGCAAAAAAGGTTTGGAGCTCAAAGGCGTGGTTGAGCTGTCAAAATGCTTTGCCAGCTTTGGTTTGACCAACCCTGTTGGCATTAAAAATGCCATCGCCCTGCTGTTTCGGCTCAACTTCCCGAAAAGCAAAAAAGTCAGCACTTCAAATTGGGCAAGGAAGATACTCACGCCTGAACAAGTTGACTATGCTGCTGCAGATGCCTATGCCGCGTTGTTGGTTTTTGAAGAATTGCGGCGTTTAGAGCGACTCCCAAAAGATATTTCTAAAGAATTAGAAAAAACAACAAAACCTTGTCGTCATGAAAAGCTGTAACAGATGCTTAGAAAATTGCCAATACTTTGCTAAGATGACGGACATTGATTTTATTTAAGATTTGGCTAGGAGCGAAAGCATGCTGATCATCCCTGCAATTGACCTGAAAGATGGCAAATGTGTTCGTTTAAAACAAGGTCGTATGGAAGACGATACGGTTTTTTCTGATGATCCTGTTGCAACTGCACAGCACTGGGTAAATGAAGGCGCGCGTCGCTTACATTTGGTCGATTTGAATGGTGCTTTCGCTGGTACGCCAATTCATAAACCTGTGGTTGAAGCCATTGCTCGCGCACAACCTGAACTGCCAATTCAAATTGGCGGTGGTATTCGCTCACTAGAAACCATTGAACACTACTTAGAAGCAGGTGTGTCTTTTGTCATTATTGGCACCAAGGCAGTTCAAGACCCTGAGTTTGTTGAAGAAGCTTGTAAGAAATTTGCAGGTCATATCATTGTCGGCATCGATGCCATGAATGGCATGGTGGCCACCGATGGTTGGGCCAATGTGACCGATGTGAAAGCAACCGATTTGGCCAAACGTTTTGCCGATGCGGGCGTATCGAGCATTGTCTATACCGACATTGCGCGTGACGGGATGATGCAAGGGGTCAATGTTGAGCAAACTGTTCAACTGGCACAATACTCTGGCCTACCTGTGATTGCATCAGGTGGTGTGACCAACCTTGATGACGTACGTAACCTCAAAGGTCAACCGGGTATTTTGGGTGCAATTACCGGTCGTGCGATTTACGAAGGCAGTTTAAACCTACGTGAAGCACAATTGCTGTTAGATGAACAATCACTCTAATTGTTGAATTTAAAAAAGAGGTCTTTTGACCTCTTTTTTATGCGCTAAATATCAGTTTTTAAGATCTGCTTCTTAATAAATTGCATTACGAATAAATTTTAACGGTACAGTTCCACGGTTGATGTATTGGTATTCGATGGCACTCGAAAACACAATCGACTCTCCTACACCTAAGACTTTCATGTCACCTGCCAAATCCAAAGTTAACTCCCCCTCCATCACATAGAGCATCTCACGCCAACCGAATGGGTCGGGTTCTGCACTATAGTGCTCATTTGGGGCAAGTACCCATGTCCACAGTTCAACTTTTTGTGTTGCTGCTGCTGAAGCCATTAATTTTGCTTCACTGTGTGCTTGTGTACCCTGCCAAGCCAAAATATTGACCACCGCTTGTCCTTGCTGTTCAGGCGCAGCAATGATCTGTACAAAATCGACCTCAAGCACATCGGCAATCAAACTGAGTTTTGCCAAACTAATATTGTCCTGCCCTGATTCAACCCCAGCCACCATACGACGGCTTAAACCAGCCAAATCCGCCAGTTGTTGCTGGCTCAAGCCTTTTAAACTTCGATAATGACGCACATTTTGACTGACGTGTTGTAGTACCGCAGGAGACTTCATAAAGTTAAATCAAAAAACATTGAGCAATATATTGCACACAAAAACAAAGCATGACAAGCTATGTGCAATATATTGCACATTAGTTCTTTTATGTTGAATACTCAGCTCGGTTCTAAAGCGCCTGTCATTGCGCTGATTCTAATTACCTTTATTTGGGGCGGTACTTTCTTGGCCGTGAAATATGCCTTAAATTTCAGCTCCCCCATGTTCTTTGTGGGTTGTCGTTTCGCCTGCGCCGCGACAATTATTGGCTTATTTTCCTATCAACATTTAAAACACATCACCCGACAGGACTTGTGGGCAGGTGCACTCATTGGCTGTATGGTCACTATTGGTTATGGCACACAAACGGTCGGACTACAAACAGTCAGTAGCAGTGAATCTGCCTTTTTAACTGCACTGTATGTGCCTTTGGTACCTGTATTATTGTGGCTGATCTTTCGTAAAGTACCCCATTTTATGATTTGGATTGGTGCGCTCTGTGCTTTTATGGGCTTAGTCTTACTTACAGGCAATAGCCTGAATTCAATTTCACTGAATTTTGGCCAGACCTTAACCCTACTCGGTGCAATCGCTATAGCGATGGAAATTATCCTGATTGGTTATTTTGCTCCAACAGTCGATATTGGTCGAGTGACGGTGATTCAACTGGCAGTTGCCTCTGTGCTCGCCTTTGCAGCCATGCCATTGGCAGGTGAACACCACATTCCAGACTTTTCATGGCCTTTACTGAGTATCGCACTCGGCTTGGGGCTTGCCAGTGCCGTGATTCAATATGTAATGAATTGGGCACAGCGCTCAGTCAATCCATCTCAAGCGGCAATTATTTATGCAGGAGAGCCTGTATGGGCGGCACTGTTTGGGCGTCTTGCAGGAGAACGCTTAGCACCACTGGCTTTGTTGGGCGGACTTTTGGTGGTGTTTGGCATTATGATCAGTGAATGGAAACCAAAATTGCTGAAATCGAAAAAGAACGTCGAACAACTTTAGCCTATCTCCTAAACGAAAAAACTGCTGAATCGAGTGATCAATGGCCACCAATTCAGCAGTATGGTCAGGTGGTTAGAATGACACCATCTTGCCCGGATTAATCATTGCTCCGAGTCCATACATGCTTTTGGCTATTGGAATGACCAACGGCGCCAGTGCACGACCAAAAGGAATGTTCTGATGTTGAATACGGGTCAACATATTAAAGTCATCACTTTCACCACAGAAATCATCGGCAATGGCTTTACCAATACGCACCGTTTGCGCAACACCATGTCCACTCCAACCCTGAACAGCATAGATTGGGTATTGGCTACCAAATTTTCGACTATCCGCGGCACCATTAACGGTTAAATCGGTCGTGCCACTCCACACAAAATCAAGCTGGACTTGCTCTAACTGAGGAAATACGTGTTGAATACGTCCTAGCAAATAGTCATGCGTTTGTTCAGGACTCCAACACGAACCCGTGCCTTCACCGCCAAATAACAATCGGTTTTTTGAGACCCCACGGTAGTAGTCAATTTGAAACTGGGTGTCGTATACAGGCAGATCCGTCGGCAAAAGTTCTTTCAAATCCAATGCTAAAGGCGCAGTGGTACACACATAAGTATAAAAAGGAATGGTGGTTTGATTGCGTTCTTCTAAGAGTTTAAATGAGGCATGATGTACGCCCATCACCACACTTTTACGTGCTTTAATCACGCCTTGGGCTGTGGTCACATAAATACCATCTGTACGCTCCTGAATTGACTGTACTTCCGTCTGTTCATAAATCGTGCCACCGTTTTGGCAAAAGCCATAAGCCAAACCACGCGTCAAGGCTAAAGGATGAATATGTCCCCCGAGCTGATCCAATTGACCGCCAAAATAGTTGTCGGATTGCACATGCTCACGTAATTCATCTTGGGTCAACATTGAGGTATTTTTTTCATCTAAATAGTGACGCGCCTGCATACCTTCACGCAGTGCATCTAAATGTCCAGAGTGTACCGCAGCCGTCAAGTGTCCATGTTTACGTTGCACATCTAAGTCATATTTTTCAGTGATGCTATCAATCAAAGCCATGGCTTCCGTTGAGGTAAAGTGCCATAACTTTTTAGCCTCTTCAAAGCTGAAGTGCTCAATCATGGTTTCGGCTTCCCAACGTGCCAATCCCGGTGTGAGTTGCCCACCATTGCGCCCTGAGGCGGCACTGCCCACTCGGTTTTTTTCAACCAAGACCGTATCGACACCCTGCTCCGATAAATGCAGTGCAGCCGATGCTCCCAGTAAGCCACCGCCTATAACGACCACGTCACATTCGATATCTGCATTTAAAGGCTCAAACTCATGCCATGCTTGTAACGAGCTTTCGTAGTAATTGGCTGGATGACTAAACGCAGCACACTGCGGGTTCAACCAATTCCACTCTTTACCACTTTGTGCCCCAGAACTGGCTTTGTATTCCACGTCGTCTAAAAATGTCGGTTTATTCATATTCATTTCATTCACACTCAATATTTATCTCATTTTCATGCAGGTTTTAATATGCATTTCCAATCACAATGTTTTGTCTTTTCAATTTCTTATAAATAAATAGACCAATGCCTATCGCCAGCCAAGCGCAACCAAAAATTAGCGCATTTCGTTCTAAATTGACCCAGAGGCAAAGCATCACCAATACAGATAACAAGGGAAGAATCAAATTGAGGCATTTGTTTTTAATGCCTTGGGTTTGTTTTTCCAACAGATAGAACTTCACAAAAACCGAGAAATTCACCGCCGTAAAGGCAATCAAAGCACCGAAGCTAATCATGCTGACCACCGTCGCAAGATCTAGAAAAATGGCCGATAGCGAAACTAGGCCAATACTTAAGACGGCATAAAGTGGCGTACCTAATTTTGCATGGAGCTGCCCAAAGGTTGCTTTGGGGAAAATGCCATCCTTCGCCATAATATGAATCAGACGTGAAGCGCTGGCATGAGTGGCTAAACCTGAAGCGAAGGTATTCATGATTTGGGCACATAAAAATACGGCTTGGAAAAGTGCTCCCCCCACATAGAGAACAATTTCAGGTAAGGCTTCGTCAGGGTTGTTAAAACGCACATTGCTTGGAAAATACAGCTGGATAAACCATGAGGCACTAATAAAAATCCCGCCCCCGAGCAACGTGGTAAGCAGCACGGCACGTGGAATATTCTTTTGCGGATCTTTGGTTTCATGGGACATGGTCGTGACCGCATCAAAACCCAAAAATGAAAAACATAAAATCGATGCACCCGCAATCAAAGGCAAAACAGAACTGTCTCCATTAAACAGAGGGGCTAAAGTCAGTACATGATCATAGCCTTGTTCAGAACCCACGCCTTGAATGACTAGATAGATAAATAAGACCATCAGCAGTAAGGGTAAAAGTACAAACAACAGACTTAAATTTGCCAAAATATTGATTCGGAAACAGTTAATCAGCGTAACCAAACCCGTGAATAGAACTACCCAGACCCAATAAGGTACACTCGGGATCACAGCTTCTAAGTAAATACTTGCCAGTAAGGCATTCACCAAGGGCAACAAAATATAATCTAGCAGTGAACACCAACCGACAAAAAAGCCTGCTTTGGCTCCACACGACTGTGCCGTGTAGTTATAGGCAGAACCTGAGTCACCACTGATTCGGCTAAAACGTGCATAACTAAATGCGGTCAGTAACATTGCAACCAACGCCAAAATATAAGCCAATGGCACACGCCCATCGGTGATCCCAGACACAATCCCAAAGGTATCAAACACTACCATCGGGGTCATATAGGCCACACCAATAATGACCACTTGCCATAGTGACATTTTCTTTACAGAAAAATCTGCATTTTTCACCGGCTTTGTTGCATAAAGATTTTAAAGATAGAGCTTTCCTGAGTCGCTCAAATTTAAGTGACAACTTGGGTATGAGGTCGGCCTATTTCTGTAAATTTATTTAAGACCGCTACACGAGCATGAATTTCATTCACTTGACTAGGAAAGCTTCTTGCCATTAATTTATCGCCTAATAATTTGATGCAGTGCATCTTGGTTTCAACCAAACTGCGTCGATGATAGCCTGACCATTTTTTCCATAGTGTCCTGCCTAAATGTTTAACAGTACGAAGTAATTCATTTCGCTCTAGCGAATGAACTTTTGTATCCTTACAAGGCTTCGCATTTTTTCTTGGCGGAATCACCGCATGCGCTTGTCGATCTGCAATAACCTGACGGCATTGTTTTGTGTCATAAGCCCCATCTGTATAGACTGAATCAATCTGTTCATCTGGTGGAATTTGATCAAGTAAATTACCAAGTACTTGTGAATCACTGACATTATTCGTCGTGAGCTGAACTGCCCGTATTTGCAGCGTTTTAGCATCTATACCAATATGCAGTTTACGCCATTGCCGACGGTATTCAGGTTGATGTTTCTTGCGTTTCCATTCACCTTCACCTAAAAACTTCAGGCCAGTTGAATCTACAAGTAGATGTAGTTCACCATGACTTTGCTGATAGCTTATCTCAATATCAATTTGCTTTTGTCTTCTGCAGAGTGTGGAATAATCTGGTGCCGTCCAACTTAAACCACAGAGTTGAATAAGACTTTGCACAAAGCCTGTAACCATACGTAAAGAAAGTCGAAATAGAGATTTGATCATCAAACAGCATTGAATTGCTCTATCTGAGTAGGTTTGATTTCGTCCTTGTTTACCTTGTAATTGAGCATACCATTGAGTCTGAGGATCAAACCAAATCGAAATATTTCCACGATTAATGAGTGCTCGGTTATATGAAGACCAATTGGTTGTACGATAAATTTTAGGTGTAGGCTTATTCATCTCAGAATTATATTGCTGAATCAGACCTTACGAACAGCTTTGTGCAACAAAGCCTTTTTCACCGAAATCACCATCTTTCATTTTTTAATCTAGTGATTTTGGTTTTTGCAACAACTATGCCATATAATAACAGCTTCGCTATTTTAAAAATATTGAATTAAATGCCAAAGTACGATTTAGAAACTCGAAAAGCAGCGATTCAACGCTATAAACTCACGGATTATAAGGTTGCAGTTTGCAAGGAATTTAACATCTCTCGTGTGACCTTAGACGCATGGATTAAGCTCGAAGAAGAAACAGGCGGCTTGTCTCCAAAAGCAGCGAACAATCGTGGAGCACCTAGCCATATTAAAGACTGGAATGAATTTCAAGTATTTGTTAAAAATACAAAATTTCAAAATATTAGCGATTTGGTTCCACTTTTTGAACAACACTTTGGCTATTCAGTTTCTTATGCAGTTTTGGTTCGCGCCATCCATGTTTTGGGGCTAAAACGTCGTCGCGGAAGATTCTACGCTTAGTCAAAAAAGGACTATTTTTATAATATTCTCTACGCATGTATTCATATAAATAACTGTACATTAATGTAAGTTTAATTTATTAAAAATGTAAATTATAATTATTAAAAAAGTAATTATTCATAAATAAAAATGTAATTTATAAATATTAAAAAAGTAAATTTATTAATATAAAAAAGTAAAGATTGAAATTCAATTTAGTAAGGTACTTTTTAAAAGCCCGCGCAAAAATAGACATACTGCTGCATCAGCTTGGTTCATCTCGGTGCATAAATCTCATCCCAAAAGATACAGACCTAAAAAAAAGGGCACACTGCCCTTTTTTAAATCCCATCACTTGTTATTGATACATGGGTTGATTGTCGTTTAAACGAATAATACCTTTAATGGCACGATACACAATCCACACCCACGACAACCCAATCACAGACACGCAGAAGGTTGAAGCACCGAGTGCGACACCTGCGAAAGCGGTGGCATTTTCACCCGTAAAGAATAAGAAAATAAATGGCACAAAGGCAATCACGTTCCAAATCAAATACCACCAAAAGGTGCGAATCTGCCAAGTAAAATGGCTCTCAAAAATGGAACCACGCACAGAGCCACGCTTCACATAATTAATCACTAAAGCAATGATGGCTAAAATCCCTGCGGAAAAAATCGCAACGATATACAAAATATAAAGAATAAAAGTCAGACTACGATTCGGATCTTGATCGACTGAATAATTCATATTGTCCCTCATGAAGTGGGCTTGAACTTTAAATAGGCAAACTATTGAAAGGAGAAATAAGCCATAAAATTAAAAGAATATTGAATAGAATTGTACAAAAGTAAATCTTTCTAAACGGTTGTTTTTGTGTTTTATGTCGTAGCTTTTGCTGCGCTAACCATGCTGCAGGCCATCCCCCTAAAAATGAAAGGAGATGTAATGTATTTTCAGGTACACGGCGCTGCCCATTTTGTGCAGCCTCTTTGTCTTGTGCATAGAACCAATAACTGGCCGCATTCATCACACTAATCAACAGCAGCACCAATCCACTCAAGCGCCCCAAGAGTACCAATAGCACCAAAAACACGATGTATGCCACCGACGCAATTTGCATTGGACTCCAGCGTTGACCCTGTTCGGTCTTTTTCGGGGAGACTTTTTGGGTACGGCTCTTTTGGGTTTGTGATGCTTTTAAATAACTAACTTGCTGTGCACGATAACGCCCTTGCGCATCCACAATCACATTGTATTCCAACGCACAGCCTAAAATAGGGCGAGGACCTTGCCGTGCAAAGTCCTTGATATGTAAAAACACGCGATCTTTGCTGTCATCGTTGGGCTGAATAAAGCCATAGCCTTTTTCATCGAACCATTCAACGAGTCGTCCTTGGTCACGCATTTTTCTTTCCTATTTAAGCAGTTACAAATTTTAGGCGGTCAATCACCATATTACGCATTTCGGCAGGATTTTTCTGCAAAATGTCATCCCCCGTACGGCCTTGTTCAGCATTTTTTTGTGCCACTTGTAAACGCATCATCCAAAAACGCGCAGCAGCCATTGCGAGATACAGCTCTAGACAAGATTTTTCATCAGTCGTCAAAGGACGAATGCTTTCATATGCGTTTAAGAATGCGATGGCCTTGTCTTCATTTAAATGCACACTTGGATATTCGGTACAGAAGTCATTCAGGGTAATCGCAATATCAAACAAGAACTCATCTTTATTCAGTTCATAAAAGTCTAAAATGCCTTTGAGCTGATTGTCCTCAAACAAAGTGTTATCACGGAATAAATCCGAGTGGATAAAGCCCTTTGGACGATTCGGATAAACCGCCGATAATGCATCATATAACCCCAACAACTTATTGAGTAGTGCTTGATCCGCTTTACTTAAAGTTGGTTTCATCTGTAAGGCTACAGCAAGCCAGTAGTCATGGTCACGGTATTCTGCACGCTCCAATGGAAAATCTTGCAGTGCGACATGCATTTGCGCTTGCGCAATTGCAATCGCCTCGGCTTGTTCAAGGGTCGCAGGCATGGGATGCTTGCCCATCATTCGTGGGGCAATTTGCGCAGGCTTCTCTTTTAAACTATGAATGGCTTTGCATGAGTGACTTAAAGGTACAGGAACCGCTAAACCAGCCTGACCTAAATGCTCAAGTACAGGAACTAACTCGCCTGCGCCCTGTTCATCCATTTCTTCAAATACAGTCAATACATACTGCACAGCATTTTCACACACAATAAAATAGTTCGTATTTTGAATACCGCCTTGAATTGGGATCAGATCGATTACCTCAAGTCCATAAGGTGCTGCAAACGCCTGAACTTCCTGTAAAGTCAAAGTGGTATAAACCGACATATAAAACCTGCAAAAAAACTTACATAAGTTTGATAGAATACCCGCTCCGACTATTAAGGTGTAGCATCTAAGTCGCGAAGTTTCATAATCGGCTGTTATTTTTGGAAAAAATTATGCTAGCTAAACGTATTATTCCTTGCCTCGACGTGGACAACGGTCGTGTAGTGAAAGGCGTTCAATTCCTTGATATTCGTGACGCAGGTGACCCTGTCGAAGTTGCACGTCGTTATAACGAACAAGGCGCCGATGAAATTACCTTTTTAGATATTACCGCTACCCATCATGGACGCGATACCACTTACCGTACGGTAGAACGTATGGCTGAAAGCGTGTTTGTACCTTTAACTGTTGGTGGTGGTGTCCGTAAAGTTGAAGATATTCGTTTATTACTAAATGCGGGTGCTGATAAAGTCAGTATCAACTCGGCAGCAGTATTTACGCCTGAGTTTGTGCAGGAAGCCTCACAGCGTTTTGGCGCACAATGTATTGTGGTCGCAATTGATGCGAAAAAAACTGGCGAAAACAAGTGGGAAATCTTTACCCACGGTGGTCGTAAGCCAACAGGAATTGATGCGATTGAATGGGCTGTGAAAATGGCTGACTTCGGTGCGGGCGAATTGCTGATTACCAGTATGGATGCCGATGGAACCAAAGCGGGTTATGACATTGCCTTGATGCGTCAGATCAATGATCGTGTCAATATTCCGACCATCGCATCAGGTGGCGTAGGCAATTTACAACATTTGGCTGACGGAATTTTGAAAGGCGGTGCAGATGCGGTACTGGCTGCTTCAATTTTCCATTTTGGTCAACACACCATTCCAGAAGCTAAGCAATATTTGGCTGAGCAAGGGATTGAAATGCGTCTTTAAACGCGAGTATTACTCAAAAAACCAACCTCTCAAAATCATCGTTTGAGAGGTTTTTTATTCACTCAACATTTCCTCAGGCAAAAAAATACCTTGCCTAAGCAAGGTATGGAAACTGCGTTTATACAACGCTAGAGGGTAAACGTGAATTTTGTCATTTTGAAAATTCTGTGCATTTCAAATGCTTGAATCAAAATAGCTATAAAATGAACAAAAATATTGACATTAAAAACAGATTTTATTGACAATTCACGACATGGACGACTGAAGTATTGTCGTGATTCGTCAAAATTTTGGTGCTTTATTGTCACACTTCGCATTTTTCACTAAGCAACTGATTCTTGTTGCTCCGCATCGGCTACAGGTGGTGTCACTAACTTTGGTTTTTGCTCAACCCACTTCGCAGGGAAAACCGATTCAATCGCTTGAGTCAGCGCTTTGGAAAGTGGCGCAGGTAGAGGTAAACCGAGTGGATTGGCTTCTTTTAAATCAGCAGATGAAACCACGCGTGTGCCCATGACATAATCAAACCATGGACGGGTCACACACCAATTCGCATCTTGATTTGAGTTCATGTGATGATCATAATGCCAGGGAATACGTTTTTTTGCCCATTCTGGCTCTAAATGAGAACGGCGATGCACATAATAATAATTACCTGCACAATACCAGAATGACAGCGCCATCCCTTTGGAGAATGGATAGGCTGCCGCACTCAACACGGTTGCAACCACAGCCAATGACATAATTTCATTACGTGTACGCCAACTGTCTAGACCTTCCACATAACAATCATCAGAAAAGTCTTGTTTACGGACTTCACGATGATGTGCCCAATGCGATTCCATCTGTTTTGGCGTTGGACTGAAACGTGGCTTGCCTTTACGGTGTACCCCATGCAATAGATATTTATGAGCAAACCATTCATATGCATTTACAACTGCCAAACCTGCAACAAAACCCTTCAACATGGTTTTCTCCAAATGTTTCCTTATTTTTTTAAAGATATAAATTTTTGTAGGCGAAGTATTGACGATACGATATATTTATATTGACAAAACACGACAGAATAAGGAGTAGACAGGATGTCCCAACTCAAGAACTATACAGGCTCTGTTTATGGCGGATTAGGGCATTTATTAAAGGCTTATTGCGAAACAAAAAATATTGAAATTCCTGAGCAATTACAACAAGTCCAAAATCTTGAACGTTTTGATTACGTCATTTGGCGTGACTTACTTGAAGATCTTAATCGTTTAAATCCCAAGACAGGTTTAGGCTTAGAAATTGCAGAGCACGTACAACCTAAACATTTAGGAATTATTGCTTATCTCGCACTGTCATGTGAAAACTTGGGCGAAGCATTGGCGCGTTATCATGATTTTCATCGCTTAATTTATGATGGTAGCCCTCTCGTCGTTGAATTTAACCCACCCTACGCATCAATCCGCTGGGAAGCTCCAGAACCCAACCCAACCCAATTAACAGATGAAATTGCAATTGCGCTGATGGTGCAATTCCATAAGTTATTTCTGTCAGGTGAAGATCTCAATCTACACGAAGTGCATTTTGTGAATACCGCACCGAAAAACATTATGGTTTATGAGCAGTATTTCCGTTGTAAAGTCCGTTTTGATCAGCCTAAAACTCAGCTACTTCTACCTGTTACCGAAGCCTTTAAGCCACTTCGAACAGGCGATCACACTTTACAGCAATTGTTGCTACAACAAGCTCAAGCTTTATTGGATAAGCTTCCCAATTCCACTCAACTCGATCAACGTCTACAACATGCAATTTTGACTGGATTACAAAAAAATCAATATCAAATCGATTTTATTGCAGAAAAATTAGGATTATCGGTAAGACAATTACAACGCCACTTACAACAGCAAAACACCACCTTTCAAGAACGTGTGCAACAAGTACGTTTTATGCTCGCAACGGAATATTTAAAAGATCCGCATTTGAGCCTACAAGAAATTGCCTTGCTACTTTGCTATTCGGAACAAAGTGCTTTTCAACGTGCATTTAAAATTTGGACTGGTTTAACTCCACAACAGTGGCGAAAGAACAATACCATTTATAGTTCTTAATCAAATTGATAAGGAAACGATGGTTTCTTAAAGCATTTTTTATAGAAATGGATTTTCGATTTCCTGTTCAGGTGGGCGCTGAATTTTCTCAGGGAGATTTTCCTGCTCCAGGGCTGTCACCACCTCATTCATAAAGGCCTGCAACTTTCTGGCAGCCTGTAAACCAACCTGATCTTTAGTGATCTGTAGGTTTCCATATAGACTGACACAATCGACCTGATTTTCCAGCGTCAGGTCATAGATTGCCGAAGACTCATTTCCATCCACAAAAGGCTTAAACATCTCGTTCCCTCATTGTTATTCTCTTTTCATCACAGTGAGCCAAACCCTGATAATTTTCAATAGGCCCTACATTATCTCAACAATTGTAAAAAATACTGCACCAGCATATCCACCAACTGCTTGATCAGCGCCTGCTTGGTTTCCTCATCAATCTGTGGCAACTTACTTTCAGCAGTCTGGGACTGTCCTGAAGCAAACTGCTTTTGTTGAGCCTGAATGCTGGCGGTATCGGCTTCTTCCGCACATTGGCTTTCCGCATCCCAACGCATATATTTAATGTCTTGGCTGGCTTTCACCTGAGCTGCGCTCAACGGTAACTGATAGATGTTGCGCTTCTGCTGCTCGGTCAGTTGTGGGAATAAATTAATGCCTAGCTTCTCTTCCAGATAACAGATACTGACCACTTTGACCTGCTGGGAATCATTATTGGGCGCATAGTAGGCACCACTAATGCCCTGCTTGGGCAGATAGACCGCCTTATACACGGCAGTTGGCACAATCACGCCCTGCCCAATGGTTTTGAGTCGTTTTCCCTCAAACACAGGCCCTGTAACAACATAAGCATCCCTATGCTGTTTGGTTACAATCGCACGCACGGCTTCCTCCAGCTTGCGCCAGACTTCCTGATTATTTTTAGGCGATTGCGGTACCATGTTTACCAGTGAGAAGCTGTCATACTGCGCCCCCCCACTGCTCATATCTCCATTCGGTGCCATGTGTTATATCCGGATTTAATCTATACTCATACAAAACACTCAATTTAATTTAAATTATATAAACTATAAATTAAGTAATAGATGTCCTTCTAAATTAAGAAGAATTCTTATTTGATTAATATTTCTACCTTAACATTCATGCATAATTCGTGAATGAGAACATCTATTCAAAATAGCTTTCCAGAACAATGTTTAAGAAGTATATACGCAACTCAGTTTAAGAAGATGCAGACTTAAGCCTAGGAACAGATTACAGATATACTGAGATCATTGACAAAATTCAAAATTCAAAATTCAAAATTCAAAAAATCTTAAATACTAAAAAATATAAATCTCTGAATG
>NZ_JBUEBA010000002.1:166075-168495 GCF_058107045.1 Acinetobacter sp. AB03 | reverse complement strand
GAGCATGTGCTGTTTGTGATAAATTGAGATTATGTTGAGTGAGTTCTCTAATAATTCTAAGTTGTTGAAAGTTCATAATTTGGATATAGAATATAAAAATAAGAGCAAATATATAAATAAATGCTCTTTTAGATGATCAATGATTAACGCATTGTGACGAATTCTTCAGCAGAAGTCGGATGAATTGCTAAAGTGTTATCGAAGTCTTTTTTAGTTGCTCCCATTTTTAAAGCAACAGCAAAGCCTTGCAGAATTTCATCCATACCGTATCCAATACCATGAATTCCGACCACTTTCTCATCAGTTCCTACACAAATTAATTTCATTTTTGTGAGTTGTCGATGTTCTGTTATCGCTGTATACATGGATGTAAAGGAAGAACTATAAATTTTGATGGCATCTTTACCAAATTTTTCTATGGCTTGATCTTCGGTTAATCCAACTGTTCCAATAGGTGGGTGACTAAACACCACAGTCGGAATATTTTCATAATCTAAATGTTCATTTGGCTTATTGTTAAATAAACGTTCAGACAGTCTTCGACCCGCTGCCACAGCAACAGGTGTTAACTCGACTTTACCTGTAATATCACCCACTGCATAAATGCCAGACTGTGTTGTATTTTGATATGCATCAACATGAATAAAGCGATTCTCGTTCAATTGAACTTGAGTCTTATTAAGATTGATCGCTTCAGTTGCAGGTTTTCTACCAATTGCCCAAATCAAGCAATCTACACTATGTTCTGTACCATCTTCTAGGTGTAATACAAGTGAGTTATCTTGAACTTTAGTCACTTTGTTAATCTGACTATGAGTATGCACGTTAATATTTTCACTGCGCATATTCTCTAATAGTGTTTTACCAAGGAAATGATCTAATCCACGCAAAGGCTGATGTTTACGAATAAATAATTGTACATTCGAACCCAATGCATTAAGAACACCTGCCAATTCCACAGCAATATAGCCAGAACCAACAATAGCAGTCCGCTTCGGTAAGTGTTCTAATCCGAAGAAACCATTGGAATCAATACCATATTCAGCACCTTCAATTTCAGGTTTGAATGCTTGAGTCCCCGTAGCAATTAAAATATGGTCAGCTGTGTACGTTTCACCATTTACTTCAATTGTTTGAGCATCTAAAAATTTTGCAAAACCTCGAATGACATCAACATTATTTTTAGCTAGTCCTGTGTCATACGATGTATGTATTCGGCTGATATAGGCTTGTCTGTTTTCAACTAATTTCTTCCAGTTAAAGGATTTCAATTCTGTATTAAAGCCATAGTCAGGACCATATTTATGAATCGCATCGGCAATTTGAGCTGAATACCACATCACTTTTTTAGGAACACATCCTACGTTGACACAGGTTCCACCAATATCACCCATTTCTATCAGTGCACATTTCTTACCATACATGGCAGCACGATTGACTGATGCAATACCGCCACTGCCTCCGCCAATCGCAATATAATCATAGTGTTTAGACATAAATGAAATTCCTGTTTTTTAGATTTAAAAAGTTAATGATATACGCTGAATTATCAGGAGACTTTCCCTTGGGAGATTCTAGGCAGCCAACTTATAAAAGTCTTCGGCCATTTGATTTGGTGTCTTAAAACCCAAACCCTTTTGAATTCTTCGATGATTATAAAATAATTCAATGTATTTTATAATATCTGCTTTGGCTTCTTCTCTGGTTTGATAGTTGTAATGATGCACTAACTCATTTTTCAGTATTCCCCAAAAGCTTTCAATCGGTGCATTATCGTAACAGTCTCCGCGCTTGCTCATTGAACCTTGAAAACCATATTGCTCAAGTATATTTCGATATTCATGGCTGCAATATTGACTTCCTCTGTCTGAATGCACAATCAGTTCTTTGGTTGGTTTTTGATTGTGAATAGCCATATTTAGCGCATTACAAACAAGCTGTGCTGTCATGCGCTCATTTAAGCTATAGCCAACCACTTGCCCTGAGCTTGTAAGTATTTGGTTAATCGAATATAACCATAGCTCTGCCTTGTCTCCTCATGGGCTATTTTCACCAATATCGTCTGTTGATTTCGTTGAATCGTTCTTTTGCTCACGCCTCTCTTGAGCCAATCATAAAAACATGAAACTGAAACATGAAGTAATCGAGCCATTAAGGTAATTGGAAAAGAATATCTTTTTTGTTTCATATAGGCGTACCTTACTGACTTTCTTTGGCAAAGTACGCTGCTGCCTTTTTTAAAAATTCACGTTCCATTTCAGCTATTTTGAGCTGTTGTTTGAGTTTTTTATTTTCTTCGAGTAGAGCGTTTAGATCAGGTGAATACTGTTTTGTACCTGCTAAAGTTCCAGCCTTTGCTTTGGTATTCCAATTTGAAAGAGTTTGCATTGAAATGCTAAGTTGTCTAGCTGTTTCCGAGA
>NZ_JBUEBA010000002.1:163485-165975 GCF_058107045.1 Acinetobacter sp. AB03 | reverse complement strand
TGATTTTAAGTATAAATTACAAAAATTGGATGCCCATCCGATTATTAAAAAAGCACTGATGTTTAAATTATATACTGGAGTGCGAGGGGCTGAATTGCTATTGTCTGAGCCTCATCATTTTGATTTAAATGAAAAAATATGGAAAATACCTGCCTTGCATATTAAACAGTTTCGACGAAAAGTCATATTAGGCCATGAGATTCCAGATTTTTTAGTTCCACTTTCAAATCAGGCTTTAGAGATTTTGAAAGACGTCATGCAGTGGTCATACGGTGAAAAATACCTTTTTGCTAGCCCTCGCAATCACAATCAACCGATTCATTTTAATACTCTAAATATGGCCATACGTAAGATGGGGTATGGCAAACATCAACTATCTTCTCATGGACTACGTTCCACTTTTAGTACCATTTTGAATGACTCAGGTTTATTTCAAGATAATTGGATTGAGGCACAACTTTCACATATTGATAAGAACCGTACCCGTGCCAGTTATAATCATGCTGATTACTTAGTTCAACGGACTGAAATGATGCAGTGGTGGGGTGATTATTTAAGTAATGGCTAGGTGAGTATCATACTTTTATATAGAAAAACTCTCTGTACACGACAAAAATAGTGAACCGTACCCGGTTTGTCTGAGACTTTTTATTTAAGTTAGGCCACCTGAACTAATCGTTTATTCACACCTCGTTTTAGCCAATCATAAAAGCGTGAAACTGATACATGAAGTAATCGTGCCATCAAAATAATCGGAAATAAGTGTTTTGGGATTTCACATAGGCGTACCTTACTGACTTTATTTGGCAAAGTACGCTACTGCCTTTTTTAGAAATTCACGTTTCATTTCACCATTTCAGCGGATTTAAGCTGCTGTTTAAGTTGCTTATTTTCTTCGAGCAAAGCGTTTAGATCAGATGAATACTATTTAGTACCAGCTAAAGTCCCTGCCTTTGCCTTATTATTCTAATGCGAAAGGGTCTGTATGGAAATGCCGAGTTCTCTAGCTGTTTTTAGATACATTGCCTTGAATGGCTTCTATTGCTTTGATGGTTTCAGCTTTAAATTCTGCCGTATACGTCTTGTGTTTCTTGCTCATGGTAAACTCCTGATGAGTATGTATGGTTTACCAAGTTAAAACCTCCTGTTTTTTCAGCACACATCAGTCATTAAAAGGATGAATATACCCATCGAAAATTAAGAATAATCGGGAGACGTAGTGATAGTGTCTAGGATCAAGTCAGGCAATAATGCCACCCCCATGCCTTGTCGTACATAGTATAAAATAGCTTGTACATCGTTGATAGAAAAGTATAGCTCCCAATGCGGGCTCTATGATTGCAGATTGGGTTGCTACGAAATTCCATGGAGTGAT
Source organism: Acinetobacter sp. AB03 (assembly GCF_058107045.1). NCBI lineage: Bacteria > Pseudomonadati > Pseudomonadota > Gammaproteobacteria > Moraxellales > Moraxellaceae > Acinetobacter > Acinetobacter sp. AB03. The sequence continues at coordinate 164,600 of NZ_JBUEBA010000002.1, read as the reverse complement.
TGCCTAACTTTAAGCAAGATTTCTTTTTCTTAGTTTCCTTTTTGTCCAGATTAAGCCTATAAATTCTGGACTTTTTTTATTATGTAACCTGAATCCTATTTTAAGCCAATGTTTCTATACCTCGATGGAGTACCATCCACCATACAGTCAGTGTGGAATTTCGTAAATATTAGTTAAACGTCAGCGGATTATGATCTTATTCAGAATTATCAGACTATCCGGTAATCCCCCCCTGAAAATAATTTTTAAAAACAACTTAGGCTAATTGATAAACACTATCTGGAAAGATTAAAAGAAAATATTTTTTAATTTCTGCTAATTCGTTTAAGGTAGGTTTCCTTTCAAGAAGTTGAAATGTCCAAATAAGTACAGCCTGATGATTATCATAGCAAGTATTTACTCCAAGAAAATTAGCCATTCCGTAACTTCTATTGATGTTCATTTCTTTAATTAATTGATTTCCTAAGTCACGAGCTTGCTGGCTGATCAATAATTCATTTGGCAACATGGCGGTCATCTCCACAAAATAATCTAATACAGCTTCAATCCTTACATTTAAAAAGTTATAATTTAGTTGAAATAGATGAATTATGCTTTCTATAAGTTGTAATGATCTGCTGTAGGTTAAATATAGCAGGGTATTACTCAGTCAACAACTTAAAATAACTCTTAGTAGGTTATTTTTTTTGTAAATTAATTGATATATGATTACTTGCAAGTTATCCAGCCTCATGGGCGATCGAAAAATTTTAAAATTAAGTGATGTAGTACGTGCGACAGGCATCAATCGCAATACGCTCACGAGTATGTATTATGATCGTGCTGTACGTATTGAATTGCCAGTCGCCGATAAGTTATGTAAATACTTTAACTGTACGATGAATGATTTGTTTGAGTTTAAGGAAGATGTTGAAGAAAAAGATTAACCAATACTTCGTTTGATAAGTTTTCGCTACAGGTCTAATACTGAATTTTATAAAATTTCATGGAAAACAAATATTTACTTTATTATTTATATAAAGGAATCAATCGAATGATAGGGGTATTTTTCTTATAACTTAGTTGAGAACAGGGGATAATGACCCACAATAGCTGTAACTATTGTGGGTTTGTTC
>NZ_JBUEBA010000002.1:113014-163385 GCF_058107045.1 Acinetobacter sp. AB03 | reverse complement strand
AAATCGAATAAAAAATGAAGAAAAAAAACCTGCAACTTGGGGAAGGTGCAGGTATAAACTGATATTAACTACCATGGAGAACTTAATACCAAATAATATACTTGGTTTATATTGAGATCTCATTCACATTTTATATCAAATTATCTAGTAACAAAAAAAGCCCATCAAATGATGAGCTTTTTACGGTAATTAAGTGAATTTCCATATGTACGTCCACTATAGAAGAAATATGCCATATACCTTGATCAAGGTCAAGTGAGCATATTCTCAATTTGCACTTATAGCTTTGCTTTAATACTATTCATCTAAGCACTTAAAATAATTGACCTAATGTCTGAACCTCAGTTTTCTCTTAGTGATTATCTATCCACAGTACAGGAAGTAATTCAAATTACTTTCAATGAGCCTGTATGGGTGAAAGCTGAGATCCGTAATCTAAATATTAAGGGCGGACATTACTATCTTGAGTTAGCTGAAAAGGATGAAAGTACCGACAAAGTTATAGCGAGTTGTAAAGGCACCATCTGGAAATTTATAGCTCAGAAAATGGTGCTTAAGTTTGAAAGAGAAAGCGGTATAGAGCTTTCAAAGGATTTAAATGTCTTGGTAAAAGTCAGAGCCAAGTTTGATCCTCAGTATGGCTTTTCGGTGAATGTTGAAGATATTGATTCAAGCTATACGCTTGGAGACATTGCACGGCGCTATCAACAAATTTTAGAAAGACTTACCTCTGAAGGCCTATTAAACAAGAACAAGCTCATCCCTACCCCTTTTGATATTCAGAATGTCCTGGTAATTGCTCCTGAAAATGCTGCAGGTCTAGGTGACTTCAAAAAAGATGCTGATGCTTTAGAAAAATCTGGTGTATGTCATTTCAAGTACTACTCAGCAACATTCCAAGGGAACACAGCTGCGCAAAGCATTATCACCTCTCTCAGTAATGGCCTCAGAGAATGGGCTACCGATTTCAATACACCACCTGATCTCATTGTGATTATCCGCGGCGGTGGTGCTGTAAACGACCTTGCCTATTTAAATGATTATGAACTGGCAGCATTGTTGGCCAAACGAACTGTTCCAATTTGGGTCGGTATTGGTCACGAAAAAGATCGTACGATACTAGATGAAGTTGCAAACCGTTCATTTGACACACCTAGTAAGGTAATTGGTGGGATTCGTAATCTAATTGCTGATCGGACTCAGGATGTCTTAGATTCATTCCAAACCATTAAGCTATTATCCCAACATCAAATCACAGCGTACCAAAGCCAAAATGATCAATACATGAGGATGATTAAGACGCTTGCGCATGGGCAAATCAATGAAGCAAATAAGAGCGTAGATTTGATGAGAAGCACCCTACATTACTTAGCCCAGCAACAGATCAAACTGGCAACGAATCAAGTCGAATCACTGATGCGTGAAACCTTAATTCAGAATCCAAGAAACGTGATGGCTAAAGGCTACGGAATTGTTCGTAATGAAGGAAAAGCTATTCGCTCTATTCAACAGATTTCAGGTGATAAAGTCCAAGTAGAATTACAGGATGGCACCATTCAAGCAAATGTAACGAAGGTAATTAGTAATGATTAAAAAAGAACTCTCTTTCAAGGAAGGCTATAAAGTCCTTAAAAAGAATGCGGAGCTATTGGAGTCGCAGGAAGAACCAGACATCGACAATTTAATGAAAATCGTTGAAGAGTCTATGGTTGCATACAAAGCCTGTAAAACACGTGTGGATGCAGTTCAACAGGCTTTGAATGAGACATTTAAGGAACAATAAGTTAATAATATGGGAAAATTTGATTTTACTTTTTTGGTCTACATTAGATGAAATAAGGATTTGATCATTAAACAACATTGGATGGATTTGTTCGAATAAGTTTGATTTCGACCATGCTTGCCTTGTGATTGTGCATACACTAGGTCTTTGGATCGAACCAAATGGCAATATTCCTACGATTAATGAGAGCTCGGTTATATACGGGCCAATTGGTTGTGCGGTAGATTTTGTGTGTAGGCTTCTTCATTTGAAAATTATATTGCTGAAGAAGCCTTCAAGAATAGGTTTATGCAATAAAGCGACTTCAACTTATACATCTTTGTGTAACAAAGCCATAATAAATATAAAAAAATGAATTCTTCTTAAACATGTAAAAAAGATTTACGATGTATGATAAGCATTAATAATGTAAATTACGTTCTGCTTGTGTTTGCTTATTGACAACCTAAGTATTATAAAAAAAATATCAGCCTATAATAAAATATAATTGCAATATGAGATATTAAAATTGAGAAATATAATAGATGAATCAATTTCACAATTAGAATATTTGAACTCTTTAAGAGATAAGCTTAACTCAAATTACAATAAGCCATGTCTATTCTTAGATATAGATGGAACTTTAGCTGATTTTCAATTAGATCCTACTGACAGTTATATTCCGACTAAAACTTTAAATATTTTAAGACAAATTATTTCAAATAAAATTCCTGTTATAGCTGTGACAGGACGAGACATTGATTCTGCACGTAAATTATTTGAATCCCTTGATCTTCCAATTGCTGCATTGCATGGATTAGAAATATATCTTGGAAATGAAAAAGAATTACGTACACCAAAGGGTTTCTTAGAAATTACACATATTCACAAAATTTTAGCTCGAGCATGTATCGCCTATCCGAGTTTACTGATTGAAAACAAGAAATCATCAATTGCATTGCATTATAGGAAAGCTCCAGAGCTAAAAGATATAGCAAAAAAAATAATATTAGAAGGTCAAAAGTTATTCCCCAACCTAAGATTAATTCAAGGGAAATTCGTTTATGAATTAATACCCGCTCAAGCCAATAAAGGCTTGGCAATCAAGGAAGTTTTAGCTCATTTAAACCAGTATGAGGTTTACACACCAATATTCATTGGCGATGACGTCACGGACGAAGATGGTTTTTATTTTGTGAATCAGGTGGAAGATGGCATCTCAATCAAAGTCGGTCAAGGGCTTACCTATGCGAAATACCAGCTTAAAGACACAAAGCAAGTACATAATTTTTTGGAATTATTTTTAGAACACACTCGGAACTGTGACAACAATGTTAAGGGTAACAACAACTTAGATGGAGAGAAAACATGTCTAAATTAATTATTTTATCGAATCGAGTCAGTATTCCCAATGGACAAAAAACTACAGCAGGTGGGCTTGCAGTCGCTATACAAGATGCATTAGATGATATTGGTGGTGTATGGGTCGGATGGAATGGCGAACGAGTTCATAAGCAAGAGGAAGTACATTTTAATATTCTTCGGAAGGATAAAGTTGAATATGTCACCTGCCCTTTAACAAATTCTCAATATTCAGATTATTATGCAGGGTTTGCCAACAATTCACTTTGGCCTGCCATGCATTATCGTCCAGACCTGATTGAGTTTAAAACATCAGAATACGAAGGATATCAAAAAGTAAATTATTTATTCGCTCAAAAACTTGCCGAAATTGCAGATCCAGACGATATCATTTGGGTCCATGATTATCATTTTTTAAGTGTGGCGAAATATTGCCGTGAACTCGGTATGCAGAATAAAATTGGATTTTTCCTGCATATTCCTTTTGCACCTTTATTTATCTGGCAAAAAATTCCATGTGCTCAACAATTGATTGAGGATCTATGCCAATACGATGTGGTGGGTCTACAAACAGATAAAGATCAAAAAGTGTGTATGCAAGTATGCACATCTTTATTGAAAGTACAGAAAATTCAACAAACGTTGTTAAGCTACCATCAACGTTTAACCATAATTAAATGCTATCCAATTGGGGTAAATCCGACAGCGATTCAAAAAGCGGCCCAGCAGTTTATTGATGTACAAGACTTCCTTACCCGCCCAGTAGAGCTGAATGCTGCAAAAACTATTATCGGCGTAGATCGGATTGATTATTCAAAAGGTTTACTGGAACGTTTTTTGTCCTATGCAGAGTTCTTAGAGAAATATCCTGAGTATCAGCAGCATATTCAACATTTACAAATTGCTTGCCCATGCCGTTTGGAAGTTCCAGCTTATCAACGTTTATTTGAGCGTTTCAAGATTAAGATCGAGATGATTAATCAGGAATTTGCACAGGAAGAGTGGCAACCCGTGGAATGTATTTATGATGCAATAAAACATCATCATTTGATGCAAATCTATCGTCAAGCCGATGTGTGCTGGATCAGTTCAATACGAGACGGGATGAATCTGGTTGCGAAAGAATATATTGCCGCGCAAAATCCATCAAATCCTGGTGTACTTATTCTATCCAAATATGCAGGTGCTGCAGAGCATATGTCAGAAGCACTACTGGTTGATCCTACCGATAAAACGGCAATGGTCGATGTATTAAAAACAGCACTGGAAATGCCACGACAAGAACGTATTTCACGCTACAAACAACTAATGAAAGGTTTAAAAGATTTTGATATTAATGACTGGCGCAATGCATTTCTTAACGACTTACAGAACAAAACTGCTATGCAGGATTTCAGATTCCTGGGAATGCGTAACGTTAACCCTATTTATCAAAATTTAGTGTTTTTTAAAATTAAAAAAGGGAGCTTATAGCACCCTTTTTTATCGATGATTTTTACGTTCATTTAGCATTGCTTCACGTAGAATTTTGTTCATACGTGTTTGATAGCCTTTACCTTGCGATTTCAACCATGCTAGTACATCAGCATCTAGACGAACTGAAGTCTGTTGCTTCACTGGACGATAAAATTGCCCATGACGAACTGCATTACTCCAGTCGGTTATTTCTGGAATATCAGATAGGTCTAATTGATCATCAGGCACAGTTCCCTTAGCAAGCAAGCGTTTAATTTCAGCATCTTGCTTGTCACTGAAGTTTTCATTCAGCTCTTTGCGTGTATATCTAACCATGCTCATATTGATTTCGCTCCGCTTTAGTGACTTGTCTTGCACTAATAATTCGTATGATTTCACAGTCATCTTCATCAAAGATGGTGTGAGCAACTAACAGCATTAGTACGCCTTTTACCCTACCAATGGTTTGCCAACGTTCTTCGCCATTGGTATGTCTGTCTTGGATTGAGATCCGCAGAGGATCTTCAAATACAAGGCTTGCAGTTTCAAAAGAGATATCATGCTTTTTCTGTTTCTTTCGATTCTTAGCCTCATCCCATTCAAAATACTGTTCCATAAAAAACATTCAAATTTGTATATACAATAATGTATCACAAAATTGTATCACTCAAGTTGAGAAGCGTAATTTTTAGTCAAATTTATTGGCAAGAACTATCAAAACTGCTTATAAAAAAGCCGACTTGTTTCCAAGTCGGCTTTGCGGGTTTGCGTCCCAATTTTTTTATAGCATAACTTTTTGAAATATAAAACTATTTTTATATGCGTTTCGTATAACGCCCATTATGTTAAATTGATGATAATGTGTTCAATTAGGAGAGCTTTTTCAGATTTTCTACCTATAGTCGACTTAGACATTACCCATCCACGAATCATTCCAGCAACAATACAAATTGCTAAAAATAAAGGGAATGAGCCAAAACCTTGAGGTTTATGTTGAAGGAATCTAATGATATGAAAATAAGAGCAAAACTACTTCCCTATCCAAGACCACCATAGAAGAAGATCCATTTAAATTTTTTGTTTAACACTGATTCATGTGTCATTTTTGGATTTTCTTTTGATATAAAAATAAACACCTAGTTCTAAAAATATAAAATAGGAAAAGTTTCGTAAGAGAGTTGTTAGAAAGCTAGACTCTCCAAAAATAATATCTCACTTCTTTCGTTTATATACCCATACTCAATTTTAATATTTTATGTTGTATCAAACTGATAAAAATTCTCTACATGAGAAAGATTATTAGTTATTATTTAGTGAAGAAAATAGCACTGCGAGTTGAACATGAATGTCTATGCAGAACATTCAAACAATGTATTAACTATTAATAAATTAAGCAAAAAATTCGGCTCACATTTTGCTGTTAATCAAGCCACATGGTCTGCAACGAGTGGGCAAATCATTTGCTTACTCGGACATTCAGGTTGTGGTAAAACCACCATGCTACGTTTGATTGCAGGTTTAGAAGAACCGAGTAGTGGCTCAATTCAGCTTGAACAAAACATTCTTTGGAATGAAGAACAGCACATCCCTGCAGAAGCACGGAATATTGGTCTGGTTTTTCAAGACTATGCGTTGTTTCCGCACCTGAATGTGCTGGAAAATGTGATGTTTGGGTTAAAAAAGTTCTCAAAACAGCAGCGACAAGAAATTGCAGAACAAGCCTTAAAACATGTTTCCATGCATCATCACATGCATAGTTATCCATACACCTTATCGGGTGGAGAACAACAGCGCGTTGCTCTGGCGCGTGCTTTGGCTCCTAAACCCCATGTGTTACTCATGGATGAACCTTTTTCTAATCTGGACCATCGGCTACGTGATCAAATCCGCCAAAGTACGATTGACCTTTTAAAAAAGACAGCAACCACTACTGTTATCGTAACGCATGATCCGGAAGAGGCTTTGCAAATTTCTGATCAAATTATATTGATGCATCAAGGGAAAATTATTCAGATCGGCACACCTAAGCAACTTTATTTGCAGCCCTCAACCCTGTTCGCGGCACGCTATTTTTCTGCTTTGAATGAAATACCGGCCAAGCGGTTAGATCATCAAATCAAAACAATTTTTGGTCACATCGCACTACCTGAAAACTTAGCATATGCTGAAAAATCGATTTCCTGTTGTTTCCGTCCGCATCAGGTACAGGTTTGTAGAGAACCAGTCGAAGGCGCTGCCGCAGCAAAAGTCATTTCATCCAGTTTTATGGGTCACGCTTACCAGTTACATCTGCAACTTGCTGCTGAGTCGACCATTTTATTGGCTCAAGTTGACCATCTCCAGCATTTTTTTGAAACTGAACAAGTCTATGTATCCGTAGACTTAACAGCATGTTTCTTCTTTGCATCCGATGACGACTCTAACATAGCCATCACATCTCAGCTTGAACAAGCAGTTCAGGTTTAAACTCTGTTAAGGAAATAAGAAATGAAATCACTATCGAAAGTTCACCTTCTTTTAACTGGTCTAGTTGCCTTTAGCTGTAACTGGGTACATGCAGCTGAAGTCAACCTTTATACCACACGAGAACCAGTTCTAATTCAACCTCTTTTAAAAGAGTTCAGCCAAAAAACTGGGGTGAAAGTCAATACTGTTTTTATTAAAGATGGGTTGCTTGAACGCGTTAAAGCTGAAGGCCGACGTTCGCCTGCAGATGTGATGCTCACTGTCGACTTTGGGAATTTGGTGGATTTAGTCGAAAGTGGTTTGACGCAACGTGTAGACTCAAAAGTATTGAACAGCTCAATTCCGGGTAATTTACGTGCTGCAAATGGGCACTGGTATGCATTGTCAATGCGTGCACGTGCAGTTTATGTTTCTAAAGAGCGCACTCCCATCACTGCTATTTCTTATGAAGATTTGGCTAGTCCAAAATGGAAAGATAAGATCTGTATCCGTTCCGGCAGCCATCCTTATAACACAGGTTTAATCGCAGCCTATATTGCCCATCATGGTGAGAAAGAAGCTGAAAAATGGTTACGTGGTGTAAAAGCGAATTTAGCACGTCCTGCGAGTGGTGGTGATCGTGATGTAGCACGGGATATTCTCGGCAAGATTTGCGACATTGGGGTAGCAAATACCTATTATGTTGGCACCATGCGCACAGGTGATGCAGAGCAACGACGTTGGGGCAATTCCATTAATGTGGTTTTACCGCGATTTGAAAATGGTGGTACACACGTCAATGTTTCAGGTGCCGTCGTATCTAAATATGCGCCCAATCGTAAAGAAGCAGTACAATTGCTCGAGTTTTTAGTCTCTGACCATGCTCAGGCGATCTATGCGAAAAGCGATTTTGAATATCCAGTGAAACCTGGGGTTAAAATTGACCCGATTATTGCAAGCTTTGGCAAACTCAAGGTGGATTCAATTCGCTTAAGTGAAATTGCCCGATACCGCAAAACAGCCAATCTTTTGGTTGATAAGGTACAGTTTAATCACTAAATCTCGCTCGACTTACAGGGAGGATTTACTCTCTCTGTAAGATCAGGTTTGTTTCCACCTCTCATCATACCTAGATCTTCAATGCCAAAAAAGAAATTTGAATTTAGTTCGTTATTTTCGCTAAGTGGACTATTGACGCTTCTCGCCTGTTTACCCGTCCTTGCTTTAGTTTGGACAGCACTGCAAGGCAATAGTGATATTTGGGAACATCTGATTCGCTATGTTATCCCACCTACATTGGTAGAAACATCTTTACTTCTACTTGGTGTTGGTCTACTGACCATTCTTATTGGCACAGGAAGTGCCTGGATCGTCACGGCTTATCAATTTCATGGTCGAGCTTTTCTCGACTGGGCACTACTGTTACCTCTTGCAGTACCCACCTATATCATTGCCTATAGCTATATCGATATTCTGCATCCCATTGGTCCCGCCCAAAGCCTGCTGCGAGACGGGTTGGGGTTAGACATGCAACAGCTATGGTTCCCTAATATCCGCTCGGTGTGGGGAGGAATCTTTTTATTAAGTTTCGTCCTTTATCCCTATGTCTATTTAAGCACCCGCGCAATGTTTTTAATGCAGTCAGCAAGTCTGATTGAAGTCGCACGCAGCTTGGGACTGAAACCCGATCAGGTCTTTTTGAGAGTCGCGATGCCACTCGCTCGACCGGCAATTGCAGTGGGCACCAGTCTGGTTTTAATGGAAACCATTAATGACATCGGTGCAACAGAGTTTCTTGGCATTAAAACACTAACGTTATCCATTTATTCAACATGGATCAACCAGTCTGATCTGGCAAGTGCCGCACAGATTGCCATTTTTATGCTCATGATCATTACCTTTTTAGTGATCATAGAAAGGTTGGGACGACACAAACAGCGTTACATGAACTCGGCTCAACGCAGCCGGCTGATGTCTCCTCAACCCATTAAAGGAACCAGAGCGCTAATATTATTCGGGCTTGGACTTATCCCTGTTTGTATTGGGTTCCTCATCCCGTTCAGCCATTTATTGGTGGAGTCTTATAAACGTATTCAATACGCTGGTTTTTCTGAATATTTATTACAAACTTCGATGAATACCCTTACCTTAGCCAGTATCGCCACATTCATTACCATCCTTATAGGTTTCTTGATTGTCAGCGCTGCACGATTTAGCCGAAATACCTGGTTTAGTCGTATTGCAAGTTTAGGCTATGCCATTCCGGGTACTGTGCTCGCAATCGGCCTTATGCTGTCGTTGGGTGCTCTCGATCATGCGGTGGCAGATTTTCTTGAATTCAAGCTCGGCATTTCTACAGGGTTACTATTTTTGGGTACTAGTTTCACTTTGATCTATGCCTATGCTGTTCGTTTTCTGGCCATTTCGATTGGTGGAATAGAGTCTGGATATAACCGGATCCATGGGGTTATTGATGATGCTGCACGCAATTTAGGACAGAACAGACGGGGTATTTTATGGCGAGTTCATTTCCCACTTTTACGCCCTGCGATCATCTCGGCTGCATTATTGATCTTCGTAGACTGCATGAAAGAATTGCCTGCCACTCTGTTACTAAGACCACTAAATATGGAAACGCTTGCTACACAGCTATATGCGGAAGCCTCAAGAGGCACCTATGAAGATGGTGCAATAGCAGCTTTACTCATTGTATTGGTTGGCTTAATCCCAGTTATTTTACTTGCTCGAATGGGTAAAACTGGCCGATAAAATAGCTGTTATAGCGAAAGAAATACACAAAGCAATGTAAAAAAGCTGATTAAACAGCTATTTTTCATATGTCATAAATATATTCCATCGCTTATCCTTTTGACGGTTATTGAGAAGATATATTTTTTAAGGGGAGTTTAACGACTGTAATACAGGCACACATTGCTTGATAATTTGGGAATAACGCAGCAAACCTAAAACCCTGTTCTGACCTGCTACAATCACGAAAGCTTTCATTTTTTGGGACTGAATTAGGCATTTTAATTTCAGCTTGCAAGTGCAGTAAAGCAGAAATCATGGCTTGTTAACTACCAAACGCACACAGGGTTCTTCAGCACCGTATTCACGGTGATATAAGAACCATATAATAATTGCTGAGGCCACAATACAAATAAAATATCCTTTTACAGTGATAATAATTCTTACCTCATGTGCAACGCACCAACTTGTCCAAGGTGCAATAAAAACCGAAAATCAGACCGTCAGTAAAAGGGAGGCATACTCTAAAATAACATAAAAGGGTATTTTATATGTTTTGCACTTGTGACGTCAGGTGACACAAGATTTGTCATTGAACGACACATAATGTTATTCCCGTCTAATTGCGATGCGGCATTTATAGCTAAAGCTTTGGGAACTATCGCAAAGGTCAAAGGGATGACTCAATTGTCTGAAGATACTGGTCTAGGTGAGAAAGCCTTTATAAAGTTCTTTCTCGTGAGGTTAACCCTAGTTTCGATACTATGATCAAAGTTGTAAAAGCATTTAATTTACGGCTAGCAATTTAACAGTGAATATTTAATAACAACGGGAACTAGACTCCCGTTGTTATTATTTTGGTAATTAAAGATTACTAGCAACTTGGTATGTGATGAATGAAAAGATGTAAGCTAATGCGAATAGATAAGTTGCCATAATGACTGGCTGTTTCCAGCTACCTGTTTCTCGTCTTATTGTTGCTAAAGTGGCGAGACAATGGGGAGCAAAAATAAACCATACTAATAATGATAAACCGGTGGCTAGCCCCCACCCATCTGGACCTGAAATTTGACTTAGCAGACTTTGGGTTACTATATTTTCATCGCCAGACATTGCATAAATGACACCAAGAGCAGCAATTACAACTTCCCTTGCTGCCATAGCAGGGATGAGGGCAATACAAATCTCCCATGTAAAACCAATAGGTGCAAATATAGGGTGAATTAAATGTCCTAATTGACCAGCTAGACTATAGTTAATTGCTGGCATGGTTGCGTGGTCTGGTGGTTGAGGGAAAGTAACAAGTACCCATAACAGGATAGACAGTGCCACGATAATGCCACCAACTCGTTTTAAGAAAATGCTCGCTCTATCATACAAACCTAATGCAATGTTTCTAATATCTGGAATTCGATAGGTAGGAAGTTCAAAAATAAAAATACTTTCAGTTTTATCTTTACGAACTAATTTCAGAAAGAGTGAAACTAATAACGCAGATACTATTCCCGACATATAAAGACCAAAAAGGACCAATCCTTGCAGACTTAACCAGCCATAGATCAATTGGTTTGGAATAAAGGCAGCGATTAATAAAGCATATACTGGCAATCTTGCTGAACAGGTCATCAAGGGTGCAATCATAATTGTCGCTAATCGATCCCGTTCAGAGCTAATGCTTCTGGTTGCCATAATTCCGGGAATAGCGCAGGCAAAGCTAGATAGCAAAGGAATAAATGAACGCCCACTAAGGCCTGCTTTAGACATTAATTTATCTAACAGAAATGCTGCCCGTGGCAAGTAGCCTGATTCTTCGAGCATTAAAATGAAGAAGAATAAAATCAGAATTTGGGGCATATATGCAAGTACGCTACCTGCACCAGCAATTACGCCATCAACGACTAAGCTTCTTAATAATGGATGCTGAATGAGGGGGCCAATAGAATCACTAAGCCAGACCACAAAATTTTCAATGAATTCAATAAATGGTGTGGCCCATATAAATACCGCTTGGAACATCACAAACATGGTTAAAGCTAAGATTACCAAACCCAGTACAGGATGTAGAAAAATCTTATCTAGAAACGCAGTTCTTTTGTCACCACTGTCATTATTTAAAATGACTTGTTTGGTGATTTGCTTGATCTGTTCAAAGTGATCTAATTCAGAATGATAAGGGGCAACAAAAAGATTTTTTTGATCTAACTGATTAATTAAATCTTGAATCCCTTTAGTTTTGACAGCGACAGATTCAACTACAGGGATACCTAACGATTGAGAGAGCTTATCCTTATCAATGGATATACCACGCTTCTTGACCTCATCCATCATGTTTAATACAAGAAGCATAGGCCTGTTTAGAGCACGAACTTCAAGAACTAAGCTCAAATGTAAGCTGAGATTTGTGGCATCTACAACGCATACAAATATGTCAGGTAAAACTTCACCTTTTAGCTCACCAAAACAAACTGCTCTAGTGACTTCTTCATCTAAACTGCTAGGTTTTAAACTATAAGTTCCAGGTAAGTCTAATACTCGTACTGTATCACCAGAAGGTAATTTAAAAGAACCTTCCTTTCTTTCAACAGTAACCCCAGCATAGTTGGCAACTTTTTGACGAGTACCTGTAAGGGTGTTAAAAAGTGAAGTTTTACCGCAATTGGGATTACCAATAAGTGCAATATTTTTAGTGTTCATTGATGATCTCTACAAAAATGCGTTCAGCTTCGTTCTTTCTTAAAGCAAATCTTGAAGTTTCAATTTGAACTAATACAGGGTCTCCACCAAAAAGACCTTTAGCGAGTACTTGTAGAGACTCACCCACTCTAAAACCTAGTAGTTGGAGTCGTTCCAATACGGGATCAGTGGTATGACTGTATTGATTACCTTTTTTTAGATCGATGATTTTGACAATCTGATTTTGTTTAACTTCAAATAGATTCATTTTTAGTACTCTCATTTCAATGCCAAAATTTTTCGTGCACCATTGAGTACGAATAAAGAAACCAGTATGCCAATGATTAAGTCTGGGTAAGCAGAACCCGTCCAAGCCACGAGTACACCGGCAAATATAACGCCCATATTTACGACAACGTCATTTGCCGAGAAAATCCAGCTTGCTTTCATATGTGCGCCATCTTCTCTGTGACCAGAAATAAGATATAAACATGTCACGTTCGCTATAAGTGCGAACAAGCCAATAACAATCATGAGTGTTGATTCTGGTTCACTTCCAAACATGAAGCGTCTAATGACATCGACAATCACGATGACAGCAAGTAATAACTGAATCCAACCAGCAAAATGGGCTGCTTTCACTTGATATCTGGCAACTTTTCCTACAGCATATAGCGCAATACCATAAACGGCTGCATCGGCAAACATATCTAAAGAGTCAGCAATCAATCCTGTAGATGCAGCAATAATACCGCTGATAAATTCAATAAAGAAAAGTAGAGCATTAATGCCTAATAGCAGTTTAAGAACTTTAGCTTGTTTAACCGGATCAGGCTCATTGGGTATATCTCCTAAAGAAAGCTGTGTTTGATCAAGTTTCGCACCAAAACCGAGTCCTTCAAGTTTGGTCGTAATTTGCTCAACACCTTCATTGTGGAAGACTTTCAGTTTTCGATTGGGAAGATCAAAAGTTAGACCTTTGACTGCTTCAATATCTGAAAGTGCCATACGAACCATTTGCTCTTCAGCAGAGCAATCCATTTTGGGAATGGTGTAAGTACTTGTTTGTTTGGCTTGTTGACTGTTTGTATAAGGTTCGGTCTTTAGAAGTTTTGCACCGAAACCCAATGCCTCAAGTTTGGTTGTTATATTTTCATTTTCTTGATTGTGTAAAACCTTTAACGAACGATTCGGTAAATCAAAGATGAGTTTTTGAACATCATAAATTGAGGCTAGCGCCATACGAACCATCTGTTCTTCAGCAGAACAATCCATTTTGGGAATTATGTATTCACTCATGTATTGAGCGTTTTTTAAAACTTCTTCGGAGCTTAGATTCTCTTTGGAATTAGAGTCACAACAGGATTGAGCGGTATCTTCACAACTATTTGAAGTGTTACAGCAAGCAGATGAAGATTTTTTTTCATCTCCATCACAACAAGAGCTAGGAGTGCTATCACAATTTTTTGAAGTGCATTCTTTTGAAATTGATGGATTATTTTCTTGTTGAAACTGCTTATCTTCGCATGGTGTTTCTTTACTACATCCACAGCCACTCATAATTATACCCATTGAAAAAGTTATAAACTTTGAATATTAGAATCCCTATAGTTACTATAGAGTCAAGATTTTTTGGAAATACAAGATTAATGCATTTAAAAATTGGTGAACTCTCTAAAAAAACCTCATGTTCAGTCTTAACGATTAGGTTTTATGAAAAGGAAGGTTTAATTCCAGAACCAGAAAGAACTGAAGGAAATTACCGCCTTTACGATATAGGTTATGTTGAGCGAATTAAGTTTATTTTGAATTGCCGAACTTTAAATATGAGTTTGAATGAAATTCGTCAGTTACTCACATATAAAGACAACCCTGAGAAGAATTGTTCGGATGTGAATGAATTAATTGACTTACATGTCTGTGCTATCAAGGAAAATATAATCAAACAGCAAAAGCTGATTGAACAATTGTCTGATCTAAGAGGTACTTGTGATGGTTTATGTACAATTGACCAATGCGGAGTTCTAAAAAATCTAGCTTGATTATCTAGACAGACGTTTTTTTCAAAGATTGTGTACATCTTTACTTAAGATTGCAAAAAGTTTAAGGTGACTTAAATTTTATGATCAGATCTTAGATGGATTTGGACAGCTTCCTATTGGTGTTTTAAATACAGATTTGTGTATGAAGAGAAAAACATTTCTAATTCAGATATTGGTGCTCTTATTCACATTCCAGAATATTTGGAGTGTGGCAGAGGCTGCCTGTCTGCATGAAATGCCAAACATACCCAATTCAATGCTATCTAGCCCAATTGCTTTGGACGAAAAGAGTGACAGTCCGAGTCAAGCACTCTATTCCCTAGAAAACTATAAAGAAATCTATGATTATTGTCAGAAGGTTTGCTTTAACGAAAAGTGTAGTCATTTCTCAAATACAATCGTGATACAGATTGAGCCACCCGATGATTGATATACGCTGAATTACAACTATCAAACCAGAGAGGAAGCCAAAGCAGATATTATAAAATACATTGAGTTATTTTATAATCATCGAAGAATTCAAAAGGGTTTGGGTTTTAAGACACCAAATCAAATGGCCGAAGACTTTTATAAGTTGGCTGCCTAGAATCTCCCAAGGGAAAGTCTCCTGATAGTTCAGCGTATATCATTTACAACACTGATGAAAAAGTCAAATGATCCAAGTGCAAAATATACAAGTAGTTATGAAACACTGTTGAAAGCAACTTATCTATATACAGGTAGCACATCTGAAGTAGAAAAAATGTATAAATATATTGTATTCAACTGTTTAATCGGTAATGGTGAGGCACATCTTAAAAATTTTGCTCTGCAATATTCCCCTGATATGCAGAACATTTTTGTTTCACCACCATTTGATATTACACATACACTTATCTACGAATCTATTGATAATAAAATGGCTCTAAAACTTGCTGGAAGTAAGATGTTTCCAGATCTTTCTCACCTCATCAAATTGGCTGAAAGTGACCATTTTAGAATTAGAAATCTCAAAGAAATTATAGAATCCTTTAGTGAAAATATATTGGACTATCTTCATACCTCAAATGAGGTTCAGCTATTCGATGGATTGCGGACATCTATCGAACGTTCGATCTCAAACATTATGACTTAAAAATGATTTGTGTCATAAACATTTAGAAATTGCTGAATAAGTCCTTATCGAATTCTTTGTGCGACAAAAATTTACTTATTCAAATCTAAATCTATTCTGAAGCATATCAATATCCTTATCAGAAACACTAATTTCACATTGACTCTCAGCATCCCAGTAAGAATATTCAATTTCCTTATTTAAATTCAAATCTTTTGAACTCAAAGGTAAATTATATGTGTTCCGTTTTTGCTCCTCTGTTAATTGAGGAAATAAATTTATATTCAGCAACTCTTCTAAAAAGCATACACTCACGATCTTTACATCAGAAGAATCATTATTAGGTATATAGTAAGCCCCAATTGTTCCAGTTTTAGGAATATATATTGCTTTAAACACCGCATTAGGAATGATTACACCTTTTCCAATTGTTTTTAGTTTTCGCGAACTAAAAATAGGACCGGAAACAACATAAAGGTCTACTTTATTTCTAATTACAATCCCCCTTATCACATATTCTAAATTCGTAAGTACATCTAAATTAGCAACAGGAATTATATTCGCTAAAGAAAAACTATCAGATTTTGCCTCTTCATTTGACATATCTGCATTTGGAGCTACACGCCAACGAATATGTCCAGAACCACGGTAATCTGAAATTGTAGAACGATGATTAGAAGGAATTCTGAGTTCTTCATGAAAGTTGTCTTCCCGCGGTGCACTTTTACTTAATCGTTGTGGTGTTAAACTTTCTGCTACCCAAAGAGGTGTTTTAGCAACACCTGAATACATCACATTGAAGCCATTGAAACATAATGGGTAAGTATGCTTCGTTAAGCTTTCTTTAATTAAATAAGGTGGTGTATCTTTGTAGAATTGTTGAAGGCACTTTTTATCTGGAATAGGATGAAACTTACCCAAAAGTATGGACGAAATATAATCGTAATTAAATGCTAAGCTAAAACTACAAATGGCTATAATTGCCAGAACAAATTTAATAAAACTTCCATGAAAAAAATTAGATTTGGCTTTATATTGATTTTTAGGTCTTAGCATAACAATCCGATTAATTGATTAAAAATTCAAATAAATAAAATTTATTGGAAAATTTTTATTATTAAAGTTTGAATAAAATTTTGTAAAAACCCTATTAGCTTTGACTTTATATTTTCGATCAATACATTTTCTTCATTAGAGCTATTATTTGGAATATAATTGGAAGAACCATTATTCTCAATAAATGCAAACTTTACTCCTGTTTCGTCAACAAAATCTTTATACGATATTGGAGTAGATACATTATTTGTAGATTCATTTTTCATGAGATACACCCAAATTTTATCTTCACTTGGGTTATAAACTAATTTGAAAATTCTAGAAGGTTTCCATACTTTGTTTTTGCCAATCTTCACCGAGTTCTCTTGCTTATCAAATATGAGACCCGAAAGGATATAAGTATCACCTTCTGAACGTGATATATATTTTCGAACATCAGCTTCAATTTTTCTCCAAGGGCCTCTATTATTATCGGAATCTTGAGGAAAAATATTAGATAATGCAAAAGTTTGGGCCATACCACGCGCTGAAATTGCATTACCTGCAGGTGCTAAATGTCCTCTATCAACACTAGGTTGAACATTTTTATAATCAGATGCTTTTGCCCGGCCATTTGTGGGTGTTCTTGGATCAGCGTAGAAAAAATCTGTTCGTTGCAGGCCTTCACCTTTATTCTTTATTTGTTTAGCACTTAACTTTTCAATAACAAGGAGGGGGGTTTTTGTCCGATCAGCATATAGTACTGCAAAATTATCAGAACATAACTCTCTAATACCCCATTTAGACTTATTAAAATAAGTTAGCTCTGTGGTTTCTCTGGGGTTTCCTTTAGGGAATAAGTCTTTACAACCATTAAAAGAATTTTGTTTTTGATTATTATCATATAATTCTATTGGTCTTTTTTTAGCTATATCTGAATAATATATATTATTTAAATTCTCTTTAGCAAAAACTAAAGAAGTATTTAAAAAAATACAGGATAAAGTCAAATAAAAACTAAATTTCACAGTTACCTTCTTAATAAAAATGTTGAGTATATTAATTGAGTATACATACTCAATCAAAGCTATTGATTTTAAATATAGAGTATATTTTTAGGGGGGTATACAAGGTGTCCACGGTCATAGCCTGAACCACGGTAGTCCGACAATGTCGCTCGATGTTCGGTTGCAACATTATTTTCTTCGTGAAAACTATCTTCACGTGGAATTTTTTGGCTCAGGCGCTGTGGCGTCAGGGCCTCTGCAACCCAGAGGGGGGTTTTCGAAACGCCCGAATACATCACATTAAAACCGTTAAAGCACAGTGCATAGCTGTGTTTACTTAAACTTTCTTTGAGTAAATAAGGCGGAATTTCCCGATAAAATTGTTCTAAACAGGCTGAATTTGAGCTTGGGCTTAAAGACACGTATTGCTGAATTTTTTCTTGACCAAAGGCAATCGCAAAACTTCCCGTTGCCACCAATCCTAAAATCACTTTCAGGCCATTTTGATTAAACATGTTAAAGACTGACTTACCTGAACTACTTTTCTTCTTCGCCATCACAACTACAATAAACATCGGTTTTTCACGAGCTTAACAATCAGCGTATACGAAGTATATCGCTCGAGTTCTATTCGCATAACAATTAAACAAAACGCCATATTTAGATGATTTTGCATGTAACAAAATGTCTTTTTTGTAGAGTTTTTCTACGGCAACGTGATGCGATTGCGTATCTTTGATTGCTGTCGCTTCAAAAAATATGCCAAGGTAAAAATGAATCGAACGAAATAATACATGCAATTTACGGAGTTCTTATGCATTCTAAGATTTTAGCTTCTCTTGGTTTAATCGGCACAGTGATAAGTGCTTCAGCTTTTGCCGAGCCCCCTATCCAACCGGGTGACACCTTAGAAAGTCTCTCTCAAGCCAAAGTCACGACTACTGTTAATGGTCAACCTGGTTCTATTCAAGAACTCGTAAGCTCAGGGCAAATTAAATTGCTTGATCCAAATGCAGCACCTATCAGCCCAGCAGGCCAAGGTGCACCCAATGACCAAGCAGTGATGCCAACAGCACCACAGAGTGAAGCTCCTGTTCAACAGGCCGCACCCGATACCACAGCGCAACAACAAGTCGCTGCGACTCCAACAGAGCAACATCCGCTGGTCCCAAATGCAGAACTATCAGCACAACAAGCTGAAGCGGCATTAAATGATGCTGTCGCACCCACGGTAAATACAGACATGAATGCTGCCCCAGCTGCTGCACCGCCATTAGATTCATCAGCAGAGGCACCTGTCAATGCGGTTAAGCCTGATTCACTGCCATCACCAGATGCCCCTGCTCAAGCGATGCCTGAAGCACCTGCAAATGATCCAATGAACTAAAACTTCAACTGATTTATCCTCCAAAAAAACCAGCATATATGCTGGTTTTTTATTGAAGTTTAAATCTGGATCTGACTACCTAGCTCAACCACGCGATTGGTTGGAATTTGATAAAAATCACTCACAGGACTGGTATTCCGTTGCATTGAGATAAAGAGCTTTTCACGCCACGGCGCCATACCATCCCCTACAGTACTGATAATCCGTTCACGCGAGATGAAAAAACTAATTTGCATTAGATCATATTCAAAACCAAGTTCAGCATAGGCCATTTCCAATGCTTGCGGAATATTTGGCTGATCTTTAAAACCATAATACAAAGTAATACGATAAAAACGGACATCCAGTTTTTCAACACTACTGCGTTCTTGTGACGGAACAAAAGGAATATCGCGTGTAATAACCGTTACCATGATGTTGCGTTCATGCAGGACTTTGTTGTGCTTAATATTGTGAAGCATTGCGTGTGGCACAATATTTGGTGTACCAGTCAAAAAGACTGCATCACCTGGAACGAACTTAGTTTCACTACCCATACTAATGCTTTTAATAAATAGGTCTATTGGCAATGAATCCTTTTCAAGACGCTTCAACACTAATGCACGACCATCTTTCCATGTCATTAAAATAGTATACAGCACTGCACCAATTAAAATTGGAACCCATCCACCTGATAAAATTTTAAGCGAAGTCGAGGCAACAAAAACTGTATCAAGTAACAAAAATGGCACGGCGAATAATGCAACTTTCCACATTGGCCAACGCCACAACCCATAGGCCAAAATAGAGATTAAAATAGTGCCACACAACATAGTCATGGTGACAGCAACCCCATAAGCACTAGCCAAATTCTCACTATTCTCAAACAATAAAATTAAGATCAGTACAGAGATATACAGCGCCCAATTAATAAATGGCAAATAAATTTGACCGCGCTCTACCTCTGAAGTGTGTCGCACTGCCAAACGAGGTAAATAACGTAATTGAATGGCTTGATTAACCATAGAAAATACGCCCGTAATAACCGCCTGAGATGCGATAACTGCTGCTGCTGTCGCCAAACCAATCATTGGAAATAGTGCCCATTCTGGAATAAGCATATAAAAAGGATTTGCGAGTGCATCCGCGTCACGCAATAACAATGCTCCTTGCCCTGCATAATTCAATAACAAACATGGTAATACAATAATAAACCAAGCTAAACGAATCGGAAGACGACCAAAATGTCCCATATCGGCGTAAAGTGCTTCGCCGCCCGTCATAGTCAAAATCACGGCACCCATAGTCAGAAAAGCTACATAGGGTTGATTAAAAACAAAACTCAATGCCCAGTACGGATTAACCATCAATAATACATGAGGGGTCTGAAAAATACTCCACAGCCCTAAAGCACCAATCGCTAAGAACCACAGTAGGGTTAATGGCCCAAAGAATTTCCCCATTGTCCCTGTCCCATGGCGCTGTACCAAAAATAAGCCAGTGATAATTCCTATGGATAAGGGCTCTAACCACTGATTAAAAATAGGCGTAGCAATGCTGAGACCTTCTATTGCAGAAAGAACCGAAATTGCAGGAGTAATAATTCCATCACCAAAAAACAGTGATGCACCAATAAACCCCAGAGCAATAAGATAAATTTTCTTGTTATCACTAATTAAGGTGGTTCGCAGATTTAGTGCCAGTAAGGACATAATTCCGCCCTCACCGTTATTGTCTGCTCGCATAATAATCGTAACGTATTTAAAACTCACCGTTAGCATCATGCACCAAAAAATGAGGGACAAAATGCCTAAAACTGACGCTTCTGATATCGCTAGATGGGCTGTTAAAAAACATTGGCGCAGTGCATAAAGTGGACTGGTTCCAATGTCTCCAAACACGACCCCAAGGGCGGCTAAGGTGATTGCGGGCAATGCGGCTTTTTTTGCAGTACTTTGCATAGGGTGTCTTCAATTTAGACAGTATTTTTGCGAATCATATCATCACGCTAAAAGTTTTTCTCTAAATCAATTGTTTCACCTTGTCGATGGCTATGTTTTTCGATATTATCCTCGGCCATGGTGAAGTGTCCGAGTGGCTGAAGGAGCACGCCTGGAAAGTGTGTAAACGTTTATAGCGTTTCGAGGGTTCGAATCCCTCTTTCACCGCCAAAATTTTAAAGACCTTAATCGAAAGATTAAGGTCTTTTTTTATGCTGAACATTCTTATTTAGACTTGGCACAAAGTCTGCTTTATAAAAATGACTCTTCACCCAATAGGATAATTTGCACCACAAAGTGAAATATTTATTCAAAAATAAACGCTTGAACCTGATTCAAACTTGAGCTAAAACAATTTCTAAGGGAGGTTAAAATAAATCATCAATGATCATCTAGATGCAATGTTTATGAAGCACAATTCATTTGCGGTATATAACTAGCGAAACACAAAATTGACCAATAAAACTGCTATTCGGGAGTCAGAATGAATAACAGCACCAATTATGTCAAACAAATTAAAAACGCTAAACGAGGCGGTTATACCCCAACCCTTGCAAAGGATGTCAACAAACATAAAATTCAAAAAGCAATTCGTCTGATTGAACAATGGAGAACGCTGGCCAATGAACTCAAACCTCAAATGCAACTCGACATGGCTTTTACATTGGAAGAATGTGCCCAAGACCTCGATCAAATTTTAAGAAGCAAATAAGTTCCATGTTTTCACTTAACCCTATTTAAAAACAGTTTCATCACAGCCACCCAAATTTTATTCTTAGCTTTCACCCACCCCTTGGTGGGTGAAGTTTGCACAAAAAATCTTGCGCATTTCAATCGCTCACTTTTTGGCTTGCGTTTTCAAGAAAATCCGCTATTATTCTCACCACGTTGCCGGCATAGCTCAGTTGGTAGAGCAACTGACTTGTAATCAGTAGGTCCACAGTTCGAATCCGTGTGCCGGCACCATTTTATACTTAGCCTCGCTTTTTAGTGAGGCTTTGTTGTTTCTGGCCCTTTGGTTTTTTATTTCATTTTAAATGTCTTTAACTGCTGTAATTTGAACATAGCGCACAATGCCCTGTTCAAATAATTTTTGGCAAAGCTTAGCCGTCATTTTAATTTTGAAATAATCCAAATTTTGAGCGGCCTGTTGGACTAAATGCACATGATAATAACGAGAAAACCCCGCCAAAACTGCATCTGATAAATCTTCAATAGCAACCTGCTGATAGCCTTGCGCTTCTATCGAATGCTGCAAATTCTCTTCTAACTGAAGATGTTCCAAATGAACATCGGCTGCTTTTAACAGCATTTTCAGTTGAAGCTTCTCAAAACGATTTAAATTCAAAAATGCATCACTCAACATCAGATAGTGAAAACCGATGCGCCCTTTTGAATTTAAAACAGAATGGGTTGATCTCAGAAATGAATTTAAATCACTGTGATAAGCGGCATCGAGGCAAAACACCACATCAAAAGGCGCTAAAAATAGCTTTGAATTTAAATTTAAAAATGACGTTTGAATGATGTGTATCTTTGAATTTAACGTGTGTTGTATACGCTGAACACATTCGGCTTGTAACTCAACCGCACAAAGTTGCTGAACATGGTAATGCTGCTGCCACAGCAATAGACTAGCGCCCTGTCCACAGCCCAAGTCTAAAACACGGTCATTTGATTTTAGCTGTAATCGATCAGCAAGATGCGTTGCCAGTGTTTGGCAAGCCTCAGGATAGGATGACCTTGCATCATCCCAATAGCCAAGATTGCTCCAAGCCAATACCGCCTGATCTCCCAATTGTTTTGCATCAATTGCATATTTATGTTTGGGCAGATGTCGCTGTAAGGTTTGGAGCCATTTCATGCTTTAGTAGCCGAGTTGTGGGGCAACCTCAACTTTAGGTTTTAATCCAACAAACGGCAATGGCGCACCGAAAATTTCTGCAATATGCATTGCTGAAGTTACGGCAGACTCTAAAATAGGCAGACCATCGCACGACCATGAACCACAGAAGAAGACTTTTCGGTTAGCACTCTTATGGCGTTGTTGTAACTCTTTATTCAAAGCCACAGTTTGCGAGTCCACCACCGCACGGGTCAAAGTTACTGTTGAAATCACTTTTTTCGGGTCAATCTCAGTCACTGGCTGCCACGTTTGGAACACGGCGTTTTTACCGACCAGACTTGGTTCGACTGAATTGAGCCAAACCGTGAACTGTTGACGGGTAAACTTACGGTCCATCATATAGCTCAGCACCGACCAGTCTTTACGCTTAGGTGGCATCACGGAAGGATCAGTATGGATCACCAGTTGACCTTGCTCAAAACGGAACTGTTTTAACAGCGCAATATCATCTGCAAACTGAACAGGATCTAAAAACTCTTCAATTTTTGTGGTTGGCGTTGCCACCACCACACGGTCAAACAGTTGCTGTTCGCCCTTATTATTTTCAACCAAAACCTTGTCACCTTGTTCAGTGACTTTGCTAATAGCCGATCCGCTTTGGATATTGATGTTTTCAATCAATTTATCGACCAAGGCAGGTGTTCCCCCTTGTATACGCAATAAAGCATCGCCATCCGTCAACTGACGCAAAAAGATCAACAGCGGTTTCGCTGGCCATTCGCCGATGGTTTTTGGATTACAGGTACAGATGGTGTAGAGCACAGGCATCACTGCGCCATGCCAAAACACTTCTTCAATGTCATGCTGGTTGATAAATTCAGCTAAGGTAATGTCTTGATCTTTAGATTTGAAGAATTTAGCAATCGCGGTTTTAAGCTGCAACATACCTTTAACCAAGCGCCATCCATACTGCTGCAGGCCTTTACGGTTATTGATAATTGGGAAATTGCCAATGCGACTACGCGTAGTGGTTAGCCATGTTTCTGTACGGTCTTCAAACAACCAACTACATGCCATGTAGGTGCGTACTGGATACGTTTTGATGCCTAAATAAGTCGCAAGACTTAAGGTGTTTTTCCATAAGTGTGGGTTCATGACACGTAACGGAGCATCAATCAGACCACCTTCAAACTCTGTACTGTGGCTATCCATCCCTCGCCCAGTCAGTGCTTCGAAAATAGTAATATTATGCCCAGCATCCTTTAGAATTCTTGCGGTAGCAAGACCGGCCATGCCGCTACCAATAACTGCAATATCCAAAATTATGATCCGTCAGTCTGACTTATATTGACTGAAATTATGACCCAATGTCGAAAAAATAGGGCTATTAAAAAATACCAGAATCACATTTTTTCATGTGCCGCACCAGTAGGACGATATTTGCTTAAATTACATTTCATTACACTAAAAAGTCACTTAAATAAACACAGGTTTTTTATACATTTTATTTTAAATAAAAATATAAACCCTTTAAAAACAAAGTATATAAATTAACTATTTTTATAACATCTGTTTTACAAACCAGCGAAAAAGCGCTAATATTCGCCCCGCATAAAAACGATAATTACATCACATAATAATTCATGACCAACTATGCAAAACAAGAAGACTACAGCGCCTAAAAAATCCCTACCCTTGACCGAGTAGGGATTTCTTCTTTTTAGCGACAAGATTTTAGTCCACCACAGCAACAGGGATTTCACCAAACTTGCCACGATTAAAATCATCAAAGGCTTGCACAATTTCCGCTTTGCTATTCATCACAAATGGACCATAACCTTGAATCGGTTCATTCAGTGGTTCACCAGTCAACACCAAGAACTTAGTGTCTTGCAGTGCTTGCAGTTGAATTGCAGCTTCGCCATCTTGAGCAAACATCACAATAGAACTATCCACCACTTTTTGCGTGCCATTAATCAGCACTTCACCACTGAGCACCACCACAATCGTGTTATGCGTGACGGGCACATGAATAAAAGTTTCATACTCTAATTTTAATTCACCATCCCAAACATTGACGGGACTATACGTTTGAGCAGGGCCATGATGACCACCAAACTCACCCGCAATCACACGTAGATGTCCAGCATTGTCATCCATTTCGATGCGCGGGATATCCGCCACGGTCAAGGCTTGATAACGCGGTGTGGTCATTTTATCTTTGGCTGGTAAATTCACCCAAAGTTGCACCATTTCAAACAAGCCACCATGCTCAGCAAAGGCTGGAGAATGAAACTCTTCATGCACCACACCTGAACCCGCAGTCATCCACTGTACATCGCCAGTATTGATGGTCCCACCGCCGCTGCTAGAGTCTTTGTGTGTCACTTCACCGCTATAGGCGATGGTAACCGTTTCAAAGCCACGATGCGGGTGTGAACCCACACCACGTTGCGATGTGGTTGGATCAAATTTGTAAGGTGCTGCATAGTCCAAAAGTAGAAACGGACTAATCGCTTGTCCTAAGCGGTCATATGAAAAGAGGTTTTTGACAGGAAAACCATCACCAACCCAATGCATGTCTTGATTACGATAAACACCGATTACTTTTTTCATCTTGGAACTCCTATATCGATAGGATGAATATGCAATCTATACTACCCCTTTCCTCAGCCCTCTTATAGCACTGCACTAGTACACACAATCACACAGATAGGACAATCTCGTTAGAATCATCTCACCTGCATAAAAACCAATTTAAAAACAAAGCCATTCTTTATTTTTATGGCATATTTTTGCTCAAATTTTCCTATTTTCAAGATTAAGCATCTCATTTGGCTTATTTTATTGTCTCATTTTCCTACCTATGATGATGTTCAAGCTCAAGGCACTAACCTTCTTACTGATTGCCTTGAGACTCGACTGATAATCACAACGAGGACAGAAAAATGGCGAAACCTTATATTCGCTTAGACAAAGATAATGCAGCGGTTCTTTTGGTTGACCACCAAGCGGGTCTCCTTTCATTGGTCCGTGACATTGACCCAGACAAATTTAAAAACAATGTGCTGGCACTGGCTGCTGCCGCGAAATATTTTAATCTTCCCACCATTCTGACCACCAGTTTTGAAGAGGGTCCAAACGGTCCTTTGGTCCCTGAATTGGTCGAAATGTTTCCCGATGCACCCTATATTGCACGCCCCGGGCAAATCAATGCATGGGACAATGAAGACTTTGTTCAAGCCGTAAAAGCTACAGGTAAAAAACAATTGATTATTGCGGGTGTGGTAACTGAAGTCTGCGTGGCCTTCCCTGCACTGTCAGCACTGGAAGAAGAGTTTGACGTCTTTGTGATTACCGATGCATCGGGAACCTTTAACCCCATCACACGTGATGCAGCATGGGATCGCATGTCTCAGGCAGGCGCACAGCTGATGTCATGGTTTGGTGCAGCTTGCGAATTACACCGCGACTGGCGTAATGATATTGAAGGCCTCGGTTCACTCTTTGCAGCGCATATTCCAGACTATAAAAACCTGATTCAAAGCTATAGCAAAAATACAGCGCAGAAATAATCAGACCTCAGTAAAAGCGATCTTCGGATCGCTTTTTTGTCGTGTGCAATCGTTAGCAATGATACAGTATCAGATCATCCATCGCAGACTGCCTTCGGTCACAAATCAATACAGGCTTGAACCCATCATGCATTCATTTGACGACTATTATTATTTTTATCTTGTGGTCAAACACGGCGGTTTCAGTGCTGCAAGTGATGCCTCGAACATCACCAAGTCTAAGCTTAGTCGCCGTATTTTAGACCTTGAAGCCAAATACAACGTGACCTTAATTCAGCGTTCAACACGACATTTTAAAGTCACCCCTTTGGGCCAAGAGCTATTTGAAGAATGTCGTCAAATCATTCAGCAAGTCGAAAGTGCGCACAATGTTTTACTGAAACAGAAAAGTGAACCGCAAGGTTTAATCAAGATCAGCTGCCCTTCTGTGATGATGCGCTATCAAGTACGAAGCTTACTCAATCATTTTTTAAAACAATATCCCAAAGTCCAAGTGGAAATGGAACTGACCAGCCGTCGTGTCGATGTCTTGCATGATGACATTGACCTTGCCATTCGGACCAATTTTAGTGCCAATGAAGACTCGAGCATTGTGGTCCGTGATGTGGTCAAAACCACGCATTGTTTGGTGGCCAGTCCTGATCTGTTACAGGACCGTGAAATTCAATTTGCCACCGAGCTGAATGATTTTCCAACGCTCGCACTGGGGGTACAAAAGTCTGATTATCAATGGTTATTGCATCATACCCAGAGTGATGAACAGATCGTGATTCCTTTAGAACCACGGGTCAAAAGTAATGATGTCGCAGGCGTGTATTACTCGGCTCTGGATGGACTCGGCATTACCAACCTGCCTTACTTAACGGTAGAGGCAGATATTGCTTCAGGTCGCCTAGTTCACATTTTGCCCGACTGGTGTTCCAATATTGGAAGCGTACAGTTGGTCTATGCTTGACGTAAAGGACAACGTTTGGTCATGGGGAAACTGATTGAGCATTTGATTCAGGGTTTAAGAGACTTTGCCAGCACCAGCAAGGGTTACCATCTGTAAAAGCTAAAAGAACCCAGCATAAAAAAATCAGCCACTTGGGCTGATTTTTTACAGGTATCATGCTCATGACTTAGCACAATGCAACCATCGAGGTTGACTTAGATTTTACCAACCAAGTCGATTGACGGCGCAAGCGTTGCTTCACCTTCTTTCCATTTTGCAGGACATACTTCGCCTGGGTGCGCATGCACATATTGTGCTGCTTTCACTTTGCGTAATAGTTCAGACGCATCGCGACCAATACCGCCGGCATTAATTTCAATAATTTGGATTTTACCTTCAGGATCAATCACAAAAGTACCACGGTCTGCGAGACCTTCTGTTTCAATCAGCACATCAAAGTTTTTAGACAAAGTCCAAGTTGGATCGCCAATCAATGGATACTGAATTTTACCAATCACATCTGACGTGTCGTGCCATGCTTTATGGGTAAAGTGGGTATCGGTCGATACACCGTAAATTTCCACACCGAGTTTTTGAAATTCAGCATAGTGATCGGCTAAGTCGCCCAATTCTGTTGGACACACAAAGGTGAAATCAGCAGGATAGAAAAATACGACAGACCATTTGCCTTTCAAGTTTTGCTCAGACAACTCAATGAATTCACCATTTTGGTAAGCTGTTGCATTAAACGCCTTAACTTCAGTATTGATTAAACTCATGTATTCGTCCTCAAAAGATTTGTGAGAGTGCTTAAGTGATGAAGCAAGAATACGCACAAACCAAAAATTGGTAAAACAGTAAGTTTTTATTATTTTTATCGGATTTTTAGATTTATTATTTCCTGACACTGTTGCTCGATTTTCACCGGTTTGTAGTCTAAATGAAAACCTTTCGACTTTTTAAATGAGCGCAATACAGTCAAATCTAGAGTCAAGCCGAGGAAAATCTATGATTTGGAAGGGCCTTTCAAAGCTTTGATGTTCAATAAAAAGTGAATTTAAGCCGTTTCGGTCTGCCCCACCTGATGATAAGCACGATTAAAATAAACCAAACTTTGCTCATGTTGGCTTTGTTGAATCGCGACAATACGGCACATAAAAACCGTATGTGTTCCCACTTCTTGAATATCATCAATTTCACAATCAAAATTGACCAAAGCATCCTTTAAAACAGGTGCACCCGTTTCTAGCTCTGTCCACACACCATGTTTAAAACGCTCTTCAGACGTCATTTTAGATGCGAAGACATTCGAAATATGCTGATGTTGTGCACCTAACACATTCACCGATAAAATTTTATTGTCGACAAAATGTGCATGTGAGCGCGATGCTTTATTCATACAGACCAATAATGTCGGTGGTGTATCCGTCACACTGCATACGGCAGATGCTGTGAATCCATGACGATCAGCCATGCCTGCCGTGGTTACGACACTCACTGCACTGGTTAACAAAGACATTGCATTTCTAAAGTCTGTTGCTTCAATCATCATTTTATTCCTCAGTAGAACGGACACATGCTTTGACTCAGATAAAAGCTACCCATTTCTGATCAAATAGATAGCCCTTTCACATCACGCGCTTGCTGCGTATGAAGCCGAAAGTTCTTTACGAATAATTTCTGCGCCTGCGCTTAACGCATTCAGCTTACCACGTGCGACTTCACGTGCTAAAGGGGCCATGCCACAGTTGGTCGAAGGATAGAGTTTATCTGCATCGACAAACTGAAGTGCTTTACGTAGTGTATTCGCAACTTCTTCAGGTGTTTCAACAGTGTTGGTTGCCACATCAATCGCACCGACCATGACTTTTTTACCGCGAATCAGTTCAATCAGATCCATTGGCACACGCGAGTTTTGACATTCAAGTGAGATGATATCAACTTTAGATTGTTGCAGTTTAGGGAATGCTTCTTCGTATTGACGCCACTCTGAACCCAAGGTCTTTTTCCAATCGGTATTGGCTTTGATACCATAGCCATAGCAAATATGAACCGCAGTTTCACATTTCAGACCTTCAAGTGCTCGTTCAAGCGTTGCAACACCCCAATCATTCACTTCATCAAAGAACACATTAAATGCAGGTTCATCGAACTGAATAATATCCACGCCAGCAGCTTCTAACTCACGTGCTTCTTGATTCAGGATCTTAGCAAATTCCCAAGCCAGTTTTTCACGGCTTTTATAGTGACCATCATACAGCGTATCAATCATGGTCATCGGGCCAGGTAATGCCCACTTGATCGGCTGATTTGTTTGGCTACGTAAAAACTTAGCATCTTCAACAAAAACAGGCTTTTGACGGCTTACTGCACCGACTACAGACGGCACACTTGCATCATAACGATTACGGATACGCACCGTTTCGCGTTTCTCAAAATCAACGCCATCCAGATGTTCAATAAACGTCGTCACAAAATGTTGACGGGTTTGTTCACCATCACTGACGATATCAATACCTGCATGGAGTTGTTCTTGCAATGACAAACGTAAAGCATCTTGTTTCGCTTCGAGTAATGCCTCACCTTCGAGTTTCCAAGGTGACCAAAGCTTCTCTGGCTCTGCAAGCCAAGATGGTTTAGGTAAACTGCCAGCTGTTGATGTTGGTAATAAAATGGCCATTTTAAATCTCTATTTCAATATTCTATTTCAGTTAAATTAAGCAGCGTCGCTGTCTACGGTATAATTCGCAGCCCATTGCTCAAGGATGTCTTGATAAGGCTTAATAAAGTTCTCTTCCGTCCATTTACCTTGCTTAACCGCGAGCTGACCACGTTCAACACGGTCATAGACAATTTGTGTCAATGAGTAATCTGGATACTCTAGGCTGGCTTGATAGACTTGGGACGCTGATGAATTTGCATTGTAAATTTCAGGGCGATAAATCTTTTGGAAGGTTTCCATGGTGCTAATCGCACTGATCAATTCAAGATCGGTGTAATCACGCAGTAAATCACCCGCAAAATAGAATGCTAAAGGCGCAGCGCTCCCTTTTGGCATAAAGAAGCGAACCCTTAAGCCCATTTTATGGAAATACTCATCGGTACGTGAATATTCATCTTGTTTATACTCAACGCCTAAAACAGGATGCTCATTGGCAGTACGGTGGTACTTCTTCGCCGTTGAAACACTCAAACAAATCACAGGCTGTTGATTAAACTCTGCTTTAAAAGTCTCTGAGTTCACCAAGTATTGATACAGTTTGCCATGTAGATCACCAAAACCTTCAGGTGCATACGACGTCGAATTCTCTTTATTATGTTCTTTCAGCACAACGCTAAAATCGTAGTCACGTACATAAGACGAGAAGCTATTGCCAATCATGCCTTCAATACGTTGATGGGTATGATGATCATTAATCGTGCTTTTCAGCATTTCAATAATTGGGAAAGTTTGACCATTCCCTTCAATGTCTAAATTTGCAGAAATAATATCGATTTCAAGCGAATAACGATCACCATTCGGGTTATCTGTTTGTGCTAAGGCATTGAAACGATTATTAATCATACGAAGTGTATTACGTAGGTTCTGCTCACGACTTTCACCGCGCGCCAAGTTAGCAAAGTTCGTCGTTAGACGTGTGTTATCTGCTGGTTGATAGTTTTCATCAAAACGAATGCGTTTAATTGAACATGCAAACTCTGTACTCATGGCGATCTATTACCCTATATTTCTGCGATAAAACTGAATTTCTTTCATGCTCTTTCTAGAGGGTCCAATTTTCTTTTTTGGATATTTCTAGTGAATCATCTTTCCAGCCTTTTCAGTTTTTTCTGAGTATCAGGCTAAGAAGCAACGATGAATATGATCTATCGTTAAGAGCGTGGTTTAATTTATACCTGAATGATCACATGAATAAAAATGATTTAATCTCACACCAAAGTGAACTAAATTCATGTTTAGAAATTCTCTCACTTTAACAATCAATTATGCGTGGATAATTTTTGTGGATGTACGAAAGGAAAGAATGAAAACATCAAGCCCTCGTGCGTGAGCTGTGAAAAGTCATGATATTGCTCAATCAACGTCATCAACACGCTACATCTTTATTTTAATTATCTTTTTACATCAGCAACTTAAAGTCATGAGCTGATTATTAAAATATTAGATAAAACAGGCAATTCAATGGTTTTGTCTGTGGGAAAATGATGAGTGCAAGCTTGGTTTTGAGTTCTTGTATTTATTAACTTTGGCTCCTCTTTCTGACCTTGGCTCTTCCTCACAGAATCAGGAAATTTAATATCTTTCCTATCACCAATCAGAATTAAAAAAACAAACATTCGGTCGTTATATTAAAAACAGCTCACCTATATCAAGTAAAACTAAAGAATCATCTCATGCATTTTTTGCATAACTGAATTAAAAATTGCATTGTCGTTTTTTTTAAAAAAAAGTAACACTTGCCACAGCTAAATCCCCAATCGACGATTTAGCACTCAACACCTAAAGCAATGCCTCTATAAATTGATCAACATGGAATGTCATCAATGCCTTGCTACATCAGGCCAAAAGTTGATGAAAAGAAGATTAAAGAAGGAACGATAAGTATGAAGCAGAAGAAATTACTGAAATATATTCTGATTGCCATGATCTCAGGAATACTGATTGGCTGGGCTTTTCATAGCACTTTAACAACTGCACAAACCACAGAACTTGCCGCCTATTTTAAAATTGTGACTGATGTATTCTTAAGATTAATTAAAATGATTATTGCACCCTTAGTGTTTGCAACAATCGTTTCTGGTCTGCTCTCGATGGGAAAATCCTCTTCCTTGGGATCAATTACCTTAAAGGCCATGAGTTGGTTTATTGGTGCATCATTTATTTCACTTTTACTGGGCATGGGCTTAGCCAATTTATTCCAACCTGGCGCTGGGATGAATCTCACCGTTCCTCAAACAGCGGTTGATATCGGTGTCAGTGCGACAAGTCTGAGCTTAGAAAGCTTCATTACGCATATTTTCCCGCGTAGTTTTGCTGAAGCCATGGCCAATAATGAGGTATTACAGATTTTGGTTTTCTCAATTTTCTTTGGTTCCGCACTTGCCTATGTTCAACATCATAGTGAAGTGACCGTCATTGGTAAAATTATTGATGAACTCTGTAAGGTGATGTTCCGAATTACAGATTATGTCATGGCATTTGCCCCTATCGCCGTTTTTGCAGCCATTGCTTCAGCGATTACCATTCAAGGCCCTAAGCTGATTATCGATTATAGTATTTTCATTGGACAGTTCTATGTGGGACTACTGGTACTTTGGACTCTCCTGATTGCATTCGGCTATATCTTCTTGAAAAAAGATATTTTTAGATTGATGCGAATTGTGCGAGAACCCACCATGTTGGCCTTTGCGACCGCAAGTAGTGAATCGGCTTATCCAAAAACCATGGAAGCTTTGGATAAATTCGGTGTGCCTAAACGTATTACCAGTTTCGTGCTCCCTTTAGGTTATTCTTTCAACCTCGACGGCTCGATGATGTATATGGCATTTGCCGTGTTATTTATTGCACAAGCCTACAACATTGATTTAAGTTTTTCCCAGCAAGCACTCATACTCTTTACCCTCATGATTACGAGTAAAGGGATTGCAGGTGTTTCACGAGCATCCATTGTGGTGATTGCCTCCACTCTGGCCATGTTCAAACTTCCTGAAGCCGGTATTCTATTAATTTTAGCGATTGATCAGTTTTTAGATATGGGCCGTACGGCAACCAATGTGATTGGAAATAGTATTGCAACTGCCGTGATTGCACGTACTGAGGGCAATAAAGATGAGCTTACGGAGCAAGAAGGTATCATGGTGAACAACCTTCCTCCCGCAAATCAATTGGCCGATAATAGTTAGAATTATTTATAGAGAAAATAAAAGGTGATTTTTAAATAGTAAGTAAAGCCCTTTATTTACTATTCATAAAATCACCATATTTATTATTAACAATATGTTTCACAACGATTAACTAAAATAATTCATAAAATCCAATTATTTATTTTTCTGAATTAAAATATTCCAAATATAATTAATTCGATTTGAAAATGACATTTCTCGTTTAACCAGATAGACATCTTGAAATAAATAGTACTGCTTACCGTCCAGTACTTTTAATTTATTTTCTTGGATTTCTCTTTCAACCAATAATTTAGGCAGCCATGCCACACCTAAACCTTGTAATACCAACTCTTTTAAGTCACCTGCATTATCAGTCTCATATAAAGTTCTATAATCCAACCTATTTTCAATCGCTTCATCCACACAGTTTCTTAAATATGCTTGTTTACTATAAGACAACAAAGGAAATGACTGATCGAGTGAATATTTGGCAGTTCCGTCATGATCTAACGCCGTTACAGGGAGTATTTCCATTTCAACAATTTTATGAAATTCGAACAAAGAACGATCGAATTGTTCTAATGTTTTTTGATCACAATAACTGATTAAAAAATCACACGAGCCATCTTTTAATAAGCGCATCCCCTGTTTGAAATTTGAGGCAATAATTTCCAATTTTAAGTCCGTCATATCCATCGCTAACTCATGAATAAAGCGGGGGAAAAACTGGGTAATGAGCGAGTGTGACACTGCAAACTTGACGGTTAACTCATCATGTTTCACATTCTTTTCTAAATATTTTATTGTTGTAGTGAGTTGATTTTGTATGTTTTTTGCCGAAGCAAGTAAAACTTGGCCTGCTTCTGTGAAATCAATATTTTTACTATATCTTTTCAAAATTTGGAAACCCAATGAGTTTTCAATATTCTGAATTCTGCGCGTAAAGGCAGACTGCGTGACATGTCGTAGAGCTGCTGCTTGAGATATCGATTTTTCTTGCTCTAACGCAAGTAAATCTTCAATCCATCGAATTTCTAAAGTCATAACTCCTCATTCTTCACTCATCCTTTGATCAATTATAATCTATTATGCAAAAAATGCATGTAGTAATATATTTTTACATTAGAAAAAAAACCGTGCGCACTTTAATATCGATTTATTCGAGATTAGAGTCTATTTAAATGAACATTAAGATTAACACACGCGTTGAAAAGGATTTATTAGGACATAAAGAAATTCCTGCTCATTGCTATTATGGTGTACAAACTTTAAGAGCTTTAGAGAACTTTAATTTAAGTCCAAATAAACTCAATCAATTCCCTGTTTTTATTAATGCCCTTGCAATGGTTAAAGCTGCATGCGCAGAAGCTAACTTTAAAATCAATAAACTTGAAGAAAATAAATACAATGCTATTCAGTATGCATGTGAACAAATTATTAATTATAAATATCATGACCAATTTCCAATTGATATGATTCAAGGTGGTGCGGGAACATCCACCAATATGAATATCAATGAAGTACTGGCTAATATTGGATTAGAACATTTAGATCATTTAAAAGGTGAATATCAATATTTACATCCAAATAATGATATTAATATGTCTCAGTCAACCAATGACGTCTATCCAACGGCAATTAAAGTGGGTTTAATTTTTGCAATTGAGCAATTGAATAGCCCGTTTCAAAATTTAATTCAAAGTTTTAAGAATAAATCAGATGAGTTTTCGCATATCTTAAAAATGGGTCGTACCCAATTGCAAGATGCCGTTCCAATGACCTTGGGCCAAGAATTTGGCGCATTTGCAAATACCTTACAAAATGATTTAAACAAGCTCAATGACATCATGCCGTCTGCTTTAAGTGTTGTAAATTTGGGCGGAACAGCAATTGGAACAGGCATCAATACCGAAGTTAAGTATCGTGAATATGCCATCGCAGCGTTGTCTGAAATTACCCAAAAGCAGATCAGCAGTTCACCTGATTTAATCGAAGCAACCTCAGATATGGGGGATTTCGTTTTATTATCGAGCTTCTTAAAACGTACCGCGACTAAACTCTCAAAAATTGCCAATGACCTGCGTTTGCTTTCTAGTGGCCCTCGTACTGGTCTGAATGAAATCCATTTGGAACCGCGTCAACCGGGCAGCTCAATTATGCCTGGCAAAGTGAACCCTGTTATTCCAGAAGCAATGAATTTAGTGTGTTTTCAAGTGATTGCAAATGATTTGGCCATTACTTTGGCGGCCGAAGCAGGTCAGTTACAGCTCAATGCGATGGAGCCGTTAATTGCTTTTAAACTGTTCGAATCGATCGATTTGTTGGGTAAAGCGATGCAAATGTTCCAATACAAATGTATTGAAAACATCCGTGCCAATGCTGAACACTGTCAGGCAAATGTAGATAATTCAATCGGCATTATTACTGCACTCAACCCCTATTTGGGCTATGAAACAACGACTCGTATTGCAAAACAAGCCAATGAAACTGGTCAAAGTGTATTGGCTTTAATTAAAGCTGAAAACCTATTGTCTGATCAACTTTTGGCTGATGTGCTATCAATCAAAAATATGGTTCATCCTCAGCAATCTTTATCATGATTTATTAGCATTTCGTATTTTTAAAAAGGGATCTCATCAGAGGTCCCTTTTTTATAGAGAGAAAAAGTATGCTCTGTCACTCGTATTAGCTGAACATTTTTATTCTATAAAGCTCTTTTTAAATACCAAATTTGCCTAGCCATAAAAAAAGAACTTGATATAAATCAAGTTCTTTTTCACTTCATACAATATTTAGATATTGCACAAGTTAGAACGGAAGATCATCATCCATATCTGCTGGTGCTGCCGCAGGCGCTGACTGAGGAGCCGCCTTTGGTGCAAAACCGCTTGGGTTATTGTTCGCATAACCACTTTGTTGGTTGTTGCTATTACCCGCTGCTGGATTACCGCCATAACCGCCTTGGTTGTTGTTATTGTTATAACCACCACCTTGGTTATTGTTGAAACGTGGTTGTGCATAACCATCATTTCCGCCTTGCATTTGCTCGCCTTGCTGACGGTTGTTGTCGAGCATCTGCATTTGCTCACCACGAATTTCTGTGGTGTAGCGTTCTTGACCATTTTGATCTGTCCACTGACGAGTACGCAGTGAACCCTCAATATAAACTTTCGAACCTTTACGTAGGTATTGTTGCGCAATTTCACCTAGACGGTTGTGTAACACAATACGGTGCCATTCGGTTTGCTCTTTACGCTCACCGGTGCTTTTGTCTGTCCAAGAGTCGCTCGTTGCAATTGAAAACTGGGTCAACGAACCACCGTTTGGGAAAGTTTTCGTCTCTGGATCTCGGCCTAATGTGCCCACTAAAATAACTTTATTTACACCGCGCATCTGATGTTTACTTCCTATCTATTTCTATTATTTACTTTATAAGAGTTATGCTTAAATGGCTACCTCTTTCCCCAACAACTGCGTTAAATCTTGTCGCGTAGCATCATCTATTTGCTGCTTATCGACTTTTACATACGCTACTTGCTGATCAGACATCACCACGACCTCTTCAATACCACGAATCGCTAAAAGCTGTGAAGTCCATTCGTCCGTTTGTTTATGTTCAGGTAAACGCAATACCATCGAAGACAAATAGCGCGGTTGTGCCAAGCCAAAACTAATCAATAACCAAACAATCGCAAGTCCAGTCAGGATGCTCCAGCCCAAGGCTGTATTGTTTAACAGCAGCAACTGACCGCCTGTGACACCACCAAAGAATGCGCCTAAAAACTGGCTGCTGGCATTTACGCCCATCGCGGTGGCTTTAGACTGAATTGGCGCAGCTTTCGATAACCATGACGGCAGCAACGCTTCCATGACGTTAAAAGCAATAAAGAATAAGCCCAAACCTGTCAGCAAAATATACTTCGACTCAAAGCCAAAAATTAGGATGCCTAAACCTAAAATAATGCCGCCAATAGCCGTTAAAAAGATGCCTCGCATTTTGCGATATTTTTCAGCCAACACAATACTTGGAAAGGCAAAAAATAGGCTAATCACCAACAGCGGTAAATACACCCAGCCATGCGAATTTAGTGGAATTTTTGCAAAGTCGATGAGTTGCGATGGGACATAAATAAACATTGCCGTCAGCAATAAATGTAAGCTAAACACCGATACATGCAGACGGTTCAGATCGCCCATTTTTAAGACTTGTTTGAGCTGAGCCAAATAACCTTGTTGATAATTACGGTGATGGCGGGTGACTTTGGGCACCAAAAACAGCATCGAAATAGCTGCCAAACCCATGATGGTCGTTACCCAGAATAATCCTGAAATACCCACTAAACCCGTAAGCCACGGCCCCAAACTAAAAGCCACAGCAAAAGAAACCCCGATACTCATGCCCATGGTTGCCATGGCTTTCATACGGTTTTCTTCACGGGTCACATCCGCCAGTAGTGCCATCACCACCGCAGACACTGCACCACCACCCGCAATGGCACGACCAATAATCACCCCATAAATAGTGTCTGACATCGCTGCAATTGCACCGCCCAAAGCAAACAGGAGTAGCCCAAAAACCACCAAAGGCTTACGGCTATAACGGTCGGCAATCAAGCTAAAAGGAATCTGTAAAATGGCCTGTGTTAAGCCATAAATCCCCACAGCCAAACCGAGCAACGCAGGCGTTGCATATTCATAGGTCTGCCCTGCTACAGAAAATACAGGGATGATCATGAACAAACCCAACATGCGTAAGGCAAAAATACTGCTTAAGGCAAAAGTTGAACGACGTTCTAAAGCATTCATCATAAACGAGGACAGACTGTATTGAATTAATCTTGGATCAAGATTATAGGCTATTCAATCCGACTAGCGGCATGAATTTT
Source organism: Acinetobacter sp. AB03 (assembly GCF_058107045.1). NCBI lineage: Bacteria > Pseudomonadati > Pseudomonadota > Gammaproteobacteria > Moraxellales > Moraxellaceae > Acinetobacter > Acinetobacter sp. AB03. The sequence goes on along the minus strand of NZ_JBUEBA010000002.1, from coordinate 125,270 downwards.
ATGTTTAATAAAAGCCTTCCTGATCTGAAAAACAAAAAGCGCAGCCTGAGCTGCGCTTTTCCGCGGTTTAAAGCAATCTGCTTTAAGCGGCTTGATGTTTTTTGTATTGAATAGAAGCAATAACAGCCCAAACAATAAAGGCCACACCAATTAAGCCTGTGACGACTTCTGGTACATGTAGACCTGTACCACTTGCCAGCATAATGAATGCTAAAGCACCAATCGCGTAGTGTGCACCATGCTCAAGGAAAACATAGGCATCCAAAGTCCCTTTATCGACCAAGTAAATGGTCATCGAACGCACGAAGATCGCACCAATCGCGAGACCCAGCATAATAATCACGACATCCGAAGTAATCGCAAACGCGCCAATTACGCCATCAAAACTGAACGATGCATCAAGTACTTCTAGGTATAAGAAACCACCAATACCTGCTTTGACTACCCCTGTGGTTGCGCCATTGGCATCATGCGTAACTGCATTGCCATCTTCATCAACTTCAGGTTCACCACCCAACAAATGACTCAAGACTTGTACGCCAATATAAACCACGATGCCCCAGATTCCCGCCATGGTCACCACCAGACGTTTGGCTTCATCGACATTGGCCGCCATCACCAAAAGTGCAATCAGTGCAAGGAATACCGACATTGCAGGAACATTGGCTAAGTTGGTCAAACGACGTTCTAACCAGCGGAACCAGTGTGTATCTTTCTCTTCATCTAAAAAGAAGTTTAAGAACACGAGTAACAAGAATGCACCACCAAACGCAGCAATTTCAGGGTGATGATCCATCAGACGTTGCGAGTAGGTTTTTGGATCATTCAAAGCCAGTTGTACGACTTCAACAAAGCCCATATCTGCAGTTACCGCCACAATTGCGACAGGGAAGATTAAACGCATACCAAATACAGCGACTAAAATACCCACCGTCAGGAACAACGTTTTCCAGAAATGATCCCAGCCACGTAACACAGATGCATTGACCACGGCATTATCAAAAGATAGCGAGACCTCCATCACCGCTAAAATTGCAGTAATGGTCAAAGCAGTAAACATGGTCTTTAAGCCCGCTTCTGGTCCATGGGTAAAACCCCAGTACGCAGATAACGCAAGACACACGATCGTAAAAATGATAGAGAAACCAAAATGTTTCATCATGACAGATCGACCTATAAAAAATTTGGAGATGAACGAAAACTTAAAAAAACAGGTTGAGTTTTATGGCCGCAATTATGACGCTTTTTAAGTCTGAAACCAAAACATCTTCGTTAATTTTTACTTATCTCACCGATGTACGGAGATGGATTGTTGTTCCGCGCAAACTGTTGTTATAGTCTTGCCCATATTTTGGCTTCCCTCAGGATCTAATCATGGCTTTTTCTCAAGACGTTTGGCAACGTAATGTCGACTTATATCAAAAAACACTGGCTTTACCTTTTAACCAAGAATTGGCTTCAGGCACACTTAATAAAGAAGCATTTTGTCATTATGTGATTCAAGATGCGCACTACTTGGTGGCTTATGGTCGTGCTTTAGCGGTGTGTGGTGCCAAAGCGTATGAGGCCGATGACATTATCCAGTTTAGCCAAGGAGCCAAAGAAGCGATTGTGGTGGAACGCAGTTTGCATGATGGCTTTATGAAAAATTTTGATATTTCAAAACAACAGTTTGAAGAAACACCTCTGACTTTGGCATGTCACCATTACACTTCATTTCTAACGGCAACAGCATGGTCTGAAAGCTACCCTGTGGTGTTAGCAGCGCTCTTACCTTGTTTTTGGATTTATGCTGAAGTCGGTAAAGACATTGTGGGTAACTCTATCGCCAACAACCCGTACCAAGCGTGGATTGATACTTACGCAGGTGAAGAATTCAACCAAGCAGTACGTAATGTAATTGCAACCATCGATAAAGTGGCTGCGCGTTGCGATGCAGACACTATTGAGAAAATGCATAAAGCCTACCGTAAAGGGGCTGAACTGGAATGGTTGTTCTGGGACAGCGCTTATAAACAGCAGCAATGGCTCGGTTTAGACCACGCTTAAAAGCGAAAATGATCCAAAAAGCCCTGAAACCTTCAGGGCTTTTTATTGACCGAATATCGTATTTTTTCAGAAGGCGCGATTGCTATTTTAAGCATTTAAAACTAAACTCTAGTAATGATAATAATTATCATTTGCATAATTAACTTTCGAGGGCCGTTCTCATGCATCCGGATACTCTTGGTACTGAAGCCATTCGTGCATTTTTTACCGTACAATGTTGCTGGCTAAATAACGAAGAAATTTACCTTGAAAAAGGCTGTTTACACTGCGGTTCTGCCGCGACCTATCTCATTTATTATACCAATCCACATATTCAAAAATTGATGTTGGCGTTTATTAAAAAATATCATTGCGTTTTAAGTCGAGAACAAGACTTACTCGACCTACCAGACTTTGAAAATGACTACGATGCCTTCTTGCAAACTCTTGAGCACAAAGTCAATTTCTATGCCCGTCTTCATCATGACATTATCCGTCCCTTTGCTTTTGAGACGGTCGATTCAATCTTTGAACGTCGTTATGCGCTAGCATGTTAAATGCTGCAAACACTACAACACTCTATCCCTGAAGGCGTATGGCAAACCAAAAATAGCACAACCATGATGCAACTTTTGCGCTGCGCCGAATGGGAGATCCACTCTTTTTTACGCAATGCGTAAACATCTTTCTATCTTCAGTCGCAGCCAATATCGATAGCTTGAGACTTGTTTCAACACTGAAATCTAGCTACAGTTTAGCAGCATCACTTTTCTTTTGGCCGACATGATTTGTCGCTATAAAATCATGTTTAACACTTGAATAAAGCATAAGTCGTTATCATATACCTCCTTCATCTGCACAATTTCGAGATAGTTTTATGAGCCAAAGTCATATCCGTATTCGAGGCGCACGTACCCATAACTTAAAAAATGTGAACCTTGATATTCCCCGCGACAAATTCGTGGTGATCACGGGACTTTCTGGTTCAGGTAAGTCATCGCTTGCATTTGATACGCTGTACGCCGAAGGCCAGCGTCGTTATGTCGAATCGCTCTCGGCCTATGCGCGCCAGTTCTTATCACAAATGGAAAAACCTGAAGTTGACTCAATTGAAGGTTTAAGCCCTGCCATTGCGATTGAACAGAAGTCAACCAGCCATAACCCACGCTCTACGGTGGGCACCATTACCGAAATTTATGACTATTTACGTCTACTCTACGCACGTGTCGGTACGCCATTTTGCCCAGAGCATGATTTGCCGATGGTGGCACAGACCGTATCGGAAATGGTCGATGCCGTAAAAGGATTGGATGAAGGGACAGCGCTGATGCTGCTTGCACCTGTGGTGCGTGAGCGTAAAGGTGAATATTCCAACCTGTTTGAACAGCTACAAAGTCAAGGTTTTGTACGGGCGCGCGTCGATGGTGAGATTGTTGATCTCGACCCAATTCCAGAACTCGATAAAAAGAAAAAACACACCATTGAAGTGGTGGTGGATCGTTTTAAAGTCCGTGATGACCTCGGCAACCGCATTGCAGAGTCTTTTGAAACGGCTCTACGTTTGGGCGGTGATATTGCGATTCTTTCGTGGATGAACGGTGAACACCCAGATCGGGTCTTTTCAGCTAAACACTCATGTCCAGAATGTGACCGCGCTGTTGCAGAACTTGAGCCCCGTTTATTTTCATTTAACAATCCCTTTGGTGCCTGCCCAACCTGTGATGGTTTAGGGACTCGTAGCCATTTTAGTGCCGAAAAACTCATTCCAAGTCCTGATGTGTCGATTAGCCAAGGCGCTATTCGTGGTTGGGACAGACAACGTCCGTACTACTACAGCATGATTGAAAAAGTGGCTGAGCATTTTAGCTTTTCTTTGGATACGCCTTGGAATGAACTGGATGCCGACACCAAAAAGAAATTTCTCTACGGCACAGGCAAAGAAAAAGTTGATTTAAGTTATATCGACGAACGGGGTCGTAAACATAATCGTGTACAACCTTTTGAAGGAATTTTGCCACATTTAGAACGTCGCTATCGTGAAACAGAGTCAAACTATGTTCGTGATGATTTGGCACAGTACCTGTCTAATGCGGCCTGTGATGCTTGCGGTGGATCACGTCTAAATGAAATTTCACGTCATGTTCGAGTAAAAGATAAAACCATCGCCCAAATTACCAAAATGTCGATTGGTGATGCTGAAAGTTATTATCAAGATTTAAATCTTGATGGCGCAAAAGGCGAAATTGCCGATAAAATCTTTAAAGAAATTCGTGAGCGCCTGCACTTTCTAGTCTCTGTTGGTTTGAATTATTTAAGTCTTTCTCGTTCAGCAGAAACCTTGTCTGGTGGTGAAGCGCAACGTATTCGTTTGGCTTCGCAAATCGGCGCAGGTTTGATGGGTGTGATGTATGTCCTCGATGAACCGTCGATTGGTCTGCATCAACGTGATAATGATCGTCTATTAGAAACCTTAGTCCGCTTACGTGATTTGGGGAATACTGTTTTAGTCGTTGAGCATGATGAAGATGCGATTCGTGCAGCAGATCATATTATCGATATTGGCCCTGGTGCTGGTATTCATGGTGGTCATGTGATTGCTGAAGGGACTTATGATGAAATCCTTGCGAATAGTGAATCTCTCACGGGTCAATATTTATCAGGCAAACTGAAAATTGAAGTACCGAAAAAACGTACTGAACCACCAAAGCCTGAAGAACAAATTAAATTGATGGGTGCTGCGGGTCATAACCTACAGAATGTGGATTTAACCATTCCTTTGGGTGTGATGACCTGTGTGACTGGTGTATCTGGTTCAGGTAAATCAACGTTGATTAATCGTACTTTATTGCCTTTAGCAGCAACACAGCTTAATGGTGCAACCACTTTAACGGCTGAAAAATTTGATTCAATTGATGGTCTGCAATTCCTTGATAAAGTGGTTGATATTGACCAAAGCCCGATTGGTCGTACACCTCGCTCTAACCCTGCAACGTATACGGGTTTGTTTACCCCAATTCGTGAATTGTTTGCGCAAACGCCTGAAGCCAAAGCACGTGGTTATGCTGCGGGACGTTTCTCGTTTAACGTGAAAGGTGGTCGTTGTGAAGCCTGTGAAGGTGACGGCATGATCAAAGTGGCTATGCACTTTTTACCTGATATGTATGTGCCGTGTGATAACTGTCATGGTGAACGCTATAACCGTGAAACTTTAGAAGTTGGGTATAAAGGGAAGAATATTTCCGATGTACTGAATATGACGGTTGAAGATGCCATGCATTTCTTTGATGCGATTCCTGTGATTCACCGTCGTTTGGAAACGTTAAATCAAGTCGGTTTAGGCTATATTCGTTTAGGTCAGTCTGCAACGACACTGTCAGGTGGTGAAGCGCAACGTGTGAAATTAGCACGTGAATTGGCAAAACGTGATACGGGTAAAACGTTGTATATCTTGGATGAACCCACTACAGGTCTACATTTCCATGACATTGCTAAACTGTTAGATATCCTCCATGAGCTTCGTAATAAGGGCAATACTATTGTGGTGATTGAGCATAATTTGGATGTGATCAAAACTGCTGACTGGGTGATTGATTTGGGCCCTGAAGGTGGTGCAGGTGGTGGGATGATTATTGCGCAAGGTACACCTGAGCATGTGGTGAAATCTAAAGTTTCACATACTGCGAAGTTTTTGAAGCCGTTGTTGAAGTGATTCTGGGATTCTCCCACTTTAAGAGGGGGAGGATTTCCTCCTTCCACATAACAGGCGACATGAATGTCGCCTGTTTGACTATGCTCAAGGGACTGAACATTAGTTAAACAAGTGGGTTTTGTCACTTTTGCCCAGTAAAAATGAGATAACGCTACACAATAGCAATTATGCCAGCAATCCAGTACGAAGATGCTCTAAAACGATAGTCATTAATACCAATCGTTCAACTTATTATTCAAAAGCTCGAATCTGCTCAGCAAGCAAAGCCAACTCTTCATCATTTGCCCGCTGAAAATCATGTGATGAAATATAGCCTTCGTACTGCTCAAAGTATTTATCAACATTAGAATTTACAGCTTTCCAGTTTTCATGCACTTGCATAGTTCCATGCATAGGGAACAATTTTGCATGTATATGATCGACACCAAAACCTTCAAATACCATTGCGGTACGTCCAACGTCTTCAAAGAATCCATCTAACTTTTTCGCAATTTTCTTGGTATAGAGTATTAACCCAGTTAAAACATCATCATCTAAATCAAAAGCATAACTTGCATAATGCTTTTTCGGGATCACAACCGTTGCGCCTAATGTATTTGGAAAGATAGTCAAAAAAGCCATATAGTCATCATTGCTATCAATGACGTGGCAAGGTATTTTATTTTGAATCATCTGACAAAAAATACAGCCTTCGCTCACGTTTAGCTCCTTCTATTATTATCAAATTTAATTTAAACACAGACTTCTATTGAGTTATATCACCCTGGTTTTTTTGATATTTCCAGTAGCTAAGAATTTCACAAATAAACTCAACTCGCCACCTTATTTTTACCCTGCTCTTTGGCTTGAAACAAAGCACGATCGGCTTTTTCTAACAGTGCCATCCAACTGGTCGCACCAATTGCGACCCCAATACTAATACTAACTTTTAAATCAGGGCAACGTACATTATCAAGTGGCTTCGCTTCATAAATCTCAGAACGAATCTTTTCCGCAATTTTTAAAGCGCGCTCCATTCCAACATTTTCAATCAGCACAATAAATTCATCGCCACCGTAACGTACCAACAAGTCAGATGTCCGAATATTTTCTTTTAATTTTTCAACCACAAACTGAATCACCTGATCCCCCATCAGATGTCCATACACATCGTTGACCTGTTTAAAATGATCGATATCGATCACCATTAAACAAGTTTCCGAAAACTGAGTCGGCTGATTTTCCAAAAGTTTAATGTATTCATTCAGCGCATAACGGTTTGCAACCCCGGTTAATGAATCCAAATGCGCAATATTCTTGAGTCGAAACTCCAACGCATCTCGCTGCTGAAGCGTCTGTTTTAACTGCTGAATTGCTGTAAATAAAGAATACATATTGGCGGGTTGATCTTTGGTATCCATCGGGTTGGGGCGAATACTTGAATGGGATAAATCAAACAGAATTTCACGCGCTTGAATGAGTGGACTAAACACTCTCTTGCGCGCATAGATCATGGTAAACAGTGCCGCAAAAATTGAAATCAGTGAAATACCCACCGTTGTGAGCAAAATATTTTGTGCTTTATGCTTTTCGATAATGGCTTTTTCAACGCTATATTTGAGTAAATAATTTTGCAATTCCACCACGGTCGAAAATTTATCAACGATTGCTTCAGTTAACTGTGTCCCTGTTAAATAGTACGGTCGATGGTAAATACTTTCATTCATCAAGCGCTCTACGATTAATAGCCCTTTGGCTAAAAACTCGTTATAAACCGCTTGATGCAGCACTTTAAATTCTTCGGTTTTATCACGCTCGGGCTGTAAGGTATCAATGAGTTCCCACAAATACATCACTTGCCTCCGAGTCTGTAAAGAACGCGCTAAATTGGTTTCAGGAATCGGTTGTTTAAAAGCCACATGTGCCATCACATTGGATGCAGCACGACCGGCCTGATCACGTAAGTCCGCTAATAATAAAATTTGGACATAGAAGTTTGAAACAGCGGTGTCTTTGCCTTCAGATACAGCGATTACGTCTTTTAAAACATCATGACTACGATCCCAAGCACTAAACATTTTTAGGATGGCTTGATCCATGGTCTCGGCATTACGTTGCTCACGTGGTAGAGCTGCATAGGCATCTACCTGTTGTCTGCCTTGCATTAAAGCTTCATCTAAACGGTCAACTAAACTTAAATCTAAATTTGGGAGGTTCGAGTGCTTTAAAACCTCTAAAGTCTTTTTCATCTGCTCATCCACCGTGAGCCGATATAGTTTTAACTCAAGCACGTGTTTGGCAAAGTCTTGTTGATTACTCGACATGAGTTTGTTGGCTGGTGCACGCTCTCGTGAAATCTTATTGGCCAAGTCTGCAACAGCCTGTAAGGCTTGTATTTCAGTTAAAGCTTGGTTGGTTTTGTTGTAATCACGATAACTTTTAACTATCAACGGAATGGATAAGCTGCACAATGACAAAATAATAATGCTCATTGCAATATACAGCTTTTGACTCAAATACTCAGAGCGTATTTCTCGCATACTTCAACCACGCCCCCATTCCCAAATAAAAGAAAACTAAATTAACTGTTTATTATACGAACAGTATATCGTGTATTTAAGTGATTAATTCTTTGTTTTGCATCGTTTTAAGATTTCATCATCCCCAAATGATCACAGCTAAACTTTCACTCACCTATGAAAGCTGAGTCAATCCATCCTTAATAATATTCATGTTTAGTGTGAATTTCATTCAATATTTTTAATTCCCATTTTTTAAAGTTCCTATATTTACATATGCAACATTTAAGTGCATAATGCACAGTATTGGAGCGAATTAGAGTATATCCTCAGCAAATATTCTAATTTTCCCACAAATTTTGGCGGAAAAAACCAACTTCTCTTAGAAGTTGGTTTTTTTTTGCTCGAATAAAAGTTTTTAATGAAAAATACAGCCCCACATTTGCACCATTATTGTGCATTAAATTCCAATAGATTTTTATTAGAAAAAAGAAGATCTCGAAAATTTAAATAAAAAAAAGCCCAACCTTGGGGAAAGTTGGGCAGATAAACAAAAACTGTTTGAGGAGAATTAGCTTCTCACAAAACAACAATATTGTTAAATGATTCGCTAAAATTATTATGAAATAAATCCGTTCACTTGTAAAGCCAACTAAAGCACTATGGATTAACACAACGCTATAATTAGCGTGAAAATTATCACAAATACTCGGCGGATATGTACATTATGCAAGCAAAAAACGAGCTTTTTGCGCTAATTTTAGGCGTTTTTTAGATTTAGGACACAAAAACGCCTATATTTAAGGTGCTTTATTTAACTTTTTTACCGTTTATATCTATATATTCAATCTAATTTACCAATTAAAAATCAAGTTCAGTACAATTCATTTTCCTGCATTCTCTGTTTTCTAAATAGGTATACCCTATTGTTCTGCTGTAAGTTTTTTTTGGTTGACATGGATACACTCAATTGAGTAATTTTTAACCTATAACACAGCTAGAGTAATTACTCAATAATATAATACCATTAGAGCTCATTGACTTAATAAATTGTTACAATAGAATAGCCTTAGTTTAATCCAATGTTAACAATCTGGTAAATATCATGAAAAAACTCGGTTTAGCCACTGCTTTATTATTAGCCATGACCGGTGCTCAAGCATACCAATTCGAAGTACAAGGTCAATCTGAATACATCGATGCATCTGATGCAAATGACAAAGATTTTACTGGCGGTTTACAAGGTACTTTCTACTTTAAAGATGTTGATTCATCTAAAGGTCCTTTAGCTGAAGCAGCTTTCTTAAACCAAGCATCTAATTTATCTGTAGCGTATAACTATGCTGAACTAGATGCTGACGTAGTTGCTCACAACTATGGCGCTAAAGCTGAAGCTTATGTACCAACTAAATTCGTTCCTGCTTATGCAAGCGCGTCTTACAGCCACACTATTCTTGATGGTAAAAACGGCGAGTCAAATGACCAAGGCGACCGTTATGCTCTTGAAGTGGGTGCTTTAGCTGCTCCAAACTTCTTGGTTGCTGTAGGTTATACTAGCGTTGCTGACCAATTTGCTCTTGATGCGTTCAACGTAATGAGCAATGGCGCGGTTAAAGCTGTTGGTGAAACTGTAACAATCGGTGATGACCAAGACGCGATTACTGCACGTACTAAATACGTAGGTAACATCGACGGTACTAACATGGCGCTTGGCTTAGAAGCTGGCCTTGTTTATGGTGATGACACTGCTTACCAATTAAAAACTGACCTTTACTTAACACCTGCGTTAAGTGTTGGTGCTTCTTATGTTGAATCAAGCTTTGCTGGTACTCCAGATTCAGCTTGGGGTGCAAACGTTAACTACTTCATCACTCCAGCAGTTGCTGTAGGCGCAAGCTATGTAAATGCTAACGCTAAAGACAATACTGAGAATCTCGATACACAAACTGTTGGCGTAAACGCTAAATTCCGCTTCTAATTCAATTTAGAAACTGAATAGAAAAAAGGACGCTTTAAGCGTCCTTTTTTTAGTTTGTGGCTCTGACTAAATTTAAAAAATGTAAATGACGCTCATATTGGTCAATAATATCTTGCAAGAGATCATCTAAAGTCCAATCCATTACATCATAATTCTGCCCGCCTTCTCTTAAGAAAACCTCAGCCTGATAAAACTGCTGTTCCTCCAGTCGATCCGCCATAAATCTAGGAGGCTGGGTTTCACGGGCAACCACCTGATAGATGAAGTTAATTTCATTATGGTGATCTACGCGTAACTGCAAGCCATGCTCAATCGGTTGAATGGTCACATCTAGCTGACGGCGCTGAAATTCCTTTTGCACCGCTGAAAATGCATGTTGTACTTGCTGACCAATGAATTCTTCAACCTCAGACTGGGTATGCGGATAATGCATAATCAGACCTAGACGTTGTTGCCAACTGCGTGGATTTTGAATCGCACGTGGCGTGATTCGCGCATCTTGTAGTGCACGCATTTTGGTGACATCCAAACGCAGTGCTTTCACTAAGCCCCAACAGACCAGTAACATAATCAAAGTAAAGGGCAAGGCACTCATAATTGTGGCCGATTGTAAGGCTGAAAGTCCGCCTGCCATCAGTAAGATTATCGACAGTAACGCAATCAAAATGGTCCAAAATAGCCTTTGCCATAAGGGTGAATTTTCTGTTTCTGCGGTTAAGTAATCAATCACCAATGAGCCTGAGTCGGCTGAAGTCACAAAGAATAGCACCACCAGAACAGTCGCAATCAGGCTCGATATTTGAGAGAAAGGTAAATGGGTCAAAAATTCAAACAGTGCGACGGATGAATCTTGTTGTACCGCTGAGATTAACGAAGTGTGCCCATCTTGAATAATACTGAACAGCGCTGCATTCCCCATGAAGCCCATCCAAATTAGGGTAAAACCTGTAGGAATGAACAACACACCGACAATGAACTCACGAATAGTTCGTCCTTTAGACACTCGGGCAATAAACATTCCCACAAAAGGAGACCACGAAATCCACCACGCCCAATACATAATGGTCCAACCCCCAATCCAACCATTAGGTTGGTAGGCATACAGGTTGAAGGTCATCGTGAACAGATTGGATACATATTGCCCTGCATTTTGAATGCTGGTTTGTAAGATATAAATAGAAGAACTGGCAAAAAACACAAATAACAGTAAAACCACTGCCAGCACCAAGTTCAATTCAGACAGCCGCTTAATGCCTTTGTCCAAACCAAAACCGACTGAGAGCGAAGCTAAAGAAGTGACAAAGATAATCAGCCCGACCTGAATACCAATACTTTGCTGGATACCAAATAAATAATTCAGTCCCGAATTAATTTGGGTTACTCCAAAACCAAGTGTGGTAGCGATCCCGAAAATGGTACCTAAGGTTGCAAAGGTATCGACCGCGTCTCCCGTTGCACCATAGATTTTTTTACCCACCAAAGGATATAAAGCGGAGCGAACTTTTAAAGGCAAATTATGTCGGAAAGAGAAATAGGCCAGTGACAAGCCCACAAGTGCATAAATGGCCCATGCATGTAATCCCCAGTGGAAAAAGGTGATCCACATCGCTTGTTGTGCGGCATCTACGGTTTGCCCATCCCCTGTGGGCGGGTTGACATAGTGCATCACGGGTTCAGCGACACCGAAGAACATCAAGCCGATCCCCATCCCAGCGGTAAACAGCATAGCAAACCAAGAACCACTGCTATATTCAGGCAGACTATGATCAGGACCGAGTTTGATTTTCCCCATATCGGAGAGCGCAATAAAGATCAGTAAGATCAGAAATAACGCAACGGCTAAAACATAAAACCAGCTAAATGAATCAATAATCCATTGATTTAAATTTTTGGTTAAAGCCTCAAAACCACTTGGGTCAAAAAGAATTAAGGCCAAAAAAAGCACTAGAATCAGGACAGTGCTGAGAAATACATTCCGTTTGATGTTTGCAAACAGCGATGGTTTTATGGAAGGCATAATTCCCCCAGAAAATTAATTTTAGT
>NZ_JBUEBA010000002.1:0-112914 GCF_058107045.1 Acinetobacter sp. AB03 | reverse complement strand
AATTTTAGTACAAAGATATAAGCAAAATGGTTAACTAGACGAGTCTAATAAAACCTGAAAAATGAATAGCTTAAAATTTAACAATTCTGTTTTATCATAGTTTATGTTTAAAAATAAGGCAGTGCGAATCCTGTAACAGTTTAATTTTCTTTATGATCATTGGGTCGATGCTGAATATACTGCAAGGCAATCAAGCGTGAGACGACTAAAGCCAAATACATCACCCCACAAAACATCTGCAACATTGCAATCATACGGGCCAGCGGTGTCAGTGGCATTAAATCGGACAAACCTGTCGCCGACTGCAAACTAAAGCTTAAAAATAATAAATCGAGCCATGACTGTGCACCCGCCACATTGGGATTTAAAAAGCTATTGGGTTCTAAAATCTGGCAAATGCTATATAAAAAGGCAAAACCCCATGCAATAAGGGTAAACACTGCCCCTGCAGCAAATAGCTCATCTTTGGTCAAATAACGGTCTGCGAACATATAGCGCAGCAAGCCATAGGCCGCAATAAAATAGGCCATCGCCTCAAAGGCATGGCTAATCACCAACAGCATCGGATCTCGCGCACCCAGTAAAATCAGTAAGGAAAAGAACAATGCCCCACCAACAAAACTCAAGCCGAGAATGGTGAACACGGGGGTCTGACGAATGACCTTGGCAATGAGTAACAGGACCAAAACACCTAAGCCCCAAACCAATACACGTAAGGACAAGCTATGGCCGCTCAACAGTGCCAAAATCAGCATAATAAATTGCAACAGCAGTAACCATGCTGAAGGCAGTAGACGGAAGCCTTTCCAAAATTCGACAAATACTTGCATATGCAGCCTGTTATTTTTAAAGCCAAGTTTGATTGGTTCTTGTTCTCGCTTTTTTAACTTAGCATGAATAGCCACTGAAACCGATGCTTTTTATTCGTGTCAGTCGATTCATTTTGCCCAACAATTTGAGTACTGCTTGAGTACTGAATATCACAATCTAGGTCTTTCAGCATTCAAAGCCAACACAGTTAAGAGAATCAACACCATAAAAAAAGCCCCGATGAAGGGGCTTTTTTTAGTTCAGGTTCAGATTAGTGATCTGAAGCACCTGAGATACCAATACCTGTTTGTGAACGTACATACTGCGCATCAAATGCTTTACGTTCTGCTTGTGCACGTGCTGAGTTATCAGTCACAGAGAACAACCAGCAGCAGAAGAACGCCAATGGCATTGCAAAGATTGCTGGACCATTGAATGGGTTTACTGGGGTTTCAGAAATGCCCAATGTATCGACCCAAACGGCTTTAGATAAGATAATCAGTGTTACTGCAGTCGCTAGACCAATCACACCACCAATCACCGCACCACGTGTGGTTAAACCTTTCCAGAACATTGACAGTACAAGCACTGGGAAGTTGGCACATGCTGCTACAGAGAATGCTAAACCGACCATGAAGGCAACGTTTTGTTTCTCGAACAGAATCCCTAAAATCATTGCAAAAATAGCAAGACCTAAAGTCGCGATTTTAGACATACGAAGTTCAGATTCAGGAGTCGTTTGACCTTTCTTGAATACGTTTGCGTACAAGTCATGCGAGATTGCTGAAGCACCTGACAAGGTCAGACCTGCAACAACAGCAAGAATCGTTGCGAACGCCACTGCTGAAATGAAGCCCATGAACAAGTCACCGCCCAATGCATCAGACAAGTGAACCGCTGCCATGTTGTTACCACCAACAAGCTCTAGCTTGCCAGTTACTGCCATTTTCGCGACATCAAGGAACTGTGGATTGTTCGATACATAAAGGATCGCACCAAAACCAATGATGAAAGTTAAAAGGTAGAAGTAACCAATGAAACCCGTTGCTACAACCACTGATTTACGTGCTTCTTTAGCATCTTTAACGGTAAAGAAACGCATTAAGATGTGTGGTAGACCCGCTGTACCGAACATTAAAGCCAAACCTAAAGAAATGGCATCAATTGGGTTCGCTGCAAGTTTACCTGGGCCCATGATATTGCCCGCTTCTGCTAAAGAAATGTCATGTACTTTAGAGAAAACTTGAATTGACTGTGTGAACATTTCAGAGAAGCTGAAGCCTAAGCCTTTCATCACCATGAAAGCCATGAATGTCGCGCCAGACAAAAGCATCACAGCTTTAATAATCTGTACCCAAGTTGTTGCCAACATTCCACCGAAGATCACGTAAGCCATCATCAGAAGACCGACAATCACCACAGCAATGTTGTAGTTCAAACCAAATAACAGTTTGATCAGCTGACCTGCACCCACCATCTGAGCGATCAGATAGAATGCAACGACAACCAATGAACTTACTGCTGCAAGCGTACGTACTGGTTTTTCTGCTAAACGGAATGACACTACGTCAGATAAGTTGAACTTACCTAAGTTACGTAGACGTTCAGCCACCAAGAACAATACGATTGGCCAACCGACCATGAAACCCAATGAATACAGCAAGCCGTCGAAGCCTGAACTGAAAACCATTGCGGAAATACCCAAGAATGACGCTGCGGACATATAGTCACCCGCAATCGCTAAACCATTTTGGAAACCTGAGATCCCGCCACCCGCTGTATAGAAGTCAGCAGTATTGGTGGTTTGTTTTGCTGCCCATTTGGTGATGAGCAAAGTAAATCCGACAAAGATACCGAACATGATAATTGCATGCCAGTTTGTAGCTTGCTGTTGAGCCTCACCCAAATCTGGGCCTGCAAGTGCTAGGCTCGAAGCCAACAGTGCTGTAGCAGCGACTGCAAGCGCTTTCAATGAATTCCATTTCATTAGTGCTGTCCTTTCTCTTGCGCAATGGCTTCGACTTCACGCATTGCTTCTTCATTTAATGCGTCGAGTTTGTTATTCGAGATATACGAATAAACACCACACAAAACAAAAGACAATACAATAATGCTTAGACCCAATGGCATGCCAATCGTGGTCACCCCACCACTGACTGAAGTCATTAAAAATTCTTTGTTGTAGCCGACCAACAACATGAAACCAACGTATACAACCAACATAATGGTTGTCAGTGTCCAGCTCAGTTTACTTTTACGACTAACCATTTCCTTGAATTTGGGATTTTGTAGAATCTGTTCTACTTGTCTCTCATCCATAACCATACTCCTGTCTGTATCCAACCGTAGATACAATTTTTTAATTCGAATTATTACATTTGCTAAAGTAGCAAGCTTCTGTATGGGTTGTAATTTAGACTTTGGTCTGTAAATTTTAAACAAGCTCAGCAGCCTCTATCCCAGATGCGCTATGATGGCCGAGATGATGGAAAAACTTTAGGTAAAATGAACAGCTGGCTCATTATCGGGGTATTGGCCCTCTATATCGTCTTACTCTTTATCTGCGCCTTTTTTGGTGAGAAACACGCCAGCCGCCTGAGCACGCGTGGGCGCATGCTATTGTTTAGTTTAACTTTAGGGGTCTACTGTTCATCTTGGACCTTTTATGGCGCAACAGGTGCAGCAGTTCGTGAAGGCATTATCTTTCTGCCGATCTACCTTGGCCCACTACTTTTCGTCGCACTGGGCTATGACATTTGGCGTCGTTTAGGCCGCGTCCGTCAGCACCATGCTATTTCATCGATTGCCGATTTTGTCGCTGCACGCTATGGTAAAAGTGGGCCTTTGGCCTCAATGGTGACTATCCTCGCCGTCATTGCGATTATTCCTTACTTAGCCCTGCAGTTACGCGCTATTGCACTCAGTGCTGCGGTGATTTTAGAGCCCACCGCAGGCAGCATCGCCTCAACCACCAACGGTGTGTTATTCCTCACTGGTATTTTGGCCATTTTAGCCATGATTTTCGGGACCAGACAGATTGCCAATACAGAACAACATGGTGGTCTGATGTTGGCGGTTGCCTTCGAGTCTTTTGTCAAACTGTTTGCTTTGCTGTGTGTCGCACTCTTTTTCGTGTTTGCTGCACCTGAAAACATCCATCAAATTTCCAAAGATGTCGCAGAGACTTTCCATCAAGTACAACTCATTGGGGTGCCCGATACATTTTGGATTCAAACCTTGTTGGCTGGACTCGCGATCATTTGCTTACCGCGTCAGTTCCACGTCGCTGTGGTCGAATTGCGTGATGAAAAGCATATTCGCGGGGCACGGCGCTGGTTCGCAGTCTATTTAGTTTTAACCATCATTGCTATTATCCCGATTGCCAGTTGGGCGCTGCATGCAACGCCAGGTTACTTAGCGATTCCCGATGTAGCGGTTTTGTCTTTACCTTTAAGTTATGGCCAAGACTGGTTAACCCTATTGGCCTTTTTAGGCGGCTTCTCTGCCTCTACGGGTATGCTGTTGGTGTCTTCAGTGGCACTATCGATCATGCTCAGTAATGACTTGATCATGCCTGCCTTATGGCGTACTAATTTACTGTCCCGCCACGATAAACGCTTACCCTTGGTGCTTAAATTTACCCGTCGGGTCTGTATTTTAGCCGTAATGTTATTGGGCTTTTTGTTCTTCCATTTTTTCAATGACATTGACCAACTTTCAGTCTTTGGCTTGTTGGCCTTTAGTGCGGTGGCTCAGTTCTCACCTGCCCTCATAGGTGGTCTGTACTGGCGTGGCGGCAGTAAACAAGGCGTCTATGCAGGTTTATTGGCTGGTTTTGGTATGTGGGCCTACACCCTACTGTTACCCACTGTACTGCGCAGTTTGCCTGCTGAATATTCACACTTTACCGAAAGCTTTCTCAATTTCGGGCCAATGGGCATTAACTGGTTACGTCCTGAAGCCCTGCTCGGTTTTGAATCCTTTGCCGCACTTACCCATGGGGTGGTGTGGGCACTGGGTCTGAATATTATTTTATACATTTGGATTTCCCGAATTTTCCGCCCCAGCGTGGCCGAACAAATTCAAGCAGAAAGCTTTTTCTATTATGAAACTAAGCCACTGCCAACACAGAGCACGTCAACAGACATCAACTACATTCATCACGATGTTGCACGCTTAAAAGTTGGTGATTTAATCACCTTAGCCAAACGGATTACTGGCGATGGCGCAACTATGCGCGCTTTCCAACAGTTCTGTGCCCAGAACAATGTGGTGCTGAATGAAAACAGCAATGCCAACGGCATGTGGTGGCGTTTTACCGAACAATATTTAGCAGGCACGATTGGCGCTGCATCGGCACGTACCCTGCTCACCACCGCAATGGTCAACAATGGCCTCGCTTTGGGGCAAGTGGCAAACATTCTAGACCAAGCCTCACAGTGGCAACGTTTTAATCAAAACCTGATCATGACCATGATTGACCACATGACCCAAGGGGTGAGTGTGGTCGATGAAAATATGTGTTTGGTGGCATGGAATAACCAATATTTAAAACTGTTTGATTATCCGAAGGACATTGTCTATGTCGGTTGTCCAATTTCCGATTTGATTCGGTATAACGCAGAGCGCGGCGAATGTGGCCCGGGTTCGGTCGAAGAACATGTACGGAAACGGATGCACTGGATGCAAGTCGGTAGCGCACACGAGTTTGAACGCATTCGTAAAGATGGTCGTGTCATTCAAATGCGTGGCAATCCAATTGAAGGCGGCGGCTTTGTCACCACCTTCGCCGACATTACCGCCTTCCGTGAAAATGAAGCCATGCTGGAGGCGCGTGTCCAAGACCGAACTCAACAGTTAGCAGATGCATTGACTGAACAACAACTGGCACGTGAACAAGCCGATAAAGCCAATATGTCGAAAAGCCGCTTTATTGCCGCGGCCAGTCATGACTTATTGCAACCGATGCATGCTGCGCGTCTGTTCAGTACAGCTTTAGAACAAAGCGTACAAAGTGAAGAAGACCGTAAAACCTTACAACAGCTTGATCGTGCCTTACACGGTGCAGAAAGTATGTTGTCTGCCCTGTTGGATATTGCCCGTCTTGAAGGTGGCACCATTCAACCCAACCGTCAGGCTTATCCGCTGCATGATTTACTCAGTGACCTCGAATTGCAGTTTAAATCCATTGCAGCACAGCGCGGTATTCGTTTCAGCGTACATGATGCTCAGTTCTGGATAGATACCGACCCACAATGGATTCGCCGTATTATTCAGAACTTTGTCAGTAATGCCCTACGCTACACTGCCAAAGGCAAAGTGGTGGTGGGCGTACTCCGCTCCACGGACAAACCACGCCATATTCGAATTGGAGTTTGGGATACAGGACCCGGGATTGCAGAAGAACAACGAATCAAACTATTCCAAGAGTTTGAGCGCTGCGGTCATACCTCACCATGGGGTGAGCAAGGGCTTGGCTTGGGCTTGGCCATCGTACAGCGGATGACCAGCCTGCTCGACTACCCAGTACATGTCTATTCAGAGTATGGCAAAGGTTCATGCTTTATGATTGAAGTACCAATCATTGACCCACCAAAAGTCGTAGCAGCGCCTGTACAAGCAGTTCCACTCAAAACCAAAGCCTATAAGATTTTGTGCTTGGACAATGATGAAACCATTTTAGAAGGGATGTCGACTTTACTCACCAAATGGGGTTATCAAGTGTTTAAAGCAACTGAACCTGAACAGGCTTTTGAGATGATTCAGCAAGAAAGCATTCAGGTCTGGTTGGTCGATCAGCACTTAAATCATGACAAAATTGGTTTGGACTTTATTTTGGCCAATCGTCAAGAAAATGTCCCGGTCGCTTTGATTACCGCAGACTCAGATCCTGAACTGCCACAACGGGTCAAAGATATGAATATCGTGCTTTTGAAAAAACCATTAAAACCTGCTTCTTTACGAGCATGGTTATCGGGTTTAAAAATTTCAAATCCTGAATAAATTCACTACATTTACTCACAAAACTCAAGTCATATGACTTGGGTTTTGTCTTTTTTAGGCTCTGTATACATGGCAAACTGACTAAAATTTTAAAGATTTCTACAAAAGTGCTCATTTTCAGCACGTTGAAGCCCAACAATATTGGCTAAAAATTACACACCTACTTTTACTATGGCAAAATACACCAATTACATTAGTGAACACTTGTATACTTAGTTACAATTTCTCAAGCACCTGTTTTATCTAAACTAAATATGCATAAAAACATAAACTACGACTTTAGTCTTATTCATCTCCATAGGGGATTGGCAGATAACTAGGACTAAGAAAAGATCAGTTTTTCTACCTATATACCCCTTCCTTCGCTGAAGAAACTGATCATCCTTCTCTTGGAGTTTTATGATGAACATTTCTAAAGCAATGCCACATGGCTCAGATCAGTCGCAACAATTTCTGCGCCAGTATAGTGCCAATGCCTTTTTACCCAGTATCGACTGGGTTGAACTCTTTAAACAAAGTAAACTCAGCGAGACTCATGTTCAGGCCTTAGATACGCTGTATCACACCGCTATTCCCCTCGCATTACAAGTGTTTGAACAACTCGACTTTGATGTGTTTCGCCCCGCGGCTTACCAACCGCAAGGTTTAGGTCTATTTGAAAAACTTCAGCAACAAGAAGACCCGTTCTTGCTGGCATTGGAAGCCGAATCCAGCGGACTCAGTGCAGATGTGCGCCATCAAATGTGGAGCATGCTCCTTCGCGGCGGTGCAGTTTTGGTGTTTAAAGCATGGCTCGGTAAAGTCAAAACCGATCAGGATCAACTCGACACCACCCAGTTTGACCAATTGTCGGATCTGCTCTTTATTAAAACACCACCGCAAGTCTTGGCGGATCGATTAAGTATTGATGCGCAAGGAACACAAGACCATATTTTCCTCATGTATGACAACGAAATCTACTTAGACCGTTTCAATAGCTTAGAAACGGCGGCTTTATTTGTCGATCTTGGCGTGTATGATGCGGCCTTTTTAAGTCTGCGCGATGACCGTGTTGCGGCTTATTTGAAACAACAGGGCTATGTCTCTGAAGAGCAAATTGATGATCTGCAATGTGCTTTAAATCCTTTATTTTGTACTGATGTCACCAGCAAACAAAACTGCTTGGCTTAAACTTAAGACCAAAAAAAGCGCTGATGATTCAGCGCTTTTTTAATTCAATAGATCAGCTTACATGCGTTTTTCTTCAATATTTAAAGCATTGATCGCAAGGACCGCTTGAGTTCGGTTTTGTACCCCGAGCTTACGGAAAATCGCAGTCACGTGCGCTTTAATTGTCGCTTCTGAAACATCAAGTTCATAAGCAATCTGCTTATTCAGCAAACCTTCTGCCACCATCATCAAAACACGGAACTGCTGCGGCGTTAAGGATTGAATCCGCTCAGCCAGTGCAGTTTCATCGGCAGCACGTGGGTCAAAGTTCATGTTAGCAGGTAAATTTGGCGGCAACCAAATTTCACCATCTAAGACTTCGCGAATTGCTTCGCCAATATGACTTGGATGTGCCGACTTTGGAATATACCCCATCGCACCATGCGCAATTGAACGCTGAATGATCGACGTCTCTTCATGCGCTGAAACGACAATAATCGGTAATGATGGATACTGGGCACGAACATGTACCAATGCAGAAAAACCCGAAGCACCTGGTAAGTTTAAGTCCAATAGCACCAAATCAGGTTCAGGACCTTTTTCAAGGCGTTCATAAAACTCGTTTACTGCGGCTGTTTCATGAATTTGAGCTTGCGGTAAGCTATAACGAACAGCTTGGATTAACGCATGGCGAAACAGCGGATGGTCATCAACGATTAATATATTCATAAGCAACGAGAGATTTCGAGTGCACTAGTCTTGACTATTCTAACCATACAAGTGCCGATAAGGATATGCAAAGTCTAACTTTTTTTCACTTTATCACGCTTTAGGCAGGAAAATAGCCTCAATTCCAAGTCGATATTGAAATATAAATAACTAATCACATTTTGATATAAAATTTATCAGCACATTGAAAAAGGTTATTTAATTTAAATATATATAAAAAATACAACCATTTAATAAAAATTTAGATAGTCTTTTTCGGCATCAACAGATATATCTGAAAATTAGATAACTTAACGCTATTTCTTTATTTTACAGACCAAATGCAGATATTAGATAAATAAGCCCATTCCGAGATACAACACTTTAGGGCTGTCCTTATGTCTACTTTACTGCAAAAACCACTCAATATTGTCGCTGTGTCAGGCGGTTTAAATACCCCGTCTAAAACTGAGGCGCTAGTACAAGAAATATTAAATGAACTGGGCGATGCAACCCCAATCCATGTACATTTTATTAAATTCAGCGAAATTGGCCATCTGCTCGGTGGTGCGATTTACCGCAATCAACTGCCACAACGTGTGCAAGATGACTTAGCCGCAGTCGAAGCTGCCGATGCGTTGATTGTTGGAACACCAGTTTACCGTGCTTCATTTACTGGTTTGTTTAAACACTTTTTCGACTTTGTTGAGCAAACGGCGCTGGTCGATGTACCGGTACTGCTTGCAGCCTCAGGCGGCAGTGAGCGTCATGCGTTGGTACTGGAGCATCAACTCCGCCCATTATTTAGTTTCTTCCAAGCGCAAACTTTACCTATTGGTGTCTATGCCACAGACAAAGACTTTACACCCGCGTATACCATCCACAGTGAATTATTACGAGATCGCATCACCCTTGCTGTGGCCCGTGCTTTACCCATTCTAGAATGGGCACCTGCCAAAGGTCAGCGTGCAGAAGTAGTGAAAGAAAAGACCCAACTTGCAAATCAAAACTTGGGTATCAACACACAAATCGAACAAGACGATGTGCTGCCTTCAGCCGCAGTTCCGAATTTAGATGCAGCCGAGTCTCGCTTGCATCAGAAAAAAGCCAAACCACAGGTCGCTTAACGCAAAAGCATTGAGAGGGTTTTCACATGTCACAACAGAATAAAAATATTACCTTTGCTTATTGGGTTCCCAATGTCAGCGGTGGCTTAGTGGTAAGTAATATTGAGCAACGTACGGATTGGAGTTATGACTATAACGTCCGTTTAGCGAAGGCTGCAGAAAAAAGTGGCTTTGATTATGCTCTGACTCAGATTCGTTTTACTGCGGGTTATAACGCAGAAAACCAACATGAGTCGGTCAGCTTTAGTCACGGTATTTTAGCCAAAACTAGCAAACTCAAAGTCATTGCCGCTATTTTACCTGGCCCGTGGAAACCCGTGCTTGCCGCAAAACAGCTTGCAACCATCGACCACTTAACCCAAGGACGTATTGCGATTAATGTGGTTAGTGGTTGGTTTCGCAGCGAATTTGATGCCATTGGTGAAGCATGGCCTGAACATGACCAACGCTATGCCCGCTCGGAAGAATTTATTCGTGCACTAAAAGGCGTTTGGACCCAAGACAACTATAGCTTCAATGGAAAATACTACCAGTTCAAAGACTACACCTTGTCACCCAAACCTGTGCAAAAGCCGCATATTGAAATTTTCCAAGGCGGCAGTTCACGCGCTGCACGGGATATGGCATCGCGGGTTTCAGACTGGTATTTCACCAACGGCAATACCCCTGAGGAGCTCAAAAAACAGATTGATGATATTCGTGCAAAAGCCCAACAAAATGGTCATCAGGTCAAAATTGGGGTCAATGCTTTCATCATTGCCCGAGATACCGAGGAAGAAGCGAAAACGGTTCTGCAAGAAATTATTGATAAAGCCAATATTCAAGCGGTACATGCCTTTGGTGAGGCTACCCGTGAAGCGGGAGCAGCAACACTTGAAGGTGAAGGCAACTGGGCCAAATCGACCTTTGAAGATTTGGTTCAATATAATGATGGCTTTAAAACCAATTTGATTGGTACACCACGCCAAATTGCCGAACGTATTGTGGAATTAAAAGCCGTTGGTGTGGATTTAATCCTTTCAGGTTTTTTACATTTTATCGAAGAGGTTGAATACTTCGGTGCCAAAGTGTTGCCATTGGTTCGTGAGTTGGAAGCTCAGCAGCAATCCGTTGAGACTGCCAAATCTGCTTAGCTCGGTAAGCAGCAGACACGAACTAAAAAATAATAATCATAGGTGACTCTATTCTTCCCTCAAGGCTCGGCTTGAGGGTTTTTTTATTGGTGTATAATCCACACAAAGTAAAAAATAACCACTTGATATGAACAACAGCCAACCTTCCAAATTCATTAATCTCTCTTTGGCCTTTTTATGGGGCTATCAAGGTCTAATTCCTAAAATCCTTTTTATCAATCCCGATGAGATTGCCATTTGGCAAACTTTTGGGCTTTCCTACACACAGGCCCAACTGGCAGGTCAGGGCTCAGGTGTGCTTGAGTGTGTTTTTGCTTTATTGTTCCTCTTTAATTCAAGTAAATATTTGCATTACCTCAGTATCTTTAGCTTGGTGTTTTTATTCGCACTGGTCGCTTTTCTAATACCAGGCAGTCTCATTCGTGCTTTTAATCCTGTGGTCATGAACCTTGCAATGATCAGTCTATCCATTTGTTATTGCATGCTTCACAGACAAAAAGCGACGTCCTTTAGTTCATAAAGTAAAGGATCCATATGAATTCAAAATCAGGTTGCATCGTCATTACAGGCAGTTCTAAAGGTATCGGCTTGGGTTTAGCTCAAGCCTTCTTGGAACAACAACAAGCTGTCGTGATTTCTGGGCGAAACAGCACAGATTTGCACAGCGCCCTGCAACAGCTACAGCATCGCTTTCCTGCTGCGCTGATTCATGCCGTCACTTGTGATGTCACGCAGATCCATGAAGTACAAACACTTTGGGATGAAGCCATTCAACACTTTGGTGCTGTTCAGATTTGGATTAATAATGCAGGCAGTTGTACAGCGACACTAGACTTTAAAGATCTCGCAGCAGCAGACATACAGACTGTGGTTCAAACCAATATTCTAGGCAGTATGTTCGGCTCACAAGTAGCCTTAAACGGCATGCTGGCACAAGGCTATGGTCAAATTTTCAATATGGAAGGTTGGGGTACTCGGGGTGAATGGAGTGCAGGCATGACTACCTATGCCACCACCAAACGTGCCGTAGGTTACTTTAGTCAAGCACTGTTTAAAGAAACCAAACAGACCAACATTCAAGTCGGTACGCTCAGTCCCGGAATGGTGGCAACCGACCTACTGGTATCCTCTTGGCAAAATGGCAATGTTCAGCACTGGAACAAAATGAAACGGCTTTTTTTGTTTATTATCGATCCTCCCGAAGTGGTCTGTCGCTATTTGGCTCAACGTATTTTAGAGAATAAACATCGCCATACTCGCATCGTATGGATGACGCCCTTACGTCTGTTACTCCGATTTTTGCAACCCTATTATTGGCGTCGAAACCCAATCAAAGATACAGCTTTAGCACATCTCAACTCAAAATAATGCCACATCAAGGTGTAGATCATTTACATTAAACATAAACCCCAAATGAAGGAAGGCTTCTAATGTACACAGGTATCGTACAAGGCTTAGAAAAAATTCTAGATGTCCGTCAAGGCGACGGTTTTAGCACCCTTGTGGTTTCAAATACACACAACTTTTTTCACGATGTCTTTATCGGTGCAAGTGTAGCCATCAATGGTACCTGCTTAACTGCAACACACATCGATCTGACCGCCAATCAAGTCCATTTTGATGTTTCGGATTTGACTCGACGCCTGACCACTTTAGGCACTTTACAGGCAGGTGATGAGGTGAATATCGAACGTTCAGCCAAAGTCGGGATGGAAAATGGGGGACACAACTTGTATGGACATATCGAAGGAACGGCTACAGTAAAGCAGCTGAGCCGTCACGGCGAGACTCTGCATGTGGATCTTCACATTCCCGAGGGCAATATTAAATACTTTTTCTTAAAAGGTTTTATTGGTCTGAATGGTTGTAGCCTCACCGTCAACCGTGTTGATCGTAACAGCCATGAAATTTCAGTTGATTTGATTCCTGAAACTTTGCGTCTGACCACGTGGCCATCGGTACAAGTCGGCGATGCCGTCAATTATGAAATTGATCAGATGACACGGACGATGGTGGATACCTTAGAAAGCATCCATCAGCGATAAGCTAGATTTATTTTTGACATTATTGCTGTACAAAAACGCCTGACTCAGGCGTTTTTGCGTATTTTAAAAAATATTAATTATCAATCAGCTTACCAATGCACATGCGCCCTTTCGATCCTCCTCAGTTCAAATCTCTAAGGGTTGAGCCTCATATTTCACATCAATAATCGCTGCCAAAAACCACGACTAAAGTCGTATAAAATTTCCGCACAGGAATGATTGTTCAAAATTTACATGTTGCATGCAACATGCTACCATCAGTTTTAGATCCAGTTGAGATAGTCATTGGTACTGTAATCTGACCAGTTTTCACGTTTTTCCGATTCTTGGTTTATCAGTAGCGTTGCGGTATTTATTATGTGATCTTTCATCAAGTTAGCGGCTTGTTGAGCATCTCCACTCACAAATGCATGATGTAACTTTAAATGGTCATCAAAGGTCTGCATACAATTTCGCGAATGCGGAATGGTTGCAGAACCCGCGATTAACACTTGGTTACGGGTATTGCTAATAATATCAATCGCTTTCTGATTGCCCACGATTTGTAACAACGCTAAATGATAATCCCGGTCAGCTTTTAAAGTCCCTGTAATGTCATTTGAGGCCGCCTTCAGTTTGAACTCCTCAAAAATAGCATTCAAATGTTCAATATCTTGCTCTGTTCTGACCTTAGTTGCACGGTAGACCAGAGGAACCTCCAGCATCAATCGGATTTGAAAGGATTCAATCATTGTGGTGAATGTTGTCGGAATAATACGTATCCCTTTATTTTTCTCAATTTTCACAATACCAATCTTTTCAAGCATTTGTGCTGCTTCACGCACAGGTGTGCGTGAAATGCCGCCAAGCATCTGACCCAATTCTGTTGCTGAGTACAAGACATTGAACTGTAAGTGATTATTGATAATTGCATCCTGCAAAATTTCAAAAGCTTCTTCAGTTAATGTTTTTGGTTTTTGGATCAGTTTCATGAGGTTTTACAAAGGGAATCAATATGCTGAATAAACATTATGCCATCATCGGGGGGGGAATCAATGGATTGGCTGTTGCCCGCCAACTTCTGTTGGACTATCCAGATGCCCGTGTCACGGTATTTGAAAAAGAAACTGATGTTGCCATGCATCAATCTAGCCATAATTCAGGTGTAGTACATGCTGGGCTATATTATGAACCAGGGGGCTTAAAAGCCCGCTTATGCCGTCGTGGTGCGACACTGGTTCAACAATACTGTACTGAAAACCAAATTCCCTATGATGAATGTGGCAAAGTCGTGGTTGCACTCTCTAAAGATGAAGAAGGTCGTCTCGACGCAATCTACAAAAAAGCAATGGCCAACCAAGTTCCTGATGTCCGTATTCTTCAAGCTGGCGAAATTCAAGACGTGGAACCGAATTGTATTGGGACCAAAGCCCTCTATTCCCCACGTACCGCAATTGTCAGCTATGGTGCAATTGCGAAAAAAATTGCAGAAGAAATTAAACAGAAAAATGGCACATTGGTATTGGGTCGAAAAGTCATTAATTTGACGGAAAAAAATAATAAAGTCAGTGTACATTTTGACGATCATGAGGTCTATCCAACTCAGTTTGACTACGTCGTAACCTGTGCAGGTTTACAGTCTGACCGACTTGCGAGCAATTCAGGCGATATTGCCACGCCAAAAATTGTCCCATTCTTTGGTCAATACTATGTGATTGATGAACAATTCAAAAATCATGTCAAAGGTCTGATTTATCCTGTACCCGATCCTAAATATCCATTTTTAGGGGTACATTTCACCAAACGAATTGATGGTCAGATGACCATTGGACCAAATGCGTTTATTTCGTTTGGCCGTGAAAACTATACCGGTAATAAATTTAACCTCACCGATATTTACGACTTCCTCACTTACAAAGGTTTTTGGAAATTCTCCTCTAAAAACATGCCCGCAGCGGTACGAGAGCTGAGAACGGTGCTCAGCCAAACCAATTTTGTCGCAGAAGCAGCCAAATATGTGCCATCTCTTGCTGACGTCTCTGTTGAACCTGCAACACGTGGCATTCGAGCTCAAGCTATGGAAGCTGATGGCTCATTGGTCGATGACTTTGTCATTCGCAAACAAGGCAATATCACCCATATTCGTAATGCCCCGTCTCCGGGCGCGACCTCATCTTTAGCGATTGCCGAATATATTGTGCGCGAAGTCATGTCTCACCACTAATAAAAAACTGACTCTCATAAAGGAATATCAAATGAGCAATACTCATGAAACAGAATTAGAAAAAAAGAAGCGACTCAAAAAAGTAGCAACCGCAACCATTGTCGGCTCCATGTTAGAGTGGTATGACTTCTATCTGTATGCCACCATGGCCTCGATTGTCTTTGCTAAAGTGTTTTTTGACACTTCAGACCCAGGTAGTGCCAGTCTGAAAGCCTTTGCGACTTTCGCGATTGGCTTTATCGCACGCCCTCTAGGGGGGCTGTTCTTTGGCTATTTTGGCGATAAATATGGGCGCAAGAAGATGCTGTTTGTCACCTTCTTATTGATGGGACTGTGCACTACAGCTATTGGCCTTATTCCAACCTATGAATCTATCGGTATCTGGGCAGCAGTGTTGTTGGTGACCTTCCGTATTATTCAGGGCCTCGGTGCAGGGGCTGAATTTGCGGGTGCTGCAATTACCTCGTATGAACATGCCTCTGAAGATAAACGCGGTAGTCAAGGTGCATGGCCTGCTCTGGGTCTAAACTTAGGTCTCCTGCTCTCTTCACTTACAGTCTTTTTATTAACCTTAAATGGTGATGAGTTCTTAATTAATGGTGGCTGGCGTATTCCATTTATTCTCAGTTTTGTGCTGGTGATTATTGGTTTATGGGTACGTAAGAGTTTGCCTGAAACGCCTGATTATTCTGAAGCACACGTCGAAAAATCGACTGAAAACCCATTTAAACAGATCTTAAAAACCAATATGAAAGGTCTAAGCGTGGTCTTTCTGATTGCAATTGGCTATAACGCCTTGAGCTATATCTTTAAAACCTTTTCTTTGGCTTATTTAACTCAATTCCAAGGCGTTACGGCACATGTCACTTCATTATCCGTGACCATTGCAAGTTTGGTTGCCATCTTCACTGTACCATTCTTCGGTTGGTTGTGTGACAAATGGAACAGTAGAAATGTTCTGATCTTGGGTGGTTTTCTATCAATCCTGTTTGCCTATCCCTTTATGAAATTACTGGAAACAGGTGACAACACTTCAATCTACATCGCTTTAGCAATTGGAACAGGTATTCTTGCTCCAATGATGTTTGCACCACAGGGATCTTTCCTCAGTCGTCAGTTTGCCGTGGAAAACCGTTCTACTGGTGTAAGTACAGGCCGCGAAATTGGAACAGCAATTGCAGGGGGCTTAGCACCTTTAGGTGCCTTGTCATTGGTAGCCGCTTCACCAACCCATTCCACGACAGGCGTGATTCTAATTTTAGCGCTAGCAGGTTTATTTGTGGTCGTAACTGCTTTTTGCGATCAAGGCTATAAATTCTCCAAACATAAAAACTAAATACTTGAATAGCTGTTCGTCTACAAAGACAAAACCCATGTCTGAAATTTAAGACATGGGCTTTTTGGCTTCAGCCAACATTTATCCGTTTGGATATACTTCTTTAATCAACACTTCGACCACTTGCGGTTCAGCCAGCGTCGATGTATCGCCCAAACTATCTAACTCGTTCGCCGCAATTTTTCTTAAAATACGGCGCATGATTTTGCCTGAACGTGTTTTAGGTAAAGACGGTGCCCAATGTAAGGCATCTGGTGTTGCCACAGGACCCAACACCTTTCTTACCCACTGAATCAGCTCTGCACGGAGCTCTTCCGTTTGCGCTGTGCCTGCTTGTAAAGTGACAAAAGAACAAATTCCCTGCCCTTTGATCTCATGTGGCATTCCTACTACGGCAGCCTCAGCAACCGCCTCATGTGCCACCAAAGCACTTTCCACTTCAGCCGTGCCTAAACGGTGCCCTGACACATTCAGTACATCATCCACCCGTCCTGTAATCCAGTAGTAACCATCTTTATCACGGCGTGCGCCATCGCCCGTGAAATACGTTCCCGGATAAGTTGCAAAATACGCTTCGATAAACCGCTTAGGATCCCCCCAAATGGTTCGCATTTGCCCCGGCCATGAATCCTTAATCACCAGATTGCCTTCAGCTTCTCCTTCTAACTCTTTGCCTTCAGCATCAACCAAAGCGGGTTGAATCCCAAATAAAGGACGCGTTGCAGACCCTGGTTTAAGTGGTGTCGCACCCGGAAGTGGAGAAATTAAAATCCCGCCTGTTTCAGTTTGCCACCAAGTATCCACCACTGGGCAACGGCTTTCCCCCACCACTGTGTAGTACCAATTCCATGCTTCAGGGTTGATCGGCTCTCCGACGGAACCAATTAAACGCAAACTGCTACGATCACTCTCACGGACAAAGGCATCCCCTTCACGCATCATGGCGCGGATCGCTGTCGGTGCCGTGTATAAAATCGTCACATTGTGTTTGTCGACAATATGCCCTGTACGTGCCCAACTTGGATACTGTGGGATTCCTTCAAACATCACCGTTGTGGTTCCATTCGACAAGGGGCCATACAGCACATAAGAGTGCCCTGTAATCCAGCCCACATCGGCGGTACACCAAAAAACATCATCTT
Organism: Acinetobacter sp. AB03; assembly: GCF_058107045.1. Taxonomy (NCBI): domain Bacteria; kingdom Pseudomonadati; phylum Pseudomonadota; class Gammaproteobacteria; order Moraxellales; family Moraxellaceae; genus Acinetobacter; species Acinetobacter sp. AB03. The sequence goes on along the minus strand of NZ_JBUEBA010000002.1, from coordinate 95,258 downwards.
GTTTTAAGTCGAACACTTCACGGAAGGTACTATTCACATAAGTTAAATAACCGCCTGTGGTATGCAGCACCCCTTTGGGCTTACCCGTTGAACCTGAGGTATATAAAATAAATAGGGGATCTTCGGCATTCATCGGTTCAGGTGGACAAATCTCGTTGACGGTCATGATCTCCATGTGATACCACAAATCACGCTCTTCTTTCAGCGTGATTGGATTGCCTGTACGGTGCACCACAATCACGTTCTGTACTGAGTCTGTCCCGGGTAGATTCAATGCTGCGTCTACATTTTCTTTCAGCGGAATCGGTTTCCCACCGCGCATTCCAGAGTCTGCGGTAATCACAATTTTGGCTTGACTGTCATCAATTCGGCTCGCCAATGAGTCAGGTGAAAAGCCACCAAACACCACACAATGCACGGCACCGATTCGAGCACAGGCCAACATTGAAATGGCTGCTTCTGAAATCATTGGCATATACAGCACCACACGATCGCCTTTCCCCACCCCATGCTTTTTCAGGACATTGGCAAAACGACACACTTCGTCATACAGTTCTGCAAAGGAAATGATTTTATGGCGTGAGGGATGGTCACCTTCCCAAATAATGGCGGGTTTATATGGATGCTCTTTTAAATGGCGATCGAGGCAGTTAGCACTTAGGTTTAACTGCCCATCGGCAAACCATTCAATTTTAAAATTATCTTTGTCATAACTGGTATTTTTAACTTGGCTAAAAGGCTTGATCCAATCGAGTTTCAAAGCTTGTTCAGCCCAATATTCATCAGGTTGTTCTATCGATTTTTGATAGCGTTCAAAATATTCTTGTTCATTGGTGCGTGCAGTTTTTTCAAATTCAGCAGGTACAGGATAGACTTCTTTCATATCATACTTCCTTATATTCTGACTCTCATCGCGAGAGTTCATGCCACAGTTATTGGTTTATTATTGGACTGCATAACCACAGTATGACGATTGTTTTTTAAACAGATCAACACGGCTTTGGTCGTATATTATTTCTACAATTTAAAACACATTTTATAGTGATCTTTCAATGAGATCCTGTGTTTAATCCGTAACATGAACAGATGTGAACTCAGTAAAGTCGCTCCAGCTAGGCTTTTTAAAGCATATTGTTACACTTCAGGCTGTGCTATTTCATACATAGGAGCATGACTCAGCGCCTTCATTCCAAAACTCAAGCATTTAAAAAACACAGCGATAGATTTTTATCCGTCTATCAATCACCCAGAATGCGATAATTTCATACGCTTTTCTCTATTAAATACACACAATTTTCAGGCAAAATATGCCAAATTCTCAGCGATTGGAGCACCAGTGTCAGAACAAACCAATACCTTGAGCGAGGTTGCTCAAGGTACGTCAGAGATGCTACATGACGCGACAGCAAAAACCACGCAAAGTGTAATTGCACATACGGCAAAATATAATGACGCCTATTCCACCATCGACAAATTTGTCGATAGTTTTTGGGAGCGTATGCCTTATTTTTGTATTGCGCTGATTACCTTCGTCATTTTTTATTTGCTCTCCAAGCTGTTTAAGCTTTTTGTTCGTAAAGCACTGTCTGATCGTTCTTATACCAAACAAAACCTTGTCCTTGTCCTAAACCGTGTCGGCAGTTCAGCCATTGTCTTTATTGGCTTCCTGATTGCCATGGTGATTGCGATTCCGGGTTTCACCCCTGGTCAGCTGATGAGTGCTTTGGGGATTGGCTCGGTTGCCATTGGTTTTGCATTTAAAGATATCTTCCAAAACCTACTTTCAGGAATCCTGATTTTACTGGGTGAACCATTTAAGATTGGCGATGACATCATTGTCTCGGGTATGGAAGGTAACGTTGAAGATATTCAAATTCGTGCCACTTACTTACGTGCACCAGATGGTCGTCGTATCGTGATTCCGAATGCGACTGTGTATACCAGTGCGGTCACCGTTAACACCGCCTATCCACGTCGTCGCTGCGAGTTCTTGGTCGGTATTGGTTATGAAGATGACATCAAAAAAGCCAAAGATATTATTTTAGGCATTTTAGACCGAGATACGACCATTTTAAGTCAACCGGGTTTTAGCGTGAACGTCGCTGCACTTGCAGATTTTTCAGTAAATCTTAAAGTTCAATGGTGGGTCAACACCACAGAAACTACGGTATCTGGCTCGATCAGTTCAGTACAAGAATATGTGGTTCAAGCCTTTGCTGAGCAAGGAATTTCTATTCCTTACCCAGTCCAAGAAGTTCGCGTCGCAAAAAATGACAGCTACCCGACAGAAACTTCAACCGCTAAATAAACGCCCTAAAACATAAGGGATCACGGTTTCAGTCCGAATAATACGGTTGCCTAAGCTCACCGCTTGGCAGCCGTTTTTTACAAGTAATTCAACTTCGTAAGGGATAAATCCTCCTTCCGGCCCGATCACAACCGTACACGGATGCTGAATCGCAAAAGGCATTTTGGCATCGCTATAGGGATGTGCCACATAGGCAGGATAGTCGGCTGAAATCAGGCTTGGCAATTGATCTTCAACAAAAGGCTTAAAGCGTTTATAAATTTCAAGTTTCGGTGCAACCGTATCGCCTGCCTGCTCTAGCCCCAAAGTCACATATTGGTCCAACTGTTGTAAGAACGGGGTTTGCCAATAACTTTTATCGACCCGATAGCTGTGCAGCAAAATGATTTTTTCAACCCCTAAAGTCACCGCATCCATAATCAAACGACGCAGAACTTTAGGGCGTGGCATCGCGACAATTAAAGTCACTGGTAGTTTGGCTGGTACAGGTTCTTCATATAAGGGTTTTATGCGTACAACTGTTTCGGAAACCTCAACCACTTGCGTAAGATGACGCTTCCCGTTTTGTATTCCTACTCTTAAAGTATCACCGACTTTAAGCTCTAAATGACGATGTAAATGTTCAAGCTGACGCTTGGCACTAATGGACCAGACTTCAGATTCAGTTTGGCGCGGGTCTAAGAGAACGATATTCATAATTTGAAAAAACTACTTTAAACTGTGCGAACTCGTGATATTCAGCAGCTTAATCACTCATAGTCACAAATAACAATATAAATTTAAAGCCCCTGTGTAGGCATGACCCTACTTTTGAAAGAGCAAAAGTAGGCAAAACTCTTTGTTAGGCTGATAGTACATCCCTATACCACAGCCTAACGGTGGCATACCTGCCACCTCACCGTTCCTATTTTTTGTGAATAGTCTATAAATAAGTATCAATCACTTGAATATGCTTTTTCAAAGAGCCCGTATTCAATTGCATAATCTTTTGTGCCGCTTGATTCAGTGTATTGGCCTGCTCTGCATCCTCTAACAGTGTCATCAACACCGCGGCAGCTTGTTCAGCATCCTCAACAACTTTCACTGCATCGGCTTGTACAAATTCATCGACAATGGTTTGGAAATTAAAATAGTTTTTACCCAAAACCGTCGGCACATGTAACGCAATCGGCTCTAAAATATTATGTCCGCCACCCGGCTCATTCAGTGATCCCCCGACAAAACAGGCATTCGATAAGGCATACCATAACCACATCTCCCCCATTGAATCGGCTAAATAGACTTGGGCATCCGCCTCTATTCTTTGTCCTAAACTTCTGCGAGTGGTATTTAAATTTAAACTTTGTGCAACAGCAAAGACCTCATCAAAACGCTCTGGGTGACGCGGCACCACAATACACAACAGTTCAGGCTGTACATCCAAATATGGCTTAAACGCACTTAACAGTTTTTGTTCTTCGGGTGCGTGGGTACTGGCAATAGTGATGATCTTACGCCCAGCGAGCGACCATTCTTGCTTGAGCTGAGTTGCTTGTTTGACAGCAGATTCTGGCGCATGAATATCAAACTTAATACTCCCCACGACCTGTGTCACCGATGGCGCTGCACCGAGCTGAATAAAGCGCTCTGCAGTTGCCCGATCTTGTGCCAAGAGCTGATCTAGCCCATGTAACATCGGCTGCGTCAGGCTAGATACTTTGGCATAGCCTTTGGCTGATTTTTCAGAAAGACGGGCATTAATCAAGATACATGGCACCTGACTCTGCCCCGCTTGAGCAATTAAATTCGGCCACAGTTCTGTTTCAACCAAAGCCAACAGCTTGGGCTGATACAATGCAAAAAACTGACGAACTAAAGGCTTTTGATCTGCAGGTAAATATACTGCTTGGAACAGGTCTAAATAAGGTGCTTTTAAAAATAGGGATTTGGCCCGCGCCTGCCCAGTTTTAGTGGTATTGGTCACCAAGACTGGATGACCGGCTTTTAAATAATGCTCGATGAGAGGCTGCGCTGCATTGGTTTCACCCACCGACACCACATGGAACCAAATCGCTTGGCGATTTTTAACGGGTTGAAACGGCCCGAAACGTTCGAGACATTCTTGTTGAAATTTTTCTGTAGTCTCTGCACGTTTTTTTATTTTAGACTTATATAGCGGTTTGATCAGCGCAAGTGCTGCGTTATACCAAAAAGGAGTAGCCAAATACGTGCTCCAAAAATCAATGCAAAAATAAAACAGCGCAACTCATATTATCCCATGAATTGCGCTGTTATCTTGTCGCGAATTTAACGGAAAAGCAATTTAAACCGCAGCAGTTTCCATTTCAGCTAAAGTCGGATAGTCCACATAGCCTGCCGCGACATCTGTTCCAATCATGTTTTCCAGTTTCAGTTCATTCAGTGGTGCATCTTGCACTAGACGCTCATACAGATCTGGATTGGCAATATAATCCTTACCCCAAGACACTGCATCCGCCTGACCTGATGCCAACAGATCAATCGCATCTTCACGGCTTAAACGCATATTGGCAATCAATGGCACACCACCCGAACGTTGTTTCAGGTAAGTACTGATACTGTCGTCTGCTAAATATTCACGGGTAAAAAAGAATGCAATCTGACGCTGACCTAGTTGTTCTAACGCATAACCAAAGGTTTCACGTGGATCATTATCGCCCATGTCATGCTCATCACCACGTGGAGCTAAATGCACCCCAACACGACCTGCACCCCAGACTTCAATCAGCACATCCACCACTTCAAGTAACAAACGCGCGCGGTTTTCTACACTGCCACCATATTGATCTTCACGTAGATTAGTTGAGCTTTGTAAAAACTGGTCAATCAAATAACCATTGGCCGCATGCAATTCCACACCATCAAAGCCTGCAGCTTTGGCATGAAGCGCTGCTTGTTTGTATTGTTCAACAATGCTCTGAATTTCAGCAATCTCTAATGCACGAGGCACCACATATTCACGTTTCGGACGCAATAAGCTGACATAGCCTTTTTGTTGTACACTACTTGCTGAAACTGGGGTTTCACCATCCAATAAATCAGGATGCGATACACGACCCACATGCCACAACTGCGCCACAATTAAGCCCGCTTGGTCATGTACAGCTTGAGTCACCTGTTTCCAGCCTTCAACTTGAGCCTCATTAAATAGCCCCGGTGTATTTAAATAGCCATTGGCTTCTTCAGAAATCACGGTCGCTTCAGAAATGATCAAACCTGCACTTGCACGCTGTGCATAATACTCCGCCATCATGGCTGTTGGCACACGGTCTGCCGTTGCACGACTTCGTGTTAAAGGAGCCATAATGACACGGTTTTTTAAGTGTAGATCACCTAAAGTTAAAGGAGTATTCAGTTCAGCCATAGTCGCCTCGATCGCCACTTTTTTCAATTAAAGTGAACGTTGCAAATGTTCGATATATTGCTGAATCAACGCTTCATTGCGAGAAAAATAAGACCATTGCCCATATTTTTCGACTTGAATTAAACCAGCCTGCTGTAACACAGACAAATGGTTCGACATCGTCGATTGTGATACATTTCCCAACCGTTCGATATGACCTGCACATACACCGCGTCTAAAGTCACCACATTCGTCACTCGATAAAAATTGTTCCGGTTTTTTTAACCATTCCAAAATTTGGCGACGCGTTGGATTAGCCAAGGCTTTAAAAATTAAATCTATATCCATACTCAAGACACGTTTAATGGGCAGCAAAGCGTTGTCAGCTTGTTTTACTTAATATATCGCATTTTATCGATTTTAATATCGATTTCTTTAGATATATTGGAAAATAACTGATAACACTTTGCTTTCATTCATCATTTAAATTACAAACCTTGTTTTAAGCTTGCTTCAATAAACTTATCAAGGTCACCATCTAGTACTGCACCTGTGTTGGAGTTTTCAACACCCGTACGTAAGTCTTTAATACGCGAGTCATCCAATACATAAGAACGAATCTGACTGCCCCAACCAATATCCGACTTCGAGTCTTCAAGTGCTTGCGCTGCTTCGTTACGTTTGCTCATTTCCAACTCATACAACTTCGCACGTAACTGTTTCCAAGCATGGTCACGGTTGGCATGTTGTGAACGTTGGTTCTGACACGCCACCACAATGCCTGTTGGCGCGTGGGTTAAACGTACCGCAGAGTCTGTTTTGTTAATGTGCTGACCACCTGCCCCCGAAGCACGGTAGGTATCGGTACGCACGTCAGATGGGTTGATATCAATTTCAATATTGTCATCGACTTCTGGCGAGACAAACACCGCAGAGAATGAGGTATGACGGCGGTTACCCGAGTCAAATGGCGATTTACGTACTAAGCGATGCACGCCCGATTCGGTACGCAACCAACCATAGGCATATTCACCTTCCACACGAATCGTTGCTGACTTAATCCCAGCCACATCACCATCCGACTCTTCCATCAATTCAGCTTTAAAGCCATGACGCTCAATCCAACGCATATACATACGCAGTAGCATTGAAGCCCAGTCTTGTGCTTCTGTCCCACCTGAACCGGCTTGAATTTCCACATAACATGGATTTGGGTCCATTGGGTTACTGAACATACGGCGGAATTCAAGCTTCGCTAACTCTTCTTCTGCAGAAGTCAATTCAGCTTGGACATCAGCCAACAGACTTTCATCATCTGCTTCGACTGCCAAATCAAGCATCGCTTGCGCATCTTCAAGCTGTGTTGCCAAGCCATCTAACACGTTTAAGACGTTTTCAAGTTCGCCTTTTTCTTTGGCCATGGCTTGTGCACGGCTTTGATCATTCCAAATCGCTGGGTCTTCTAATTCACGGAGAACCTCTTCTAAACGCTCTTTTTTCAGATCGTAGTCAAAGATACCCCCGTAATATGAGACCACGGTCGTTTAAGTCTTTTAATTGGTTTAGATACGGATTAATTTCCACGTGAATTACTCTCAATCAATATAAAGCGAAAAATAGCCGCTGATTATATCACAGTCGACGGCTGGGATTATTCATCTCAAATTCGACAAAATCACACCCTTCTTTCTAGAGCTTAAAATCGTTTAGCCTCCAAAAAAGTATTCACTTGATCCAAAATCAAGCTGCATATAAATGCGAACCATCCCACAAAACACACACCTGAGAAGTGTTCTCAACAGACAAACGGACTAAACATTTTGAGTTAAAATTGGTTAAAATGGCGTCAAAAATTATGAACTCCACAGAATCTACACAATTTTAATAAAACAAAACATTATAAATTTATAATTTATTATCAATCATTTAAATTTAAAAAATTACACGATGTAACCTTAGATACAGAGCATTAACTTTCCTTTGGTTGACGCTTTTTTATTTTGCCCTAGACTGAAGTTGTAACAAAAAATTAATGAAATACAGTTCCACTTACGAGGGGTACATACCATGAAAAAATTAGCAATTGCTTCAGCATTACTTTCAGCTCTAGCGATCACAGGTACTGCACATGCATACCAAGCAGAGGTGGGTGCTTCAGCTGGCCTAATTGATCCAGACAACGGTAGTTCAAGCGGCTCTTTTGGCGTAGATGGCACATACTATTTCAACCCAGTTCAAACACGTAACGCGCCACTTGCAGAGGCAGCATTCTTAGACCGTGCAAGTAACGTTAACGCAAAATATCAGTATGACGAAGTCGGTGATGATGAACGTCATCGTTATGGCATTGGCGCTGAAGTCTTTGTCCCTAACTCAGATTTCTATTTAAGTGGTAACGTTGGTCGCGACGATGTGAAATTTGACCGCGGTGGCGATTTTGATGAGACCGTTTATGGCGCTGAAGTTGGTTATTTACCAGCACCTGGTTTATTAATTGCTGCGGGTCTAAAAGGCTATGACAACGATTATGACGATGGTGTAGATCCTACTCTTCGCGCTAAATATGTCACTTCCCTAAGCAATGGTAAAGTCATTAACTTAGAAGCAGGCGCAGGTTTTGGTGATTTAGACGAATATAATCTTGCAGCAGATTACTTCATCGATAAAACCTTAAGCCTAGGTGTAGACTACTACAGTAAAGACCGTGACTATGGTGATACTAACGAATTTGGTATCAATGCACGTAAATTCTTTACCCCGCAAGTCAGCCTTGAAGGCCGTGTTGGTTTTGGTGAAGTCGGCAACAACGACTACAACAAATTCGGTTTAGCTGCTAAATATCGTTTCTAAAACCCATTAGAAAACCTTGAATACTCAAAGCCCATTTTCGAATGGGCTTTTTGCACTCTGATAAAGCATTGTTATAAATAAAGATTGACTCCCTGCTACTTTTTTGTACACTTCGTTACAACTGTCATAGAACAGTCATATTTTTATAACAAAGAGAGAACCTCTAAAATGCTTAAAAAAATTGCGCTGACTACAGCACTGATCGCAAGCTTCGGGACTGCACATGCTTACCAAGCGGAAATCGGCGGCACCATTGCTGTGGCTGATCCTGATCATGGGGACACTTCAATAGGTTTTGGCGTAGATGGCACGTACTACTTCAACCCTGTTCAAGTCAAAAACAGTCCACTGAATGAAGCTGCATTCTTAAATCGCTCAAGTAATCTCAACGGCGAAGTTTCATACATTGATTATGATTATTACGAAGTCACAGACTTTAATGTTGGACTTGAGTATTTTATTCCAAACTCTGATTTTTACCTGAACGGTAATATTGGGCAAACCAAACACGAAGCCGATGGTGTTGAAGACCTAGATACCACCATTTATTCTGCTGAAGTAGGTTATCTACCTGTTCCTGGCTTATTGGTTGCAGCTGGTTTATTTGGCTACGATAATGATAATGGCGATGATGTCGATCCAACTTTACGTGCCAAATATGTCACTCAAGTGGGTGCTTATGACATGAACTTTGAAGGTGGTGCAGTCTTTGGTGACATCGATTACTACAACCTTGATGCTGACTTATACTTAAATAAATCTTTTAGTGTGGGACTCGGTTTCTCTGATACCGATGAAAAAGATGCTGAGAAATTTACCATCCGTGCGAAAAAGTTCTTCACGCAACAAGTCAGCCTAGAAGGTGCAATTGACTTTGCCGATGACGGCAATGTATTTGGCTTACGTGGTGCTTACCGCTTCTAATTGCAACTAAAATCTATTAAAAAAACCGCTCTATAGAGCGGTTTTTTTTAATGTTGTTCTAAATGCAAAATGCGAAGTTGTACGCTGACATTGCCACGAAATTCATTTTTATCCAGCTCATAGACCAAACGAATTTGATGGTTCATCTCATTGAACTGGTATTTGTCCGCCGCATTAAAAGCAATGGCATCCACGACCTGTCCATTGTCTAAAGCAACACGTAATTTTAAATGCACTTCTTTCAGCCAGCGGAAATCTAAAATTTGAAAATTTCCTTCAAAAATAGGTGCTGGAAACTTTTGCCCCCATGGACTAATCTGCTGCAGCAGATCAACCGTTTCAACCTGAATATTTTCTGCTGCTAACTCACCATCGGTCCATAAAGTCGCCGTAAATAAACCTTCATCCTGAGCTGCCATCAGTGCTTCAAAGGCCTGCTTAAACTCTTCAAAATGAACTTTTTGAATGGTTAAACCCGCTGCCGCAGCATGCCCACCAAAGTGGCTGACCAAATGTGGATATTGCTCAGCAACGCACTCAATGGCATCGCGAATATGGATTCCTTCAATCGAGCGGGCAGAACCTTTGATATGTATCCCATCTTCATCTGCAGCAAACACAATACTCGGACGATGAAACTGTTCTTTTAAGCGTCCCGCAACAATGCCAATCACACCTTGATGCCAATGCGGCTCGAACATAATTAAAGCCGCAGGTAAGACCGTATCATCCAGTTGAATTTGATCCAAGGCTATTAAGGCCTCTTGTTTCATCGTCGCTTCAACCTGACGACGTTCCACATTCAACTGATTAAGTTGTTCTGCCAATGGATAGGCAGAAGCAAAGTCCTGTGCCAATAAACATTCAATCCCGATATCCATGGTTTCCATACGACCTGCCGCATTAATACGTGGCCCCAGTACAAACCCCAAATCTTGCGCTTTTAAACTTGCAGCTTCTCGACCTGCAATCTCCAGTAGAGCGCTGATGCCCGGACGACATAAATGCTGTTGAATGCGCTTCAGGCCAACATCGACCAAGATGCGATTGTTATAGTCAAGACTCGCAACATCGGCATAGGTGCCTAAGGCCACCAAATCCAAATACTGACTCATGATTGCCGAAGACTTATTCAGTTTTTTACGATAGGTTGATAAGTTAGCTAAAACATAAAAGGCCACGCCCACCCCAGCTAAGGCTTTACTTGGAAAATCACACCCCAACTGGTTCGGATTCACTACCGCTTGGGCACTGGGAGTCGGTTTGGTGGTCAAGTGGTGATCAGTAATAATCACCTGCATACCATGATCTTGCGCTTGTTTCACGCCGTCATGACTGGAAATACCATTATCAACTGTAATCAATAAATCAGGTGTAAAGCTGGTAAATGCTAAATCCGCAATCGCAGGCGTTAAGCCATAACCATATTTAAAGCGATCTGGAACCAGATACTCTACCTGCGCCCCCATTTCTCGCAAAGCCAAAATCATTAAAGCGGTGCTGGTTGCACCATCTGCATCATAATCACCCACAATGACAATTTTGTGTTCCTGATCAATTGCAGCATCCATCAACCGAATTGCTTCATTTAAGCCTTTCATGCTAGGGGCCAGTAAATGCTTGAGCTTTAACTCCAGCTCCTGCGTTGACGCCACCCCACGGCGGGCTAAAATTTCTGCAATAAACGCAGGAACGTCCTGAAATAATTCAGGACAGGTCATAAAGGGTCTTTGCTTAATTTCAATGGCTGACATTTATGGCATCAAACGTTTAAGCATCCAGACATCTTGCTGTTTTTCATAACTTAAACGGTCATGTAAACGGTTCGGACGCCCTTGCCAAAACTCATAATAGTCAGGCTCAAGACGGTAGCCACCCCAAAAGAGGGGTTTATTCAGTTCTGATTTACCTTCAACTTGGTTCTGCAATTGCTCAAAACGTTGTTGCAAGACCTCACGACTTTCAATTACACCACTTTGTGGTGTACTGATATGTGCTGCAATTTGGCTATCTCGTGGCCGCTTATGATAGTAGTCGGTCGATTCTGCTTCAGAAATTTTGACCACTTTACCGCCAATGCGAATCTGACGTTCCTGCTCTTGCCAATAGAACAGTAACTCTGCATATGGGTTTTCTGCCAGATCATTGCCTTTTTGGCTGTCATAATTCGTATAAAAATCATACCCTGCTTCGGTTGCACCACGTAGCAATACCGTTCGTACATGCGGACGACCCTGTGCACTCGCTGTCGCCAATGACATGGCATAGGGTTCGTGCAGTTGTGCTTCTAGGGCATGATTAAACCAAAGCAAGAACTGAGCATGTGGATTGGCCTCTACTCGATCTTCACGCAGCTCGCCTTTTTGGTAACTTAAACGAAGCTCGCTGAGATCTTTAATTAAATCACTCATTTCTTCACTCCTTATTAAGCTGCGTTCGCACGTACAGCATCAGCCAATGCATTTGCTAAACTGCTGACTTCATCGAGATCATCCCCTTCCACCATGACACGAATCACAGGCTCAGTACCTGATTTACGAATCAACAAACGACCACGACCTTTAAGTTGTTGCTCGGCTTTATCAAATTCAGCCACCAAAGCAGGCACAGCATAAGGGTCAAACATCGCCTCTAGACGCACATTCACCAACACATTTGGTAGAAGCTTAAAGTCAGCAATCAATTCATGCAGCGCTTTCTTCTGCTCGACCATCACGGTAAGGACTTGTAGAGCCGCAATAATGGCATCACCTGTGGTACTTTTATCCAAGGTTAAAATATGCCCTGATGGCTCACCGCCAATGACCCAGCCTTTTTCTTCTAGACCTTGTAGGACATAACGATCACCCACATTCGCACGTAATAACGCTACACCCGCTTTTTCCAAAGCTAGTTCCAAAGCCATGTTTGACATTAAGGTGCCCACTATTCCAGCAGGTTTTTTAGCGCTCTGAGTCGCCAAGATATATAAAATATGGTCGCCATCAATCAGCTTGCCATCTTTATCCACCAAAATAACGCGGTCTGCATCCCCATCAAAGGCGATGCCCAAATCTGCACCATTTTCAACTACAGCTTGTTGCAAACTTTCAGGGTGTGTTGAACCACATTGCTCATTGATATTTACACCGTTAGGCTCATTATGAATGGCAATGACCTTGGCGCCGAGCTCACGAAAGACCGATGGACCCACGTTATATGCAGCACCATTTGCACAATCCACCACAATGGTTAAATCATTCAAGTCTAAATGGTATGGAAATGTGGATTTACAAAACTCGATGTAACGCCCATTGGCATCTTTTACGCGGACACTTTTACCCAAGTTTGCCGTGTCTTCAATCACTAATTCTTTTTCAAGTTCTTGATTAATTTCTTCTTGAATAGCATCTGGTAGTTTCTTACCTTCACTGGAAAAGAACTTGATCCCATTATCAAAATAAGGATTATGTGATGCCGAAATCACAATGCCCAAACTTGCATGTAAAGCACGGGTCAAATGTGCAATCGCTGGGGTTGGCAATGGGCCTAGTAAATGTACATAAACCCCTGCTGCGTTTAAACCCGCTTGTAATGCTGACTCTAAAATATAACCCGATAAACGTGTGTCTTTACCGAGTACCACCAATGGTTTTGATTTTTTACTGTGGCGTTTTAAAACTTTCCCTGCGGCAAAGCCTAACTTAAGGGCAAATTCAGGGGTAATAGGGAGGACGCCAAACTTACCGCGAATACCATCGGTACCAAAATAACTCATATTTTACTCACTTCTTAATGGTGATCTAAATCATCACTTTTTACTGACATCACTTTACACCAAAACGAAAAAGCCGTCATAAAAATGACGGCTTTTACTTTGAACAATTGGTATAGCTGAATTAGCCCACGCGATAGTTCGGCGCTTCTTTGGTAATCGTTACGTCATGAACATGTGACTCAGACATACCTGCCGAAGTAATTTTCACAAACTTCGCATTTTGACGAAGATCTTCAATCACAGATGAACCCGTATAACCCATAGAAGAACGTAAACCGCCCATCATTTGGTGCACAATGTTACCCATTGGCCCTTTGTATGGCACACGACCTTCGATCCCTTCAGGAACAAGTTTCTCAGCACCTGCTTTAGAGTCTTGGAAATAACGATCCGCAGAACCTGTTGCTCCTGCCATCGCGCCCAATGACCCCATACCACGATACGCTTTATAGTAACGACCTTGAAAGAATTCCACTTCACCTGGCGCTTCTTCAGTCCCGGCAAGGAGTGAACCAACCATAATCGTACTCGCACCCGCGCCAATCGCTTTCGCCATATCGCCAGAGAAACGAATACCACCATCGGCGATCAATGGAATTTGATCTTTCAGTGCATTAGCCACACTGTCAATCGCAGAAATCTGCGGCATACCAATACCCGCCACAATACGCGTGGTACAAATTGAACCTGGGCCGATACCGACTTTGACCGCATCTGCACCTGCATCAAGGAGTGCCAATGCGGCATCACCAGTTGCAATGTTACCGCCAATCACTTGGACCTGTGGGTAATTCGCTTTCACCCAACGTACACGCTCGATCACACCCGCAGAGTGACCATGCGCCGTATCCACGACAATTGCATCAACACCCGCTTCAACCAAAGCCTCTACACGGCTTGGTGTTTCTACACCTGTACCGACTGCAGCACCTACGCGTAAGCGACCAAGGTCATCTTTACAGCTGCTTGGATAGCTTTCCGCTTTACGGAAGTCAGTGACTGTAATTAAACCTTTGAGTTCGTTATGTTCACCAACAACCAAAACTTTTTCAATGCGATGCTTTTGCAGTAAAGCTTGAATATTTTCTTTCGACTCACCTTCACGAACAGTCACAAGGCAGTCTTGACCAGTCATGATGTTGCTTACAGGTTGCTCAAGGTTCGTTTCAAAGCGTGTATCGCGACCTGTGACAATACCGACCACTTTGCCATCTTTCACAACAGGCACACCGCTGATGTTGTTGGCTTGAGTAATCGAGATCAATTCGCGCACTGTAGTTTCAGGTGTCACAGTAATTGGATCTTTAACCATTCCTGCTTCAAATTTTTTCACACGACGGACTTCTGCAGCTTGTGCAGCAATATCCATGTTCTTGTGCAAAATACCAATACCACCGTTTTGCGCCATCGCAATCGCCATACGTGATTCAGTCACCGTATCCATTGCTGCTGAAACAAGGGGGATATTTAAATTAATGCCGCGCGTGAATCGTGTCTTTAATGAGACATCTTTTGGGAGAACAGTAGAATAGGCAGGGAGTAATAGGACATCATCAAAAGTTAACGCGTCTTGAACGATGGTCAACATGGCAGTCTCACTGGTAATTTCCGTGCGCTATTATAAACAAATATGAACTTAAATTTCATTTCAATTGAAAATTTATTTTTTATTTTAGAAAATAAAGGGCTTTGTTGCATAAATATGTAAGCATCTGATTTAAATAGATTTAATTTTGGATCAAAAAATAATCAAAACTTTTAAAATCATATAGTTATGAAATCTTTGTGCAACAAAGCCAAAATAAAGTGATAAAACCCATATTTTATTTGAGACCCTCATTTCCACCTTTATTTTTTATTTCTTGTTTTAAGATGAATTCGATTTGTTTTCTAAAACTAAAAAAGCAGAGCCTTGACTCTGCTTTTACCGATTAACACACTTGATCAAAACCTTCATCGTTGGCAGGAATGCTCGCTTCCAATTGCACAAATGGAATCATATTGTGCGCACGTCGCGCTTTGTTGCATTGATCATCAGCAATTTGAACTTCTTTACATGAAGAGCTACGCTGTTCATACATCCCACAACTCACGTGTTCACCAATGGTACCTTGCAGTGCGATACAGCGTGGGCTGGCTTGATTGGTTCCAGCCATACATGAATACACAGCCGTCACTGGCTCTGTGTAATGTTCAGGCATGGAGATGCCTTCAGCCCAGTAAAATGAGACTCTAAAAAAGGCACAACATGCCCCGCAGCTTAAACAGGCATCTTCCGTTGGAACTTGAGACAACATCCTTTATATTCTCATTTTCAAAAACTTTTTTTGGAAGAAAATATTAAAAAAATTGTGGTTGCCAAACAAGCAAAATTTACGACTATTTTGTCACTTAAGTTGGACAGGTAAAAACACTCTCATCCATCAAGTCTGTACCGCACTCCAAAGTCTCAATCCAATCTAAAAATTGATGAATCTGCTCTTGCCCAATAAACGGTGTACCATGCTGCGGCACAATCATTTCGACATCCATGGTGCGGACCATATTGACCCATAAACGAATCACTTTGTTATTGCACATATAGCGCTGATGAAACCCTTTCATTTTAGGAATATGCGCAGCAAAGTTTTCCAAAGGTTTTGAGGCATCATCCACCATCGATGCCCCCATATCGCCTGAAAATAGAATCTTGGCAATTGGGTCATAAAACTGAAAATTGCCTACCGAATGTAGAAAATGGGCAGGCACAGCAATAATGGAGGATTGTCCCAACGTAATCACTTGACCGTGATCAGGTAATTCCACCAATCTGTCCAACCAGTTGCCTTTCATCCGCTCACTCATAAAGGCAGAGTTCAAGTGAGGTAAAAAGCGTGCCCAAAGTTTAGAAGCCACCACTTTCGCTTCGGTATAGACCAACCAACGCGGCATTGAGGTAATAATGTCAGGGTCTTGATGTGAGGCCATCACAAAATCAAGATTGGTCAAACGGGTATATTTATTCAACTCCATGGTCAACGGTACATAAGTTAAATCACCACCGGGATCTAAGACCGCTGCACGCTCATGGTCAATAATTAAAAACTGATTTGCCTGTACACCCTCGCCTTTGACCAAGCTGGTAAAGCTAATACACTTATGTGTGCCATCATCATATAAAACCTGTGACGTTGTGCGGTCAAATGCCATACCCATCCCCTCAAAATGCTGTTTTTCTTAAAAGACTTTTTAATACCTACAACATATATGGATTTACACAAATTTACAATGCTTTCGCGACCAATATCATTTGATATATCAATAGATTGAAGATAATTTTTCAATAAAAAATCCCGATTTTTTAAGTCGGGATTCCTGTTTTTTACGGTGAATTAGAAGAAATAATGCTGTACAAGTGTCGCAACACCAATGGCCAAGAAAATAGCCGCACCAATTTTATGAATTAAAGCAATTGGTAACTTGGTCGCCAACTTATCACCAATAAAGACCGCCGGTGCATTGGCCAACATCATCCCTAAAGTCGTACCCAACATCACCCAAACTATACTGTCAAAACGTGCCGCTAAAGCCACTGTCGCAATTTGGGTTTTATCTCCAATTTCGGCCAAGAAGAACAACACAAACGTTGCGCCAAATACCCCTAGTTTCTGCCATTTCTTAATGCTGCCTGACTCATCATCCAACTGATCAGGAATCAACATCCAACCCGCCATAGCAATGAAACCAATCGAGAGAATCCAGATCAGCGCATCAGGACTTAAAACTGTGGTGATCCATTGACCTAAAACGGCAGAGACGCCATGGTTAATAATGGTTGCCAGCAAAATAGCCAATAGAATTGGGACGGGTTTACGGAAACGTGCAGCAAGTAACAATGCAAGCAGTTGGGTCTTATCGCCCATTTCAGCTAAAGCCACGATGGCTGTGGAGAGGAGGAATTCATACATGATGTCTTTCTCTGGCTAGCATAACAAATACCAATGACTCACCTCTCCTGCTAGCCAAAAATCTGCAGAGTGGTAAATCAAAGGTCTTGCCAACAAAAGAAAGCTCTTTAGAAGCTCATTTGGTTCTTTGCTATGATGACCATGCTCGTTTTAGAGCAAATATGTTGATCATCACCTGTTCTTAGGAACAGCGGCTACTCCCCAATGAAGTAACACCATGTTAGGCGAAAATACGTTTTTTGGCAATCTCTAAATACAAAAGACCCTGCCGAAGCAGAGTCTTTATTGAAGTATTTTTGCAGTGCTTCCAGCCGCTATTTTTCTCTTTTGAGAAGAGAAACCCACAGGGCTAAAAGCTAGATCATTAGATCAGCAAAGTACGGATGTCTTTCAGCAACTTGGTCAGCTTATTGGTAAAGCGCGCTGCATCCGCCCCATTGATCACACGGTGATCATAAGACAGTGACAACGGCAACATCAGTTTCGGATCAAAACCTTGACCATTCCATACTGGTTGCATCATCGCTGGAGAAATCCCCAAAATAGCGACTTGTGGCCAGTTCACCAATGGTGTAAATGCCGTACCACCAATTGCACCTAAGCTTGAAATCGTGAAGTTTGCACCTTGTAGATCTTTCGGCGAAAGCTTCTTATCACGTGCTTTCTGACCCAATACACCGAGCTCCACCGCAATGTCTTTAATCGATTTCTGGTCTGGATTACGGAGTACAGGAACGGTTAAACCATCTGGTGTTGCTACAGCAATGCCCATATGGATTTCGTTACGCAAGAGTACAGACTTGCCATCATCAGCCAAGTGACCTGCAAAATCACGCTCTTCTTTCAGCAAATGCGCAACAGCTTTAATAATGAACGCCATAATGGTCAAGCTAATGCCATCTTTCTTGAAGTTACCTTTAAGGTCATTACGCCAAGCTTCAAGCTCAGTAATATCTGCCAAATCAAACTGAGTGACTTGTGGAATATAGTTGTTTAAAGACAACTGCGGAATAGAGACTTGTTGCAGACGTGTCAGCACTTTCTCTTCGACACCGCCAAACGCTGTGAAATCCGGAAGCTTTGGCAAGCCAGAAACTTGAGCAGCAGCCTGAGCGGCTGGAGCAGCCTGAGGCGCAGTTAAACGCGCTTTGACAAATGCTTTCAGGTCTTCCTTCATGACACGCGCATGCGGGCCAGACGCTCTTACTTCAGACAATACGACGCCTAATTCACGCGCCAGCTTGCGTACAGCTGGGCCTGCATAGACTTTCGCATTGGCGTCATTCTGCGCTTTCGTCAGCTTGTCTGCACCCTGTTCTGACACAGGAGCCGCAACTGACTGTGCTGCTGGCGCAGGCTGCGCTTTAACTTCAGCTTTAGGCGCTGGAGCAGAAGCCGCCGCAGGTGCTGATGAAGATTCACCTTCAATGGTCACCAAAGCCACACCTTCCGATACATTTTGTCCCAATGCAACATGAATGGCTTTAATCACACCTGCTGTTGTACTTGGTACTTCAACCGTTGCTTTGTCTGATTCAACCACGATGATACTTTGGTCTTTTTCAACCGTATCACCTACTGACACCAAAATTTCAGCAACAGCCGCTTTGTCTACACCCAAGTCAGGCACTGCAATTTCAACCGCACCTGCAGGCGCAGCAGCAACTTGTGGCGCCGCTTCAGCAGGCTGAGTTTCAGTGGCTTGAGGTGCTGCAACTTGCGTAGGCTCAGCAGTCACTGGTGCAACTGAAGCTGCTGTTTTTACAGTCAGAATCACTACGCCTTCTTTAACACTGTCACCAACTTGAACGCTAATTGATTGCACTGTGCCTGAAATCGTACTCGGTACTTCCACAGTCGCTTTGTCTGACTCAACCACAAGGATGCTTTGATCGACGTCAATTTGATCGCCAACCGACACCAAAATTTCACCAACGGTTGCTTTTTCCACACCAATGTCTGGTACTTGCACATCAATCACTTGTGATGCTGTAGTCGCAGCGGGTGCAACCGTTTCAGCAACAGCAGCGGGTGCAGTCTTTTCTTCAGCTTGTACAACGTCAACCTGAGCTTGTACTGCTGGCGCTTCAGTTTGTCCCTCGGCTTCCAGCTCAATCAGCGCTGCACCTTCAGCAACCGAGTCACCTAAGTTTACTAAAATGCTTTTAACAACGCCTGCTGAAGTGCTAGGCACTTCAACAGATGCTTTGTCTGATTCTAATAGAACAACACTGTCATCAACCGCAATGGTATCGCCAACTTTGATCAAAATTTCAGCAACAACGGCTTTATCTACACCAATATCAGGAGTTGTAATTTGCATACTTATTTCTCCTCTTTGTAGTCAGCTACAGCGTGTACAGATGGCGTTGCTTGAGGAGCCCAAGCTACTGGACGGTCCGTATCTAATTCAAATGTAGAGATGGCATCTTTCACTAAGCGTGCATCCACCTCACCTTCATCAGCCAATTTCTTCAGTGTGGCAACCACAATATGTGCAGCATCTACACCAAAGTAGCTACGTAATTTAGCGCGTGAATCTGAACGACCATAACCATCTGTACCCAATGCTACGAATGGACGGTTGTCTGGAAGATATGCACGAATTTGTTCGCTATAAGCACGCATATGATCTGTTGCAGAAACTACGATACCTTCTGTACCGCGCAGTTGCTCAGTCACCCAAGCCTCTTTCACATTCTCGCTCATTGGATGCAAGCGGTTATATTCTTCACATGCCATACCATCACGTGCAAGCTCATTGAAACTTGTTACGCTAAATACATTTGAATGGATTTGGTATTCATCACGTAAGATTTGAGCAGCTTTAATGACTTCACGCAGAATCACACCTGAACCCATCAACTGAACAGTGGCTTTTTCATCTTTCTGAAGTAAGTACATGCCACGTTTAATGCCTTCTTCAGCACCTACTGGCATTTCAGGATGCTCGTAGTTTTCGTTCATTACCGTTAAGTAATAGAAAATACGCTCTTGGTTCACATACATGCGTTGTAAACCATCATGCACAATAACTGCTAATTCATAACCAAAACATGGGTCATACGACACACAGTTCGGAATCGTGTTCGCAAGAATATGTGAGTGACCATCTTGGTGTTGTAAACCTTCACCGTTTAGCGTGGTACGACCTGCTGTTGCACCCAATAAGAAACCTTGTGCTTGTGCATCACCTGCAGCCCATGCAATGTCGCCAATACGTTGAAAACCAAACATAGAGTAGTACATGTACATTGGAATCATGGGTAAGTTATTGGTTGAATAACTGGTTGCCAATGCTGCCCAAGCGCTCATTGCACCTGCTTCGTTAATGCCTTCTTGAAGCATATGACCATCTTTTGCTTCACGGTAATGCATCAACTGTTCTTGGTCTTCAGGCGTGTAATGCTGACCATTGGCTGCATAAATACCTAACTGACGGAACATACCTTCTAGACCGAAAGTACGTGCTTCATCAGGAACGATTGGCACAACACGGTCTTTAATTGCTTTTTCTTTTAACAATGCAGCGATTAAACGAACCATCACCATGGTGGTTGATTGTTCTTTGCCTTGTGAGCCTTTTAAGACTGCATCAAAGACAGAAAGTTCTGGAATAGCCAACTGCTCGCTTTCTTTACGACGTGCAGGTAAGTAACCACCTAGTGCTTCACGACGTGCTTTCATATATTTCAATTCAGGCGAGTTTTCGCTTGGACGATAGAAAGGCACTTCTTCTAATTGCTCATCGTTAAATGGCAAATTGAAGCGATCACGTACATATTTTAAAGATTCGATTTGCATCTTTTTGATTTGATGCGTTTTGTTTACCGCTTCAATTTCATCAGATAAGCCATAACCTTTAACAGTTTTCGCTAAGATTACAGTTGGTTGACCTTTGGCTGTACATGCTTCTGCATAGGCTGCAAAAACTTTGTACGGGTCATGACCACCACGGTTCAGGTTATCAATATCTTCATCGCTTAAGTCTTTAATCAACTCAGCCGCTTCTGGGTATTTACCAAAGAATTTTTCGCGTGCATATGCACCGCCCTTCACTTGTAAGCGTTGGTATTCGCCATCCAGTGTTTCTTCCATCACCGACTTTAAAGCACCAGTTTTGTCTTTTGCAAGTAGTGGGTCCCAATGACGGCCCCAAACCACTTTAATGACACGCCAGCCCGCACCACGGAATAAAGATTCTAATTCTTGAATAATTTTACCGTTACCACGTACTGGGCCATCTAGACGCTGTAAGTTACAGTTTACAACCCAAATGAGATTGTCTAATTTTTCACGACCCGCAAGTGAAATTGCACCTGTGCTTTCTGGCTCATCCATCTCGCCATCACCAAGGTATGCCCAAACTTTGCGATTTTCTTCTTTAATCAAACCACGGTTCATCAAATATTTTTGAATATGTGCTTGGTAAATCGACATGATTGGGCCAAGACCCATCGATACCGTTGGGAACTGCCAATAATCAGGCATTAAGTATGGATGCGGATAAGAAGGTAAGCCAACACCGTCTACTTCGCGACGGAAATTGTTTAGATGCTCTTCAGTCAAACGACCTTCAAGGAACGAACGCGCATAAATACCTGGCGCACAGTGACCTTGATAATAAATCATGTCCCCGCCAAAGTTGTCATTATTGGCACGGAAAAAGTGGTTAAAACCGACATCATATAAAGTTGCTGAAGATGCGAAACTTGCCAAGTGACCACCTAAGTCATCACCCGTTTTATTGGCACGGAGTACCATCGCTAGCGCATTCCAACGAATCAACGCACGGATACGACGCTCCATGTCTTGATCGCCTGGCATTGCAGGTTCTTCAGCCACTGAAATTGTATTTAAATAAGGCGTGTTTAAACGCTGAATAGGGACATGTTTAGCGATTGCTTGTTGATACAGTTTTTCCAGTAGAAAAGCTGCACGCTCAGTCCCCATGTATTGTAAAACGGAGTCAAACGCATCTTGCCATTCTTGCGTTTCTTGCGCGTCAGTATCACCATAAAACGCCATAATTCACCTATTTCGATATCCTAATCTTATACGCTAATATGTATCATACTTTCGTCCTATAAGAGTATCGCTACAGCTGAATATGGCTGAGCCCTACTATTTAGCAACTAAATAGTCATTGACCATTCGTTACCCAAGATAACAAAAAACCGCCAATTTAGGCGGTTTTTTATACATTTAATGCTGTTTTTTGATGCTAACTTAGATTCCATCAGAGCTGTATTCCTTTTTCAAGCATCAGACCAACGGTAAGTTCGGATCATCGATCAAATCGGATTTAAGGCAACATTGCTAAATAAGTCGATGGGTTTTTGCGTTGACCATCTTTCACTACTTCATAGTGTAAATGTGGGCCAGTACAACGACCTGTGCATCCGACATTGGCAATATGTTCACCAGCGTCTACACGGTCACCAACACGAGCAATTAAACGTGATGCATGAGCATAGCGCGTGATATAACCATTGCCATGGTTAATTTCAACGTATTGACCATAACCTGTACCCCAGCCTGACTTGGTCACAATCCCTGGGCCTGTCGCATAAATCGGTGTACCGCTTGGCGCAGCAAGATCTAGACCTGAGTGGCGCTCAGCACGACCATTCATGGTACGACCACCATAACTAGAGCTAACACGTGCGCTTGGAAGTGGGTGTGTCACTAACCACGAATATGGATTATTTGAAAAACTTTTTGCAGAGGATTCCGAACCGTATTTTTTCGCCAATGAGGCGTTGTTGAGTTCAACCGTTTTTTCACGGAGCTGAACGGTCATTTTCGTTTCGACAGGAACATCAATATCATTCGATTCAGTATAAGCACCTTCCGATAATGTGCGTGTCAATTGCTCAATTCGATCCGAAGAAGCATTATTTGTATTGAGTTCTACCAAATCAGCGAAGGCTACTGAAGCAGCCGATGCCGCAAAAGAAAAAGCCAACAAAATACGTCGCATATGCATAAAAAACCTCTTAAAACTGTTCTTACGAATGTTTCTTGCGTGATCTCGTCCTTGATATCTACCGAAAGAAGCGCATAAGATTAAGACATTAACATGAAGGAAATATGTATGTCCGAACCAGTGAATCTCTTTCAACAAACCAGAAAACACATAAAAACAGGAAACTTAACGTTTCTCTCAAAGCAAGTGACTGCATGGCAGAAACTTACAAAACTGATTCAACCTATCCTACCGCAACCAGAGCAGTGGCAGGTTGTTTGTTATCAATATGGTATTTTGACGATTACCGGCGAAAATCAAGCGATGATTAGTCAACTTGGTTACCTTCAAAAACAATATATTGCACAACTGTCGGAACTTGATGAGTTTAAAGACCTACAAAAACTCCAAGTTCGTTTGAGAATCCCCTCTCAAACACCCGCAAAGATACAATCTATTTCAAGATCGCTAAGCACAGAAACTCAAGACTTAATTCGAGGTGCTGCTGACTTTGTGAGCGACCCTAAGCTTAGCCAAGCAATGCGCCGTTTGGCAAGCAAAAAAAAGTAACCTCGTCTCGACCCGCGTCAGAATTGCGTTTTTAAAATGATAAATTCATCACATTTATGCTTGTTACAATATAACGTCACACAATAAAGACAATGACTTAAGTCACACTCACATAAGGAATTGGACACTGATCTTCGTCATTAAATGTTACAATTTCATAGCTGCTTGGATCACTTTGGACATTGCGCAATAATTGATTATTCAAAGCATGCCCAGACTTATATCCATCAAATTTGGCAATAAT
The DNA here is from genome assembly GCF_058107045.1 of Acinetobacter sp. AB03. Classification (NCBI taxonomy): domain Bacteria; kingdom Pseudomonadati; phylum Pseudomonadota; class Gammaproteobacteria; order Moraxellales; family Moraxellaceae; genus Acinetobacter; species Acinetobacter sp. AB03. Next base: position 71,329 of record NZ_JBUEBA010000002.1, on the reverse strand, counting down.
TTGGTGACCGAGCAAGTAAAGATCCCCCACCGCATCTAATATTTTGTGACGAACAAATTCATCTGAGAAGCGTAAACCTTCTTCATTCACCACCCCCGTTTCATCAACGCCAATGGCATTGTCTAAACTTGCCCCCAAAGCGAGATTATTGGCTTTGAGGTAGTCCAAATCTTTCATAAAACCAAAAGTACGAGCTTCGCTGACTTCATAAACAAAGGTTTCTGTTGAAAAATCAATAGTGGCAGACTGATATTCTTTCTTAAAAGCGGGATGGTCGAAGTCAATGGTAAAGTTGAGTTGGAAACCCTCATGTGGGCGGAAAATGGCGCGTTTGTCGTCGATAAGTGCTTCTACAGGTCTGAGGATTTTTATAAATTTTTTAGGGGCAACCAGTTCTTTGAGACCACCTTGCATGAGCAAGTAAATAAACGGACCTGCACTACCATCCATAATTGGGACTTCAGAGGCAGACACTTCAATGATCAGGTTATCAATACCCAGACCTGCAATTGCACTCATAACATGTTCAATCGTACCGACTTTGGCATCTTCTTGAACCAAGTTTGAACACATGAAGGCTTCTTGGATCAACATCGCATTTGCACGAATGTCGACGGGTGGATTGAGATCGATACGACGAAACACAATTCCTCCGTCCGCATGATGTGGCACAAAGTTAATTAAGACTTTTTGACCACTATGCAAACCAATGCCGCTTGCTTTAACGACACGTTGTAGAGTTCTTTGTTTCAACATGTTTCATACCATCTCACCACTAAACCGCTATACGTTAGCATATTTAGCCATTGATAAAAAACAAAAAGGTAGTCAGAGACTACCTTTTCTTCATCACATGTGGCTTAACCACATCAATAAATACTACTTACGTTGTTGATTTTTCAGGTAATCCTGAATACTCATTGGTGTTGGACGTGCAGCACTCACTGTCGATGCAGAACTCGCTGCAGCAGCCGCGTCTTGGTTCTGACGCTGGATTGCAGGCACATCATCATCTTCAACAACCGCTTGCGTTGCATGCCCATGTTGTGCTACCTGCACATGTGCATTTGGACGCTTCACTGGCTCAGCAGAATCTGCTGAATTTCGAGTCAAACCTGTTGCAATGACAGTGACACTGATTTCATCACGCGCATCTGGATCAAATACGGTACCGTAGAAGACTTGGCCTTCATCTAGATCGACAATTTGATTCACAACGTCGGTAATTTCTTCGATTTCGCCAAACGTAACGTCATCACCACCAGTCACATTAATCAGAATCCCTTTGGCATTCATAATGGTGACGTTATCCAGCAATGGACTACGGATCGCTTGTTCAGCTGCTTGGCGTGCGCGGTTTTCACCACGACCTAAACCCGCACCCATCATGGCATAACCACGTGTGCTCATCGCAGTTTTCAAGTCAGCAAAGTCAAGGTTAATATGACCTGGGCGCACCACCAAATCAAAGATACTACGGACCGCATTTAATAAGACATCATCCGCTTTTTTGTAAGCATCTTTCATTGAGATGTCACGGAAAACTTTTAACAAACGTTGGTTTGGAATGATGATTAAAGAATCTACATGCGCTTCTAATGCTTCAATGCCTTGCTCAGCAGACTGAAGACGACGTTTACCTTCAAAGTTAAACGGTGTCGTTACTACGCCTACGGTTAAAATGCCCATTTCTTTGGCAATTTCAGCAACCACTGGCGCAGCACCTGTACCTGTACCACCGCCCATACCAGCAGTGACAAACACCATGTCAGTACCTTCAAGGTGCTGACGAATCAAGTCACGACTTTCTTCAGCCGCTGCTTGACCTACATTTGGATTGGCGCCCGCACCCAAGCCACGGGTACTTTGCTCACCCAACTGGATTTTGAATTGTGCATTCATACGGTCTAGCGCTTGCTTGTCCGTATTGGCACATACAAATTTTACACCTTGAATATCTGACTCAAGCATGTGTTGTACGGCGTTACCACCTGCACCACCAACACCAAACACAGTAAAACGGGCTTGACCGTTGCTATCGGTTTGATCATCTTCTAAAAATTCAAATGAGGCCATGACCTATAGATTTCCTAATTCGTTATTGGCAGTCACTTAAGCCCGTATACTGCCTTGATCTTAATAAACAAAATTGCTTTTAAGCATGCTGTGCAAGCCATAGCTTGTCAAGTTTAAGCGATGCGTTGTACAACTTCTTAACAATATTCCAAAAAAATTCAACTTAAAAAACAGATTTCAGCTTTTCATAGAGTCCAGACCAAGCACGTCCAACGCGTTTAATCAGAGACAGTTTTTCTGTATCTTCTGGTTCCACTATGGTTTCTTGTGTTTCGCTCTGACTAAACATCAACAAACCTGCAGCAGTGGCATACTGAGAGCGACGCAGTGCGGCAATATTTTGCTCATCTGCTGTCACTTGCACAGGTGGATTACCCAAATGTGCAGACACACCCAACATACGACGAGTCAGCGTCACCATACCTTCGATTTGACTGGCATCACCAGTTAACACCACACCATGATACAAACCATGAATCGCACCATTACGCTCTAGCTCTTGGCGAACTTGGCCTAAGATTTCTTCATAACGCGCAATCACGATTTCAGTCAGCTCAATACGACTAATCGTTTGCGGACCATCAATCCCTTGGATCTGAATCATATGGTCCGGCTTAACCGACTTAATGTCGACACACCCATAGAGTAATTTAATTCGCTCAGCTTCTTCAGTGGTGGTTTGTAACACAGCAGCAATATCACGGGTGACATGTTCGCCACCACGCTGCAAAGTATGTGTCAACGCCAAACGACCATCCAAATACACCGCAATATTGGTGGTACCTGCACCAATATCGACTAAACAAACACCATACTCTTTTTCATCTTTGAGTAGGCTCGCCTCTGCCGTTGCCAGACAAGACACCACCAGTTTCTCCACCCCGATGTTCGCGCCTTTTAAGGCCCGATCAAGGTTTTGCATGGTACTAATTGGTAACATCATCAACTGATAATGACCAATCATGCTATGTGCAGACATCCGTATTGGGTTTTGTACCCACTCAGTGGAGTCATCCAGCTCAAAGCCCAGTGGAACAGCACTGACCAAATAATGATCCGAGGTCATGTGGCTGGCTTTGGCCAACTCTAATGCACGAACCACTTCACTTGTTGTAATTGTATGGTCAGTATTTTCAACTGGCGTTCGTCCAGATGCATAAAAGCTTTTTAACTCGGCACTTGGGATCGACACCCACGCGGAATGGACACGGCATTCAGCCATATCTTCTGCTTCTTGCACGGCATTTTTTATCGCTGTAATGACTTTATCAAGACTTACAATTTTTCCTTTATTCATGCCTCGGTTACGAGCAGTTGCCATTCCTATCACTTGGATATTGTCTGGCGCATGTACCTTACCAATCAAAACTGAAACTTTGTGCGTCCCAATGTCAATCGCAACAACTGAGGGAACCGCTTCATTCATTATTTACTACTACCATCACATGTTTGTTTAATTTATGGCTTTATGCCTCTGTTTTAAAGCCAAGTATTATGGCTTTGCTGCTGCTCCACCTGCAATGCTTGTGTCATCAATAGTTACAACAAAATGACCATTTGCTATCTTTGGTGCGGCAGCATTCTTCCATTGGATGGCCAAGCCATTCCGATAACGCAAATCAATGGCAGATACTTTGGCCCAAACTGGCTTCAAATCACTTTGAGCCAAATAACTCAAACGTTGCAGCTTACTCATGGTTTGATCCTGATCTACGATAACACGTAAACCTGAATCGAACTGCATAAACCAAGTCATACGCTCCGTTAAATATAGTTCTTTTAAACGGAGATTGACTGGCTGGAATAATTGATTAATTTCATTATAACGGCGCATCATCATTTTAGATTGACTGATTGGGCCGTGTAATAAAGGCAAATTCTGATTATTTTTCGGTGTCACTTCGCTAAATACGTCACCACTGTCACTTAAGAGGCGCCCTGTCCCCCAACGTGCAATTGCATGCCGAGGCATGACGCGAACGCGAATCGCATTCGGCCATGCCCGCGAAACCACCACACGATCGACCCAAGCCAGCTCTAAAGTTCGATCACGAATTTCTTCTAAATCTGAGGTGAAATAATTATGGGTAATGGCCGCTGAAACATGTCCCATCACCTGATTCTTTTCCGCCTCAGAACGTACGCCTACTACATCAAGTTCGGCCACGCGTGCATCTGTCATGACTTGATATAAGCCATAAATACCAACCAACAGCACCGCCACGGCAACGACCAACATCACCCAACCACCAAAGTTGGCAAGCTTTTCCTTACGCGTCGGTGGTTTATCGTGTATTGAAGTAATCGCTGCGCGTTTACGGCGCATAGAAGCAGGTAATTGCGCCATTTAGTGAGCCGCACCTGTCAATGTTTGCTCTAAAATTTGGACACAAAGCGCATCAAAGCTATAACCCACTGCATTTGCTGCTTTCGGCACCAAGGAGTGACTGGTCATACCGGGTACTGTATTCACTTCTAGTAACCAGAAATTGCCTTGCTCATCTTGCATCGCATCAATACGGCCCCAACCACTTGCACCCACAGCTTGGAATGCACGGAGGCAAAGCGCTTGCAACTTTTGCTCTTCTTCAGCGCTTAAGCCACACGGAATTCCGTATTCCACATCATTACGTTGATATTTCGCTTCATAATCATAAAAAGCCACATCAGCAGGCGGTTGTAGACGAATCACAGGTAGCGGTTGACCATTTAAAAATGAAATCGTGAATTCACGTCCCGTAATCCATTTTTCAGCCATCACCACAGCATCGTGTTGGGTCGCCTTGGCGATTGCCGCTGCCAAATCTTCTGCTTTTTCGACTTTACTCATGCCGACACTTGAACCTTCGTGTACCGGCTTGATAATCAGTGGAAGACCCAAATTCTCCACCACTTCAGCCAAATCTGACTCTTGGCTAATGATGCGATAGGGCGCTGTCGGTAAGTCTGAACCCTGCCAAACTTGCTTGGTTTTAACTTTATCCATACCAATAGCAGAACCCTGTACGCCTGTTCCAGTATACGGGATGTTGAGCCACTCCAAGACACCTTGGATTTGACCATCTTCCCCACCGCGACCATGCAACACAATAAACGCACGGTCATACCCGACCAATTCCGTCACACTACGCTCTTGCGGGTCAAAAGCTTCTGCATTTACACCCGAACGAACCAATGCTTCAAGTACAGCTGCACCACTATCTAGAGAAACCTCACGCTCAGCAGACTTACCACCAAGCAACACCGCTACTTTGCCGAATTTTGAAGCATTTGACACGTTGATATCCTTAAACTTTATGACTGTTTTATTCATTGAGTAATCACAAAACGTGATTATTTTAAATATAAATGATTGCTTGCAAGCTCAACCGAGATAGCCCCCACATTACCTGCGCCTTGCGTCAATAACAAGTCATCCGCTTGTAACACTTTTTTCAACGCATGCTGCAAATTACCTTCGACCGGATCGATCAAAATCGGCTCTACATCGCCACGTAAACGAATACTACGCGCCAATGAACGACTATCTGCCCCCACAATCGGTTTTTCACCCGCAGGATAGACTTCAAGCAGCAACAACTGATCGACATGTGACAGTACATCCACAAAGTCATCGAAACAGTCACGGGTACGGCTAAAACGGTGCGGCTGGAACATCATCACTAAACGACGGTCTGGATGGCTTGCTCGTGCCGCTTTAATGGTCGCTTCGACTTCTTTTGGATGGTGACCATAGTCATCCACCAATTTTACATTGCCGCCTTCAATGTCAAATTCGCCCTGTACTTGGAAACGACGACCTACACCGCTGAAACTTTCCAACGCACGTGCAATCGCAGCATCAGACACACCTTCATCGGTTGCAATACCAATCGCCGCAAGTGCATTTAAAATATTATGCAAACCCGGCAAATTGATGGTTAAACGCAAAGGCTCACGATCTTTACGTAATACGGTAAAGTGCGACTGCATGCCTTCTTGTTCAATATCCAATGCACGAATGTCATTGTCTTCGTTAAAACCATACGTGATCAATGGACGACCAATGCGCGGCATGATTTCACGAATGTTGGCATCATCGCCACATACCACAGCCAAGCCGTAAAACGGTAGTTTTTGTAAGAACTGTACAAAGGTATCTTTTAAGACATCGAAACTACCACCATAGGTGTCCATGTGGTCTGCATCAATATTGGTCACGATGGTGGCCATCGGTTGCAGATGCAGGAATGATGCATCTGACTCATCTGCCTCTGCCACGATAAAACGACTCGCACCCAGTGCAGCATTCACACCAGTACGGTTCAGCAAACCGCCAATCACATAAGTTGGGTCGAGATTTTCTTCTGCCAACATACACGTGACAAGGCTAGTGGTCGTGGTTTTACCATGTGTTCCTGCAACAGCAATCCCATGACGGTAGCGCATCAGCTCACCCAGCATTTCTGCACGGCGCACCACAGGTGTACGCGTTTCAATGGCTGCTTTAATTTCTGGGTTTTCTGCATCAATTGCAGTCGACACCACAATTACGTTTGCACCCTGAATATTTTCAGCGGTATGGCCGATATAAACTTTGATGCCGTTTTCTTCAAGCTGAGCCGTGGTTTTTGACGCCTTGATATCTGAACCTGAGACTTTGTAACCTTGGTTCTTGAGCACTTCGGCAATACCACACATACCTGCACCACCAATCCCAATAAAATGGATGTGCTTAATACGGCGCATTTCTGGCACTTTAATTAACTTTTTTGCTTGATCAGCAGGCGTAGATGGCGACATAAAATACTCGGTTTACAATGCTTGAATTAAACGAACCACATGTTGGGTTGCATCGGGTTGTGCTTGCTGACGTGCTTTCACTGCCATTTCAGACAATAACTGACGGTTCATCAAGGGTAATAATAATGCTTTTAAACTCTCGGGCGTCATGCTTACTTGCGGGCAAATTTTGGCTGCACCGATATTGGCTAAAAACTTTGCATTGGCCGTTTGGTGATCATCCACTGCGCTTGGCAGCGGAACAAACACGGCAGCCACACCCGCAGTCGCAATCTCGGTCACGGTTAACGCCCCAGCACGGCAAATAATTAAATCGGCATCGCTATAGGCTTGAGCCATATCTTCAATAAAAGGGTGAACTTCAACCTGAAGCTGTTCAGGGGCATCAGCATAACGCGCTTGGGTCGCCTCTGCATGGTTTTGACCACACTGATGATAAACGCTTAACGGCACATTCAATTGCTTCAATGCTTCAGGAACACACTCATTTAACGCTTGTGCACCCAACGAGCCACCCACAATTAAAACTCGAAGCGTGGCCCCAGCTTTTTCACGTTCTTGATAACGCCAAGACGGATTTAAAATTTCCGTAATCTCTTTGCGGACGGGATTACCCGTGGTCACAATTTTATCTTGTGCCGCAAAGGTGTTTGGAAAAGCCTGACACACTGTTTTGGCAATACGTGATAACTGCGTATTGGTAAATCCAGCAATCGCATTCTGCTCATGAATAATCACAGGAATACCCAGTGCGCGCGCAGCCAATCCACCTGGCCCAGCGACATAACCCCCAAAGCCCGCGACGGCATCGACTTTGAGCTGCTTCATGTAACGCATTGCACTTAAAGTGGCTTTTAAAATTTTAAAGGGTGCCAATACTTTGCGGACTAAGCCATTGCCGCGCACACCTTGAATATCAATTTGATAAATTGGGATATCGTGATTTTTAAGCAGGCGATTTTCCATACCTGTAGGCGTAGCAAGCCACGAGACTTGGCAGCCTTGTTGCTGTAATTCCTTAGCCACAGCAAGTGCTGGAAAAACATGCCCGCCCGTTCCGGCAGCCATCATCATTACATGTTTCGGCTTTGTTTGTGTTGCTTCGGTCACAGTCTAATTCTTCAATTCTAAAAATATGGAAACAAAATTCAATTTTAAGCGATCAATTGTAATCACAAACGCATAGCCGCGAAAGATTATTTACTTTTTTTCAACAGGCATTTGATTGTTTTTTTCTACTGATTTTCAAGTTTAAACTAGATTTGTTATCAGATGTGCATTTTTACTCAAACTACAGCACACAATCAGGCTCAACAGCACAATTGGAGATATTTAAAAATAAAACAATGAAGCTGATTTGAATCAAATATTTAACATCATTCTAAAACCCAATTCGCGTCATTGTAGCGCCTAGAAATACAATCTGAGTGCATACATTTGAGTAGGATGAAAATTTGTAGTGTCTAGCAACATAATCCGCTTTATTTTCAACCAAATTTATACACTTTGCAGCAAAGTACAGCTCTATTCCAAAACCGACCACCTCCATGAAGTAAAAAAGGAACCATTTCAGGTTCCTTTTCTGTCGTTTTAGCTGGCTTTGCCTGCTTCCAAGACATCAAATAAATCATCGGCAATCGAGGTACCAAATTGCGCATCAATCTCACGAATACAGGTTGGACTGGTGACATTAATCTCGGTCACATAATTGCCAATCACATCAAGTCCGACAAAAACCAAACCTTTTTCACGTAAGAAGGGGCCCACTTTTGCAGCAATCGCCTTGTCGTTTTCAGTCAAAGGACGTGCTTGACCCAAACCACCTGCGGCCAAATTCCCACGGACTTCGCCGTTTTGTGGAATACGCGCCAAACAGTACGGAATAGGTTCACCATTGACCAGCAAAATACGCTTATCCCCTTCCACAATTTCAGGAATATAACGCTGCGCCATAATCGGACGTGTGCCCATTTCCGTCAACATTTCCAAAGTTGAGCCAATGTTCACACCATCTTGATATAAACGGAAAATTCCCATACCCCCCATACCATCAAGAGGCTTCACAATCACATCACCATGTTCTTTGATAAATTCACGGATCAGGCTTTGTTGTGAAGTCACTAATGTAGGGACTTGGAGTTCGGGGAACTGCGTGGCAAACAGTTTTTCATTACAGTCACGTAAGGACTGTGGTTTATTGATAATCCACGCGCCTTCACGTTCCGCTTGTTCCAAAATATAGGTGGTGTAGACAAAGTTCATGTCGAACGGCGGATCTTTACGCATCAAGATCACATCGTAATCGGCCAAGGACTCTTTTTGCTGTTCGCCCAACTCAAAATAATGATCGTAGTCTTCAAACACTTTTAAGGGAGAAATCAGACCAAAGGCTTTGCCTTGATCGATATATAAATCGTGTTGTAATGCATAACCCAGCTCGTGTCCACGACGGCTTGCGGCCCATAACATGGCCATGGTGGAATCTTTTTTGAGATTCACCGTTTCAATCGGGTCCATCACTACCAGTACACGCATAATTCTCACGCTCATATTTTTTAAACTTGGCAAAAGTATAGCGAAGTTTTCAGGTTTGGGTGCAACAAGTTGTGTAATAATTAGAGATTAAAAAATCTATTTTATTCAAATAACTACAACACATTGTAGTAACAAATCAGATACTAACTGCGCGATGCAACAAAGGAAGTATGCGCCTATTACCACGCAACAGCTCCTTTCCACACCTTCTCCATTAAGCCAAAAGGCGTTGAATATCCTTAGCAATTTTTTCGGGCTTAACAATTGGCGCATAGCGTTTCACCACCAGCCCTTTTTGGTTAATGAGAAACTTGGTGAAATTCCACTTGATGCTTTGACTACCTAAAATGCCTTTAGCTTCAGTGGTTAAATACTGATACAACGGATGCGCTGTAGGACCATTCACGTCAACTTTGGCAAACATCGGGAAAGAGACCCCATAATTACGCTGACAAAAACTGCCGATCTCTTCATTACTCGCAGGGTCTTGCTGCGCAAATTGGTTGCAGGGAAAACCTAAAATCAGTAGACCTTGCTGTTGATAGTCCTGATATAACTTTTCCAAGCCTTCAAATTGCGGGGTTAAACCACATTGGCTGGCGGTATTCACCACCAATAAAACCTTGCCCTGATAATCTGCCAGATTTTTTTGCTCGCCTTCCAACAGTTCAGCCTGAAAATCATAAATTGTGGTCATTACATCTCTTCCATTCATCAAAATGTCATTAATTAAAGTCGCTTCAAGCACTGAACCGACCTCATTTTCAAAATAATATCGCACACAATTAACTTGTGTACAATACTATTATGCGCAATACACTTTTACCTCTATTTCATTTATACTGCTTTACAGACATTAACACCCAAGGACTGCAATATGGCGGACACCCCTCTTTTAGAAAATCGCGTGTGTTTTGCCATGTATTCCGCAACCAATGCGATGGTTCGTCAATACCGTCCACGCTTACAGGTTTACGATCTGACCTATCCACAATTTATTGTTTTGTTGGCTTTATACGAGCAGGACAATGTGACGCTGACCGAGATTGGACAAAAAACCTTTTTTGACTCAGGCACCTTAACCCCAATTATTAAAAAACTAGAAGAAAAACAGTTTTTAAAGCGTGTTGCTGTCAAAGAAGATGAACGTATGAAAAAAGTCGTTCTGCTGGAAAAAGCACTCTTAGCCAAAGATAAAATTATAGCCATTCCATTTGAGCTGGCGTGTTCTTTAGGTCTAGATCCCGATGATTTGGTAGCCATCCATCAACTCTGTCAGCGTTTTTTAAACGGCTTAGAACAGCCTCAACACGTCAGTCGAGGTACTTAAGTGCAACAAGCGATTGTCGGTTTTCATCTCGATGAAGAACATCATTGGGTGGCGGAGCTTTCCTGTGGCCACACACAACATGTCCGCCATACTCCACCGTGGCAAAACCGTCCTTGGGTACAAACTGAGCAAGGACGCCAAGAAAAAATAGGCATTCTTTTAAGCTGTAAAAAATGCATAGAAAATGCACAAAAATAATACTTTTACATTTTCTTCAAATTTTAATGCTTATTTATCAATTTTTTATAAAAATTAACAAGCCTGTACAGCTGAACTTTTCAACCCAGTAAAACTATGTAGAAAAAATGAATATTACCGTAAGTCTTGTTCATTTTTTGTAAATGATTATACTTCTCATTTTTATTGGCAATTCACTCTCTCCGAGCCTCAAATCATGATGAAATTTTCACCACAGCAGCTTTGTGGTTCTAACCTATTCAAATATAGCCTTCTCAGCTTTATGATTTTAAATGTGCATGCAGCCTATGCGGATGAAGCAACGCTACAAAATAATGAGAACCCCTCCTCTCAAGCGACGACAAACAAATCGAACACAACAGCAGTTCTGCCTACTTTAAAAATTGAGGCAATGAGTGAGCTTGATCCAATCAAAAGCTATGTTGATTACGATCAGGCCAATGTCACCCGTAATGGTTTAAAGAAAAAAGACATTCCTCAAACCATCGACACCATCGATGTACAGAAATATAAAATCTATGGCTCTAACGACCTCAGTGTAATGTTACAAGGTACACCAGGGGTATCCACCAGCTATGATACGCGTGGTGATGGCATTACCCTCCGTGGTTTCTCTGCCGACTCGGGTGATATTTACCGTGATGGTATTCGTGAAAGTGGCCAAGTGCGTCGTAGTACAGCCAACATTGAACGCATTGAAATTTTAAAAGGCCCTGCCTCGGTACTTTACGGTCGTAGTGCGGGCGGTGGTGTGATCAATATGGTGAGTAAATACGCCAACTTTGACTCGAAAAGTTCCGTCGGTACTTACGTAGGCTCATATGATAACTACGGTGCAACAGCAGATATTAACCAAGTCATAAATGACAACTGGGCTGTGCGCTTGACGGGTGAATACGGTGAAGCGGATAGTTTCCGTTCAGGCATTGACAGTAAAATTGAAATGATCTCGCCAAGTTTCACTTATAAAAATGATGATGAAACCCTCACGTGGACCACACAATATACTTATGACAAATTAAATCGAACCCCTGACCGCGGGCCTTCTTATAGTAATTTACCCGCAGGTATTTCAATCAAGACTGGCTTTGCTCAAGAAGGCGATTTTATTGAAGATGAATTACAAGTTATTCGTACTGATGTGAAATATCAATATGCGCCAAATTGGAATTTCCACTGGGCGCTCAGTTATCGCCAAGCTTATCAGAACTTTGACAACTTCTTTGGTGGCACCTATTGCAACAATAATCTCACTTTAGAAACAACGCCGAAAGCATGTACTTGGAATGGTTACGTGCGTCAAAGCTATGCATGGCAAGAAACCATGAATAAGACCATTACCAATACTTTTGATATATCTGGTTCATTCAAAACTGGAGCTGTAGAGCATCAGCTCCTCGTCGGTGCAGATGTCAGCCGTGAAGACCGCTCACCAAAACTAGGGAATTACTCAAGTGGTACAGGTGTTCCTCGCTACTATGGTTTTATTAACCCCTACAATCCAGCAGACCAATATAATACGTTACCAAGCTCAGAACGTCTCCCTGTAACCTCTGATAATCATCACGTAGGTGAGTCAATGGGGTTCTTTGCTCAAGATTTAATTAGCCTGACACCTGAACTTAAAATGATGTTAGGTATGCGCTATGATCAGTACAATTTCAAATCGACCAATCATATCCAGAACCTTTCAAAACAATATGATGATACGACCTTCAGTCCTAATATTGGCTTTGTATGGCAACCATCAGAACAACACAGTTTTTATACTTCATACAATAAAAGCTTCGCCCCTTATGGAGGTCGTGGCAATATTTCTGTTGATGTCACTACTGATCCAAGCTTGTATGACGCAGAACCGCAATACAATGAACAATATGAAATTGGGGTTAAGAGTGATTGGTTAGACCAACGCTTAAACACACAACTTTCGGTTTATGACATTCGTAAAAAGAATATTCGTTATCAACCTGATGCCAAAGAACAACCCTTCATTTGGTCTGTAGGTGGTGAGCATCAAGCCAAAGGTTTAGAGTTCAGCTTCATCGGTCGTGTACTGGACAACTTATTTGTCCGTGGTGGTTATGGTTATACCGATACTGAAGTGAAAAAGGATAAGGAAAAGCCTGAGAATGTAGGGAATGCATTAGCAAATACCTCTAAAAATACAGGTAACCTATTTGTGCGCTACTTACCTACAGAAAAACTCTATGGTGAAGTGGGCGTGACTTATGTTGGCTCTTACTATCCAAACATCAATAACTTGACCAAGATGGATGGTTTCAATCGCGTCGATGCTGCCATTGGTTATAGTGCTGATCCATGGAATGTGACTTTAGCTGTCAGTAACTTGACCAATAAAGAATACTGGCGTTCGGACTCTATGCCAGGTACACCACGCAGCTTCCTCATGCGTTTGAACTACCAGTTCTAAACCCACTTAGTTAAAACGCCATCTCAAGCGGAACAGGTCGCTGTTCCGCTTTTTTATGCTTAGCAATGGATGACTAAGCCAATCAATAAACGCTTCGAACCTTTTGTTATAAAGCGCAAGAAACGGATTTTCAGGCCTCGCTGGATTTGTTAGTGTTTTCTTAAGTTAAATGATTTCCGCGAGTAATCATGACAGAACATAGCAATTACGCACGTGTGGCAAAGGCAATTGAATACATTGAACAAAACTTCAAACAGCAACCCAGTTTGGCTGAGATTGCAGAACACGTTCATTTAAGTCCTACGCATTTTCAGCGTATCTTTAGCGAATGGGCAGGCATTAGCCCGAAGAAATTTCTACAATATATTAGTGTGGAATATGCAAAGTCGGTTTTGAAAAATCACACAGAAAATAATATTTTTGCAGCAACTTTTGACACTGGCCTTTCCAGTACCAGCCGATTGCATGATTTATTTGTCCAAATCGAAGGTATGACGCCCGCAGAATATAAACAGGGCGGTGAAGCACTCCACATTCACTATAGTTTTGCCGAAACCATTTTTGGCTCCGTCATTATTGCCTCGACCCCTAAAGGGATTTGTCATATGGCCTTTACCGAAGTAGATCGGGATGCATTGGTCTATCTGAAAAAACAGTTCCCACGTGCGACATTTATTGAAGATCAGGATGAATTACAACGCAAAGCACTCGCGATTTTTCAGCAAGATCAAAACAGCTTATCAGAGATTAAACTGCATCTGAAAGGCACCGACTTTCAGCTCAAGGTCTGGCAAAGTCTGCTCAAAATTCCCATGGGACAGCTCAGCAGTTATGCACATATTGCTCAAGAGATTGGGCAAAAGCGTGCCTCACGAGCGGTCGGAACAGCAATTGGCAGCAATCCCGTTGCCTTTTTAATTCCCTGCCATCGGGTCATTCAGTCTTCAGGGCAACGTGGCGGCTATATGTGGGGGACAACACGTAAAACTGCGATGATTGGCTGGGAAGGGGCGCATAGCCAAACACTAACCATAAAAGAGAGCGAATAAAAAAGGAAGCCGAAGCAAGCTTCCTTTTTTTGTTTCAACGTTTAGACGCCATATTTCACGCGATAGGCTTCCATTTTTGCTAAAGCTTCTGTCTCACCTTTAGCCTCTAAATAATTCATCAAATCTTTCATGGTCACCAATGCATGCACAGGAATTTCCAATTCTTTTTGGACTTCTTGAATCGCAGACAGTTCACCTTGACCTTTTTCTTGGCGGTCTAATGCCACCAACACACCTGCAATCTGCGCACCTGCATTTTTCAAAATGGTGACTACTTCACGGATCGCTGTACCCGCAGTAATCACGTCATCAATAATCCAGACTTTTTGGCCTGCAACGGACGCACCAACCAAGACCCCGCCTTCACCATGATCTTTGGCTTCTTTACGGTTGAAACCCCAAGGCACACTCACCCCATGATTTTGTGACAAGGCCACCGCTGTTGCAGCAACAAAAGGAATCCCTTTGTACGCAGGACCAAAGACCACCTCAACATTGTTGCATTCTGTCAGTTTGGCTGCATAGCCAGATGCCAGTAATGACAAGGCTTCACCGTCATTGAGTAGACCTGCATTAAAAAAATAAGGACTCACACGACCCGATTTTAAAGTAAACTCACCAAATTTAAGCACGCCACGTGATAATGCGAGTTCGATAAAAGCTTGAGGGTTAAATGTCGCTTGCGTTGTCATGCGGTGCTCCGTATTTTCAAATTGAGGTAAGACTTGCGCATGATACCAAAGAGTAGCTATCCAAGTGATCAAAAAATTTTACGTGTGGTTTCAATTAACGTAAATGGTCTACGTTCTGCAGAAAAAAAAGGGATTTTTGATTGGATTGCCACATCAGATGCTGATGTGATTTGCATGCAAGAATCTCGCATCACCCACGAACAATGGACCGATAAATTTAAACCTGAAGGCTGGCATACTCACCTGTTCCCTGCTGAACGTCCAGGGTATGCTGGCACTGCTATTTATAGCCGTTTACCATTTGTTTCAGTTACTGATGGGCTTGGTTTTGAATTAGCCGATTCTCAAGGCCGCTTTATTTCGGCTGAGTTTGACTTAGGCTTAGACCAAAACGTGCATATTTGTTCACTCTATTTACCATCGGGTTCTTCTGGTGAAGAAGCACAAGTACGTAAAGACCACTTCTTAGAAGAATACAAACAAATTTTGAAACAATGGCGCGATGAAAATAAATCCTTGATTGTCTGTGGTGACTACAACATCGTGCATAAACGCATCGACATTAAAAACTGGTCAGGCAATCAAAAAGCCTCAGGCTGCTTACCGCACGAACGCGCTTGGCTCGATCATATTTATGATGAACTTGGCTATGTCGATACTTTCCGTGAAGTACGTCCAGAAGCTGAGCTTTATTCGTGGTGGTCAAACCGTGGACAAGCCCGTGCGAAGAACGTGGGCTGGCGCATTGACTATCAAGCGTGCTCACCTGACTGGAAAGCCCGTACAGTCAATGCTTGGGTCTATAAAGAAACATGGTTTAGCGACCATGCACCTGTCATTATTGACTACAAAATCTAGATAAATGTAAATATTTAGCTCATATCCAGTGAACAACTGTTTACTGGATATGAGTTTTTAACCTACATTATCTGCCGTTTTTTGAGTCTTTTTCTGATCAATCAATCAATGCATTATGTTTCCACGGCAAAGGGACGATGTCAGGATGACAGCACAAGGACAGGACGCCGTAGGATGAAATTAAAACGAACTATGGAAATAGTTGGTTTTCAAGGATGTGACAATGGACGTTGTAATGAGACCCGCATGATCAGGATGATTAAATGCGGGTTTTCTCTTTTTTAGTCTCTGCCTTTTTTTAATGCTTCTTCTTTTTGTATTCTATTTTTCTTTGATTTAATTCTAAAACGCTTTTATGACAAGACGATGACGCTATTGGCTTAAATCGCGACACTAGAGCTGCTCTGCTTTTTCCGTTACTCTAAACCCAGCTTAAAATTCAGAAGGGTTTTCCATGTTAAACGTGTATGGCATTAAAAATTGTAATTCAATGAAAAAAGCATTCGACCTACTGAATGAGTTAGGTTTAGCGTATGAGTTTCATGATTATAAAAAACAAGGCATTGATGCTACGACTGTCAAAACATGGCTCGATCAGATTGGGGCAGATGTGGTCCTGAATAAGAAAGGTACCACTTGGCGTAAGCTGACTGAAGCAGAACAAGACACTGCTTTAGCTTCAGAGCAAGGACTGATTGATGCTCTCACCACACATAACAGTCTCATCAAGCGCCCCGTGATTGCAACACCCGATGGTTTTATTGTGGGTTTCAATGAAGATGCAATTCGTGCCTTGAAGGCTTAACAAAAAATAAAAAGCCGAGCAATTGCTCGGCTTTTTTTGTTGGATGGGATTAGTTCGCGCGAATCCAAGTTTGGTTACGGCCTAATGCAGCCACACCAATGTAGCCACGAAGCTCTAGTTTTTTACCACCAGCAGCAATGTTGCCTTTTAATTTATAAGTTTTGCCCGTTTGCGGATCTAAAATTGATCCACCGTCATAGCTTGTACCACCCACATTTTTCAGACCATGTACAATCGTTAAACCTTTCAACGATTTGTTTTTGTATGGGCCTTCACACTTGGTACATGCATTTTCTTCACCTGGCGTCAAAATACCTTGAATACTCGCAGTTAAAGTTCCATTTTTTTGCTCAGTGAATTTAACCAAGGCTTTCGCTTGTTTAGTTTTGTCATCAATCGTTTTCCAAACAGTGCCATTCAGCGGATCTGCTGCATGAGCTAGAGCGGTTAATCCTAGTACGCTTAACGCAAGTGCAATTTTTTTCATTTTTGTCATTTCCCTAGTCTAGTATAGACGACTATCATTATTAAAAAGTCACAACAATTTTTCAATTTTTCAATGTGACCAATTAGTGTAACCTTGTAAATTATGTTGGTAAATACACAAACTCAAGGTAAAACAAATAACAAAATGGAATAACTATGAAGATTGCCGATCCATGGAAACAAATCATTACAGAGCAGTTTTTAAAAACCACGATTCGAACCCCAAGTCGCTTTAGTCTCCCACCCAGTAGTCAGCGTTTTCTTCTTGAACAAATGTGTCGTGCATTTCCGCTCAATAAGTCTATCCAGATTCGTCCTCTACGTCTTGCAGGCCTGCGTGCGGAAGAGTTAAAACCTGAAACTGAAGCCACTCAGCTCATTTTGCATATTCATGGTGGAGCTTTCTTTTTAGGTTCAATGAATACCCACCGTGCGTTTGTCTCAGACCTTGCAGCCAGCACACAAATGCAAGTCATTCACCTTGACTACCCTTTGTCGCCTGAATATCCCTATCCTGAAGCCATTGATGCGCTGTTTGATGTTTATCTGCTGTTATTGGAGCAAGGGATACAAGCCAAAGATATTATTTTATCAGGGGATTCATGTGGTGCAAATTTAGCGCTAGCCTTGGCGCTGCGCATTCGTGATGAGCAACGCCCTCAAGTCAGTGGGCTGATTCTGCTTTCGCCATTTTTGGATTTAAGCTTAACCAGTGAATCTATTCGCTATAACAGCAAGCTCGATGCACTGTTATCCATCGAAGCCCTTGAAACAGGCATCGACTATTATGTTCCAGAGCAAATCGACCCCGCCGACCCACTCGTTTCACCCTTATTTGATGATTTAGCAGACCTCCCGCCTACCCTTGTACAAGTCGGTTCGAAAGAAATTCTCTTGGACGATGCCCAGCGGTTTAGAGATAAAGCGACCAAGGCAGGTGTAGATGTGACATTTAAACTTTACACAGGCATGTGGCATAACTTTCAAATGTTTAATGCATGGTTTCCAGAAGCTAAAATGGCATTGGATGATATCGCAACGTTTGCTCAAGCGCTCGACCAAGACTAGACAAATTCCGCATAAAAAAAGGTCAGCTTAAAGCTGACCAAATGAGGAATCATGGAACTACAGTTATTGTTATTAAATCGCTTGCACCTGCGCTAAAGCTGCTGCAATGGCTTTATCTTTCAACTCTGGGCCCATATTCACGCCTTCAGCACGAATGATTTCAACATCGGTCACACCGGTAAAATTAAAGACGGTTTTTAAGAAGCCTTCTTGGAAGTCAACAGGACTATTTTCACCATAGACACCACCGCGACTACTGGCAATATAGGCTTTCTTGTCACCAGCCAAACCGACCGGGCCATTTTCAGTATATTTGAAAGTACGACCTGCAATACTAATGCGGTCAATCCATGCTTTTAAAGTCGAAGTAATCCCGAAGTTATACATCGCCGCACCAATCACCACAACGTCCGCATCTAAGTACTGTTGAATAATACGCTCGCCCAGAGCCGATTGTTCTGCATTTTGACCCATTAAAATTTCTGCGTCTAAATGTGGAATCGGTTGCGTTGCCAAATCCAAATATTCAACCTCAACTTGCGCATGCTTTTCGCTGAGTTGCGAAACAATGGCTTGGCTCAACTGACGAGACACAGAAGCATCCGCCATAATACTTGAATCAATATGTAAAACTTTCATGGGATGTTCCAACATAATCTTTATTGAATAGTTGCATTTTAAAATAAGATTATCCTTAGAATAATAGGCCTATTCAAAACACTATGTTCTAAAAATAGAATGGTCTTTCCCTGCTGAGCTACATACTCAGTTCGTCACCTTTGATACCGTCTTTTTATAAGATTGTGATATGTTGAAAGCAATGTATAAGAAATCAATCGCATTATTTAAAAAACAAAGCGGATATATCAAGGATGAAACGATTGAATGAGTTCATGGTTCTCAATATCTAAACAGCTAAGAAGCAGCAAACTTTCTCGTTATCTACTTGAAGAGGAAGTGATTATGAACTGGGATACCTTGAAAAAGTGTATTTTAATCCTTGTTCTCGGCTGTTATGTCAATTTGATCTGGTTAGTTTGGGAGACTTTTGTACTCCTCAATTCAGACTACTGGCATGTCATTAATGTTGAACTTTTGCACCACAAATTCGTTATTAATTCCATTTTTTTCATCATGTTATTGGGTTTGATTTCCCCTTGTTATGCCCTACAAAAACAAGCTTGGGTGCAACGATTCCTACCTTATATTGCGATTGGAATTTTAATCATCTCACTTTGCTATAACGGTTATATGATTGGGGTGTTTAGCCCTGTCACTATGGTGGTCTATATTTGTCTGATCGCTGTGGGTTTGGTGTTGTTTGAGCGAAAGATCGTGTATGTGATGTTAGTTCCTGCTACATGCTTCTTAATCGTCTCAGGCTACCTCAGTTTTATTGATGTGATTCCTTATGCTCCTATTTTTCAGATTGATGGCCAACTCTTTCTCAATGGGTTTTGGCTCCTGTCGATGCTGTATTTCGTTATTCCCATCCTAATCACTTGTCTGATTTTATTTGAAATTTTACTTAGCCAATGGCGACATCGTGAACGACTCATTCAACATTTAAGTCAGATCGACCCACTAACCAATACATTTAACCGTCGTCGTATTAGCCAAAGTTTGGAGTATTTGCATCAGCAAGATCCGCAGAATCCCTATGCGGTTATCCTCTTAGATCTCGATCATTTTAAAAGCATCAATGACCAATTTGGACATCATATGGGAGATACGGTTCTGATTGCCGTAAGTCAAAAATTAGGCCTTCATTTGCGTGAAAGTGATGTAGTGGGCCGTTTTGGGGGTGAAGAATTTATACTCATTTTAAAGCAGTCCTCTGCCCTTAAAGCTCGTCAAATCGCGGAACGTTGCCGTGCAGCCATTGAAGATTTAGTGATTCAAAATGAAGATGGACGTGCAATTCGCATTACTGCCAGTTTCGGCATTGCCCTAGCGACGGATAAATTGAAACCGCAACAGCTTTTGGATCAAGCAGACAAAGCACTCTATGCCGCTAAAGCCAGTGGACGTAATCAAATCAAATGCTATTTAGAAATCAATCCCAGTGAGATCAAATATAGCGCCGTATGTGCAGACACACAGCACATTTCACCTAACTAAACGGCTTCTGCCCGTGCCGCGTCGACCCATTGTATGACCGCAGGATGCTGCATAATGTGTTGCATATACTGCTGGCTGCGTTCAGATACAGGTAGTGCATAACTCTTGAAACGCATCACTACAGGGGCATAGAAGGCATCGGCTATAGAAAAATCACCAAATAAAAAGGTATGCTCATCCGAACGCTGTGCCCAAATTTGTTCAATTCGTTCGACATCTGCTCTTAATTCAGCATGCTGCGCACACAAAGCTAGCCCCTCAGCTATGCTGTACTGCGCTTGAATATTCATGGGGCACAATTGGCGTAGTGCCATAAAACTACTGTGCATCTCACAACTGATACTCCGTGCTTGTGCTCTCAAATGGGCCTGTTTAGGCCACAGGGCTAAATCTAGATTTTGCTCGGCCAAATATTCACAGACGGCTAAAGAGTCCCAAATTTGAAATTCGCCCACGTCCAATACGGGCACTTTAGCATTGGAATGAATGTGGGACAGTTGCTCTTTAAAACTGGGGTTTGTCGCATCAAAGCGAACCAGTACCTCTTCAAAATCCAGATCAAATGCAGTCAAGACCAACCACGCTCGCATCGACCAACTGGAGTAATTTTTATTGGCAATATATAAACGTTGCATACCCGCTCTCCCTCAGGTTTAAAAACGTTGTAATTGAGCTAAAAGTTCAGCCTCAGTAAATGCACCGGTTAAACGTAAACCACGAATTTCTTGTTGTGAGGCATCTAAGAATAAATAGGTCGGTGGTCCTAAAATATCCCACTGGTTTAAGAGCACTTGATGGGTTGCATCGTAATGACTCAAATCCAATTTAATCAAATAATATGGCGCAAGCGCTTTCTGTACCGTTGCAGACTTTAATATACGGTGTTCAATCGGCTGACAAGCAACACACCAATCAGCATAGACATCGATAATGATCTTTTGACCTTTTGGTGCTTGTGCCAAGAGCTGCTTAAACTCCGTTGCCGTCGCTGCCATATGCCAACGCGCAGATGCAGCCACTGGCGCTTCAAAGAAACGCTGACTCTGCTGATATTGGCTATAGGCAATGTACGTCCCGCCAATGACTAGAGCCACGATGTACAGCATACGCAACTGAGTTTTATGCCACATCAAACGATACAACACATAAATAATAAAGCTCAAGCCTAGCAGCAGACTCAGTGCTTGCATCCATGTTTCAGAAAGCAAAGGACGCACAAAATACAGCGCCAAAGCCAACATGATGAAAGCAAAGAATACCCGAACCTGATTCATCCACAGCCCAGCACGAGGCAATACCTTAGCACCCAGTACGCTTGCCAATAACAATGGTGTACCCATACCAAAGCCTAAGGTGAACAACAAAATGGCCCCTTGCCACTGGCTTTGTGTTTGCGAAATAAACAGTAAAGCGCCTGCCAAAGGTGCCGTCATACACGGTCCAACTAACAGCGCAGAGATCATGCCCATAATCGCAGCACTGATCAGACTCCCACCCTTTTGCATAGACTGGATATGATCGAGTTTATTCACCACGGCTTGCGGCAGTTTAAGTTCAAACAAACCAAATAGATTGAGCGCGAATAAAACAAAAAGAATGCTAAAAGCAATCAGGGTGGATGGCTGTTGTAACCAACGCTGGAAGTTCAAACCCGCAGATGAGGCCACCAAGCCCAAAATGGCATAGACCATGGCCATACTGCACACAAAGACCAACGCAATCATCCATGCTTTGAGGCCTTTGCTATCGCGAATAATTAAAGAGGTTAAAATCGGCAACATCGGTAAAGAACACGGCGTAAACGCGAGTAATATCCCGAGGCCAAAGAACAGTAATAAACCATAGGCCAATGAGCTTTTGGCTAACTCTTCAGACCAAATTTGATCTTGCGCAGCAATCGCATCGGAAGCTATTACAACGGGTTCAGCAGTGACTGTGGGGTTGATCGGCTCAAATTGCGGATTCGACTGCGCGGCTAAATCTAGCAGTCGTTTTGATCCACCCGCTTGATCTTGTAGGCTGACCAAGCCATTAACATCAGTTTTAAACTCAATACTTTGCGGTGGATAGCAAATGCGATCTTTGGCACAGCCTTGCCAAGTCACCTTATAAGTTTGTGAAGCCTGTGTGTCTAAGTCAAATTGCACTTGTTGATAATAAACTTGGGTGTGTCCATAGTTTTCATCATACAAATCATGCGCAGGCGGCAGCTCAAGCTTAAGGGGCTGACCCGCCTGCTGTACTTCAAATTTGTGCTGATACAGATAATACTGTTCAGGGATATTCCAGTGCAGTTGAGCGGTATGCTCAGTCGTGGATTCCACTGTAAATGGAAAAGCATCTTCAGCTGAAAGGAGTGGAGTTTCCGCATGAACGTTTAGGATACTGGCCCAGATACACAGATTGATGATCAATACTGACAGCGCCAGATACCACGTTTTGCCGCTCATCCCCTGTTTCAGATGAAGATGCTTTTTCATAATATGTTCTTTTTTCTAATTAAAATAAGTATGAGACACCAAGGCCTGAATAATAACTTTTATCTGAACCATTTAAGTCGACACCAACACTTGCGTCCAACTGCATCCGATTATTCACCGCATACATGACACCTGTACCGAGCGCATATTCATTGTCTTGACTTTCTGCTTTACGATAAACCAATTCAGAAAAACCACTGAGTTTATCGGTAAATTGATATTCTAAAGTCGGAATTGCAGAAATGGCCCAATCACTATTTTGCACTTCATAACGCATGGTGATGGATGTCGACACGAGGTCGCTATAATCGTATGCAACCACAGATGACAGACTATAAATATCATCTTCATTGGTGAAACCATCATTACCTGTGGCAATAATCGCTTCAGCCAGTACCGCCATACTCAAGCGTTCATCATCCAAAGGAATCGCCGCTTTCACACCCACACTGACATCCCCCAAACCATCTGTTTCAGACTTATTGCCTGCCACTTTCATTTGTTGCCAAGAGGGCCCAGCCCAACCCAATTGCAATTCGATGTTTTCAGCTAAACCTGTGCGCAATAACATATCTGCATTTAAGCTGGTGGTTTTGACTTTTTCACCATCAGCCGTGGTCGATTCAGCATAGTGCGCATTGGCCAAGCCCTGCTCCCAAGCCAACTGTCCCACAGGCGTAATCCCTGTCCCTATGCCCGAACCTGGGCGGTCAAAGGAAAAATCTGCAGCCATCGCATTCATACTGAACCCAGCGGCTACACATAAACCTAAATGTTTTAATTGCATCATGATGATCTCGCTGTTTAAGCTAATTCTTTTGTCATTTTTGCACCATGCTGACGAAGCAACTCTAAGGTTTGCTTTTCTTCAGCCAATGCTTCGGCCCAATTAATTTCGTCAAACTCACAATCAAAGAATAAATCGCTAATTGAAGATAAAATAGTTAAGCCATCTTCATCTTTGGTGTTTGGATCAACTTTTTCATCCAATAAACGTTTGACCGCGGGCGCACATGCAGCACTTGCAGCATCCCAAAGTGGGCCATAAATTTCTTCTGTATCCCACAAATGCAAGTTTGCTTTGCCATGAATCAGTTGTTCTAAAATGTCTAAATGTACCGCTAGAGTCTGTTGTTTTTCTTGTTCTGACAGCGGTGCGCCTGCTTCATACGCTTCGCAAATCGCTTCCCACCATTTGAATAAGCCATCTGACCAGACAGAAATCACAGGTCCTTTTTCAGGATCGATAAAATTGAGACTTAACCCATCGGTCAATAGACGTTGAACTTGTTGAAGATCTAATTCTTCAAGTGCTTGCACGAAAGCTTGTTGTTGCGCGGTTAACATGGAGATGACGCTCTTCAATTCAGTTTATTCTATTATGCCGAATAAACGGGACATTTGTTATCCGTAATGTTGGATAAAAGTGAGTGCCCAGCATTAAAAAAGCCCCTAATTGAGGGGCTTTTTTTAAATTCGGTGAGGTTTAATCTTCCTCATCATCAACTAGGCCATCATCCTGATCTGCATATACAGGTTGGCCAGCACGTGGTTTATCATTTTTTTCAAAGGTATGTTCTAAACTACGTTTAAGGCGATCGATCGCGCCATGAATCGCAGTATCGACATTATGACCTTTATGATTTACAACCACGGGTTTTAAACCTGCTGGACGCGCTTCAATCATACATTGAATGTCGTCATCTCCGCCTTTATGGCTATTGGCATCACTTAGATGCACTGAAAAGTGGGTAATGCGCTCACTGTGACGTTGAAATTCTTGATTCAGCTCTTCGCGTATATAACTAATTAAACGGTCACTATTTTGAATGTTTTTATCTGTACGGATTTCTATGTTCATAAAATAACATCCTCTCTCTCTTTCT
The DNA here is from genome assembly GCF_058107045.1 of Acinetobacter sp. AB03. Classification (NCBI taxonomy): domain Bacteria; kingdom Pseudomonadati; phylum Pseudomonadota; class Gammaproteobacteria; order Moraxellales; family Moraxellaceae; genus Acinetobacter; species Acinetobacter sp. AB03. The sequence goes on along the minus strand of NZ_JBUEBA010000002.1, from coordinate 46,529 downwards.
TTATTCGACTCTTTTGTTGTACGAAGATTTTTATCTCTTGGTACACTTGTAACTTACTGTTTTAACAGTATTCGACCATCTTCAATTGCTTTGGAATGTAACCTCCATCGATTGAATGATGAACACTTTTGAGTCTGCAGATCTGTGTCCTTCTCCTTTGAATATCGGGCCTAACTGAAAATTATGCAAGTGATATTTTTAAAAAAATATGAAAAGGATACTTATTGTGACAAGCCCTTACTTGCATGGCTAAAAACAGATGGATTTGATTCCATCTTCTACTATTCAGGTGACTTCATTGGCTAGAATGAACAAAAAAATCTAATGATTATGACAACTTCAATTACGGCAGGAATGACTGCAAGCATCGATCATTCATTCTTTGCAAACATCCCTAAATAAGTGCAAACCCTGTTCCATTCTAGGATTTTCCCGAGCTGTATCATGTCGATATTGCTAAATTTATTATTCAATCACCTAACATTTTTTCCAAGAAGGTCCATATCAAATTAAGTGTCATGCCTGAAAGGCAACATTAAACCATTTGGTAAAAAAAGTATAAAAAATGGCTCATTTTGATATCTATTTTCCATGACGTTCGTCAAATTTGGCTTTATTTTTGCTTAATAATCGGTATCCTGTATCCGATTTTTTGGGGAAATATTCATGAAACTGACTCAAATTGCTGCTTTCGTAGCATTATCTTCTGCTGCGGCAATTTCTCAAGCTGCGCCGATTTGGCAAGACTTTAGCATCACTGGTTTATATGGTGAAAACTATGCTCATCCTGTAAATATGGATGACAACAACCAGCAAACGACTGCAACTGTAGAATATACTGCTAAGTTAAAATATGGTGATTTTTTCGGCTTTGCTGACCGTGCTCACAATGACTTTGAAAACAGCACATATTTCGAGCTTTCTCCTCGTTTAAGCTTAAGCGCAGTGACAGGGACTAAATTAGAAGCTGGTCCGATCAAAGATATTTTAATTGCAGGAACATGGGAAGCGAACAGCTCTAACTACCCAGGTGCAGACTTCAATAACTACCTCTATGGTATTGGTTTTGATCTTGCTATTCCTTATTTCCAATATGCTCAGCTTAACTTCTACAAAGCAGACAATGAAAAAGGGACTACTGATGACTACCAAATGACTGCTGCCTACGGTATCCCAGTTAAACTTGGTTCAGAAGATTTTCTTATTGACGGCTTCCTTGACTGGTCAACAGGTGAAAATGCAAATCATGCAAGTGAGTTAAACTGGACAACTCAATGGAAATGGAATGTGGGTAAACACATTTCTCCAGATACACGTCTTTATGTGGGTGTTGAGCACTCAGTTTGGAACAACAAATACGCCATCAAAGGTTTAGACCAAAATGACGTAAGTGCATTAATCAAATACCACTTCTAATTCACTTTTGTGAATATCCAAAAGCAAGACTTCTGTCTTGCTTTTTTTTATGCAAAAGCAGCATGATAAAGCCCCCAACGCATACAACCTTGCCCTCATGTCTTTTCTCATTCGTCCAGCCACTGAACACGATCTGCCCGAGATCCAAAACATTTATAATGCAGAAGTCTTACATGGCATGGCCACTTGGAATGAACATGCCTATGATTTAGCGCATTTCCAAAAACAATTACTACACTTTCAACAAAACCAATTTCCATTTTGCGTGGTGGAAGACCAAGAAACGCAGGCCATTGCAGGCTTTGCAGACTATGCCACCTTCCGTAATTTTTCAGGCTATCGTTATACCGTTGAGCACTCAATTTATATTTCACCCAACTATGCCCGTCAGGGCTTAGGTCAACAGCTTTTAGCGTATTTGATTGAACAAGCAAAAATGCAGCACATGCATGTCATGGTTGCAGGGATTGACCACGCCAATCTGGCTTCAATTGCTTTGCATGAAAAGTTTGGCTTTGTACAAACTGGCTATATGCCCCAAGTCGGACAAAAGTTTGGGCAATGGCGTGATCTGGTGTTGATGCAACTGCTGTTAAATCAGTGAGGTCGGGACTAAATTGTCACTGGTGACGCTGATCACGGCATACGTATGCTTGGCCGCATGTTCATAAAAGTTTCTGAGCTGAGCAAAGACTAAACTCAACTCGGCAAATTGCAATTCAATCGATTCGGTCTGGATGCCATGTTCCTGTTCTAAGCGTTTCAAACACGTGGTTTGCATATGTTTTTTAAAGTCATCGATATCCAATTTTTCTAAAGCTTCTTGGACTTCAACGACACGAACCGCGGTGTTATAAAGTACCTCTGTAAGTTGTTTTTGGCGCTCTGCCAAGTGATGCTCGGCTTGTACACTCAAAGCCAGTAATGAAGTGCCAGACTTAAAACTGCCTTGCAATAAGGTCTGTAAGATTTTCCAGTTTTTACCTAAAAGCAGATGTGACTCGATGTGCTCCGAATTCAGCACATCGTCGACAGAAATAGATTCTAAAATCAACGTTTCCAAAGCATTGGGCGGAATACTTAATAATAATGTGTCCATATGGCTGCTCTTATTGTTGTTGCTTTCCATTAGCTTAACGCGTCTAAAAGCACACTGCTCAAACAATTTGTATGAGTAATTTTTCAGTTTCCATCATTCCTCTATCTTAAATAATTCCGAGCCCCTAAAGATTGTCCCTTTACTTCGAATAGCTCCCTATGTTTTATTCAAAGCATAACGAAAATGGAATCAAATCATGCCTAAGTATCCATTCTTGATTGGACTTTTGACTGTAAGCACACTCGCTTCAGCAGGCGACACCTTTGAACAAGAACTTCGCCAAGGTTGTGCTAAAGTCAAAAGCTCTGCCAACTCTGGTAAGAAATTTTATGATCAAAAACAATATCAAAAAGCCTTAGAACAATTTCAGTATCAGGCGACGTGGTCGTCTTTTTGTTTAATGAATCAACCTGAAAGTGGTGTATCCCTCACTGAACGTGATGTCGAAATTGCCAACAACAATGTCGGTTTAAGTTATAGCAAGTTGGGAAAACCGCTTTGGGCTAGAGCATGGTTTTTGCGTGATGCTGAGTCTAAATCCAGTCAATTTAATTTAAAGCAACTGCCATCCCCTAAACAGTCAGCAACACTGGCAGGTAAATATGTGCAGTATGCAGGCTTTGGGCAGTGGAATCAGATTAAGGTAAAACCGCTTAAGAATGTATATCAAATTGAATTTAATGGTCTTTATATGGGACTACGCAGTCTAATCTACGGACCCAATATTGGTGAATTTGAAACCACAATGCCGCTCAATCGAACTCAAGCGCAATATCAGGTCGACGACTGTAAAATTAATTTAAAGTTCGCCTTCGATCCCAAAATGGGACACACCATCCGTGTCAGCGAAACCAATACCATGAGCTGTGGTTTTGGGCACAATGTTTCGGCAGACGGTTTATTTCTAAAAGTAGACTAAGATCGCGATACAATATTCAATATTTTCATTATTCTCCCCCTCTCCCTTTGGAAGAGGGGGAGAATAAAAAAGCTTAAATCGCTACCAATTCTCGAATACCTTTTGCAGGCATTTCACAGCCTACCCCTTGCGCAATCACTTGTCCACGGGCCATGACGGTATATGCATCGGCCAGCTCCTCGGCAAAATCATAAAACTGTTCGACCAAAACCACCGCCATGTCGCCGCCATCCGCCAGTTTACGAATCACTCGGCCAATGTCTTTGATAATAGAAGGTTGAATGCCTTCTGTAGGCTCATCCAAAATTAACACCCGAGGCTCTGATGCTAAAGCACGCGCAATGGCCAGTTGCTGCTGCTGCCCCCCTGATAAATCCCCACCTCGGCGGTGCTTCATTTCATCTAAAATTGGGAAAATTTCATACAAATGCTCAGGCACTTTTCGAGTTTTCGCCCCCTTAAACTTGGCCATGCCAATCAGGATATTTTCTTCAACCGTTAAGGTTGAAAAAATATCACGCCCTTGCGGCACATAAGCCAAACCCGCACGCACGCGTTGCTCGGGACTCATTTTCGAGATGTCCTGACCATCAAGTAAAATCTGTCCGGACTTAATCGGTAAAATCCCCATTAAACATTTAAGTAAAGTGGTTTTCCCAACGCCATTCCGCCCCAGCACCACGGAGCACTCTCCTACAGGTGCTTGAAAGGAGACATCTCTTAAAATATGGCTGCCACCGTAAAACTGATTGACGTCTTTGACTTCTAACATCGTCGGCTCCTTAACGTCCTAAATATTTCTCAATCACATCCTCATTGGCCTGTACCTCAGCCAATGTACCTTCGGCTAAGATCGCCCCTTGAGCCAGTACCGTCACTTTTTCACTGATGGTGTCGATAAAGCTCATGTCATGTTCAACCACCACCAAGGTGTGATTTTTCTTTAACTCTAAACATAGCTCAGCGGTTCGTTCCGTTTCGGCATCGGTCATACCGGCCACAGGTTCATCGAGTAGGATCAGCTTAGGACGTTGCATAAGCAACATGCCGATTTCCAACCATTGCTTTTGTCCATGTGACAACAGCCCCGCAGGTTTGTGTACCCATTCTTCTAGGCGAATTTGCGCTAAGGACTCGTCCAAAGCCAGCTGTGCATCGGGGCCAAGTTTGCTAAAAAAGCTTTTCTTTACCCGCTTATCTTTGGGTGCAGCAAGCAGTAAGTTTTCCATCACGCTAAAGTTTTCAAATACCGTTGGTTTTTGAAATTTACGGCCAATGCCCGCTTCTGCAATTTGCTCGGTACTCATCTTGGCCAAATCATAGTTTTGCCCAAAAAAAGCGGAGCCTTCGGTTGGTCGGGTTTTACCTGTAATCACATCCATTAGCGTGGTTTTACCTGCCCCATTGGGCCCAATGATGCAGCGTAGCTCCCCTTCTTGGATGTATAGCGATAAATCATTTAAGGCACGAAAAGCATCAAACCAAACACTAACTTTTTCCAAGTACAGTGCAATCCCATGACTGAAGTCGGCACCTTGTTCTTTGGGACGTCCATAGCCGTCTGAAGCATGGCCACCATGAGGGTGTATTAGCTCACTCATTCGCTACGCTCCTTTTTAAAACGGTCAAATAGACCAATGACACCTTTGGGTAAGAAAATGGTGACCACAATAAATAAAGCACCCAAGATCAATAACCATGCTTCTGGATAAGCCACGGTGAAATAGGTTTTCACGCCATTAATTAACCCTGCACCTAAAATGGGTCCAATCAAGGTGCCACGCCCACCCGCAGCCACCCATACCGCCATTTCAATCGAATTGACGGGGTTCATTTCACTCGGGTTAATAATGCCAGCCTGAGGCACATACAATGCTCCTGCAATACCTGCAATCACTGCGGACAGCACCCATGCAGAAAGCTTGTACCACAGCGTACGATAGCCCAAGTACTGCAAGCGGTTTTCACTGTCCCGAATCGCCCCCAGCACACGACCGTAGGGTTTATTCATTAAATGACGCAGACCCACAAAGCACAGCATCAACACCAAAGCCGTTAAGGAACATAAGGTGGCACGCATGGGAGCAGAAGTGATGTCCATGCCTAAAATAGTCTTAAAGCCTGTAAACCCATTGTTTCCGCCAAAGCCTGTTTCATTGCGGAAAAATAACAGTGCCGCAGCAAATGTCATGGCCTGCGTAATAATCGAGAAATACACGCCTTTAATCTTGGAGCGAAAGGCAAAGAAACCAAAGATGAAGGCCACCACACCGGGCACCAACACCACCAAGGCCAAAGCCCATAAGAAATGATTGCTGCCCACCCAATACCACGGCAGTTCAGTCCAACTTAAAAAACGCATAAAGTCAGGCAGGCTGTCACCTGCCGTCTGGCGCATCAGATACATACCAAACGCGTAGCCACCAAGGGCAAAGTACAAGCCATGGCCTAGGCTTAAAATGCCTGCATAACCCCAAACCAAGTCCAACGCCAAAGCCACCAAAGCCAAACACATGATTTTGCCAATCAAGGTGACCCAATACGCAGAGAGATGAAAGGCTGAATCGACTGGTAGTAAATGTAACCAAGGCAGGATCAGCATCACCGCAAAGCAGACCGCAATAGCGAGCGCACTATAAGGTTTATCGGAAAATAAAGAAGTGATTTTCATGCGCTTACTCCACAAAACGGCCTTTGATGGCAAACAAACCTTGTGGACGTTTTTGAATAAACAAAATCACAAGAACCAGTAGAATAATTTTTGCAAGAACAGCCCCCATCCCAATTTCAAGGACTGTACCGCTGATCCCTAAACCAAGCGCCGCCAGCACAGCTCCCCAAACTTGCCCGACACCACCTACCACAACAACCAAGAAAGCATCGATAATATAGTTCTGACCCAAATCAGGCCCAACATTGCCCACTTGTGCTAAGGCACAGCCTGCTAGACCAGCCAGCCCAGAACCCAGCCCAAAGGCCAACATATCGATACGGCTAGAGCGGATACCGACAGCACGTGCCATTTGACGGTTTTGTGTTACGGCACGAACAAACAGACCAAAGCGGGTTTTATTGAGCAGGTAAACCAACAGCAGTAGCACCGCAACCGTAAACACAATAATGGCAATCCGGTTATACGGCAGCATCAAACTTGGACTCAGCGCTATCCCCCCCGATAACCAAGAAATATTCGAGACTTCAACATTTTGTGCGCCAAAAATCATCCGCACCAATTGCATCAAAATCAGACTGACGCCAAAAGTCGCCAACAGCGTTTCCAACTGACGACCATATAGTGGTCGAATTACCGTCCGTTCAATCAACATGCCAATCAGTGCACTTACCACAAACGCCGCAGGAATAGCTGCAATTAAATACCAATCGACATAACTGCCTAAGTATGTCTTAAACAAGCTTTGCACCACATAGGTGGTATAGGCCCCGATCATAATCAACTCACCATGCGCCATATTAATCACACCAAGCAGACCATAAGTGATGGCCAAACCGAGCGCTGCTAGCAGTAAAATACTGGCTGTACTGAAACCTGAAAACACATGTCCAGCCCATTCACTGGCCTGAATCCGTGTTTTAATCTGACTTTTTGCATCCACCAACACGGCTTTGAGTTCTGGGTTTAAATTTGATTGAGTTAAAGCCTGCTCAACCAGTGCCAGCACCTCGGGACGGTTGGAGTCGGTAAGGACTTTAGCAGCCTGAATTTGGACTAAAACATCTGGACTTTCAAAGTCGAGGCGTGCTTTGAGCTGCGCCAAGCGCTGTTTGACTTTATTATTTTGTTCATGCAGATAGAGCTGATTAATCTGCGCAACATTCAGTTCAGACAGATTATTTTCTAAAATATCAATGGCTGCTAAACGTTGGGCAGATTCTTCAGATTTTAATTTGGCCTGTGCCTGCCCAAAGTTTAAGGCTTTACGTAAGGTGTTGACCAAAGTTACCTGAGACAAATCCCCCGGCCAAGTTTCAATCACTTGCTCATCGGGATAACGCAATAATTTTTCATTATTTTTTAAAATATACGTCGTGCCTACACTGTCCCGATACAGCTCATCACTGTCGATCAGTGCCACCAGTCGATCAAATTCTTCAATCGTCCCCGGCCATTGGTTAAGCATGGCACGGCGCTCAGCAAACTCAGCTTTGACAAAACGTTGAATCGTATCATTCGATGCTGATACGCTTTGGGCCTGAGCAGAAAGTTGCGCCTCTTCAGCCCAAACACTGCTGCTCACAAGCTGTGCAATTGCGCACATCAGTGCAGCACAAAAAAATTTAAGATTCATAATATGACTTCCTTAAGCTTGCTTAAAACATCCCGCATCGGGATGTGCTTACTGAAAAGCCCACAGCGATCGCAGCAGGCTCAACGCTTAAGAAAATTATTTAGGAATGTACGGACTCCAAGGTTCCGCCTTAATCACATTTGGTGTTTTATAGACCACGTCAAACTGACCATCACCACGAATTTCACCAATCATCACAGGTTTTTGTAGATGATGATTTTCAGCATCCATTTTTAAGGTATAGCCTGAAGGTGCTTTGAACTCTTGGCCTGCCATCGCAACGCGAACTTTATCAACATCGGTACTGCCTGCCTTTTCAACCGCTTGTTTCCACATATTAATGCCCACATAGGTGGCTTCCATCGGATCATTGGTCACGATTTTGTCAGCATTCGGCAGCTTATACTGCACCGCATACTGCTTCATTTTATTCACAAATTCGGTGTTAGTCGGGTTTTTCACCGACATGAAATAGTTCCAAGCAGCCAAATGTCCAACCAATGGTTTGGTATCAATACCACGGAGTTCTTCTTCACCCACAGAGAAGGCCATGACAGGAATATCTGAAGCTTTAATGCCTTGGTTGCCCAGCTCACGATAGAACGGCACGTTAGAATCGCCATTGATGGTTGAAATCACCGCGGTTTTCTTACCCGCAGCAAATTTCTTCACATTACCGACAATGGTTTGATAGTTACTATGACCGAAGGGAGTGTACTCTTCCATGATGTCCGCATCGGCCACACCTTTGGACTTCAAGAACGCACGTAGAATTTTATTGGTGGTGCGTGGGTAGACATAGTCTGTACCGAGTAGAACAAAGCGCTCTGCTTTACCGCCCTCTTCGCTCATCAAATATTCCACCGCAGGAATCGCCTGTTGGTTCGGTGCGGCGCCTGTATAGAAAATATTTTTCGACTGTTCCTGCCCCTCATATTGCACTGGATAGAACAATAAACCATTCAACTCTTCTACCACAGGTAACACTGACTTGCGCGATACCGATGTCCATGAACCAAAAATCACCGCAACTTTATCTTGGGTAATAAGTTGACGTGCTTTTTCAGCAAATAAAGGCCAATCAGATGCTGGATCGACTACGACAGGTTCTAACTTTTTGCCCAGTACCCCACCGTTGGCATTAATTTCATTGATGGTCATCAATGCCGTGTCTTTGAGAGAGGTTTCAGAAATTGCCATGGTGCCTGAGAGCGAGTGCAAAATTCCGACTTTGATCGTGTCACCACTGCTCACTGCCGCTGTTGGCTCAGACGTTGCTGTTTCCGCTTTCTCCGCAGGTTTTGAACAACCTGTCAAAGCAATAGTCCCCATCATTGCAGTTGCAAGGAATGTTTTCGTGAGTAATTTTTGTTGGAACATCTTGATTTTCTCCAAACTTGAAACTTAGGGTGCATTTTGCAATGCATGATTGTTATTCGCGCTATAAGTGCCAATTCAATTTCTATGCCAAGCAGGGTTTTATGATGTGAAAATCATTATCAAATTTTTAATTATTTTAATATTTATCAATTATTTATTAATTTTTAAATGCACTGTATTTTAGATAGATTTTCGCTCAGATGACTACTTTTCTGCATACAAACTTGTATACATCATGTGTTCCAAATCAATTCATTTCGCCTAATTCAATCGATTCACTGAAAAATTGTGCACAGATTAAGCGCAATTTTATTGCTCATCTGCGCAGCAAAAAGCTCGCAATGTACGGGCTTTTTATTTTTAGATTAAAAGTGTTCAAATAACACAATTTATGCATTTAATGCAGAATCATATGCCTAGGTTGATTTAGTGATGTGTAATCTTCAAACCAATAATGTGGATCATTACCTTTCGTATATTTAACATTTTGTTCTTTATAATTTCCTTTAAACTTTTCAGCAAGGGTAACGTGTATTGAGCCTTGTTCAGGATAATCACAATGTGCATCACTGATTCGATTACCTAGTGCTAACTCATTGTCTAAAATTTTTTTCATCTCAGAATTTAATAAATTGGCATAATACAAAATTCTTTTTTTCCATTCGACACGCCCTGCTAAGCTTAAGGCATGTAGTGTTTCATCATCCACATCAGCTTCACGCATTTCCTGTAATTCTTCTTCATTCATGCCCATATCATTTCGTATATTTTCCGCTAAATGTTTTTCTTGATATTCCATTTTTATTCTCTTAAAGCCAATTTAGTTTTTAGTCATCATAATAGATAAGCCCACTTTACGCAGGCTTATCAATATATTAAACCACCAACTCGGCCAAGTTACCTTTCTGCTCTAACCATTCTTTACGGTCACTCGAACGTTTTTTTGCCAGCAATTTATCCAATAAACCTGCAGTAAAATGACTGTCATCCAAATCTAATTGCACCAAACGGCGTGTGTTTGGATCCAGCGTGGTTTCACGCAGTTGGCTTGCGTTCATTTCACCCAAACCTTTAAATCGAGTAATTTGCGGGTTCTTGGTTTTGCATTTTTTTAACATGCTTTCAAGCTCATCATCGTCCAAGGCATAGTGCACATCTTTTGCATCATCAATTCGATACAGCGGTGGCATCGCCACATACAGATGTCCCTCTTCAACCAAGATCGGAAAATGTTTCACAAACAAAGCACACAGCAGCGTCGCAATGTGTAGACCATCCGAGTCAGCATCGGCCAAAATACAGATCTTGCCATAACGTAATTCTGATAAATCATCCGACCCCGGATCGACCCCGATCGCAATGGCAATGTTATGCACTTCTTGCGAAGCCAAGACTTCATCAGAAGAGACTTCCCACGTATTTAAGATTTTTCCACGAATAGGCATGATCGCTTGGAAGTTTTTATCACGCGCCTGCTTGGCTGAACCACCCGCAGAATCACCTTCCACAATGAACAGTTCGGACTCTTCTAGGGTATGTCCAACACAGTCTGACAGTTTTCCAGGTAAAGTCGGACCTGCCACAATTTTCTTACGTTCAACTTTTTTCGCAGCTTTCAGACGACGACCCGCTTTCGAGATCGCCATTTCTGCCAACTGCATGGCAATATCGGAATTTTGGTTCAACCACAGTGCAAAAGCATCTTTGGCAATGTTCTGGACAATACTCGATGCTTCACGACTGGATAAACGCTCTTTGGTTTGGCCTGAAAACTGTGGCTCTTGGAACTTCAACGACAAAATATAGTTCACACCATCCCAAACGTCTTCAGCCGACAGCTTCATATTGCGTGGCAGCAAATTACGCAGTTCACAAAACTCGCGCATCGCATCGGTCACACCTGAGCGTAGACCATTCACATGGGTTCCGCCCTGCGCCGTTGGAATCAAGTTCACATAACTTTCTTGGACCAATTCGCCGCCATCGACATTCCAACAAATGGCAAATTCAGCACTGGCACGCTCAGCATCTCCTGTTGCCACAAAGGCTGGATGAGGCAGAATCTCACGATCCTCAATTTCATCCATCAAATAATCGACGAGGCCATTTTCAAACTGCCAAACGATTTTTTCGTCATTGATTTGGTCGACATAATTGATTTGCAAACCGGCAGCCAAAACAGCTTTGGCTTTTAAGTTGTGCTTCAGCGCTTTCAGGGCAAATTTCGGTGAATCAAAATATTTGGCTTCAGGCCAAAAGTGAACGGTGGTCCCTGTCGCACGCTTCGGTGCTTTACCTTCTAGCACCGTCAAGGGTGCAGTCGGTTCACCCTGCTCAAAGGCCATTTGGTAAAGGTTGCCTTGACGCTGAACTTCTACTTCGACTCGGCTAGATAAAGCATTCACCACGGAAATGCCTACGCCATGCAAACCACCTGAAAACTGGTAGTTGTCGGTACTGAATTTACCACCTGCATGCAGCTTGGTCAGGATGATCTCGATCCCGCTTTGACCATATTCGGGGTGAATATCGACAGGCATGCCGCGACCATTGTCTTCTACTGAAAGCGAACCATCTTTATAAACGGTGACGGTAATTTTGTTGGCATGACCAGCCAGTGCCTCATCGACTGCATTATCAATAACCTCTTGCGCCAAATGGTTTGGGCGTGTGGTATCGGTATACATGCCGGGACGACGACGTACCGGATCTAAACCAGATAATACTTCAAGCGATTGAGCCGTATATTGAGACACGTTGTACTGTTTCCTTATTTTAAGCAGTCCGATAAAAACTGTAATGCCATCGGTATTTTGTCTGCGAAATCTTCCATCGCATGATTGCCTTGCGTTTCCGAGATCACGAGCGCTGCGCCATTATAATAGCGCTGTGCTTCACGATAATCCAAAACTTCATCGCCTTGTTGCAATAACACTAAAATTTTGTCTGCATCTTGCACAAATGGCAGTTCAATCTGTTCTAAATAGTCCAATTGCGCATCATCGAGCGTCCAATGTTCATTGACTCTATAGGGCAGTTGCGTCGCACCAAATAGATCTCGGAACAAATGCCATGGTTGCATAGCCGGATTGATCAGCACAGCCGGTACTGCCAACTTCGCGACCAGTTGTGTCGCATAAAATCCACCTAAACTACTGCCCACCAGTACTACCTGATCCAACTCCTGAATCAAGGCGGCCAATTTTTCTAAGGCCAAATGTGGCGGCATGTTCAAGTCTGGCAAATGCACGTGCCACTGTGGATGAGATTCGCAATAGCGTTTCAGCAATTGACCTTTAATCGATAAAGAACTGCTTTGAAAGCCATGTAAATAAATAATATTCATGCTGTACATTTACTCTTCTACATCATTTTTATTGAACTCAAAAGAGATGGCTTCAGCCGACTGTATTATTTTGTATGGATATAAAAATTGTCAGACAAAAAAATAAGGTCATCTGTGTATTCATCGCTATTGTAAAAGTTGTTCGAGATGAATTAGATAAGCTAGAGTGCTAAGAATTTATACCGTGATCGTTGAAAAAAATAAAGTCCCTTTGGACACAGAAACACAAGGGTAGAAAAAATGCCAAGTTTAACGCCTCTGCACGAGACCTATTGTAAATGGGACCGTACTCCTCCCAGCCAAGCCGACCTGCTTGAAGGGATTGCTCAGTTGGTGACAACCCGCTTAGGCGATGTCGTCCACGATTTAATTCAGGCCATTCAGCGTGAAATTTTAATCAGTTTATTTGGAATGAATGAAACCAGTTCCAAAAAGTTTCTGTCGACACGGTCAATTGAAAAAATTTACCAGTTTTCCTTCAATACCCTACAAAACTACGGTAGCTATTTATTGGCGCCAAGTTTGCGTCATATCATTGAAAAATTTCCAAATTTGCATCGCAAACCCTTAACCCCAACCATGCATTATTTAGTCGGTGCAATCAATGGTGTTTTGGGCGACTATTTACTGAAATATCACAACCCTGTGGCGCTACCGATGGTGTTTTATGATCATTATGGTGCCATCCAGCAAGGCGAGTTGTCTGGTCGCGTGGTGATTATGGTCCACGGTCTATGCATGAACCATTTGTACTGGAGCACGGCGCGTTATGGCGGTATAGGGGAAAAACTGCTGGCGCAACGTGCACAAAATACCATGCTATATCTCAACTACAACACGGGTCGTCGTATTTCAGCCAATGGGCGTAGCTTTGCCAACTCACTACAAGATTTACTCAACCGCAACCCACGGATTAGCTCGATTGATCTGATTGGGCACAGTATGGGCGGACTGGTTTCGCGCAGTGCGCTGTTCTACGGCAAACAAAATATGCAAAGCTGGATTCATGTGGTGGAAAACATGGTCTGTATTGGTTCTCCGCATCATGGTGCGGCTTTAGAACGTTTCGGCTTTCATTTGCAGGACAAATTGGGACGTTTCCCTTTTGTCAAAATTATTGGGCATATCGTCAACATTCGCAGCAACGGTATTTTAGACTTACGGCATGGCAGTGTGCGGGATGATGACTGGGAACATAATGAAGCGCGTATTGGTCATGTTGATGACAATCGTAAGCCAGCCCCTTTGCCCTCTCATATCAATACCTTCTTGGTGGCAGGTACCATTGAGCTTGAACATCGCAAATATCGTGCACTCAATGTGATTGGGGATTATTTGGTCAGTGTGAAAAGTGCCTTAGGCGAGCATATGAATCCGCGCTTTCAACTGAAAGTCCCCGATTCACATAAAGCTATTTTCTATGGCTTAAACCATTTTGAGTTACACACCGATGCCAGTGTTTCCGAACAAATCGTCAATTGGTTCTATCCAAATCCAACCGAAACGGAATATGGTCAAGTGCATGAATACATGATCGGGTTGGATGATTTGGAGGGCATTGCACTCACCTAAACTACTGATACATCCAATAAAAAAGCCAACATGACGTTGGCTTTTTTTATCTTTATTATTTTTTCTTCGCGTGGCTTGGATATTTACGCAACAGTTGCCACAGGCTAATCAACGCCAGTGCCACAAAAAACACCAAAGACCAGACAGGTAAAGACTGACCTAAGAAAGTCCAATCTACCAGTGCACATTCACCTGAACCTGTTAAGACTTGCTCAAACACAGCACGCAGCGGCAACGTGTCTAACCAATAATCCAAGCCTGGGCCACAGCTCGGCACTTGATCAGGCGGTAAGCTCTGTAACCAAACGTGACGTGCTGCCACACCAGCCGACCATACGATCGAGAGGCTGCCCAAAAATGCATAAAAGCGTTTAAAACCATTCGATGCAGGGTTATGCAAAAAGGCAATCAGCGAAATAATCCCCAGTCCAATCAGTCCCACACGTTGGAACACACAGAGTGGACATGGGTTTAACTGTAGCGGGCCGTGCTCTAAATACAAGGCAAAGGCCATCCCGATGATACTGGCTAAAACCAAAACACCACTCACGAAGCGATAACTCCATTGCATGGTCAATCCTCTTAATTTTTTATCTAAATTGTGCAAGGTACTGTTCAAAACTCAGTTGACTGTCTTGCTCTAATTGCTGTTGTTGTTGCAGTGATTGCGTGGCTAAATCGTCAAAATAAGCCCATGTCTCTGCACTCAACTGATGACGCTCATAACTCGATGCATGTTGTGCGGCCATTTGGCTACCAAAGCCCCATGTCCCACCCGCTTCCAGAGTATCTTCGATCATCTGCGCCGACAAAGTATCATCAACTTCAGCGACTCTCTGTTGCATGACTGTCATCGCTTTACTATACAGTGTGGTGTCATAGCACTGATCTAACAGCACAACCAGTTCTTGCATCGCCTCTAAATGAGACTGACTCCATGCTTCAATCGGGAACGATTGCTCACCCACAGCAATTGCAGCATTCGGTGCACGACCACGATTGACCACTTCCGCTTGGTTTTTCTCGATTTGATCTTGCTCTGCAGGTAATAAATCTGGGCTATCCAGCAGTAAGCAATACAGCGCCAATACTTCTAAGAAACCTGCGGTATCTTCATTGATCCCAATTGGGCTATACGGGTTCACATCCACCGCACGCAATTCCACATAACCGACACCACGATTGCTCAGCGCTTGTGATGGCGTTTCACCTGCTAGCGGCACTTGCTTTGGACGCACCAAACTGTAGTACTCATTTTCAATTTGCAATACATGATCATTAATTTGAATCGGTTCGCCCTGCGCATCATTGAGGCCTAAGCGACTAAACGGTGCATAAGTGGTTTTGACTGCCTTTTGTAGGCCTTCGAGATAACCGTCGATATTGTTGTAATGAATTCCGAGCTGCTTTTGTGCTGAGTTTTGATAACCAAAACGTCCCATGCGCAAAGCAGTCGCATACGGTAAATACAAGGTCCCGCGTAGCAATGGCAACAGATGATGTTCACGCCCTGTCATAAAACACTGGCAGACCGATGGGCTTGCTCCGACCAAAAACATCACCAACGGTGTGAGACGAATAAAATTGCGGATCAAACCAAAATAGCGGTGACTACGATAGTCTTGTGCAGATAAGGCTTTTAGTGCTTCATCTGTTTCATGTTGTTGTAATTGTTCAAACAGTTGATCTGGAAAAGACAAGTTATAGTGTAAACCTGAAATGGTTTGCATACGACGACCATAACGTACCCCTAAACCATGACGGTATAAGGTCTTGAACTTCCCGATATTTGAGCTGCCATATTGGGCTAAGCGAATTTTATCGTCATTGTCATCCAACATACATGGCATCGACAGCGGCCAGAGCTTTTCACCATGTTCCAAATGACGATGCGCCACGCTATGAATGTCTTTTAAATAATGCAACGCCTCGCTAATGCTAGGCTGGGGCGGCGTAATAAATTCTAATAAAGCTTCCGAATAATCCGTCGTGATATGCGGATGAGTCAGCGCAGAACCCAAAGCTTGGGGGTGGTCGGCTTGTGATAAAAAGCCATCACTTTGCATGCGCAAACTTTCACGCTCAATCCCGCGTAACATCCCTTGCAAAAGTGATGAATTGACCCAATTCGGTAACACAGCTTTAGATTTAGATGCGGGTTGACCCATTACAATCTCACTTTTTGGAAGAAACAATTACAACGACGAATAAAATAAAATCATCAGTTTATATCAGTATAACGTGATTTTAATTCGGCACATTACACCCAGTCCTATTTTCAAGTAAACCACCTGTTCTATTTTTCGGAAAATATTTATCACAAAGTTACGCTATTAGACAGGTCAAAAGTGTGATTGTATTGAAGAATAAATGCTAAAGAATTGTAAACTTTATGAATTATCAAGAAATTTTAGATTTTTGGTTCGATACCAAAAACCAAAACTGGTGGTTTAGCCAAAATGATGCGTTCGATAAACTCATCGAAGAAAAATTTAAGACAATTCATCAACAAGCGGCGCATGCTGAGCTATGGTCTTGGCGCAGTAGTGCTGAAGGGCGTTTGGCTGAAATTATTGTGCTCGACCAACTGTCGAGAAACCTGTATCGGAACAGTCCTTTGGCCTTTGCTCAGGACGCTTTGGCCTTAGCTTTGGCGCAAGAAGCCATCACGCTACAACTGGATGCAGCGCTGCCACCCATACAACGTAGTTTTTTATATATGCCCTTCATGCATAGTGAATCGAAACTTATTCATCAATATGCTTTAAAATTGTTCGAAGACTTAGGCAATCCGATTAACCTCGATTTTGAACAGCGTCATAAAGAGATTATCGATCGTTTTGGACGCTATCCGCATCGGAACCAAGTCCTTGGCCGCAACTCATGCCAAGAAGAACTGGATTTTTTGACTCAGCCCAACAGCCATTTTTAACTGTTTGGCTTCTCCCTGTGTGCTAAGGAGTCTATCTCATGAAGAAAATTTTAATCGCCTGTGCACTGGCGACGGGTCTGAGTTTAGTAGGCTGTGCCTCTACCCCCTCAAAGCCCTTAACCTTCGACCAGTTAGGTCGGTTTAGTAATACGCCATTAAACACCTCGACTTATCGCATCAGCTTCCAAGCTCGCCCAAATATGAGCTATGGCACGGCTGAAGAAATTACCCTAGTCAAAGCCGCGCAAACCACAGTGCAAAATGGTTATAGCTTTTTTAAAGTACTGAATGACCCGAGCAACCAAAACCAACCACCAAGGCAAGCCGTGGTGTATTCAAACCCAATGCCTTACTACCCATATGGTTATTATTCTCGCCATCCAGCCTTTTGGCCTGATCCGTTCTACGATGTACCACGTGTAGTCGACATTGATCCTGTGCAAGTGTCATATAGCATTCAATGCTTTAAAGACCAAAAATCGGCACCAAGCGATGCCTTTGATGCCACGCTGATTTTAAAATCGCTGGGTGGAAAATACGGTTTGAGTCCAACCGGTGAAGTGCTCCCACCGCCTGAACCGAGCAGTCCAGCGTCGACCAGCAAATAAAGCATAGAGCCTGCCTATGAATGAACCTCAAGCCGTCCCATCAAGTCTGAAACGCAGCAAACGTTTTGCCACCATTGCCCTAATCACGGCAGTGGTGACATGGCTGCTGCTGATGGTCATTGCCAAGTTTGTCCCCACAGACAAAGTCTGGGTCATTCATATTTTAATGTTATCTGCAGAAGCAGGTGTGGTCGGCGGCTTGGCTGACTGGTATGCCATTACTGTGCTGTTCCGCAACCCCTTTGGGAAAATGCCAATTCCAAAGTTTTTACGCGATCACACCGAAATTATTCCCCGTAACAAAGACCGTATTGCAGAGTCTATGGGCCGCTTTGTACAAGAAAACTTTCTTTCTCCACAAGTGGTGGAAAAAAGCCTGCAAAGTACCGACCTGTCTTTGGCCGTTGGCCAATGGCTTGCCAACCCACAAAACAATCTACAAGTCACCCAAGTCATTCAACAAACGGTGCCTAAAGTCTTTGAGTTTGTGGGCCAAGAACAAATCGGACGCTTTATTCAAAGTAACAGCGTGCAGTGGGTGCGCAACACTCAAGTCAATCATTTGGCCAGTGAAATGCTGCGTGCAGTGCTAGAAAATGATTTCCATCAAGATGTATTACAACGCGGACTCGACTTGGCACATGACTGGATGACCCAACACCCTGAACAAAGTTGTGAGTTGACCCGAACCTTGTTCAAAGAACTCGGGGTCTGGAAACTGGCCAAAGGAGCCAGTTGGATTGGCATCGATGTGCAGCAAAGAACCATTGACTCACTCATTCAACGAGTCGAGTCGATGTTGGCCGATCCTGAGCATCCGTGGCGTCAAAAGATTGAAGCGATAGGACACGCGCTTATGCTCGAACTGGCAGACACCAACAGTAGGGCCAGTCAGCGTTTAAACCAGACCAAAGACGCCCTGCTAGATAGCCCACAAGTGCTGAATTTTATTAGCGGTGCAGTGGTCATTTTATGTGATGCCATTAAGCAAGATTTACAAAAACCAGACTCTGGCATTGCTCACAACATCCGTGTATCCATTCAACAAATCGGGGAAAACATCATCTCCAATCAAGCCGTCAGAGACTTGCTTAATCAACGCCTCAGCGGCATTGCGGTCAATCTCAGTGACCAATACAGCGAAAAAGTCATTCGTTTTATCAGCGAACGTATTCACGAATGGGACTCCAGTATGATGATTGATAAGATCGAAAATGAAGTCGGTGGCGACTTGCATATGATTCGGGTCAATGGTGTGGTAGTCGGTGCATTTATTGGCTTAGCACTGGGGATTATTCGCGCGGCAGTTGAACAGCTCTTATAAAAGCAATCCACAAAAATGCATGCTTCACCCCTGCCCTACATGCAAAATTTGCATAAGTAAAAGGGGATGAATATGCTATTTTGGGCTGATATTTAGACACTTTTAAGCATTCATGATTCAGTTGCCTTCATCTAAACTGCCTGCACAAGGCGTCACTATTTTCAGCACCATGACTGCCATGGCACAGCGCTTAAATGCCCTAAATCTATCCCAAGGTTTTCCAGACTTCGAAGCCCCCGCTGAACTGCTGGATGCTTTAGCACAGGCCACTCAAAGTGGTTTTAATCAGTATGCTCCGGGCGATGGGGTCTGGTTGTTACGCGAGCAACTGGCGCAGCAATTTGCACAACGCGATCAGATTCAGCTCGACCCGATGACCGAAATTACCATCACTCCGGGCGCAACCATTGGCCTTTTTGCTACCATTCAAGCCGTAGTCCATGCGGATGATGAAGTCATCGTTTTTGACCCCAGTTATGACAGCTATGCGCCAAGTGTGGCTTTGGTCGGGGGTAAGGCCATTCATATTGCGCTCCAAGCACCGCATTTTTCGGTCGATTGGGAGCAGGTCAAATCAGCCATTACGGCCAAAACCAAACTGATCATTATCAACACACCACATAACCCAAGTGGTGCCATTTGGAGCAAGCAAGATTGGCTCACCCTAATTGAACTGATTCGCGACACCAATATTTTAGTCCTGTCCGATGAAGTCTATGAACATCTGGTATTTGATAGTCAACGTCACTATTCGGCGCTGTCTTTTCCTGAACTGCGTGAACGCAGTGTGGTGGTGGGTTCCTTTGGCAAAACTTTTCATGTGACGGGCTGGAAAACGGGCTACTGCGTTGCTACACCTGCGCTGATGCAACTGTTCCGTCAGGTCTATCAGTTTGCCAACTTCTGCGGAGTCACCCCAGTACAACTGGCTTTAGCCAATTATATGCAGCAACATCCTGAGCATATTCAAAACTTAGCGGGCTTTTATCAAGCAAAACGCGATCGTTTTATTGAGGGTTTAACTGGTTCACGCTTTCAATGGCTGCCTTCGCAAGGCACTTACTTTCAAAATGTCGACTACAGCCGCATTCGTCCCGATTTAAACGATGTTGAATTTTGCCGCTTTCTGGCAGAGCAGCATGGCATTGTTGGCATTCCTGTTTCCGTGTTTTATCAGCAGGCACCAGAGGCTTTGCGCATGATTCGTTTTTGCTTTGCCAAGACCGATCAAACCTTGGCTCAGGCAGCTGAAATTTTGCAAAGCGTTTAAACCTTTTTCAGCTTTACTTTTGCACAAGAACAGGCTTCGCTTACTGAAATACATCGGCTTTTCAGCACCGAACTATGCTAGGGTAAGCCTTAGAAATGTAATAAAAATAACCTCAGGATGACTTATGTCAGCACACACCCCATTGGTGCAACAACAAAAGCTATGGAAAGCCTTTTTTATTTTCCTGATGCCTTTGATTGCCACCAATATTCTGCAAAATCTGTCGGGTACGATTAATACCATCTTTGTCGGACAGATGATGGGTGTGCAGGCGATTGCAGCGGTTGCAGTGTTCTTCCCCATCCTGTTTTGCTTAATGGCCTTCGTAATTGGACTATCCGCGGGATCGACCGTCTTGGTTGGTCAAGCATGGGGCGCACAGAATATTGAAAAAGTCCGTGCGGTGGTCGGCTCCACTATTTTTATGACTCTCATTGGTGGCAGCTTTATTGCATTTTTAGGGGTAGTTTTTGCGCGACCAATTTTATCGGCTTTGGGTATCGATGAAGACGTCATGCATCTCTCGTTACCTTATGTGCAATGGATGTTGGCAGGTAGCCCTTTACTGTTTGTATATATTATTTATACCTCAATTTTACGCGGTGTCGGAGACAGCACGACACCTCTAATTGCTTCTGGCATGACCATCTTGATTGGGCTTTGTGTCACACCCGTTCTGATTGCGGGTTATTTTGGCTTTCCAAAACTGGGGATTGTTGCGCCTGCCATTGCGACCATTTTAGGCTTTGTTTCTGTGCTGACCTTTTTATATTTCTATTTGAACTATAAACAGCACCCACTCAGGCTTGATGCACAACTGCTACGTCATATTCGCTTTGACCGCCAGCTGAGTAAAATCATTCTGCGCTTAGGGGTTCCAACAGGCATTCAAATGATCACCACCTCCGTCGCGGGTCTTGTTATTGTGGGCCTAGTCAACCGCCACGGGGCCGATGCGACCGCAGCTTATGGTGCGGTCAATCAGGTCCTGAATTATATTCAATTCCCTGCTCTATCGATTGCCATTGCTGCATCGATTTTTGGTGCGCAAGCCATTGGCGCAGGCAAATCCGAGTTATTGGCCAAAGTCACACGTACCGCGCTCGGCATGAACATCATCATTACAGGTTCCTTGGTGGTCTTGGCTTATCTTTTCTCCAAATACCTCATGGCACTTTTTATCACGGACCATGCGGTAGTTGAGCTAGGGCAACAGCTGTTGTTCATTGTGCTGTGGTCCATTTTATTCTTTGGTGCCAGTGCCATTTTTGCCTCCATTATGCGGGCCAGCGGTACAGTCACCATGCCCATGATCATCAATATCATTGCGATTATTGCGATTGAAGTGCCCTGTGCCTACTTATTTAGTGAATGGTGGGGACTGCAAGGGATTTGGTATGCTTATGCGCTAGCCTTTGTCAGCTTATGCATTATGCAGGGGCTTTATTATCAATTTGTTTGGAAGAAAAAGACCATTGAAACGCTCATTTAAAGTTAAACGGATATTTAATAAAACAGTTTTTTGATCATGACACTCTTTAAAATAAAGTATAAAAAAACCCGCCAAAGCGGGTTTTTTTACATCACAACATTAAGACTTTCTTTGGCTTAATTTGGTCGCAAAAGCCGTCACTTTTTGGTAGCCCGTCGGTAAGATACGCTGAATCAAATCTAGCGTTTTCGCATCATTACCAATCAATAAACGACGCTTGTCTTTTTGTACCGCCTCTAAAATTTGACGTGCCGCTTCTTCGGGTGGACAGCGTAATAATTTATTAAAGGTCTGCGCAGATTTCTCAGGGTTCATCCCGATGCTACGCAAGCTGTCATTCACTTTGGCAGCATTGGCAATATTGGTTCGAATCCCACCCGGATGCACGCACAACGCGCTCACGCCAGAGTTTTCCATATCTAACTCTTGGCGTAATGACTCGGTAAAGCCACGCACCGCAAACTTAGTGGCATTGTAAGCAGACTGAGTCGGTTGAGCGGTTAGGCCAAATAAGCTGGAAATATTGATGATATGCCCATCGCCTGTTTTCTTAATATAAGGCAAAAACTCTTTGGTGCCATAGACCACACCCCAGAAATTAATCCCCACGATCCATTCCAGCTCTTCATAGGATGCACCTTCTACGGTTGAACCCAAAGCAACGCCAGCATTATTAAAAATCATATTTACAGAACCATGATTTTGTACAGTTTCTTCAGCCCACGCTTGCATCGCTAAACGGTCTGAGACGTCTAATTTTTTCGTGGTGACGCGTACATTGCTGCCTTGTAGCAGTTCAACTGTTTTCGCTAAACCTTGCTCATTGACATCACTCAATGACACATGACAGCCCGCCTTGGCCAATAAAAGTGCCAATTGTTGGCCAATACCCGACCCAGCGCCTGTAATGGCTGCAACTTTATTTTTAAAATTCTTCATGAGATTGTGGTTGTCCTTTATCTTTGTACATCGACTGTAGATACTTTTTTTATAATTGACAATATCAATTGTCATAAATTTAATAGCCAAAAGTGTCAATTCCATGAAAACCAGATAGTGATTAAAGCCTACGCATAGGTAGAGTCATGGTTTATTGCTAAACTATACAAAACCTTGGCTTTAAAATAGGGCGATGAAATCTGATGACGGCATCTGAACCAGTACAAAAAAACAGCGACAACAATAAAATTAAAGAAAGACAATTCAAAGGCTTATCGCTTTCTGAACGTAAACAGCTGCGTCGTGAAAAACTCATTGAAGCAGGAATTGAAGCCTACGGCACTCACGGCTTTTTTGCCGTGACGGTGAAAGATATTTGTAATGAAGCCAAACTTACTGAACGTTATTTTTATGAATCGTTTAAAAAAAGTGAGCAACTGTTTCAAACCATTTTTTTAAAGCTGATTGATGAGTTACAGCACAATGTCATGCAAGCCATTATGCAAGCCTCTTCAGATCCACACAAAATGATTGATGCTGGACTGCGTGCCCTGCTCACCACCTTAAAAGATAATCCCCGCATGGCGCGTATTATTTATATCGATGCAATGTTGGTCCAAGAATTACATAACCAAGCCACCATTCATGAAACCATGACCCGTTTTGACCGAATGATTCAGGCCTTTGTGATGCTGATGATGCCGCAAATTAATCGTTCCGAACGAGAAATTTCGCTGGTCGCCACAGGCCTCAATGGCTATGTTACGCAAATTGCGATCCGTTGGGTGGTCAGTGGGTTTAAACAATCCTTTGAAGAAGTTTTAACCTCCAGCCGTATTGTGTTTATTTCACTCCTAGAAACCTTTTCAGACCCGAATACACGGGAAAAATTGGATGTCTAAGACTTTTCACTTGGATGAGATCGGCATTTTCGAATGAAATTTAGATTAAACTTCCATTAATTTTAAATTCCAATATGACGATTTTTTGTCACATTTTTTTGCAAATTTCATCAATCGTCTGTTTTTTGCAATGATACTGTCATAATTAATCTTTGTAATAAGCCTGTCATAAAATTAAAACGGCCTGCCGTTACCTACAATAGGATATTGCGTTGTGAAAGATGACTACATTTTAATCGTCGATGATGAACTTCCCATTCGAGAAATGATTCACACCTCGTTGGATATGGCAGGCTTTCAATGCTTACAAGCCGAAGATGCAAAACAAGCCCACCAAATGATTGTGGATCAGCGCCCTGCTTTGATCTTGCTCGACTGGATGATGCCTGGTGGCGTCAGTGGCGTAGACTTATGTCGCCGTCTCAAGCGCGATGAAAATCTCTCTGAAATTCCAGTGATTATGCTCACGGCACGTGGTGAAGAAGACCATAAAGTACAAGGTCTGGACGCTGGTGCAGATGACTACATGACCAAACCGTTTTCGACCCGTGAATTGGTTTCACGCATTAAAGCCGTTTTACGCCGCGCTAATGCGCTCAGCGGTGAAAAATCGATTGATGCCAATGGCTTAATCTTAGACCCTGTCAGCCAACGGGTCAGCTTTGGCAATAATTTCCTCGACATGGGACCAACCGAGTATCGTTTACTGGCCTTCTTCATGACTCATCCTGAGCGTGCCTACACCCGTGCACAACTTCTTGACCAAGTCTGGGGTGGAAACGTGTATATTGAAGACCGTACCATCGACGTGCATATTCGCCGTTTACGTAAAGTGCTTGAGCCTTATGCGGCAGATCGCTTTGTGCAAACAGTTCGCGGTACAGGCTATCGATTCTCTACACGTGCGGATATCGCCCTAGGTTAATTTTGTTTTATGTATGAACCCTACCCGGTCCCTGAACTTGCGCGCGGGCATAAAAAAACGCGATACAGCAGTTTATGGGGCTTTGCCAAACAGGACTTACGTCTCCTTGCCTTTTTCTTGCTGATTGCAAGCTTAATTGGCTTTGGCGTCGGTTATTTTTGGACGTGTATTTCCTTTGCCTTTGCCGTTTTTTTTATTCTGCAAATGCGCTCTTTGTATTTGGTCAATGACTGGATTTCCAATCGTCCCTACGAAGTTCCACCCAACCTTGGGGGCATTTGGGGGGCATTATTGTTCAATGTTTATCGTGCACAGCGCCAAGAACGGATTGTACAAGCGGAAATGGTCGGGTTGATTGATCGGGCACAGTCATCATTGGTCGCTTTGCAAGAAGCCGTGGTGCTGATTGATGACATGCAACAAATTGAATGGTGGAACCCTGCCGCAGAACGGTTATTAGGCATCGAACAAAATGACCGTGGCCGTAATATTTTGACTTTATTACGCCAACCGAGTTTTGTGGATTATTACAATAATATTGATGCGGCACCAGATGGCTTAAAAATGAAGTCATCCAGTTTTGATGAACATTATGTTCAAGTCAAAATGACCCGATTTGGGGGTGAAAGTCGCTTACTAGTCGCCTATGACGTGACCCGCATGCACAATCTCGAACAAATGCGTAAAGACTTTGTCGATAACATTTCACATGAACTACGCACACCGCTCACAGTACTCAGTGGTTATATTGAAACCTTTACAGACCAAGAAGACCTCAACCCACGTTGGAAGCGGGCCTTTGACCAAATGCAGGCACAGGCCAAACGCATGAATGCCTTGGTGAATGATTTGCTATTACTGTCACGCCTAGAAAATGACAAGCAAATTGCTAAAAATCAAATCATTGATATGCCTAGCTTAATGAACCAACTTTATGACGATGCGCATGCCTATAATATTGATTATGGGCATACGCTCAATCTCGATATCGACAGTCACTGCGACTTAATCGGTTCAGATATGGAGTTAGCCAGCGCTTTTAGTAATCTGATTACCAATGCCATCAAATACACGCCGAAAGGTGGAACGGTGACCATGGGTTGGCATGACAATGGTGAACAGGCTTATTTTACTGTGGAAGATACTGGTATAGGCATTGATCCTAAGCATCTGCCCCGTTTAACCGAACGCTTCTACCGTGTTGACAGCGCGCGCAGTCGACAAACGGGTGGCACAGGCTTAGGACTCGCAATTGTGAAACATGTGTTAATGCAACACCAAGCTCATTTAGAAATTGAATCCAAAGAAAATCAAGGCTCTATTTTTAAAGTGATTTTCCCCAAAGAACGCACCTATAATCCTGAATAAGCCTCTTTCTTCAAAAGCATGAAAAAAGCACCGATATCGGTGCTTTTTTTGTCTCTCACCGTCCGTTTAACAAGGACGGTGACCGAGAGCTGAAACGATTAAACTGTATGTCCCATCGCTTCACCCATCACCACAGTCGAGTTGGCTTTAAAGACTGCATCCCACGTCATTTTGTCTTTTTCAAACAGTACCACAGCAGTTGAGCCTAAGTAAAAGCGACCCAGTTCAGCGCCTTTGTCCAAGAACAAGTCATGCTGATTTAGCTCTAAACGGCCAGTAGGCTTCACTTTTCCTGTCGCAACAGTTTCAATCCCCGCCACAATCATGGCACCAACGAGGACCACGGCCATACGGCCGATTTCTGTATCAAATAAACAGACCATACGTTCATTGCGGGCAAATAGGCCTGGAATGTTTTCAGCAGTGGTTTGATTGACCGAGAACAATTCACCCGGCACATATAAGGTTTCCGTCAATGTACCTGCAAATGGCATATGCACACGGTGATAATCTTTAGGCGATAAATACACCGTTGCAAACTGACCATTTTTAAATGGTTCAGCCAACTGCGGATCTGCAATTAAATTATCAACGGTGAATTTTTGTCCTTTGGCTTGGAAAATATCACCTTCCACAATGGGACCCAACTGTGAAATCGCACCATCCGCAGGCGATACAATACTGGTCACATCGGTATCAATATCACGTACACCCTCTTTTAATGCACGGGTAAAGAATTCATTAAAGGACTTAAACTTCAGTGCATTGCTCTGCTCAGCAATCGACATATCAATGCCGTACTGCGCTTTAAACGCGGTGATGACCGCATTTTTCACAATCGGATTTTCGCTGGCTGCGACTCTGCCCACGACACGTGATAACTGATGTTGGGGTACAACACGTTGAGCTTGAATGAAAATTTGTTTTTTTAAGCGTGATGTGAGGCTCAAGACGGCATCTCTCCGGTAATGATAGGACTGTCGAGGCGGTTGCCCCATTCACTCCACGCACCGTCATACGCCTGAATATTCCAACCCAATAAACGACCTAAAATATAAGCCAGTCCTGAACGGTGATGTGACTGACAGTACACCACCACAGGTTCATTTAAGTTAAAACCCAATTGTTCTAAGCGTTGCTGCGTGCGTTCTAAAGGGTGCAATCTTAAATGATTTTCACGGTTAAGGGCAGTACTCCATTCAAAATGTAGTGCATTTGGAATGTGACCACCGCGTCGCGCTGCAAGACGTAGGCCGGTATATTCATCTTCTGTGCGGCAGTCCCAGAGTTGGACTTGGCTGCTTTGAACTTTCTCTAATAACTCAGCATATTCAATTCGATACTGCTGTATTTTGGCTTGATCGACCTGCACCAAAGTATTGACAGGTTCAAACTGTTCCACGTCAGAAGTGGTTGGAAGTCCTGCTGCAAGCCATGCATGAATTCCACCATTCAGCAGACTGGTATTTTCAAAACCTAAGCAGTGTAAATTCCAAATCAAACGCCCCGCCCAAGCGCCACCTTCATCATCGTAAACCACCACATGATGCTCGGGTGAAATATTCAAATAACGAATCAGCTCTTGTAAACCGTCTACATCAGGAAGTAGACCGGTGGCTTGTTCATCTTGGCGCACCAAAAATTTCGGCTTTAAATGCAAAGCATGTGGAATATGCAATTGGTCATAGACTGAAGCACGGCTTAAATCGACGATGCGTAATTTGTCATTCCCTAAATGCGGAACCAACTGCTCTGCGTCTATCAACAAACCAAAATCAAAGGCAGAATGTGTCATATTATTTCGTATATTTTCAGATCATGCTTTGATCTTAGCACAACTCATTTTTACAATTATTCTGATTTTTTGCATTCTTTTAGCAGAATTAGAGATATCACTATTCGCCAGTTTTTTAATGCACCATGCCAGAATAGATTCTGGCATTGCATATGTTATGTACTATTTGGTTTCTGCTTCAGCAATCTCAAAAACCTGACGTAAATACGCCAAAAAGGTATCGTTATCCGTCATGGTTTTACCCGGACTGTCCGAGATTTTCGCAACCGACTGGCCATTACACTCGACCAGTTTAAGCACAATATTTAAAGGGGTTTGCCCCATATCATTGGTCAAATTGGTACCAATACCAAAGCTGACTTGGAAACGGTCTTTGAAATAATTGTGCAGGTCCCATGCTTTCTCTAAATTCAGTCCATCACTAAAGGTCAGCATTTTGGTTTTACTGTCAATTTTCAACTTTTTATAGTGGGCATAGGCCTTATCGCCCCATTCATACGGGTCACCACTGTCATGGCGCAAGCCATCGAACAATTTGGCAAAGTACAAGTCAAAATCACGCAGGAATGCATCCATCCCCACCACATCCGTCAAGGCAATACCTAAATCACCACGGTACTCTTGTACCCAGGTTTCCAGTGCTGATTTTTGGAAATTACGTAAACGTACATCCAGCGCTTGGAATGCTTGTAGAAATTCATGCGCCATGGTCCCAATCGGGGTAAGACCCAATTGCTTTGCAATTAAGACATTACTGGTACCACGGAAAATATGTGGTGCAGCTTGATTAAACACCTCAATCACATGTTTTTGCCACGCCAAACTATAACGTCGCCGCGTACCAAAATCAGAAACTAAAAATGGGGGATCATTTGGCGTTTGCGATGTTTCATAGTGTTTTAATAAAGCCACTTTGGCCTGTAAGCGACGTTCGCCCTCATCCATCACCTCTTCGCTTCGAATACGGCGGAAATACAGCTCATTGACGATGGCAAGCACAAAGATTTCAAACATCATGGCTTGAACCATCGGCCCTTCAATTCGAATGTCTAAACGGCCTTGGTGATCGATACTGGCCACAATAAAGCGGCGTTTGAGCTGAAACAACTCTAAATAATCGACAAAATCACTTTTGATAAAGCGCAAACCACGCAGGTATTGCAGTTCATCGTCTTGAAAACGTAATTGGCACAGCAAATCTAATTGGTGGTTTAAATCATCGAGAATGTCGACCAAAGGATAAACCGTGTCATCCAAATTGCGACAACGGAACTGGTACACACTATGCGCTTGGGGAAACTTATGCAGGACCACCTGTAGCATCGTAAATTTGTACAGATCAGTATCTAATAAGGATTGGATGATGGCAGACATATCATTTTCGGTTTTTAGCAACTTATTGCATTAAAGCACATTTTTTTAAACTGCATAGCCATGTTTTGGTAATTCGCTCTTGCTATTCGACCAATTACTCGATAGATCCTTGTTTCTCTTGATTCAGAATCCAAGTGTTGCTGTCTTTGCTGTCATCGCTCTTGGCCTATGTTCTTTTACTTAAACCTTGCTATGGATATAAACTCAACGGCCTTGTTTTTTCAATTGATATCTCTCCTGTGCTGCACTAGGTTTGCTACAATTTCAGTCTGCACAATCAAATGGTAGATAGAATCAGTCATGCGGGCCTTATTACAACGCGTTCTCGAAGCCAAGGTGGTAGTCGATGGTGAAACCACAGGCGAAATTCAACACGGTATCTTGGTTTTCTTAGGCCTTGGGAAAGAAGACACTTTAGACAAAGGCAAAAAACTGATCGATAAAATTTTAAAGTATCGTTTTTTTGACGATGAACAAGGCAAAATGGGCTGGAATGTCAGTCAAGCTGGTGGGGGTATTCTTCTGGTTTCTCAGTTCACCTTAATGGCGCACACCCAAAAAGGTTTACGTCCTGACTTTGGACCAGCCATGCCGCCAAATGATGCCGAGGCCTTATACGAACAACTGGTTGAGTATGCCAAGAACCAGTTTGAGCATGTGCAAACCGGTATTTTTGCTGCCGACATGAAAGTACATTTGGTCAATGATGGGCCCGTAACTTTCAATTTAGAAGTCGAATAAAAACATCACGCATAAAAAAGCCCTCATCATGAGTAATGCCAGTCAGTTAAGAAATTGACTGGCATTTTCTTGGGTACTTTTGAGGCTTTATTTTGACGACTCTAGGGCATTGCCTTGATCTTCTTTCAGGCAAAACAAACATTTTAGACTGTTCCAGCAAACGCTCTAAATGCTTGGGCAAATTCCCTGCCGATTCCAGCGGAGTATGCCTTAATATATTGATAATGCTGATTGAAGCAATATGGAAACTGATACGCAAAGGGCTGACTTTCGCCCGTTGAGCCATAAATTTCATTTGCCTTCTAAGAATATTATAAGCAATCAATACACCCCATAATTCCTGATACACCAATTCAGGCTGCTTGCTTCTTAAATGCATCCCATCTTGCAGGTCGCTCTTGATTTCACGGTAGCACATCTCGATTTCCCAGCGCTGAGCATACAGCGTACTGACCTCTTCCAGAGGATAAGCCTTTGAATCTAATAATGATGTAACGTATCGTCTAACCCTTCCAGACTGTTCAGTTTCAATCAGGCGGGCTTCCCAATAGTCACCTAAATCCGGATTCAGTTTCTTCGCTCTTGGAGAAACAGGCATTCTGATTTGAAAGTCATGCGCTGAGTTTTTCCTGATAATTTCATAGCGCAGATTGTCTTTAGCCCGCATAAGCCAATGGCAGTTTTCCCGAGACTGCCACCCTGATAAGAAATCAGCAGAGAAGTAGGCCCGGTCAAATAAAGTCAGGCTATTTGCAGGCACTTTCAATTTCTTCGCTAAAGTCAGCTCGCCTTGATCCATACTTCCAATCCCGGCATCAATCACTTCATGAGTATTGGTGTTGATCAGGCAAACCGCTCTGGCTTGCGGCCAAGGTGCTGCTATCGTTTTGCCTTTGGAAGAACCGAAGTGCCTGAAGTTCTCATCTGTGTGGGGCATGGACCAGACGGCTCCATCTACAGCGCAGATGCTTAGGCCATGAAAGGCGGAATATTGCGGCTGAGAATCTTCAAACCATGTCTGACTCAGTGTATTGAACAGGACATTTAAAGGCTCCAGACCCAAGCGCTGTCTGGCCTGCACTGATGCGCTTGGGGCGCAGCTTTCAGCCGTGCCAAAAACCAGCTGCAGCTGCTGAACAACATACCAGATGGGCTGGTCGCGGAACAATGCAAGTCCAATAACTAGCCATACAGCATGCTCTGCGGGGAGTTTTCTTTTTCTGACCGATGCTTTCCCGGTCCGTTTTAAACAGTCTTCAATCCAGTTTAAATCAATTAATTCGCTAAAATTAGAAAGTGAAGGAGCTGTCTGCTGAAATGCTGAACTTAAATTCTGAGAAAAAGTCATAAAAAAATGAGCGTATCTGGATACGCTCATTTTTACCGCATTTCAGCTATTTTGTCTTAACTGATCAGCATTACCTCGATGGAGGGCTTTTTCGATTTCATCGCGCTCAATCTCCCTTTTATAAAGGAGCAGAAATCGAGACGTTTAAAAAATCTTTTTACTTACCGGTTTTTTCTTTCAAAAATGCGCGAGCAGCTTTAATTTTTGCTTTCACAGGCTTTGGTAGCTTTGGTGGAACCAATTTTGCAACTTGGTTAAACCAAACCAAGAGACCAAAATCACCTTCCATTTTAATGCTGCCGTTTTGCATGCCCGTCATAAATGCAGTTGGGTCACCTTTGATTAAAGTTTTCACACCCTGCTCACTGTCCGCAAACTGTAAAATAAAATCGGCTTTTTCAGCATCACCTGAAACGGTATCAATCTGACCATTGTTCACAATAATTTGGCGCGCCATACCCAGATCCGTACCAATTTGAATACGGAACTGACGTTCATGAACTAATTCAATAAATTTTGGACTGGTACGCGCCAGCTGTTTCATACGAAGTGCCAAACCAGTAACCATTAAATCCAGCGGATCCGTGCTGACATCAACCAATGGAAGTTTAACCACAGGAATTGAAGATAGTTTCATGACATGAAAGCCTATTGTAATTGTTGATAAATTGACTGTTTTCAATGCTACCACAAGTTGCTATTTTTACCGCTAGGCTTTGTATAACAATCATGTAAGAACGTAAAAAAGATGCTCTAGGCATCTTCTTTTACGGTATGAGGTTATGACTTAGCGGCTAGAACACTGCTGTTGGTCATCTTCATATACAGGTGTATGTTCAATACAACGTCGCTGCGCCAGTGCACGTTCTGCGCGACGGTCTTCACGTAGAAGCAACATCGTCACAATAAGCATCGCTGAAGTTAAAGCAGTTAAGTAGCTATAAGTGATCGGCATTTCAAACACTGCTTGCACACCTAGGCGAATGACTTCCAAGATTCCCCAAAACACCATACCCGCCACCATAAAACTCAACCAGCGACGATAAGGCGAAAAGAAAACAGCAATTAACGCAGCGGCGACTAAACTTAAGCCAACGATGGTTGCTAAATTCGCTGTTACCATAAAAACCTCCGTCTAAGATAAATTCAGGCGACTGATACACTGTGCTGAACTCATCCCCGATACCGTTTAAAATTAATGGATTGTGTAGCTTTCAAACTCTATGCATGCATTATGAGCAGTTTTGAAAAGAAAAAAAGGCTTGTATTTTTAGAATGCGACATACCTTGTCGCCATATTATATTGTCATTACATTTTTTTAGATTTGAACTTTTCCAAAACAAAGACGCGCTCAGTCTTGGCGTGTCATTACAAAATAAAACCCGTATTTTCAGCGCTTAAAAATATTTTTTCCAATTCTGTTGATCGTTGTTTTTATCGACATTTTTCACTAACCGCTCATCGTTTTTCGCTTAAATTTGCAACAAAAAAACGCAGCTCAAAGGCTGCGTTTTTGATAACACCGAGATGCTTTAAGCACGATTTAGGTCTTTATCGTGCACACCCAATAAATACAACACCCCATCTAAGCCGACACTTGAAATGGCTTGATTGGCGTTTTGTCTCACTAGCGGTTTCGCACGGAAAGCTACACCTAGGCCAGCAATCGACAGCATCGGTAAATCATTCGCACCATCGCCCACCGCAATCGCTTGCTCAAGAGAAATGCCCATCTTATCGGCTAACTCACGTAATAATAATGCCTTACGCGCACCATCCACGATGTGACCTTTAACTTCGCCCGTCACCACGCCATTTTCAACGTCTAAGACATTGGCATGGACTTCATCAATACCAAGTTTGGCTTGTAGATACTCTGCAAAGTACTGAAAACCACCTGATAAAATAGCCGTGCGGTAGCCTAATGCTTTTAAAGTTGAAATTAAGCGTTCAGCACCTTCTGTAACGGTCAGACGTTCTGCAATTTTAGGTAGGACAGAGGCATCCATCCCTTTGAGCAGTGCGACACGTGCACGAAAGCTTTGTTGGAAATCTAGCTCACCCTGCATTGCACGTTCCGTAATTTCAGCGACTTGTGCACCGACACCCGCTTCAATCGCCAACTCATCAATCACTTCTTGCTCAATTAAGGTCGAGTCCATGTCAAAACACACCAAACGGCGGTTACGACGGTAGGCATTGTCTTCTTGTACCGCTACATCGACATTTAGTTCATGTGACAAACGTAAACAGGCTGCACGCATGGCTGCGGCATCCAGCATTTGACCACTTAAACCGAATTGAACACAGGCGCGTTTCGGCCCATCGACTTCGCCATTTAAGACTGGACGACCTGACAAACGGGTCACGGTTTCGATGTTGAAACCTTGGTTAGACACAATATTTGTAACTGCTTGTAAGTGCGACGCCTCAAGCTCTGGCGCCAAAGCTGTGACTATATAACGCGTCCGTCCACCTTCACTCACCCACTGGTCATATTCAGTTGTAGTGATTGGTTTAAAACGTACAGTTAAACCAATATCATGTGCTAAAATTAGAATTTCCTTCATCGCCAAAGCTGTTGCGGTTTGGTCGTCTGAAGAAATAACAATACCTAAGGTCAATTGGTTATGAATAACTGCTTGTCCGACATCTAAAATTTGTAATGAATGAGTGGACAATACCTGCATTAATCGAGTGAACTGATTCGGCTGGTCTGGTCCTAAAAATGAAATAAGAATGATTTCTCGCATGAATTGACTCGGGTCTGAGCTACGACTATTGTTAGAATCATAATCGAAATTGAATATATTTTCTTTGGAAGTTTACGTTGAATGCGCCTAGACAAGGGCTATTTGCTAGCCTATTAATTGTAAGTTTTGCTTTACATACCTTTTTATTGGTATTGGCAACGACTCATCAACTGAATGAAAACCGTGCCAACCAAGGCCAACTGATGACCTCTCAATTGGTCACAGACAGTCTTGCAGAGCTGGAGCCTGCCAACACGGTTTCCCTTGCGCTTTTGGTGGATCGCTATGCGACCAACCCAAGCGTAGCTTCCATTCGTATTTTGGATGCCAATAATCAAGTCCTTGCGACAGGTGGCCAAGTTCGAACACGTGATGGTGAAGTATTTGTCCGTGATGCACTACAAAATGAAAAGAAAGTGGGTAGCATTGAAATCACGCTCATTAAACCAAGTATGGGTGAGATTTTACGGACTCAGTGGTTAGCAATTTTATTGTCCTTAGCGATTCACGGTTTACTGTGGTTGGCTTACCGTGCCATTGCGCGCCCAAGCCGTACCGAATATTTGGCACGGATCAATAACGAGTCTCGCTTAAAACATGAAATTCAAGTTTTAACCCAAACGCTTGAACAGGAAAAACACCATACGGCGGTCGCGATTGCCCGAGCACAACAACAAATCAAAACCAGTGCGAAGCCTAAAGAACAAAAACCCGTGATCGTGGATAATCATTCGGTTGCGCTCAATATTCAATTTTATGACCCGAAACAGTTGATGGACTCGGTCAATACAACCGTGTCTATTCCATACTTTAATTTGTGTCAGATTTTCCTCAATAAAAGCACAGAACTTTGTTTAAAACACTACAAACTCAACAGCTCGGACATCACTACAGTTCAATCCTTTAATGAGCATGGTGCCACCCTCAGCATGTCGACAGACACACCTAATGCAGTGCCATGTTTAATGATGATCAGCAGTGTGTTCCAACTGCTATCTGAGGTTTTGTATAAACGCTACCGCGAAGAAAAGCGCTTTGTTTTACAAACGCGTTGTGGCATTTCAACCGCAGTCGATGCGATGCAACTGTCTGCGAATCAAGCTGCTGAGCGTTTGGTCCAGCAGTTGTCGGCCAAAGAAAGTGCCGTACATTTAAGTAACGAATTATTGAAAGACATCTCTGAAAGTTACCAATTGGTGAATTTACCTAATCCAACCAATGTCTTGACCCGTCATGCCTTTATGGTCAATGGCATGGGTGCTGAGTCTGCAGAGTTGGCGCAAAGCTTAAGAACGGAAATTTTAAAAGCAAAACAATCTAAAGCCTCTTAATTACATCCAATCATAAAAAAAGCCTGACCTACGTCAGGCTTTTTTTATGGCAACTGTTAAATTTTGAGTTGCTTCTGTGCAATTAAATGTTGCTGCGCACTATACCTTTGCTCTGGATCGGTACAGGCCACTTTAAGCCAATGACCATCGGCTTGTAGCTCCCAAGCATTCAAACAATCATTTAAGTAACTGATTAATCCGTCTTTATAAATCTGCTTTTTCAAAACGCGATCCAATATTGGAAAGCAGGTTTCAACACGCGAAAATAAATTACGTCCCATCCAGTCTGCGCTGGCACAGTACAGCTTTTTCTCACCGCCATGCTCAAAACAATACACGCGGGTATGTTCCAGAAAACGGCCCACAATCGAACGTACACGAATATTCTCAGACATGCCTTGGACCTGTGGAATCAAACAACAGATCGAACGGATAATCAGATCGACCTGTACCCCTGCTTGTGACGCACGATACAGTGCAGCAATTAACTGCGGCTCCGTTAAAGCATTGACTTTAATGATGATACGCGCCTTTTGACCGGCTTGTGCAAACTGAATTTCTTGTTCAATCAGTTTTAACAGTTCACTGTGTAACGTAAAAGGCGCATGTAACAATGCCTTCAATTTAGCCATTTTGCCCATCCCCGTCAGTTCTTGGAACATACGGTGTACATCTTCACAAATATCAGGCTGTGTGGTCATCAACCCATAATCGGTATACATACGGGCATTACCCGCATGATAATTGCCTGTGCCCAGATGGGCATAACGGATCAACTGAGCATTTTCACGGCGTACGATCAAAATCATTTTGGCATGGGTTTTATAACCGACAATGCCATACACCACCACCGCCCCAGCTTCTTGCAAAATATTGGCCACGGTAATGTTCGACTCTTCATCAAAACGCGCACGTAACTCAATTACTGCTGTGACTTCCTTGCCATTTCGTGCTGCTTCTGCCAAGACCTGTACAATTTCTGAGTCAGGCCCACTGCGGTAGAGCGTTTGTTTAATCGCCAGCACATTTGGGTCTTTCGCGGCTTCTTTTAATAAGCCAATTACAGGCTGAAAAGAATCAAACGGATGATGCAACAATACATCCTGTGCTTTTAAAGTATCAAAGGTACTTTTTTGTTTACGCAAAACTTTGGGAATAACGGGAATAAACACTGGATGCTTTAATTCAGGTCGGTCACAACTGGTACTGAGACGTGAAAGATTGATCGGCCCATCAATGCGATAAAGTTCCTGCTCAGTTAAATCAAACTCCTTGAGCAAATAATCAATCACCGCTTCGGGGCAGTCATCTTCGATTTCTAAACGCACCGCGCGACCAAAACGGCGTGAAGATAGCTCATCTTTGAGTGCAACCGCCAAATCATCGACATCTTCCGGCAAAATCAGATCAGCATTACGCGTCACACGAAAAGCATAACAACCCGTGGCTTTCATCCCTGGAAACAGATCACTGATGTGCTGCTGAATCATTGCGGTTAAAAAAATCTGCGTGTCGATATTGCCTGCCACGTTTTTCGGCATCTGAATTAAACGCGGTAATGAGCGCGGTGCAGGGACAATCGCCATTTCAATGCTTCGTCCAAAAGCATCTTTACCTTGTAAACTCACAATGAAATTTAGGCTTTTATTCACGAGGCGAGGAAAAGGATGTGACGGATCTAAGCTGATGGGGGTCAAAACGGGTTGGATTTCTCTGGCGAAATATTCTGCAATCCACGCTTTATGTTTTTCTAAAATATCTTGGAACTGGATGAACTGAATGCCTTGCGCTTGTAACTCAGACAAAATCGAATGATTTAAAACTTCAAACTGTTTTTTGACAGCACGATGAATGGATTGGGACAGGTCTTGTAATATCACCTCAGTGGGAACAGCATCTGGAGTTCGTGCTATCACATTCATATCGCGTTGTTTCATCAAGCCCGCAATACGAATTTCAAAAAACTCATCTAAATTACGTGAAAAAATAATTAAAAAAGTTAAACGCTCCAGCACTGGCAAACTCGGATCAAATGCTTGTGCTAAAACCCGCTGATGAAACTCAAATAACGATAGCTCTCGGTTAAAATACGTCGCCGATGAATGCTGAAAATTATCCATACCCTCTCAATGCTGTTTGCAACAGTCTGTTATGAAGTGTTTGGCAGGGATGTTAGGTAGTCTTTATGACAGTTTAGTTACAACCTCATGCCAAATAGAAAATTCATCCTGACTTTATGCTTAAAGCTGCAACAGCGTACAGTATTCAAACCGACATATGTTCCTTTTCACTTTTTTTTCTTGGCTGTAGCGTCTGCTTTCGCGGCCCAATAGCTGGCTAAAACTGGCCCTGAAATGTTATGCCACAAACTAAAGATCGCACTGGGTACCGCCGTAATTGGCGAAGCAGCAAAATGCACGGCAGCCAAAGCCACGCCTAGTCCTGAGTTTTGCATCCCTACCTCAATCGAAACCGCTTTACAGTCGGCATGTGGCAAGTGAAACATTCGTGCAGCTGCAAAGCCAAGTAAATAACCAATCGCGTTATGTAGCGCTACCACAGCTAAAATCAATAAGCCTGATTCTAAAATTTGTGCTTTTGAGCCGCCAATAATCGCTGCCACAATCAGCACAATCGCCACTACAGAAATTAAGGGCATCACCGAAATATAACTTTCGACTTTCTGTTTCAGCACGGCACGTACCACCAGCCCTAAAATAATCGGGAACAGAACCACCTGTAAAATTGAACTCAGCATCGACCATGCATTAATTTCAATCCATTGGCTGGCCAGTAGATAGAAAATCGCGGGAGTCAATACGGGCGCCAATAAGGTCGATACCGTGGTACATGCGACAGACAAAGCCGTATTGCCTTTCGCCATGTAAGTAATCACATTGGATGCAGTGCCACCCGGACAGCACCCCACCAAAATCACCCCGATCGCAATTTCAGTCGGCAAGCGAAATAATAAACACAACAGATAAGCCACGCTTGGCATCACCATAAACTGAGCTGCCACTCCAATTGCAACCGCTTTAGGGCTTTGCATCGCCCCTTTAAAATCATCCAGTGTCATGGTCATGCCCATACCAAACATGATCAGCCCTAACATCCACGTGATATAAGCTTTCATCCAGACAAAAGTTTCAGGGCTCAGGAGCGCAATGCCTGCAAATAATACGACCCATAGAGCAAAGGTTTTTTGAATCCAAGCGGTAAATTTAAAAAAAGTGCCCATGACCTTTCCCTACTGCATGTTTTTATAATGTCGATATTAGTGATTGAGATGAGCCTATTGGCTCAGCGCATCAGTTCACAGCATATTGTTGCACAATATCTTTGCAATACAGACGTTTCACACCATGGGCTAGCATTTCTTGCCATGCATGTTGTAAAGAGCCGTGTAAATCAATGCCTTTGGTGGCATCGGCAATCACATAAGTTTGAAAACCGAGTTTACAGGCATCTATTGCCGTCCATGCCACACAAAAGTCAGTTGCAATCCCAACAATAAACACGGTATCAATCCCACGCTCTCTTAAATAGCCTGCGAGTCCCGTCTGGGTCTTATGATCGGCTTCTAAAAAAGCCGAATAACTATCAATGTGCGCATGACATCCTTTACGAATGATCAACTGCGCTTTGGCAAGGTCAAGATCTGGATGCAATTCAGCATCCTGTGTGCCTTGTACACAGTGACGTGGCCAGAGTACTTGTGTGCCATAGTCTAATTCAATCGTTTGAAAGGCCTGTTGATCGGGATAGTTGTCTGCAAAAGAAATGTGATTTTCAGGATGCCAATCTTGGGTGAGTACAATAGTGTCAAAATAATCGCCCAACTGATTAATTTTAGGAATAATTTGATCTGATCCTGCTACCGCTAAATTTCCACCAGGCGTAAAACCATTTTGTACATCCACCACAATCAATGCCATATTCTTCTGCATTCTTCTCTGTCCTTTTTGTTCTACGCTCGAAGGCCAAGCTTAGCTTAATTTCTAAAACACTATTCATCCTCGCGGGTCAAAATTAAATGACCGCAGCCTTAAGTGCAATGGGTATTGTGGCAAATTGAAGCGAAGATAGAATATAGAACAAAATACTGGACATTGATCTATAACGTTAAAAGGACATGTCATCGCTGTTTAGAGAAATCGTGTAAGCGTTAAAAGCATTTCAATCCTGACGTTTATATCCCAATATTCAGTTTGATCGACTTCTAAGCCTCGATTGAGATGAAGAGATTCTTTCATTAAATACTTCAATCCACGGCCATGGGTGATGCAAAACGCCCTTTTCAGACGCAAAATAAGATGCTTTTCTTTGTCTACCATTTGAACAAGCTGTATTTTTGTAGCGAAAGATAAAGTTTTTATACACTTTGACTAAAGCATATTGTTCTTCATGTTGTGTTCGTTCATAATTTGCATAAGCATTATTCAATGCATCAGCGCTTTGAAAATGCTATAAATTAAAATACGCACCCATCCAATCTTATGTTTTTCTGGCCTAACTGGATGGACAAATAGGATATTTTTTTAAAATGACTCAGCAAGCACAGACCATCCAAGGCTCAATTGTCGCAATCGTCACCCCTATGTTTGAAGATGGCAGCGTAGATTGGAAGGGTCTAGAGAAGCTCGTTGAGTGGCACATCGCACAAGGCACAAATAGCATTGTTGCTGTCGGTACAACGGGTGAAGCGTCTACTCTAAGCATGAAAGAGCATACACAAGTGATTAAAGAAATCATTCGTGTCGCGAACAAACGCATCCCTATTATTGCGGGGACTGGCGCGAATTCAACGCGTGAAGCCATTGAGTTGACTAAAGAAGCCAAAGAACTCGGTGCAGATGCTGCTCTTCTGGTTACCCCTTATTATAATAAACCGACCCAAGAAGGCTTATATCAGCACTATAAAGCTATTGCTGAAGCTGTTGATCTTCCTCAAATTCTGTATAACGTACCTGGTCGTACGGGTGTTGATATGGCGAATGAAACGGTCATTCGTTTGGCCGATATTCCTCAAATTGTGGGCATCAAAGATGCCACAGGTGATGTCCCTCGTGGTCAAGCCCTGCTCGAAGGCCTTGCTGGCAAAGCGATGACCGTCTATTCAGGTGATGATGCAACAGCTTATCAACTGATTCTGTCGGGAGCAAAAGGCAATATTTCTGTGACTGCAAACGTTGCACCCAAAGAAATGAGCGATGTTTGCGCAGCAGCACTGGCAGGCGAAGCTGAAAAAGCAGAAAACCTAAATACCCAAGTTGCAAATTTACACGAAATTCTATTTTGCGAATCAAACCCAATTCCTGTGAAATGGGCACTTCATGAAATGGAGTTAATCGAAACGGGTATTCGTTTACCATTAACACCACTTGCAGAACAATATCGCACACCGCTCCGTGAAGCACTCACAACGGCGGGTGTCATTAAATAAAGAGCACATCAATATGCAATTACGTTTAGGTCTTACTCTCGCACTTTCAGTCGTCAGTTTAGCGGGTTGTAGTTCCCTTGCAGTCAATAACGGTAGTTTGGACTATAAAGAAACAGCAACCTTAGAACCTCTTAAGTACCCTGAAGGCTCTATGGTTCGACCTGCAACGCCGTTGTATCCAGCTCCAACGGTTGAAGCGCTCGCTCTTGAACATGCACCTGTACTTGAAAACAAGCGCGGAAACCGTTTTGCAATGCCGCGCCCTCAAGCTGCTCAAGTCATGTCGAATGCAGAATCAACGGAACCAGTTGATACAGCTGTGAGTCGCCCTCAATTGATTATTGACGGAAATAAGAATCCGCTGCTCAAAATTGAGGGAAATTCTGCTACAATTTGGCAATATACGCTTGCCACCCTCAGCAGCCTCAACCATCAAATCGTTGGT
The DNA here is from genome assembly GCF_058107045.1 of Acinetobacter sp. AB03. Lineage (NCBI taxonomy): Bacteria > Pseudomonadati > Pseudomonadota > Gammaproteobacteria > Moraxellales > Moraxellaceae > Acinetobacter > Acinetobacter sp. AB03. The sequence goes on along the minus strand of NZ_JBUEBA010000002.1, from coordinate 5,496 downwards.
CAAAGCAAAAATGGTTACGAAGCAACCATTAAAATCGATCAACAGGTCTATGTGTTAAGACTGACCGCGGTCGGTAGCAGCAACAACCTCGCTGTGTTCAATGCCGATAACAGTTTTGCAGCGCCTGAAAAAGCCACAGAATTGTTAACCCAGATTTACCAAAATTGGCCAGCCTAGTCGTACTAGGCATTTTTTTTTGAAAAAGGTTCCCTCATGTTAAAACAAACCTTGCTCTATACTGGTAAAGCGAAATCTGTCTATGAAACAGACAGTGCAGACCACCTGATTTTAGTCTTTCGTGATGATGCTTCGGCATTCAATGGTGAAAAGATCGAACAACTAGATCGTAAAGGTAAGGTGAACAACCGTTTTAACGCCTTTATCATGGATAAATTGGCTGCGGCTGGCATTGAGACTCACTTTGAAAAACTTCTTTCTCCAACTGAAGTTCTAGTGAAAAAACTCAGCATGATCCCTGTTGAATGTGTAATTCGTAATTATGCAGCAGGTTCTTTATGCCGTCGCTTAGGTGTAGAAGAAGGCAAGGAATTAACACCGCCGACTTTTGAATTATTCTTCAAAGATGATGCGCTTGGTGACCCAATGGTCAATGAGTCTCAAGCGATTGCTTTAGGTTGGGCAACTGCTGAGCAACTTGAGCAAATGAAAGTCCTCACTTACCAAGTGAACGAAGTGCTTAAAAACTTATTTGACCAAGGTGGCATGCTACTTGTGGACTTCAAACTTGAGTTTGGTGTATTCCACGATCGTATTGTTCTTGGTGATGAGTTCTCTCCAGACGGTTGTCGTCTATGGGACAAAGAAACCAAGAAAAAACTCGACAAAGACCGTTTCCGTCAAGGTTTAGGTGGTGTGGTTGAAGCTTATGAAGAAGTTGCTGCACGTTTAGGTATCGACCTTTCTGATATCTAATCAATTACAGATTCAAGAACCGAGCTTAAACGCTCGGTTTTTTGTTTTCAGCTATACAGTACTTCAGTTTATTTGTGAGCTATAGTCAAAATACTTTATTATTCATACAGGATTCGAAAAAAACTTGAAATAACTCATCGACTGAATCGATCAACCATTCTTTACGCTTACGTTTAACCCATGCCCACCTTGCACGATATATCGCTCACCATCTGTCATGGAAGGACATATCCCATAATGGCGCAATGCCGATTGATATAGCTCAGAGCAATACTGAGAGCCTCTGTCTGAATGATGAATCATCCTAGTCGCTCGATCCGTCACATGCTGCATCGCCATATGTAGAGCCTGCATAACATTCTCCGCACGCATATCATTCGATAACTTATAACCTTTAATCTGACGGGTATAAGCATCTGTCACCAATGATAAATAATGTACGCCTTCAGCACTCTCAACATAAGTAATATCACTAACAAAGACTTCGTTGGCTTGCACTGCTGAATAATCCTTTAATAAATTTGGATGCTTCTTCATCCAATGCTTGCTATCCGTAGTTTTTGTATAGCGACGCTTGGGGCGAATCAATAAATTATGCTCTTTCAATATTTTAAATAACTGATCCCGTCCACACTTTAAACCACGCTGCAACAATTTGCCTTTAATAAGCCAATACAACTTACGTGTTCCGATACTTGGCATGAGACAACGATATTCCATAACCAACTCAAGTATTTGTTCAGTTACCGATCTGCAATGACCTGACGGCATCGTTTTGTGTCATAAGCACCATCTGTATAGGCAGAATCGATTTGTTCATCTAAAGGGATTTGAGCAAGTAAATCTTCCAGTACCTGTGAATCACTGACATTATTTGCGGTGAGTTGTACAGCACGTATTTGAATGGTTTCAGTATCGATACCAATATGAAGCTTACGCCATTGGCGGCGATATTCAGCTCCATGTTTCTTGCGTTTCCATTCGCCCTCACCTAGAAACTTCATCCCTGTAGAGTCTACGAGTAGATGCAGCCCATCGCTACTTTTTTGGTAGCTGATTGCAATATCAATATGCTTTTGTCTTCTACAAAGCGTACTGTAATCTGGTGCGGTCCAATTTAATCCGCAAAGTTTAATCAGACTTTGCACAAAGCCAGTGACCATACCTAAAGATAGACGGAATAAGGATTTAATCATTAAGCAGCATTGGATAGCTGCGTCGGAGTAGGTTTGATTTCGCCCTTGTTTGCCTTTTGATCTGATTTCCAATTATCTTTTTAAAAAAAAGTTGTTTTTAAACAACTTTACTGAATCAAAGTTAATGTTGACTCAGGATATAAATCAATTTATTTTAATTGATTAATTTTACAAAACTTAGGCTTTAAATGAAAAACCAACAACTCTCCCTAGATTTAATCGAAGCACAATATAATTTTAAAAATTCAAAAAATAATAAAAATTCAAAAAGCCTATTAATAATCATTGGCGGAATTGAATTAACAAAAAAATCCAACGCTATAAAAAAATTATCCGAACTAATGGATCCTCGTTATTTAAAAATAAAAGCTGATCTCCCAAATAAAATAAAATCAAACTCATTAATTTGGTCACCATATATCAATGACATACCAAAAAGAGGAGAAATTGTTACATTTTATGGGAATTGGTATACTGATTTACTAGCGTCAACACTCTATGAAAACACAAAAAAATCAGATTATTATTTTAAAGAACATTTAGAAAAAATTAATATATTTGAAAATTATTTAAAAAACAATAATATTGACATAGTTAAAGTATGGTTCGATTTACCTTGGAGTTCTATTAAAATTCGAGTTTCCGACTTAAATTTAAACAGAGCTTTTCAAAGAGTTCCCAATCACTCTTGGGACAACTTTCCAATAGAAAAATGGAAAACAAAAGATCTATATAATAAAATTAATTTCTATAGAAAACAGTTCACTGATGATTGGTATATTATTGATAGTCAGAATAACAAAGAAAGAAATCTTGCCTTTGCCAATATTGTTTTATCTCATCTTAAGAATACAGCCCCGCCCAAGAATGCCAGTCTGGATTATCAGCCAGCAGCTCTCTCTCCATTATTGACACAAATTTCAAAGGGAGATATTGAGCGTGTACAGTACAAAAAAATGATTAAAATACTGGAACACAAAGTGGCAGAAGCTTTACGTTTTTCATCTAAAAACGTGGTCTTCGCATTTGAAGGCATGGATGCTGCTGGTAAAGGCAGTTCAATCAAACGCCTTATCAAATATTTAGATCCTTATGAATATAGTATTCACAGTATTTCTGCGCCGGAAAATTTCGAAAAATTAAGACCATACTTGTGGCGTTTTTGGAATAAGCATACAGTTAATGGTGAAATTAATATTTTTGATCGAACATGGTACGGTCGTGTTCTTGTTGAACGTATTGAGTGCCTCATTACCGAAGCTGAATGGCAAACTGCGTATGAAGAAATCAATCACTATGAAAAGCAATTGACAGAAACCAATACTATTGTTTTAAAGTTTTGGCTTGCCATTTCAAAAGATGAACAGCTTATCAGGTTTGAAAAGCGACAAAAGACACCACAAAAACACTTTAAAATTACTGATGATGACTGGAGAAATCGTGATAAATGGGATGCTTATCTACAGGCGGCATCCGATATGTTTAAGTATACAAACACTGAACACGCGCCTTGGCATATTATTTCTAATGACAATAAATTAGCGGCCCGTATTGAAATTCTTCAAACCATCTTAAAAAGCCTGCAAACCGAGATAGTATGTAAATAACATCATTTAATCACCTCCCTGCAGGGAGGTGATTATGTGTGTCTAGAATTTTGGTGACTATTTGGTACAAATTACTATCCCATTAATTAAAAATTTCATATTTATTATCATGATGATAGATCATTCTTTTCTTAAGTAGAAAAGCACTTATCGACTTTAATCTAACTCAAATTAAAACTAAAAGACAACTTAGTAACTCTTAGTCAATCAGAATATTTTTTTCTATACTCGATTAAAAAAAAGGGACCTGAAGATCCCACTCATTAACAACTAGCCAACTTGGATTCAATCCGCTTGTGAATATCCCTTGCCGACCAACCTAAACCGCCAACGGTTAAATTAGTTCGTTTGGGTAATGCTCATGATGCTCATCCAAGATAATAGGCCAGTCCAATAAAATTTTACTGAGTCCAGCCGCGTCCACTCCCATCTAATTCACAGCCCGTAAATTCTGCTGTAAGCCCTGCTGAATCTCCTGCACAAAGCTATCCGCCTGATGGAGCTTAGACTTTACCTTGGTTTTCGACTCAGGCTGAACCTGCTCAGACTCAACAGCCTCATCCGTATAAAACTCTTCCACGAAATCTAGTTCCTCTTCAACATTCACTTCCAATCTGGCATTGCCATAATCCTGCCGTGCCATCTGATAGAGTGCCTGTTGATTAAATCCTACCTGTTTACTTTTCTGAACGATCTCCTTAGCGGTTTGAATCGCCTCCTGTAAATGAATACCCTCACGTAATGTCAAATCCACGTAGTAGACAGGCGTACGATAGCTTTGTGTGGTGCTCTTGCCTCGAAGAGTTAATTGCAGCGGTAAGCATGAAAGCAAACCATTCGATGCTGCATCTTGGCCTGCAGCTGGTGCTTCAGCAGATCAAACTGCTCCTGATGTTTATCAAGTTGATTACGCGCTTGAATCAGCTGTTCGAACTGCTGATTGGCCTGCTCATCCTCAGATAAGTCTGCGGTGCTCAACGGCACATGTTCGGGATACAGCAATTGCAGCGCTTTGGCTGCCGATGCGCTGGCATCCGCTTCTGGTGGGGTATCCTTTTCAACGCATTCCCAAAAGTAACGCTCCGCATTCACAATATGCTGAATCACAGATTCAGAACGAGTTACTTTAAAAATGCGGGTTTCATGTCCGCAGAGCAGTACACAGATATGAGATACCGTCTTGGTAGTCAATGAGGTTTTGAGATTATTCGGCCAATAAATAATCTCTTTGATAGGCAGTCTGATGTTTTAAAACGCCATAACACAGATGTATAAGCTTGCACATTGCAGCACCTAAAGCACACATTTTATTTTTACCCCGGCTTAATAATCGTTGATATAAAGCTTCAATGTGTGGATTATATTTAATCGCTGTTAATGCTGACATATACAATACTGAGCGTATTTTACTGTCACTTGCTTTTGATAAGTGACTTTGCTTGTTGACTGAACTGCCAGACAACTGATGTACTGGAACCAAACCTACATATGCAGCAGCTTGACTTGCTTTTTCAAACTTGTGCGAATGAAATAACCCCAACAGTAATAAGCCTGATCGTTCACCGATTGAAGGAATAGTTTGCAGTAATTTCAAATCCTGTTTCAATGTTGGATCTTGATCTATGTGATTATTTATTAACTTATCAATATGAAGTTTACGCCATTGGCGACGATATTCAGGTCCATGTTTCTTGCGCTTCCATTCGCCCTCACCTAGAAACTTCATGCCTGTAGAGTCCATGAGTAGATGCAGCCCATCG
>NZ_JBUEBA010000001.1:16786-28335 GCF_058107045.1 Acinetobacter sp. AB03 | reverse complement strand
AAATTGTGTAATGGTCCTTTAAAAGGACCATTCAGGGAGTCTAGCTATTCAATTAACAGTCTCAAAATTGCATAAATGCTCCATCAGGAAAGAATGCTAAAAAAGCGCGTTTAACGTCTTCGTAATCATCATCTATATGTTGATCAAGATAATGCTGCGTCCATACCAGCGTTGCTTCTCGATCATCAAAGCATTTATTGACGTTTAAAAATAACCCCAGATTGTAAGATCTATTAATTGAGAAATCTTTAATGAGTTGAGTTCCAATTTTTCTACCGTTTTCAGAAAGATATAGATGATTGATCAAGTTTAAATTACCCATAGTAATGCCTCATTTTAAGGATAAATAATTAAAGGTACCTTCTTCATATGTCCTGAAAGAAGGATATGGGAGCATTTAAACACATAAATAGTGTGTTTATCACATTATTTATGTGTTTAAATGTAAATAAATGATCTGTGTTATACTTTTCCATCAGAACAATTCTGCTTTTAAAACTATGCCTTACGAAGAATTTCAAAGACTTATAGGTAAGTCTGGCCTTTCTATTAAAGAATTTGCAGCGCTTTTAGATATGAATGCGAACTCAATTACCAACTATAAAAAGAACGGTAAAGTGCCCACTAGCATTGCAGTGATTGCGATCGTAATTTCAGATATGAAGGATGATGGTCTGGACTTTTATCCGATTTTTGAGAAAGTTCGAGCTTATCGTGATCAATAGAGTATTTGATGTGAACCCAATTAAAGATTTAATTGGGTTCTAACACGTGCATTTCGTAGAAGAAATTTTATGTTAAATAAAAGACACTTTGGGAAGTGTCTTTTATTTAATTACATCAGTGATAATTTCGTATTTATAGTTTTAATAAGATCATCGTCTTTATGAATTGATAACGGAAATCCATTAGCATTGATAATTCTTGTTTTTAACTCAATTGTGAGAGATTCTTTTTCCCTAATTAAATTAAATAATTGAGCTTTTCCTGGAAATAACGAGTGTGCAAAATTATTTAAATTTTCTTGGTTATTAGGGTCTTGTATTTTTGTAATACAAGGAGCAACTATTGCTAATAGAATATCTCTCAATGCTAAAGTTTCATTAATTTCAACTGTAGATGCAGCGAATTTTAAACATTTTACAATGTCTTCATATTCCGTATTAAGCTCTTGTTTTGACAAACTATTCATATACTCAATCTCTGCTACTGCAGCATCTATTTTACCTTCTGATGTGTTTTTATCTGCAACATGATAATAAGATTCGACAGCCCCCTTCTTTAAGAAGAATATTCCGATTTTTTCCAAAATATCCATCAAGGCTAAATATCTATTTTTAATTTGACCCCATTTATGAAAATTTTCTTTAAGCGCACTTGCTAAATATTCATCATTAAAAGAGAACAATGTTGAAAAAGCAGATCTTCTTTTAGCTCTATTTTGATTAGTTTGACCATTAATCCAATAGTGGTGTTGTGTAGCTAAAGCTTCAATTTCTCCCCAACTAGTGTCTATTAATTGAGTAAAGTCATTATTAATGACTCTCGCCATACTAATAGCATCTTTAGCACCTAATTTAGATGCTTCATTATTGGCGTACTGATTTTGAATTAGAAATTGTGAAACTATATCTATTCCATCTGAAATAGCATCTGCATCTGCTAAAATCACTGGCTCTTTTCCTAAAAGTTTGAGTAATTTAGCTACGATAGGAATCTGATCTTTTCCTATTACTGGAAGCATTTGAGATCCTGATGCTTCTAAATATAGTTGTGATTTTTTAGCTAATGTATTGCAGATAACTACATCTGAAGGTCCTTCAACTAAAAGAGGTCTTTGACAAAAAAGAGTTAACTTATGTTCTTGTCCTAACTTAGATATAAGACTTTGTATTTTTAAATTTTTTAATGTTGGTTCATCACTTGAGATTTGTATTGGATCTTGATTTAAATCATAACAAAAAATTAAAGATGACAGATCTTCAGCTTTATTTATACATAACATCTCAGTAGAGTGAGTAGCTATAACTATAATTTTTTTATTGCTGTCACCATCAGGAATTCCTGCGACATCTAATATTTCATTTAATAAAAAGGATTGTAACTGAGGATGTAATGAAACCTCTGGTTCATCAATAAATAAAGCTCCTACATCATCATCATAAAGAGCACATAAGATTCCAACTAGATGCATTAATCCTGAAGCTTCTCTACCTGATGAATAAGGTGAACTGCCATCTAGACGGGAGAAAAGTATTTTAAGTTGACCTTCATCCCAATCAATTATCAGATTTCTTTGAAATAATTTACTTAATCTTTCTTGAACTTTAATTAAAATATCAGGTCTTTGGGCAAGGGTTTGATAATCGCCCTGTAATGTTTCTATATCATGGCGACGAGATTGGTAATCTTTTCCGCCAAATTGAGAGCTATCATATTCGATGTTGGAATATCCTTTTCTATGTCCTTTTCTATGTCCATCATAATTTGATCTATATTGTTCTAAGACGCCTATACGTCCAGCCGAGATAAAACGAGTTTTTTTATCCTGTATTTGAGATTCGATACTTTCTTTGAGACTTCTCAACAGATGTGTTTTACCAGAGCCGTTAGCACCAAGAATACAAGTAAATATATTTTCTAATTTAATTTGTCTTTGTAATACCCCATTGTGAGTATCTAAATGACAAGTAAGATCTAAAGGGAGTTGCATAATTTCTAATTTACTTAAAATAATAGAGTAATTATTGTAAAATATTTTAATAAAAATCAAATATTTATTTTTTAATAAAGTTGTTAATAATAAGGAAGTTCAATTTTTTGAAAATAGATTTAATAGTTAGTTTCACTAAAATTAACATAATACACCTTATACGAAATCGAAAATGGGAGCCTAAGCTCCCATTTTTATTGATGATTTTTTAATTCTTTTAGCATGGCATCCCGTAAGATTTCATTCATACGTGTTTGATAACCTTTTCCCTGTGCTTTAAACCATGCAAGTACATCAGCATCTAAACGGATGGAAGTCTGTTGCTTCACTGGGCGATAGAATTGATTATGGCGTACAGCATTGCTCCAGTCGGTAATTTCAGGAATATCTGAGAGATCTAGCTGATCGTCAGGAACCGTTCCCTTAGCAAGCAAGCGTTGAATTTCAGCATCTTGCTTGTCGCTGAATTTTTCATTCAGTTCTTTGCGTGAGTATCTAACCATGCTCATATCTATCTCGCTCCGCCTTGGTGACTTGTCTTGCACTAATGATTCGTATGATTTCACAGTCATCTTCATCAAAGATGGTATGAGCTACTAAGAGCATTAGTACGCCTTTCACTTTTCCAATGGTCTGCCAACGTTCTTCACCATCGGTATGTCTGTCCTGGATTGAGATCCTTAGCGGATCATCAAAGACAAGGCTTGCCGTTTCGAAAGAGACATCGTGTTTTTTCTGATTCTTTCGATTCTTTGCCTCATCCCATTCGAAATACTGTTCCATAAAAAACATTCAAATTTGTATATACAATAATGTATCACAAAATTGTATCACTCAAGTTGAGAAGCGTAATTTTTAGTCAAATTTATTGGCAAGAACTATCAAAACTGCTGTTAATCAAAATTCTTAATGCACCAAAACCTAAAAATTTAAATGGAGTAAAAATGACTTTAAAGGGGTTAGATATTCAAGAAGATTGTATCAAAGCTATTTCTAATGAATCTTTAATATTTGATATTAAGAATAAAGAGTTTTTAGAGGATATAGAAAATCTTTTATTACAGTATTTTCAAAATTTTAGTAATGATTTAAATGGAATTGAGTTTGATAATTTTTCTGTGGAGTTTTGGTTCGATGCAGGACAATTGATTATTTATCCTGAAAAAGATTTATTAGATCGTAAACCCTTTGAATCTGAATATGATTTAGATAGATTAGACCCTTATTTTTATCTAGTTTGTGAAGAATATAGGATATATTTTGATGACTTAATATCTCGAAAAGTAAGCGATCAAGTATCTGAAAAAGAAGCTATTTCTAAAACTAATGACGTAATTGATTGTGTAAGCAAAGCTATAAAAAATATAAATGATGAAAACAATCTTTTAAAGATGTTAGGCAGGCCTAAATTAGAAATAAGATATTTCGGTGTAACGAAAGAAGAACTTTTAGCAAAAGAAATTCTCGTGAAATGAAGTAGATATTTTTGTCGTATTAAGGAAAACTAAAATTAACATAATGGGCGTTATGCGAAGTCAAAAATGGGAGCTTAAGCTCCCATTTTTATTGATGATTTTTTAATTCTTTCAGCATAGCATCCCGTAAAATTTCATTCATTCGTGTTTGATAACCTTTGCCTTGTGCTTTGAACCAAGCAAGTACATCAGCATCTAACCGAATTGAAGTTTGTTGCTTCACTGGGCGGTAAAATTGATTTTGGCGTACAGCACTGCTCCAATCGGTAATTTCAGGAATATCTGATAGATCTAGCTGATCATCAGGAACCGTGCCTTTAGCAAGCAAGCGTTGAATTTCAGCATCTTGCTTCTCACCAAATTTCTCATTCAGCTCTTTGCGTGAGTATCTAACCATGCTCATATTTGTTTCGCTCCGCTTTAGTCACTTGCCTTGCACTAATGATTCGTATGATTTCACAGTCATCTTCATCAAAAATGGTGTGAGCCACCAATAACATTAGTACGCCTTTAACTCGTCCAATGGTTTGCCAACGTTCTTCACCATCGGTATGTCTGTCTTGGATTGAGATCCGTAATGGATCTTCAAAAACAAGGCTTGCAGTTTCGAAAGAGATATCATGCTTTTTCTGATTCTTTCGATTCTTAGCCTCATCCCATTCAAAATACTGTTCCATAAAAAACATTCAAATTTGTATATACAATAATGTATCACAAAATTGTATAACTCAAGTTGAGAAGCGTAATTTTTAGTCAAATTTATTGGCAAGAACTATCAAAACTGCTCATAAAAAAGCCGACTTGTTTCCAAGTCGGCTTTTGAACATCATCGAGCAAATAATTTATATCATAAGTTTTTGATTTTTATATTTTTCAATTTGTGCATTTCGTATAACGCCCATTATGTTAAATAGTAAAGATTTTAGATACTATTAATCATAAAGTTTTGAAAATGGTTATTAAATATTTAGTTATGCCTAGAAAGAGAAAATTTAAAAATTTAAAAGTTAGTCCATTACTGAAAGTATTTGAAAATGCTAATTTTCAGGTAAGTTGTGTCAAACCTGTAATTTTAAATTTTGAAGACTTAGCAAAGTCAACTAGACGAATTTTTCATATATTTTCAGATACTTCAGTAGATGAAGGTACAAGTTTTAGAGATATTTATTTTACAAATTGGGGAACAGGGATTCTTATTAAGGATGACCTTAAATATTTTCTTTTAACAGCTCGTCATGTTATGGAGGATTATTTTAAACATTCTTCTGGTACTAATACTTCACCTTTTCGTATAACTGATAGATCTACACGTAGTTTTAGTAAGGTTGACGATTTTCTATATCCTAAATATTTTTGGACTATAGGAGATATCATAGAGGAAGATGAATACTACGATTTTAAAGATGCTATTCTTGTTGAATTATTTCATCCTGTACCAGGCCAAGTAGTTGACCACTTCATTGATATTAATACAGTAAAGCCACTAGAGATTGATGAATTTAAAGATGGTATGGTTGCCGTAGATTTTGGTTACTCTATACAATCCAATCCTTATTTTTATGATTCTGATAATAATATTGCGCCATTTAATAATGAAATACATTCATGTAGTACGACGATAAATATGGATATTATCAATGGTCATTTGAGAAAAGATAAATTTACATTTGTTTTTGAAAAATATAATAATTTAGATCTTGATACTAATGGTATGTCGGGCGGCTTGATTATTGGTGTTGTAGATGGAATAGCTAGACCATTGGGTATGCACTTTAGAGGAAGCTCAACAAGTAATAAAATTAACTTTTTACCTATTGCAGAACTATTTAGAGCTCTTAAATGTAGGGATCAATCAGAAAAAATTATTATTGATTACTGTGCACATGATCGTCTAACACAAAGTAAAGATTTAGTGTCTATTGGTGAAATGTTTTTCGATTGGGCATCTAAGCAACCACCTGAATCTTTAAGATCTATTGAAGATAATCCAATGGCTCTTGCTGACGATATGGCTGATTTTATTATTAGAAATAAAGATATGCTATTGGCAGCTGAGGCTGAACGAGAGGAACTAGGGCTTTTAAATGATGAGGATAAAGAGTTTGGGATGAAATGGTTTATTGAAATGACTGAAGCATACAAAAATAATAGCGATAAAAAAATTGAGTAATCTATTAATTATTTTTGTACGACAGAAAATATTAAGTATTTCTAAAATTAACATAATACACCTTATACGAAATTCGCAAAAATTTCCCTTTTAAAACAATGATTTATAGGTGTAAAACAGCCTATGCACGCTCTCTTAGGCTGTTTTAGCAATTTTTCATGTTCCACGGTCAATAAGTAAGCAATGTTCCACGGTTTTATTCAGTTTTAATAAACCTCATCCGGTTTTTTGATGAGTCATTATTTCATGTGCTTGCACTGAAATTGGCTCATCAAAAAATTGGAGTCCTGGCTAACCATAGGGAAGGAAAAAACGGCTCAGGAAGCCCCTCTTCTTAGGTTCAGGCTCAACATGTTCCGGAACAGGGATACGTTTGTTCTCTGGAGTAGTCAATCCGTCCTCTTTAACCTGCTTTAACTGAATATTTGTTGCCATATCAGTTGGGTTTGGCGAAATATTACTTTCAATATTCTCTTTATTAGGTTCACTACTAGCTTTAGGTGGCTTCATTTCAATTAGTGTAAGAAGCGTATCAATACGAGCATTAGCTTTAGCCTCTCTATCTTCTGCTTTTTCTAATTGTTTCTTTAAAAAGTCGATCTGATTTTTTAACTCTACTACTGTTTTATCAGTGTATTCGGGTGTATCCAGATTCTGTATTAGAGACGTATCAATACGTTTTGACTGTTTTCCAGAAAACGGTTCACCATATACACGCAATAATTCTGAAAAGTCTATAAAGCCATCATGATCACGGCTTAATACCCCATTTTTTATATCTTTATAAAGTGTCGCTCTAGATTTTTTATACAGTGTGGCAGCATCACTAACACTGTATTTTGTACTTGTTTTCATAGTGTATTACTGTGTATTTAAGATACGTATTGAAGAATACAATAAGTGTATTCTTCAATACACTCAAGGTTTGAAGCCTAAGTTCCGTAAGTAAGGTAAAAACTGCTTCTGTTGTTTTGGATCTCTAAGTTTTTCCTTGATTTTTGAAGCCAATATTTCATAGCTCTCACCCTCACGTGCTAGATGAGAAAGTTCATGTAGACGCGATAGTTGATTACCAAACATGTTTATCTGAGCATCTGTTAACTTATAGAACTCTTTCGGTATGTCTGTACTTTCCTGACCAATACTTTTTGTTTTTTCTTTAAAAGAAAAAGTAATGTGAGTAACTTTACGACCTGTTTTTTTCTGCTCATACGTCACACGTAAAGGGCTGTATTCATTTATTTGATCTACAGCAGTATCAATTACCCTTTTTTTAAAATCAGCAAATAACGGATACTTTTTACCTAGTTCCAGCATCGTTCGTAGATTATCAACAGAGATTTCACGCTTACCTATTTGTCTGTATTGCACCAGTAACTCATAGATACGGATACCGTACCCACTGTTGATACCTGCGATATCAGATAGAGCATATTTCGTAAATTCTCTACTTAGGTTGGATATAAAAGGCAAAATTGGTTTTGAAAAGCGAATACCAATGACACTTTGACTATCTAAAAACTGAACCTCTTGTACCCATCTCATTTTGATAGATTTATCGTCCACAGAGAGGTTGATAGACCTTTCATAAAGTCTATTAATCCCTTCTTTTAAATCTCTATAGGCTGTTTTCTCGTGTACTCCTAGGAGCTGTAATTCATTAACACTCACTGGGTATAACTCATCATCTGTGATGGGTTGATTCTTTGGAATACGTGAAATGGCTGCTAAGACAATACGTTGCTCTACGGCACTTAATTGATATGAAGCTTCTATAACTTGATTTGATTTTACAACTTGATTCTTATCCAAAATAAAACCATTTAATTTTTAATATATGACAAATATATACTTGTCATAGTTAGTAGTCAATCCGTCATAGTTAAGTAGTCAATCCGTCATAGTTAGTAGTCAATCCGTCATAGTTAGTAGTCAATCCGTCATATTTAAATGCTGAAACCATTGCTACTAAAGGCATACAGAGGGCTGAAAAGATTTAAAATATTTAAAAATAATTAAAAAAGGAAATTTGAAAAATTGCCCTTGGTTTTCGCTTCGCTCAAACTCTATTGAATCTCGCTTTCGCTCGATTCGTCGAGGCAATTTTTGGTTCATATTTTCGTGAATTTGAGGAAAAGCAAAAGCAAGATCAAAAGCAACTCGGAATTCGCTTCGCTCATGAGCTTTTTTTCTCGCTACGCTCGGTTTAGGGATCAAACTTGGAAAGTTCGCACCCATTTGGGATGCTCTGATATGCAGGTGATTGATGGATAGGGAGCTTGTAATCAGGGAAAGGAAAGGGCAAATTTTCTCAGTTCGCTCGTAGACACTCGCTCTGTTTATCGACTCATGCCACGAGATTTCATTTTAGGCGCATGTTGCTGTGCTTTGAGCTGTTGTTCTTGTCTGAGTTTCATTTGTTGTTCTGCTTTGATCTCATTCACACATTTCTTAATAACTTGATAGGTTGAGTATAGAGTTTGGTATTGCTTGGCTTTGGCCGGATGTTGTTGTTGGTACTGCTTCCAGGCATGTTCTTTGAACTTTTCATTTTCCAATAAATCCTTCACACCATGTTTTTTCTGGTGTTCATGCTGACCTTTTAGCTTTTTGTGTTCCTGATAAATCTCGTCACGTTGGGCTTCCCAGGCTTTTTTTCCAAACAGTAAGGGTTTGTTCTGGGTTAATTCGTTGTGTTGATCGACCAGGCTTTGCAATTTGTCATAACTTTGCTTGAGTCGGCTCTTCACGATGTCCTGGGCGAGCTGCTGATTGAACTCGTTTTCATGTTTTTGCATCTTGCCGAAGGTATTTTCGGCCTTTTTAAAAACATCCTGCATAAATTCTAGGTCTAGATTCGCGTCTTTTGCGCTGATTTCGCGATTTAGCACTTTGCCAAGGGTTTCCCTCTGTTTTTCCTCAAATAGGGCTTTTTCGTCAATTGGTGGCGTTTTAGCGCTATTTTTGATTTGGATCTGCTGTTCAGTTTTCAGTGTGCTGAGTTTGATCTCATTTTCAGCAATCAGCAGATCCATATTTTTGCCGTATTGCAGCTGTGCCTGATTTCTCTGTTTGATTTCATCATTGCTTCGGCTGATTTCGGTCTCAATCCCTTTTCGGCGCAGTTCGGTGACTTTAGGCCCTTCGTGCAGGGTGGCTTCCAGACCATTCTCCTGGTCCTTGTAGCTGCGGTGGTCGACTCGGGCGGTGTATCCGGCCATGTCCAGGTGCATATTGCAGATATCGGCAAAGTGTTTGCGCCAGTGTTCGATTTCTCCACTGTGTTTCTGATCCAGTTCCCGGGTTTTCTCGGTAAAACCTTCGGGAATGAGCTTGCGTGTGCTCATCAGGATATGGGCGTGATAATTGCGTTCATCACTGCCGGATCCGGTATGCGGGGCATGGATACAGGCATCAACGGCCACCTGATGTCTGTCCACGATACTGGCGCATAGTTCTTCGAGCATGGCCAGGCGTTGTTCCTGATTTAATTCACTTGGAAAAGCGATTTCAAATTCCCGGGCAACTGTCGAGTTTTTTCGGGTTTCGCGCTGTTCAACTTCGTTCCAGAGTCTTTCCCGGTTTTTTAAATGTTCTGGTGCGTCTTTGGGTAAATAAATCTCTTTGTATTCCACACCAGTTTTTCGGCTGTAGTCATGTTCTCGGCCTTCACGTTCACAATAGATCTTTTCACCAGCCCGATAGGCGATTGCAGCAGTGGCGGAACGTCCTGCTGATCGTGCTACGGTTTTGACTGAAAAGTGGTAAATCGCCATGCCTATTTTTCGCTTTTAAATTTTCACGTAGTGAAATACAACCGTGTCTACGGTTGTCGGGGTATTGGGGAGACCCCAATCGGACTTGCAAACGAAGTTTGCATAAGTGCGCTCTTCGAGGAAAACATTACTATACATATAGCACCTTGAATGCATATTCAAGTGCGCTTATGTTAGGGATGGTTTCCCAGGATGATGGTATTGGATTAATGAGCGTTACTGAAACACTAGACAGCAAAATCAAAGCACAGGAAGAAAAGCTAAAGCAGTTAAAGGCTCAAAGACAGGCAGCACTGGCAAGAGAACGTGCTAAAGAGAAAGAACAAGCTCGAAAGGATGATACCAGACGCAAAATTTTAATTGGATCCTGTATGCTAAAGATCACTGAAGATGATGAACAAGCCAGAGCTAAATTAATTGCTCAGATGGATAAGTATTTAACAGATGAGCGTGACCGAAAGCTTTTTAATTTATAAATTTTGAGGGATAAGTAGTGGAAGATCCAACACTTAATAAGTTAATACGTAATACAGAATTATTCTTCGAACATCACTGGAATGTAGACCTATTAGGAAAGCCTCCTGAATGGTCACCAGTACATTTTAATTTTGGAAAAATTCCTAATTACGATAAACAAGGTGTATATGCGTTTGTCAAAGGGGATTTAGTGACTTATATCGGTGTTGGGACTTCTAGAGGTGCTGGCCGTTATCGTGGTAATGGCTTAAGCGCCAGGGTAATGAAATATTGCCGATGGAATGAAGATAAAACTGAATATATTGCGATAGATCCAAGACTGAAAGATGCTGGATCCATCATTACAATAGGCTTTGAGCGTGATACGGCTTATTTAGCAAATGCCCTAGAAGTTTTTCTTATCTCTAAAATCCAACCTGTCCACAATGTGGTTAAAGTTGGTATGTAATTTCGCATAAGAAATTTTATGTTAAATGGATTCAATCTCTGTCATCAAAGTCAGCATTAATTCTATCGACAGTCCATTTTACTGTATTGTTATCTAAGTAAAAAAAATCTCTATTTAAAATATCATCTTCAAAAATTAAGCCATTAACATCTAGCTTCCCTTCTTTTAAATATCCAATAATTTCATATCTTAGACTATTATCTATTTGCTTAATTTGATGGGAATAATGTGTTTTCTCAATAAGGTAATCATCAAAAATAGTAGCTTCTAAATCTATAAGGTAATTTTTTTTGAGATCAATACATGAGGGTATTGAAGAACTAAATACCTCTAGAATTTCATTACGAACCTTAATTTTTAGAATGAATTCGAGATTCTCATTACATTCTATGATTTGAGCTATATATTTCACTTCGATTAAGATTTCCTAAAATTAACATAATACACGTTATACGAATTCCCAAGGCATGGCTTTTAGTCATGCTTTTTT
>NZ_JBUEBA010000001.1:0-16686 GCF_058107045.1 Acinetobacter sp. AB03 | reverse complement strand
TTTTATATAATAAATTATAAATATTTTTGATATTAATGAATACATGATAAATCAGGTTTAACACGAGTTTTTATACCGATGGTTAAATTCCACTAAGAACCCAAAAATTGGAGCCTAAGCTCCCATTTTTATCGATGATTTTTTAAATCTTCTAACATTGCTTCACGCAGAATTTCATTCATTCGTGTTTGATAGCCTTTGCCTTGAGCTTTAAACCATGCAAGTACATCAGCATCTAAACGGATGGAAGTCTGTTGCTTCACTGGGCGATAGAATTGATTATGGCGTACAGCATTGCTCCAGTCTGTAATTTCAGGAATATCTGATAGATCTAGCTGATCATCAGCAACCGTTCCCTTAGCAAGCAAGCGTTGAATTTCAGCATCTTGCTTGTCGCTGAATTTTTCATTCAGTTCTTTGCGTGAGTATCTAACCATGCTCATATCTATCTCGCTCCGCCTTAGTTACTTGTCTTGCACTAATGATTCGTATGATTTCACAGTCATCTTCATCAAAGATGGTGTGAGCTACTAAGAGCATTAGTACGCCTTTTACTTTCCCAATGGTCTGCCAACGTTCTTCACCATCGGTATGTCTGTCCTGAATTGAGATCCTCAGTGAATCATCAAAAACAAGGCTTGCAGTTTCGAAAGAGACATCGTGCTTTTTCTGATTCTTTCGATTCTTTGCCTCATCCCATTCGAAATACTGTTCCATAAAAAAACATTCAAATTTGTATATACAATAATGTATCACAAAATTGTATCACTCAAGCTGAAAAGCGTAATTTTTAGTCAAAATTATTGGCAAAATATTTCAAAACTGCTCATAAAAAAGCCGACTTGTTTCAAAATCGGCTTTTTGGGCATTTTTGGATTTTTCTTGTTTCATTAAGTGATTGATATTTATATTAATATGCAAGTGTTGTTATTCACCAATTAAAATGTCTATGTGTACTTCGTATAACCGCCATTATGTTAAATGGAATATAAAAAACAGTTGACATAAATACATTATGTGCAATTATATTGCACACAATGTATTTATTTAAAGGTAATCAAAATGAGTAATCTTTATTCTACCCAGGTTAAAGCAATCGGTGGACGTTCAGGAAATATTCGTAGTGAAGATGGTATCTTAGAACTAAAATTGGCTTTACCAAAAGAATTAGGTGGTAAAGGTGATGCAACGAATCCTGAGCAATTATTTGCAGCTGGCTATGCTGCATGCTTTGGAAATGCAGTGATCCATGTAACTCGTAGCAATAAAGAATATAAAATCCGTGATAACGATGTAGAAGTCCTGAGCACTGTTGGAATGGTTGCTAATGGCAATGGTGGATTTGCCTTGACAGTACACTTAGATGTCACGATTTCAGGTATTTCACAAGCTGACGCAGAGAAAATAGTGGAACAAACACATCAAGTATGTCCTTATTCAAATGCTATTCGAGGTAATATACAGGTGTCTACCACTGTCTATACCAAATAAAAAGTTATGTCCAAGAATCAGCTTTGCTTAGATGAGCAACTATGTTTTCCTATTTATGCTGCATCTAATTTAATCGTAAAAGCTTATCGCCCTTTTCTTACACCTCTCGGACTTACTTATCCTCAATATTTAGTAATGTTGGTTTTGTGGGAAAAAGACTGTGTAAGTGTGGGTGATCTTGGACAAATTTTACATCTTGATAGTGGAACATTAACCCCACTATTAAAAAGAATGGAGACATCTGGTCTAATTAATCGATCACGTGATCCTAATGATGAAAGACGAGTTCTTATTTCATTAAAAGATAAAGGGCGAGACTTATCTGCTGAAGCAGAAAAGATTCCTAAAGAGCTTACCAAGAACATTGAGTTTGCTAACTTAAATCAATTACGAGATGAATTAAAAGCATTAGTTAATCTATTATCAGAAAGAATTTGAGACCTCTTTTACATCTGGTCTAAAAGCAATCTATCAGACAAGCACAGAGGACAATGCATTAAAGTCCCTAGATATCTTGTGTGATCAATGGAATCAACAATATCCAAAAATTGGCGAATCTTGACAGGAAAATTGGGAAAATATACGAACGATCTTTAGCAATCCAGCTGAAATAGGTCATGTAATTTATACGAGGAATTCGATTGAATCGTTGAATAGCGTAATCCGCCATTCAGCTAAAAAGAGAAAGATCTTCTCTTCTAATAATTCAGTGAAAAAGGTCATTTACTTAGCTGTACTAGCTCAAACCTGAGCTGACAGTTACCCATTTTTTATTGTGCCCTATCTCAGAGCACTCAGTGCTGGACAAACCGTACATCAGACAGTTGAGCTAGTGAAAGCAGTCCGTCTACAGGATGACACAACTCCGATTGTTTTCATGACCTATTTAAATCCGATCATGCAATATGGTTTCGAGAAACTGGTTGTGCATACCGAAAATCTGATTGATGGGATCCTGATTCTGGATGCACCCTATGAATATCGGGAACAATTTAAACTGCGATTAACTGAAAAAACATGCATTTAATCGCAATGACCGCACCAACTACCCTTGTTGAGAGGGTGAAATAAATCTCGGCAAGCGCGACAGAATTTTTATATCATGTTGCGGAAAATGGCCTCACCGGAGGCAATTTGAATCTACCCAATCTTGAAAAAAAGATCGCTGATAGGTGATCTGAACAGTCTTGATCAGTTTTCACCTGCGGCTAAAGATCAAAATGATCTAGAATTTTTATAAGCCAACTGATAAAAAGACTCTACATGAGAAAGATTATTAGTTATTATTTGTTAAAGAAAATAGCACGATGAGTTCAATATGAATGCCTATGCAGAACATTCAGCCAATGTCTTAACAATTTATAACTTAAGCAAGAAATTCGGCTCACGTTTTGCTGTCAATCAAGCGACATGGTCTGCAACAAGCGGACAAATCATTTGCTTACTCGGACATTCCGGTTGTGGTAAAACAACCATGCTACGTTTGATTGCAGGTATGGAAACCCCAACGAGTGGCTCGATTCAGCTTGAACACAACGTTTTATGGAATGAAGAACAACATATCCCTGCAGAAGCCCGCAATATTGGTCTGGTTTTTCAGGACTATGCACTTTTTCCGCACCTGAGTGTGCTGGAAAATGTGATGTTTGGACTTAAAAAGTTCCCTAAAAAGCAGCGACAGGAAATTGCTGAACAAGCCTTAAAACATGTATCCATGCATCATCACATGCACAGTTATCCATACACCTTATCGGGTGGTGAACAACAGCGTGTTGCTCTGGCGCGTGCGTTGGCACCTAAACCTCACGTGTTACTGATGGATGAACCTTTTTCTAATCTGGACCACCGCCTACGTGATCAGATCCGCCAAAGTACCATTGATCTTTTAATACAGACAGCGACTACGACGGTGATTGTCACGCATGATCCGGAAGAGGCTTTGCAGATTGCGGACCAGATTATCCTGATGCATCAAGGGCAAATTATTCAGATCGGGACACCTAAGCAACTCTATTTGCAGCCGTCTACTCTGTTTGCGGCACGTTATTTTTCTGCTTTGAATGAAATACCGGCCCAGCGTCTGGATCAGCAAATTAAAACAATTTTTGGTCAGGTCACAGTACCTAAAAATTTGGCAGATACTAAAGAATCGATTTCCTGCTGTTTCCGTCCACATCAAGTACAGGTGAGCCGAGAACCCGTCACAGATGCAGTCACAGCGAAAGTCCTTTCATCCAGCTTTATGGGGCATGCCTATCAGTTACGTCTGCAGCTTGCCTCTGATTCAACCATCATATTGGTGCAAGTTGACCATCAGCAGCATTTTTCTGCCAATCAACAGGTCTATGTGTCAGTCGATTTAGCAGCATGTTTTTTCTTTGCATCCAGTGACGACACAAGCATTGCCATCACATCTCAGCTTGAACAAGCCGTTCAGGTTTAAACTCTGTTAAGGAAATAAGAAATGAAACCACTCTCGAAAGTTTATCTTCTTTTAACTGGTCTGGTTGCCTTCAGTGGTAGTTGGGTACATGCAGCGGAAGTCAACCTATACACCACGCGCGAACCTGTTTTAATGCAGCCTTTGTTAAAAGAGTTTAGCCAAAAAACCGGCGTGAAAGTCAATACGGTTTTTATCAAGGACGGGTTACTGGAACGGGTTAAAGCTGAAGGCCGACGCTCCCCTGCAGATGTGATGCTCACTGTCGATTTTGGCAATCTGGTGGATCTGGTTGAAAGTGGTTTGACGCAGCGCGTAGACTCCAAAATCTTGAACAAGTCCATTCCGGGTAATTTACGTGCCGCAAATGGCCACTGGTATGCCTTATCGATGCGTGCACGTGCCGTGTATGTGTCCAAAGACCGTGTTCCTCTCAGCGCGATCAGCTATGAAGATTTGGCTAACCCAAAATGGAAAGGTAAGATCTGTATTCGTTCCGGCAGCCATCCTTACAACACCGGTTTAATTGCGGCCTATATTGCCCATCATGGCGAGAAAGAAGCTGAAACATGGTTACGCGGTGTCAAAGCCAATCTGGCACGTCCTGCAAGCGGTGGTGATCGTGATGTCGCCCGCGATATTCTCGGCAAGATTTGTGACATTGGGGTAGCAAATACCTATTATGTCGGCACCATGCGCACAGGCGATGCTGAGCAACAACGTTGGGGCAATGCCATTAATGTAGTCTTACCACGCTTTAAAAATGGCGGAACACACGTCAATGTTTCAGGTGCAGTCGTCTCGAAATATGCACCTAACCGTAAAGAAGGGGTACAACTGCTTGAGTTTTTAGCCTCAGACCATGCTCAGGCGATCTATGCGAAAAGCGACTTTGAATATCCAGTGAAACCTGGAGTTAAAATTGATCCGATTATTGCAAGCTTTGGCAAACTCAAGGTGGATTCTATTCGTTTAAGTGACATTGCCCGACACCGTAAAACCGCCAATCTGTTAGTTGACAAAGTACAGTTTAACCACTAAGTCTCGTTCGACTTACAGGGAGCAATTTACGCTTCCTGTAAGATCGACTTTGTTTCCACCTCTTATCACAGCTAAATCTTCAATGCCCAACAAGAAATTTGCATTTCGTCCGTTATTTTCGCTCAGTGGACTATTGACGCTGCTCGCCTGCTTACCCGTCTTGGCTTTAGTCTGGACAGCCCTGCAAGGTAATAGTGAGATTTGGCAACATCTGATCCGCTATGTTATTCCGCCAACACTGGTCGAAACATCCGTACTTTTACTAGGTGTTGGTGTATTGACTATCCTGATTGGCACAGGCAGTGCCTGGATTGTCACAGCCTATCAGTTTCGTGGTCGAGCATTTCTGGACTGGGCACTGCTCTTACCTCTGGCCGTCCCCACTTACATTATTGCCTATAGCTATATCGACATTCTGCATCCCATTGGTCCGGTTCAAAGCCTGTTCCGAGAGGGGCTGGGATTAGACATGCAACAGTTCTGGTTCCCCAATATCCGTTCGGTATGGGGAGGAATCTTTTTATTAAGTTTTGTCCTGTATCCTTATGTCTATTTAAGCACCCGTGCCATGTTTCTCATGCAGTCAGCCAGTCTGATTGAAGTTGCACGCAGCTTGGGACTAAAGCCGAATCAGGTCTTTTTACGAGTTGCAATGCCACTCGCACGACCAGCAATTGCCGTGGGCACCAGCCTGGTGTTAATGGAAACCATTAATGACATCGGTGCAACCGAGTTTCTGGGTATTAGAACACTTACGTTATCCATTTATTCAACCTGGATCAACCAGTCTGATCTGGCCAGTGCCGCGCAGATTGCCATTTTTATGCTGATGATCATTACCTTTTTAGTGATCGTAGAAAGGTTGGGACGACGCAAACAGCGTTATATGAACTCTGCTCAACGCAGTCGCCTGATGCCCGCTCAGCCCGTTACAGGAAGCAGAGCGCTCACCTTATTCGTGCTTGGGTTGATTCCCGTTACGATCGGCTTTTTGATCCCATTTAGCCATTTGCTGGTAGAGTCTTATAAACGTATTCAATATGCGGGTTTTTCTGAATATTTATTACAAGCTTCAATCAATACCCTTACCTTGGCCAGCATCGCGACGTTTATTACTATTCTGGTAGGTTTCTTCATTGTCAGCGCTGCACGATTTAGTCGAACTACATGGTTTAGCCGAATTTCAAGTTTAGGTTATGCCATTCCGGGGACGGTACTTGCCATTGGCCTGATGCTGTCGTTAGGTGCTCTCGATCATGCCGTGGCGGATTTTTTTGAATTCCAGCTTGGCATTTCTACCGGGCTACTCTTTTTGGGGACCAGTTTTACCTTGATCTACGTCTATGCGGTGCGTTTTCTAGCGATTTCAATTGGTAGCATAGAATCCGGATATAATCGGATCCATGCGGTTCTTGATGATGCTGCATGTAATTTAGGACAGAACAAACGGGGTATTTTATGGCGCGTTCATTTCCCTCTTTTACGCCCCGCGATCATCTCGGCTGCATTATTGATCTTTGTAGACTGTATGAAAGAATTACCTGCCACACTCTTATTGAGGCCACTGAATATGGAAACGCTGGCCACACAGCTCTATGCGGAAGCCTCAAGAGGCACCTATGAAGATGGCGCAATCGCAGCTTTACTGATCGTATTGGTAGGCTTGATACCGGTGATTTTACTTGCTCGTATGAGTAAAAATAGCCGATAAGAAAATATTATAATGAAATTAAAGCATCTGTAAGTATAAGAAGAACTGATTAAACGGTTCTTCTTGATCAAAAACTTAAGCATTCCACTCATCAATAAAGATGTCTGTAATCTATAAAATAAAAAATTTTCTCTAATACCATTCAATCGAAATAAGCTAATATAGTTGTATGAGTAAAATATCTGCCTATCAATTAACTGATATTGATTTCATCGCACTGTCCAAAACAGAGTCGAATCCACGCACGCGGGTTCGACTCTTAATGCTCGCCCAAATGGCAAAAGGCGTTTCTCCTCAACAGTTTGGCTTTAATCCCATTACTATACGCAAGTTGCGGCGTACCTTTCAGACTCAAGGCATCAATGGCCTGTATGATCGGGAAGGTCGAGGCCGCCATAGCCCGTTGTCAATCGAGCAAAAAGAACAACTCAAAACCGAGATCGTGGCTCTCCAGCAACAACGTGGCGGTGGCCGGGTCACTGCGGTAAACATTGCCGAACTCATTCAGCAGAAATTCAACGTGGTTTACAACCCTAATAGCTTGTACAAACTGTTAAAGCAGATTGGCATGAGCTGGGTATCAGGTCGCTCTGCCCACCCAGAAAAGAACGACGCTGCTCAAGCTGAATTTAAAAAAAAATTGCCAGCAAACTCAAAGAAATCCTTCCTGCATCTGCAGATTTAGCGAAAGTTGATTTATGGTTTCAAGATGAGTCAAGAGTAGGACAGCAAGGTTCGATCAGCCGTGTTTGGCATTACCGGGGTGAACGACCACGCCTGGTTCGTCAGCAGCAATTTGAGTACAGTTATATTTATGGTGCCATTTGCCCTGCCCGAGGAGTCTGTTGTGGATTGGTTCTCCCGAGAGCAAATATCGAAGGAATGCGTCTACATTTACAGGAGATTTCAGCACAAGTTCCTGAGGGGCATCATAGCTGTTGTGATCGTTGATGGCGCTGGCTGGCATCAAACGAGTCTCAACTTGACGAATGTCAGTTTATTAAAATTACCGCCATATTCACCTGAACTGAATCCGATGGAACAGGTGTGGCAGTGGTTAAAACAACTTTATTTATCAAACCGATGCTTTAAAGATTATACCGAGATTGTTGATGCTTGCTGCATGGCTTGGAACCAGTTTGCCAAACGAACCCAACTCATCTAATCGATTGGAACTCGCAAATGGGCTGAATGTTAGGTTATTTCAATGGATTGGTATAATAATAATCTATGATTGCTATAGCATTTATTCGAATAGCATAGTGTGATCTTAAAGATGGATGCCTTTCTTGCAGTCAGGCAATTAATAAAACAAATTTAAAAAATCAGAATAAATTTTAGAAAAACAATCGATTTTATTAAGATTCATTTCTTATAAAAGATAATCATTTTTAAAATATAAGTGATAATTGTTATTATTTGTGTTGCAATTTACTTGTTTTGTAAGTTAATTTATCTGCCAATCGATTGCCACCCCGATCTTTTAAATAGAGGTAAACATGGAAAAACGTTGCTTTTTGAAAAATCCAATCGTCATGAGCGGATTATTATTCAGTAGTTTTATACCTAATTTATATGCAGCCCCTGAGCAAGAACAAAAAAGTATGGTGTTGCCTATGATTCAGGTGATTGGCTCACAGGAGGACGCTGTTTCGAAGATTCCGGGGGCAGCGGTGATAGTAGACCAAGAGCAAATTAAACAAGTTATTCCGACATCTACAGAAGATATCTTAAAACGTGTTTCCGGTGTCTATGTGAAACCTGAGGAAGAGTCTGCTGTAGTTGCCAATATTGGTATGCGAGGTATCAGTTCAGCTGATTATAAAACTTTAATTTTAGAAGATGGTGTGCCTGTAGCTCCTGGTCTATTTGTTGGAAATGGTCGTTATTACAATCCACGTGTACAGCGCATGGATAGTATTGAAGTGATGAAAGGTTCTTCAGCTTTGCGTTATGGTCCACTGAACATTGGAGGGGTGATCAATTACCAGACTAAGCAACCGAAAGATGGTGCTCTGGTTGATGTATCGGTTGGCTCTTGGGATACGTATAAAACAACAGTTGAATTAGGAGGAAGTTCTCCAAACAAAGACAGTAAGGTTGGGGCAATTTTAAGCTGGGCAAAAAGTGACGGTTTCATGGACAAGGGCTATGAAATGAAAGATGCTGTCATTAAGGCGGGCACAGCAATTGGTGATAATCAATGGTTAGGTGTGAAATTCACCCATTATGAGAATGATGCCAACATCTCTTATCGCGGGCAGTTCCTGGGCGAATATCAAAATGAGAAAGAGAGCAACCCTGCACCAGATGACTGGTTCTTAACAGAACGCAATTCTTTCGATGTTAATCACCGCTGGAATATAAATGATGATATGGAACTGCAAACATTATTTTATTGGAGTGAAATGAATCGTGATTACTGGCGTTATGATGTTGACGGAGCTGCATCAAAAGCTGCAGGTCAGTGGATATATAAAGATACATTGAATGGCAATAATCGTGCATTTGAACGTATCGGTGCTGAAACCCGCTTAGTGACCAAACATACTTTATTCAATATTTCAAGTGAGGCAGAAGTTGGCTTACGCCTGATGAATGAAAAAATGGATGATGTCACCATTAAGGCCACTCGTGCGACGCCACGTACTGGAACGGTCAATAAGGATGTCAAAGATTCTGCTAAAAGTGTCGCCTTGTATGCCCAAAACCGTTTAGATATTACCGATCAACTGTCGGTGACACCGGGGGTTCGTATTGAACATTATGAGCAGCAACGTGAAGACAAGAAAAAGAATGAGTCGGTTAAAACCTCAAACACTGAAGTGATGCCTGGACTTGGTGTGACATTCCAATTAGATCCTGCTGTGCAGCTGTATGGTAGTGTCTATAAAGCATTTTCACCAGCATTGAATGGTGACTCTCTCAGTGGCTTGCAAGACCAAAAATTGGATGCGGAAACTGCCGTGAGTTGGGAATTTGGTTTAAGAGGTCAACAAGATGCTTTGAGCTATGAAATGACTGCTTTCCGTATGGACTTTGATAATCAGATTATTCCAGCGAACAGTAATTCTGACTTTCAAAGTACAAATGGCGGTAAAACCTATAACCAAGGCCTAGAAGGCGCGGTTAATCTAGAATTGGACAACGGATTTGATGTATTCGCCAATCTGACTTGGGTAATAGATGCTCAGTTCAAGGGCGACCGTTATAATAAAAATGGTACGCTTAAATCAAGAGATGGCGATCGTGTTCCGTATACACCAGAGTGGATAGCAAACCTAGGTTTAGGTTATACCTATGCAGGTTTACGTACGCAGTTAAGCGCGAATTATACGGGTTCACAATTTACCGATGAATTGAATACAAAACCAATTGTAGAAAACACATCTGGTTTTTTCACGGGCAAAATCAATGGCTATACGACAGTTGATTTGACTACGCGTTATACGCTTAATGATCAAGTTGAATTCTATGGTGCCGTGAAAAACTTGGCGGACAAACGTTATATTGCAAGCTTGCGTCAGGGAATTTATGTAGGTCCAGAACGTTCGCTTGAAGCCGGCGTTCGTTATCGCTTCTAAATCATTCTTTCTTTTCTAAAATCGATAGGTCATATTTGTGGATTTTTAAAAATATGACCTATCATAAAAAAAAACACATAGAAATTAAGGTTATCGACTCTATTTTTGTGGGTCATGGCGAAGATCTATTGTCATATGCCTTATGAAATATTCTAATCCAGACTTATGATGAGGCATGGTGGAATCGAAATAAAGATTTCTTCCTGTCCTATCTGAACATGTAATTTCATACGAGTGATCTTGTTTGCGTTGTTCGTCAGAAACAAATGTTTTCCATCCATTTAAAATATCAATAGATGTCAGCTTTGTATCTTGTATATATATGAGCAATCCTCCATGATAATTATCAGTTGAGGAGTTGCTATACCTAGTAGTCAGCTGTAAAAAACCTTCAAAAATCTTAGTTGGGCTGCCATAAATCTTAGCTTCGCCTAGCCAAAGAAAATGACGATATTGAACATGTATATCTACATGACCATTATGAAAAGTATCATGAGAAGCTTTATAACCCATACCCTTTAGTTGGGTTTCTATTATCAAGGATAATTGATCTTCACTTTGTGAATGAGCATAATGCGCTTTCGCTTCTAAATCCTTAACACATATACCTAAGTCTTTATATAATTGTTTTATATAAAGTTCATAGTCATTTTTTTGTACAGCTATCCTTCGATTATACAAACTTTCTTCTAAAGGATCAGTTAAGTCAAATTCAAGAGTGGTCATGTTTTAAATATTCTTTAAATTCGTCTGTAAAAGAAAAATATCGAGAAATAATTTTAGAAAAATCTTCTTTACTAATACTTTCCTCAGTAAAAGGGTCTACATATGACTGGTTAAGAATACATTCATTAATCCACTCTTTATCGACTGAAATAATATCCTCGGAATATAGGTCACATGCTTGAAAATGATCATCTAAGACATTCAAAATCAATAGATTATTTACAAAAATTTTAAACTCAGAGTTCTCGATAGGTTTAATCACGTCATATATTTTTTTATAAGTCACATGCTTATAAGAACTTATTTCTCTTACATGAAAGAAATAAGTGACGAATTTATCTAACCAAGCAATCATTTCTTGGTAATGAGGTTCGCTTACTTCTTCATCAGAAAGTTCATTAGTTTCAATGAACCTCTTAATGTACAAGCTATCAACTGCTTCTGAGTTCATGATGTTTTGACGATTTCTTCAATTGCTTTGAAAAAGCTAGATTGATCTTTTGTTGAAACGTAAAAGTTATTCAGATTCGGTATGCCCGTATTGATTGCAAGAGCATGCCAAGAACCTTTAACCGTAACTAATACTTTATAGGCTTCAAGGTTGTACTCTTTAGTAATATTGTAAGGCTCAATAGTTGCATTCGCTATACCGCCTTTGTGATATTCACCACTACGTAAATCTTCAATACCTACTCTTGATGATTCATTATGTGAAATACCGTCATCAGTTTTAAATGACAGGTTTTTCACATTACCTATTTCCTCATAGTAGAGTCTTTCAATAGCAGGGAAAACATTACATCCAGTATCAGGAATATGCTCAAGTACAAGTTGATTTAGATATAATCTAAGCTTAGCTAACGCTCCTCGTAGATTTTCTTCGTGAAATTGTGATGAAAGATCCGCACACAAGATAATTTGTTGAGTGACATCATCTAAAATAATGCTATCAAAACAAGGTAAACGAACCTCTTTGTAAGCTACTAGCTTTTCATACTCCTCATTCACGTATTCACTTTTTAAAGCATCCACACGGATATTTTCTTTCAAAATAAAAGTTCTAATAATTTTGAACTGATAGATATACTTTTGTTCTACTTCTTGCTTAGCTTGGAAAATATGATCTTTGAAATCTCCATTTCTAGATAAATCTAAAGTTTGATCCGGTGCAACTAGACTTTCTAGATGCTGTTTTAATTGATCATAGCAAGATAATTCATTGTAAACACTCAAATATTTATCTTCAAAAAGAACCCTTTTATTAAAATCAGTCTTTATTTTTGTATACAAATCTCCTAATTTAGCTAATAAATCAGGTTCAATATCTTCTTCAAGTTCACTGATATGTACAAATAGACTAGACCAAGTATGAATTCGATCTAAGAATGTAAAACTTGCTAGTAAAGGATGTATTTCGTTTCTGAGGCTAACTCCACGACCTCTATATATTTTTAGTAGATTTACTATATTAGTTTTCAAGTCATCGAAATTCATGAATCCAACCGGTTTTCAATTTTTTGTTAATGTAACAAATTAAAAATATTCTATGTTTAATAACTTATAAGTTTTTCTATTATTTTTTTCGAATTTATTATTCAACTATACGAAAGAAAGGATACCTTTCATTTAACATAAAATCTCTTATACGAATGCAAAAATGGGAGCTATAAGCTCCCATTTTTAGTCTTTAATGCGCTTTTTAGCTTCGTCATAAACTATGCTATCAGCTCGTTTCCCGACTGTGATGAGCAAGATAACTACCTGATCATCTTTAACTTGATAGACAAGTCTGACACCAGCTTTTAATAATTTAATTTTATAGCAACCTGCAAGATCCCCTCTAAGCATATTCTTTGGAATATGTGGCTGCTCTATGACTTTGGCTAGTTTCTTCTTAAATTGATCTCGTATAGCAACAGGGAGTTTTTCCCATTCTGCTTTAAAGTCTTTGTGACGTAAAAGCTTATAAGTCATCTAATGTGACTTCCTCAAACATCTCTTTAGGGTCATTAATGCGCTTACGGACAAGAGCTAATAATTCTTCATCTTCTTCTGAAAGCAGAGCTTTTTTGACAGGTAGTTTCCCAGTCGTAGCA
This sequence comes from Acinetobacter sp. AB03, assembly GCF_058107045.1. NCBI lineage: Bacteria > Pseudomonadati > Pseudomonadota > Gammaproteobacteria > Moraxellales > Moraxellaceae > Acinetobacter > Acinetobacter sp. AB03. The sequence goes on along the minus strand of NZ_JBUEBA010000001.1, from coordinate 3,597 downwards.
ACATATTCAAGAATACTAGTAAAGAAATCTGTAGGTGCAATACCTTGTTCTTTAAGGATGGAATAGGATTTTTCTTTAAGGGCTTCATCGACCCTGAAGTTAACAGTAGCCATCATATCTCCCAGTTATTTAATGTGTTAAGAGTACTGTAATGCAAATTGCATTACAAGTCGACTTCGTATAACAACCATTATGTTAATTTTAGAAAAACTTCAAATGAGCTTACTGCTCAAGCAAGACTCCTGTCTAGCTTCACAATCCAAGTGTCTGACTTACGATTATTGTTTTAGATCCTCAAACATCCTGTTCTATGGAATCATCAAATGATGACTTTAATTTGACGTTTATGCTGATACATTTTTTCATCTGCTTCAATTACTGCCATTCGTAAATTTTTACTTGGTTCACGTGCCGCAACACCAAGAGCAGCATTAATTCCAGCATTTTGTAAGGACTTTAAAAGCCGATTCACCAATTTCTGAGTATTTTCTAAAGTCGTTTCAATATTTAGAATGCCAAACTCATCTCCTCCTAAACGCGCGACTAAATCATTGGAGCGTACATTTTTCTTTAAGATTTGGGCCGTTTTTTGGATCATCTGGTCTCCAGCCAAATGACCAAATTTATCGTTTATAGCTTTTAAGTCATTTAAATCTATCATAATCACTGTGGTTGGATGTCCGTACGTTTTACATCGATCTTCCTCTAAATCCAAAAATGTATCCCAAGCACGACGATTAAAAACACCCGTTAAATGATCGGTTAATGAATCCATTTCAAGCTTTTCACTAACTCTTTTTTGTTCATTAATTTTAAGTTCATTTTGTAAAATTCGACTAAGTAATAAACTTAATAGCTCTAATAGATCACTATGTTGTTCTATGCTTTGAGACTGTACTGATGGATCAATAGCACATAATGTGCCGAAAATAGAACCATCCTCATTGAATAAAGGTTGCCCAATATAGGCGTTTATATCGACCAGTTTGTTGATACCTGCTTCTACATACAGTGGAATCTTTTTCGAATCAGGTGCTATGCGTGGCCCTTTATCTAATACCATCTTAGAGCAGTATGAGTCAGCCCAATTGAAGACCTGTCCTGCCTGTACTCCATATCCATGATCTTTAGCTTGCAAAACTATCCAATCATTACTTTCAGTACGAGTGATCATCCATAAAGCAAAGCCTAAGTGATTATGTAAATACTCTAAAATTTTTTCACCAGCATCTTTAAAATCTTTAAAGTTTTCATAAGAAGGGATCATAATTACTCACTATTTTGATTAGGATTGAACCTAGGAGTGGCAAAATGCTATTTAATAGGACCAATAGAAACTTTAATTCTCATTGTATATACACTTACAAGCTTAATCTAAAAAATAGAGAATAAAAAAGCCCGACATCCTGTCGGGCTTTTTTATTAACTATCTAAATCAAATTTCCACATTAAAGAAAACTTGGTAAACCTTTAGCAGGATCTGTTTCACGTGCCGCTTGAGCATCTGCTACAGTCATACCTAAGGCATTAGCAACGCCTTGCCCATAAGCTGGATCGCAAGCATAACAGTTGCGGATATGACGGTATTTGATGAAATCTAGCGCATCACCCATCGCTGCGGCCGTGTTATTAAACAATGCTTGTTTCTGCTCATCATTCATCAAATTGAACAGGGCACGGGGCTGGCTGAAGTAGTCATTGTCATCTTCGCGGAAGTCCCAGAAATCAGCATCACCGGTAATCTTTAATGCTGGTTCTTTAAACTGAGGTTGTTCCTGCCACTGGTTAAAACTGTTCGGTTCATAATGTGGCAATGAACCATAGTTGCCATCCATGCGGCCCTGACCATCACGACGATTAGAGTTTACAGGGCAGCGTGCAGCATTGACCGGAACCTGTGAATGATTTACACCAACACGATAACGTGCTGCATCAGCATAGTTCACCAGACGCGCCTGTAACATACGATCCGGTGAGTAGCTAATTCCCGGTACCAGATTACTTGGTGCAAAGGCAGCCTGTTCTACATCCTGGAAATAATTTTCCGGATTGCGGTTCAGTTCGAATTCACCGACTTCAATCAGTGGATAATCACCTTTCGGCCAGACTTTGGTCAGGTCAAATGGATGATAAGGAACTGTTTCAGCTTCCAGTTCCGGCATGATCTGAACGTACATTTTCCATTTTGGATACTCACCACGCTCAATGGCATCAAATAAGTCAGTCTGACTACTTTCACGATCTTTAGCAATCAAATCTGCTGCTTCAGCATCGGTCAGGTTCTGGATGCCTTGCTGGGTACGCATATGGAATTTCACCCAGAAGCGTTCATTTTGGGCATTGATAAAACTGAAGGTATGGCTGCCAAAACCATGCATATGACGGTAGCCAGCAGGAATACCGCGATCCGACATCACAATGGTCACCTGATGCAAGGCTTCAGGCAATAATGTCCAGAAATCCCAGTTATTGGTGGCACTGCGCTTGTTGGTTTTCGGGTCACGTTTGACTGCTTTATTCAGGTCAGGGAACTTACGGGCATCCCGCAGGAAAAACACCGGGGTATTATTGCCGACCAGATCCCAGTTGCCTTCTTCAGTATAGAATTTCAGGGCAAAACCTCGAATATCACGTTCTGCATCGGCCGCGCCACGTTCACCCGCCACCGTTGAGAAACGCGCAAACATTTCGGTTTTCTTGCCAACTTCAGAGAAAATTTTAGCGCGAGTATATTGGGTAATATCATTGGTCACGGTAAAGGAACCAAAAGCACCTGAACCTTTAGCGTGCATACGACGCTCTGGAATCACTTCGCGGACGAAGTTTGCTAATTTTTCATTCAACCATAAATCTTGGGCAAGTAAAGGTCCACGCGCACCTGCCGTCATACTGTTCTGATTATCGACCACAGGGGCACCAGCTTCAGTAGTCAGGTGGGTAACAGGACATTTTTTAGGGTCTTGACTCATACTATTAACTCCCGTTTCTTTTAATTTAAATTTCCTGCAGAAATTTAAGATTTTCAATCCCATCTTACCCTTTACTTGCTTATTAAAATATTAAACTAAGGATATTTTTGAAAATTTATAGCCAACTGATTTAACATAAAATCTCTTACACGAAATCCAGATTCAAGACATAAAAAAGCCCGACATCCTGTCGGGCTTTTTCATATCGGGTTGCTAGTCTTACTGATCTCGTGCTGCCCATTCCTTGCGCTATTTTCTTATTCTTGTTTTCTAGAAACATCCAGTTCCCTTATGTATTCATCATAGGGCTAATGCTTTGGATTACTAATCCGCAAAAACATTAAATCTGTGTAAGTTTTAGCTTACAAAGTTGGCCTATTTTATCCCAAGAGTTGTCCGCAGAAATTGGGGATTATTTCTGAACTGTGACCCTTGAGAAATCAGGAAAAAATGCAAAAAAGAATGTTTTTTGATCAACCTTATTGGCTAAAAGTTACATTTTTGCTTAAAAAGAAACCGACTTGTTTCCAAGTCGGTTGAACGAGAACGTTCCAGAGGGTATGAATAACGATAAGATACTGATCTTAAAGTAATATTAAAAATACGTTTCGTATAAGCTCTATTATAT